>CALURO010000005.1 GCA_944323205.1 uncultured Mucispirillum sp. | reverse complement strand
GTATTCATAGAGCAGGATATGTAAAAATATAATCATAGAAAACTGAATTTACAGACTTTTTTTCACAGGCTCAAAAATTTTGATTATATTATATTTTGAACCTGCTCTCTAATTCTATCAGATTCAGCTTTTGATTCTACAACTGTAGAGATGATTTCATGTTTTGAGCTTTTTGATGCAATAGTATTAAGTTCTCTATGGATTTCCTGACTTAAGAAATCAAGTTTTTTACCAACAGGGTATTCTTCTGTTATTATATTTTTGAACTGTATAATATGTGATTTTAATCTAGTGATTTCTTCTGTAATATCAGCTTTTTCACCCATAATAGACGCTTCTTGAACAATTCTTTCTTCATAGTTTGCATCTACTCCAATTTCCTGCATACGCTTAATAAATTTGCTCTTCCATATTTCAAAAATATCTTTTTTTGCATTTTCAATTAATTTAACATTTTTTACTAAGTTATTTAATCTGGCAGTAATATCCTTTTCTAAAGCTAGACCCTCTTTTTTTCTCATTTCATCTAATTTTTTAGCACATTCAATTACTGCTTCATAAGTGATTTTTTCAAGCTCTTCTTCCATTGAATCATCATTAATGTAATCTACAACATCAGGCATTCTAAGAAAATGGTCAAGTTTTGGTTTATCTTCAATATCTGCTTCTTCTGTAATTTTTGTAAAAATTTCTCTATAAACTCTCACAAGCTCAGTATTTAATGATGGGTATTTTGTAATTGTATGCATATTTATTTCAATGCGTACATCTACTTTGCCTCTAATAAGTATATCCTGTAATGGCTGTCGTAGTGTAATTTCAAGTGCTGAAACAGATTTTGGAAGTCTGAAATTAATATCAAAATATTTACTGTTAATGGATTTTATTTCAATAGATATATCATATTTTTCTGTAGATTTATTGTATTTTCCAAATCCTGTCATACTTTTAGTCATATTCGCTCCAATAATATTTATTGCAAAAAAATAAATATTTTGCTATAACTGTTTATTAATTATGAATATAGCAATTTTATAACAATATTGCAAGGAGAGTTTATGTTTGCATCTTTATCTGTAATAGTAGTTTTTGCATTACTAATTATATTTTTACTTTTTTCAAGTATTAAGATTTTACAGGAATATGAAAGGGCAGTTGTATTCAGACTTGGTCGCTATGCTGGTGTAAGAGGTCCTGGTTTGATTATCTTAATCCCTATTTTAGAGCAAATGGTAAAAGTAAATATGAGGACTATTGTTATGGATGTTCCTCCACAGGATATTATTACAAAAGATAATGTATCTGTAAAAGTAAATGCAGTTGTTTATTTTAAAGTAGTTTCTCCAGAGAAATCTATTTTAGAAGTAGATGATGTTTACTATGCTACAAGCCAAATTTCTCAAACTACATTAAGAAGTATTATTGGTCAGTTTGAGCTTGATGATTTATTATCAAGCAGAGAAAAAATCAATAAAGAAATGCAGTCTATTATTGATGCTCAAACAGACCCGTGGGGTGTAAAAATAGCTGCTGTAGAAATAAAACATATTGATTTACCTGTTGAAATGCAGAAAGCTATGAGCCGTCAGGCAGAATCAGAAAGGGAAAGAAGAGCAAAAATTATTTTAGCAGAGGGTGAATATCAGGCTGCTGAAAAACTTGCTGAAGCCTCTCGTATTATGGGTGAAAATCCTGTTACTCTGCAGCTGCGTTATCTACAGACATTATCAGAAATGACATCAAAAGATAATAATAAATCAACAATCATTCCAATACCTATTGATTTAATAAAATCTTTTACAGGTAAATAATAATAAGCCCTTTTGCAGTTATGCAGAAGGGCTCTTTTGTATAAGGGAAGTTATATGAGTAATATTTTAGTTGGTGTAACAGGTGGAATAGCTGCTTATAAAAGTGCATATCTTGTTAGGGAGTTTATTAGAGCAGGGCATAATGTAAAAGTAATGATGACTAAAAAAGCAGAAAGTTTTATTTGTCATACCACATTTGAAGCATTATCATTAAACCCTGTATTAAGAGAAGATAATACTCCCACACCTATAAGTCATATAGATTATGCATCTTGGGCAGATATTTGTATTATTGCACCAGCTACAGCAAATATTATCGGAAAAATTAATGCTGGTATTGCTGATAATGAGCTTTTATCCACTATTCTCGCATTAAAATGCCCTCTTGTTTTAGCTCCGGCTATGAATACTAATATGTATAATAATATAATAGTGCAGGAAAATATTAAAAGTTTACAGTCAAAAGGGGTATATATGATACTTCCTGCATCAGGTCTGCTTGCATGCCAGACAGAAGGGAAAGGTAAAATGCAGGAACCAGATATTATTGCTGAAAAAGTATTATATATTTTAAATAATAAAAATGATTTATCTTTAAAGATAGAAAATGATATGCTTGCAGGGCTTACTATACTTATTACTGCAGGTCCAACAAAAGAATATATTGACCCTGTAAGATATATAACAAATAAATCAAGTGGCAGAATGGGATATGCTCTTGCAGAAGAAGCCTATAAAATGGGGGCAAATGTTATTCTTATCTCTGGAGAAGTAAATATAAATTCAGATATACCAAATATATATAAAGTAGTAAGTGCAGAAGATATGTATAATGTATTTCTTTCATTTTATAATGAAGCAGATATTATTATTATGGCAGCAGCAGTTGCTGATTATTCTCCAGTTTATGAAAATAAAAAAATCAAAAAAAATAATGATGAATTAATACTTCAGCTAAAAAAAACGAAAGATATTTTAAGTTATGCTGGTGCTAATAAAAAAGAAAATCAAGTATTAGTTGGTTTTGCTGCTGAAACTAATAATATGGAAGAATATGCAAAACAAAAGCTGGAAAAGAAGAATGCAGATATTATAGCTGCAAATGATGTATCACGGAAAGATATTGGTTTTGATAGTATAGATAATGAAATAACATTGTTTTTTGCAGATGGACACACTACTAATACTGGTAAGCAGAGTAAACAGGATATAGCTAAGATTATTTTAGCAGAAAGTGCCATACTGCACAGCGAAAAAAATCAATAAGTTACATCATAAAATAAGGATCTTTATCTATTTTTAAGCGCATAGCACCTTTTTTGCATTTATTAAATATCTGCTGAGCAATTATAAGAGCTTTATTTAAGTCTTTATTATTTGGCGATTTTATTAATATTTCATATCTATATTTGTTTTGCAGTTTTGCAATAGTGGCATCTTTTGGGCCATATATTATAAGTTCTTCTGTTTCTTTTAATAATTTTAAAGTATTTGCAGTTATTTTTGCAGTATTATAACATTCTTCTTGATTAATATAGCTGAAAATAAGCCGTGCCAGTTTTGTAAATGGCGGGTATTTAGTGATATTTCTTCTGCTTAATTCCCATTTGTAAAAGTCGAAATCTGAGCTATCAAGCATATGAAATAATTGTGCGTCTGGGTTCATGGTTTGAATATATACTTTTCCGCTTAAATGTTCTCTGCCTGCTCGTCCTGATACCTGTATTAAAAGCTGGTATGCTTTTTCCATTGCTCTGAAATCTGGAAGTGCCATTAAGTTATCTATTCCTAAAACACCTACAAAAGTTACTTCAGGAAAATGAAGCCCTTTAGCAATTAACTGTGTGCCTACTAAAATATTTGCTTCTTTATTTTCAAATCTTTTTAAATTTTTATTCAATGTTTTAATAGATGAAACACTTTCAGTATCTATGCGTATTACTTTATCAGGAAACATAGATTCTAAGAATTCTTCAACTTTTTCAGTTCCATATCCATATTCTTTAAATATTTTTGAGCCGCATACAGAGCATGTTAAATTATCGTATTCAGTATTGCAGTATCTGCATAATGCTTTATTTCTTGATTTAAATGATACAAGTCCAACAGAGCAGTTAACACATTCTGCTAAAGCACCACACTGCTGGCAGTATAGATATGTGGAATATCCTTTCCTGTTAAGAAGTATAATGGCCTGCTCATTACGTTTTACAATATTTGAAAGTTCATCATATACAGGCTCTGCAATCATAGAACCTATGAGGCTGGTTGTTTTCATATCAATTATTTCTATTTCAGGAAGTGTTGCATGGTTTGGCCTTTCAAGCAGAGTATGAAGCATATATTTACCATTTTCTGCATTATATATTGACTCAATAGAGGGGGTAGCGCTTCCTAAGATTATTGGAATATTTAAAATATTTGCATACATTACTGCCATATCCCGCAGGTGATATGCTGGTGATTCGTCCTGTTTATAGGAACTTTCATGCTCTTCATCAACTATAATAAGCCCTATATTTTTAGCAGGTACAAATAATGCACTTCTTGCTCCAAGCATAAATTTAGAATTACCAGATGCAAAATCTATAAAATGTTTTTTCCGTGCTTTATCAGTAAGTTTATAATGATATATAGATGGTTCAACACCAAGCCTGTAAGCAAGCCTTTCAATAAGCTGCTGTGTCAATGAAATTTCAGGCACAATATATAATACCTGTTTTCCACTTTCTATGACTTTTTTTGCAGCTTCTTGATAAATCTCTGTTTTTCCACTTCCTGTAATACCTTTTATTAAGTGGCAGCAGTAATTATTTAATTGAATACTGTCTGCTATTTCCTGCTGTTCTTTGGTAAGGGTAATATTTTTAACAGGGTGATTTTTTACAGGTTCAATATTAGATATTTCTATATTTAATATTTTTTCTGATAATACTCCATGAAGTACAAGTCCTAAAGGGCATGTATAATAAGAAGCAATATTTTTTAAAAAAGTAATATATTCTTTAGAAAAAAGTGGTGCATTATCACAGCACATTATGATTTCTTTACATTCAAAATCAGGCTTTTCTATTTTTTCCAGCACTATACCTGTAATTTGTCTTTTTCCAAAAGGTACAATAACTCTTTCGCCAGTATTTATTAACCCTTCTGAAAAATAAGTATATACTCCCTCTGTTGGAACAGGAAGGAGTATATTATAATATGATATTTCCATTAAATTTTGCCGTTTTTAACAAGCTCTTTAAGCTCTCTTTTAAGAACTTTTCCTGTAGCAGTTAATGGTATATTTTCTATAACTTTAATAATACGTGGCAGTTTGAAGTTAGCTAAATGCTTTGCCAGATAATTTTTTAAATCTTTTTCATCAATAGTTTCATTTTCTTTTGTCTGGATATATGCAGCAATAATTTCGCCCTGCTCAATAGATGGTATACCAATAACTGCAACTGCATCAACGCCAGGATATTTATAAATAACTTCTTCTACTTCTCTAGGATAAACATTCATACCTTTTACAATGATTAAATCCTTTTTCCTATCTACTATAGAAATATATCCATCTTCGTCCATAGTGGCAAAATCGCCGGTAAAAAGCCAGCCATTTTTTATGGCATCATCAGTAGCCTGTGGCATATGCCAGTAACCCTGCATAACATTTGGTCCTTTAATAATTAACTCTCCAACTTGCCCTCTAGGAAGCTCTGTTTCATCTGGACCTATAACTTTTGCCTGAACATTTGGAAGTGTTACACCAACAGTACCTTGTTTCTGCTTATTAAGTGGATTTAATGCAACAACTGGAGATGCTTCTGAAAGTCCATAACCTTCAATAACATTAATACCAAATTTTGTCTTAAACTGGTCAAAAATTTCTGCAGGCAGTGCAGCACCACCAGATATATGTATTTTAATAGGGTAGAACAGTTTTATAAACCATTTTGGCATAGGAGATTTTGCCATAACAGAATATATCTGAGGTACACCCAGCATAATTGTCGGTCTTTGGAATATTAATATTTTTTTAAAACTTTCTTTTTTCATATCCATAACAGAACGGAGAATAATAAGTGTACTTCCTATGCTTACTGGGTATATTATACATGTTGTAAAAGTATATGTATGGAACATTGGAAGCAGTATTAAAAATTTATCTTTGTGGTTTGCATTAATCATTTTAGAGCAGCTTTTAGCATTTTCCAGCAGGTTATAATGGGAGAGCATAGCGCCTTTTGGGTGACCTGTTGTACCTGATGTATATATAAATAATGCTAAATCATGAACAGATGCTTTGCAGTCTATTGCTTCATCTGGCATATCGCTTATATAGTCATAAAAATTAAGAGTATTTACTATTTGATTATCAAAAGTAAATATTTCCTGTACTTTTTTACACTGAACGCATGCTTCTTCTATAACTGCTTCAAACTGGCCTTCTGTAATAATAAATAGAGCTTCACTGTTTTCTACAATATATGATGCTTCATGTCCTTTAAAAAAAGTATTTATAGGAATAGCAACAGCACCGCATGCAAATACAGCAAATACTGAAAAAACAAATTCTGGAGAGTTGCCAAGCATAATAATAACTTTATCGCCTTTTTTTACACCTTTTTTCTGCATAAAAGCAGCCATCTGATTTATTATTTTAAACCCTTCTGTATATGTATATTTTTTTTCTTCAAAATAGATAAAAGTTCTTTTTGGGAATTTCTTAGTGTTTTCATAAAGCATATTATAAAGATTTCTTTCAAGCATAAAAACCTCCTGTTTTAAAATAAATTTATTTTATACTTTATTAATTTTCTTGCAAGTCTGCCAATAGGAAGCCCTACAATATTGTCATAACTGCCTTCTATTTTTTCTACAAACATAGATGCAAGCCCCTGTACAGCATAAGCACCAGCTTTATCAATATATTCTGCATTTTCCAGATATTTTTCTATTATTTCATCACTTATTTCTGTAAAAGCAACATTAGTAATATCAGAAAATTCTATATTAATTTGTCTGTCTTTACTGTAGCAGCATACACCAGTTATAACCTGATGAGTTTTACCAGACAATGTTTTTATCATATTATATGCATCAAGCCTGTCTTTTGGTTTACCATATATTTTATTTTCAAGCAGAACAATAGTATCTGCAGTAATAATTATATTATCTTCACTTAGCTTATCAAATACTGCAGTAGCTTTTTCTTTTGCAATATATAATGGTGCATCTTCTAATGCAATATTACTTGGTACAGTTTCCTCAATATCTGCAGGCATAATTTTAAAATCTTTTATGTATATGGATAAAAGTTCTTTTCTTCTAGGAGAAGCACTGGCTAAAATAAATTTATAGTTTTTCATATTTTTCCCAATTACAAAGTTTGACAATTTTATTATTATTTGTCAATATTAATACAGCAATATCAAACTTTTTACAATAGTTTGTTATATGATTAATATCTAAAAGATAAAAAAGAGTAGCAAACCCGTCAGCATTTTCAGTATTTTTTGCTATGACACTTACTGATTTATAATTGTTTACAGGCTCAAAAGTAATCCCTTCAAAAATGTGGTTTATGTATTTATTATTTTCTATAAAGTATCTTTCATAATTACCACTTGTTGCAAGAGCCATATTTTCAATATTTACAATACTCAGCGGCATTGTTTTATTATCTGGATTAGTTATGCCTGTATTGAAATATTCTTTATTTTTTTTACCAGAAATATATAAATCGCCACCAGCATTAATTATGAAATTATCTATTGATAAATTTTTCATATATTCTGCAGTTTTATCAACAATATATCCTTTAGTATTTGCACTAAAATCAATGAGCAGGTTACTTTTTTTATAACATTATCACTATTTAATATTAGTTTATCAAACTCAGCATTTGATTTTGCAAAAATATATCTTTTTCAGCAGGTATTTTATACGGACCTTCAGGAAAGCCATATAATGAAGAAACAGTGTAAGATGAGGGGTCATATTTTTGATTAATTTTATAGTAAAACAACGACTTTTTATATATATTTATAGTATCTTTTGAAATATTTATTTTTTCATTAATATATGCAGTATTTATTTTTTTTTCATCTATAGTGATGATTTCTGATAAGTGATTAATGTATTTATTAATTTCTGGCAGATATACTGCATACTTTTCCTGTATTGTAATATCTATAATAGTGCCTAAAGAGAAAAAGTGATATGTAACAAATTTCTCTTTAGAGCAGGCAGATATAATGCAGCATACAATGATAGTTAATACAGCTTTTTTCATTTTATTATAAATTACTTATGCAGTTCTACCAACCATTGCAAGTGCTAATGCAATAAGTGCTTTTCTATAATCATTATCTTCAAAAATATCAAGAGAGCTGAGAGATTTATTGATATATTCATCAGCTGTTTTTTCAGATATTTTTTCAATATCGTATTTTACCATAATATCTTTTAAAACTTTTAAATCATCATCATTTCTTTCTTTTTTCTTAAACATTTCTGTAATAATATTTTTTTCATTTTCATCAGCTTTTTCTAATGTTTTAATAACAGGTAGTGTAAGTTTCCCTTCAAATAAGTCTGTACCATTTTTTTTGCCAGTTATTTCTGGGTTACCCATATAGTCTAAAATATCATCAGTCATTTGGAAACTAAGCCCTAAATAATAGCCAAAATCTTTTAAGGCTTTGATTTTTTCTTCACTTACTTCTGCAAGCCTGCCGCCAATTTCACATGCAGCAGAGAAAAGTACTGCAGTTTTGCGTGTAATAATTTGTATATAATCATCAAATGTTAAATTAATATCGCCTGTTTTTAAAAGCTGTATTACTTCACCTTCACTCATTGTAAGAGCAGCAGAAGAAAGTATCATCTGCACTTGTTTTGCACCATATTCTGTTAATGTAATATAACTTCTTGAGTATAAAAAATCACCGCATAAAACAGCTACATCATTCCCATACAGGCTGTTAGCAGTAGGGCGTTTTCTTCTGTATTTTGCTCCGTCAATAATATCATCATGCAGCAGTGTTGCAGTATGAATGTATTCTATAACAGCACTCATTGCAGGTATATTTTCCCCTTTATAACCGCACATTCTGGCAGATAATGCAAGAAATACAGGACGAAGTCTTTTGCCACCGCTTGAAAGTAGATATAAAATTACTTCGTTTATTAAAGGAACAGAGGTTTTTATATCATTTTTTAAAAACTGCTCTACTTTTTCAATATCATCTTTTACAAGATTTAATGCCTCGTTTGCTGTCATAATCATTCTCCACTATATATTTCAAATAATACCATAAACTATTTCTCTAATAAATTCTAGTTTTTTTAGAAGGAAGTAATGTTAATATTGATAATAATATTTCATGGAATATAATAAAATAATAATATCCATTTCCAAATTCATCACGAGCAAAAGATATATGAGATTGTCAAAAAAAATTGACAATCTCGTCTTTATTTATATTAGTCTTCGCTTTTCATATAAGGGAAAAGTAATACATCGCGTATAGATACTTGATTTGTTAAAAGCATAACGAGCCTGTCTATTCCCATACCCGCACCAGCAGTAGGCGGCAGCCCATATTCTAATGCACGGATATAATCTTCGTCCATCATACAGGCTTCCTCATCACCAGCATTTCTAGAATCTACTTGTTTTTGGAATCGTTCTTTTTGATCAACAGGGTCATTAAGCTCATTAAAACCATTAGAAAGTTCCATACCAGCAATAAAAAGTTCAAATCTATCAGTTAATTCTGGATTTGACTCTTTTGATTTTGAAAGTGGTGATATTTCTTTTGGATAATCAATAATAAAAGTAGGGTTAATAAGTTTTTCTTCTGCAACGGCTTCAAATATTTCGGAAATAATCCTGCCATGTCCCCATGAAGAGTCTACTTGAATATGGAGTTTTTCTGCGACTGCTTTTGCTTTTTCATAATCAGCAATATCATCTTGTGAAATATTGCCATATTTTTCAACAGCTTCTGCCATTGTAAGCCTTGCCCATGGACGCTGCAGGTCAATATTTAAATCACCAAACTGTATTTGTAATGTATTATTGATTTTTTGAGAGATAGTTGTAATAAGCTCTTCAATCATATCCATTAATGTATGGTAATCAGCATAAGCCATATACCATTCTATCATAGTAAATTCTGGGTTGTGTTTTGTATCAACACCTTCATTTCTAAAATTTCTGTTTAATTCAAAAACTCTTTCTATACCGCCAACTACAAGTCTTTTTAGATAAAGCTCTGGTGCAATACGAAGATATAACTGCATATCAAGAGCGTTATGGTGAGTAATAAATGGTTTTGCAGCAGCACCGCCAACAAGTGAATGCATCATTGGTGTTTCTACTTCTACAAAGCCATAGTTAGTGAAAAAGTCACGAATTTCTTTTATTATACGGCTTCTTTTAATAAATACTTCTTTTACATCATTATTCACTATTAAGTCTAAATAACGCTGTCTGTATCGTATTTCTACATCTTTTAATCCGTGAAATTTTTCAGGTAAATCTCTTAAAGCTTTAGTTAAAAGCCTGTAATGCAATGCTCTTATAGTTAATTCCCCTGTTTTTGTGCGGAAAAGAGTGCCTTTCACTCCGATAAAATCACCAACATCAGTTAATGAATATACTTCAAACTCTTCTTCTGATAAAAGTGCTTTTTTAATATATACTTGTATTACACCGCTTCTATCTTTAATAGTTAAAAATGCAGTTTTACCAAACTCTCTTTTTGCAAGAATTCTACCTGCTGCACTAAACTCTTCACCTTCTGGAAGTTCTGTTTCGCTGCTGTATTTTTCTAAAATATCAGCAATGGGAGATGTAATAATATGAGAATTTACATAAGGATTTAAACCCATTTCCCTAAGTTTGTTACATTTTTCTAGTCTGTGATTCTCCATTTCTGCTCCATTAAATTATATTTGTTTTATAAAATTTATACTTTCATTATCACAAGTATTTTTAACAAGAAAATCTTTTTCTTGAATTAATTTTTCTATATCATCTATTGTTAAATCATTGCAGGTATAATATTTTCCGTCAGAATTTTCATAATATTTTAATGCATTATTATTATATAGTTCTACAATTTTTTCCATATCAAACATCATTTTTCTAAGGCTTCTGTATTCTGCATCAGTAATAGTATCTTCCTGCCTGTAATTAGCAGATGTCTGATGAATTATTCTGCCATTATAAGAGTTATCTTTAAATTCAACTAAAGAAGAACATATTGCCTGTGATTTATTATTTAATGCAGCATGAATATTACAGTAATAACCTTTATAATATTGAGTATATCCAAATGTTAGTTTCCATATATCATTTTTTATTGAAGATAAAGTATTGTTATTAATGTTATCTATATCATAAATAATAGTTAAATCTATACCATTACTGTTAATAAAATCTGTAAGTTTCTCACTGTTTATACTATTTTTATTAAAAGTAACTGTTTTTATTCTTGAAATATTATTAAATTTATTTCCAAAAAACTTATGTTCTGATTTAATATAATATTGATTTAATTTATCTATATGGCTGCATACATTATCTTCATTTATCATCATGGCTGCACATACCAAATGTCCTGTTTCCATAAGAGATACGATAAAATCAAAATGTCTTGGAAAGTTTTTAGTTATAACTGCAATTTTTGACATTTATCCTCCATAATTAAAAACACAATTAGTATTTTTAATCTAAATCAAATAAAAAAACAAGTTTTATATTTAATAATTTCATTGATTTTTCATAAATTTATATGTTAATACATTATCAGCATAAAATATGAAGGATTATTTAATGTTAAAAGGTGGTATATATATAACAATTGTTGTTTTTTTATTTGCGGGCTTTCTCTATATGTTTGTAGTAGATATTGATACATCTGATTTAATAATAAATACTAATGTAAAAAATGTCAAAAATAATCATCATATTAATGATTATTTAATTACGAATGACTTTAATCTTAAAACATTTACTCATAAAATAACATCATCATGCTTAAATGAAGATAAGGCATGTCAGGTATTAGAAATATATAAATATATACGCTCAAGTTTTATTATAGAAGATAGTGTAGAAGATTTATCAGCTCCAAATCCATTAAATGCTTTTAAAAACAGGCAGGGTACATATCTTGATATAACACTTTTATATTCTTCTCTGCTTTTACACAGTGGTATTTCAACATATATAAAAAAAGATGACAGTAAATATTACAGCTATGCATGTGGAATAAATAATATTGATATGTATAATGCAATTAAAGCAGATTTACACTCTAATCCATTAGCAGATAAAGATTTAATCTTAAAAAAAGGTCAAGTATGGGCTTTTGATTTATCAAGAGAGGATAATGATAATTTAATAATAGATATAGAATTTTTTTCAAAATATCCAGTAGATATGGTGCTTTTTCCTGACAAACAGGAAATGAATGCTCATTTAAAAGGGCAGTATGGCAGGTATAATGCAGACTGCTCATTATTTAATGTTACTGAAGCAAACATAAGCTGCCAGGCACCTCAAAAAACAGGTATAGTTATATTTAAATCACTATATGATAATAATAAATTTAAAGCAGGAATATACAAGGGAGGAATACTGACTGGAGATATAAAAAGTGAAAAAAGCAGTCAGGGCAGTAACTGCATTAAAGTAGATATAGACAGTCAGGGAAATTTCAAATACCCGGGAATAATTTATTAGATTTATAATTATTATAACATTTAAATTTAATCTTTTCATATTGTTTGGTATTATTTTTTTAATTTATTTTAACTTAAAAATAAATTTTTATTGACAAATATGTAGAAAATGTATATCTATATTTTAAAAGTATGAAATAATTTCATACAAATATTTGGGATATAGGAGGAATACATGAAAAAATTACTACTCTCATGTATGATTGCGCTTTTAGCAGTGCCTGCCTTTGCTGTAGAGTTTACTTCTGGGGATTTTAAAGCTAATATTTATGGTAACCTTTATGCAGATGCTTTCTATACTTATTCTTCAAAGGAAGCTACACCAATTTTTTCATCTTTACAAATGAGTGATGGTCAGCATTCTTTTGCTTCTTATGCTTTTGTTGGTTCTTCAAATTTTGGTGTAACAATGAGTTACAAAAATGTATCAGGTACTATTGAAGCTGGTCTTGGTGACCCAGTTAGAAAATTTTATCTGAAATACAATATTAATGGTCAGTCCGACCACTACTTTTTAGCAGGTAGAGATAACAATATTGCTTTTTATAATTATGGGCAGTTATCAAATGATGGTCAGTGCATGATTGACTATGGTGCACTTGCAAATAAAAGAAGACTGCAGCTCCGTTATGGTATAGGCGGTTTTGAAATAGCTATAGTTATGCCACAAATTGGTTTCGGTTCAGGCGATGATAAAGCTTATACAGACAAATTAATTGATACTGATGTTAATGGTAATGAACTTTATTCTATGGCTACATCTGACTATATGTTCAACTATCTTCCTAGATTAGAGCTTGCATACACTATAGCTAATGATAACTTTAACTTTAAAGTATTTGGCTCTTATGGTGCTTATATGTATTACAATGATACTGCATCAGCAAATCTTGTTTCTTTTAACAAAACAGCTCACATGTATTATATAGGTTTTGGTGGTTCAGCTAACTTTGGCAACTCATTCCTTAACTATGTAGGCTATTTCGGTCAAAATATGTATCTTTCTAATGCACAAGGTGATTATAGAGCTGGTATGTCAAAAATAATGTTAAATCCAGTAAGCCTTATTCCGCAGGCTAATGGCAGCTACACTATTGATATTAAGGATATATATAGTGCAGGCGGTTCTATTGGTTATGGTTATAAAGCACTTGATGGTAAACTTGTTTCTCAAATAGGTTTAGGTTACAGTGCAAGTTTTGCAGACCATTATGTAAATGCTGACCAAAATATTGGTGCATTTATAAATACTCAATACTTTGTAACAGACTGGTTTTCTATAATCCCAGAGGTTGCACTTCTTTATAATATAGATGGTGCTAATGGTGAAAGCCAAGGCTATTCTATAGTAGCTGGTTTAGTTGCAGCTCTTAATTTCTAATTTTAGAAATACAGTTTAAATATATAAAGGGGTAGAGAAATCTATCCCTTTTTTATAGTATTGAAATAAAATATCAAATAATAATACTTTTTAAGTCTTATTAAAAAATATATATTATTAATAATATTATAAAAAATATAATAAATTGTGTTTTGTTATTGAAATTAAATATCAATAATGCTTGACTTATACTTTATAATGATGTATAAGTAATTATGGTTAATACCATAAAGAATTTCTTTTAGGTTTTAGGAGGTTCAATGAAAAAGGTTTTATTTTCATTAATTATGGCACTTTTTGCAGTGCCAGTATTTGCCGTAGAATTTGAAAGCGGCGAATTTAAAGCCAATATTTATGGCGAAATATATGGTGATGCTTTTTATACTTATGGTGAAAGTTATGGACAAAGTTCAAATTCTTTTGGCTCTCAAGCATTTGTAGGTTCATCTCTTTTAGGGATAGAGCTTAGCTATGGTAATGTTTCTGCAACATTTGAAGCAGGTCTTGGGGACCCTGTAAGAAAATACTTTTTAACATACCGTATTGGTGGGGCAGATGACCATTATTTGGTAATAGGTAGAGATACTACTATTGCAGCATATTCTTTTGGTATGGTATCTAACGACTTCCAAGCATTAAATGATTTAGGTACTTTAGCAGATAACAGAAGGCTGCAAATTCGCTATGGTGTTAAAGGGTTTGAATTGGCTGTGATATTTCCTAGTTTAGGTGGCTCTTGGAATGCTGATAATACAGATGATACTGGTTATAAATTAAGTGATGTTAATGAAACAACTAATGAGGCTTTATCTACTCCATTTAATGTATTACCAAGAGTAGAATTAGCATATACTTATACTAATGATACACTTGAATTTAAAGTATTTGGTGCATACGGTGCTTATATGTATTCTGATAACAGCCATGCTTTTTCTGATAAAGTATTTCATTCATATAATATAGGTTTTGGTGGTCAGGCTGATTTTGGCAACTCATTTTTACAATTTACAGGCTGGTATGGAGTAAACTTAGATTTAATGGACGCATTAAGTAACTACAAAAGCCGTGTAGTTTCTATTCAAAATAATAAATTCAGTATGTTTTTACCTGATGAAAATGGCACTACTACTACAACACAAGCAGAAAATATCCAGTCTGCAGGTGCAGCAATAGGTATAGGCCATACATTTAATGAAAAATATACTCCACAAATTGGGGTGGGGTATACTCTTAACTTTGGTGATGGGTATGAAAAAATGGATGACAGCCTTGGTGCATACTTAAACTGTGTAATTCAAATTAATGACTGGTTTGCTATTACTCCAGAAATTGCATACATTAATAAAATGCAGGACAGCTATGGTGCAAAAGAAGGATATGATTTTATAGCTGGTGCAATGGCTTCTGTTGTATTTTAATAAGCTGATAAATATCTGATTTAATACAGTTAAAACGGAGCGGGTTAATCCCCGCTCTTTTTATATGTATATTTTTATTTTCAGTATCATATATATTTTGTTTCTTATAATAGCAGTTTAATTTTTTACAGATAATTTTAATCATATATTGACAGGTAAAATATTATTATTTCATTATAATGCTGCTGTTTTAATTATTATATTCCATTATATTATGATATATGAGCACAGTGGCAGAAGATTATAAAATATATCTTAAAATATAATGTGTGCACTTCTAAATAATAATATTTTGATAATTATATTATACCAGATTTCTACAATAAATATGAATATTATAATAATATAAATCATAATACTTCATAAGCAAGTATTTTAATTCTAATATTTTATAAATTACAGATGTTTAAATAAGATAATTAATGATATTAAGCATAAAAATTATGATTATTTTTAATACTATTAGTGATTTTATTAATAATTATGAATAAATAAACAAGACAGGTTACTAATATATAAAACAGGTTATTTTAAATATAAAAAAGGGCAGGTGATACAACCTGCCCTTAACTATATATAAGTATATATTTTTTATATTTAGCTGCATTTAGAATAGCCGCATGAGTGACATGTAAGGCAGCCTTCTATATATTCAACTGGAGCACCGCATTCAGGGCATGCACCATTTGACATGATTTTTTTATCAGCTTTTTTATCAATATCAGCAAGTAGAGAATCTACAGTAATACTGTCATTTCTTACAACCTGCACATTTAATGGATTATGTATAGCTTCTTCTAATGCTTTACCAACAGCATCAGCACATGAAAATATTCTTTGAGAGCCAAATCCATGTGGAGTATGGCAGGATATACCTTTAAGCTGCTTAATGATAAACTCAGGTTCAACACCGCTTCTTAAATTAAGTGAAATTAATCTGCCGATAGCTTCTGCCTGACTTTGTGCACACCCACCAGCTTTGCCAATGCTTGTAAATACTTCAAAAATTTTACCATCAACATCTTGATTAATTGTTACATACATTTTGCCGCAGCCAGTAGTTTTTTCAATAGTTTTACCTATTAATATAGCAGGGCGTTCTTTTGGTTTAGCAGGCACTGTAACAGCTTCTTCTTGTTTTTCTTCTTTAACAGAGCCTATATTTAGAACCTGTCCTGAGCGGCTTCCATCTCTGTATATAGTAATACCTTTACAGCCTAAATCATAAGCCAGCATATAGGCTTTTTCTACATCTTCAATAGTTGCACTGTTTTGAAAGTTAACTGTTTTACTAACAGCATTATCTGTATATTTTTGGAAAGCTGCCTGCATTTTAACATGCCATACTGGCTCTATTTCATGAGAAGTAACAAATATTTTTCGTATATCTTCAGGTACTTCTGTTAAGTTGTGAGCATTACCTGCTTCAGCTAATTTATTCATTAAACTTTCAGAATAGAATTTACCTTCATGAGCTTTTTCCAAAAAGTATGGGTTAACTTCTGGAAGTTTATTATTATCCATAACATTTCTATAATATGCAAGTGCAAAATACGGCTCAATACCACTTGATGCTCCAGCAATAATAGAGATTGTTCCTGTTGGTGCAATAGTTGTAATAGTTGCATTACGCATAGCTTTAAATCCAAGTCCTGGATAGATACTTTTATCAAATCCTGGGAAGCTGCCACGCTGTTCTGCAAGCTCTACACTCATTTTTCTTCCTTCATCTCTGATAAATTTCATAACTTCTTCAGCAAGTGATATAGCTTTATCAGAATTATAAGGAATGTTTAACATAACAAGCATATCGGCCCAGCCCATAATACCAAGACCAATCTTCCTGTTTTTCTTTGTCATTTCATCTATCTGTTTAATAGGGTAGTTATTCATTTCAATAACATTATCTAAAAAGCGGACAGCTATGCGGATTGTATTTTTTAAATCTTCCCAGTCAATCTTGCCGTTTTTTATAAACTGAACAAGGTTTAAAGACCCTAAGTTACATGACTCATAAGGAAGCAGCGGCTGTTCACCACAAGGGTTTGTGCTTTCCATTTCACCTTCTGCAGGTGTTGGGTTTGCATTATTGATTCTATCTAAGAAAATAATACCGGGATCGCCGCCTTCCCATGCTAGTCTAACCATTTCATTGAAAACTTCTCTGGCATTTTTAGAGCCTGTTTTTTTACGGTCTCTAGGAGTAAGTAAGTCATAATCAGTGCCATTTTTTACACTTTTCATAAACTCTTCTGTAATACCGACAGAAAGATTAAAGTTAGTTAATTTAGTTTTATCCTGTTTAGCATAGATAAATTCCATAATATCTGGATGGTCTACACGAAGAATACCCATATTAGCACCGCGACGCATACCGCCTTGTTTAATAGTTTCTGTAGCAGCATCAAATACAGACATAAAAGAAACAGGACCAGAAGAAACACCTTTTGTTGTTTTTACAGAATCATCTTTTGGACGAAGTCGTGAAAAGGAAAAACCTGTTCCGCCGCCAGATTTATGTATTAAAGCAGTATATTTTACAGCTTCAAAAATCCCTTCCAATGAATCTTCTACAGGTAATACAAAACATGCAGATAATTGTTGAAGTGCATTACCAGCATTCATTAAAGTAGGTGAGTTTGGTAAAAATTTTAATGAAGCCATCTGAGTATAAAAAATATCAGCAACAAAATCAACATCAGCATTAGAATCAAATTTTAATTCTGCTTCTGCAATATTTTTTGCTACTCTGATAAATAAATCTTTTGGGGTTTCTACCTGCCCAGATTCCTTTTTACGAAGGTAACGCTTTTTCAATACAGTAACAGAGTTAGCCAATAATACAGGCTCTGCTTGAAAAAGTTGCTTATTACTATTTGAAGCCATATTTACTCCTAGAAAATATAAATTAGAGTGTTATATTATCAGAGATTTCAAACTAATCAAGAGAAAATATTTTAAAATTTTATAAGTGCTTGTATTCTTTAATAAAAAAAATTCCAAGCAATTATTTTATGAATTTTTTATGAATATTTTAAAATTTAAAATGGTAAAATTGTGCCTAAATTTTCAGCAACTGCTTTTCTGTATATAAATTCAGCACACATTATATCCTGCAGTCCCATACCTTGAGATTGAAATACAGTTATCCCGTTTTCAGAAAGTCTTCCTTTACGGTATCCACATGTAATTTCTCCAAGCTCTAGTATAGTATTCCAATGAAGTCTGCCTTTTTCAAGAGAGGGTAGAATATCACCGCATTCAAGTGCTGCAACATCTTTATTATCTACAGCTAAAACTTCTGCTGCTTCTAGTGTTTTTTCTGGAATTTCTGCTCTTATTAAAGCATTAGAGCCGGCAGCATTAATATGCACACCATTTGGATTAAGCATTGTATGTTCAAATAAAGGCTTAACAGATGTTGTGATAGTAATAATTGTATCTGCTTTAGGCAAGTCTTCTTCAATATTTGATATAGGTATAATTTCAATATTTAAAGATTTACTCATTTTATCTGCAAAAGCAGCTGCATTTTCTATTTTTCTAGTTGCAACATAAACTTTTTTTAACGGGGTAGTTTTATGTACTGCCTCAAGCTGTGCTTCTGCCTGAAACCCGCCGCCAAAAATAAATGCAGTATTTGTATCTTTTTTAGACATATATTTTGATGCTATACCACTTGCAGCACCAGTTCTAAGTCTTCCTATTTCCTGAGCATCAATAATTGCAAGGGGACTGCCAGTTTCTGCATCATATAAATGTATTTTAAAAATAAGACCAGCACGGAAAGAAGTATATGCTTTAAACCCAATAACACCTTTATATGGCACTGCACCGGGAAGCATATGAAGTGCTCCCTTGCGTATTCTCATTCTCTGGCGTGTCATATTAAATGCCTTACCTTCTGAGTAGCTTGAAAATGATTCTTCTACTAATTTTAAAGCATCATCTATATTAATTAATGATGATGCTGTTTGTTCGTCTATATATAAAGCACTCATAGTAATATTCCTTAATTTAGCATTTATGATTTACAGTCTTCAGATATATCTGCTAGTGAATATTTTTTCAGTTTTTCTACTAAGGCAGACTGCACATCTTTCCACATTTTATGGGCACAGCATGACTGGTCAAAACAGCAGCCAATCTGCTCGTCAAGACAGTTATTGATATTTAAAGGGCCGTCTACAGCAACAATTACATCATATATACAAATGTTTTTAGGTTCTTTGCCAAGTCTAAAACCACCTTTTTTGCCTCTTTCACTAATAAGAATATCTGACTTAGCAAGGCTTTGCAGTATTTTACCTAAAAAACTGTCAGGTATATTACATGCTTTAGCTATATCAGAACGCATAAATGCAGTACCCATAGGAGATTGAGCCATATAAACTAAGGCTCTGATAGTATAATCACATGCTCGTGTTATTTTCATATAAAATCCTTTCTAAATAATATTTATAGCCATTAATATAATATAATTATATTTTAATATCAATAGTTTTATTTAGTTTATTGTTTTAAATGCGTATATCTCTTTTAAAAAATATATTTTTCTTGCTTTTTTTTGTATTACATATTAAAAATCAATATAGTCTTATGTTAATTTTATATAATGAGGAATTTATGAAACTATTTTTTCAAGAATATGCTAGAGTTTACAGGCAGATAATTAATGATGTTAATCGTATTTTAAAACCATATGGTCTAACAAGTGTATTGTGGCGCATTTTTCTTTATTTGGAGAAACATGGCACAGCAAAAGCAAGCCATATATATGAATATTATTCTATGGATAAAGGCATGACTTCTAGATATATTGCTAAATTAAGAGCAGGTGGATTTGTAGAATATATAGAACAAAATGGAAAAATAAAAAAAATATTGCAGCTTACAGAAACTGGTCATCAGCTTTTTAAAGAAATAAATGTAAAAATTAGAGAACATGAAAAAGATGTTTTATCAATATTAACACCAGAAGAACAAAATGCTATTATGGTTATTATAGAAAAACTTAGGATTAAAACAAGTGATAAATAATTAATAAATAAGAATTTTTGAATATTTTTAAAAAAATATAAAAAAAAGTTCTTGACGAATGAAAAAAAATATATTATTTATTCCTACACACAACGCTGGGGCATCGCCAAGTGGTAAGGCAGCGGGTTTTGGTCCCGCCATTCGGAGGTTCGAATCCTTCTGCCCCAGCCATTTTTTTATCTATTTTTCATATATTCAGGGTCAGAAAGTATGCACTCTAAAACAGATGTAAAAACATTAATCATTAAAATAGGAAGTTCTATTTTATCAGGTAACGACCTTGGTCTTAACAGTGCTAGAATAGCATCATTAGTTTATCATATTGCAAAATTAAAACAGACTATACCAAATATTGTTATAGTGTCTTCTGGAGCAGTAGCATCAGGGTTTAAGCTGCTTGGTTTTCCTTCTCGTCCAAAAGATATAGTTGATAAGCAGGCTTCAGCTGCTGTTGGTCAGGCACGGTTAATATGGACTTATGAACAGGCTTTTGCACAATATAATATTAATGTAGCTCAAGTTCTGCTTACAAAAGATGATTTATCAAATAGAAAAAGGTATCTTCATGCCCGCTCAGCACTAAAAAGACTTTTAGAGCTGGGAGTTATACCTATTATTAATGAAAATGATACAATTATAGTTGATGAATTAAAATATATAGAGTCATTTGGAGATAATGATAATCTTGGTGCTTTAGTTGCAGGTATTGTAGATGGTGATTTGCTGCTTATTTTATCAGATGTAGAAGGTCTTTATACTGCAGACCCTGCAAAAGATAAAAATGCAAAAATAATACATAAAGTAGAATATATTAATGATGATATTATGGATAGTGCAGGTGGCAGTATATCTTCTGTTGGTACAGGCGGTATGAAGTCAAAAATACAGGCAGCTAAAAAAGCACTTGAAGCAGGGTGTGAGGTAGCTATAATAAAAGGAATGGAGCCTGAAAATATAGAAAAGTTTTTTAAAGAAGATAATATTGGCACATACTTTTATCAAAGTGTTTCTTCCATTAAAAAGCGTAAATTTTGGATAGGTTATGCAGCTATTCCAACAGGTGCTGTCATAATAGATGATGGTGCTGATAATGCACTTTTAAATAATAAATCGCTGCTTGCAAAAGGAATAATTAGTATTAATGGAAAATTTCAGGCAGGGGCGATTGTATCTATAATAAATAATAATAAAGAAATAGCCAGAGGAAAAATACGCTATTCTTCTGCTGATTTATTAAAAATTATGGGAAAAGCATCATCAGAAATATATGGTATTTTAGGATATAAAATATCAGACGAAGTTATACATAAAGATGATTTGCTTTTAATCTAAATAAGGGTAAATAATATGGATTTAATGGAACAGCTTGCAAAAACAAAAAAAGATGCTCATACACTTGCTGTATCATCAGCACCAGATAGACAGGCAGTCTTATCAAATATTGCATCACTGCTAAATGAAAGACGGGAAGAAATTAAAAAAATTAATAAAATAGATATTAATAATGCAGAAGATATGGAATTAAGCTCTGCAATGATAGACAGGCTTAGGCTAACTGATAAAGAAATAGACAGTATGATTAAGGCAGTTAATGAGATATCTATGCAGAAAGAAGTAATAGGGGAAGTAATAACAGGTTCTACACGCCCTAATGGCTTAAAAATAAGAAAAGTCAGAGTTCCCCTTGGTGTTGCAGGTATTATTTATGAATCACGCCCTAATGTAACAATTGACAGTGCAGCTTTATGTATAAAATCAGGCAATGGTGCAGTATTAAGAGGCGGAAAGGAAGCATTAAACTCTAATAAAATACTTGCTGAAATTATTTCAGATTCACTTGAAAAAGCAGGATTTTCTAAAGATATTATTTACTTTATTCAAGATACTGATAGAAATATTATTAAAGATATGGCTCAGGCTAAAGGGTTAATTGATGTAATTATACCACGAGGCGGGGAAGGGCTTATTAATTTTGTGGTAGATAATGCCCGTATTCCTGTTATAATGCATGATAAAGGTGTATGTCATATGTTTATTGATGAAAGTGCAGAATTTCAGCAGGCTCTATCTATTGCTTTTAATGCAAAAGTTCAGCGTCCAAGTGCCTGCAATGCTATGGAAACATTACTTGTTCATAAAAATATTGCAGAAAAAATACTGCCAGATATTGCTAAAATGCTGCAAGAGGTAGATGTGGATTTAAGGGGCTGTCCTGAAACATTAAAATATGTTGACTGCAGACCAGCTATTGAAGAAGATTACTATACTGAATATCATGATATGATACTTTCTATAAAAGTGGTTGAAAATGTGCAGGAAGCTGTTGCTCATATTAATAAATATGGTTCAGGTCACAGTGACGCAATAGTTACTACAGATTATAATAATGCCGAAAAGTTTTTAAACGAAGTAGATTCTGCTGCTGTATATGTTAATGCATCTACAAGATTTACTGATGGTGGAGAATTTGGGCTTGGTGCAGAAATAGGTATCAGCACACAAAAACTTCATGTAAGAGGTCCTATGGGTGCGGAAGATTTAACTACTACTAAGTATTTAATATATGGCAGTGGACAGTTGCGTGGATAATGAATATTTGTATTTTTGGTGGAGCATTTGACCCTGTCCATAAAGGGCATATTGCAATAGCTGAGTCAGCTGTTAAAAAGTTTAATTTTGATAAACTGCTTTTTATGGTGTCAAAAAACCCGCCACATAAATCAAGCCATACTGCATCTTTTTGTCACAGGATTAATATGGTTAATCTTGCATTAAAGGGGCTTGATAATAAGTTTAGTGTAACAGATATAGAAGCAAAACTAAATGATTTATCCTATACTTATAATTCATTATCTGCTTTAAAAGAGATATATTGTAATGATAATATATATTTTTTAGTTGGAAGCGATATATTTGCCAGTATTGAAAAATGGTATAATTATAAAAAATTATTTGATTTAGCATATTTTATTATAGGCTGCCGCCCTGGTATATCTTTCAAAAATATGATAGAAAGTGTGCCTGATGATATTAAAAAAAGGATTGCAGATAGAAATAAAATAGCACTTTTTGAAATAGATTCATTTAATATTTCAAGCAGCGAAATAAGAAAATCTATAAAAAAATATCTTGAATATCTGCCGTCAAATGTAGCAGAATATATTATTAAGAATAATTTATATAATAAAGAGGTATAATGGAAACAAAGGAATTAGCATTGAAAATTAAAGCACTGCTTGATGATAAGAAAGGCGAAGATATAGTATGCTTTTATATTGGAGAAAAATCTACTGTTACAGATTATATGATAATAGCAACAGGCAATGTGGATACTCATGTTAAAGCATTGGCAGAATATGTTAGTGTTGAGCTTAAAAAAGAAAATATCCAGCCAATATATCATGAAGGTACAGAACATGGTGTATGGGTATGTATAGATTACGGCGATATTATGGTGCATGTAATGCGTAAAAATGAAAGAGATTTTTATAATCTTGAATCTATCTGGGGAGGCTGCCCTAAAATATGAATATAATATACTAAAAGGTGTTTATATGTTTAGAATAGTTTTATTAGAGCCTGAAATACCTCAAAATACAGGTAATATTGCACGGCTTTGTGCTTCAACTGGCATAGAGCTTATATTAGCTGGCAGGCTTGGATTTTCAATTGATGATAAACATTTAAAAAGAGCTGCTATGGATTACTGGGAGCATGTAAATGTTACCCATATTAAAACTTTAGATGAATATTTTGAAACAAATAATGATTTTTATGCAATAAGTACAAAAGGACATAAAAATTATACTGAAATTAATATAAACCCTGACAGCAGAATAGATATTCTTTTTGGAAGTGAAAGCGCTGGGTTGCCTAAGATGGTATATGAAAAATATAAAGAAAGATTATACAGAATACCTATGAAGACAGATTTTAGAAGTTTAAATTTATCTTCATCTGCTGCTATAATTGCATATCATTTACTGGCTAAATTAAATTTTCCTAATTTGTTTTAATGTATTTATATTAGAAAATAAAAAATAGGAAAGTTATATATGTGAATATAAAAACTGCTGAGCTTGAATAGAATAAGTACAGCAGTTTTATTATTTATCTTTAAATATAATGGTTCTTGATATTACAAATGTAATAAAGAATGTGATTAACTCTGTAATTAGTTTAGTGATTTCTAAAAATACAGCACCTATTCCTGTAATATCCTGCAGAGCGTCATTGTTTAATAGAAAATAAAATACTGCATTATTTATAATCAGTACATATATAACCAGCACAAAATATTTTTTATATTCATCAAATATATTAGCATTTGATTTAAATACAAATCGTCTGTTTAAAATAAAATTAAATGTAGATGATACAAGTCTTGCAAGTATATTTGCAGCAATTACAGTCATACTTATCTGTGCAATTTGATTATCATTTGGAGAATCCGGCACATCTAATATATGCATAAATACTTCAAGCATTGTAAAATCTATAATAAATGATAATACTGCAACCCATAAATATCTGAAAAATACAAAGTATATTCTTAATGAATCTAATACTGGATTAAAATGAGATGATGAGTTACCATTTTCATATACTGTAGTAATAGGTATTTCTTTAATAGTATAGTGTTTTTCTTTTGCAAATATAAGCATATCAAGCTCAAAATCATATCCTGTGGTTTTTAGCTTGATTAAATTAGGTAAAAGAGATGCAGGTATCCCCCTAAGTCCAGTCTGAGTATCATTTATTTTAACACCAGAAAACAGCCTGAAAATAATTTTAGTTAATTTATTGCCAAATCTGCTTCGAAGCGGTATATCTTTATTATCAAAAACTCTTCCGCCTGTAATTAAAGTGTTATTAGTTATTAATAAATTATCTGCAATATTTATTACATCTTTGCTTAAATGCTGCCCGTCAGCATCTAAAGTAACAACACCACAGCTTTCTGGAAAATTATTTAATGCTGCATTAAAACCTGTTTTTAAAGCTGTTCCTTTTCCTAAATTTACTGCATGTGTTTCTACTATAACACCTAATGTTTTAAGTTCTGAAAATATATAATCAAATTCTTTGCCACTGCCGTCATTTACACATACAACCCCTTGGAATGATTTGGAATTTATTAATTCTTTTGCAATATTAATGACTACAGAAAGTGGTTTATATGCTGGTATAACAGCTACTGGAAGTTTATTCAAAATATCCTCATTTATACTATACTTTATCTACTGAAATAATTGCTGATAAAACAGCATTATCTATACTTTTTAAACCAATTTTTATATCTTTGTCAAGTTCTGAAATTATATCAATAGCTTTTATAATTTCTCTTATTTGCCATTTTTTTTGTTGTTCTTTTATTTTTGAAAGTTGAAAGGGGTGGACTTGTTTTAAATAGTCTTCATCAATATTTAATAAATAAAGCTGCATTATGCGTTTTGAAAAAGCAAAAAATATTTTAAAATTGTTGTCAAAACTTTGCTCCATCGTGCTGTATACTTTAAGTGCCGTTTTTACATCACGCATACCAAAAGCATCTGTTAATGCAAAAATAGTTTCTTCTTTTTCACCAGAAAGCTGCTCTAAAAGGGTAGAAACAGGTACTGTTTCTTTTTGACCTAATATGTATGTTTCAAGTTTTTCTGCTTCATGAGATACCATACTTAAATTATTTAAGCATTTACTAAGTAGTATTTCTGCCTGATCTTGATTTAATTTAATGTTTTTTTCCTTAAAAATATCTATAACATCGTATATTGTTGCTTTTGCTTTTTTTTGTTCTTCTGCAACTATTTTAAAATTATTATTTTTAAAGATTTTTACTAACGACTGGTCAATTTTATCTTTTACAGGAGTAGTTATTATTAGTGTTGTTTCAGAACATTTAGACATTATTTCTGCAAGCTGTTCAATATCTTTAATTCTGCCTGCATTTCTAATAACCGCAGCTTTCGGACTGCCAAATAAATCTATAGAATTTATATAACTTAAAAAATCTTCTTTATTAAGTTCATCTCCAAAAAAGATTTCTAAATCTAAATTCTCATCTTTTGGAGTAAATAATTTAATATTTTTATCAATAAAATAACTTGAACCAGTTATAAAATATTTTTCCATATAACCACTTATTTATAAACTTTTTTACTTATATTTAATCTAAAAGTTGTTAAATCATCTTCTATATTATCACGCAGTTTACTATCTCTTGTCTGCAGTGTGCGTGCTGCACCATAAGAACCTGAAGTAATAGAAAAGTTTGTTGATGTTGTAGTATTCCATGTATATATTTCTTTGCCGTCAATATCTTTTACAACAATAGTCATATTATAAGAAATAGATGTAGAAGTTGCCTGGTCTGTAGCTGTTAGAATAGGGTTAATATATTCTAAATTAGTGATTATTATATCCATAAAATATGTAGCCTGTTTATATGAAGCAAGCTCATTATACTTTAAGAAAAACCGTTCTGCTTCTAACTGCACTATATCACCAATAGTAGAATCAATAGTATCATTATGAACAGTATTAATATAATACTTAACAGGTATTTCATTATTTAACCCTGCCATAGTATAGCCGCATGATGATAATATTAGTAATAATAATGCAGTAAGAAGAAATTTTTTCATTATTTTACCACAAGGCTTACAAGTTTATTTTTAATAAATATTTTTTTAACAAGCTCTTTTCCTTCAAGATAAGATAATACTTTACTGTCATTTAAAACAGTATTAAAAACAGTATTTTCATCAATATCTCTAGGGAAAGTAAAACTTGCTCTCACTTTGCCATTTATTTGAACAACAATAACTATTTCATCAGATATTGTATATTTCTCTTCATATTCAGGCCATTTACTTTCTGCAATTAATGAAGTATTACCTGCAAGCTCATTGAGCTCTTCTGCCACATGTGGTGTAAATGGAGCTAAAATAGTAATTAATGTGTTTAAACTGAATGCAAATGCTGCCTTATCATTATCATTTTCAAGTTTTTCTACTGTAAGATAAAGAGTATTTACCATTTCCATAATAGCAGATACAGCAGTATTAAGCTGAAATCTTGCAATATCATTTGTTACTTTTTTTACAGCAATATGTGTAGCACGAATAATTGTTTTTGCTGTTTCACCTTCAAAGTTTGGTATATTATTGTAATTTTTTAATATTGCTATATTAGATTCTACAAGCCTAAATACACGGTTAATAAATCTATAACAGCCTTCAACACCATTTTCAGACCATTCTATTTCATTTTCTGGTGGTGCTGCAAAAACAGAGAAAAGTCTAATTGTATCAGCACCATACTGGTCATTTAATACACCAGGGTCTACAACATTTTTCTTAGATTTAGACATTTTCTCCACTCTGCCTTTTACTGCATCATTTCCGCATTTGCAGCATTTACCATCTTTTACTTCGCTAGGTAAAAGCCATCCGTCTTTTTCACATTTCCATGTTTCTTTACAAACCATACCTTGAGTTAAAAGATTAGTAAATGGTTCGTCAAAAGATAGATAGCCCATATCTCTTAAAACTTTTGTAAAAAATCTTGCATATAAAAGATGCATAACAGCATGCTCAATACCACCGATATATTGGTCTACAGGCATCCAGTAGTTTACTTCTTTTTTATCAAAGATATTTGTATTGCAATTTGGTGAACAGTAGCGTAGAAAATACCATGATGATTCCATAAAAGTATCCATAGTATCTGTTTCTCTTTTTGCTTTGCCGCCACATACAGGGCAGGTAGTATTAACAAAATCTTCTACAGTATCAAGTGGATTACCCTGGCATTTAAAATCTACATTTTTAGGAAGTTCAACAGGTAAATCTTCTTCCTTAACTGGCTGCATACCACATTTTTCGCAGTATACAAATGGAATAGGGGAACCCCAGTAACGCTGCCTTGAAATACCCCAGTCTCTTAGTCTAAAATTAACAGATGCTTTTGCTGCATTATCTTTTGCAAGATGTTCTATTATTTTCTTTTTAGCTTCATCATAATCAAGTCCGTTTAATTCTCCAGAATTGACAAGTTTTCCTGCACCTATATATGCTTCTGTCATTTTATCTGGATTTAATTCTTCTCCTTCTGGTTGAATAACTATTTTAAGTGGAAGATTATATTCTTTTGCAAACTCAAAGTCTCTTGTATCGTGTGCAGGTACAGCCATAACAGCACCTGTACCATAATCCATTAAGACATAGTTTGCAATATATACAGGAAGTTTTGTATTATTAACAGGATTGATTACATATCTGCCTGTAAAAAAGCCTTTTTTCTGTTTATTATCTGTCCTATCTGCTTTATCTTGTTTTGCTATATCTGCAACAAATTTTAAGCCGTCTTTTTCATATTCTGTGCCTTTAAGTAAATCTTTAATCATAGGGTGTTCGGGTGCTAAAAGCATAAATGTTGCACCATAAAGAGTATCTGGTCTTGTTGTAAAAACAGTAACTGTTTTATCGCTTTCTGCAAATTTGAAAATAATTTCTGCACCAATAGATTTACCTATCCAGTTTCTCTGCATAGTTAAAACTTTTTCAGGCCAGCCTTTTAATTTATATGTATATTCTAATAATTCATCTGCATATTCTGTAATTTTTAAAAACCACTGTTCCAGCTCTTTCATTTCTACTACAGAAGAGCATCTCCAGCAATGACCGTCTTCCACCTGTTCATTTGCTAAAACAGTTTCACATTCAGGGCACCAGTTTACAAGGGATTTCTTTTTATATGCTAAGCCTTTTTTCCATAATTCTATAAAAATTTTCTGCTCCCATTTATAATATTCCGGAGCACATGTTGCAACTTCTCTTGTCCAGTCATAAGAAAAACCCAGTTTTTTAAGCTGTTCTTTCATATTGGCAATATTAGAATATGTCCAGTCAGCAGGGTGTCTGTTATTTTGTTTTGCAGCGTTTTCTGCAGGCAGACCAAAAGCATCCCAGCCCATAGGATGAATAACATTTAAGCCCTGCATAAATTTAAAACGGGAAACAACATCACCAATAGAGTAGTTGCGGACATGTCCCATATGGATATTGCCTGATGGATATGGCAGCATTTCTAAACAGTAATATTTTTCTTTACTGTCATCTACTTCTCTTTTAAAAATATTATTTTCTTCCCAGCGTTTTTGCCATTTTGATTCAAATGCAGATGGATTATATTTCATATATCTTTCACCATTAATAATTTTAACTTTTATGTCATATACCACAATATATATAATTTTAGCAAGTAAAATGTAATATTTTTAAGTTTAGATTGTTATATATTTCAGGCTTTTATTAAAAGGATAAGTCTGCCTTTTAAAGGCAGACTTTATATTCTCATAGAAAGGCTTATTCTGCCTCTTTCTTTATCAATATCTATAACCATAACCTGCACTTTCTGACCAACTTTTACAACTTCACTTGGGTGTTTAATATAGTTTTCAGAAAGTTCAGAAATATGGACAAGACCATCATTTTTTAAACCAATATCTACAAAAGCACCAAAATCTACAATATTAGTTACTTTGCCAGATATTACCATACTTGGTTTTAAATCATCAAGGTTTACAATACTTTTTTTAAATATTACAGGGTCTACACTGTCCCTGACATCTCTGTCTGGTTTTTCTAAGTTTTCTATAATATCATTAAAAGTATATATTCCAAGTCCTGTTTCTTCTGCAAGTTTATTTAAATTATTTGTTTTTGCTACTTTTCTAATTAATCCAACTTCTTTAACAGTTAAGTTAAATCTATTTAATAATGTATGAACAGCATCATAAGTTTCTGGGTGTATAAACATGCTGTCAAGCACTTCATCACCACCATAGATTTTTAAAAACCCTGCACACTGTTTAAAAATAGATTCACCAATACCTGCTATTTTTAAAAGCTGGTTTCTGTTACTGAAAACACCGTTATCTTCTCTAAATTTAACTATTTTTTCAGCAATAGAGTAATTAAGGCCTGATACATACTGCAAAAGGGAAGGGCTTGCTGTATTTAAATTAACACCAACATTATTAACCACATCTTCTACGACTGCCTGTAATGTATTTTCAAGTTTTTTCTTATTAACATCATGCTGATACATTCCAACACCAATCGAGCGTGGTTCTATTTTAACAAGTTCTGCTAATGGGTCAATAACTCTTCTGGCAATAGATATAGCACCCCTTATAGTAACATCTAAATCAGGAAACTCTTTTGCAGCTACTTCACTGGCAGAATAAACACTGGCACCAGCTTCATTTACAATAGTGTATTCTACATTTAACTGACTTTCGCTTAAAACTTTTGCAACAAATTCTTCTGTTTCTCTGCTTGCTGTACCATTCCCTATAGATATTGCATTAATATTAAATTTATTAATAATTTCAATAACTTTCTTTTTGCTGCCTTCATAATCGCTTTGTGGTGGAGTAGGGTATATAACTCCATAAGTTAATAATTTACCAGTTTCATCAACTGCTGCATATTTACAACCTGTTCTATAAGCTGGGTCAAGCCCTAAAACTGACCTGCCTTTTACAGGTGGTGTCATTAAAAGGCTTTTTAAATTATCACCAAAAACATTGATAGCTCTTTCTTCAGCATTCTGCCTTAATTCACTTCTTATTTCCAGCTCAATAGAAGATGAAAGCATTGTTTTAAATGCGCGGGCAGCACATTTTTCTATGATTTTATTATGCTTGTATTCTTCTTCATACATAATAGCAAGAACAGTATTTATACATGTTTCTTCATCAATATTCAGCTTAACTTTTAATATATTTTCTCTTTCGCCTCTAAAAATTGCTAAAACTCTATGAGGCGGAAGAGTCTCTATTTTTTCTTCAAATTCATAATATGCTTCATAAGGTGTTCTTTCTTGAAAATCCTCTGATGCAACTGATGATATAACTGCAGTTTTATTATAAATTTCTCTTAATCTGTTTTTTATATTAATATTATGGCCAATGTCTTCAGTAATAATATCTCTTGCCATAGAAAGAACTGTATCAATATCTACAGCTTTTTCATTAATATAATCTTTTGCAAAATCTTCTAATTCAGATAAATCAGTATGAGTTTTAATGTATTCTGCAACAGGCTCTATACCAGCTTCTCTTGCAATATCTGCTTTTGTTTTCTTTTTGGATTTATATGGAGCATATAAGTCCTCTACTTCTGTAAGGGTGGCTGCTTTTAGTATTGCAAGTTTTAATTCATCAGTCAGCTTACCTTTTTCATCAATATTTTTGATAACTTCGTCTTTTCTTTTATTTAAATTTTCAAGATATTCGTATCTTTCAAGCACATTTCTAATCTGTATTTCGTCCATTGCACCAGTCTGCTCTTTTCTGTATCTTGCAATAAATGGAACTGTGTTGCCGTCAAGATAAAGTGATATTAAATTTTCTACATTCTTTTTTGGAAAAGTAAATTCTTTAATAAGAGAGTCTAAATCTACCATATACCGTCCTTACATACTATTTCATTAAGATATTACTTTATTTCATTTTGATTATCAAGAAATATCTTTAATAATATTTGACATTATTTATAGATTTTATTAAAATGTCAAAAAAAAGGATATAGATATGATAAGTATAATATTATTTATTACTGCATGTGTTGTGTTACTTTTAGCAGCATTTCTGCTTGCAAAAGGTTATAAAAAGGAAAATAAAATACAGGCCTCTAAAGAGCAGAAAGAGCAGACTTTTAACACAAAATATGATGAGCTTGTTTATCTTTATAAGAGCGGAGCTATCAAGGAAGAAGAATATAAAAACCAGATGAAAAATATCATCAATTAGTTTTTACGCACCTGTAAATAATACCATCACTACTTGAGCAAGCCCTATCAGAAACCCAATAAAAAAGCCTAAAATATTTATCCATTTAAAATGCTCTTTCATAAAAGAAAATAATATATTTTCCACTTCAGGTAATGGAAGGGCATTGATTTTATCTTTTACAATTTTTTCTATATTTACAGCATTAAGTGCATATTTTAAGTTGCTTTTAATGAGCTTAACTGTAATTTCTGTAATAACATCAGCTGTTTTATTATAGTTACTATTTATAAATGCAGTAAACTTTTTTATCATATTTGATTTTACTGTTTTATAATTTTCTGCATTTAAAATGTCCATTACATCTATATTTATAAACTTATAAATATCAATATTTAAAAGCAGTAAAATCTCTTTTATTGATAAGTTGCCATACTGGTATAATTTATCTAATATTAGAGCAGAAACTTTATCTAATATATTACTATTTGTAAAAAAATGGTTTTTTAGATAAATAACTATATCATGGTTATCATTAAAGCCTAATTTTACCATTATTTCATTAACTGGTTTTTTTAGAAGATTCTCTATTTCATCTTCAATAGTTTTATAAATATTTTTATAAATAACAGGGTTTGTTGATAAATCTTCAGTTATATGGGGCAGTTCGTTTTCCACAATCTGCTCTATTTTTTCATTACTTAAAAACAGGTTAATAAAGCCAGCTTTTAATATGTCCATACCAGTTGCAGAAGAAAGCATATTATCTTTAAAATTTACTACTTTTTGAGCTAAAACGGCTTTTACCATATCATTTTTGCCAAGCCTTCTTATATTAGCCATAATGGTGATTGTTAAATATTCAATTAAATCATTTCTTCTTTTTAAAATATCCTGCGGCAGTATATCCTGTAATATTTTATCTTCTGATAAAAAAGAATTAATTGTGTTTTCAAGCTGGTTATCTATTGCTTTTTCCAGATTAAAATTTTTAACAAGCTGAAATACAGGCTCTCTAAATTCATCAATATCTATTTTTTTATTAAGAAATATATCAGCTACAGAAACAGCAGCATTATTTAAAATATTATTAATAACTTTTTTATTATCAATAATTTTATCTTCTAAATTAGAAAGTCTGATAAGAGCATGAATATCTTTAGAATTAAGGCTTTTAAGCTTTTCTGCTATTATATTGTGGATTTTTGCTTTTATATCATTATTTTCAAGTGCATATAAAAAATCATCATGGGCTAAAAGTTTCTGTCCAACAATTTCAGATATTTTTACTGCTAATTTTGGCCTTGTTTTAGGTACTATACCCTGCCAGCCTAATGTATACCATTTAGGCTCATAAGGTCTAAAAAGCATTTTTATCGCTATTTTATTTGTAATATAACCAACTACACCAGCAACAAGCGGGGTGGTTATAAAGTTAACTACCTGCTGCTCTAACAACGGCTCCCTCTCTTAAACCAAAATCTGAAACAGTAATAATATCAATATTTGTTTTACTTAATATCTCTAATATAATTAAAATACCCGGTATAATTAAATCTTCTCTGCCTTTATCCATACCTTTAATTTCAAGTCGTTTATTATATGGTGTAGAGAAAACTTTATTAAATATTTCTATTACTTTTTCTTTTGTAATTTTATATCCATTAACTTTATTGAAATCGTATTCTGTCATTTCCATATCTATTGCAGCAAGAGTTGTTGCTGTACCTGCTGTTGCAATAAAACTCTGAATATTATTTGTAATAGTAACATTTTTAAAGAAATCTTTTATATATGCTCTGCATTTATCAATTATTTCTATGCTGCTGCTTTGAAAATCAAACATATCTGCCATTTTAACTACACCTATTTTATGACTTTCCGTATGCAGCTCATTATTTTCCTGCATATATATAATTTCTGATGAACCGCCACCAACATCTAATATTAATGGGTGACTGCCTGCGTCAAATCCAGAACAGACGCCAATATATTCAAGCATTCCTTCTTCTTTTCCGCTTATAATAGATATTTCAATACCTGCATTTTTAGCTGCCTTGATAAAATCTTCACCATTTGCAGCTTCTCGCACAGCACTTGTTGCAACAGTTTTAATTTTTGTAACATTATATTTATCAAGAGCTTTTCTAAACCCTGCAAGTACATTTATAGATTTATTAAACGGTTCTTCTGATAAAATACCAGTTTTATTAATATTTGTAGCAAGTCTGGTAGTAGCTTTTTCCTGATATATAATGTTTTTTATTTTATTATTTTCAACTTCAGCAATAATCAGCCTTATAGAGTTGCTGCCTATATCAATACCTGCTGCAATATTATTGTTTTTGGTGCTCATTTACATACCTTTTATGCACATCATAAGTTTCTGAAAATAAATGCTCTCCATCTTTACTTGCTACAAAAAATAGATAATTGGTTTTTGCAGGATTTGCAACAGCTTCTAATGCTATTAACGAAGGGTTGCAGATAGGAGTAGGTGGGAGCCCTTTATGTTTATATGTATTATATATATTTGTTTCATCTCTTAAATCAGCTTTGCCTATTTTTATTTTAAACTCTCCCCTTAAAAATTTACCATAAAGTATAGTAGGGTCAGCCTGTAAAATCATATCAATATTAAGCCTGTTATAATAAACTGATGCAACTATTGGAGCTTCAAACACATTATATGTTTCTTTTTGAACTATTGATGCTAAAATAAGGGCTTCATATTCTGTCAACCCTTGAGCTGCAGTTTTTTCTTTAAAATCAGCAGGAAGATATTTTTTAAAATCAGCATACATTGTATCTACTACATATTCTGCTTTAAAGTTTTTTGGAAATTTGTATGTTCCTGGAAATAAATAGCCTTCTAGACTTTTATGCTCACTTCCTGTTATTTTTTTTACATATTCTTTATTAAATACAAGGGATAAAAATTCATCTTTTTTAGCAACACCTGCTTTTTCTAAAGCATTTGCAATATCAAATAAATTAAATCCTTCCGGAACTGTTACTTTAACAGTGGACTGTATCCCATTCATAATGTTAGAAATAAACTCTCTGTATGAAATGTTGTCTGCCATATAATAGCCAAATTTCATATTTTGAGGCAGTTTAACTACTTTTCTAAGGTATAAGTTAAGCCCAACAGGAGTATCTGTATTTTTAAAAATCTCATTATAAAGCTTTGAATAGCTGTGGCCTTTTTCAATAAATAACTCTGCAGATACTTTATTATTATCTAAAAAAGATTTAGATGATGAATAAAGATAAAAAACTGTTGCAGCAGCAGAAACAGCTGCTAATATAACTAATGATACTAATGATATAATTATTTTCTTTTTCATAACACCAACTTTAATATATATTTATTTTTTTTTGATATTACCAGTAAATAGTATGTATTTCAAGCAGTTTATAGTATGTATGCATTTTTTATTTACTATCTTTGACAATATATTATATAAAAGTTTACAAAACTTATTAATTTTGTTATATTATAAATATATACACTAAACTTGGAGGTATTTCTTTTGAGCTGGAGTAAAAAAGCTGTAGTTTCATACCATTTTATAGAAGCAGCAACAGATGATTATTTTAATGAGTTAAAACTTTCATTTGATGCACTACTTAAAAGTGAAGATAGTTCTGGTACTTTTGATTCAGGACAGTCACATTTTTTTTGGACAATAAACAGTAAAGTAGATATTGCTGCAACCGATACTTATTTTATTTCAGTGGTAAAAGAAAAAAGTGCATGGCCTGTATGGTTTACAGAAGATGAAGGTATTGCAGAAATCCCGCTAAATGACGGGGCTCTTGGTGAACTTTATTATGCAATAGTTAATCCTGAATCTCGTTTTATATTGTCACTTGCTGCTGCAGGTGGTGGTCCTGTAGGAGCATTTAAAAAATTTCTTAATGAGTTTTCAAAAGACGGAAGTATTAAACTAACGCCTTTATTTGAAGATAAAATTGATTTAACTACATTATTATGGGATTTTTATAAAAAAATAGCTGTATCTATTAATTTTCCAAGTTATGATTACAGTGCAGAGTTTATGGCTACAAAAGAGGGAGCATTATTAGGGATTATAGATGAACTTGGTGGTTTAAAAGCTGATATTACAATTTCTGCACCAAAACAAAAACAAAATTTAAATGCAAGTCAGACAAAAGAAATTGCAAAAGCACTGCTTGTTAATGATTTCTGCAGTAAACTGGTTTTAAAAGGCTCTGATAATGATGGAGAAGAAATTCAAGAATTTGATTTAAAAAATGCTCAAGTAAAATATAAAGAAATGATTGAGATTTCAGGCAGTTATATGGTGGAAGATGAAGCACTTCCTATTCTCAAAAGAGCATTTAATGATAGAAGTCACGATTTAATACACTTATCGGAGTAAGGCATGATATTTAAACGCAAAAAAGAAGAAGTTGCAAAACCTAAAACACTTGCTGATATATTAACATATCAAGCATTTAAAAATGGCAGTAAAAAATACATATTTTTTAAAGATATTGTTTATACTTATGAACAGGCAGAAAAATTATGTAATAAAATTTCACGAGTGCTTGCTTTTTCAGGTATTCGTAAAGGTGACAGAGTTGCCATAATGATGGAAAACTCACCTTATTTTATATTTGCTGCTTTTGCTATTGCTAAAGCTGGCGGTATAGTTGTGCCAGTAAATACTTTTTTAAAAGATAAAGAAGTAAGCTATATAATTTCAAACTGCGAAGCAACAGCCATTTTTACTTCTGAAAAATTTAAAGGAATAATTAGTAAAGTTAAAGAAGACTGCTCATGTTTAAAGTCTGTTTTTTCATTTGATGACAGTGCTGCAAACTGGGGTGCTGAAAATGTATTAGTTAAAGATAAAAATATGAGCGAACTTCCTCTTGAAATAGATATAAAACAGGAAGATACTGCAGTTATTATTTATACATCAGGCACAACAGGTGCACCAAAAGGTGCAATGCTTTCCCATGGTAATTTAATAAGTATGGTGGAAATGGCTGCTGTATCTTATAAAATGACACATAAAGACAGATTTTTACTGTTTTTACCAATGTTTCATATATATTCTTTTGAAGTAACTATTATGTTCCCGTCATATTTAGGTGCATCTATTGTTATTTTAGAATCAGTAATGGATTTAAAAACTAAAAAATTCAGAGATATATTAATATTTAAACGGCCTACAGTTATGGCAGCTGTGCCAACAGTGTATTCTGCACTTGTTAAAGCGAAAATGCCAAAACTTTTTATTAAGTTTATTTATCCAATTAAAATACACTTATGCAGCGGCTCAGGTCTGCCTGTTGATATTTATAATAAATTTCAAAGAAAATTTGGTATACCATTAATTGAAGGATATGGGCTTTCAGAAGCATCTCCAGTTGTAGCAGGAAATACTCTTGATGACCCTAGAGCAGGCACAGTAGGCAGAGCATTTTATGGTGTATCTGTTAAAATTGTTGATAAAGATGATATGGAAGTGCCAAGAGGCGAAGTCGGTGAAATTATAGCTAAAGGGCCTAATATTATGCAGGGATACTGGAAAATGCCAAAAGAAACTGCAGAAGCCATAAAAAACGGCTGGTTTTTTACTGGTGATTTAGGTACTATGGATAATGATGGATATATAACTATTGTTGACAGGAAAAAAGATTTAATATTAGTTAAAGGTATGAATGTTTATCCTAGAGAGATAGAAGAACATATTCATAATATAAAAGGTGTAGAAGCTGCTGCAGTTATCAGTGTACCTAATGAAGACGGCGATGAAACTATACTTGCATATATTAAAAAAGACCCAGATGTTAATATTACAGAAAAAGATGTGAAAGCATATTTGAAAAAATATATAGCTAATTTTAAAATACCTAAATATGTGTATTTCCCAGATGAACTGCCATTAACAACTATTGGTAAAATCTTAAAAAGAAAGTTAAAAGAGATGGTTATTAAAGGGGAAATAGAAGGTATTAAATAAAAAAGGGAGTATATATTGATTAATGCCATGTTTGGAGCAGCAACTGCACTGAATGCTGCAGCTGCAGTTTCTGCTGTAACAGCCAATAATATTGCAAATGTAAAAACACCAAGTTATAAGTCTAACAGTGCATTTTTGTCTGAACTAAGCACTGGTGGAGTAAAACTTAATGCTATAAGACCAAATGATAATCAAGGCAGTCTTATACCTACAGGTGTGCCTTCTGACATTGCAGTATTTGGCAGTGGCAGTGAAGAAGACTTATTAAATACTTACAGCTATGCTGCAGGCAGATTTGCCGTAGATGATTTTGGTAATTTTAGAGGTCCTTCAGGCGAGCTGCTTTTTACAGGGGCTGGCGGTAATGTTCGCCTTGATAATGAAGGTAACCTATATAGTGACGGCAAGCTGCTTGGCACAATAACACCAGCAGGAGCAGAAGGGCAGGAATATGAACCAACAGGCTTTAGCATACTATCAGGCTATATGGTTTCTTCTAATATAGATATTGCTGATGAAATGGTAAATAATATGGTAAACCAAAGGTTTTTTGAAGCTAATGCTGTAACTATTCGTACAAGCGATGAAATGCTTGGAACTGTAATAAATCTTAAAGCATAAATATAAAATGAAATTCACTGATTTGACCAGTGCGGTATTATAATTTATTTAGACAGCGAAAACTGGATTAAAGCATCAATAGAATATGAAAACAAAATGTGCCATAATTTAGGAAGTGTAGTTACAAATACAGGTTATTCAGACTGGGCAACTATAAATATATCTGCAGATATAAAATATATTTGGTATAGATTAAGCCGCAGAGAAAGTGATTTTAAAATTGAATATTCATTTAATGGTATAGATTTTCTCAAATGAGAATATGCCATTTAAATAAAGCAGATAAAACAATATCTTTTGGTGTATATGTATGCAGTCCAGAAAATTCTTCTTTTAAAGCAGTTTTTTCAGATATGAATATTACTGAATGTTTATGGCCTGCTCATGACGGTCAGCAGCCAGACAGTAGTTTATTGTAGTTATATTTTTACAAGCTCATAAATTACTGTATATTGAAATTTATGTATTTTATCTATTTTAAACCCATTATTCTTAAAATATTCTTCTTTATTATATGATAAAAATTCTGGGAAAAGGTTATCATCTTCCACTTTTTTTACAAGTTTAAAGGCTAAATTTGGCAAGAATTTTTTGCTTTCTGGATAGATAAATTCAAATACAATTAATTTGCCATTATCTTTTAATACATTGTATGTATTCTGCAGAGTTTTATATGATGTATTTTTATCCATTTCATGAAGAATTAATGATATTAGTGCATAATCAAAAGATTTACTTTCAAACTGCATATCTACTGCATCCTGCAGTAAAAAGTTTATATTATTGAGCTTATGTTTTGATATTTTCTTTAATCCAACATTTAACATTCCTTGAGAATTATCTATACCAGTAATTTTTACATTTGGTTTATCTTTTGCTATTTTTATAACATTTGAGCCTGTACCAGTACATACATCTAAAATATTAATGCTGCTGTTTGGAATAAGGTTATAAATTGCTTTTCTAGGATTATTTCTGCCAAGTCTAAAAAATATTTTATCAATAATATCAAAAACAAGTGCCACAGTATTGTAAGAAAACTTCATAATATAAAACTCTAATTATAAATACAAAAAACCCTTTCAGTTTTTATACTGAAAGGGCTGTATAATTTAATATTTATCAATATATTCTATCAGGTAATGAGTCAATCTTTGCTGATTTAGGACTAGATGGCTGTGGTTTTCTACCGAAACATACACCTAAGTTTTCATGTAATGCAAGTACACCTAAATCAACATGTCTTTGAACGATAGCATCTTTTGTTACCATATAGCGAATTTCGCCATTACCAGTAATGTGAGATACTGTTACACCATGAATATTATCAATTAAAAGCTGAACTGCAGCAGCACCAACTTCTTTACCGAAGTTTGCATCATAAGCAGAGCTTTCACCGCATCTAACAATATGACCAGGGTTTACATCTCTAACTTCTGGAATTTCAAGAAGTCCTTCTACATACATGCCAGATTCTTTCATGAATTTTTTAACATCTGGGTCAGCTTTAAGCATTTCTTCTATTTTGCTTTTTACAAATTTACCAGCACCTGCAAGTTTAACATGACCGAAAGCATCTTTAGCACCGCCTTCTGAGAAAAGGTTGCCGTTTTCATCTTTAACACCTTCTGCAACAACGATAGTGTATGTGCCAGCTCTAACATCGCTTGATAAAATTCTTCTCATATATGTGCTTTTAATGTGTTCATAAACTGCATTAAAATCAACTGGAACTTCTGGTATTAATATACAGTCAGCATCTGCTGCAATACCGCCACGGAAAGCTGTGTGGCCTGCATATCTGCCAAAAACTTCCATAACCATTATTCTGTTATGTGTTCTGCCTGTAGTTTTTAAATCTTCAAGTATAGTAGCAATTTTATTAATAGTAGAATCGCCGCCAACAGAATATGTTTGTAAATCTAAATCCATAGTTTTAGGAGCATGGACAACAGGAATACCATTTTCATGAAGGTCTACAACAACACTGCCTGTATCATCGCCACCAGATATTACAAGACCATCAATATTGAACTTTTTAAGACCATCAACAATTCTTTTATATTTATTATCATCTTTGATTTTAGAAATTTTAACACGAGAGTGACCTGCTTCACTTCCTGCTCTTATAGATTTAATATCTTCGCTTCTAGCACCATTTAAAGATGTAAGGTCTTCAAAATCAACTAAATTATAAAGGCCGGCATAACCATTAGGTATAACTAATGCACCAATACCTTTTGATTCTGCCATTTTTGCAGCACCTCTAACAACTGCATTAAGACCGCCACAGTCTCCTCCTGCTGTAATAATACCGATATTACGAATGTTACCCATAAAACCCCCTGATTTCAGTTTTTTATTGATTTAGTAATTTAAGTAATTATAGTATGAAGAATAAAAAAAGTCTATATTTATCTTAAAAAAATCTCATTATTATTTTATATTGTACTATTGAAAAATCTAACTTGTTATTATTAATAATATATGCTAGTAAATAATTAAAAAAATACAAGGTAATAAAATTGTTTGATAAATCTCTTTTTTATAATTCACTTAATACTTTAAATTTTGGCAAAAAAATATATATTTATGATGAGGTTACATCTACAAATGATATTTTACTTAATAATAATTTCTCTTATGGTTCAGTAGTTGTAGCAGCATTGCAGACAAAAGGCAGAGGAAGAAGTGGCAGAAGATGGATAGATACAGGCTCATCATTGATTTTTTCTATTTTATTAACTGGAATATCTCCAGAAATACTGATGCCTTTTAATATCATTGCTGGTTATTCTGTATGCAGTGGTATATCTTTATATACTACTGCAAAGTTAAAATGGCCGAATGACTGTGTTATAAATGATAAAAAAGTAAGCGGTATGCTTCTTGAAGCATCTTTTACAGGAAATAATGCTGCTAAAGTAGTTTTTGGAGCTGGAATTAATGTATATAATAAAGAATTTCCTGAAGATATTGCCAACAGGGCTACATCAATTTATTTAAATACAGATAAAGATATTAAAAAAGAATTAATTTTAGCTGAAGCTTTAAATACTATGGAATATATGCTTAATAATTATAATAAAGGTATTTTAAAAATAGAAGATTTATGGCAGACATACTCTGCAAATTATAACAAAAAAATATCTGTTCATATAAATGGTATAAAAAAAGAAATGATAGAAAAAGGGATACTGCCAACTGGTGAATTAATTGTGCAGGATATTAATACAAATCAAATATCAAATATTAATATTGGAGAAATAGGATATGATTTTAACAGTTGATATTGGTAATACAAATACTGTTTTTGGTATATATCATAATAATAAATTAATATATAAATTCCGTATACAGTCTATACATGATAAAACTACAGATGAATATGCAAGCCTTTTATTAACTTTATTAGAACGAAATAATGTGCCTGTTAGTGATATTAAAGGAGCAATTATCGGCAGTGTTGTTCCGCAGCTTCAGTATACTTTTACTAGAATGATAAAAAAATATCTTAAAATAAATGCTTTAATTGTTAATAGTGAAATAAAAACAGGCATTACTATGCAGGTAGATAATCCAAAAGAAGTAGGTGCAGATAGAATTGCTAATGCAGTTGCAGGAGTTGAAAAATATGGCAGACCATGTATCGTTATTGATTTTGGAACTGCTACTACATTTGATATTATAAATAAAAATGGAGCATATATTGGAGGAATAATATGTCCTGGAATAATGCTTGCTTCAAAAATGCTTCGTTCAAATACTGCTCAGCTTCCAGAAGTAAGTATAAAAAAGCCTGTTTCTGTTATAGGTAAAAATACAGTTCATCACATACAGTCTGGTATTTATTTTGGGTATTTAGAAATGATAAATGGACTTTTAAGAAGAGTATTAAATGAAGAGTTTGCTGATAATAAAGTAAATGTTATTATCACAGGCGGGCTGGGTAATGATATATCAAATGATATGGAGTTCAAAGCAGTATATGAGCCAAACCTTACATTAGACGGGCTTATGATGCTTTATAAATATAATATGTAAATAACTGATAAATGAGTTATATATAATATTTTGTATAAAATATGAATTTTTTAATGTATTTTAAAAAAATATGTTGAAAAAATATAGAAAAATAGTAGACTACTCTATGAAAAGGTATGAAGTAGTTATGGAGAGCATAATGAGTGAATTAGGAAATCTTTTAAAATCAACTAGGGAAGAACAGAAAAAAACGATACAAGATGTAGTTGATGATACAAGAATTAGGGAAAATTTTATTAAAATAATAGAAGACGGAAGATTTAAAGATTTACCATCATATTTACATGCTTATGGATTTGTAAAAAAATATGCAGAGTTTTTAAATTTAGATTATGAAAATGATGTGTGGCCGCTTTTTGCTGCAGAATGTCCAAAAGAAGGAGCACCAGCACAACCACAAGATATTACGCAGGAAGAATATACTCCATCTACTACAGATACTGTATTTTTAGAAAATGAGAAAAAAAACAGCAAGAAACCAGTGACTGTTTTGCTTCTTATTATAGTGCTGCTGCTTATTGGCTACGGCGGCTATTATATGTATTCAAGCAGTACATTAAACAATACAGTTACTATTGGCAGCAGTACAGCAGTAAATACTCCAGTGCCTGCTACCGTTGTTGAGCCAGAGCCTGCTGTTACTTTTGTAGATGATAATACTAGCGATAATAATTCATATTTTGATTATTATGGTACATCAATATATGCTGATAATAATACAGATAATACAACTAATTATGATAATATAACAGAGCCTGCATATATTGATCCTTTATTTGCACAAACCATTCCAACACCTATTATATTATCACCAGAGAAAGTTAAGGTAAGTTTTTCTGAAAACTGCTGGTTTAAATACAGCACCGATAAAGGTGAAGAAAACGAAATAAATGCAAAGCGTGGAACAGAAATAGAAATAGAATTTGATAAAACATTTAGAGTAGAAATAGGTAATGCTGTTGCAGTATCTATGGAATATAATGGAGAAAAATATTCTAATTTTGGTAATAGAAATGTTGTTCGCATATTAAATTATGAAGCACAAGATGGCAAACTGGAATTAATAAGCAGATAATTTAAAGGCTTAAATATAATGTTAAAAACAGCAATTTTTACTAATGATTATTTATTAATACTTGATTTTCTTTCTAAAATAGAAGAGGAATTTCCACTTTTAGAATATACTATATTTGGTGATAAAGAGTTTGCATCATCACTGGAAGAGAGTGCAGAAGGATATGTAGAAACTGATTTATCTCTCTTAAAAGATGCAGAGCTTTTAATTATGCTTGCAAAACCACTGCATGATGAAAAAATTATTAAAAACTTTGACGGCACAATTATAGATATAACTGGATATGATTTTTCTCTAGATGCAGAAGTATTTAAAGTGTATGAGCCTGTTAGAAAAATATTAAGAAATATAGCAGTGCCAGTAGCTGATGTTTCTGTTGTTTTATCTCTTCCTGTATGTATTTATGGCAGACAAGGTGTTGAAGATTTAATGCAGCAGACAAGAAGTATTTTTACTTTTGATGAAACAGAAAGTTTAGTTTTTCATAACAGAATAGCTTTTAATAAGCATTTTAATCCTGTTACAGCTGGTCTTCCTGTTGGTAAAACAGTTGATGATTTTGCTGCTTCAGGTGGCGATATATCCATTAGAATTTCTCCATTATCTACAGTATTTGAAATGGATATTTTTGCAAAAGATATGTTCGGATTAAAAGATGACGAAGGATATTTTCCAACAGAAAGTTTTTTCACTGCATCAGATGTTTCAGAACGCAGTGATATTACTGTAATACCAAGAAGAAATGGCCTTACTTTTGTTGGAGATTATGTTCGAGTATTAATAGAAGATGTTATTAAACAAATGAAAGAGGTAATTTAATAATGAATCCAATTTATTTAGATAATATAGCTGGAACAAAACCAGATGCACGAGTTGTTGAAGCAGTTATGCCTTTTTTAACAGAAAAATACGGAAATCCAGCAGCACATTTTTATCCACTGGGAAGAGAAAGTTACAGTGCTTTAAACCAAGCTAGAAAACAAGTTGCAGATTTAATCGGTGCTGAAAAGGCTGATAGTATAATATTTACATCTAACGGCACAGAATCAAATAATATTGCAATAAAAGGTGTTATGGCTTTAAGCGGTAATAAAAAGCATATTGTTATAAGTGAAATAGAGCATTATTCTATTCAAAATCCAGTGTTAAAGTTAACTAATTATGGCTGTACTTTTACAAAACTGCCTGTTGATAAAAATGGTAGAATTTCTCCAGAAAGTGTTGCAAAAGCAATAAAAGATGATACAGCTCTTGTTGCTATTGCTCATGCAAATTCTGAAATAGGTGTTATTCAGGATATTGAAGCTATTGGTAAAATATGTAAAGAAAAAGGTGTCCATTTTCATGTAGATGCAGTTGCGTCATGTGGCTTTATTGATATTGATGTTAAAAAAATGAATGCATCAACATTAACTATTGCTGCACAAAATTTTTATGGTATAAGAGGGGCGGCTGCTTTATATGTTGCACCGGAAGTAAAACTTGCTCCACTTTTTGATGGTGGTTTTCAGGAAAGAGGTATCAGAAGTGGAAGTGAAAATGTACCTGCTATTATAGGGCTTGGAAAAGCATGTGAAATTGCTAAAAATGAAATGGCAGAATATTCTGCAAAACTTACAAAGTTAAGAAATAAATTAATTGATGGTTTAACTGCACAATATGATTTTCTGCATATTACTGGTGATGTAGAAAACAGACTTCCATACCATGTGAGCTTTTGGGTAGAATATATTGAAGGTGAATCACTTTTAATGTGGTATGCTCAAAAAGGTGTATATTGTGCCAGCGGTTCAGCATGTTCATCAAATATTTTAGCAGAAGATGAAGAAGATTTACAGGCTTCTCATGTATTAACAGCTGTTGGTGTACCTACAGATATTTGTGCAGGCTCAATAACAATGAGTCTTTCTAAATATATTGAAGAAGAAGATATTGACCATGTGTTAAAAGTAAGTCCGGAAATAATTGACAAACTCTGTGCAATGAGTCCGGCATTTGACCCGTCAAAAATAAAAAAATAAATATATACAGGAGTGTAAAAATGGCAGCAGGACCATACAGTGATACAGTTATGGATCACTTTACAAACCCAAGAAATATGGGAGAAATTGAAGATGCAAATGGTGTTGGTGAAGTAGGTAATCCATCTTGCGGTGATGTAATGAAATTATATTTAAAAGTAAACAGCGATGGTGTTATCGAAAATTCAACTTTTAAAACTTTTGGCTGTGGAGCAGCTATTGCATCTAGCTCTATGACTACAGAAATGTTAAAAGGAGCAAAAGTAGAAGATGCATTAAAACTTACAAATCAAGCTATTGTTGATGCATTAGGTGGTCTACCACCTGCAAAAATTCACTGCTCAGTTATGGCAGAAGAAGCAGTGGAAGCAGCTTTAAAAGATTATTATACAAAACAAGGTAAAGATGCATCAATTGTAGACAATATGAAAGCTGAATTAAAAAAAGATGCTGAATAATTTATGCAGGAGATTAAAATGGAATTAAAAGAAAAAGTTCAACAAGTATTAGATAAAGTTCGCCCAGGTTTACAGGCTGATGGTGGCGATGTAGAGCTAATCAGTATTGAAGATGGTGTTGTAAAAGTTGCTTTAAGAGGTGCATGCGGTAGCTGTCCTTTTAGTCTTATGACATTAAAACAGGGTATTGAAGCACGTATTAAAGAGGAAATACCTGAAATTAAAGAAGTTGTTTCAGCATAATTTAAATAATATTTGTGTTTTAAATTTTACAATAGGCATGCATATATTAATGTATGCCTATTTTTCTATTGAAAAAAATCTAAAAAGACTATATAAATATTAATATACATAAACTTTTGTTATGTTATATAAATATTTTATAGGTGAAAATACATGGGACTGAGGATTTTAAGATTTAAGTTTAACTATTTTTTATGGATTATTGTTGCTGGTATGGCTGCAATGATTATGTCTTTTCTTATTTTTATGACAATGATTTATAGTGCAACAAAACATAATGAAAAATTAACATATGACAGCCTTGATATTGTTTCATATGGATTTATTGTATCTAAAGCCTCAGATTATTTAACTACTCAGGCAAGACTTTATGCTACTACTGGTAATAAAGAATATTATGATAAATACTGGAATGAAGTAAATAATACAAAAAGCAGAGATAAAGCTGTAGAAGCATTAAAAAAATTAGGTGTTCCTTCAGAAATATTAGTATATGTTGAAAAAGCAAAAAGTGATTCAGACGCATTGATTAAGCTTGAAGAAGCATCATTTGATGCTGTTGCTGCTGGTGATTTACAAAAAGCTGCACAGCTTATGAGCAGTAAAGAATATGAAGCCGGAAAGGACAAAATATCACAATCTTTAAATACTTTTGAAGATGAGATAAAGAAGTTTTCAACAAATGCTGCAAAACAATCTACTTCTAAATCTGTTACAATTATTTTTGTATCATTATTTGTAATGGCAGGAATAGCAGTTATATTTTTAATATTCCTGTATATTTTTATAAATAGTTTAAAAAGAGCATTAAATACATTGGATAAATTATTTATAAGTATTGCTGATGGTGATATGACTGTAAAAGCTCCAAATTTAGAAGGTTCATCAGAAATAAGTGCAACATTTAAAAATATAAATCTATCTCTTGCAAGTATTAGAGAAATATTACAAAGTGTAACAGAAGCAACAGAAGATGTAGCTTCAAGTAATAATCAGCTTGCATCAACTATGGAAGAATTATCTTCTACTTTCTCTGAGCAGGCACATCAAGTAGGTGATACAGCTGCCAGTTTAGATTCTATTAATTCTACTGTTAAAGCAACTGTTGATTCATTAAAATCAAATCAAGAAATAGTTGATAATACAGTTATTTCTGCTAATGATGGTAGAAAACAGCTTACAGATTTAAAAATGAGCATGGAAAAAATCCATGAAGACGCAGATTCTCTTTCTGATACCATTACTAACCTTGCAAATTCTTCCAGTGAAATAGGTAATATAGTAACAGTTATTAATGATATTGCAGACCAGACAAATCTTCTTGCATTAAATGCAGCTATTGAAGCAGCTAGAGCTGGTGAAGCAGGTAGAGGGTTTGCAGTAGTTGCTGATGAAGTTAGAAAACTTGCAGAAAGAACTCAAAAAGCAACAAGTGAAGTTACAGCTATTGTTTCTACGCTGCAAAATGAGGCATTAAGAGCATCTTCTGCTATGGGGCTTGAAGCTGAAAAAGTGAAAGAAGGTGTTAATAATATTGAAAGAACAGAAGATGTTTTTAATAAAATTTTTACTGGTATTGATGGAATAAATGGTGTTATGAGTTCTATTCGAGAAGATATGGATAATGAATACTCCACTGTACAGACTGTTCATGAAACCTCAACAAGTATTGCAACTGGTATTGAAGAATCAAGCAATGCTGTAAATGAAGTAACACAAACTATAGAGCATTTACAGGAAAGAGTAGAAACTCTTAAAATGATGCTTACAAAGTTTAAAGTAAAATAATTTTTTAGTCTGCTTAATAAATATAGAAGTGTTAAGCAGACTAAATATTTTTTATAATATCTAAAGGGCTGGATAAATTTTAAACCAGTTATAAGTATTTATATAATCCCACAAGCATTTTTTGATAAGATTTGATTTAAATCCAAAATCAACAGTATAGTTGGAATAAAAAATATTTTTAAAAAGTTATTTATAATTTTAATTAATAGTTTCTATGTTCCTATGAATAATATTATGAATCATATAAAAATATATAATATAAAAAAGGCTGTTGGATATCCAACAGCCTTAATTGTATTCTTAAACTTATAACATTAAACTATGCCTGATAAACTAATCTGCCATTTTTAAATGTATATAAAGCTCTCCCTTTTAACTGTTTATTCAAAAATGGAGTGTTAAATGATTTAGATTTATTTATTTCTCTTGTATAAGTGTATTCAATATCTGCATCAATAACTACAATATCTGCCTGTTTTCCTTTTGTAATTATCCCTAAATTTTCTTTTTTAAGTATTTTTGCTGGATTATAAGACATAAGCCTTGCAAAATCTGTCCATGATAGTCTGCCTTCATCTATTCTTTTTATAGTTAAAGGAACAGCTGTTTGGTATCCAATAATACCAACTGGAGCAAGTCCAAATTCTACAAATTTTTCATCGTCCTGATGTGGTGCATGGTCTGTAGAAATACAGTCTATTGTGCCGTCTTTGAAACCCTGTAATATTGCTTCAATATCTTCTTCTTCTCTTAAAGGCGGGCTCATTTTATAATTAGTATCATAAGTTAAGCAGTTTTCATCTGTTAAAGTAAAATGGTGCGGAGTAGCTTCGGCAGTAACATTAATGCCTTCGTTTTTACCCCAGCGAATAATATCAACAGCTTCTTTTGAGCTTACATGGCTTATATGTACTCTTGATTTTGTAAGGCGGGCAAGCATAATATCTCTTGCTATAATAACAGATTCCGATTCTGACGGTATACCGTTTAATCCATTAACTGCAGATATTCTGCCTTCATTCATATAGCCGTTACCTTGAAGGTTTGTATCAATTGCATGAACAGAAATAAAGGAATCAAAATATCTAACATATTCTAATGCTCTACGCATAACTTCTGCATTCATAATGGTATATCCATCATCAGAAAAACCACATACACCATTTTCTATTAAATCGCCCATTTCTGTAAGTTCTTCGCCTTTTAATCCTTTTGTAACAGCACCATAAGGCAGTGCATCAAAAAGTCCATCTTTTTTTGATTTATTAATAATAAACGAAGCAACAGGAGCATTATCTATTACAGGTTTAGTGTTTGCCATACAGCATGCAGTAGTAATACCACCAGCAACAGCAGCCTGTCCTGCAGTTGTAATATCTTCTTTATATTCAAACCCCGGCTCTCTCATGTGAGAGTGCATATCTATAAGACCTGGAAGAACATATTTTCCTAAGCACTCATATACATTATCTGCCTGAATATTATCATTTGTAATATCTTCAATAATATTATCATTTATTAAAATATTACCTTCAGTTATTTTATCATGATTTACTATTTTGCAGTTTTTAAGTAATGTTTTCATATATATTTCACCATTTTTTATTTTGACATAGCAAGAAAACTAAATACTGCCATTCTAACAGCAACTCCATTTTCCACCTGGTCTAATATTGCAGAATTACTGCTGTCAGCTACAATAGAAGAAAGTTCTACACCTCTATTTATTGGGCCTGGATGCATAACCATAACATCACTTTTAGCTTTCTTCATAACTGCAGGAGTCAGCCCAAAAAGTTTAGAATATTCTCTTTCTGATGGAATAAGAAGTTTTGCCATTCTTTCTCTTTGGATTCTAAGCATAATTATAACATCAGCATTTGCAACTGCTTCTTCCATATTTTTAGCTGTATTCACACCGAATGCTTCAACACCAACAGGAAGCATAGTAGGGGGTGCAAAAAGAGTAACATTCATGCCGTAAGTTTTCATAGCCCATATATTACTTCTTGCAACTCTTGAATGAGCAATATCGCCTATAATTGTAACATTTAACCCTTCAAGTCTTCCTTTTTGCAGTTTAATAGTTAAAAGGTCAAGCATACATTGAGTAGGGTGTTCATTAAGTCCATCACCAGCATTTACTATGTGAGCATCTACATTATCTGCTACAAATTTAACTGAGCCTGAATAACTATGCCTTATAACAACAATATCTGAAGCCATTGCTTCAATATTTTTAACAGTATCCATTAATGTTTCGCCTTTTTGAGTGCTTGAAGTAGAAGAGTTGATATTAATAACATCTGCTCCAAGCCTTTTACCCGCTATTTCAAAAGAAGTTTTTGTTCTAGTAGATGCTTCAAAAAACAAGTTAACAATAGTTCGTCCTTTTAATGTAGGAACTTTTTTAACTTCTCTTTGGTTTATTTCCCTAAAACTCATTGCCTGATTTAAGATATAATCTATCTGCTTTCTTGTTAAATCCTGAGTAGAGATAAAATCTTTTTTATCATAAGTCATATTAAACCTCTCTATCGCTTATAGTAACACAGTCATTATCTACATTATCTATTTCTTTCACTTTTACATGTATAACTTCGCTTTTTCTTGTAGGAATATGTTTCCCTGTAAAATCAGCATGTATCGGAAGTTCTTTATGACCTCTATCTACTATAACTGCAAGCATAATTTTTGCAGGTCTTCCATAATCAAGAAGTGCGTCTATTGCAGAGCGAATAGTTCTGCCGGTAAAAAGTACATCATCAACTAATATAATAGTCTTTCCATTAACATCAAACCCTATATCTGACGATTTTACTTCCGGCATATTTGAAATTTCTGATAAATCATCTCTATATAATGTTATATCTAAAACACCAGATTTTAAAGGTTTTTTATTATGGTGGCTTATACTGTCTATAATACGGTTTGCTATGTATTCGCCTCGTCTTCTTATTCCAACTATATAAGTATTATCATAATCCGTAACTTTTTCAATAATTTGAAAGGTCATACGCTCAATAATTGCATGCATTTCTGCATTATTAATTAAGATTTTCTCTTTTTCCATAAATAACCTCAATATATATATACACTAATATAAATAGTAAGAGTTATACAATAATAAGTCAATAATTTTATAACAAATATTAACAATTTATCCATTTATATAATATTTAAGTTGATTATTGTAATTAAATTTTATAATATGCAAAATGATTAATTTTAAAGTAAGACATTTTGTGTTTAAATTAATTGTAGTTTTTACCATTCCACTGTTTTTAAATGGGTGTGCTTGGATTGCAGGGGTGGCTTTAGCTGGTGCTTTTTCAACTGTAGTTTTTACTGCAGGCTCAGTATCAGATATTGATAAAACAGAAAAAGCACTTGCTGTAGAAAAATTAATATATGCTTTTGAAGCTAATAAAGGCACTATTAATGATTTAAGCTTTGTTGATGGATATGTAGAAGGTATAGTAGATAATTATACTGTAACTGCTTATATTTATACACGAAGAGATGGTGTGCTTGATATAAATGTAAGGGCTACAAAATATTTAATCTCTAATGCAGATATTGCACAAAAAGTCATTGATAAATATAGGAATTATATAAGATGATTAGACAAGCAAAAATTAATGATGCACCAGTTATTCAGCAGATAGTAAACCAGTATGCAAAAAAAGGACAGATGCTTCAAATAAGTAGAAATGAAATATATGAAAAAATATATGAATTTATTATATGGGAAGATGATGAAGCAGTTAAAGGTGTTTGTGCACTGCACCCAACATGGAGTGATACTGCTGAAATACGCTCATTAGCAGTAGTAGAGCAGTATAAAAGGCAGAAAATAGGGCAGGCAATGGTAGAATATTCTTTAAAAAGAGCAAAAGAAATAGGATTTACAAAAGTGTTTGCACTTACATATATGCAGGAATTTTTTGAAAGCTGTGGTTTTAAAATAACAGAGCTTGACAACCTGCCAAAAAAAATATGGACAGACTGTTTAAAATGCCCTAAATATCCTGAATGTGATGAAACTGCAGTAATTATTGAAATATAAAAAAAATATAAAGGTCAATATGTTAGAAGAGATACTTCAAGAGATAGATGAATTAAATAATAAAGTAAAAAGTTTTGCACCAGCAGTAAAGGAAGATTTACTGCAAAAAAAAGTAGATAATATTGAAAATATGTCTATGACTGATAAAGACTTCTGGTCTAAAAAAGAATCAAAACATCTTTTAAAAGAACAGTCTGCAATTAAAAAGTTTTTAGAGTTATATAGAAGCCTTTTACAGACACAAGAAGACTGTGGTGTTTTAATAGAGCTTTATAAAGAAGGTGAAACTTCTGTAGAAAAAGATATAATAGATACTTTTTATAATTATAAAAAACAAACTGTAGATTTTGAATTAAAGCTTATTTTAAGTGACCAGCACGATATTAATAATGCAATTGTAACAATACACTCAGGTGCTGGTGGCACAGAAGCAGACGACTGGGCATCTATGCTTTTTAGAATGTATGCACGCTGGGCAGAAAAAAACAGCTTTAAACTTGAAATATTAGACCAGCTTGATGGTGATGAAGCAGGGATAAAATCTATTACATTTAATATTATTGGTGAATATGGCTTTGGCTATTTAAAAGGTGAAAGCGGTGTTCATAGACTTGTACGAATTTCACCATTTGATTCACAAAACAGGCGCCATACTTCATTTGCTTCTGTATTTGTGTTGCCTGAAATTGATGATGATTTAGAAATAGAAATAAATGAATCAGATTTAAGAATAGATACATATAGAGCTGGCGGAGCTGGCGGACAGCATATTAACACAACAGATTCTGCTGTTAGAATAACACATATACCAACAGGTATTGTAGTATCATGCCAAAACGAAAGAAGTCAGCACAAAAATAAAGCTTCTGCTATGAAGATTTTAAAATCTAAACTTTATGAATATGAAATGGAAAAGCGAAGTGAAGCTAAAGAAAAAATGGAAGATAGTAAAACAGATATTGGTTGGGGAAATCAAATCCGTTCTTATGTTATGCACCCGTATAAAATGGTAAAAGATTTGCGTACAAAGTATGAAACAGGAAATGTTGATGCTGTTATGGACGGTGAGTTAGAGCCATTTATTAGGCAGTATTTACTTTTTGCTGCAGGAATAGAAAATGAAAATAAATAGTTTAGATAATATGGGCATTATTCCTCGCCCAACTTATGCTGTTATTGATATGGAAAGGTTTGGATATAATATTGATATTGCCAGAAAACTTTCTAAATCAGATATCATTGCTGTTGTAAAAGCAGATGCTTATGGTCATGGTGCAAAAATTTTAGCAAAATATGCTTATGAAGAAAAAAATGTAAAACATTTTGCAGTTGCTACAATGATTGAAGGTATAGAGCTTAGAAAAGTATTATCTTCTATGGATACAAAAATTGTAGTGCTTGGTTATGTAAGTGATTCTTTTGTAAAAGAAGCGTTACAGTCATCACTTACACTGCCAGTTTTTGATTACAGATATGCAGAAATAATTTCTAAAGCTGCTAAAGAGTTAGGCATAGAAGCTCATGTAGCAGTAGAAATTGATACAGGTATGAATAGACTTGGTTTTTCACATGAAATACAGCTTTCTGAATTATTAAAAAAGTATAAAAATCTTCATGTGGATTTTGCAATAAGTCATCTTGCGACTTCAGATTGTGATAATAGTTATGCTCATATACAAACAGAAAGATTTGATAAATTTTTAGAAATTAATAAAGATTATACTTTTGCTACAAGTTTTTTAAATTCATCTGGTATAGCTAATTTTGAAAACAGATGGACTTTTACTCGACCAGGTTTATTTTTATATGGATATGAATCTACAAATGTGCTAAAAGATTTAGAGCCTGTTATGAGCTTATGGAGTGAAATAGCCCATGTAAAATTTCTTAAAAAAGGTGAATCTGTTGGATATGGTAGAACATTTTTTGCACATAAAGATATGATAATTGGTGTTATACCAATAGGTTACGCTGATGGTTACAGGCGTTCGTTTTCAAATAAAGGGTATGTGCTTGCAGGCAGTAAAAAATGTAAAGTAATAGGAAATGTATGTATGGATATGACAATGATAGATGTTACTGAGCTTGGAGAAAACTGTATTGGTCAGAAAGTGCAGATAATGGGTGATGATATTACTGCTTCCACATTAGGTCAGTGGGCAGACACTATTGATTATGAAATATTATGTGGCATTTCAGATAGAGTGCCAAGAGTATATAAATATAAAGAAGGTCATTTTGAAATTTTTTGAATTTATAGGTAAAATTGTATTAGATATTATCCATATGGCTGGTAGAATGTCTATACTGTTTTATGAAACAGCAAAAGGAGTTTTTAAGCCACCTTTTAGGTTTAGGCTTTTTATTAAACAAATTGAGTTTATAGGTTATAAGTCTATACCTATTATTATATTAACAGGTATTTTTACAGGTATGGTTTTTAGTCTGCAGTCATATAAAGGGCTTAATAACTTTGGTGCTGGTGAAATGACAAGTGGTCTTGTTGCTATGGCTATGATACTTGAACTTGGACCTGTTTTAACTGGTATAATGGTTGCTGCCCGTGCAGGCTCTGCTATGACAGCTGAGCTTGGAACAATGAAAGTAACTGAACAAATAGATGCTCTTGATGCTATGGCTGTAGACCCGGTACATTATTTAGCTGTTCCTAGATTGCTTGCTGGTATGTTTTCTATGCCGCTGCTTAATGCTATATGTATTATATTTGGTTTAATAGGAAGTTACTTTGTTGTTGTTAATTTGATGGGTATAAGCGGCAGTATATATTTTGAAAATATGGTGCTTTATACAAATATTAACGATATAATGGATAGTCTTATAAAATCATTTGTATTTGGAATAATAGTTGTAGTAGTAAGCTGTTATAATGGTTTTAATACTTCTACCGGGGCAGAAGGTGTTGGTAAAGCAACAAATATGTCTGTTGTTGAATCAAGCGTTCTTGTGTGTATGTTTGACTATATTTTAACATCGGTATTAATATTATGATTAAAGTTGAAAATTTATATAAATCATTTGGCTCAACAAAAGTACATAATGGCATAAATCTAGAAATAAAAAAAGGTGCTATTACTTATATAATAGGTCCATCAGGAACTGGTAAAAGTGTACTTTTAAAACAACTTATGGGGCTTATAAAACCAGACAGTGGCAAAATATATGTAGATGGGTTTGATATTACAACTGCAAATAAAAAACAGCTTTTAAAAGTGCGTTATAAGTTTGGTATGCTTTTTCAAAATGCTGCTCTTTTTGATTCTATTACAATATTTGATAATGTTGCTTTTCCATTAAGAGAGCATAGAAAACTTTCAGAAGATGAACTGCAGGAAATAGTTACTGAAAAATTAAAATTAGTAGGGCTTTCTGGAGTTAATCATAAATATCCATCAGAGTTATCAGGTGGTATGCGTAAACGGGTAGGGCTTGCAAGGGCTATTGCACTTTCACCAGATATTATAATGTATGATGAGCCTACAACTGGTCTTGACCCTATTATGACAGATATTGTTGATGATTTGATATATAATACTCAAAAAGAATTAAATATTACATCTGTAGTTATTTCTCATGATATTACAAGTGTTTTAAAAAATGCAGATTATATCGGTATGCTTTATAATGGCAGGATTATACAGTATGGAACACCAGAATATTTTAAAACTACAGATAATCCGTATGTAAGGCAGTTTTTTTCAGGCTCAAAAGATGGGCCAATAAAAGTTTATTAATAATTTTTTATAAATAGGAAGAGATACTTAAATGAATGTAGAAACGAAAGTTGGTATTTTTGTTATAATTGGTTTTTTTATGGTAGCAGTAACTGCTGCAATATTTGGTAATCTTGAATTAAATTCAAAAGAAGGCAATACTGTATATTTTAGATTAAACGATGCTACAGGTATGCGCAGCGGTACACCTATTATGTATAAAGGCTTAAAAGTAGGTGAAGTTAAAGATGTTATGATGAAAGATAACCAGATATTAACTCGTGTTAATATTTACCGTGAATTTGAAATACCTGATAATGTAAGATTTAATGTAAAACAGTCTGGTTTTGTAGGACAAAAGTTTGTAGAGCTGGAAGTAGACCATACTATAAAATCTCAAGCACCATTGCAGAATAATTATGAATATGATGGTAGGCAGTCTACTGCAAATTTAGACGCAGTAATTGCAAAACTTAATGATGTGGCAGCAGAAATGACTATACTTTTAAAAACATTTAATGAAGTTGTTACAACAGATAAATCTAAAGATTCTTTACAGGACAGCATTTCAAACTTAAAAGATATAACTGACAGTGTTAAAAATATTGTTTCGTCTAATGAGCAGAATATTCAAGATGTTATTGCAAATGCTAAAAATATGACAGATATGATAGACAAGCTGCTTGCAAAAAATGAAAAAAATCTAAATACTTCTATTAATAATATTACAGAAATAAGCCAGACATTAAAAGAATTTACAGTATCAGTTGATAAACTGCTTGCAAATAATCATGATAACATAGATGGCAGCTTAAAAAACTTAAAAGAAATAACTGATAAAGTTAACTCTACAATGGACGAAATAGAAAAAATTACTAATGATATTAATGAAGGCAACGGCACTTTAGGTATGCTTATTAATGATAATCAGACAAAAAATGATATTAAAAAAGTAGTAAGCGGTGTTTCTTCTTTTTTTGGAGATGATGTAGAAGATAATGAAGATAGAATGAGCCTTTATGCAACGATAGGTGCCGATTATTTATTTGATGCTAAATCTGTAAATACAGGAAGAGGGTATGCTCAGGCATCATTTTATACTGACCCTAAAAACTTTTATTTAATAGGAGTATCAAATATACCCATTATTAATCCAAACAGTCCAGAATATGATATATATGGTAATAAAATAAAAAATTCTGAATTAGCTTTTTCATTACAGTATAGCCATATTTTTTATAATATTTTTGGTTTAAGATTTGGTATATTTGATAATACCTTAGGTTTAGCTGCAGATATTTATCCTTTAAAAAATAAAGATTTAGCTATCTCTCTTGAAGCTTATGATTTTAATGCTTACTCTAATAGTTTAGATGTATATACAAGGGCATTAATAAGGTGGCATTTTTATAAAGGTATCTTTATTCAAGCTGGTGTAGAAGATGTTATAGGTTATACAAACAGAATGTATATGGTAGGTGCTGGTATAAGGTTTAAGCCGTCAGATTTAGGCAGACTTGCAAATAATATGGAAAAAGAAACTAAAGCTCAAAAAGCAGAATACAGAGAGTATAAAAGTGAGCCGGAAAGTGAAGCTGTATATAAAGAATATAAAAATACAAAATCAAGCCAGACAAAAGAAAATAATACTGTAAAAGAAGAAAATAAAGCAGTAGAAAAAAATACAATTAAAATAGAAAATACAGCAGAACAGAAAAAAAATAATGATATAAAAAAACAAGACAACAAGAAAATAGACGAAAGCGATGTTTTTTTTGACAGTTTAGTATATTAAAACAAAAGGAAAGGTTATGGATAAATTAAGATTAGCAATATCAACTTGTCCAAATGATACATTTATTTTTGGAGCATTAATTCGTAAAGATATTGATGTACCTTTTGAAATAGACTTAACAATGGAGGATATTCAGCTTTGTAATAATATGGCATTAAAAGAAGAGCAGGATATAGTGAAAGTATCTTTTGGTGTTTATCCTTTAATTAAAGAAAATTACAAAATATTAAAATGCGGTGGAGCATTAGGGTTTGGATGCGGTCCATTAGTATTATCTAAAAATTATAAAACTATGGAAGAATTAAAGCATAAAAAAATGGCTGTTCCTGGAGAAAATACTACAGCATTTATGGTATTAAAAAGATTTTATCCAGAATGTGCTGAAAATGCAGTAGTAATGCGGTTTGATAAAATTATGCCTGCATTAAAAAATGGTGAAGTAGACGGCGGACTTGTTATTCATGAAGGCAGGTTTACTTATAATCAGTATAATCTTACAAAAGTAATAGATTTAGGTGTAGAGTGGGAAAGTCATTATAATTTACCAATTCCATTAGGTTTTATTGCTTTACATAAAAACTATATTCATTTAGCTGATATGATAAATGATACTATAAAAAGAAGTATAGAATATGCATATAACCATAAAGATGAAGCATTATCTTTCTGTAAAAAATATGCTCAGGATATGGATAATAATGTAATGGATTCTCATATTAAATTATATGTAAATGAATATTCAAAAGACTTATCGCCAGCTATTAGAGCTGTAGCTGCATTAATAGGTGCTGATAAAAGTGTTTTTGTATAATCAAGGTGCATAATGGCTGATATCTTAATTATAGCAAATCCTGCCAGTGGAAAATACAAAATCATAAAACCTTTACTGCATAAAATAATGGTGCTGTTACAAGAAAAAGCAGATAAAGTGGAACTTGCTTTAACAGAATATAGAGGCCATGGAACATATTTAGCTCAAAACAGTTCATCAAATATCATTATAGCAGCTGGTGGTGATGGACTTGTGAATGAGGTTGCAAAAGGGGTTGTAAATACTGATAAACTTTTTTATGTGCTGCCTTTTGGAACAAAAAATGTTTTCTGTAAAGAATATGGAATATCTGCAAATCCATTAATTGCAGCAAAACATTTAGATTTAAGTAATATAAAAAAGATACCTGTTGGTTATATTGATAATAAAATTTTTCTGCTTATGGCAGGCGTTGGTTTTGATGCTCATATTGTTAGAAATGTAGAAAAAAAGGGTGTTAGATTTAAACTTTTAAAAACTCTTGCACATGTTATTCATGGTGTTCCTGCATTTTTTACTGATAAATACAGCAGAATGTATATATATGTAAATGGTAAAAGATACGGCTTTTATCATGGAGTTTTTGCTATTTCTGCATCTTATGCAGGAACATATAAACTTGGTAATATACAGGAAGGAAAAATTAACTGTTTTTTAGTAGAAAAAGGTAGCAGATTATCACTTTTTAAAGCATTTGCACCTTTATTTTTTTGGCTTGGTTTTCATGGTACACATATAAGTGCTGCAAATATAAAATTAAATGGTGCTTCATTTTGTCAGATTGATGGGGAATATACTGAGCTTCAAAATGAATCAACTTATATAATGATAAAAGAAAATGCGATTAATTTTATTGTTCCAGTAAAAAAGTTGTAAAGCTGTAAAATGCTATTGAAATATTTAAAAATATATTATAGAGTAAACTATTAATTATTAAAAAGAGGATTATATGGCAGAGTTAAGACAGTTCGTAGGTTTCATGCTTGCACAAGAGCATTATGGTATAGACATAATGGCTGTTAAAGAGATTATTCGTATGGTTGATATTACTCCTGTGCCACGGGCTCCAATATTTGTTGAAGGTATTATCAATATGCGTGATAAAGTTATACCAATAGTTGATTTACGGAAAAAATTAAATATTAGAGTTAGTGAACATGACGAATCTACCCGTATAGTTATAGTTAATATACAAACTAGAATGATAGGACTTATTGTAGATAAAGTAGAAGATGTAATAAGAATAGAAGTTGATGCTATAGATAAAGCACCAGGCACTTCGCCAGCTATTGATAACTATGTCAGCGGTGTTGCAAGAACATCTAAATGTATGGTTATTATTCTTGATATTTTTAAAGTATTCTCTATTCAAGAACAAATGGCTTTAGACAGCTTATCATAAAATTATTTATTTGGTTAGTTGTTTGAGCAGTAAAAATAATAAGTTGCCTGAAAGGAATAATAATCAGGCAGCTTTTTCTTTCCTTAATTATTCTATTAATAATCTATCTGGTATAGGGGATAAATTCCAATCTGGGTTTAACCGTCTTAAAATTTATACAGTAAAAGATGTAATATTCTCTTTTCCTTATAGATATGAAGCACTTATTCCTGAAACCAATAATGAAAAAACTATACTTACAGGCACATTTATAAACAGCAGTATTGTTAGAACTCATAAAGGTAAATCCATATATAAAGCAATATTTAAAGCTGATAATGGTTATTTTTCATGTTTATGGGTAAATTTTAATGCAAACTATCCATCATCACTTCTCCATGCTGGTTCATTATACTATATGTATGGAACAGTTATAAAATTTGAAAATGTGCCTGCCATTTTTCACCCAGAAATAATTAATAAACAAGATATTGGTAAAATTCGTTCAATATATACTATGCCTGCTGGTTTTAGTATTACAGTATATAGAAAAGCTGTAAAAGAAGCATTAAATAAATACTTAAATTATATCAATGAAACTCTGCCAAAATATATTTTAGATAAATATAATTTTCCTAATATAAAAGATGCTGTTAAAACTTTGCATTATCCGGAAACAAAAGAAAATGTTGAAAGCATAGCAGCCAGAAAACACCCTGCATATGTAAGGTTTATATATGAAGAGCTTTTTTATTTACAGCTTGTAATGCAGCTTAAGCGCAAAACTTATACAAAGGGTATAGGTATAAAATATAATATAGATAAAGAATACCTTGAAGAAATTAATAAAATTATGCCTTTTAAGCTGACAAAAGGGCAGAAAAAAGCACTGCTTGATATTTTTAATGATATGGTAAAAAACAAACAGATGAATAGACTTATACAAGGTGATGTTGGCAGTGGTAAAACTATTATAGCTTTTATTTCTGCTGCAGTTGCTGTTCATAATGGCTATCAGGCAGTTATGCTTGCACCAACGGAAGTTCTTGCAGAGCAGCATTATAATAATGCAGAGAAATTTTTTAGCAGATTAAATATTAATGTGTGTCTTTTAACTGGATCTGTAACTAAAAAAAATAAAGAGATAATGAAAGAAAAACTTGTAAATGGTGAAATAGATATCATTATAGGAACACATGCATTAATAGAAGAAGATGTGGAATTTCAAAAACTAGGATTTATAATAGCAGATGAACAGCACCGTTTTGGTGTTCATCAACGTAAGATATTAATAGATAAAGGATATAATCCTGATATTTTATTAATGACAGCAACACCAATACCTAGAACACTTGCTATGACACTGTATGGTGATTTAGATGTAAGTGTCATTGATGAGATGCCGCCTGGAAGAATACCATGTATTACAAAAGCATACAGAGCATCACAGATAACCAAGGCTTTTGATTTTGTTGAAGAAATACTTAATGATAAAAAGAAAGGATATTTTATATATCCATTAATTGATGAAAGTGATAAGTTAGAATTAAAAGCAGCAACACAAAGCTATGAAGAAGTAAAAAAATATTTCAGTGGTAAAAAAGTAGGTCTTTTACATGGAAAAATGAAAGCAGATGAAAAAAGGCAGCTTTTACATGATTTTAAATACGGTGATATGGATATACTTGTATCTACTACAGTTGTTGAAGTAGGTGTTGATGTACCTGAAGCAACAGTTATATTAATAGAAAATGCAGAAAGATTTGGTTTATCACAACTTCACCAACTTCGCGGAAGAGTAGGTAGAAATGATATACAGTCATACTGTCTTTTAATTGCATCTGATAAAATTAGTGAATATGGTGAAAAGCGTATAAAAGCCATGCTTGAATTTAAAGATGGTTTTAAACTTGCTGAAGCTGATTTAGAGCTTAGGGGGCAGGGAGATTTTTTTGGTACAAAACAGTCTGGTATACCTGATTTGCATTTTACTGATATTATAAAAGATATAAAAATAATACAGAAGGTAAGAAATGATGTTACAGATATCCTTGAAGAAGATGCTGACTTATCTTTGAAAAAAAATAATATCATTTATAATAGACTGAAAGAAATGTATAAAGATTCTACTTCATATTTTGGAATAGGATAATTTATGTAGAAATATAAATAATTTTATAGTATTATAGTAAAATTAATATTAAAGGTTTAGAATATGAAAGCAACAGTTGTTAAAAACACTATGTTAAGCGATAAGTTTGGTTATTTAGAGCTTAAATGCCTAGAAATAGCAAAAGAAAAAAATGCTGGTCGTTTTTTTATGATTTCTCCACACAGTGATAATGTGTATCTTACAGATACTCTTTTAAAAAGACCATTTGCAATATGCGATATTACATCAAGCGATACCTTTACCTGTCTTTATATGATAACAGGCAGGGGAACGAAAGTATTATCAGAGGCACTTCCGGGCAATAATTTTTTAGTGACAGGTCCTGTTGGCAACTTTTTTAAGTTTGAAAAAGGTGTAAATGTTGCTTTAATTGCTGGCGGTATAGGGCTTGCACCTATGATTAATGCTGCAAGAAAATTAAAAGAAATGGGCATAAAAGTTACTCTTTACTATGGAGGTAGAAGCAAAACAGATATTTTAATGTATGAGTTTCTGAAAACAATATGTGATGAGCTTATTATTACAACAGATGATGGTACATTAGGTATAAAAGGCAATGTTACTGTTCCTTTAAAAGATAAAATAAAAGAATATCAAAAAATATATGCATGCGGTCCAAATAGGATGCTGCAGGCTGTAACAGCCTTATGTTGCCAAAATAATGTTCCTATAGATGTTTCTCTTGATGAGCAAATGGGATGTGGTGTTGGAGCATGTCTTGGTTGTATGATTACAGTTATAGAAAATGGCGAAAAGGTTATGAAACGCTGCTGCATTGAAGGGCCTATTTTTGATGGTACAAAGATTGACTGGGATTCTCTTATCAGGTGATATTTATGGATAGATTGAAAACAAATATATGCGGTGTCGAATTTAAAAATCCGATAATTGCTGCAAGTGGTACTTTTGGTTACGGTTTAGAGTTTAAAAGATTTACTGATATAGAAAAAATAGGAGGTATATCTGTTAAAGGTATATCTTTACATGAAACTTATGGCAATCCAATGCCAAGACTTGTAGAAACATATGCCGGCTTGCTTAATGCAATAGGTTTGCAGAATGTTGGGGTGGAAAAGTTTATAAAAGAAAAACTGCCCGCATTAAAATTAATAGATACTCGTATTATTGTAAATTTTTGGGGTAAAACAATAGATGAATATGTGGAAGTTGCAAAAATATTAGACAGCACTGAAAGAGTAGATATGCTTGAAATGAATATATCATGTCCAAATATAAAAGAAGGCGGCATATCTTTTTCATCAAGTCCTAAAGCTGTGGAACAAGTTGTATCTTCATGTAAAAAAGTTATAAATAACAAGCCTTTAATAGTAAAACTTTCACCAAATGTTCAAGATATCAAACCATTTGCTAAAGCATGTGAAGAAAGCGGTGCTGATGCTGTTTCTGCAATAAACACTCTTGTAGGTATGGCAATAGATGTAGAAAGAATGAAGCCAGTGCTTGCAAATGTTACTGGCGGGTTAAGCGGGCCAGCAATAAAGCCAGTTGCTTTAAGAATGGTAAAAGAAGTATTTGAAACTGTTAAAATTCCAGTAATGGGAATAGGTGGAATAGGGAACTGGAAAGATGCTGCTGAGTTTATTTTAGCTGGTGCTTCTGCTGTGCAGATAGGAACAGCTAATTTTATTAATGCAAATATATGCAAAGAAACAGCTGACGGTTTAAATGAATATTTAGAGCGTAAAAACATAGCTAACTTTAAAGAAATAGTTGGCAGGGCGGTATCCTGTTGAAATCAGAATTGATTATATCAGATAAATGGAAAGATTTTCAGTTAATAGACTCTGGAAATGGTGTTAAATTAGAAAAATGGAATAAATATCTTCTTTTAAGACCAGACCCGCAGGCCGTATGGGCAAAAAGTGATGATAAACTGTGGTCAAAAGTAGATGCAGTTTATACTAGAAGCTCAAACGGAGGCGGGCAATGGAAGTTTTATAATATGTCTATACCAGAATCATGGAATGTTACTTATAATAATATGGTATTCAAAGTACGCCCTACAGGATTTAAGCATACAGGGCTTTTTCCAGAGCAGGCAGCAAACTGGGACTGGATAGCTGGTATCATAAAAGAAAAAAAAGCATCAAATGTTATTAATCTTTTTGGTTATACTGGGGCAGCAACAGTTGCTGCTGCACTAGCTGGAGCAAATGTATGCCATGTAGATGCATCAAAAGGAAGTGTAAGCTGGTGTAAAGAAAATATACAGTTATCAAAAGTATCCGATGGAAAGGTTAGATTGATAATCGATGACTGTATGAAATTTATTCAAAGAGAAGAAAGGCGTAATAAAAAATATGACAGCATAATTATGGACCCACCGTCATTTGGCAGAGGTGCTTCTGGAGAAGTATGGAAATTAGAAAAAGATTTATGGGATTTACTTGTTGCTTGTAAAAAAATATTATCAGATAATCCAAAGTTTATTTTAATAAATTCATATACTTCTGGATTATCACCACTTTCTATATATAATATATCAATGGACTGTTTTGGAGATTTACTTCATAAAAACAGCAGTCTTTTATGTGGTGAAATAGGTTTACCATTTAGAAAAAACAGGAAGGTTATGCCATGCGGCACATATTGCAGAATTGTATTTTAATTTTATTTTCTATGGTAGTATTATCAGGGTGTGCTACGAAAATAAATGCTTCAAAAATTATTCCTGCAGGAGCAACAGAAGTAACAAGATATAAAACAGTTGCTTTCTTAGATTTTTCAGGAAATAAAGGCAGAGATATTTCAAGCAGGCTGGAAACAATTGTCATTAAAGCTGAACTGAATAATAAGAAACAGTATTCTGTTGTAGACAGAGCAAATATTGATAAGATAATAAAAGAACAGCAGTTTCAAATGACTATGGCAAATCCTGATACTATAGTAGATTTTGGTCAGTTAGTAGGAGCAGAAGCAGTGTGGGCGGGTTATGCTCAGTCTACTTATAATGTGAGCCGCTCCTATGAAACCAGGTCAAAATGTATGAACTATGTTGATGGAAAATGCCAGTATTACAGAGAATATACAGTGCCTTGCGAAACTAGAGATATGCTGATAAATATAACACCTAAACTTACATCTATAGCTACAGGACAGGTTGTATATGCAAAAGAATTTAAAGGCAAAGATTCTAGTTACGGCTGTTCTGACAGTCTGTTTACTCCAGCATCAGAAGGTGAGTTATATGAAAGTGCATTAAAAAACATTTTATATAATTTCAGGCTTGATATTGCGCCTTATGTGCAGACTATACAAATAGAATTAATGTCTAATACTGAGGGCACTAATGATACATCAAAACTGTTATTAAAAAATGGTATATCATTTGCAAAAAATGAAAGAATGGAAAAAGCATGCGAACTTTGGCAGAACGGTTTAAAAGAATCTCCATATTCTATCAGCTTAAATTATAATGTTGGTGTTTGCAAAGAATTAGCTGGAAAATTTAATGATGCATTATCTTACTTTTCAAAAGCAGAAGACTATGCTGGAAAACCTGTTCGCGTTATTTCTGATGCTATTAATAGAGCAAAAGAAAGTATAGAAAACCAAAAAACATTAAAACAGCAAATGTAGTTATAATATAAGCCTTATCTGCTTAACTGATTTTAAAAAAAGGCTTAAGCATAAAAACTTAAGCCTAATTTTTAATATTTATTATACATTTACAATGCCAGTATAGCTTTTATCCGTTTTGTATTTAGATATAAGCGGGTCTATTTCATTTTCAATAAATTCAACTGTCTGTTCTGGAGCTCTGCCTATAAATTCTTTAGGATTTAAGATACGCTCAATATCTTTTTCATCTAAAGGTATTTTATCATCAGCAATAACTCGTTTTAATAGGTCATTATCAAGTCCATCCTGTTTAACCCGTTTTCCTGCTTCCATAGAGTGAACGCGTATCTGTTCATGCATTTCCTGACGGTCTGCACCACGCTGCACTGATTCCATAATAATATTTTCTGTAGCCATAAATGGCAGCTCTTCAGATATGCGCTTTGCAATAACTTTTTCATACACAACTAAACCGCTTGTAATATTTAAAAGCAGCTCTAATACAGCATCTGCTGCTAAAAATGTTTCAGAAATAGATAATCTTCTGTTTGCTGAATCATCTAATGTTCTTTCAAACCACTGCACTGAATGAGTGTAATAAGTATTAGATGAAGCTGCAATTATAAAGCGAGAAAGGGCACATACTCTTTCACTTCTCATAGGGTTGCGTTTATAAGCCATAGCACTTGAACCTATTTGATTTTTTTCAAATGGTTCTTCTATTTCTTTTAAGTTTGCTAAAAGTCTTATATCTGTAGCAAATTTATGGGCAGATTCTGCAAGACCGGCTAATATAGATATAATTCTGGAATCCTGTTTCCTTGTATAAGTTTGGCCGCTTACACCGAATACCTTTTCAAAACCCATTTTAGAAGATACTAATTTATCTAATTGTCTAACTTTTTCATGGTCATTATTAAATAAATGCAGAAAAGAAGCCTGTGTTCCTGTAGTTCCTTTTACACCTCTAAACCTAATATTTGAGTGTTCAAATACAAGATTTTCTAAATCAAGCATAAAATCCTGCATCCATAAAGCAGCTCTTTTACCAACTGTTGTAAGCTGAGCAGGCTGAAAATGGGTAAAACCTAAGGTTGGTAAATCTTTATATTTTAAAGCAAACTCTTTTAAGTTTTCTAGAACTGCTGTAAGTTTACTGCGAACAAGCTCTAATGCTTCTTTCATAACAATAATATCTGTATTATCACCAACAAATGCACTTGTTGCTCCTAAATGGATAATAGGCATAGCAGAAGGGCATACTTTACCAAAAGTATGAACATGGGCCATAACATCATGTCTGAATTTCTTTTCCATTTCTTTTGCATATTCAAAATCAATATCTTCAATATGGCTTTTCATTTCATCAATTTGTTCCTGAGTAATATTTAAGCCAAGCTCTCTTTCTGATTCTGCAAGAGCAATCCAAAGTTTTCTCCATGTAGTAAATTTTTTGTTTGGAGAAAATAAATAAAGCATTTCTTTAGAAGAATATCTTTCTTCAAATGGTGTTTTAAATCTGTCAAATTCGTTCATTCTTTTACCCTTTTAGTAATATTTTCGCCTTTTCTCTGGCATAATTTTTTATTTCTTCTTCATCAAAATAAATTAATTTTCTATCCTGCATAACAGGGCTTCCATTAATATAGACATCTGTAACATCATTATCTTTTGCTGCATATACAAGATGAGATACTGGGTTATATACAGGTGTTAAATGAACTGCATCAAAAGATAATACAAAGAAATCGGCTTTCATACCTTTATTTAAAGTGCCAATATCTTGTAAGTTTAATGCTTTAGCACCATAAGAGGAAGCCATCTGCAAAACAGTATCAGCTGAAAGGGCTGTTGCATCCATATTAAATGCTTTATGGAATTTAGATACTGTGCTCATTTCGCCAATCATAGATAAGTCATTATTACTGCATACTCCGTCTGTCCCTATGGAGACATTTATTCCAGCTTCAAGCATTTGCTTTACAGGTGAAAATCCGCTTGCAAGTTTTAAGTTACTTTCTAAACAATGAGATACATTGACTTTTTTATCTGCCATTATTTTCATATCATCATCATTAATATGAACACAGTGAGCAAATACAGAGTTTATATCAAATGCACCTGTTTCATACATTAATTCAACAGGTCTTTTATTATATTTTTCTAAAATTTGTTTTTCTTCATCAAGAGTTTCTGCTAAATGAGTGTGCAGTAACAGATTTCTTTTTTTCGCATAATCACAGCACTGTTTCATTACATCAAAAGGCACGGTATATAAAGCATGTGGACATATTGATAAGCTGACCAGCTCTGATTCTTCAAATTCATCTGCAGCTTTAAAAGCTCTGCTGAAATTTTCAAGTACACCAAAACCTACAACTCCACGAATACCTGCTTTTTCAAAGGCTCTTTTTGCATCAAAAGCAAAAAAATACATATCATTAATACATGTAACACCTGAATGGATAGATTCAGCTATTGATAAAAGGGTGGAATAATAAACAAATTCACCAGATAATATTTTCCTTTCAGCAGGCCAAATATAATCATTAAGCCATGTCATAAGCGGTAAATCATCAGCATAACCGCGCATTATTCCCATACCTAAATGGTTATGAGTATTAATTAAACCAGGAAAAATGGCTGAATTATTAAATTTCTTAACTTTATATTCAGGATATGTTTCAATATTATTACAGATGCCATCTATAATATTATCAGTTACTAAAAGATATGAATTATTATATATTTCATTATTATAATATATATAATCAGCAAAGAAAGCGTTTTTAGTCATAGATTTTACCTTATAATATTTAAAATATCTAGTGGATTATTAACAGTATAATCAGAAGTTGATTTTTTTAATGGTGCATAACCATAAGAACAGTAGATAGTTTTTATATCAGCAGCTGTACCTGCAAGTACATCATTATCGCTGTCGCCAACCATAAATGAATTGTCTTGCTTAACATTTAAACTTTTTATTATATGTAATAATGGTTTAGCAGATGGTTTATTTTCATCAAAACTATCTCCACCATATGTAAACTTAAAATAATCATATAAACCAAGCTCTTTTATGATAATATCAACTAAATGATGAGCTTTATTAGAAACAACTGCCATATATACATTATTACTGTATAATTCTTTTAAAACATTTTCCATTCCGGGAAACAATAATGTAGAATCAGTACAGTGTTCTTTATAATACTGCATAAAAGAAGCCATAATATCATTTTTTAAATGAGTCTGGTTTGTAACATTTAATGTTCTATCTATAAGCAGGGCAAGTCCATCACCAATAAAAGATTTAACTTCTTCAAGAGAAGGTGTAAAAACATTAAAAGTATCGAGAGTATGTTTTAGTGATAAATAAATATCATCAAAAGTATCACACAATGTACCATCTAAATCAAAAATAACTAACTGAGTATTTATAGTGTAACTCCAATAAATTTTATTTACCAGCTATAATATAATAAAGCTAATTTTTAATCAATAAATAAATGATGCCAAATTATTATTTTAAACAAATTCAAATTTTGACTTCTAAGGGGATTTTAAACCATTAATGTATAAATATATACCAAAATCGCTTACAGGGCAAAATTTCAAGCTGGTTCCCCCTTTTTATTTCTTTTATTTTACATAATATATCTTATCGGACATATTTAATTAAAAGACTTGCACTATCTTTTTATATATGGTATAGTTTGATTATTATGAATATGTTATGGAGAATTTTTTATGAAAAAAAATATCTTTATTTTAATTTTAATTATTATGACAGTTCCTTATTTCAGCTTTGCGGCTTTTCCTGCAGATTATAATGCAGTTTATGATATTACAGAAAAAGACGGTAATTTTAAAAATGTATCTGTTTCAGCAACTCGTCCTATTAAACCAATGAAAGAATTTACATTAACTTATAAATTTGACAGACCAGTTAAATCAGTTATATTTACTTCTAATATGGAAATGGATATGGGTAAATACGAATATGAAGGCAAAAAAGTTTCTGACACTGTTTTTACTGTTACTCAAACATTAGTTAAATGTATGTCTGGCAGAACTAAATGGTATACTAAAGCTGATATTACATATATGAATGGTGAAAAAAGCGTTTTTTATGTATTTTATGATGTAAAATAGGCTTTATATGGCAGAAATTCTGGCTTTAATTACTGGTCATTTTTTAGTAGGCCTTGCAGGCGGGTTTGGGCACTGTATTTTAATGTGCCACCCTTTTGTTCTGCATATTTCAAGCACTTTTTCGGATAGTAATGCTGGATATAAAATATTAATACCTAACTTTTTTTATAACGCCGGAAGAACGATAACTTATACAGGTATGGGTGCACTTGCTGGCGGTCTTGGCTCTATTGCAACTTATGCTGGGCAGAATTTCTTAAATATTCAAAAGTTTGCAGCTCTTGCTGGCGGTATTATTTTAGTATTATTTGCAGTAATGTATTTCTTTAATTTAAGCTCGTTTAACTTTCTTGCTAAATTAAAAATTATGGATAAAATAAAAAAATATAAACCGAATAATCCATTCTTTTATGGGCTTTTACTTGGCTTTCTTCCATGCGGTTTAACTATGGGTGCAGTTATTGGTGCAGTACCTTCTGGCTCTTGGTATACAGGTGCTTTAATGATGACTGCCTTTGGTGCAGGCACTTCCATTGCTCTTATGGTTTTAGCAGTTTTAGGCTCATATATTATGCAGTATGTTAAGTATTTTAAACATTTAACTTCCATTCTTCTTTTTATTATGGGTATTTATTTTATTTATCAAGGAATTATATTCTCATATTAAAGTTACAATATAAATAAGCATTACTAGATATGAATTTTTATTTAGCAAGTAGATACAGCAATAACTTTAAGCTAAAATCAATAAAATATAGATTGATATTTAAAAATAATGTTTATAAAAGCATAAAAAACTAAATCATTTTTTTATTCTCATTGAGTTTGATACTACAAAAAGTGAGCTGAAGCTCATAAAAGCTGCACTCATGACAGGGTGAATTAAACCTGTGCATGCAAGTGGAATTGCTATTAAATTGTATGAAAAAGCCCAGAATAAATTTTCTTTAATAATTCTTAGAGTTTTTCTGCATATTTTATGAGATTTCTCTATAATTAATAAGTCATTACGAAGCAAAACTGCAGAAGCACTTTCAATTGAAATATCTGTAGAATTTCTCATAGAAATACCAACACTTGCAGCAGTTAAAGCAATAGCATCATTTATTCCATCGCCTATCATTACTGTTTTTTTAGTATCTTTTGCATTTTGGAGAATATTACCTTTATCAAATGGTGAAACATTTGCATAGATATTTGCTTTTATTCCAGCATTTCCAAGCATAATATTTGCAGCCTTTTCACTGTCACCTGTTATTATGGATACATTATTTCCATCTTTCTGCAGTAATGAAATAGTTGCTGCAGCTTCTTCCCTAATTATATCAGAGACAGCAAATACACCAACTAAAATATGATTAACTGCAGCACAAACTATTGTACTGCCCTTTTCTATTACTTTTTCTATATATTCTTCATATTCTTCTGTAAATTTAATGCTATTTTCTTTTAGAAATTTTTGTGAACCAAGTATAACACTTGTATTTTTTATTTCTGCTTTTATACCCTTTCCTGCCATTTCTTCAAACTTTTCATATTCGTATAAATCTTCATTTACTGCAGCAATAGCTTTTGATGCCGGGTGTTTTGAATAAAAAGCAGCAGATGTTATTAAATTCAATACTGAGCTGCAGGAAAAAGATAACTTATAATCAGTAACAGTCATATTACCGGTTGTAATAGTTCCTGTTTTATCAAAATAAAAGTCATCTACATAAGCATATCTCTCTATTGCTTCTCCGTTTTTAAATATTACACCAGTTTCTGATAATTTATTAGTTGCAGAAATAACAGCCAGTGGTGTTGCAAGCCCCATAGCACAAGGGCATGCAATTACTAAAACAGATACTGCACGCATTATAGAAACCTCTGCACCAACTAATGCTGCAAAATACCAGTATATAAATGTTATAAGAGATACAATTAATACAAAAGGCACAAATTTACCAATAAAATTATCTGCCACATCTTGAATTGGTGCTTTTGAGCTTTGGGCATCATCAACTGAAGCAGCAATTTTAGATAAAAAGCTATCCACTCCAACATTTTCAGCCATAACTGTGCATGTACCATTAATTAGTTTTGTGCCTGCATATACCTGACCGCCTTCTGTTTTATTAACAGGCATAGGCTCACCAGTTAACATAGATTCATCTATCTCACATACACCTTCAATAATTCTACCATCAGCAGCAATATTATTTCCTGTAGAAATTTCAAATAAATCACCTTTTAAAAGCTGGTCTATTGGTATAGTAATGTATGATTTTTCTCCATTTTGCTCATATATAATTTTTCTAACATTCTTTGGTTTTAATGATAATAGTTTCGCAACAGCATTACCACCCTTTTGTTTTGCCCCTGCTTCTATAAATCTGCCAAGCAAAATTAATGTAATAATCATAACTGATGTATCAAAATAAGTTTCATATCCTAAAAATACTGCTGCAACACTATATAAGTATGAAGTACCAGCCCCTATTGCTACAAGAGTATCCATTGTAAAGTGAAAATGCCTAATGGCAGAAAAACTTTTCTGGAAAAATGGATATGCAGAATATATTAATACTGGAGTAGCTAAGGCCCATGACAAAAGTTTAAATAAAAAATACAAGTTTTCGTCCATTCCTTTAAAGTAGCCAGTATAGTTTGCAATAGAATATATCATTACCTGCATTGAAAAAAATGCAGCTACTCCAAACCTGTAAAAATAGTCTTTTCTTTCTTTATCATGGATTGTTTCTATATTAGTAGACGGAAGTGGACAGTAACCAAGCCTTGTTATTTTTTGGAGCACTTCTTTTACTGAAATATCTTTAGGATTAAAAACAATTTTTGCTTTGTGGTTTGCATAGTTTATGCGAAATGATTTTATTCTTTCATCTTTTAATGCAGACGATTCTATTAACCATATGCATGCAGCACAGCGTATACCTGTTATAACTATTGATAAAGAATAGTCACCATTTTTTAAAACTTCTAAAGAAGTTTCAAAGTATTCTTCATCAGCCTCTACCTGCTCTACTGGTGCAGCATCGTCCCAATCTGTTCTCTTTGTATAAAATGAGCCAAACCCTTCATCATTAATTAAATGATAAACTGAACGACAGCCTTCACAGCAGAAATATTGATCGCTTTCTTTTTCATAAATACCTGTTTTTGGATTAACTTCTGATGAACAGTGTGCACATGTATATTTATTGACCTGCTCTATATTATTCAATGCCACAATTCACCCGCCTGCCCTTATTATCTTTTTAAAATAAATAAAATTATCTGCCATATGATAATATTCACTGTAAATAGCTTTTTTTCATTTATCTTAAAGTCAGCACACTCCGCACTAAAACTTCTATTTATCTACCGTTATTTTTTATTAATTATATTATCATCGTCATCATCATTTAACATTCTATATTTTGGACCTTCTATATCATCAAACTGATTTCTTTTACTAGATAATATAAACCATAAAAATGCACTAATACCAACTACAAGACTAAGCAATATTAATATAAAAAGTGATTTCATCTATTTTCACTCAACATAAACTGATTTCATAACTTTTACTGTATCATTTTTATCATTTATTAAAAAATGAAATACAACGATATACAGTCCCGGAGTTAATTTTTGGCTAATTCCTTTATAATCATTTATATCACTTACTTGTATAATATCTGGTTTATTAGGATATGTAATATCTATGCTTGCAATAGAGTATTGAGATTTATCATAATTACTATCATAAGTAAGTTTTGTAATATCTGCATTTTCTATATTTTCTAATTTTACATTACTAATAGTTTTTTCTAATTCTTTAATAACTGGTGCAGTTTTATTATATTTTATAGAATTTTGATAAACATTTGTTTCAAAAGTACCTTCAAAGCTTTTGTTTCCAAAATAAAGCATTATTAATAATAAAACTATTCCAGTTGCTATTAAAGCAATCATTGGTTTCATAATATTATAACCTCTTGTTATTTAAGATTTATTTCATAAGTTAATGGGTGACCGTGCCTGTTATAATGTGCTTCTATTACCAGCTTTCCGTCAGGAATATTACCTGTTGTATTAATTGTAATAGTTTCTGTTTTAGTTGACTGAATATATACTCGCATTATTTCCGGCTTAATTTCAGCTAAATTATCAGGATTATTAAATCTTACTCTGACAGGTTTATCTAGATTATTTTTAATTTCTACATTACATGTATATACCCCATTACCTAACGATTTTATATCATTAGAAAAACTTATAACAACAGGGTCACTTGTAGATAAAATACTGTAAATTAAAACAAAAAATAAAGTTATAGAAACAATAAATGTTACTATTAAATTTGGTCGTTTTAAGTTTAATTTATCCTGTTTACCCCAAACATAACCTAATATACCATGAGTATTTTCTTTTTTTTGAAATATTTTATTACATGCTGTAACACAAGTTTCACAGTATATACAATCTGCATCTGGGTTTTTTCTAGGGTCAATATGTGTTGGACATACTCTTAAGCATGCTTTACAGTCAATGCATTGTGATTCTTTACCAGGTATCATACCTACATATAAAGTATCATCATCAGTCATAACTACCTGAAATTTTGAATATGGACATATATATTTGCACCATTTAAAACGGACAAATGCAAAATCTACAAAAATAAATAAAAATAACACTATACCTATTATTAATGTAAGATGTGAGTTTTTAAGTGTATCTATAAAATCATAAGGTGATACAAAATACATCATCCATATAAGAGTTAATAGTAAGGCAAAAACAGCAGCTAAAAAAATCTCTGCTATATGTTTTATAGTTTTATTTTTAATTTTTTTCGCATAAGATTCTATTCTGATAGCAAAAAATGACTGTGGACAAAGCCAGCCACACCAAACCCTGCCTAAAAGCTGAGTTGTAAAAATAAATAAAAATGTAAAAAGCAGTATAGCAATAAATGCTGAAAAGAAACTTGCAAAATCAACTACTTGATTAAATGCATAAAGATGAAGTGTAGAAACATCAAACCTAAAAAGACTGTTACCATTTGATGTTTTAATAAAAGGAATAATGAAAACGCAGGCTACTACAATAAACTGCAGCAGCCTGTATATTTTACCACGGAGAACACTATTTGCTTTCATCATCGTCATCGTCCTCCATCATACGATATTTTGGAGATTCTACCGATTTTTGTCTTTTTGAAGAAAATAAATAGATTGCAATACCTATCAGTATTAATACTAATAAGATTTCAAATCCATAAACAATATAGCCTGCAACAGCAGACTGTAACTGCTCTCCTTCTTCAACTGAATGTATAGCAATAGTGTTCCCGTTATCCTGCATTTTTATGCTCCTTAATTATGGTTGTACTTTACCACTAATTGGGTGTTGTTCTTCATAAGCTCCGCTTTGTGTCCAGTTACTGAACATTGGAGTATATGCATATATATAATATATTCCCCATATAATTAAAGCAACAAAAAATATTACCCAGCCTAAAGGAAGATTATTTTCTGTATCCTTGCGGTTTAAGCTAGGGATATCATCTTGTTCATCAAAATTAGACATAATTTATTCCTCCTTTAAATTATTTTGCTAATGTTCTAACATAAGCGGCTACTGACCAAATATCATCTTTAGTCATAAATCTTAAATGGCCAGGCATAGAACCTTCAATACCATTTGCTATAGTAGTAAACATCATACCATCAGTATAGTCTGGTAAACTTTCAGCAAATGTTAAATTAGTAACATCATAGCCTTCAGCATTGCCTTTGCCATTAGCAGCATGGCAGCCTATGCATAATAAGTCATATATTTCCTGACCTCTATCAATTTTTTCTTGATCATTAAGGTAAGGGTTAGTTGCAGTTTCAAATGCAGTTTCATCAGCTAAAACAGCATGAGTATTTTCTACATAAGTTCCTAACTGCTGCATATAAGCAACGATTGCATCAAGTTCTGTTAAGCCGTTAAGAGCATCAATATCTTCTTGAGTATATTTTAAACCTAATGCTTTAGCGTGTTTTTCAATTTCCACAGGATCTAACTGTTTTTCAGCAAGCCAAGGATATTTTGGCATGTTAGATTTAGGGAAAAAGTGTTGTGGATTAATTAAGTGAGCTTTATGCCACTCATCAGAATATAAACCACCTACTCTAGCTAAGTCTGGACCAGTTCTTTTAGAACCCCATAAGAATGGACGCTCATAAGCACTTTCACCAGGCTGAGATATTTCACCATATCTTAAAACATCAGCTTTTAATGGACGAACTGTTTGAGAGTGGCAGTTAATACACCCTTCTTTTTGGTAAACATCACGACCAGCAAGTTGAAGTGGAGTATATGGATTTTCAGTAACATTTTCAAGTTTTGGATGCATTGCTGTAGTCATCATAGGTACAAATACAGTAACGATTGTTCCTACAAGGATAACAACTAATGCAACAACTGTGAAAACTAATGCTTTATTGTAAATGCTGTTGTTATTTTCACTCATATCTTATACTCCTATTGATTAGATAAGTTTTGTTTGCCTTTTACAATAGTCATAATGAAGTTGAAAAGGAAAACAAGCATACCAACAATAAATATAACACCGAATACAGACCTAGCCATCCAGTATGGATAGTTACCAACTAATGTTTCAATAAATGAATATGTTAATGTGCCGTCAACATTAGTAGATTTCCACATAAGGCCTTGACGGATACCTGTTATCCACATAGTGATAGAGAAACCGATTTGACCTAAAAGAACAAGCCAGAAGTGAGTATTAGCTAAACTTTCGCTGTATATTTCAGTTTTATAAACTCTTGTTGTAATATAGTAAATTGCAGCAGTTACAGTTAAAACAACCCAACCCATAGTTCCCATGTGAACATGTCCTGGAACCCAGTCTGTGTAGTGAACAAGAGAGCTTACTGCACGAAGACCTTGTGTTGGACCTTGTAATGTTTGTAAACCATAGAATGTGATACCTGCAATAAAAAATTTTGCTAAATATGCAGTTCTAAGTTTAGACCAGTCTGGAGCAAGTGTTAAATAACCATTAACTACAGAACCCCATGATGGTGCAATCAGAAGGATTGTAAATACAATACCTAATGTTTGAAGCCAGTCTGGAAGTGGAGTGTAAACAAGGTGGTGAGCACCTGTCCATAAATACATGAAAATTAATGACCAGAAAGAAAGTATTGATAATCTATGGCTGTATATTGGCATACCAGTTGATTTTGGTAAGAAATAGTAAAATACTGCTAAAATTGGTGTAGTAAATAAGAAACCAACAGCATTGTGACCATACCACCATTCAACATTGGCACTGTTTAAACCAGCATATAAGTGATAAGATTTACCAAGTGATGCAATAAGATGTAAGTTATTTACAATATACAATACTGCAACAGCAACCATTGTTGCAATAATATACCATAAAGAAACATACATATGTTTTTCTTTTCTAGTAAGAATTGTACCTAAAACATTGATAGCAAATAAAACCCATGCTACAACAACGCCAAGGTCAACAAACCATTCAAATTCAGCATATTCAAGTGATTGGTTATAACCTGCAAAAAGCGAAAGCATTCCAACAAGAACAACTATATTAAAGAATACAAGTTGGAAAACTGCCAGCTTAGGGAAAATAAGACTGCGTTTTGTAAGGCGCCCTATAATATAATAAAATGCACCCATTTCTGCAGTAATACCTAGCCCGTAAGCAAGAACATTTGTGTGAACCGTTCTAAGACGGCCGAATGAAAAATACTCTCCAAAATTAAAGCTAACACTCCACATTTGAGCAGAGATGAGAAGACCTAATACAAGACCTATTACACCCCAGAATAATGCAGAATAAATGTAGCCCATGACAATTTTAGAATCGCCTGAGATTTCTTTCATTGCATATCCCCCATAAAGATTTATTAAACTGCTATAATAATATAATATCAGATAAACAAATATAAATCAAGATAGAAAGTACCTTTTTAAGATTATTTGTATAAAATAATACTTTTCTTTTTATTATAAATGTGTTATACCTAATATTAAATGTTATAGTTTATATTTTTTCTTTACGAAAGTTCAACAAAATTATCTATTAATCTTGTTTTACCAATATAAACTGCCAATAAAACTGCATATTTTTTATCTATGATATCTATATTGTCAAGAGTATCTATATCAACTATTTTAACATAATCTATTTTACTGTATGGTACATTACTTATAATTTTTATAATTTCATCAATTATATAAGATGCTCTTTTTTCACCATTACTTATAAGAGATTTTGCATAGTTTAAGCTTTGGTTTAAAGATATGGCTGATTTTCTTTCATCATCAGTAAGATATATATTTCTTGAACTTAAAGCAAGTCCACTTTCTTCCCTGACTATTTCGACTGGATTTATATTAACAGGAAAATTTAAATCTTCTACCATTTTTTTTATTATTACATACTGCTGAAAATCTTTTAGACCAAAATAAGCATTATCTGGTGTAACAATATTAAATAATTTTGAAACAACCTGACAGACACCAGCAAAATGAATAGGACGAGTTATACCGCACAGTTTTTCAGAAAGCCCTTCTACTTTTACTGTTGTAGCATTATTTTTTTTATACATTTTTTCCGGCTCTGGATTAAATATTATGTCCCCGCATAATGATTGTACAAGTTCGCTGTCTCTTTTAATATCTCTTGGATATTTCTCTAAATCTTCATTTGGGCCAAACTGTGTAGGGTTTACAAAAACACTTACCACTGTCTTATCATTATTTTTTACAGACTGCTTAATCAATGAGCCATGACCTGCATGCAGATAACCCATTGTAGGCACTAAACCTATGCTATACCCTGCTTTTCTCCATTCTTTTATAATTTCTCTTATTTCTGAAACAGTTTTTACAATTATCATAATATTTTATCCTTTTATTTAAAAGAATGGGCATCATCAGGAAATACACCAGATTTAACATCTTTTATATATTCTTTCGCTGCTTTATCTATAATTTCAGCTACATTTGCATATCTTTTTACAAATTTCGGCTTAAAATCAGTAAAAATACCAAAAACATCATGGTAGACTAAAATCTGACCACTGCAGCCAACCCCTGCCCCTATTCCTATAGTTGGAATATTAATGCTTTCTGTAATCTGTAAAGCACTCTGGCTTGAAACACCTTCTAATACAATAGAAAAAGCTCCAGCATTTTCAAGTGTTTTTGCATCTTCAATTAAACTTTCTGCACCATCTTTGCCAAAAATTTTATATCCACCCATAGTGTTTATCATCTGTGGTTTTAAACCAATATGCCCCATTACGCCAATACCAGCATTTACAAGTTTTTCAATTAAAGGGGCAAGTTCCTTACCACCTTCTAGTTTTATAGCAGGAACTTCTGTTTCTTTTACAAGGCGGATTGCATTTTCCATTGCATTTTTTTCATCTATCTGGTATGAGCCAAAAGGCATATCTGCTACCACAAAAGCATGGCTAACTGCTCTTTTTACAGCTTTTGTATGGTAAATGATTTCATCAAGGGTAACTGGTATTGTAGAATTATATCCATTCATTACCATTCCTAAAGAATCACCTATTAAAATTAAATCTATTCCTGCATTATCTAATATTTTAGCCGATGTGTAATCATAAGCAGTAAGACAAGTAATTTTTTCATTATTTTCTTTCATTTTAATAAAAGAATTAATATTTAAAGACTGCTTTGTTTCTTTATGTATACTCAAAACTATATACCTCCACATTACATTTATATAACATTTTATATTATAAATTGCAAACCATAAAATAATACATATTTTAAAATTAAATATAGATTTTTTCAGCATTTTTACTATATTATAGTATCAAGATAAAATTATCTTAAAATAATATAATAAGGATATTAATATGAATATAGTTGAAGAAAACTTAAAAAAAGGTGTAACAAAAGGAAAAAATACTTTTATAGCAGATACTGCAAAAGTTTTAGGAAATGTTACTCTTGGTGATAATGTAGGCATTTGGTATAATGTAACAATACGCGGAGATATAAACTATATCACTATTGGAGATAATTCTAATATACAAGATGGCTCTGTTGTGCATATTGGCTATAAAGAGCCTGTTATAGTTGGAAAAAATGTAACTGTTGGTCATAATGTAATACTTCATGGCTGCACAGTGCAGGATAACTGTCTTATTGGTATGGGGGCTATTCTTCTTAATGGCTCAGTTGTAGAAGAAAATGCAATAGTTGCAGCAGGGAGTGTTGTTCCACAAGGAAAAGTTGTAAAATCTGGCACATTATTTATGGGATCGCCTGCAAAATATATCCGCGATTTAACAGAAGATGATTTAAAACATATACACAGAAATGCAGAAGAATATGTTAATCTTATTGAAACATATAATAAACTTGGTATAAAATAATTAATTTAAAACAATTCATAAAAAAACACTTGACATTCCCCCCCCCATGATAAAATGGAAAAAAATAAAATGGGGGATAAATATGAAAAAAATTTTAATTTTATTTTTTATTTTATGTTCATTTAGTGCCTTTGCACAGGAACAAAGTCAATCTGTAAAAAAAGTTTCACCTTGGTCTCTTGGTATTAGTGGGTTTGGATATTTTCCAACAGCAACAAATTATATTATCAATGATACTATTGGTTATGGTGGTGGTGTTGGCTTAAAATTTAAAGGAAATGTTAATAGGTTTTTAGGGTTTGCTACTGAATTTAATTATACTTATGCCAGTAAAGATTTTTATAATGTATTAAGTCTAAATTCTCACATTATAGATATTAGAGAATCACTTGTAATACAGTATGAAACATATAAAGGTGAAAATGGATTTGTTCCTTGGCTAAGTATTGGTGTTGGAGCAACTATTTATCAGCCTGAATATGATGTTTTAGGTATATCTTCTGCATTAGATGATTTCAGTGGTGTAGGATTTAATGTAAATATTGGTGCAGGATTAAAATATAATTTTAGAAATTTTTATACAGGCATTTTTGTTGACTGGACATATTCTTTAGCTTATACAAATACACAAATATATTTATTAAATAGAAGCACAAATGCTGGTAATTTAGACGGTGTTCGTGCTGGTATAGAGTTAGGTTTTAGGTATTAATATTTTATTATATACAGCCGATTAATTGTAATATTAATTCGGCTGTATATTTTATATTTATTTAAATGTTTTTTAATCTTTTGAATATTCTGCAGCTGAAGTATCTGTCTCCCATACGATTACTTTATCTACTTTTTCGCCATAAGTAACAGCAAGTTTATCAAAAATATATTTTGCCATATTTTCACTTGTTGGGTTTACTGTTTTAAAATATTCAAGTTCATTTATATATTCATGGTCTAATTCATCCATTATTACATTTAAATGTTTTTTAAACATTTTAAAATCTTCTACCATACCGAGCTTATCTAAAGTTTCTGATTTTAAGTATGCCTCTACTTTCCAGTTATGGCCATGCAGTCTTTCACATGCTCCTTGATATTCTCTTAAATTGTGTGCTGATGAAAAATGACTTTTTATTCTAACTTTATACATTTTAACCTCTTTTATTTTGTATTATAATTTAAGCCTGTAGCTTTATAAAGTTTTATAATTTCGTCACGGGAAAGCATTTCATATTCCCCCGGTTTTAAGTTTCCTATTTTTATAGGTCCTATCCTTACTCTTTCAAGCCTTTTTACTTTACTGCCAAAATAGCCAAACATATTTCTTATCTGGCGTTTTTTGCCTTCCTTAATAATTACTTTATAATTATATTTTCCTGCAAATTTTATACTGCATGGCTGATATTTTCCTTTTGGCGTATCAAGACCTGATGAAAATTCTTCCATTTCCACACTTGATAGTAACTTATCTACAGTAACTAAATACTCTTTTTCCATTTTATATTCAGGTTTCTGCATTCTTTGGATAAGTTCGCCGTCATTAGAAAAAATTAAAAGTCCTTCACTTTCATAGTCAAGCCTGCCAGAATATGGGAACTTTCTGCCCGCAAAAATAGGAAATTTATCAAGAGTATCTTTGCCTCTGCCATCCCCATAGGCAGTTAATACTCGCCTTGGTTTATAAAATTTAAAAACATCTGGTTTGCTTTCATATATTGGCTTATTATTGATAAAAACTACATCTTCTGTTTCATCAATCTTTACGCCCTGCTCTTTAACCCGTCTACCGTTAACAGATACTTTGCCTTCTTCTATTAATTTATCTGCTTCACGCCTAGAATACCCTGTCATAGAAGCTATATATTTATTTAATCGTGTTAATTCTTTCATGAATTTTGCTTTAACTCCTGCCATTCTCTAAATGTAGGCAGCTCTGATAAATCATTTAAGCCAAAATATTCTAAAAAGTATTTTGTTGTAGCATACAATAATGGTTTACCAGGCACCTGTTTTCTGCCGACTACTTTTATTAAGTTTTTATCAAGAAGATATTTCATTGTGCCTGATGAATTAACTTCACGCATTTCTTCAACTTCTGCTTTTGTAACAGGCTGGCGGTATGCTATAATTGCAGCAGTTTCAAGAGATGCACGAGATAAGGATTCTGTTTTTTCACCGAAATATTTTTCTAAAAATACAGTAACATCAGAATCTGCTACAAGCTGATATCCACCAGAAACCATACGGATACGAATACCTATTCTTAATTTATTAAATTCTTCTGCATAGTTAATAAGCCTGTTTTCAAGGTTTAATGGATTAAGCATTTTTCTAAATGTTGCAAGCTCTACAGGTTTGCCGGATAAATAAAGAGCAGCATAGAAAACACGCTTTTCTCTGTTTTCTGATAAATCTTCATAATCATCTTCTGATGGTACTGCTGAATGTTCTTCTTCTTTTTTTTCAAAATATCCTTCATCAAACTGTTTTGAAAGCTCTTCTTCATCAAGATTTTCGTTTTCACTTGCAGCATCAGCATTATAAGGTGATGTAAAATCTGGAAGAATATCTTTTACAGGGCTTTCTTTTTCAAGTTTAGTTTGAATAATGCTTTCTTCTTCACTGATAACTTCGTCCATATAGATTGTAAAAGCATCACTTAACTCTTGAATATCCATGTCTAGTGAATTATCAATATCTTCTGTTTTATTATTATCTTTATTGGGCTTTTGATTCATTTTCCTCTGCACCTTTTATTAGTGTCAATAGTATTTCCTCAAAATTTCCTTCCTGAAAGGCCTTTATTTTTTTACCTTTCATTAATTCTAATACAGAGCCAAAGGAAACACATTTTTCTATTTTTTCTTTACAGGTTTCTTCTATTTCACTCCATAAAGTTTTTTCTCTTGATAAAATAAACTCTTTTACCCGTTTTGCTACCTGTTCAGTTGCTATTTTAGAGTTTTTTACAACCATTTTTTTATCTTTCTTTCCTGTTGAAATATTAAAAAAGGAAGATGCCAGTTTATAAGCATCTTCTGTAAAAAGTTCTTCCCTTAAAATAACAATAGAATTAGTGCGTGCAAGAAATTTACCAGAATTTACTTCAAAAGTTTTTAACTTTTGAGCCATATCTTTATAAAAAGAATATTCAATCAATAACTGATTAAAGCGAAATTTTGCTTCTTCAGGGTCAATATCGTCTTCACTGCTGCTGTCCCTTGGAAGCAGCATTCTTGATTTTAAATATACAAGATATGAAGCCATATTAATAAATTCTGCTGCCACTTCTATATCCATTTCTTTCATTTTTCTAATTTCATCAATAAACTGACTTGTTATTTCAGAAATAGATACATTAAAAATATTCATCTCATTTTTATAAACAAGATGTATTAATAAATCCAGCGGTCCTTCATAATCAAGTATTTTAATATCAAGAAGTTCATTCATATTTTAATTGCTTTTCTAACTTTTTCCATTAATTCAGCTGCAAAATCATTTGCTTTTTTCTGTGATGGTGCAAGAAATTCATCAATATCAAGTATTTCTTTATCTAATGTTTTCTTTTTTTCTCTCATAGGACATATAAAATTTTCTACATTATTTATTAATATTTTTTTACATTCTATGCAGCCAATTTCTGCTTTTGTGCAGCCTTCTATAATTTTTGCTCTTTCTTCATCTGTTGAAAATACTTTATGATAATCAAATACTGGACATACATTTGGGTCCCCCGCATCTGTTTTTCTTTGTCTTTTGGTATCTGTTATCATTGTTTTTATTTTCTTTTCAAGGGTATCAGCTTCTTCTGTTAAGTGTATAGTATTATTTAAACTTTTACTCATTTTTCTGCCGTCAAGTCCTGGCAGTTTTGGTACATTTGTAAGCATAGCTTCCGGCTCTACAAAAATTTCTCCATAAAAATTATTAAACCTGCGGACAATCTCTCTTGCCAGCTCCACATGTGGCACCTGATCCACACCAACAGGTACAAAATTTGCAAGATACATAATAATATCTGCTGTCATTAATACTGGATAGCCTAAAAAACCATAGTTAGATAAGTCTTTATGATTTAAAGTGTTAATCATATCTTTATAACTTGGGCATCTTTCAAGCCATGCAACAGGTGTAACCATACCTAAAAGCAGGTAAAGCTCTGAAGTATATAAGTTATGCGATTGTATAAATATAGGTGCCTTTTCCACATCAAGCCCGGCAGCAAGCCATGAAAGCACCATTTGACGCCTCATTTCTTTAATATTTTCTGGATTATCATAATTTGTTGTTAATGCATGCCAATCTGCAACTGCAAAAAAGCAGTCGTATTCGTCCTGCATTTTTACCCAGTTCTTAATTGCCCCAAAATAATGACCAATGTGCAGTTCCCCTGTTGGCCTCATTGCACTGTAAACTCTTTTTTTCATCTTACATATATCCCGTTATATTTAAATTTAATATTGCATCAAATATTGATAATATAAAAGCTCTTACTGGAGATATAATATATTGTAGAATATTTGTAAATATTAAAACAAGTATTATTATAAAATAATATTTTTCTGTTGCTTCATATTTTTCTGCTTTATCCCGCGGCAAAAAGTTCCATATAATTCTTGCACCGTCCATAGGCATAATAGGCAGCAGGTTAAATATACATAATGCAATATTTATTGCAACAGAGTATAAGGTCATAATATATAATGGTTCAAAAATATAACCCGGCATACCAAAATTAACTGCTGCAAATCCTAATATTTTCAATACAACAGCAGACAAAAAAGCTGTTACAAGGTTTGCCAGTGGCCCTGCTGCTGAAACTATAGCCACACCATACTTATGGCGAAGATTATAGTAATTAACAGGCACAGGTTTTGCCCAGCCTATTATTCTTGTAAGCAGCAGCACTAAAAGCCCCAACGGGTCAATATGTGCTATAGGGTTTAGTGTAAGCCTGCCTGCATTTTTAGCAGTATTATCACCTAATCTATATGCAGCATAACCATGCATAACTTCATGTATTGTAACGGCAAACATAAATGGCACAACTGAAAGTGCTGCTCTGATTATAAACTCATTAAAGTTAAAATTTTCAAACATTTATACCTCAAAAAACTTTGCTTTAAATAATTGTATTAAATTAATATCTTCTGAATAAGTAACTTTTATATTTTCATAATTTGAAAATACTGTTTCTACTTTTATTCCAGCATATTCACACGCAGATGCTTCATCTGTTACTATAATATTATTTTCTAGTGCAGAATGCATAGCATTTAATATAATATTTTTTTTAAAAACCTGTGGAGTATGTGCTAAAAAAAGGTTATCTCTTGAAACTGTTTTTTCTATAATACTTCCATTGATTTTTTTTACAGTATCTCTAACAGGAATACCACATATTGCTGCATTTGTTTGGTATGCTTTATCTATTGTATTTTTAACTGTCTGACTGCTTACAAATGGACGGACACTGTCGTGAACTGCTGCATAACTGCAGTTTGATTTTAATAAGCAGTTAAAAACAGTATTTGCCCTTTCTCTGCCGCCTTCTGTATATATATGTGGTATATTAATGTCTAAATCAGATATTACATTATCCATAAATTTAATATCATCTTGATTTAAGCCTATTATAAGTTCATCAAAATTATATGCAGTTATAAGCCTTTTAATAGTCCAGTAAATAAGTGGTCTGCCGTCAATTTCTGTAAACTGTTTCTTAATATTTGCAGAAAATCTTTTACCAATACCAGCTGCTGGAATAATTAAAGATATACTCACGCTTTTACCTTAGTAAAAATAATTCTGCCTGATTCTGTCTGCAGTAACGATGTAGCTTCTACTTTTAAAGTTTCTCCAAGCCGTTTTTTACCATTTTCTACAACCACCATTGTGCCGTCATCAAGATAACCAACACCTTGAGAAGGGTCTTTACCCTCTTTTGCAATAGTAATAACTAAATCTTCCCCAGGAAGAATAGTCTGTCTTAAAGCAATAGCAAGATTATTTAAATTTAATACTTTTATATTTTGTATTTCAGCTACTTTCATTAAATTAAAATCTGTTGTAATAATAGCTGCATTAATTTTCATACTTAAAGCAAGTAGTTTTTCATCTACAGTACCTATTTCATCAAAAGATGTATTATCTATTTCAACTTTAACATTAGTTTGTTCCTGTAATCTTTTTAATACATTTAAACCGCGCCTTCCTTTCTGCCTTCTTAAATGGTCATGAGAGTCTGCAATATTTTGAAGTTCTTTCAACACAAAACCGGGAATTACAAGATTTCCTTCTATAAATCCACAGTCTACAATATTTGCTATTCTACCGTCAATTAAAGTAGATGTATCCAGCACTTTTGACTGAGAGCCTAATTTAACCTTAGTAGAATTGTGCTTTAAAGTAACATTTGTTATTAATGACTCAAAAAACTTATGGTTTTTATTGCCAATAATAATGCCTGCATAAAGGAAAAGAAAAAGAACTATTAAGTTAATTTCTTTCTGCTGAAATACTGACTGAAATGATTGTATAAGTAAAAAACCAAGCACTAGAAATGCTATACCTATAAGCAGAGAAGAAATTATACGGTAACTTTTAATACCGCCTAATAATAAGTCTAAAAGTAAAATACATAATACAGCTACTCCAGAATAAAGCAAAGCCATATAAAGACTTATATCCATACTCTGTCTAAAAATAATAAAAACTGCAAAAATTGCTATTGAATAAGCTATTCTAAATAAAATCATAAAAACCTCATACTAAATAAAAGGCTGCACAATATTTTGAAGTATCATACCGCTGAAATAAAAACCAATCATAGCAATAAGTGCTGAAAAATCAATTATACCTATAGGTGGTATTATTCTTCTTAAAGGTTCAAGCACTGGCTCAGTAATTGTATATACTAACTGAACAATAATATTTCCAGGGTCAGGACTAACCCATGATATTAATGCCCTGAATGCAATTACAAAGCTCATATAATATAATAAACCAAATATTTTATACGCACCAGAAGCAAATGCAGAAATAAATACACCTGCCACATTGCCAATTGATTGATATATTATAAGATTAAAAAAAGTATTAATAACAGCTGTTAAACATACAGTTAATATATAAACAAGAATAATAGCTGGAATAATAATTTTACCACTGTTTATTGGTATAAAAAGCCTTGCCATTTTCACCCATGGAAGCCCCAGTCTAAAAAATAATGCAATAAATCCGCCACCAATAGGTCTGTTGCCAAAACTGCCAAATATCATAGAAACTATATAAAAAAGCATAAAAAAATGAGCATAATTTATCAAAATTGATAATAATTTAGCTTGAAACTCTACAGTAGTAGAAGAAATAGAATATAATAATGATGTTATAATAATTATTAATGTAATTAATAAAGGAATAAATTTTTCATTATTTTTTGGAAGCACAGGTTTTGTTGCCTTTGCTATAATTTTCCCTAATGGGTTAAATACAAGCTCCTGTTTTGTGGTAACAAATCTAAATAAAAGTATAACTATATAAAGTTTTGCCAAAAAAACTATAAAAGACATTTATCTCTCCGCATAATTAATTGCAAATTATAATGAACTAAAAATAAAAAAAATTCAATATATTTAAGTTATTTTTAAACTCTTTCTCCAAAAATGCTTGTACCTACTCTTACAAGTGTTGCGCCACACATAACAGCGTCTTTAAAATCATGGCTCATACCCATAGACAGTATATTAAATGTATCATTTTTATACTTCTGAAATAATGACGCAGCCTTATTAAAATAAGGTATATTTTTGCTAACATCTTCTTCATAAGGCGGCATAAACATTAATCCTTTTAATGTAATATTTTTATAATTTAATGCACTTTTTATCATTTCATCAAGTAAAACAGGTTCTATTCCATTTTTTTGTGCTTCATTAGCTATGTTTATTTGTATTAAGATGTTTTGGTTTTTATTTAGTTCACAAGCATATTTGTCTATTATTGGTAATATATCAAACCTGTCTACAGAATGAATTAATGAAAAATATTCTACTATTTTTTTCAGCTTGTTAGTCTGCACCTTTCCTATAAAATGAAACTCTAAATTATTATATTTACTTGATAAATATTCTATTTTAGATAATGCTTCCTGTACTTTGCTTTCACCAAACATTTTAACATTATTTAATGCAAGCTCTTCCATTTTTTCTACACTCTGTGTTTTAGATACTGCAAGTAAATCTACATGATGGTTTACTTTTTTTGCTGTTTCTTTTACTTCTTTCAATATTTCATTATAATTTTCTATAACACTCATTATCTTACTGCTCTTTGTATAGTTGTAACCATGCGGCCAGTTTTTCCATTTTCTAATCTGTATGAATAGAAACCTTTACTACAACATGAAGAATATTTACTTATTTCTATATTATCAATACTTAAACCATTATAAATTAAAGCATTAGATGCAAGTTTTTTCATATTTAATAAATACTGTCCAGTTCCCTTTTCTATTAATGCCTGTTCTGGATTATATAAAGTATTTAACTGCTGAACTAAATCATCACGAACTTCATAACATTTTTCGCATATTCCAGCGCCAATATATGCATAAACTGGTATATCATCATATTTTTTAAAAAGTTTAAATGCATTATCAATAATACCAGCATTTAAACTTCTCCAGCCGCAGTGAAGCGATGAAATACATTTATTCCCAGCAATCATTACAGGCAGACAGTCTGCAGTAATAACACCTAACGGCAGATTATTTTCATTAGTAAATAACCCATCAGCTTTTGAAAACATAATCTCTGCAGATTTTTTTTTATTTACTTCTAAAACAGTATTTCCATGAATCTGATTTAAAGTAATAATATTATATGTTTTTGTAATATTTTGATAATAATAATAATTTTTTATTACAGTAGTTATATCATCTCCTGTAAAATATCCCATATTCAAGCTGTCAAAAGGTGTATTTGAGAAACCGCCATAGCGTGTAGATGTTTTTATCTCTATACCCTTTGGTGCATTTTCTGCTGAAATATATGACTGTGATTTACTTATATCCATAATTTATTTTACACCTGTTAAGCATTTATTTAATCCATTTTGGTATTTTTTTTCACTTGTTTCAAATACTCCATTACCGTATATAGTAACAGATTTTATACCCGGTGGTGAGTATTTTGCATCATTATCATATACAATATATTTTTTATCAGCTTTTTTTACTACTCCCATAATGCGTATATCCATTTTCATTCCTTCTGTATGAAAATAATGAGATTTAACTTTATCATCATTATCTACAAAAAACATACCGTCTTTAATAAATGTATCATCAGTAAAGTTAAGCATACCACATATTTTCTGCTCATCAGTATAAGCTATATATACATTAAGCTCGCATGTTCCTATACTAATATTATCTTCATAAAAAGTTACTTTAGAACAGTCTGGCATATGTGTAATAAAAATCTGAGCATAGCTGTATGATGAAGTAAATAAGCATATTATTAAAGAAAAGATTATTTTATACATATATCACCCTTATTAAAAGCTGTATGAATAATAAATACCAATAGAATGTTCGCCAGCTTGTGCACTTCTTGTAAATTCTAAATAGTTAGTATTATGCTGATATGAATAAGCAGAGTTAAATTTAAATCCATAGATATATTAAACACTGCCATAAAAATTTTTACTAATATAAGCATTTTTATTTATATTATTAATTTTATTATTTTGAAAAAACATAATATAATATTGCTAATATAACAGTAAAAGCTATTTATTTCATAATTTTGAAAAAGCTAAAATTATTAATCTATTTTAAATTCTCCATTTAAAACTTTTGCTTTTAATTCTCGTTTTAAAACTTTACCAGTTGCAGTAAGCGGCAGCTCATCAACTATAAAAATATGTTTTGGTGTTTTAAATGCTGCTAAATGTTCTTTCAAGTGAGCTTTTATATCTGATACAGTAATATTTGAATCTTCACTTTTCATAACATAAGCAAGTATCATTTCATCCCTGCCCTCTATTGGCACACCAATTACTGCAACAGCTTCAATCCCATCAAGCTGTTTGATAACATCTTCTACTTCTCTAGGATATACATTCATACCTTTTGAAATAATTAAATCTTTTTTTCTGTCTACTATATATATAAAACCATCTTCATCAAGTTTGGCAAAATCACCAGTAAAAAGCCAGCCATTGCGTATAGCATCATCTGTTGCTTTTGGCATATGATAATAGCCTTTCATAACATTGCCGCCTTTTACTATTAATTCTCCAACTTCACCAACAGGCACTTCATTTTCTTCTTCATCTACTATCTTAACCTGTATTCCAGGCATAGGCTTTCCAACGCTGTCTGCTCTGTGATATTCAACTGTATTAACAGCAACAACAGGTGCAGCTTCAGAAAGGCCGTAACCTTCAACAATAGGCACACCAAACTTTTTCTCAAAAGCATCAAGAGTATCAGCAGAAATGGGTGCTCCGCCAGAAATATGCAGTTGTATTGGATAAAATAGTTTTATAAACCATTTTGGCATTTGAGCTTTAATTAAAGCCTGATAAACCTGAGGTACACCAACCATTACTTTTGGTCTTTTAAATATTAATGTCTGCCTAAATTTTTTAGTTTTTAGCTCCATAACTGATGCAAACATAATAATACTACAGCCTAAATATATAGGATATAAAACAGAAGTCATTAATGTATATGAATGAAATATTGGTAAAAATAAAAGAAATTTTTTAGATGCCTGCCATTTTAATGCACCATCTATAGATTTTGCATCACTTAACATATTACCATGGCTTAACATTGCACCTTTTGGGTGACCTGTAGTGCCTGAAGTATATATCAAAAATGCTAAATCATCATAACCAAAATTATACTCTAATGGCTCATCAGAAAACGGAGCAGATGCTTCTGTAACATTAATGGAATTACAGTTGATTTTTTCCCAACTTAATACAGCTTCTAAAGAAGGAACATTATCTTTTAAATATCCTGCGTAATCTGCATATTTTTCTGATAAAAACACAAATTTTGTATAACTATCATTTAAAATATAAGCAAATTCACTCTCCCTGAGCATATTATTTACTGGAATAGCAACAGCACCAGTTTTAAAAATAGTAACAAGAGATATAATATAATGAGCTGAATTTTCCATAATTACAGCTACTTTATCGCCTTTTTTTAATCCTTTTTCCTTTAACATACGGGCAGCCTTATTTGCCATTTTTTCTACCTGCATGTATGTATAAACTTTATCATCAAAATATACAAGGGGCTTATTTTTCCAGCGTTTTGCTTGAATTGTCATCATTTCGCCAAGATTAGGATATCTCATAATAAAACCTCTTTAACTTTTATAGTAAAACAACATTAATTATCATATAATCATAAGTCCATGTTTTTCTAAAACACAGGATTCTGCATATATTGGAACATTCATTCTTAAGCCTACTGCAATAGCATCTGATGGCCTGCAGTCTATAACTTTTTCTTCCCCATTAACATTAAAAAACATTTTAGCATAGAATACATCTTGACTGCAACCATCTATTAATATTTTTGTTAAAACCACATTATCAGAAAGATTTAATATGGAGCTTATTAAATCATAAGTCATAGGACGGGGCGGTCTAATAGATTCTTTCCATGAAGCTACAGTTTCCCCTTCTCTTTCACCTACATATATCTGCAGGTATCGTTCTTGATTATCCTGCAAAAGCATTAAATATCTTGATTGAACAGGCTCTTTAATTATGCGTTTAAAAAAAAGACGAATTAACATATTATACCTCTACACCATACATGCAGTTTCTTTTTGCTGTATTAATTAATACATTTACTATGCTTCCATATTCTAACTTATTTTTAGATGAAAATGCAACCTTTCTATTGTATATATTTAAGCCATAATATGGATATTCTTTTGTGTCATCAATCTCTGTAACTAAAACTTCAGTAGTAATGCCTTTCATTGCTGGAAGTTTTTTATCATAAAGGCTGTCCTGCAGTGCAAAAAGATTGTTTAATCTTTCTGATTTAATATTTGCAGGCACATTATCTTCAATATCAAATGCTTTTGTGCCGGGGCGTGGAGAATAATTAAATGCAAATATTCTATCATACCCTATTTCTTCTACTGCTTTTAAAGTAGCATTAAAATCTTCGTCTGTTTCATTAGGAAATCCTACAATAAAATCTGACGAAAACTCTATATCTGGCATAATCTTGCGTGCCTGCTCTATTTTTTCCTTATAATCTTCATAAGTATATCTTCTATTCATTGCTTTAAGAATACTATTTGAGCCTGATTGTAAAGGCAGATGAAGATAACGGCATACTTTTTCATTTTCAGCCATAGCATTAATCATATCAATAGAAAAATCTTTTGGATGAGATGTTACAAACCTTATTCTTTCTAGACCATCTATTTTATTAACTATTGATAAAAGTGCTGGAAAATCAATATCTTCGGATAAGTTTTTACCATAAGAGTTTACATTCTGCCCTAAAAGACACACTTCTTTTACACCTTTATCAATAAGTGATTTTATTTCATTAACTATTTCTTTAGAAGGTCTTGAAACTTCTCTGCCACGAACATAAGGCACTATACAGTAACTGCAGAAATTATTACAGCCTTTCATTATAGTAACATTTGCAGCAATTTTATCTTTTCTATTAAAGCTGGATATAGAAAATGATGAGCTGTCTACATCTGTATCTACAAATCGTTCACCACTGATTGCTCTTTCTATAATATTATCAATGTGGGAGATAGCATCTGTTCCCATAACAAAATTAACTACCTTATTATTTTTTAAAAACTTATTCCCTTCCTGCTGAGCAACACAGCCAGATATACCAACTATCATATTAGGATTTTTTTCTTTTAAAAGTCTTATTTGACCTAAATAACTTAAAATTTTAACCTGTGGTTTTTCTCTTACACTGCATGTATTTAATACTATAAAATCAGAATCTTCAACTTTATCTGAAGGAATATAGCCTTTTGCTTCTAAAGTGGCAGCAATTCTTTCAGTATCGTATTCGTTCATAGCACAACCAAATGTGTATATAAAGTAATGTTTTGTAGTCATAAATATCCTTATAAATTTATTTTAATAGGCACCTTTTTTTTGAAAAACAGCACCCGGTGTTTTAAATAATATTACAATATCAAGCCATATTGACCAGTTTAATACATACCATGAATCTTTTGCCACACGCATTTCATAGTTTAATTCATTTCTTCCGCTTATCTGCCAAAGTCCGGTAATACCAGGATGCACCATGTAGTAATATGATGATAACTCTTTATAATATTTATCTAATTCTACTTGTAGTACAGGTCTTGGTCCTACAAAGCTCATCTCACCTTTTAAAACATTAAATATCTGGGGCAGTTCATCAAGAGATGATTTCCTTAAAAACCTACCTACTTTTGTTATTCTAGGGTCATTTTTCAGTTTATAGTATGTATTCCATTCTTTTACTGCTTCTTCATTATTAGCAAGTATTTCTCTAAGTCTTGTATCTGCATCTTGATACATAGAGCGGAATTTTAAAACTTTAAACTCTTTGCCGTATCTCCCAACTCTTTTATGTCCATAAAATACTGGACCTTTTGATGTTGCCTTAATTAGTACAGCTATTAATCCTATTAAAATAAGTAGAAATGGAAGTAATATTATAGATAGTATAATATCACAAAATCTTTTTACAATACTATTTAGCAAAGATTTAAAATTATTATTAATCTGTATATAGTTCAAACCTGTATATAAAAGCTGAACAGCCTCTGTATTAGAAAATCCTATCCCTTGAGAATCAAGCACTATTAATAATTTATTTAAATTAATCTGTAGATTGTTTAATATTTTTTCAAAAGATTCATCTACTTCATTTTTAATAACTACTGCAGATGTTATATTATACTTTTTTATAATATTTTCTATATCTGAAATATATCCTAAAATATTCTGAGAGCCAGTATATTTACAATTATCTGTTAAAACTACACCCACCACATAAAAACACAAACCATTTTCATATAGTATGCTGTGTTTTACATGGTCTAAATAGTTAGAGCAGCCAATTATAACAATATTTTCAGCCAAAAATTTCCTGTTTAATACTTTAGTTTTTAAAATATATCTAAATAATGTAACAAAAATAAGTAAATATCCAAATAAAAATATTAGAAACAGCCTTGATACAAAGTTAGAAAGTTTACCTAATGATACTATTGATAGTACAATAAGAAAAGTCATCAGACAAGATAAAAGCAGTCGTCTGCTTTCATGCCAGAAAGGTTTTTTTAAAGTGTATAAATTTTTATAAGCAAGCATTATAATAAAGATAACTGGTATCCACCATAAACTTGATGCTAAATATTCCAAAGAAAAAGCAAATGGAGCAACAGTTATAAAGCTGTCTATATATACTCTTGAATAATATGCTAATACTAAAGATATAAAATAAGCAGTAATATCACCTGCTAATAATATAAGCATAAATATTACATTTTTAATATGCAGTTTACTATTGTTTTTATTCAACATTTACTCCTAATGCTAAATCTATTTTTGATATAATACTTTCTACAGGAATACTATCCATACAGTCAGGTATATTCATAGTGCATTTTTCATCACCATAAAGATTTTGACAGCCAGAACAGCCGTTAGAAGATAGTATATACACATGATTTCCAACTGGTGCATATCTTTTTTTATCTGTTGGTCCATAAAGTCCTATTACTTTTTTACCTAAAAATGCACCAATGTGTAAAATTGATGTATCACCTGATATAACAAGTGCAGCACTTGATATAGTTTTTAATTTATCTGCAAAATCAAGCCTGCCAACAAGAAAATCTATATCTGCACTGCTGCCTGCAAGCTCGTTAAATGCTTCAGCTTCTTCTAAATCCTTTTTATCACCAATCAGTGCAGCTCTGTATCCCAGCTTATTTAAATGCTCAACTATAATTTTCCAGCCGCTTTGGCTGTATTTTCTGTTTTTCTGCTCAATGCAGTCTGCAAAAATATCAATTATTACAAGTTTACTATCAGTATTTTCTGTCGACTTTATTTCTATTTCATTACTGTTTACTTTTATATCAATAAATGAAAGTAGAAACGCATAGTTTGCTGTTTCATGTATATCAAAAGAGTAATCAGCCACTTTATCGTATGCAAAATGCCTGTACTCTCCCTCTGTTTTAAATCCAGCTTTATATGCTGCTTTTGCAGTCTGAGTCATTATCGCTTCAAACCTAGACCATGCACCAAAATCTATCCATAAATCAAAATAGCCAGCATTTTTTACTATTTTCATACTTTTTGATAAATCATTAGAAAAAAGCCTGATAGTATTATCTACACCTTCAATAATAGAGGCAGTATTAAAATTATCTTTACCAGTAAAATAAGTAATTTCAGCATTTGGATATGCTTTTTTTAATGCTTTAACTGATGAAGATGTAAAAATAGTATCTCTTATAGATGTTATTTTTAAAAGTGCTATCTTATTAACAACTTCAGGCTTATGTGCCTGACGAATATTAGAAAATCCTGTTAGTGTAAATAAAACAGGAAGCCCTATAAGAGAATCTTTCTTCTTTAATACAGAGTTATCTATAAGTTTTTTTAATTTCTTTTTACCAAAATCAAATTTCATTAAATAATATATCCGCCACTTTTCTCTAAGATTTCAGCATATTTTAATGTACCTGTTTTAAGGCTTGTAAATGGTTTATTATATCCTGCATTACGAAGTTTTGTAATATCGCTTTCTGTAAATGTTTGATATTTGCCTTTTAAACTGTCAGGAAATGGTATATATTCCACCTTTGCATCTGTATATTTTTCTTTTAAGGCATTAGCTATTTCACAAAAACTTTCTGCATGACCTGTCCCACAGTTAAATATACCTGATTTATCTGGATTATCAAAGAAAAACATATTAACTGATACTACATCATCTACATATATAAAATCTCTCCTAAAATTTTCACTGCCCTCAAACAGCTTCATAGGTTCGCTATTTTTAATTTGGTTAAACATATGAAAAGCCACTGATGCCATTTTACCTTTATGGTTTTCCTGTGGGCCATAAACATTAAAATATCTAAGACCTACAACCTGACTTGAAATACCAGCAAAATTCTGGTTTAAATATCTGTCAAACTGATATTTGCTAAAAGCATATACATTTAAAGGGTACTCACATTCTTCTTTTTCAATAAACCCATTATCACCATTACCATATACAGATGCACTTGATGCATAAAAAAGACGAACATTATGCTGCTGGCATGCATTAAAAGTATCTTTTGTACATTCATAATTATTTTTCATCATATATTTACCATCTGTTTCCATAGTATTAGATGATGCTCCCTGATGAAAAACTGCTTCTACATTATTTTTTGCAAGAAATTCTGTTATATTAAAATCTGTTTTATCTATATAATCATAAAATTTGATTTTATTTAAATTTTTATGTTTAGAAGCATTAGATAAATTATCAACAATTATTATTTTATCAATACCTCTGTCATTTAATCCTTTAACAATATTTGAACCAATAAACCCAGCTCCACCAGTTACAATTATCATATTAATGCTCCTATTTTAATTTATTAATAGTTGAAGTTGTAGAATATCCTTCAATAAAATCTATGATTTCAACTCTTCCTGCATACTCTTTACCAACAACATCTTCTGCTTTATAATCGCCGCCTTTAACTAATATATCTGGCATAATATTTTTTATTAAATTAAGTGGTGTATTTTCTTCAAAAATAACAATATAATCAATACATTCTAATGCTTCTAAAACTACTGCCCTGTCCTGCTCATTATTTACTGGTCTATCACTACCTTTTAACCTTCTGACAGAATCATCACTATTTAAACCTAAAACAAGTATATCACCAAGAGTTTTCGCATGTTTTAAATAAGTTACATGGCCTCTGTGTAGAATATCAAAACAGCCGTTAGTAAAAACTATTTTTTTATTAAATGATTTTTCTCTTTTAATAATATCTGCAATATGATTGCAGGACACAACTTTAGAGCTTCTAAAACCGTTTAATGAATAATGAAGTTCTGATAAAGTAATAGGTGCGGTACCAAGTTTTCCAACAACAACACCTGCTGCTGCATTTGCAAGATATACAGCATCATCAATATTTAAATTTAATCCTAAAAATACTGCTATACTTGATATAACAGTATCGCCAGCACCGGAAACATCAAAAACTTCCATTGCCTGAGTTGGAATAGTTTTTATATGGTCTTTTCCTATAATTGTAATACCTTTTTCACTTCTTGTAACAATAAGATATGCAAGATTATATTTTTCTCTAATCATTGAGCCGTATTTTATAACATGCTCATCTTCATTTTCTATTTCGCAGCCGCATACTTCACTTAATTCTTTTATATTTGGAGTAACAAGATATGCACTGCTGTATTTATCCCAGTTGCTGCCTTTTGGGTCAACTAATACTTTTTTATTTTGACTATTAGCCTTTTCTATAATAAAAGAACATATTTCATTAGAACATACTCCCTTACCATAGTCTGAAATAATAACTATATTATGTTTTTCAAGCTCGCTTTCATATAAAGCCTTTATCTTACTATTTACTTCATGGCTGAATGGGTGAATATCCTCAAAATCAAGCCTTGCAATCTGCTGTTTTCCACCTACTATTCTTAGTTTAGAAATAGTTGGCATATCTGCATCAATAAAAAATGACTTAGCCTGAATATTATTGAATAAATTATTTAAAAGTCTGCCAGCTTCATCATCTTTTTTACCTGCCCCTATAATAGTGCAGTCTGCTGTAAGCCCTTTTATGTTATTTACAACATTACCAGCACCGCCAAGAGTATAAATTTCTGATTTAACATTTATAACAGGAACAGGTGCTTCTGGCGATATTCTTGAAACACTGCCATAGTAATATCTGTCAAGCATCATATCACCGGCTATTAGCACATGTACCTTATTAAAATCTAAATCTGATAATAATTTATTCATTTTTCTTTTCTACTTCCTGTAATTTTTTATTTAAATTTGCAGCTCTAATTTTTGCGTCTATTTTATTAGGTGAATTACTGCTTACTTGATTGTACCAGCTTATAGCATCTCTTATTAAAAATGCTGTAGGATTACTATCTTTTTCTATTTCTGTCATTTTATCATTACCTATCTGATAAGCAAGCTGGTCCATTAATTCTATAATTTTATTATCAGGCTGTTTAATATACAGCAAAGCATTATAAGCTCTTTCATATTCTCCATTATTGGCAAGTTCTTTTGCTTTGTTATAGTATCTTTCAGGCAGTTCTCTTTTTAGTCTTTCTGTATCTTTTAATATCTGAGCCTGCAGCTCTTCCGCCTTTTTATAAACTGGTGATGATGGGAATATTTCATATACTAATGTATTAGCTTTATCAAGCTTTTCTGCAGCATCTACATAGTCGCCTCTATCCATTGCACGAACTGCATCATTTCTGTATGAAACAGCATTCTTTAACTTAGTATCGCTGTCTACTACTGCAAAAAGTTTTGATTTATAAGCAATAATTTTTCTGTTAGCAGGGTTTAACTCTAAGGCCTTTAGTATAGTATCATGAGCTTCATATATTTTACCTTCTGCTTCAAGCTTTTTTGCCTGTTCATAAAGTTTATTTTCTTCACCAGTAAAATATTTATACCCGCTAAATGCTATACCGCCAACTATAAGTATAACTCCAACAGCTACTTTCCACATTATAAGCTACCTCTACTTACAGTCCTTTTTACCATACCAGATAAATCTACATCTGTAAGTTTACCTAAATAATTATTATACTGGGTATTATTACCAAGATAATAATAAGCTATTGCCATATAAGCTATATCCAGCTGATTACTTCCACTGCCGCCTAGTTTGATTACTGCATTATAATCTTTAAATTTAAGCAGTGATTCATACATTGATGCTTTATCTGGACATTTTTCAAACTTATTTAAAAACTTAATATTATATAATCTTTTGCCTATAATATATTTCCCATATTCGCAAAGTTTTAAAGTATCCTGCACAGTTAATGTGCCTATAAACCATGATATTTTTTCTTTATCTTCTTTTCTCATATAACATGCTAATTTTGTTTTATTAAAATCAGGGCTTTTTGTACCTAAGCATTTATCTACTAAATCACAGTCAAAATTAACCATTTCTTTATTAGATGCTTCTATCATTCTGCAGTATACTACTTTATCAAGTTTATAGTCATTTTTTACTTCTTTTTTAAACGATGATATATATTTTTTGTAATCACCGCTTTTCCATGTATCATCAAGCACAAACGACGCAAGTTCGCTGTCCTGATATATTTTATAAAGAGCATAAAACTCAGATTTCATATTATTTGAATAGAAGTATTTACCATAAAAGTTCATAAGTTTAGGAGTGCGTTTTTCTGGCTTTAAGTTATCATATGTAGAAAATACAAGCTCTTTATCTTTCTGTACTCTTTCTAAAACAGTATATAATGTTTCTGAAGATACATCTATTTTACTTAGAAGACTTGTAATATCCTTATCAACTATACATGAGCTTTTTGCATATACTTCAAGATATTCATTTTTAGGACTTGTTAAAAGCAGATTTTTTGCTCCATCACAGTTTAATTTTGCTTCTATAAACATTTGGTCTTTAAGCATTTTTTGCTTATTAAACCTGCTATCTTTAAAGTTTGCAAGTTGATTAAAGGTATACTGGGCAGCTTTATAATTATTTTGAGCCATATATACCTGATATAAAAGATATGTTGCAAACCCAGCTTTTTCAGACTTATTTTCATGGCTTAAATAGTTAGAAAGGCATGATTCTGCCACATCATACAGCCCATCATCGTATGCTTTTAAACCAACAAAATAATCATCATTAAAACTCATATCCGGAGCTTTATCTTCTATTTCTGATTTTTTGTTATCAACATTACTTTTACTTTTATTATCAGCACTATAGCCATTAAAAGCAAAAAGCAATATAGAAAAAACAGTAAATATTATTTTATACATTTATCTACTACCTCAATAGGATGCATTACTTCCTTACTGCTTAAATGCTCCATCTGCATAGAACATGTTGGACATTCTGTAATACCTGCAGTGCATGGTGAAGCCATTAATTTATCTATCATAGGCTGACCTATTTTTACAGATAAATTATAATTTTTTGCAGACATTCCCCAGCTTCCTGCCATACCACAGCATCCGCTTTTTAAATCATCTACTTTAACACCACTTAGTTTTTTCAAAACATTCTGAGTGCTTGCAGGATTTTTTAACAGTTTCATATGGCATGGTATATGATAACCAAGGTTTATGTTATTTTCTACAACTTCAACTTCATCTATATATTTTTCTACTAAATCCATAATAAATATAGTTTTATCTCTAATTTTTTGAGTGATTTCATCATTTTGGTAATAAAGCCATTCTTTTGTTAAAGATAATGTACAGCTTGAACATGCAGATACTATATAATCAACCTGGTCTATTAAGCTGCCCCACTCTTTTAAATTCTTTTTGATTTGACTGCGTGCATCTTTTGCAAGTCCTTTTGATAAATGGGGAATACCGCAGCAGTGCTGAATAGGTGTTACCACTTTATACCCTAATTTTTTAAGAACATTAATAGCACTTTCTCCAATTTCTGGTTTAATATAAGATGCATAGCAGCCAGCAAAATACATTACAACTTTTTCACCATTACCTTCTGTCTGGTTTATTCTTTCATATAATGATTTAGATGCAAACTTAACAAATTTTCTGTTACTTGAAAGACCTGTTGTAAGTTTAAGTATGTTACGCATAAATTTTGGAGCCATTAATGCAGAAACTACAGGGCTTAATTTATGAGTCATTCTTCCTGCCATTTCAAAATTAGCAACTAATTTTGCATCTATTGAAACACCAAATTTTTCAGCATACCTTGATTTTGCTTCTAATGCAAGTTTTGGTATATTTACTTTTGAAGGACATTCTTTTGAGCAGCTTCCACAATTTACACAGTGATTTATTACATGCTGGAATGCTTCCTGATACATAGCCTCTGAATCTATTACATTACTTAAAAGACCTCTTAAAATATTTGCTTTTGCTTTTGGTGCTGCAGCTTCATCTCTTAAAGCCTTATAAACAGGACACATTCTAGTAGCATTAGTAACTGTTGTACATTTTGAGCAGCCATGGCATTTTTCTGCTTCTAAAATAAAATCTTCTTCCCATACAAGCTGTTTATTTAATGCTTTATCACTAGCACCATAATCTGCTCCATATCTTAAATGTTTAGTCATTTGAGCAGGGTCGCTTGTAACTTTTATTTCAGGGTTAAATAATCCGTCTGGATCTAATATAGATTTTACCCTTAAAAATAAGGAATAAAGTTCTGTATTATACTGCTGATTAATATAACATGAACGAATCCTGCCATCTCCATGTTCTCCAGATATAGTGCCATTTAACCTATGTACAAGTTCAAACACTTCATCTGCTAATACTTTTAAAAGGCCGATATCATAAGGGTCTTTTAAATCAAGTAACGGTCTGTTATGTAAAAGTCCTTTTGCAATATGACCGTAGCTTACAAACTCTACTTTATGTTTGTTAAATATTTCATAAAGTCCATCAAAATATTCAACAAGTTTATCTGTTGGAACTGCTGCATCTTCTACTAATGCAAGAATTTTCTTTTTACCTTTTAATAAATATAATATAGGCACTGCAGCTTTTCTTACTGCCCAGTAGCTTGCTTTTTCCTCTTCACTAACTGCAGTAAATGCCTGAGCTGCATATTTTTTATCAGTTATTTCTTTTACTGTATCATGGCAGTATTTACTCACTTCTTCTACACTTTCCCCTTCAAATTCAAACATTAATACATTATCAACATCTGTTGGCAGCTTACCTTCTAATGATGGTTCATGAGTAACTGCTAAATTTAAAAGAGATTTATCCATTATCTCAATACCAGCAGGTTCAAACTGTAACCCAATCTGAGCAGCTTTTGAGCTGTTTGTTTTATTATCAAAATATGCAATAACAAGTGCATTATACGGTTTTTTGCGTATTACTCTGAAAGTAAGTTTAGTAATAACACCTAATGTACCTTCTGAACCGCCAAATAACTTATGAAGTTTTAATGAATTATTGTGTACTGCATCTTTTAAATCATAGCCGCTTACATTACATTTAATAGGTGGATATGAGTTGTTTATAATCTGCTGATTATTATTTAAAACATTATAAAGTTCCTTTAATTCTGGGTTTAATTTATTTATATCAGTATGTGCAATATTTGATAAAGTATCTACATGACCATCATGAAAAACAATCTCTGCGTCAACTATATAATCTGACACATTACCATACTTAACAGAATATCCACCCCCTGCATTTGTACCATACATTCCACCAAATGTTGCATATTCACCACTTGATGGAGCAGCAGGAAACCACATTGAGCTGCCTTTCAAAAATGATTCTAATTCACCATACCTATATCCCGGCTCGCATGTAAAAGTGCCTTCTGTATCGCTTATTTTTTCATAGCCTATAAAATTATTCATATATTTACAGAAATCAATAACTACCCCTCTGCCTATAGCTGCACCGCATAAACCAGAACCAGCACCACGGCTGTGAATAGAAAGCTGATATTGATTTGCAAATTTCACTATCTCAATTACATCATCAGTGGATTTCGGATAAACTACACATGCAGGTTCTACTCTAAAAATACTGCCGTCAGTAGAATGCATATATCTTCTTATTTTATCAGTATAAATATCACCTGTAATTTTATTCTTTAATTCATCAAAAATATTTTCATTTGAATTACTCATACATTCCTCATATAAATCATTCAGCACATCACTTTTTTTATTATATCAAATTTTAATATAAATTTACAGTATAATTTTTATATTTTACAAAATATATTTTGTAAATAATTTTATACTTGATTTATATAGATATTTCATAATATAAATATGACTAAATAATAAAAGTAAAGGTAGTATATGCAAAAATTTTCCCTTGTAATTACAGCAGGCGACCCTGCTGGGATTGGATATGAAGAAGTATGCAAATTTTTCTTAGATGATGAAAGTAAAAAATATGATATTGCATTAATAGGTCATAAATGGATTGTAGAAAATACATATAAAAATATATTAAAACAAGATATTCCCCGCCATTTAACAGTGCTGGAGCCTGATAATAATATATTTAAATATGAATATGGCAAAATAAGTGCAGAATGTGGCAAAGCTGCTGTTTCTTATATTGATATGGCAGTACATGGTGCTTTAAATGGTAATTTTGATGCAGTTATAACATGCCCTATTAATAAAAAATCTATAAAAGATGCAGGATATAATTTTCCGGGACATACTGAATATTTAGGTTATATTTCTAATATAAATAATCAATCTATGATGCTTGCAGGAAGATATGTAAAAACTATTCTCGCTACAACACATTATCCATTAAAAGATGTTTCAGCCCATTTAGATGAAAACACTGTAATTAATGCAATAGAAAGTGCACATAATGCAGGCAGATATTTTGGTACATTATCACCTAAAATTGCTGTCTGCGGTTTAAACCCTCATGCTGGAGATAATGGTGCATTAGGTTATGAAGAGCAGACTATCATATCACCTGCCATAGAAAAAGCTAGAAAAAAAGATATTAATGTGTATGGTCCATTTCCTGCAGATACTATATATACAAAAGCAAAAGACTGGGATTTTATTATAGCAATGTATCACGACCAGGGAATGATACCTGTTAAAATGGACGCCTTTGGTGAAGCTGTAAATATTACCCTTAACCTGCCCTTTATTAGAACATCTGTTGACCATGGGACAGCTTTTGATATTGCAGGAAAAGGAATATGTTCTTATTCAAGTTTGATTAAAGCCGTAAATATGGCAAAAATGATGGTAGAATATGATAAGTCTGTTAGAAGCATTTAAAAATGAAGATGGTTTTACAAAGAAAAAATTTGGTCAGCATTTTTTAACAAATAAATCTATGCTTGATAAAATAATAGAAGCTGCAGATATTACAGAAAATGATAATGTTATTGAAATAGGGCCAGGCTGTGGTGTATTAACTCAGTTGATTGCTGAAACAAAAGCATCAGCCATCGCTTTAGAAATAGATACAGAGCTTATGGAATTTTTAAACAGATACCTGTTTTTTTATAAAAACTTAACTATTATTAATCAAGATGCATCAAATGCTGATTATGATAAAATATTTGAAGGAAAACCTGTAATCATTATTGGCAACCTGCCATATAATGTATCCGTTAAAATATTTGAAAAAGCAGCTATGAGAAAAAATATTAAAAATATGGTATTTATGTTTCAAAAAGAAGTTGCAGACAGAATTATTGCAAAACCTAACTCAAAAGCATATTCTTCCCTTTCTGTGTTTACAAGCTACATTTTTGATACAATAAAAGTGAAAGATATCAGCGGTGCAAACTTTTGGCCTAATGCAAATGTAATAAGCACAGTTTTAAAGTTTATTCCTAAAAAAGAAAGAGCTTTTCAAGATGAAAAAGAACAGCAGTTTTTTAAATTTCTGAGGTATGCTTTCAGGCAGAAAAGAAAAACTTTAAAAAATAATCTACAGGATATTGATGATATAAGCAGTCTATTGTCGCAGGCTGGTCTTATTAATACTTCAAGAGCAGAAGAACTTACTCTTGAAAAATTTAAGGAGTTATTTAATATAATTTATGAGAAACACACCTTTTAGCAAGTTAACATACACTGTTGTAGATACAGAGACAACTGGATACAGCCCAAAATATGCAAAAATGGTAGAAATAGCAGCAGTAAAAATATATCCCGATTATAAGATAGATTATAATGATACATTTTCTGCCTTAATTAATCCAGAAATAGAAATACCTTATAATGCTTATAAAATTCATAAAATATCAAATGAAATGGTGCAGGATAAACCACTTATTCATGAAATACTGCCATCATTTTTATCATTTGCTTCTAAAAGCATTATAGTAGGACATAATATTAATTTTGATATGCGGTTTATTGAACATGAAGCTGCCTGCTGTTCACTAGAACTTTCATTTCCTTACAGTATAGATACAGTTAAACTTGCAAAAAAAGCTGTGCCGGGACTTCCTGCCTATAAACTTGATAATTTAATTGATTATTTTAATATTAATGTATCACTTCCAGAAAGTGACAGGCATAGAGCATTATTTGATGCAGTAAATACTGCAATTGTCTTAACAGAATGCTTTAAAATACTTGAAAAACAAGGAATTTATGATATTTCTCATTTATAGGCTTGCAAAATATTAAGTTTATCTGTATAAATAAAATCAATTTAATCAAGGTGGTTTATAAATATTGAATAAGTTTGAATCTTATTATGCAGATAAATTTGAATTTAAAAACCTAGACTTATCATTAAGCCGTATTGATAATGCTTTAAAAGAAGCAGGGTTTAGTGAAAAAAATCTTGGCAGAATAATCCATATAGCAGGCACTAATGGTAAAGGGTCTACATCATACTTTTTATACCAGATGCTGCAGTTATCAGGGTACAAAACCGCCCTTTTTACTTCACCACATATTTTAAAAATAAATGAGAGAATTTCTTATAACCTATCAGATATTTCTGATGATGATATGGATAATATCTTTACTCAATATCAAGATTTAATAATAAAAAACAATCTTTCTTATTTTGAAGCAGTATTTTTTATCTCCGCTTTATATTTCGCATCAAAATCACCTGATTTTACAATTTTAGAAACAGGTTTAGGTGGCAGGTTTGATGCTACAAATACTAATCTAATTAATAATAAACTTTGTATAATTACTTCTATGGGACAAGACCATACTGCATATCTTGGAAATAATATATATAGTATAATAAATGAAAAACTTGGTATTTTAAGAGATAACTCTATACTAGTGCTTGCCTATAACAAATCTTTCGTATTAGAATATATAAAAAAAACAGTTAAAAACGAAATTAAGTTTATAGAAAAAGATATGATAGTAAATGATAAAGACTACCCTTATCCATATAATGAAAATTATACTACATCATCATATATTTATACATATCTTTTAAATCATAAGTTTAAATATAACTCTAAACTAAAACTGCCTCCATGTAGAATGGAAAAAATAGGAAATATTATACTAGATGGCTCACATAATATGCCGGGAATATTAAAAATTAAAGAAACATGGAAAAAGCAGAATATCAGTGCAGTCATTTTTACAGTAACTAATGACAGAAATATAGAAAATACTGCTACAGTATTGAAACAGGTGTCCCCTAACCTTATTGTTACAACTTTGCCTGATAATATTAGAAGCATAGATGAATACAGTAGTAATAGTATAACCTTTATAAAATCACCAATAGATGCATTGAAATATGCAGAAAATCATTTTAAAGGCACTATTGTAGTCACTGGTTCGTTTTATTTATGCGCATATATTAAAGAATATATCAATGGTAGCAGAAATGAAGTATAAAATAATACTTTTTCTTACATTAATTCTATTTTACCATACTAATACATTTGCTCAATTTAATAATACAGACATTTCATATGTACTTGAAGCTGACCAGGTAACAAAAGTTGGCGAAAATATGTATGAAGCTGTAGGAAATGTTGTATTGCAGGCAAAAAGTATAACAATAACAGCTGAGAAAGTAATGTATAACTCTAAAACAACTGAGGTGCAGGCAACAGGTAATGTAAAAATAGAAAGCCCTGAACAAAAATTAGAAGCTGGTAAAATAAACTATAATCTTAATGCAGAAACAGGAACTGCAGAAGATATACAAGGGTTTTTGGCACCTTTTAACTATCTTTGTGCTAAAAATATGAATAAAACAGGCCCTACAACTTTTACAGTAACAGATGCAAAAATTTCTGCATGCTCTGGAAGTGTTCCTGAATGGTCGCTTTCTATGTATGAGGGTAAACTTGATATTGATGGATATATGCAGCTAAATCATGCAACAGTTAATATATATGACAGCCCTTTTATTTATGTTCCAAAATTTTTCTATCCTGTATCATCTAATAGAAAAACAGGTTTTTTAATGCCAAATATTGGTTATGATGAAACAATGGGAGCTATAGGTAACTTTCAGTATTTTATTGCTCCAGATATAAATTATGATTTTACCATTGGACTTGGGCTTTATTCTGAAAGAGGTATACAGGAACAGTTTGAAGCAAGATATGCTCATTCAGAGGAAAGTAATTTTTATCTTGCTGCTGAGCATATAAAAGACTTTGGCTCAGAAGCAGATACTCAATCACGATGGAGAGCTACATTAAAAAACCAGTATACTCCAGTTGATAATTTATATATTTATTTAAATGGTGATTATGTTTCAGACTATCTATATTCAAGAGATTATGATGACTATTCAATATCAATGTTTAATAATGAAAACTACCAAAATATGTATTTTGGTGAATTAAAGCTGAAATATGTAAATGATTATATTGATTCTCAAATATATTACAGAAGAGATATGCTTTATAGAGATACTACAAATGGCTATACACAAGACCAGCTTGTTAGAATGCCTTCTATTAAAGTAAACAAAATAGTAAAAGAAATTCCTTATGTTTTTTTAGAGTATGATTTATCTTATGACAGGTTAGTTTCAAAATATACTCGGTATTACTATACTACTCAAAATAGACCACAGGAAGAAACAGAATGGGCAATGAATAGATTTGGTGCTTATGGAAGGCTTTATGTACCAATAGATGCAAAATTTTTAACTATCACCCCTTCTGCATATATTGGATATATCAGGTGGCAGGACAGTACTCTTCCATTTAACTTCAATAATTATTCCAGCCCTGATTTTGGCGGTATATATGCACTAAATGAAAGTACTGCAGAAAAATACTGGGGTGGAGCTGATTTAACATTAACAGTAAAAGAAATATATAAAGATTATGGAATGTTTAGACACTCTATACAAAATAACTTTACAATTTCTTATTCTCCAAAATTAGAACATCCAACAGCAAATAATATTACTAACTATCCTAATATGCTTTTTAATGATGTAACAACTTACCAAAGTTCCCTTTCATACGAATTTATTACAGCTTTAATAGGTAAAGGCTGGAATATTGAATTTAAAGCAGAACAAGGTTATGATTTTATGGCAGAAGAAAACAATGTTCTTCCACTTGAATTACAGTTAGAAGCGAATATATTAGGCTATTTAACAAATGATACAGAGCTTGATTATAAACATACTGGAGAATTTGAAGAAAATGAGCCAAAAATACAATATTTCTCTAATACTACTACACTTAAATTTCTTAAATACTTTTTTCTAACAGGAAGATATACATATAATGGCGCTATTTATAGAAATATTAGATCTAATACATATAATACAACAGTTCAAATATCTTCAGGTATAAATATATGGCGTATTATGGTTCAAGGATATTATCAATGGAGCGGTTATAATTCCGATATGAGTTTTAATAACTTAATACCAAAAAGCTATGGCGGTTCAATATTATATAATGCAGAATGTTGGAGTCTTGGATTAAATGCAGAAGTTACACAATCTGTTGTTAACTCAATAGATGGGGGATATAATAAAAATGATATTAAATTCTTTTTGTTATTCAGCTTAAGGGGACTTGGAGACAGTAATATTCAAATATTCTCGATAAATCAAGAAGAACCTCTTTAGAAGATTTTGGGGTACCCCATTTTTTTATTAAAAAATGTTATAACTGCTTGATAATATATGTAAAAATATAAATAATAGCAATAACTGTCATTCAGAGCCTACGATAGTAGGCGAAGAATCTATTTAAACTTTTATTTTTAAATACATCCCTGTATTTAAAAAAACACGCAACTACGGAAGTAAATTCCTTGTTGCTTTCGCAAGCGACGGTGCGTCCTGCACCTATATAGACTCTTCGGCTTCGCTAGATGCTCCGCATCAAGGTGACATAAGGTGTTTTAAAAAAATGGGGGTGAAGCAGTTAGAAGATTTATTGCAAAATATAAAAGAATATGATATAACAAAAAAAATATATATACAGGAATAATATGAAAAAAATAATAACAATAATAATATTATTAACTGCTGCAGTATCTTACACATCTGAAAGTTATGCATATAATGTGGTAGCTACAGGAAAAGCAGCTGTTAAAAATTTAAAACTTAGAGATGCATATTACAGTGCATTAAATAATGCTAAACTTGCTTCTATTCGCTGGTATTATAAGGAAAATAATATTACAGATATGGAAGTAAACGAAGATTTCTTTAAGTTTATAAAAAGTTACTCTATTTTAGAGCAAAACATAGATGATAATAACACAATTTCTGTAAAACTTAAAATAGATCTTGATGATGAAGCACTAAAAGATGCAAGGCTTTTATTAAACCAGTATGCTGATGCTGCCGTATATCTTTACAGAGGAATAGATGATACTATACTTCATGCAAAACAAATTCAAAATACTATTACTAATATACTATCATCACAGCAGTTTTCTTTATCAGACCAGGCACTATTTCTAGGCAAAATAGATGATATGTATGATGAAAAAAAAATAAATAATGCATTTAATGACATAAACAGCACATCTTTAATTATATTTGATTTTAGAGTTATTACTAACTTAGAAGAATTTAAAGATACGAGTAATATGTGTGAAGTAGAAACAACTGTTACTATTATAAACAAAAAAAATGACAGCAAAACAATACAAATAGTTACTGGAAACGATAACAGAAATATTACTAAATGCTATAATAATGCGATAAAACAGGCAGCAACTGATACTGTTACATATGTAAGAGATAATATAATACAGCTTCCAGAAACAGCTGTAAAATTGCATAAATATAATATTAATTTTATTAATGCAAATAACCTTGTTTTAACAAAAAATATTATAGACACTCTTTCTCAAAGAGGACTTCTTAAATCATATAAAACAGTTTCATACTCCCAAAAAAATGTTGTTTTTGAAGTTGATTCCTATTTTTCTCCAGAAGAGCTAAGTAGAAAAATACAAGAATTAAACTTTCCAAAACAGCCTAATAAAATAGAGTTTAATGATAAAAAACTGATACTAGATTTTTCAGTTGAATAAAAACAGGATTTTTTATGATTAACAAACTATTAGAAGCAGTAAAATCAAAAAGAAAAGTTTTAATTCAAACACATAATAACCCAGACCCAGACACTATAGCTGCTGCTTTTGCATTAAAAAACTTGCTTGCTGCAACATTAAAAAAACGAGTAACAATAGCTTATATGGGTGTTATTGGACGGGCCGAAAATAAAGAGTTTGTAAAACTCTGCAAAATTGATATGCACTATATCACTAAATTAAATCTGGCTAGATATGATTATCTTATTTTGGTAGATACTCAACCAGGTGCTGGAAATATTTATGAAACAGGTCAAAGGCTGCCTGACGCTGTTATAGACCATCATAACCTTCGTGCTGTATCTACAACAATACCGTTTAATGATATAAGAACACATTACGGCTCTACATCAACTATTATTGCAGAATATTATAAAACACTTGGAATAATACCAGATATTAATACTGCTACAGCACTGTATTATGGTATAAAAACAGATACTTTTGGTACAGGACGAGGTAATACTCAGGCAGATATGGATATGATAAGCTATGTATTTCCAAACGCATCTTTTGCTAAACTTAATAAAATAGAAACACCAGAACTGCCACGATATTATTTTAAAACTATCCGTAAAGCAGTAGACCAGGCTATAATATATAATGATTTAATTTTCTGTGATTTAGAAGAAGTAAGAAATGCTGATTTAATAGCAGAAATTTCTGACTATCTTCTTAGAATGCGTGAAGTAAAATCATCTTTTGTTGTTGGAAGAATTGACCAAACATGCTATTTTTCTATTCGTAACAAAACAAACAAAAAAGCAGTAGGCACAATAGCATTAGCTATTGTAAGGGGAATAGGTTATGGAGGCGGACATATGAAATCTGCCGGCGGTCAGATTCCTTTAAAATCAAAAACTTATGAACAGATAGTTGAAATATTAAAATCTAGACTTTTAAAAAAACTAGGCATTAAAAATGCTGAAGAAAAGCAAATATAAGGAGGAATATATGAAAAAATATGTTTGCAATGTATGCGGTTGGATTTATGACCCAGCTATTGGCATACCAGAAGATGGAATAGCCCCAGGCACAGCATTTGAAGATTTACCAGATGACTGGGTATGTCCACAGTGTTTTGTTGGTAAAGAAGAATTTTCCCCACTGGAAGATTAGCAAAATAATATAATTATTCTCACTACCCCATTTAATTATCTAAATGGGGTATATTTATATATGATATTAATATAGCTAAATTACTCATTATATACTACAATCAAATAATAAATCATTAAAAATTCAAGTTAAATAAATATAATATTCTTTGCTCTACTCTGTTATTTTAATTCAATAGATTTATTTTTCTTTGTAATAGTATTTACTTTTGGTGTTTTATTATCTTCAACAGTAACAAGCTCGCTTGTATCCTGTAGCCTGCCACCTTTTACTAAATCATCACCAGTTACTTTATCAATATTAGTATTTTCTATTGGCTGTAAATTTCTGCGATACATATCCTTTACCATATCATATACTTGATAATCAACAAGTTTACCATTTAAGTAAGATAATCCAGGACCACTGGTTTCAAATTTATATGATTTTAAATTTTCAAACCAGTTATCTGAGTTTATATTTATTAAAATATCGTTTGCTGGTTTATCTACAGCTGTTGATATAAAATGACCATAATCAGCCAATACTAAAAGATTAGAAGTAGACGCAATTGTAGAGCCAGTTAAATTAACTCTATCTGCAATAATCTTACCAGAGCCAGTTATATCACCATCTGCATTTATTGACACATTATTTCCCTGTATAACATTGCTTTTACCACCACTTTCAAAATTAAAACTGCCTGTAATAATATTTAAATCTGAAGAAGATATTTTATTTTGCATACTTATATTACTTGCAGATAGAATATTAATACTACCACCATTTACAGAATAAGAATCTTTATTAATATCTGTAAGTATTGTATCTTTAGTTAAAAAAACAGATACATTACTTCCATTAATATCAGCCTTATCTGCACTAACTTCAAATGAATTGCTTCCTGTTTTCTGATTTATATATACTTCTGTTGATGATAATACTAAATCTCCACTATCACCATTTATATGGTTTGCTGATAAAAATATTTTATCAGTTGCTGTTACTGTATTATCTGTTACAGGAAAATTAATACTGCCATTACTGCTGTCTAATTTGATTGTACTATACTGAGTATTAGCTGTATTTAATGTAATATCATAATTATTAGAAATTTCCAGTTTATATGGGTTAGCATTATTATTTGTAATATTTAAATCTAGTGCTGTTTCTCCACTTCCTGAAATAGAAATAGTATCAGCATTTGCTGTTGTAATATTAACGGAGTTATTAGACGCAAGACCAGAAATATATAAATCACCAATATCAAAGTCAGATGGGATAGTAATACCCGGAATAGATGGAATATCCCCAGAAAGCCCAATCAAGCTTACATTAATATTACCATTTAATGCTTTTAATCCACGAATACTAATAGGGCCAGCTTTATGAGTATAATCTATATTACCAGCAATACTTTCTAATGATATGCCACCAAGTATAAAAGATGTAACATTTATATCATTTAATGCTTTTGCAGAAAAATACATAGCTGAAATATCATTTGAAGAAGTGATAGAACCATTATTTGATATTAATTCTATACCACTATTTAAAAGTAATGATGAGTCAGGGTCTAAACTAACATTAATATCACCATTTGTTTCAAATACATATTTAACTGCTGTTTTATTACCTAAAAATGAAGAATCAAGAGTTAAAGGATTATCATTATTTTCTATAAAATGAATTGTATTTGCATCAATTTTAAGCCCTGTGTACCCTTTTAATGCATCAAGCCTGTCAACAGCCATAACTGTGCCATATTCACTTGAAATTGTTAAATCCTGCCCTATTGCATTTTCTGGTATATAACTTAAATCTATCACTCCATTAGTTTGGGTATAAGTTGATGCAGCACCACCTAAATATTTAATTAATACAGTTGTATCTCCATTTAAGTTAGTAATACCTAAACTGCCATTTACACTTTCTGCTGAAAGATTTGCAGTATCAACAGATACATTTATCGCACCATCTGCTTTTAAAGCAACTTCCTGTCCTATAATTGCTGCTTTGTTGGTTCCAAGAGCAGTATCCATAGATATACCGTTACCTGTTACTCCAATCCCTACTGTATTGCCTTCAATTTCTTTAATCATACCAATATTACTGCCAGTTAAACTGACATTACCATTTGATGAAATATATGATGATATGCCTGTAACATTTAATTGTGATAAAAGTATATTATTTCCAGCATTTGCAGATATATCACCAACAGTAATGTTATTGTTGCCTGTAATACTGCCACCAGCATTTAATGTTAAAGCAGAAAGTCCGTCAATATTACCTAATAAACTTATATTATTAGCTGCATCAAGAGTTAAACCATTAGTTCCTGTTAAAGTAACTCCTGCATTTAATGTAATATCGCCACTGCCATTACCCTGTAATGTTTGAAGTGATACATTAGATGTATTCAGCATATTATTAAGCCATGTTATATCAATATAAGTATTACCATCATCTGATACTTGATAATTTTCATCATCTGCTAAATTAGAGTAGTTACCAATAAACATATTCGATGGATCCAGCAAAAACTGACCATATCTGCCATACATTGATTTAGTATTAAAATTACCAAAAGCATAAACAGAGTCATATCCACTTAATTCAATAAAACCACCACTGCCATAGATAGAACCTGCTTCAATTAATGCTCCATTATATGATTCTGCTCTTTTCTGAGATATAAGCTTAATATTTCCACCATTACCATAACTAAAGCTGTTTGCCTGTATTATACTTGAACTGCCAATTTTTAGAAAATCAGAGCTAAGCATATTAATTGTGCCGCCATTTAAACCATTAGCATATATTAATCCGTTATTAATAATATGTTCTGCTTTAATTTCTATAGAACCGCTGTCATCAGATTTTGATGAAACATTAATTTCTCCATCATTTATAATCTGACCGTTTTCAGCACCTAATATAACTTTACCACCTTCATATGAAATAGATGATGCATCAATAATACCAGTATTATTTACAGCCTGACGGATTACATCAGATGCATTTTTTGCAGTCATTATTATAGTGCCGCCTTCTGCCTGAATATGACCAGCATTAGATATATAAGCATCAGTTATACCTTTTTCAACTTCAACACCTATTAAGTCATTTCCGCTCATATCCATTCTAAAAGCTTCACCAGATGATAAATATATTTTACCAAGTTTTGCTGAAATAAGCCCATTATTTGTAACATTTTTACCCATTAATACAGCATATCCACCGTCATGAACTTTTATACTGCCGTTATTAATAACATTACCCTGTGTACCATAAAAATTATATTTTCCAGCAATAAAGTCATTATCATTAATATTTGCAGCACCTGCTAAAAAACTGTTAGTATTAATAGATGCACCATTTCCAACTAATACTCCAGCCTGATTTAAAATAAATACATTACCATTTGCTGAAATACTGCCAAAAATATTTGTAGGCAGACCATTTGTAACTCTGTTTAAAACAATACTTGAAGATGAATTTTGATTAAAAAGAACACTCTCTCCCTTATTAATATCAAAAGAGTTCCAGTTTATAATTGCTTTATCAGTGTTCTGGTTAATAATAGTACTAGAGCCGCTTTGTGTAATATTGACATTACCATGCACCACATTTGCACCATTTGGAGCAGCATAAACAGGAATATTAAATAAAAAAACTAAAATAACAGCTGTATAATATTTAATTTTAGAAATCATAGCTTATTCTCCCATATACAACGCCCCAGCCTGCTTCACGATTTTGTGATGACATTAATGGGTAACCATAATCAAATTTTATTGCAAGGCCTTTCCATGGATAAAAACGAAGCCCTGCACCTGCCGAATCAAGAGATGCACTGCCATACCCATGATAATCTGCATTATAATTAAATACCTGACCTCTGTCATAAAATAATAACGCTTTTATTTGTGGAATACCTAAATCAAATTCAGCCTCTACACTAAGCCTGTATCCGTTATCTCCTGATTCTAAACCGCTTTCAAACCCACGGACACTGTAAATTCCACCTATATAAAATCTTTCCCCCGCAAAAGTAGTGCCTGATGTCCACTGACCAGAAAGGAATAATCTCATTCTAAAAAACCATGTAATAAATTGGTGATATTCATAATCTAAATATAATTTTTCGTAATAACCACTTGCATTAGGATTAGAAGAAGTGCTGCTGTAATGAGAGACTCCATAAAGACCACTTAATCCTTGAGAAAAAGCCAGAGAATAATACATATTTGCTCCAATCCATGGATATGCTTCACCATAAAGACTGAGTGAAGCAGTAGTTAAAATATCCTGAGCATTTTTTTCACCAAGTATTTTATCTGCAGACTCTTTTACATATATACCTGCACCTAAATTTAATGTACCTTTGTTTCTTAAGATAATTGGATATTCTGTATATATAGAGTAATCATTAGAATATCCCTCTAATTTAAGAGCTTTTGCAAAATCTTTTGTGCCTATATAGTTACTTCTTGAATATGCAAAACCAAGTTTAAACCCTTCACTGCCAATAGGAAGCCTGTAATCTATTCTGCCATAAAAAAGCTGCCATGGGTTAAAGTTATCTAAACCAAGTGATAAATTTAATGCAAGTCTGTCACCACTTGTTATAACATTGCCAACCATTGCAGCACCATTTAAGCGATATTCATTAGTTATTTTATTACCATAGTTATCAACACTAAAACTTGCTCTGTATGGGTTTGTATCCTGTGCATAAATAATAATATCTGAAGTACCTTTTCTTTTACCTGGTCTTAATGTAGCATTAACTTTTAAATCCATAAAGCTGTTTAATAATAAAAGGCGTCTTTCTAAAGTTTTTGTATCAAGAACAATACCTGACTGTAATGGTTTTAAATATTTTAAAATAAATTCTTTCTTATAATCTGAAAGTCCTTCAACATATACTTCACCAATTTCACCTTCTACAACAGCTATATTAATTGTACTGTTATTTACTACCTGTGGTGGTATATATGCATAACTTATTATATAACCTTTTTGTCTATAGAATTTTGTAACTGCATCTGCTGCTTCATTTAACTGAGTTAAAGTTAGATTTCTTTCAACATAATCAATCAGCACCATTTGAATATCTTTTTTATCAATCACTCTATTGCCTGTTATTTCAAACATTGAAACATATACTGTTTCTGCTGATGTTTCTTTTGGAAGATTATCAAGCAGTTCTTTTTCTGTAATAATCTTGGCATTTTTATCTCTTGGAAATGGTGTATTACGAAAATCTTTCTCAAAGCTGTCATCAATTACACCACTTATACCTATCTGAGATTGACCATAACTTAATCCAGAAAAACAAAGAATAAATGCAATCACTGGTAAAAATAACCGTTTTATCATTAAATTCGCTCCAAAATGGATAGTATATTTAAAAGTTAATAACAAATTATGTGCCAAAAATTCATACATAACTATTTTAAAATAATCAATTTTTATTATTTTATCAATATAAATATAGCAGTTTGTAAAAAAAATTAAATATACATTAGACTTATCGACAGATAATACAATATATTAAGAAATAAAAAGTGGAGAAATTATCTCCACTTTTATTAACAGGAAAAATTCCATATATTTAAATAGTTATATTTCTTTTCTAGTAATTGCTAAGTTTTTCTGAGCAACACTCATTAAAAGTTTTATACGGTTTAACTGGTTTACTTCACTTGCACCTGGGTCATAATCTACTGCTGCAATATTAACATTATCATATGCAACTCTTAATGCTTTCATAACCCCTTTACCTGTAACATGGTTTGGAAGACATGCAAATGGCTGAACACAAAGAATATTGCCAACACCACCCTCTATTAACTCAACCATTTCTGCAGTTAAAAGCCAGCCTTCACCAGACTGATTACCTAAAGAAACTATTTTTTCAGCTAAATGAGCTAGCTCAAAAATATCAGGCATAGCATCAAAATGTTTACTTTTTCTTAAAGCTTTACGCATAATATTTCTTTTTCTTTCAATCATCCAGATAATATATCTTGCAACATATTTACGGATTTTAGAGCCTGCCATATATTTACTTCTATATATATCGTCATAAGCACTGTAAAGCACAAAGTCCATAAAGTCAGGCACAACTGCTTCACCGCCTTCCCTTTCAATAACTTCTACAGCTTTATTATTTGCATCAGGGTGGAATTTGATTAAGATTTCTCCAACAATACCAACTCTAGGTTTACGCGTTTCATTCATTGGTATATTATCAAATTCTTCCACAATATCATATACATCTTTTTTAAACTGACGCCAGTTATAGTTATATACATTTCTTGCACAAATATCTGCCCATTTATTATATACAGCTTCAGTTTCCCCTTTTACTTTTTCATAAGGACGGCATCTGTATAACATTCTCATAAGCAGGTCGCCATATAAGATACCCATAACCATACGCCTAACCATTGGCATAGTTACTTTAAAGCCTTCATGGGCTTCCATACCATGCAGATTAAAAGAAAGCACTGGTATATGGCTTAAACCAGCCCTGTTTAATGCATTTTTAAGCCAGCCTATATAGTTTGTAGCACGGCAGCCGCCAGCAGTTTGAGAAATAAGTACAGCCACTCTTTCTGTATCACATTCTGGCGACATTACATAGTTTAATAACTGACCTACTGCCACAATAGCAGGAAAGCATGCATCATTATTAATATGCTTTAAGCCGCATTCTATATCGCTTCTATCAGTTGTTTCTAAAACTTTTACTTTATAACCTTCTGCAACTAATGCCTCTTTCATTAAGTGTATATGAATAGGTGAAAGCTGTGGAATAATAATAGTATGTGTATCTTTCATTTCTTTTGTAAATTCTGCACCTTTTTTAGCTGGTGTAAAACTTCTGCCGATACCTCGTTTTTTTCTGTCCTGAATAGCTGCCATAAGTGAGCGTATACGAATACGAACAGCACCTAAGTTACTGCCTTCATCAATTTTAATAACTGTATAAAGTTTATCATGCCTGTTTAAAATATCATAAACCTGCTCAGTAGTAACAGCATCAAGACCACAGCCAAAAGAATTAAGCTGAATTAACTCAATATTATCATGCTCTGATACAAAACTTGCAGCTTTATATAATCTTGAGTGATATGTCCACTGGTCAACTGCATTCATTGGTCTTTCAACTGTTGCAAGGTGAGCAATAGAATCTTCTGTTAATACTGCAAGCCCGTTTGATGTAATAAGTTCAGGAATACCATGGTTTATTTCTGGATCAATGTGATACGGTCTGCCTGATAATACTATCCCTTGAATACCATGTTTTTCTATATAGGCAAGTGTTTCTTCGCCTTTTTCACGAATATCCTGTTTAAAGTTTTTCATTTCTATATCAGCTTTTCTTGCAGCAATGCGCACTTCCTGTTCTGGAATATCAAACTTTTTAAACATCTGTACAAGAGAATTTTCTAAGAATTTATAGTCATTTAATGGTAAAAATGGACCCATAAAATCAACTTTTTCATGAGCTAATGCATCAACATTTAATCTGATAACTTCAGGATAACTGCATACTACAGGGCAGTTATAATTATTATCTGCTCCTTCTTCATGCACTTCTTTTTGAATACATGGATAGAATATGCGTTTAATACCTTTACTGATTAAGTTCATTATATGACCATGAACTATTTTTGCAGGATAACATACAGTCTGAGATGGTATAGTTTCAAGACCTGTATTAAATAACTCTTTTGATGATTTATCAGATATTTCTACTCTAAAACCAAGGTTTGTAAATAATGTAAACCAAAATGGATAGTTTTCATAAATATTTAATACTCGTGGAATACCTATAACACCGCGAGGTGCATTTTCTTTATTTAATGGAATATAGTATTCAAAAAGACGCATATTTTTATAAGCATAAAGGTTAGGAAGTTTATTTGCTTCTTCTACTTCCTGCACACCTTTTTCACATCTATTGCCAGTAATATAGCGTTTTTTATTACCGCCAAACTTATTTACTGTTAATAAGCAGTGGTTAGAGCAGCGTTTACATCTAACATTTACAGATTCCATTTGGAAACTATCAATAGCATCTGCCTTAATAATAGTTGAGTGTTTGCCTTCTTCACTTCTTTCTTTTGCAATTAAAGCTGAACCAAAAGCACCCATATGGCCAGAAATAGCAAACCTTGTTACTTTACTTCCAACAGAAAGCTCAAATGCTCTTAATACTGCATCATTAAAGAATGCACCACCTTGAACAACCACATGTTCACCTAAATCTTCCACACTGCTCATTTTTATAACTTTATATAATGCATTGCGAACAACTGAATATGAAAGCCCGGCAGAAATATCGCTGACAGATGCACCCTCTTTTTGTGCCTGTTTAACTTTTGAGTTCATAAAAACAGTACACCTTGAACCTAAATCAACAGGGTGCTCTGCTTTAAGAGCAGCAGACGCAAAATCTTGAACAGTAGACTGTACTGATTTTGCAAAGTTTTCAATAAATGAGCCACAGCCAGAAGAACATGCTTCATTTAATACTATTTTATCTATTGCACCATTACGAACATACATACATTTCATATCTTGTCCGCCAATATCTAATATAAAAGATACATTTGGCACAAAATATCTTGCTGCAGTAAAGTGGGCAACAGTTTCAACTTCACCTTCATCAACACCAAGAGCAGCTTTAATTAAGCCTTCACCATATCCAGTAATACATGAATTAGCAATATATGCTTTTTCAGGCATTGCTGCATAAATTTTTTCTAATACAAGTAAAACTGATTTAACTGGGTTGCCAAGATTTGATGAATATGATTCAAATAATAAATTATCATCTTTATCTATTAATATTGCTTTTGTTGTAGTAGAGCCAACATCTAAGCCAAGATAAAGCTCACCTTCTGCAAGAGATAAATCTTTTTTATTTAACACGCCCTCTTTAGAGTGACGCTCTTTAAATTCTTCATACTCTTTTTCTGATTCAAAAAGACGAGGCAGCTGCTCTATTTCACTTTCTACTTTAGTGTTTTGCAGTGCTTCTACTTTATCAATAATAGATTTAAAAGAAACTTCCTTACTTTTTTTAGAAACAAGAGCTGCACCCATAGCAACAAAAAGCTGCGGGTGTTCTGGGAAAATAACTTCATTAGGGGTTAAAGATAATGTTTCAATAAACCTTTTACGAAGTTCTGATAAAAAGAATAATGGACCGCCTAAAAATGCAACATTCCCTGAAATAGTCCTTCCGCATGCAAGGCCGCCTATAGTCTGGTCAACAACAGCCTGAAAAATAGAAACTGCAATATCTTCTTTTGCTGCCCCCTCATTTAATAACGGCAGTACATCTGTTTTTGCAAATACACCGCATCTTGCAGCAATAGGATAGATAGTTTTATAATTTTTAGCCATTTCATTAAGACCTGCTGCATCAGTTTGAAGAACAACAGCCATTTGGTCAATAAATGCACCAGTACCGCCTGCACATGTTTCATTCATTCTTTGGTCTATACCATTATCAAAAAATGTCAGCTTAGCATCTTCTCCACCAAGCTCAATTGCTACATTAGTTTCTGGAATTTTAGTTTTAATACATTCTGTAGATGCAATTACTTCCTGTATAAAATCAACACCTAGCCACTGAGATACAGAAATACCACCAGAACCTGTAACATTAATTGTTATTAATGCATCAGGAAACTCTGCATACGCTTCCTTAATTAATGTTGTTAAAGTATTACGCATATCAGATAAATGTCTTCTATACTGATGATAAAGCATATTATCATGTTCATCAGTAATTACGATTTTGATTGTAGTAGAACCAATATCAAGCCCCATATGATAAACTTTATCACTATTACTCATATTACGCCTCATAAAAATAAAAATATAAAAACATAAAAATACCAAAATGGTATTTTTTAAAAATATATGATTTTTATAACATTGTCAAACAAAAAAACAGGCATGTTTTATTCTTATCTATATATCAAAATACCATATAAAAACAAGCATTTTAAGGATTATGACTTGACATTTTATTATATTTTGTTAAAAAGTAATATTCAGTTTTTTCTATATGATTTTAAATCAACAATACTTGCTGGTGTATGTTTAGCTGACCATTTATATATAATAACTTCTGCAGAATATTTTTGGTCAGGATTGCCACCATAAAGCCTGTTTGTATATGAAATCATAATTAATTTAGACTTATCTTTTGATAAATCTACACATTCATAAGGCTCCGCAGGTAAATCCTGTATATTTCTGCATGATAAATCAGTTAAGAATACACTGTTATCTGTTATAACTAATACTTTATTATCTGGCAGACTTTCAAAACTTAATGCCTGATATATTACTGGCGACGGATTATATACCCTTAAACTTTTACCCTCTTCTTCATCTTTTAATAATGCATATTTTAAATTAGCTTCCTTATCAAAAATCATTAAGCCGCCAATATCTGAAAAAGAGCCTGCTATTGTTGCCCAGATTCTGCCTGCAGCTATACCTGCACTGAAAAAGCCATATCGTTGAAAATGTGTATAAACTTGTCCTGTTTTTTTATTATATACAGCTATTGCTCCCTTTTCTTCTTCGCTGCAGTCTGTGGCAGCAGCAATAAGATAGCCGTCATCTGATACAGCTATTCCAAGCCAGTCTATTATATTATCAGTAAATTCAAAACTACATACTAACTCTAAATCAGTATTATATATTTCCCAAAATTTACCTTTAATATTAACAGCATACCCGTTGCTGATTATCCATTTACAGCCTTCTAGTACAGCTATTTCGTTTAAATGATAAAGGTTTGTATGTATTTCATAATCATCATCTATAGTTATGCTGTTGTTATTTTTTTTATCTACTGTATATAAATGAAGCCTGTTATGGCGTATAATTAAAAACCTAATCTTATTATTTTTATTAAAAATATGTAAAAAATCCATATCATGCATATAAGATTCTTTCTGCATAGAACCAATCCATTCAAAATATTCATCTCTTGAGCAGTAAAAATCAATACTTTCTTCATACTGGGAAATTTGCGATATAAAAACAAGATATAGACAGCCATCTATATAAATATAGTCAAGCAGCATATCTTCTGCAAACTCAAACTCCCATTTTTTAATAATTTCACCATCTAAATTCATTTGGTAAAATATAAAAATATCAAATGTATTTTCAAGGATTATAAATGAACTACTGTCTATAAATTTAATTCTTTTTAAAGCAGACGAACAATTATCGGAAAAAGCTGAAAGATTACCCAGCTTAAATGATGTTAACTTCTCAAACAAAACTTCACTCTCTATAAAATATTTTGGGAAAGACTACTAGCATATTTTATATATTAAGTCAAGTATGATAAAAAATAAACTCAGCCTACAACATTAATAAGCTGACCAATACCTTTTGATACTTCTATATTTGCTCCAGCCATACTGGCCTGTTTAGCAGCTGCATCTGTATTAGTAAGCTCTGTAATGCCATGCTGATGAGATATTCCTTTTGATTTATTTGCAGTTGCAATAGAATATTCCATACCTAACATCTGCGATTTTTCAAAAGAAGGTAAACCTGAAATATAAGCCATAGTTACACTCCTGCATGGGTTATTTCTATATAGATAATCTATGAAATAAATGTATATTTGTCAACACAAATAATTATAATTATTTGTCTGCATTATCTGTTAAATTATCAACAGCACCTTTGCTATAAGAATTATTAATAGAATATAATACTATATCTTTTGGTGATATGTATGATGCTGGTGGTGTTACACCGCAGTATTCTATATTTAAATAATCATAAAACTCTTTTTCTGTAATATTACCAGTACTTATCATAAGAGATGTCTGAACAATATTTGTATATATATCCATATTTACAGCCTGAAGCACTGCTTCTGATTGACTAATATTTTTTTGACCATAAAAATTCTCTAAAAATGAAACAAAATTTGTACTAAAATTATCTACCGCTTTCTTTGCCGGAGTAGAAACTGCATATTTCTGCATCTGAGCATCACTTAAATTATCATTTGTCATTTCATTATTTATTTGAATAAAAACAGCACCAAGTTTTTTTGCGTCATTACATGATACTTTAATAATTCCATTCTTAATATTTTCAAAAGTTTCATAACCTATGCTGTCATCTGTTATTTTTGTATTATTATTGCTTGATATAAACCATTTGTCTTTACGAAAATTACTTGTTATGATAATAACCATAACTATCACACCTAAAAACAGCATAAAGCCAACTGATTTATATAATATTCTGGATTTTTTATTTTTTTTCATAATAAAGCCTCTATAATATTTATAATACGTATAAAAATATATTATATTACATATTATTTCAATATAAACTTATACTTCTTAACAATTTTTACCAGCAAGAAATTTTAAAAATATTAAAAATTTTAGTTGAAACTAAATTTATTTAAGTGTATAAAACTAAATATATAAAATTTACTAAGGAGTAATAATATGGACAATATTGGTGGAAACAAACTTTTATATTTTTTAGCAGGTGTTGCTGTTGGTGGTTTAATAGTGTATTCTGCACGCTCTCCACAAGTGAGAAGTATGCTTGCAAAAGCAGCTGGTAAAGGTCTTAAATTAAAAGAAGACGCTGCTGCACTTATAGAATCAATCAAAGAAGATGCCGAAGATTTTGCAGCAGAAGCAAAACACTATGGTAAAAAACAACACGGTAAATAATCTAAAGAGGCGTATATGGATGTTAAAATAGTTCATAAACTTCCTGGACGAATACGCCTTCATTATAATAAAGGCACTTTAACTAATAAACAGACTACACTTGTTAAAGTGCTTTTATCTACTCAAGAAGGTATAAAAAGTATTAATATTAACCCATTAACATGTTCTATATTAATTTATTACAGTGATATTTCAGAAAAGCAGATATTAGCATTATTTAAAGCTTTAAATGATGATTATTTAAACGATGAAGATATGCTTAATTCTATTAATGAAACAAAGGCAGAAACAAGTATTGCTGCAAATTTATTTATGATGGCAGCAAAACATTTCAGTAAAGCACTTCTGCCTGTTCCTGTTCGTAGAATTATTACAATGATAAATACTATACCAAGAATAAAGCAGGGATTAAAAACACTGCTTATGCAAAAGCAGTTAATTTCAGAAACTCTTGATGCAGCAGCTATCAGCTTATCTATTGCAAATGGTGATTATAAAACTGCAGGCTCTATTAATTTCCTTTTAAATATGGGGGAAACTTTAGAAGATTATGCAAAGCGTAAATCTTATGATAATCTTGCTGAATCTCTACTTAATTTACAGGAGCAGGCAAGAATTATAAATGATAATGGACAGGAATATTCAGTATTATCTCATACATTAAAAAAAGGTGATAAGATAATAGTTAGAACAGGCCAGACTATACATGCTGATGGTATTATTATTCATGGGGAAGCTATGATTAACCAGGCATCTATCACTGGCGAAAGCCTGCCTGTTAAAAAAGAAATAGATGATGCAGTATATGCTGGAACACTTGTAGAAGAAGGCGAAATTATTTTAAACATTACTGCTGCAGGAAAAGATACAAAAGTAAGTAAAATAGTAAAATTAATAGATGATGCAAATAATCTTAAATCAGCTGCACAGGAAAAAGCTGAAAGATTGGCAGATAAACTTGTACCATATAATTTTTTACTTGCTGGTTCAACTTACCTTGTAACCCGTGATATTATCAAAACATCTTCCACTTTAATGGTTGATTATTCCTGTGCTATGAAACTTGCTGCACCTATTGCAAACTTATCAGCAATGAAAGAAGCTGCAAAATATGGCATTATTGTCAAAGGCGGTAAGTTTCTTGAAGAAACTGCAAATGCAGATACTATTATTTTTGATAAAACTGGCACTTTAACAAATGCATCTCCAAAAGTAATAGATATCATATCTTTTAACAACTACTCTAATGAAGAAGTATTAAAGACAGCTGCTTGTTTAGAAGAACACTTTCCACACCCACTTGCAAGAGCTGTTGTGCAGGAAGCGGCAAATAGAGGCATAGACCATAAAGAAGAACATGCAAAAGTAGAATATATTGTAGCCCATGGTATCGCTTCTACTCTGCATAATAAAAAAGTTGCTATAGGCAGTGCTCATTTTATATTTGATGATGAAAAAACACATATTACACAGGAAGAAAAAGAAATTATTGAGCAGGCATCTAAAGACTGCAGCTCTATTTTATATCTTGCTATGGATAATAAACTTATGGGTATTATTTTAATTGATGACCCTGTGCTGCCAAATGCTGCAGAAGTTGTTGATAATTTAAGAAAAACAGGTGTTGAAAATATTATAATGATTACTGGAGACAGCGAAAAAGCGGCTGCAAAAGCAGCTAAAATCATTAATGCTGATGATTATGTTTCTCAGGCACTTCCAGAAGATAAAACAGCTTATGTTAAAAATATGCGTAAAAATGGTCATAAAGTTATAATGACAGGTGATGGAATAAACGACTCCCCTGCTCTTGCTTCTGCAAATGCAGGAATAGCTATGAAAGGAAGCTCTGATATTGCTGGAGAAACCGCAGATATTATATTAAGTGATAAAGGTATAGAAAGCCTGTATGAAACAAGAATATTAGGACAGGAACTTTTAAAAAGAATATCATTAAATAATAAAATTATTATTGCAGGTAACTCATTATTAATATTAGCAGGACTTATGGGTATAATTAAACCATCAACAGCAGCACTTCTGCATAATACATTAACAGTAAGTATTAGTGCCAATGCAATGCGGCCAATGTTAAAGGAGAAAAAATGATAGTATCTAGTTTTTTTGAAGGAAGAGTTCGTTTAAAAGCTACACTTTTTAAAAACAGAGAAATAAGTAGTCAGATAACAAATATGCTGCTTGCATCTAATTCTGTTGAAAATATTACTGTAAATGAAATCACAGGAAGTATGCTTATAGAGTATTTGCCAAGTAAAATACCTCTTTTAAAAATAAAAAAAGCTATGCCATATTTTGAAAAAATAAAAAATATGTATGAAATTTATAATGAAGATGCTGTGCCAGAAATTTTATCGATTATAAAAGAAATGGATAAATTTTTTCAGCAGTCATAAAACTTTTGAAAAGGGTATTTCTTCCCTTTTCAAAAGAATATTATTTCATTAATTTATTAAACAGAGAAATAAGTTCATCTATCTTTTCGTCTACATCATCACTTTTTAATGCATCTTGTACACATGATAATAAATGAGCTTTTAAAACTACCTTATTAGTTTTTCTCATAATAGCTTCTACTGCAAATATTTGGTTTGATATATCCATACAATACCTGTCATCTTCTACCATACGAATAATGCCTTCTATATGTCCTTTAGCTGTTTTTAAAAGCGGTAAAACTTCAGATTTATCAGCTTTCATATTATGCTTTCTCCACAGAAACTGCTTCAAATCCAGCTTCATTAATAACATTCATTAAATCACTATCCGCAACTTCTTTTGATAATGTAACAGATGCATTTTTTGCTTCTAAATTAACTTCAGCAGAAACAACTCCATCTACAGTATTTAGTGCTTTTTCAACTGCCATTTTACAATGATTGCAGTTCATACCATTTACATTCACAATAACTTTCATAAGTTTATCTCCTTGATTATATTTTTCTGCTTTAAAAAATTTTAATCTTAAAGCATTAGTTACAACAAATATTGAGCTGAAACTCATTGCAGCAGCTGCTATCATCGGGTTTAATGTAATACCAAATGACATATAAAATACCCCTGCTGCTACTGGAATACCTATTATGTTATAAAAAAAAGCCCAGAATAAGTTTGTTTTAATATTTTTAATAGTTGCATGGCTTAATTTTACAGCAGTTAAAGCATCTAACAGATTATTCTTGATTAAAACAATATCTGCTGATTCTACTGCCACATCGGTTCCTGCCCCTATTGCTATTCCTAAATCTGAACGCATTAATGCTGGTGCATCATTTATACCGTCACCAACCATTGCAGTTTTTAAACCCTTATCCTGCAGCTCTCTAATTACTTTTTCCTTATCCTGCGGTAAAAGTTCTGCATATACATTATTAATACCAGCCTGATGAGCAATATATTCTGCAGTTTCTTTATTATCACCTGTAAGCATATATACTTCTATGCCCTGTTCTTTAAAGCCTTTTACAGCCTCTATACTTGATTCTTTAATTGTATCAGCAACATATATAATACCTATCACATCATTATTTTCTGCAATATAAACAGGTGCAGCGGCTTTATTAGGCAAAATCATATTAGAAATTTTACTAATATCTATATTATTATTTGATAAAAACTTACTATTGCCAGCATAATATGAATTATCATTTATTTTGCAAGATATACCAAGCCCTGAATAAGCAGTAAAATCATCAATATCTAATAATCTGCAGTTTAATTCTTCTACTTTTTTTACAACTGCTTTTGATACAGGGTGTTCAGATTTTACTTCCATAGAATAAGCAATCTGTAATAAGTCATTCTGACTGTATTTAAATGACTGAATATTTACAACTTTCATTTTTCCTTCAGTAATAGTTCCTGTTTTATCAAGAGCCACTGCCTTTATATTATGTGCCATTTCAAGACTTTCAGCAGATTTAATTAATATGCCGTTTTCTGCCCCCTTACCAGTGCCTACCATAATAGCTACAGGTGTTGCAAGTCCTAAGGCACACGGGCATGATATAACTAAAACAGATATTGCAATAGATAATGCAAACTCATAACTTTCACCCATATAAAGCCAGAAAATACCAGAAATTAAAGCTATAATTATAACTACAGGCACAAATATACCACTTATTTTATCTGCCAGTTTTGAAACAGGTGCTTTTGAATTTGCGGCTTCTTCTACTAATGATATTATTTGAGATAAAGTAGTATTACTGCCAACTTTAAGCGCTTTAAATTTTATATGACCAGTTTTATTTATTGTTGCACTTATAACTTTATCACCCTGTTTTTTCTCAACAGGCATACTTTCCCCAGTAATCGCAGATTCATCAATAGAGGCAGAACCAGAAATAATTATACCATCACAAGCTATAATACCACCTGGTTTGACTACTATAATATCTCCCACCTGTATGTCATCATAAGCAACAGTTACTTCTTTACCATCTTTTTCTACAACAGCAGTTTTTGGTGTTAAATTGATTAATTTTTCAACAGCATCACGAGTTCTTCTTTTTGATTTTGTTTCAAGATATTTTCCAAGTGTAATTAATGTAAAAATAGTAACAGCGGACTCAAAATATAAATCATGGCTGTATTTCATAACGATTGATACTTCCTGATAAGCATATCCGTAACCTATTCTATATATTGCAAATATCCCATATATAACAGCTGCAGATGAGCCAAGTGCTACAAGACTATCCATATTAGGTGCTTTATTAAGTAATGCTTTAAAACCGTTAATAAAAAACTTTCTATTTACTATTAAAACAGGAATTGTCAGCAAAAAAAGAGTAAAAGCATAATTAAAACTTCCTTCATAATGTTTGAAAAAAGAAAACTGGGGAAGTCCTGCCATACTGCCCATAGATAAATACATAACAGGAATAAAAAATACAAATGATACAATAAGCCGTTTTCTCATATTTTCAAGCTCTGTATCATAAGGCGGCTTCTGCACCGTTGCAGTATTTCTTTTTTTACTATCTATTTCTGCTCCATATCCTGCTTCTGTTACTGCTGTAATGATATCATTACTTGATATAGTATCATCATATTCTACAACCATATTATTTGAAAGCAGATTAACATTAACATTTTTAACTCCATTAAGTTTAGACACTGCTTTTGTTACATGCGCAGAACATGCAGAACATGTCATACCTGTAATATTATACTTCTCTTTCATTTAAACACCTTATATTCCCTACCCCTGTGGTGTGGGGATATATATATAAATAATGCATATTAATAAAAAAGTCAACAAGTAAAATATACTGGTGGCACCCCATTTTTTTTATTAAAAAATGCTATAAATACTTGATAATATATATAAAAATAGAAATAATCTCAGGTAACTGTCATTCAGAGCCTATGATAGTAGGCTAAGAATCTTATTAAACAATAATAAAAATTTCCGTCCAGCTGCGGACTTTTGATTCCTTCCTATTCGTCGGAAAGTCCTTGCGTCGCAAAAATCGCTCCCCATGAAATTTTTATTTAGGCGTTTGGTCGAGGAAACCCCTCCCGCACTTACGCAAGCGAAAAGACATCCTGTCTTTTAAACAATAATAAAAAGTCCTAAGCCTGTGCGATTTCTGACTCCTCAGCAATAGCTCGGGAAATCAGCAGTCCTCGCAAAAACCGCTCGTCAAGGTGACATAAGGTGTTGTAAAAAAAGGAGTATCCCTAGATAAAATATATAATTTAATATATAAAAATAGTAAAAAATGATAAAAATAAATTAATTTTAATAAAATATAACATCATTTTTTGCAATTTTTTATATTTTTATACAAAATATTCTATTTTTATTTATAAAAAATACTAATATAATAACCATATATTATTACTTATATATCAATATTTTATAATATACTATATACACTTATATGGATATATTTTTATACATTTATTATTAAATAATACAATTTATAAAAATATACTTGACATTATAAGTAATGAAGTATATTAATACTTTTCAAAATTCATAAAATTTAAACATATTAACTGGCTTAAGCCTGATTTTTAGATGAAATATTTAAAAAAGGTGGAAAATGAAACAGCAGGAAACACTTGTAGAGTTAAAAAATATTTGCAAAAGCTTTGACGGCAAATCTGTATTAAATAATTTAGATTTAACAATATATAACGGTGAATTTTTAACAATACTTGGTCCTTCAGGCTGTGGAAAAACCACTACTCTTAGACTTATTGCAGGTTTTGAACAGGCTGACAGCGGCGATATTTTACTTCAGGGAAAACGAATTAATAATATCCCTGCAAATAACAGAGAAGTCCATACTGTTTTTCAAAACTATGCTCTTTTTCCACATATGACTGTATTTGATAATATTGCTTTTGGGCTTAAAATGCATAAAGTACCGAAAAATGAAATAAAAGAAAAAGTAATGGAAGTTCTCCGCATTGTTAAACTTGAAGAATTTATTGACAGAAAACCACACCAGCTTTCAGGGGGACAGCAGCAGCGTGTTGCTCTTGCAAGAGCTTTAGTTAATAAACCATTAGTTTTACTGCTCGATGAACCATTAAGTGCATTAGATGCATCACTCCGCCTTAATATGCAGAAAGAATTAAAACAACTTCAACATAAATTAGGAATTACTTTTGTTTTAGTTACTCATGATAGAGAAGAAGCATTATCTATGTCTGACAGGGTTATTGTTATGAACAGAGGCGTTATTGAACAGTGTGGCACACCTAAAAACTTATATGAAGAGCCAAACTCTATATTTGTTGCAAACTTTATTGGTGATGTTAATGTATTAAATGGCGAAGTACTAGGTTTTGAAGATAACCTGATTAAAGCAAAAGTTGAAGGCAGAATATGCAGTATTAAAACTAAAAAAGAATTAAATATTGGCGATAAATTTACACTTCTTCTTAGACCTGAAGATATGAGGATAGAAAAACTTAGTGAACACCCAGATACTGAAGGCTTAATGATAGGAAATATTGAAACTAAAGTATATAAAGGTGCGACTCTTGATACTACTATCAAATTAAATAACGGCACAGTAATTAAAGCCAGTGAATTTTTTGACGAAGAATATGAAGATTTTGACTATAATATGAATGAGCAAGTGTCTGTTGGCTGGGTTTCCGGCTGGGAGGTTGTTTTAAAAGATGAAAGAGCGTAACCTGTTCCACACTGTAACTATTGCTGTAATAGTTTTATGGCTTTTGCTTTTTGCATTAATACCAAATATTATAATGTTTATTGTCAGCTTTTTAGAATATGACAGTCAATCTTTTGTTAAAGCTGTTTTCACTTTAGAAAATTATAAAAAATTTTTCACTGGTGCATATTTTAATATATTCTTAAACTCTTTTAAAGTTGCAGCTATTGCTACTTTTTTATGTTTAATAATAGGATATCCTTTTGCGTATATTTTGGCACGCTCCAAATCAAAATATAAAGGTCTGATGGCTCTTCTTGTAGTTATTCCATACTGGACAAGTGCATTAATCAGAACTTATGCAATATCATATATGTTAGCAGCAAATGGCCTTATTAATACAATCCTTATTAAAATTGGTATAATAGACGCACCACTCTCCCTGCTTTATACAGAAGGTGCTGTTATTTTTGGCTTTGTATATACTCTTTTACCATTTATGATACTGCCACTTTATGCAACAATTGATAAATTTGATTTTAGATATATAGAGGCTGCTCAGGATTTAGGCGCAAGCAAACTTCGCACTTTTTACCATATTATTTTACCTCTTACTTCCCCGGGAATTATTGCAGGTACAGTTTTAGTATTTCTGCCTGCTCTAGGATTATTCTATATACCTAGTCTTTTAGGCGGCGGAAAACATATAATGGTAAGTAATATTATTCAAGAACAGTTTACATCAAATGTACTTCAAAACTGGCCACTTGGCTCTGCTGCAAGTGTATTAATTACTGTTATTATGGGTATTATGATATGGGCATACTATAAAAGCTCAAAATCATTTAGAACAAAGGTGCTGTAATGAAACATTCAAAATGGCCTTGGCTCTATATATTTTTAGTTTATTTATTTTTATATCTGCCATTAATTATTTTAATAATCTTTTCATTTAATGAAGCTTCTTCCGGCACTGTGTGGAAAGGTTTTTCTTTAAGGTGGTATGATAAATTATTTAATTCAAGTGCATTAATAAGCGGCCTTGTAAATTCATTAATTGTAGGTGTATCTGCAGCTACAATTGTTACTATTATAGGTACTCTTTCTGCCGTTACTTTATTCAGATTTAATTTTTACGGCAAAAATTTTATAATGTCACTATTATATATACTTATAATGTCACCAGAAATTATTATGGGTATATCACTGCTTTTACTTTTTAAATTTTTAAGTATGGATTTAGGATTTCAAACACTGCTTATTACCCATATTACATTATGCCTTCCTTTTGTTATGGCAGTTCTTTTTACAAGACTTGCAAATTTTGATGTACATATTATTGAAGCAGCAAAAGATTTAGGGGCAAATGAACTCCAAACTTTTTTTCACATTATTCTTCCGTCTATCTTACCTGCTGTAATAGCTGCATGGATATTAAGTTTTACTATCTCCATGGACGACAGTATATGTGCATTTTTCACATCAGGACCACAGTTTGAAATACTGCCGCAGAAAATATATGCAATGGTTAGAACTGGTGTAAAACCTGAAGTTAATGCATTAAGTACACTTATTTTTGGAGCATCTATGCTCATAATTATAATAGCTCAAATAATGCTTAGAGAGAGGAAAAAATGAAAAAAATCTTTATTCTTATGCTGGTAAGTTTAACTGTATTTGCCTGCACAAAAAAACCTGAAAATGAGGTTTATGTATACAACTGGTCAGAGTATATTCCTGATGAAGTTATTAAACAGTTTGAAAAAGAAACTGGTATTAAAGTTCGTTATACTACTTATGACAGTAACGAAGCAATGTATGCAAAAATAAAAATAACTGGTGGTGCAGATTATGATATTGCAGTACCATCAACTTACTATGTGCAGAAAATGCAGAAAGAAGGCTTAATACAGGCTATTGATAAAACAAAACTTACTAATTTCAGTAAACTTAATCCGCAGCTTATTAACCAATCTTATGACCCAGATAATAAATACAGTGTTCCTTTTATGTGGGGTACTACTGCAATAGGTGTTAATGCTAAATATATTAACCCATCAACTATATCTTCATGGGCAGATTTGTGGAAAGAAGAATTTAAAGGAAAAGTTATGCTGCAGAATGACTTAAGAGAAGTTTTCCATGCTGCACTTCGTTCTCTTGGATATTCTGGCAATACAAAAAATAAAGATGAATTAGAAGCTGCATATAATAAACTTGTAGAACTTATGCCTTCAGTTAAACTTTTTAATTCAGACTCCCCTAGAACTCCATTTTTAAATGAAGAAGTATATATTGGTATTATGTGGAGCGGTGAAGCATTTATGGCAGCTCAGGAAAATGAGAATATTAAATATATTTATCCAAAAGACGGTGCTGCTGTATGGGTGGACAGCCTTGTTATTCCAAGTAAAGCTAAAAATGTAGAAAATGCTTATAAATTTATTGATTTTATTATACGCCCAGATATCTCTGCACAAATTTCTAACTATGTAGGATACACTACTCCTGTAAAAAAAGAAGAAGTTGCACAGTATCTTGATGAAACATCAAAAAACAGCAGAACTATATTCCCTACTGATGAAGATTTAAAAAATTCAGAATTTCAGCTTGATGTGGAAGAAGCACTGCCAATATACAGTTCATATTGGGAAAAATTAAAAATAGGCGAATAGTTAATATAAAAATAATAAGATTACCCCATTTCTGTACGCAAATGGGGTACTCATTTTCTTAATTTCAATTCTTTGGCTTCACCTCTGAATAATAATGCATATGCATGTGTGAAAAATGGATATAAGAACTTTCCAAGCCAGCAACGACTAAACTAAATGTCCGTGGCTGGAAATATGTTTTAATGAAAGATATATGGGTATGATATGTTTACAAAAAAATACTTGTGGTTGCTTATTTAAATTTTTTGGATAAGTCTAAATTATCTATTAACTTTAAGTATATCATGCCACCAGTCGTATGATTTAACAGATAATGCAGTTTCAGCTATTTTTATACTTTCATCTAATTTAAGCCTTTTTAAAGCACCTTTTAACCATATTTCAGCCTGTTTGTTACCATTATCTAACTCTTCCTTTAAAGTAAAAATAAGCTCTAAAATATCAGCATCTCGTGCTATTTCTGCTTCAATACTGCTGCCGTTATTAAATTCAGAAATAAATGAAGGAAGAGAAGAAAGCTCTTTAATATCTTCAGCAATATCTTCTACTGCTTTCATCTCATTTTTTTCTACATACTTTTTTTGAAAATGGTTTATATCGCCAGTTCTTGTTTCTGGTATATCATGAAAAAGTGATAATAATACAGCCTTGCTGCTGTCTGCATTTAACTTTTCAGCTAAAATATACGAAATAACAGCAGTTCTAAAAGAATGAGATGATATATTTTGATTTCCAGTGCCTAAAAAATCAAATCCGCTGCGTTTAAAACGATTTAACAAACCAGCTTCAAAAATGAAAGAAACTATTTGATTATATGATATATTTTGAGACATAAAGAGATTTAATAATGATATAATAAGCATGGTTCCAACATGCTTATTATATCCATTAAATAATTAGAATGATTCTTTAAAAGCTTTACCAACAAGAAATTTAGGCATTCTTTTAGCAGGAATAACCATTTCTGCACCAGTTTTAGGGTTACGGCCTTTTCTTTCTTTTCTGTCACTTACAGTGAAAGTACCAAAACCAACTATAGTTACTCTTTCACCTTTTTTTAACGTTTCAAGAATTGTAGCTTCATAAGCAGACAAAACTTTTTCAGCTTCAACTTTTTTTACACCTGTTTTTTGTGCAATAGAATCGATAAGCTCTTTTTTATTCACGTAAAACCTCCATAAATATATAGGATAGATTTGGTTATTATATACAATTACTTCTACTTGTCAAGTAAAGATATACCATTTATCCCTTATTTTATTAATTATTTATTTTATCAATAACTCTGCAATTTGAACAGCATTTGTAGCTGCTCCTTTTCTTAACTGGTCACCACTTACAAAGAATGATAAGCCATTATCGTATGCTATATCTTCCCTGATTCTACCAACATAACATAAATCCTGTCCTGATGCTAAAATAGGCATTGGATATTGTTTTTCATCAGGATTATCATAAAGTTTAACACCCGGTGCATTAGAAAGCAATTCTCTGGCTTTTTCAACAGTAAGTTTTTTCTCAGTTTCTATTAAAACACTTTCTGAATGAGCAGTTAATACTGGCACACGAACGCATGTTGCACTAACTTTTATTTCATCTGAATGAAGCATTTTACGAGTTTCATTATACATTTTCATTTCTTCTTTTGTATAACCATTTTCAGTAAATACATCAATATGCGGAATAACATTAAAAAGAAGCTGGTGAGCAAATGCTTTTACTTCAAGTGTTTCACCTTTTGACCATGCTTTTGTCTGCTCCATTAATTCTATAGTAGCCGCAGCACCAGCACCAGATGCTGATTGATATGATGATACGACAACTCTTTTAATTTTTGCATAATCATGTAGTGGTTTTAAAGGCACAAGCATAATAATTGTTGTACAGTTTGGATTTGCAATTATACCATTATTTTTTAATGCGTCCTCTGGGTTTACTTCAGGAACAACTAATGGTACATCTTTATCCATTCTAAAAGCAGAAGAATTATCAACAACTACGGCACCAGCTTTAACAGCAGATGGTGCAAATTCTTTTGATCTTGATGCACCAGCTGAAAATAATGCTATATCAATATCTTTAAATGAATCATGAGTTAATTCTTCAATAGTATATTCTTCACCATTATAGTGCATTTTTTTACCAGCAGACCGAGAAGATGCTAAAAGTTTTAAATTACTAATAGGAAAATTTCTTTCAGATAAAATATCTAAAAAAGTCTGCCCTACTGCACCAGTAGCTCCAACAATAGCAACATTATAAGCCGATTTTTTTTGTGGTATCATAACATTCTCTCCTAAAATCTAAATAACTTTATAGCTTTTAAACAAGTTTTGTCAAGAGTAATAATACAAAATTTTCAAAAAAAAGTTTATGTGTGATTTTTTACAATTTTAATCATATTTTTTTAAAAAAACAACTTGCTATTTAAGTTTATTTTTTATATTATTATGAGATTTAGGGCTATTAGCTCAGTGGATAGAGCACCAACCTCCGGAGTTGGGTGTGGCAGGTTCAATTCCTGCATAGCCCACTAAACTATTCATTATATACAGCTTTATTAAAATATTTCATATCTGGAATAATCTCGCACCCTGTCCATATATTAAATGAGCCTGCAGCTTGATATATAAGCATAGCAAGACCATTTACAAGTTTTATATTATCTTTGCTGTAAAGAGATAAAAATGAAGTTATTCGCGGTTTATATATCATATCAACAGCCGCTTCTTTAATTTTAAAGCCATAGTCAGTATACGATTCACCCTTTACCCCCAAAGATGAAGCATTAATAACGATATCAAACTCTAAACCATTTAAATCATCTAATCCGCAGATATCTGCATTATTATCGTATAGTAGTGATAAATCTTTAGCCTTTTCTACAGTTCTGTTTGCTATTAAAAAATATTCAGGTTTATTCATTAATAAATATGGTATGACTGCTCTTGAAGCACCGCCTGCACCTAATAACAGTACTTTTTTATTTAATGTATTAATACCTGAAGTTTCAAGCATCATATGAAATCCAAAAATATCTGTATTATGTCCAATAATTCCATTATCAGTAAAATGCAGAGTATTTACAGCCCCAACACTTTTTGCTGTAATATCAAGCTCTGAGCAAAACTGCATTACTTCCTGTTTGTAAGGAACAGTTACATTTATACCTTTAAAATGAAATTTTTGAAACATTATAATAGTTTCTTCAAGTTCTTCAATAGTTATATCATAACATGTATATCCACCGCAAAGACCTGATTGATATAAAAAATAGTTATGTATAAACGGAGAAAATGTATGATTTAGCGGGTTTCCAATTAATCCTAAATTAATATACATTTATTTATCCTTCACTAATTCTTTTATACTTAAATATTTGTCTATATTAATTATTTCTAAGTTATACTGATGAGCTATTTTTTTAACAATAGGACTGGCTTTTGATACACCAAGATTATATAAAAAGTAAAGCAGATACACAGTTATTACAATAGGTAAAAGTGCCAATATATCTGCAATACAGATTGTTTTTATTTGAGTAATACTCATAATTTATACAGCTTCTATTTTATATTCCAGTTTTCAACCAATGTTAAAAGCGGACTATTTGGATAAAGCATTTTAAATTCATTAATATTTTTATCAGTATCAGCATCATTAGATGATAATACATTTCTATAATACCACAATTCTCTTATATCACCCTGTAAATAGTTTGCAGGGACAATGCTCTGTCCTAAATCATAAAGCATACCTGCACTTAATTCTGAAAATCTGCCACCAGATTTTTGAAGTTCACTAACAGCCTTTCCTGAATTACCATACATATAATACATTCCTGCACTGCGAACAGCAATATAATCTTTTAATGACGGAACAGATGTGGATAATGCAGCAAAAGCATCAACTGAAGCATTATCAAACATAATCATTTCTGCAGCACTTACAGAATCAATTTTTTTATTTTTAGATACACCGTAAGCAGTATATCCTAAATATACAGCTATAAATAATACTACTAATACACTTATTAAAATAACAATCATTTTAATGTTATTCTGCATAAATGATTCCAGCTTATCTACGCCTGTATTATCAATATTGATTTTATCTTTTTTAGCCATTTTTGCCTCCAACAGCTTTCTCAAATATTTTCTTATTATTATTTATTATATTTTTTATTTCATCATCGCTGATGCCTGCACCAAGCATAATTTTGCAGGCTTTCTCACTGCCTACAAAATCAGATGGACCGTGAGCATCATTATCTATCACAAGCTCTGCTCCAGCTTTTCTTGCCATATTTGCAACATAAGCATTAGTGTATGCATGGCTTTTTCTTGTAGTAATCTCAAGATATATTTTATTTTCTGCAGCAGCACAAGCATCTTCATAGCTTATAAGTCCAGGGTGAGCTAATATATCAACATGAGCATCTATTGCTGCCCTGTTAGTGCCTGGAGCTACTGGCTCAGATATTGTTTCACCATGAACAACCACTATATCTGCCCCATTATCTCTTGCTATTTTTGTAAGTGGTGCAATATCTTTTGGATTTACATGGGTAATTTCCACACCAACAATTACTTTAAAATTATCTGATGATTTATTAAACCATTCTTTAAATTTTAAGTTAGCCTGCAAAACCTGATAAATATTAGAGCTGTCTACATGGTCTGTTAATGCAATACCAAGATACCCCTGAACATGTGCTGTGCGGGCTACTTCTGCAGGAATAAGCATACCATCAGAATGTGTTGAGTGTGTATGTAAATCGTAAATCATAATAAAACCTAAAATAAAGTAATTATTTACAAATTATAGTTTTTCATTTATACTTGTTTTTTAGAGAAATGGCAAGCATATTATTTAAAAAATAAATAATTTTAAAATAGGTTACTTATATGCAGGAAAACTTTGAAGTTCGTATTAGGGAAATTGCTAAACTAAAAAAAGGCTGGTCTTTTGGTAAAGGTGATGCATTCAGTGCAGAACATGTGGAAGTTGCAGCATTAATTGCATTAAGGTATTACAAAAAATATGCCTTAACAGTAAGTGGCACACCTTCTGAAGATGGCTCTATTGACTTAATGTTCAATATTAAAGATGTTTTTCTTGATTTAATTATACTGCCTTCTATTACAGATGTTACAGTTAAATATACCCATGGTATAGGCAACGATAAAATAGAAGAAATGTGGGGCACCGTTTCAATAAGCAAACTTGATGATATAATGAAAAAATTTATTGAATTATCTAAAAATCAAAAATAGATTTTTAACTTTATATTATTTTTAAGATAAATATTACCTTAAAACTATTATTTAACTTAACTATACCCATTAGATATAAATCCATTCAAATAAACAGGTTGGACTTAACCAAAAAAATATGTAAGTACAGTTGATATAATTTTTATTGTATTTATCTATATTAACCTGCTGGAAAACAGCAGGTTATTATATTATTTACTATCTTTTAACAGCTTATAAATAATAGAATCAAGTAGAGCCTGATAGCTGGCATCAATAATATTTTCTGCAACACCTACAGTACTCCATGTAGAAGAAGAATCCTGACTTACTACAAGAACCCGTGTTGTTGCCTGAGTACCATTTTGGCTTGATAAAATACGAACTTTGTAGTCAACAAGTGCCATATCCTTCAGCTGTGGATAGAAATGGATTAATGCTTTTCTTATTGCTTTATCTAGTGCATTTACAGGTCCGTTTCCACCTGCTGCTGTATGCTCTACTTCGCCATTAACTGCTACCCTGACAGTTGCTTCTGCCATAGGTGCAACTGATAGAGATTTATTTTTTTCATCTATAACCCTGTAGCTTAATATATCAAAAAATTCAGGCAGAGTATTCATAGCTCTTCTTATTAAAAGGTCAAAAGATGCTTCTGCACCTTCATACTGAAACCCTCTATTTTCCAATTCTTTAAGCTGCTGTAGAACATTTTTTATAGTATCAGTCTGGCTTTCAATATCTAAACCAAATTCTTTTGCTTTATATATTAAGTTACTTTTACCAGATAAGTCTGATAACAGAACTCTTTGAGAATTGCCAACAAGCTCTGGAGCAATATGCTCATAAGTTTTAGAATTTTTTAAAATAGCAGAAACATGTACACCACCTTTATGGGCAAAAGCAGATTTACCAACATAAGGTCTGTGAGTATTATGTTTTAAGTTACCGATTTCATCTAAAAAGTCTGATAAACTTTTTAACTTAGTTAAGTTTTCACTTGATACACAGTTATATCCATATTTAAGCTGCAGGTTTGGTATAATGGAGCAAAGGTTTGCATTACCACACCTTTCCCCATATCCATTAATAGTGCCCTGCACATGACTTGCTCCGCCTCTTACTGCCACAATACTATTAGCAACAGCCATTTCACAGTCATTATGAGCATGTATACCAAAAGGATAATCTCCAAGCGTATTTTTTACAACTGCAACTATTTCTGCAACTTTATCAGGCATTGCCCCGCCATTTGTTTCACAAAGTACAACACAGTCTGCCCCTGCATCACGAGCTGCAAGAAGTGTTTTTACTGCATATTCTGGGTTTGCAATATATCCATCAAAAAAATGCTCTGCATCATAATAAACTTTATCCACCTTCCCTTTTAAATAACGAACAGTATCATGGATAATCTCTATATTCTCATCAAGAGATATTTTTAATGCTTCCCTAACATGTAAATCCCATGTTTTACCAAAAATAGTAATATTAGGAACATTTGCTTCAAGAAGTGCTTGTATTATTTCATCATTTTCACATGTTTTTTTAGCACGCCTTGTAGAACCAAAAGCAGATATTTTGCTTATATCAATACTTGTATTTTTCTTTAAAGCATTGAAAAATTCCATATCTCTAGGGTTTGAACCCGGCCAGCCGCCTTCTATACAGTCTATGCCAAACTCAATTAAGCGTTCTGCAATTCTCAGCTTATCAATAACAGTAAAATTTACATCTTCAGACTGAGTTCCATCCCTTAATGTTGTATCATATAAAAATATTTTGCTGGTAGAACTATCCATCTTGTTTCTCAGTTATAAATGCGCTGTGTAAAACACGCACTGCAAGTTCAGTAAATTTTTCTTCAATTATGCATGAAACTTTTATTTCACTTGTTGAAATCATTTTTATATTAATCTGGTTATCTGATAATACTTTAAACATAGTAGCAGCAACACCAGAATGGCTTTTCATACCAATACCTACAATAGATACTTTTGATATGTTTTCATCAGATAAAATCTCTGTAACGCCAGCTTCTTTTCCTAATTTTTCACATGCTGCTTTTGCTTTTATAAGGTCAGTTTTAGGTACTGTAAAAGAAATATCAGTTTTGCCGTCTTCCTTAGCAACATTTTGGATAATCATATCCACATTTATATTTGCTTCAGCTAAACCTATAAATATTCGTGCAGCCACTCCCGGCTCATCTTTTACTCCTAAAAGTGTTATTTTTGCTTGATTTTTATCACTAGTAACGCCTGAAACAACGATACGCTCCATATTTTTATCCTCCTTTGATGTTACAAGAGTGCCTGGTTTATCTTCTAAAGAAGAAAGCACCATAATGTCTACATTATAATTCATTCCAAGTTCAACACTTCTTGACTGCAGAACTTTTGCACCAAGTGATGCAAGTTCAAGCATTTCTTCATGAGAAATAGTATCTAATTTTTTAGCATTTTTAACAATTCTTGGGTCAGCAGTATATACGCCGTCAACATCTGTATATATTTCACATACATCAGCTTTTACTGCAGCAGCGATGGCAACAGCAGTAGTATCAGAACCGCCTCTTCCTAAAGTAGTAATATCGCCTGTTTCTACATTATATCCCTGAAAACCAGCAACAACAACTATCTTACCTTCGCTGATTGCTTTTTTTATTCTATCGCCTCTAATATTCAGAATACGAGCTTTTGAGTGAGCATTATCTGTTTCCATACCTATCTGCAGACCAGTTAATGATACTGCATCATATCCATCAACTAAAAGTGCCTGAGTAACAAGTGGAATACATGCAGTTTCACCTGTTGAAACAAGCTGGTCATATTCTCTTAATGAGTAATCAGGTGTGATTTCTTTTAAAAGACCAATAAGTCTGTCAGTTTCGCCAGACATTGCAGAAACTGCAACAATAACATCATGGCCTTCGTCTTTTTTCTTTTCTACAATTTTTGCCACATTGCGTATGCGTTCTATACTGCCTACACTTGTGCCGCCAAATTTCATAACAACAAGACTCACAAATTCCTCCAATTTATTTTACTTAATTTTTTATAAATAATTCTGCTATTTCATAACCTTCTTTTAAATCAAAAGACGGCGTTTTAATATGCTCACTATATGTTTTATTATCATCTGCTTTAATATCAGAGCCAAAAATAACAGCTGGTATTTTTTCAGGTGAATGTGTTTTTAGCTCAATAGGTGTTGCATGGTCTGGAGTAATTAAAAGTCTGTAATCACCATATTGTTTTAAACCATCTAAAATAACAGGCATCATTTGGCTGTCAATAAGTTCTACTGCCTTAATTTTTTCACTGATATTTCCTAAATGGCCAGCTTCATCTGGTGCTTCCACATGAATAAATACATAATCATGATCTTTTAAAGCATTTACTGCATATTCTGCCTTGCCTTTAAAATTAGTGTCTGTAAAACCTGTAATACCCGGCACTTTTATAATATCCATCTCAGCACATACACCAATACCCCTAATTAAATCTACTGCTGAAATAACTGCACCTTTTACTTTATATTCATCAACAAATGCAGGAAGAGCTGGTTTTTTTCCCTGCCCCCAAAGCCAGATATTTGTTGCTTTACCTGTATCTACACTGCCATTAAATACTTTATCTTTTGCCCTTTTCATTATTTCAATTAATTTTTCAGCACCATTTCCTTTTGGAACATAGGCTGTAGTATTTTTATCGCTTATATCATGTGGTGGAGTAGTAGATAATTCAATATTAGATATATTACGAATTACCATTAAATTTCTATAGCCTACACCTTTATAAAATTCTATGCCTTCCCCTTGAAATTCCTGATTTAAAGCATTAATAATATTTTCCACATATTTTTCTTCTATATGGTGTGCTGTAAAACTCTCCATAATATCATTAGTAATGGTTACTGTATTACAGCGAAAAGCCATATCGTTTTCTCCCAGCTCTATACCCATACTGCATGCTTCTAAAGGGCTTCTGCCAGTATAGTAGTTTTTAGGATTATAACCAAATATACTTAAGTTACATATATCACTTCCTGGAGCCATACCATCTGGTGTTGTTTGAATATAGCCGCATATACCATGCTCTGCTGCTTTATGTATATTTGGAATATTTGCATATTCTATAATAGTTTTATTATCTAATTCCTTAAGTGGTCTGTCAGCAAGACCATCACAAAGTAACACTATATATTTCATTAGTTGCCTTCCACCCTAATTATTACTGTTTTTTCTTTAACAAATGATTTAGAATCAATTTCTTTAACTGCATTTATTATGCTGCTGCCTATTACTTCATGAGTCATAAATACAAGTGGTACGCAGCCTTTACAGTCAACTCCAGATTCTCTTTGCAGAGCAGAAGATACACTTATTCCATTATTTGCAAGTATAAGCCCTACCTGAGCTAACACACCTGGAGTATCTTCCACAATTAATCTCATATAAAAAGCTGAATAAATGTCTTTTATATCAACAATATTAATAGTTTCTTCTTTTTTTACATAACCTAAAACTGGCACTCTAACATTTATACCCTTAACAATATTTCTTGCAATATTAATAATATCACCAGCTACAGCAGCACCAGTTGCCGCGCTTCCTGCACCCTGTCCATAATGAAGAGTTGGTCCTGTTTTATCTGATTTAACATATACTGCATTAAATACACCATTAACCTGTGCAAGAGTATTAGTTAAAGGTATCATTGTAGGGTGTACTCTTACTTCTACATCATTATTATGTCTTTTTGCTATCGCTAGAAGCTTAATAACACAGCCAAACTCTTTTGCAATAGCTATATCAATAGGTTTTATATTTGATATACCTTCTACAAATATTTTATCCACCCGCACAACTGTAGAAAAGGCAATAGAGGAAAGAATAGAAAGTTTATGGGCAGAATCTATACCTTCTATATCAAAAGTTGGGTCAGCTTCTGCATAACCTTTATTTTGTGCATCTTTTAATACTTCATCAAACTCTTTGCCTTCTTCTGTCATTCTGGTTAAAATATAGTTAGCTGTTCCATTAATAATGCTGTATATTTCATTAATATTATTAACGGCTAAATCTTCCTTCATAACTCTGATAATAGGAATACCACCACCAACAGATGCTTCAAAGCCTATATCTACACCGTTTTCATAAGCAAGTGGGAATATTTCACTGCCGTATGCTGCAAGCAGTGCTTTATTTGCGGTTACAACATGCTTTTTATTTTGCAATGCTGCTTTTACAAAATCTTTTGCAAAAGTATATCCACCAACAAGCTCTACAATTATATCTATATCTTTATTAGTAATAAGCTCCATAGCATCTTTTGTTAAAATATCCACTTTATGCAGATAATTATCACTAATATTATTAATTTTAGTATCTGCAATGCCTTTAACAATGATATTTATTCCTGTTTTACGCCTAACAGTCTCAAAATTATCCATTAAAGCGGCAACAGTTCCTTTACCTACAACTCCGTAGCCTATTATTCCAACATTTACCACTTTATTCATAATAACTCCTGTAATATCAATTTAACATTTAATATCTAATTTAAACTGTTATGTTATATAAATTATTTTGTATAGTCAATAATTTTAATTTAAAAAAATACTAAAAAATCTTAAACTAAAAAATTTCAATAAAACTATTTAATAAATATTTGATTATTTATTATTTATGTTATAAAATAATATAAAAGAATACAAAGAGAGACATATGTTTAAAAAATTTTTAAAATCATTTATAGAATTTTGGAACTATCATGTAGAAGACCATTCTACAACTCTTGATATTCTAAAAGAAGGAAATGAGCAGTTTACTTCATATATCCTTCATTCTGCTCCTGTAAGTAATATTGAAAGAGTGCGTCAAATGGCTGTACACGGACAAAATCCACAGGCGGTTATAGTTACATGCTCTGATGCTAGAATCTCTCCAGAAAGAATATTTAATGCAGAAATGGGTGATTTTTTTATTATACGCACAGCAGGTCATGTGGTTGGAGCTTTAGAAATGGGCAGTATTGAATATGCAGTAACTCACAGCAGTGTAGATATAGTAATAGTTATGGGACATGAAAACTGCGGAGCAGTTAAAAGCTGTATAGAAGACCATGATGGTGCAGAGCTTGGATACATTAAAGATATTCTTCATGAAGTACAGCCATCTATAGACAGGGCATCACAGGAAACTGATAATCATTTTGACTTATTAGAGCGTGCAGAAGATCTAAATGTGTACCATACTGTAGATAAAATAAAAAGCAGCTCTATTTTAAAACCATATATAGAAACTGGCAAACTTATTGTTGTAGGTGCAAAATACGGAATAGCTACTGGCAAAGTAACTTTTTTTGATGATACTATTTCATGCCCTGTAAACTATAATAAATAAACTTAAAGTTCAATAATAGTTACAGCATTACCGCCTTCATTATTTTCTGCTAAATAATATTTTGCTACTTTTGGATGAACTCTTAAATATTCATGTATTGCTTTTCTTAACTGACCAGAGCCTCTTCCATGAATAACATATGCTTTATCATAATTTGTAAGCAGTAAATCATCTATAAATTTTTCAAGTAAATCAAGAGCTTCTTCAACTCGCTTTCCAACAAGGACAATTTCTCTTTTTGAGCTGCTTTTACTTGTATTATTAGTTATTTTAACAGTCTTAGGTTTTACATGCTCTACTTTATGGCCAACAATATCATTTTTTTTCATTTTCATTTTCATGCCATTTAAATCTACTGTTACATTATTGCCGGAAATCTCTAAAATTTTTACCTGACTATTATATTTATCAAGAAAAATAACATCATTTACTTTTATATCTTCAATAGTTATCTGCTTTGATTTTATATCTTCTATTTTAGATGATGTTTTTTTAATAACATTTTCTATTTCTTCGTTTGTAAGTTTTTCTTTCTGGTTAGCAAGTCTTTTGCTTTTTTGTAAAAGAGAGTATGTTTCTTCTAATAACTCTATTTCTTTAGAATTAAGTTTTTTCTGCAGATCCTGGTTTGCAGCATTAAACACTTCTTCTTTTTCCTGCAGCTCTTTTTCTTTTGCTGCAAGTATTTTTTTAGTATGCTCTGCTTCTGCAAGCATTCTATTTAATTCTTCTACCTGCACTTCTATAGAAGATTTATACCTCATTAATTCTTCTTCTGCATCTTGTATAATCTCTTTATTAAATCCAAGCCTTTCTGCAATCATTATAGGATCAGATTTGCCCATAACATCTTTTATTAATTTATATCTAGGGCTTAAAGTATCATAATCAAAATCTACTGCATAAAAGTATGCCTTATCACTGTTAAGTGCATAATTTTTTACTTCTGTAAAGTGAGTTGTAAGAATAACTGTTGCACCTTTTTTTCTTAAATATTTAAGTATAGCAACAGCTAAAGATGCCCCTTCCCTAGGCTCTGTTCCTGTTCCTAATTCATCAAAAAGCACTAATGTTTTACTGTATGCTTTCTCTACTATATTATTAATATTAACCATATGAGATGAGAAAGTACTTAAATCCATAATAATAGACTGATTATCACCAATATCTGCTAAAATGCTTTCAAAAGCCATAAATTTAAAATATTTACCAAAAACAGGAAGTCCACAGTATGATATTAAATGATTTAATCCTATTGATTTTAATGCTGCAGTTTTACCACCGGTATTTGGACCTGTGATTATAATATGGTCACCCTGATTATCTATTATAAAATCAACAGGAATTGAGTTATCACCTTTTCTTAAATATAAAAGCGGGTGATGAACTTGAGAAAAAACCATACTGTTTCCAAGCTCACCAAAAGTATACTGTTTATTAGAATAGAAAAGCCCTATTTCTAATATCATTATTAAATAAGAATAATTTTTTACTGTTTTATTTAAATCTACTAAAGAAGATTTAACAGAAGTAATCAATGTATAAATAATTTTTGCTATTTCTTCAGATTCTTCAATAATTAATTCCTGCATAGCATTATTTTCAGAAACAATAGATGCAGGCTCTATGTATAATGTCTGACCGCTTGCAGATTTATCCTGAATAATACCTTGAATATACTGGCTGAAATTTGTTTTGCATGGTATAGTATATCTGCCGTTGCGTAAAACAATCACTTTATCCTGTATAAACTTATCAGCATTTGCAGAATTAAAAATATTAGAAAGAAGTTTGCGAATATTATTTTTAAACTGATTTAAAGAATATCTTATTTCCTGTAATTTTGGTGTTGCATCATCTTTTACTGCACCTTTATCATTTATAGACTTATCTATTAAATCTATTAAATACTGATACGACGCAAAACTTTCACTGTAGCTTGTTAGATAAGTATATTTTTTTTCTTCTAATGCTTCTTTAATAAGCGATATTTTTACAAGGAAATTTTTTATTATTACAAAATCCATTGGGTCAAAAGATTTTGTTTTATCTGTAAGAGAATAAAACAGGCTGAAAAAATCATTATCATCTTCAATAAATGATGAGCTTTCTCTATATTCTGCAGCCTGCCTTATTTCATTCTGTCTTTTATATATGCTTTCAATATCATGAAGTATATTAATAACTTTAAAGGATGATTTTGAAAATGATGAAACAAAATTATCAAGTAAAAATTCTTTAAAAGATTCAAACTCTAATACAGATGTATCAAATTTCATATTATTCCTTATAAGTTATTTAAATGGGTTAAACCTGTCTATATTAGAAACAGCATTAAGCCTGTCATAGCAGTATGGCAGCACTTTCATTACAGATTGAGCAGTTTGTGAACTTTTTATATCATGCACAAATTTCATTTTATTTGGAAAAATAGAAACTATTATCCAAAGAATAACACTTGCAATAAAAGCACCTTTTAATACTCCAAATAAAAAACCAAATACTTTATTTACCCAGCCTAAATGAATTGCCTGCAATGTTCTGTGTATCAGATTTCCTAATATTATTACAATAACATATACAATTAAAAAGCCTAAAATATATGCCGCAATAGATGCACCCTGCTTTCCAAACCCAACTGCCTGCATTACTTTAAACAGTGGCTCATAAAGCATATAGGAACAAAGTATGGCTAAAATTATGCCTAATATGCTGATAGCTTCTGTAATAAAGCCGTTAATCATTCCTTTAAATGCAAAGACAAGTATAAATACTATAATTATAATATCTACTACGCCCATACTATAACATACCTTTTATTAACTCGCTTACTTTTTTACCTTCTGCAGAAGCACCGACTTTTGCCATTACATTTTTCATAACAGCACCAAAGTTTTTCTTCATATTATCATCAAGGGAAGCAATAACTTCTTTAATAACTGCTTTAATTGCTTCATCATCAAGCTGAGCTGGTAAATATTTTTCTAAAACTTTAATTTCTGCAAGCTCTTTATCTGCTAAATCCTGCCTTCCGTTTTTTATATATATTTCAGCAGAATCTTTGCGTTTTTTTATACTTGAAGCAACAACTTTAATAACGCCTTCATCATCAAGTTCTTTAATTGCAGCAATTTCAGCATTTTTAACATCAGATTTTAACATTCTTACAGCATTTAATGCTACATTATCTTTTTCTTTCATGTAGTGCTTAATGTCTTCTAAAATTTGTTCTTTTAAAGTCATATCTATCTCCCTTAATTATTTATTTGTATGGTATTGGGTCTTTTTCGCCTGCAAGCTCAAAACCTTTTAACCTTAATTTACAGCTTTCGCATACTCCACATGCTGCATCTTCATTTTGATAGCAGCTCCATGTAAGATGAAGTGGAGCTTTAAGCTCTATGCCTTTTTTAACAATATCTTTTTTAGTTAAATGTATAACTGGTGTAACTATCTGCACATCACTTTCTGGTGCAAGAGCAACTGATAATAAATCATTAAATTTTTCATAAAATATTTCTCTGCAGTCTGGGTATCCGCTGGAATCTTCCTCAACAGCACCAACATATATTTTTTTAGCCCCAATCACTTCTGCCCAGCTAACAGCAATAGAAATCATATTAGCATTTCTAAATGGCACATAAGTAGAAGGAACACTGTTGGAGCTTGATGATGGAGAAGTATCTTCTTCCACTTTCATAGACATATCTGTTAATGAAGAGCCGCCAATTCTTATTAAATAGTCAATATCTACAGTCATTTTATTTTTTATGTTATAATAAGCTGCTATATCATCAAAAGCTTTATCTTCCCTTTTCTGAGTTCTTTGACCATAGTTTATATGTAAAAGAGAAACATCATATCCATCATTTACAGCACACGCAATAGTAACGCAGCTGTCAAGCCCGCCGCTTGCTAAAACAATAGCTTTATCCATTTTTACCTCATATATTAAATAATAAATAAGATTTATATAATAAAATAGAAAGAAAATAAAGATAAATTTTATAATTTTATACTTTTACTTATGATTTAATATAAAAAGAATTAAAAAAGGGAAGTAAAAACTTCCCCATTATAAAAAAATATTGATTATTTGAATTATCAGATATTATTGGATTAAGATTTTCTTTATTATCATTTAACCCTAAATCAAAAAGAGCTGCTGGTTGATTTCCATACTGGTTAGCACCATCAGTGCCTGGTTTAAGAAACGTATATAATAGAATAGCTAATGCCATAAGTGAAAGCGCAGCTAAACCTGCACCTTCACCAGCAATCATCATTATGATACCAGCTAATACAGCAGCACTAATATTTGTAACTACTATAAAACCAAGTAAATAGTATCCACTTTTGTCAAAATCATGAAATCTTTTAATTGCTAAAAAAACATTAATTACTAATGTAGCAATATTTATTACTCCATTAATAACATAATTTACTATAAGATTACCTTGTAAAATTGTACTAAAAATAACACTGAGAATTACTGATATAACCATAACAGAAAGCCAAAGTAAAAAATAAGACAGTCTGTTTAATCTACCCTCAGCACTAAAAAATAATCCTTTAAAATCCATACTCTCCTCCTAATAAAATAAATAATTTATGTATGTATTTAAGAGCTATATTCACAGTTTTTACCATATATAAAAAATATGTCAACAAAAAAGATTTTTAATATCTTTATTTAAATTAACAATTGTATTTTATACTATATTTATCTATAAATATCAATAAATTATACCAAGTTATTTTATTTCATTTAACAGGTTTAAAAATTCTCTATGCAAAAGCCCATTAGAAGCAATTAAACTGTCGCTGTCCATATCATGATATCTACCGTCTAGTTTTGTAACTATCCCACCAGCTTCTCTAACAATAATTAATCCACCTGCCATATCCCATGGTTTCAGCCTTGTTTCATAATATAAATCATATATACCGCGGGCTGTATAGCATAAATCAAGAGATGCTGCCCCTGCCCGTCTTATACCCCTTGTAGCTTTTAAAACTTCTTCTAATACTTTCATTAAATATGGCAGATTATCTTTTTTATAAGGAAAACCTGTTGCAGCTAAAGAATTAATTAATAAAGCTGTTTCAGATACTTTTATTGGTGAGCCATTACAAAAAGCACCTTTACCAGTTTCTGCGGAATAAAGCTCATTAAGGACTGGATTATATACAACTCCATATTTAGTTTCCGTATCAGTAATTACTCCAACAGATACCGCCACAAAAGGAACTCCATGCACAAAATTTGTTGTTCCATCAATTGGATCTATAAATATAACATTTTCAGATGGATATCTTTCTTCTTTATTAGTTTCTTCTCCAATAATAGTAAAAGATGGAAATATTTTATACAGTTTTTCTTTTAAAAAATTTTCTGTTCTTACATCATATTCTGTCACTAAATCTACATCACCTTTATGTTTAATAGTTTTAGCAGAGTAAAACCCGCTGCTTACTATATCACCAGCTTCTAAAACAACATCAGATATTTGTTTCAGCATAATAAACTCCTTGATTATTTTTTAAAAATATATAATATATTTAATTATGATAAACTACAATTATAAAGATATCAATACAATTAATTTTAATGTTTCAATTGATGAGTGTTTCAGCGAGCTTCGCCCACACCCAAAATTTAAAGACTGCACATTTGATAATTACTATGATGATGATGCATATCCAACCCAAGCTGCATTAAAAGATTTATTACGCAGTATTTCAAGTAAAGAAAAAAGAAAGAAAAAACGCTCTTTTTTTTCTAAAAAACAAAAAGAAAGTAAAATAGCAAAAAATATTTATATTGACGGCACTTATGGAATAGGTAAAACTCATCTGCTTGCTGCATGCTTTCATAATTTTAAAGGAAGTAAAGCATTTATGAGCTTTTTAGAACTTACTTATTTTATGAATTTTTCAGGACTTGAAAAAACAATAGAATATTTTAAGCCAATAGATTTATTATTAATAGATGAGTTTGATTTAGATGACCCAGCAACTACTCGTATGGCTGCAAGGTTTATAGACAGTATTAATAATGATACAACTATAATTACCACATCAAACAGGCTTCCAAAGGAGCTTGGCGGTGGTAAATTTGATACAACTCAGTTTGCAAGAGAATTAGGTATTATTTCAGATACTTTTGATACAATTACAGTAGAAGGCAAAAGTTTCCGTATTAATCTTGCTGCCTGGCAGGCAGTATTTTCTAATAAATCATTTAATGAAGTATTAAAAACTTATGAGCCAAAAAGAGATAAAGTATTAGTTGATTTTAATGAACTAATGATAAAACTTCAGGACAACCACCCTTTTAAATTTTTTGTAATTCCTAAAACTTTTGATGCTGTATTTATAAATAATTTTAAACCATTTACAAAATTAAATGATGCATTAAGGTTTACTATATTTATAGACCACTGCTATTATCATGACACAAAACTTTTTTTTAATACTAATATAAAAGAAAATATTTTTCCAAAAGAGCTTATGGAAACATCATTTGAAAGACAGTTTTTAAGGTGTAACTCAAGACTTGATGAATTAGGACTATTTTTTAAATATTAATCTAATATATTTAAAATAAATTCTTCCTTAAACCCGTTTAAGGTGCAGTCTGTCACTTCTAAAGTTTCTGGAAGATATGATAATATTTTATCACTTTCAAGTATATTATTTTCTGCCATTAGTTTTAAAATAATACCTCTGTATACTTTTGCAAAATGACTTACAACTCTGCCCTGCTTAATAAATTTAAATGTGGTATACTTTTGCTTTATCTGGTAAAATTTTTCATAAAATCCAGCTCTTAAATCAACTATTTCATTATTAGCTGTATATTCATCTAATGCATGAGAAAAATTATCTTTATAAAATTTTTCAAAAGAAAAGCTGCCTGTTTTTGCTCCCTGTTTTAGTTTATAATTGGGGATTTTATCTTTAGCTGAAACTGGACCAAAAAGATTAGAAAAGATTATTACATTATTTAATATATAATCTTTTGCATTTTGATTTAAATTATCATAAGCGAGGTAAGAATAACTTACCCCGCTGTATCTTTTAATGGCAGTACAAGTGGCTTCTTCAAAAATATTTTTTTGATATTCTTTTATTTCTTCAATATCTTTTATGCCAAAAACATCTAAAAGCATCTCAGCACTATGACTGTTTATATAATCATTATATATATTAACAGCTTCTATTCTTTTTGCATATAAGTCTTGAAAAATAAAACTTTCCTTACATATACATCCGTATTCGTTAATGTTTGTTTTACTCTCGCTTGGTGAAAATAAAATAATCATATTCTTTTACTTTTTTTCCCAAAAACGCATAGTGCCGTTTTCTGCAAGGCTTATATGCATATCATAACATTCTCTTAATATTTGAGGTTCATGATGGTTGCCTGTTGCTTTAACAGCTCTTTCAAAATAATCTTTTAAGTAATCTTTATATGCAGGATGTGCACATTTTTCTATCATTACTTTTGCTCTGTCTTTTGGATCAAGACCGCGTAAATCTGCAAGTCCCTGTTCTGTAACTATTACATCTAAATCATGCTCTGTATGGTCAACATGCGGCACTTTTGGCACTATTGCTGATATCCCAAATTCATCTGTTTTGCTAGGTCTGCATGATGGTGTATGCATTATAGAAACATAAGCAGCACGAGCAAAATCACCAGAACCACCTATTCCATTTAACATTCTTGTACCACCTACAAGTGTAGAGTTTGCATGGCCATAAAAATCTACTTCAACTGGAGTATTCATAGAAATAACACCTAATCTGCGAACAACTTCAGGGTTATTTGAAATCTGCATAGGTCTTAAAAGTACTTTTTCGCGGTATAAATCATAATTTTTCCACCATTGCTCAAAGCCTTCATTAGATAATGAAACAGATGTGGCGTTAACAAATTTGCATTTACCTGAATCTAAAAATGGTAAAAATCCATCTTGTAAAACTTCACTATATACTGTTAAGTTTTCAAATGGAGAGTTAGTTAAGCCAAGTACAACTGCATTTGCAATAGAACCAACTCCTGATTGTAATGGAAGAAGATTTTTAGGCATACGACCTGCTTTTACTTCTGACTGGAAGAAATCAATAATATGCTGAGCAATAGTATCAGAAACTTCATCACTGCCCCTTACTGCCCTGCCATTATCTGGTTTAGTAGATTCTATAATACCAACAATTTTATTTTTATCTGTTGGAACAAAAGGAGTACCTATTCTTTGTCTTACATCTGTAATAGGAATAATTTTTTTATAAGGTGGTATATCGCTTACAAAAATATCATGCATACCTTCAAATGAAGGATTATGAGTATTGATTTCTACAATAATTTTATCTGCCATAGTAATAAATTCTGGAGCAGCACCAACTGAGCCTGCTAAAATAATATTACCTTTTTCATCTATTGCAGATGCTTCAACAATTGCAATATCTAAACCACCGCCGCTGTCTTTTGTGTAAAATCCATATAAGAAATCCTGTGAAAACATAGATAAATGTTTATCACCCATTTTTATGGAACCATCATTAATTTTTTTATTTAATACTTTAGCAGTCTGGTATGGCCAGCGCATATTAGTTAACTCTAATTCTGCCCATCTGTCTTCTACTTCTGCCCCCATTGATGCACCAACAAAAAGATTAAAACGCCATTTACCTTTTAAATTATTTTTTTCTACATAGTCTGCAATAACAAGCGGCATCACTTTAGGATAACCTACTGGTGTAAACCCTGAAAATCCTAAATTTAATATTCTTTTTTCAGTTTCTTTAAATAAAGGAATAAGTTTTTCTGGAGTAGTAATTTTTGAAAGCAGGCTTTTATCCCGTATTCTGTTTTCTAATTCAGACATAATATAGTCCTCCTTTTTTATAATTTATTATAAATTATGCTTTATAATTTACAGGTATATAGTTGCAAAATGGCTCTTCTGTAAGATATGAACCAGTAACAGCATATGCTCTTGCACGACAGCCGCCACAAACTTTTAAATATTTACAAACACCACATTTACCTTCATAGCGTCTAAAATCTCTTAAATCTTCAAAAAGTGGTGATGTTTCCCATATTTCTTTTAATGGTTTTTCAAATACATTACCTGCTGATTCAGGAAAATATGAACAAGGCAGCACATCACCTTCAGAATTAATAAAGCAGATTGTCTGTCCAGCTATACAGCCCTTACCACCGCCTGTAGAAAATGTTAAAGAACGGCGTTCTGTATCTTTGCCTTCTTCTTTGCTTTTTTCATGCCATATTCTATAATACTGTGGTGCGCATGTTGGACGAACTAATATTTCATCTTCCTGCCTTTCCATATTATAGTGCCATTCTAATATTTCTTCGTAATCCTCTTTTGAAACAAGTTCTTTAAAGATTTCCTCCCCTCTGCCTGTAGGTACAATTAAAAACATATACCATGCATGAGCACCAAGAGATTTTGCCTTTCTAAATGTATCCATAATATATGGCTGGTTTCTTTTAGTAAAAGAAGAATTTATGATAAATTTAATACCATGCTTATTAAATAATGCGGCAGCTTTTTCCACACCTTCAAACGCCCCTGCGATACCACCCCTGAAATCATCATGTACTTCTGCATTTGGACCATCTAAGCTCATAGATACAATCCTGATACCTGATGATTTAATTTTTTTACATACTTCATCTGTAACAAGTACACCGTTTGTAGCCATAGCCATTTTAAGCCCAGCATTTGTGCCATATTCTGCTATTTCAAAAACATCTGATCTTGTAAGCGGCTCTCCACCAGATATAACTACAACTGGTGAAGCAAAAGAAGATATATCATCTATCAGTTTCTTAGCTTTATCTAAAGTAAATTTACCAACAGGAGAAAATTCCTCTGAAGATGAACGGCAGTGCACACACCTTAAATTACATGCTGATGTAATTTCCCATGCCATCCATTTCAAATCCCATTTTTTTTCTGCCATATATGCACCTTAAAATTTTATTCTAAAAAAACAATTTATATTATTATATAAAAAAAGTCTATTTAATTGTTATAAAAAAAATATTTTTTTATATTTTTTACACATTTACTCTAAAAATCTTCCGTAACCACTACCTATTGAATAAATAAAATAAGCCTCTTCCACATTCAACTGATTTAATTCGTAAGATTCTGGAAGCGGAACTTTACCCATATTTTTAATTACCCGCATTACTTCCCTGTCAAGATTAGGATAGCCGCTTGATTCCAGCATTCTAATATTTACTATAGAACCATCTTTTAATATTGAAAAAGATAACTTAACAACACCTGTTTCCCCTCTTTGTATAGATGCTGTTGGATATTCCCATAACTGATAAATGCGTCTGCGAAATTTTGCAAAATATGAAGCATATCTTTCTTCAAATACATTATAGGAAGCACTATCTTCGCCTTTTGGCTGCTCTTTTTTTGCATTGGCTATCCTGTCTATAATATCCTTATTATCATAAAGATTTAATTTATGCTCAGTAATAGTTTCCTGCTCTAATGTGCTTTGTTCTTGTCTATTTGCTGCTTTTGGAGGTATTATATTTTTTTTAGGCACTTCTCTACTGGCGGCAGCTCCCCCGCCTTGAAGGCTGCCATCACTTGTACCACCACTTTTACCGCCACTTTTGTCATGGTCAAGAGTAGTTTCTGTATCATCTGTTTCAGGCTCTGTAGAATATGGGTGGTTACCTGTTTTTTCTTTTGGTATAACCTCTATTTCAACTGGTTCGCCTTTTTGATGATTTTCTGCATTTTGTTCTTCATTAATAAATTTTACAAAAAATATTATCAATATATGCAGTAATAATGATAAAAATAATGTAACTGCTAATAATCTATTAGACTTCATATCACCTAACATAATCTATATAACAAATTATTATAGCATTAGTTTTTAAAAAATAAAAATTATTTTTTTTATAAAATCACTTGACATATTAAGACTCAAGTCACATATTATAGTGGTAATACGATAAAAGGTGTTGTATGGGTATAATGAAATGGAATCCTTTAAAAGATTTATTTTACATGGAAAAGCATATAGACAATCTGATTGCTAAATCTTTTAAAGAAGAAACATACAGCTGGAGCCCTGCTGTTGATATTATTGAAAATGATAATATTATTATTTTAGCAGCAGAGCTTGCAGGTGTTAATGAAGATGAAATGGAAGTAAGTATAAGTGAAGGCATACTTTCTATAAGCGGTGTTAAAAAATCACTGGAAGAAGAATATTCAAGTGATGACTACTTTTATAAAATAGAAAGCATCAGCGGAAAGTTCTGTAGAAGTTTTGCAATACCTGCAAATATTGATACTTCTGCTGTAAAAGCATCACTTAAAGATGGTGTGTTAAAAATAATATTACATAAAATAAATAAGCAAAATAATAAAAACTATAAAAAATAAAATCTGAATAATATATTGAGGTTAAAATGGCTAAAAATTATTATGATATACTGGAAGTTAGTAAAACAGCAACAGAAGATGAAATTAAAAAAAGTTATAGAAAACTTGCTAGAAAATACCACCCAGATGTAAATCCCGGTGATAAGGAAGCTGAAAATAAATTTAAAGAGCTTTCAGAAGCATATGCTGTTCTTTCAGACCCAGAAAAAAGAAAAGAATACGATTCTATAGGTCATGAAGCATTTACCAGCAGCGGTCATGGATATAATTTTCAAAATATGAATTATGAAGATATGAAAAATTTTAATTTTGGTGGCACTTCTTTTGAAGATTTATTTGGTGACTTCTTTGGCGGGTTTTCTTCTAGAACATCAAGAGGTAGAAACAAAGCAAAAGCAGCAAAAGGCTCTGATATTGTTTATTCTATAAAAGTTCCATTTGCTGATGCTGTTAAAGGTACTACTTATGAATTAAATATTAATAGAGATGCTTCATGTCCATCATGTAATGGAACAGGCGGTAAAAAAACAACATGTACTGCCTGTCATGGAACAGGAATGTCCAGTGATGGTTCATTCTTTGCCTCTCCATGCAGAGTATGTTCTGGAACTGGTGAAAAAATAATTGAACCATGTGCAAAATGCAGGTCTAAAGGATATATACATATTAATGAACATATTAAAATAAAAATCCCTGCTGGTATTGATAATGACTCTAAAATAAGAGTTGCTGGTAAAGGAAATGCTGGAGAAAATGGTGCTCCAGAAGGTGATTTATATATTAAAACTACAGTTATTGACAGCCCAGTATATGAAAGAAACGGCAGCGACTTAACTATAAAAATTGATATAGATATTTTTGAAGCTGCTCTTGGAACAAAATTAACTGTCCCTACCCCTTATGGTGCTGTTAATTTAAGTATTCCTGCTGGTGTAAAAAGTGGGCAGAAATTAAGACTTAAAGGTAAAGGAATGCCTGTTTTACGAAAAAATGTTAATGGAGATTTATATGTTGTAATTAATATTAAAGCTCCAGAAAAACTTAGTGATAATGTAAAAGAACTGCTTACAAAAGCACAAAACCTAAGCCCAAAAATTGATAGAAGTGATATTGTAGCAAAAGGAACTATATAGAAGGTATATTATGGATAATAATTCACCTAAATATATGATAAGCATTGCTTCTGAAATATTAGGACTTCACCCTCAGACATTAAGACAGTATGAGCGTTTAGGTCTTGTAGTACCCTGCAGGGTTGATGGAAAAAACAGGATTTATTCAGAAAATGATATAGAAAAATTAAAATTTATTAAAACATTAACTCAGCAGCATGGAGTAAATCTTGCTGGGGTTGAGCTGATATTGAATATGCAGGAACAGATAAAACTATTAAATAAAAAAATACTTCAGATTGAAACAAATATTCAATCAAAATACGGTGAGGATATGTCTATTATGGGCAGAAATACAAATAATATCCAGACCATAAAAATAGAAAGAGAAAAGTAGAGGTTATATTTACTATGATTAACTACAACAAAATGACAATCAAAGCACAAGAAGCTTTGCAAGATACTGTAAAATTAGCAGAAAGTTTATCCCACCAAATGCTTCAAGTGGAACATTTAACTTATACTGTACTTACTCAGCAGGACGGGCTTATTCGTCCCCTTCTGCAAAAACTTGGCGTAAATCCTGACATGGCAGCAGCAGAAATTAAATCAATACTTGATACTCTGCCAAAAGTTTCAGGCTCTATGCAGCCAACCTTATCACCTGATGCTCAAAAAGCTATAGATTATGCTTTTGATACTGCTAAAAAAATGGGTGATGAATATGTTTCAACAGAACATTTGCTTTTAGGGGCTGTTGAAAATGCTGGTTATTCTTTAAGAAAAATATTTGCAGGTTATGGCATTGACGAAAAAAATATTAATAAAGCAATCAAAGAGATAAGAGGCAGCAGTAAAATAGTTGACCAAAACCCAGAAGAAAAAATGAACACTCTTGAAAAATACACTATTAATTTAACTGAGGCAGCAAGAAATGGAAAACTTGACCCTGTAATAGGCAGAGATGAAGAAATAAGACGAGTAATACATGTATTATCAAGAAGAACTAAAAACAACCCAGTATTAATTGGCGAACCTGGTGTTGGTAAAACAGCTATTGCTGAAGGGCTTGCACAAAGGATTGTAAGTGGCGATATTCCTGAAAGCCTTAAAAATAAAGTTATTGCTGTATTAGATATGGGTGGCTTAATTGCAGGTACAAAATACAGAGGCGAATTTGAAGACAGGCTTAAAGCCATATTAAAAGAAATTAAAGAATCAAATGGAGAAATAATATTATTTATTGATGAAATCCATACTCTTGTAGGTGCTGGGGCAACTGATGGGGCAATGGATGCAGCAAATATTTTAAAACCATCTCTTGCAAGAGGTGAACTGCACTGCATTGGTGCTACAACACTTGATGAATATAAAAAATATATTGAAAAAGATGCAGCACTTGAAAGAAGATTTCAGCCTGTTATGGTTAAAGAACCATCTGTAGAAGATACTGTTTCTATTCTGCGTGGTTTAAAAGAAAAATATGAAATCCACCATGGTGTTAGAATAAAAGACAGTGCATTAGTCGCTGCTGCCCATTTAGCTAATAAATACATTGCTGATAGATTTATGCCGGATAAAGCAATAGACTTAATAGATGAAGCAACTGCACGCTTAAGAATGGAAATAGACAGTATGCCTGCAGAACTTGATGAACTTGAAAGACGCGCTAGACAGCTGGAAATAGAAAGGCAGGCTCTTAAAAAAGAAACTGACGCAGCATCTAAAACAAGATGCGAAAATATTGAAAAAGAATTAAGTGACTTAAAAGAAAAAATAGGCACACTTTCTACTCAGTGGAATAATGAAAAAAATATTATTAAACAGTCACGGGATATTAAAGAAGAAATAGAAAATACAAAACATCAAGCAGAACTTGCTGAAAGAAGTGGCGATCTAGAAAAAGCCAGCCAGTTAAAATACGGCACTCTTGTTGAACTTGCTAAAAAACAAGAAGAAGTTACTGAAAAACTTAAAAATATACAGCATGGAAAAGCTATGCTTAAAGAAGAAGTTGATGAAGAAGATATTGCAGAAGTTGTTTCAAGATGGACTGGCGTACCTGTAACAAAACTTTTAGAAGAAGAAGCTGATAAACTGCTTAATATGGAAAGCTATCTCCATAAAAGAGTTATAGGGCAAGATGTAGCGATTAAAGCAATAAGCGAAGCAGTTAGAAGAAGCCGTGCTGGGCTTAACGACCCAAAAAAACCTATGGGTTCATTTATATTCCTTGGCCCTACTGGTGTTGGTAAAACTGAACTTGCAAAAGCATTGGCAGAATTTTTATTTGATACAGAAGACGCTTTAATTCGTATAGATATGAGCGAATATATGGAGAAACACTCTGTGGCTAAATTAATTGGTGCGCCTCCAGGATATGTTGGTTATGAAGAAGGCGGTCAGTTAACTGAAAAAGTCCGCAGACGCCCTTATTCTGTAATACTGCTTGATGAAATAGAAAAAGCTCACCCAGATGTATTTAATATTCTGCTTCAGCTTTTAGATGATGGAAGATTAACTGATTCTAAAGGCAGGGTTGTAAATTTTAAGAATACAGTAGTTATTATGACATCAAATGTAGCTTCTCAGCATATTATGGAAGAGTTTTCACATGATGGCTCTATGGAAGAAAAATATGCAAAAATAAATCAGATTGCTATGAATGAGCTTTCTATGTATTTCAAACCTGAATTTTTAAACAGGGTTGATGATATTATAGTATTCCACCCATTAACAAAAGAAAATATTGCAGAAATCGCAAGACTTTTAATTAAAGGTGTAGCAAAACGGCTGGCAGAACTTCCTGTTGGGTTAAAGGTAGATGACAGCGCTGTAGATTTAATTGTACAAAGCGGATATGATGTAACATTTGGTGCAAGGCCTATGAAACGGGCAGTTCAAAGAATGATAGAAAACTTAGTTGCTGAAAGTATCATTAAAGGCGAAACTAAACCAAATACTACTATTCATCTTACAGCAAAAGACGGAAAAATAGTAATTAAATAAAAATCTTAACCACTGCTGCCTATATCCATATGGGTAGCAGTATTCTTCTTTGCAGAATAAACAACTGTTGCTGAAATAATAACTAATAATAACGAAGTGCTGTAAAAATAAAGTTATAGAAAACTGAATTTACAGACTTTTTTTAACAGGCTCAAAACTTTAAGATAAAAACCTAAGTTTACAAGAAACTTAGGTTTTTAAAATTTATATAAATATCTTAAATAAAGCTAACAAATAAATATTACATATATTTATTTAATGCTTCAACATATATGCCTTTTGGCTGCATACCAATAAATTGCTCAACAATTTTACCACCTTTCATGATAATAACAGTTGGAATGCTCATAACACCAAACTGTGCAGCTAAGTTTTGGTTTTCATCAACATTTACTTTACCAACTTTTACTTTACCATCTAATTCTTTGTGTAATTCATCAATAGTCGGTCCAAGTAATTTGCAAGGTCCACACCATGCAGCCCAAAAGTCTACAAGAACAGGTTTGTCACTGTTTAAAACCTCTTCTTTAAAATTGTTTTCATTAAATTCTAATGCCATAATTAGCCTCCTTTTAATTAATACTAAATTTATCTCTTTTTCAAAAAAAGTCAATGGAAAAGACAAACTTTTTTATGAAAACATTTATCACAGATATCAGTTTCTGAATACTGACAACCACTTATAATCCCTAACCTAGTCAAAGAAAAATCATATTTTGCTGGATCTTCAGGGTTTAGCTCCCTAAAAAAATCAGTTACCTTAATAACCGCTTTCTTACCTTTTTCATTTTTTTCTATTATACCTAAATTATATGCTAAACGAAGTATATGAGTATCTGATGGCATATACAGGCTTTTTTTATTAAATTCACTCCAAAAACCAAAATCTACTTCATCTTTTCTAACCATCCATCGTAAAAACATATATAAACGCTTAGAAGCAGATTTACCAGGCACTGGCAGTAAAAAATTAAGGCCTTGAGTTATTTCATCTAAATATGAGCGAAGAAGTATTATACCTTTATCAATATTTTCAACAGATACAGCATTTGCTGCTTTAAAAAGACCATATATACTGCCATATTTATCATAAACTTTTTTCATTAGATTAGAATATGCTGCAACATCTTCTTTTGTCTGAAATCTATAGTAAAGGCTGTTATTAATTTCAGTGTTTAAGTTTGAAATATAACTTCCTGCATTTTCAAAATATTTATACAAAAAACCTTGTATTGCTTTCATATTTCCATAAGCAAATGATGCTGCAGTAAAAGCAATAAATTCTGTATCCCCTTTTATTTCATGTGGAAATCTTATGGGATCAGAATAAATATATGCTTTATTATTATAAAAGTTATACAAATATTCTAAAAAAATATATATTTTATCTTTATCTGCAGGAGTCATCTTTTTTCACCTGTAACCTTGATATATTAATATTATGCAGTGGCATGTACTGACGCATAAGCTCAATTAAATTAAACCCGCCGGCATTACCTGTTTTTAATATTATAATACCATTTTCTTCATTATAATCAACTAAATAATCTTCTATATTTACAGCTTTCAGTCCGCCTTTTTTATCTTTTTTACTGTACAATAATTTATGTTCTCTTTTTAGCTTTTTAAATACATTATTAGTTTCATCAGCTAATTTATAAGTAGAAATAAATTCAGTACCAGTTTTCATTGTATTTATCTGCTTTATACTTTTTGCCTTTAAACCCTCTGGTAAGTTTTTATTAAAAATTTCTATAAACATATTCATATTAAGAGCAGCTGATTCAAAACTCATAATTTCATTTTTACCTTCCATACCAACAGGTAAAGGAATCCATGTATTTATTTTAGGATGTGGATTAAATCCCTGACTATATGATAATTCAACACCACTTACAAGCAGGCTGTGGATAAATATTCTATTTAAATCAAGAGCAGAGAAAAATATGCCTTTGCCAAATTTTTCATAAACTATTTCATACTGGCAAATTGCATTATTCTCTTTTACTTTTGGAAAAATATCAGTAATATTTTCTGATTTCTGCGGCTCTAATGTTTTAAAATCACATACACCGCATGCAGAACATCTGCCATTTCTGCAGTCAATAGTTGCCTGAGCCTGCTCTGCTTTTTCTATTTCTTTTTTATAAAACTTATCATTTACACCGGTTAATATATTAGACCATGGTAAAATATCATTTTCCTGATATCCTTTTTCTGCCACTGCATATATATCAATCCCTATTTCATTACACAGCTCTGTCCATTTATTATAGTCTACAAAATCGTCCCATGCATCAAGATAAAACCCATGTTCTGCAACATATTCTAATGCTTTAGACACATTTTCATCACCACGAGATAAAAATGCCTCTAAAAGACTCATTCTTGTATCATGAAACTTAAATTTAAATTTTCTTTTTCTAAGCTCATCTTTTAGCATATACATTCTGCGCTCAAGCTCACTTTTTGCCACCTGTCCAAACCTTTGAAATGGAGTGTGGGGCTTTGGCACAAAGTGAGAAACTGATACAGAAATATCAAAAGAGCCTTTTTTTACTTCCTGCACAGCTTTTTTTATTTTTGAAGCGGTATCTGCAATACCAATAATATCTTCATCTGTTTCATAAGGCAGACCAATCATAAAATACAGCTTAACACTTGTATATCCATTTTCAGCTGCCAGTCTTACTGCAGATAAAATATCTTCTTCAGATAAATTTTTATTAATAATATCTCTCATTCTCTGAGTACCAGCTTCTGGAGCTATTGTAAACCCAGACTTGCGAACTTTTGATATTTCTTTAAATAATGTTTCTGAAACACTGCTTGCTCTTAATGACGGTGTTGATAATGAAACATTTTCTGATGACAGCTTTTTATTTAAATTTAATATTAAAGGCTCTATCTGAGAAAAATCACCTGTAGAAAGTGAAAGCAGAGATACTTCCTGATGACCTGTTTTTTCAATCTGATTTAATACATCAGAAACTATATTATCTGTATTTCTTTCTCTTACAGGTCTGTATATCATACCTGCCTGACAAAACCTGCACCCTGCAGTACAGCCCCTTGCTATCTCTACAGAAACTCTATCTTGTATTGCCGGAATTAACGGTACAACAGGTGCATAATTGAAATCACTTTTATTAAAATCTAAATATATGTCGCGCATTACTTTCTTATCTTTTTCTATACTAGGGATATATAAAAATGGATATTGATTTAATACAGTTAATATCTCTTTCCGTGGTGTATTTTTATCTTTTAAATCTTTTATTTGCTCTAAAACTTTCCTAAGGTTTATATCACCTTCACCAATATAAAAAATATCAATAAATGGCAAAAGTGGTGCAGGATTATATGTACATGAGCCCCCTGCCATGATAATTGGATAATTTTCATTTCTATCTGCTGTTTTATACGGGATACCAGCATATTTTAATATGGCTAAAACAGTAGTATAGCTCATTTCATAATGTATGGAAAATCCTAATACATCAAACTCTGAAAGCAGCATTGATTTTTCAAGACTTCTAAATATATCTTTTCCAAAATAATCAAGAGCATCTTTCCATGGAGCAAAAAAACGCTGGCAGTACACTGTATCTGATTGATTTACTCTTTCATAAAGCAGTTTATAACCTACATGGCTTGAGCCTATTTCATAAATATCTGGAAATATTAAACAAAAACTTAATAAGTTATTATCATTTTTAATGACAGAATTAAGTTCTCCGCCAATATATCTGGCTGGTTTGGAAACATTTATAAGTTCTTTTATATTCATTTTTATCCCTTTATTCTATTATAGAATATCGTCTTAAATGTATAGAGTTAACTATACCAATCATTGTAAAAAAAGAAAGCAGAGATGTACCACCATAGCTAACAAAAGGCATAGGAATACCAACAATAGGTACCATACCAACAGTCATACCTGCATTAATAATAAACTGAAAAAATATATAACAGCCTACAGCCATAGCAATCAGCTTACCCGATGCTTCCTTTGTTTTTATTGCAATATTAAATATTTTAAATATTAAAAAAAGAAAAAGTAAAATTACAACAGTGCCGCCAATAAGCCCCTGTTCTTCATTAATAACGGAATATATAAAGTCTGTATGACTTTCAGGCAAAAAGCTCAAATGAGCCTGAGTTCCACCAAGAAATCCTTTACCATTAATACCGCCACTTCCAACTGCCACTTTTGACTGCTCAGCATGGTATCCATCCCCTTGCTTATCCTGCACTAATCCAAGAAATACTTTTACCCTTGTCTGTTGATAATCATGCAAATGCTGCCAGCCAACAGGTATCAAAATTACAACTGCTATTAATGCAATAATAAATACATGACGCTGCACTCCAAGCATAAGTAGAAGCATACCCCATACAGCTACATAAGTTAATGCAGTTCCTAAATCAGGCTGAGAAAACACTAATAAAAATGGTGGAATTAACATCCATGATTTTTGGAGTATCTTTATTAAACTAAGTCTTTTGCCGTTAAAATCCATAAAAAGCCATGCAAGAGATATAACCCATATTATTTTAAATATTTCTGAAGGCTGCAGTCTTAAAGGTCCTATACCTATCCATCTTTGAGCTCCCATTTTAATATGCCCTAATACTAAAACTATTAAAAGAAGAATAAGACCTGCACCATAGATGAAAGGTGTAAATCTAATAATTTTCCTGTAATTTACATAGCTCATAACGAAAAAAGAAATAATACCAAGTGCAAGCCACATAAGCTGTCTTTTATAAAAAGCGTCAGTCTCACCAGTATATGGGTTATAGCCAGCACTGTATATTGAAACAATTCCAATACCTGCAAGACATAAAACAGCAGCTAAAAGCACATAATCAGTTTCTAATAGATATTTTTTAAATTTAGCAAACATATACTAACCTTTTAGTTTTCATCTGGGGTAACATATCCCATATCAAGCATTTTTTTTATAACTTTACCACCTATTGGAGCAGCACTTACACCTCCACCGCCACTATTTTCTGCTAAAACAACTATGACATATTTAGGGTCCCGTGCTGGAAAAACACCTGTAAACCAAGCATGGTCTCTATACTCTTCTGGTATTTCATCTTTTTCATATTTTTCAGTTACTTTTGCACTTACAACTTGAGCAGTTCCAGTTTTGCCACCTATTTTCATTTCTTTCATTTTTGCTCTGCCTGAAGTACCACCTCTTTTATATACTGCATCAATTAAACCAGCCATTATATTATCCTGTATTTCTTTTGATACATCTATCTGATGCTTTAATTCTGATTCTTTTTCAATATATTCACCAGTAGTCTGGTCTATAATACCTTTTAAGATTCTAGGTTTATATATTTTACCACCATTAAATACACCACTCATCATAACACCTATCTGTAATGGTGTTGCGGTCATATAACCCTGTCCAATAGATGTATTAACAGTATCTCCAGGATACCAAATATCACTTCTTGCTGTTTTTTTCCACTTTCTTGATGGAAAAATACCTGTTTTTTCATTCGGTAAGTCTATGCCGGTATATTCTCCCAGTGATAAAATTTTTGAATAATATTCCATTTTATCAATATCAAGAGCAAGACCTAAATTATAAAAATAAATATCACATGACTGGGCTAGAGCTTCCTGCATATTTACTTTACCATGACCAGCTCTTTTCCAGCATCTGTATGAAAAATATGAATTTAAATGAAATATACCTAAACATTTATAAGTAGTTTCAGTTGTTACTGCTTTTTCTTCAAAACCAGCTAAAGCCATAGCGACTTTATAAACAGAGCCTGGAGAATACTGACCTTCAATAGGTCTATTAATTAAAGGACTTCTTTTATCTCTATGTATTCTCTCCCACTCTGTTTCATTAAGATATGGAGTAAACATATTTAAATCATAACTCGGTGCTGAGTATAAAGTCAGAAGAGAATTATCAGTAATATCTAAAACAACAACAGCACCTTTTTTATTTTCCATAACTTCTGCTGAATACTGCTGTAATTCTGCATCTATTGTTAAAACAAGGTCATTGCCTGCTGTTGCATTATCTTCCTTCAATATATTAACAATTCTTCCTCTTGCATCTCTTTCAATTTCCATAGAGCCTGGATTTCCACGAAGTTCATCTTCATACTGCAGCTCTACACCCATTGTTCCAATGTAGCTGCCACGCTTATATATTTCTTTATTTTTTTCTATATCATAAGGGGTTGCTTCACTTACATAACCTAAAATATGGCTGAAAGAAAGTCCATCTGCATATTTTCTTACAGAGTGCAGCTCAACACTTAAACCAGCAAAATTATCTGCATATTCTTCAAAATATGCGATATCAGATATATTCAAACCTCTACTAATTAAAACGGAAGGCACTTTCTTATCGTTTAAGTCCTTTATGACTTTATTCATATCAAAATCAACAACCTGCTGCACTCGTTTAAGCATACCAATTACATCATCACCACGCCTTATTTCATCTTTATTTAATACAAGGTCATAAGATGGAGTATTGCTTACAAGAAGTTTCATTTTAGAATCATATATAAAACCTCTTTCTGCAATTATATCCCTTGTTATTATTCTATTTCTGTTTGCATCAACAGAAAGCTGTTCGTATTGTATAACCTGTAAAATAAATAGTCTTGCAAACAAAATACAAGCAATAAATACAAAAATTGCAAAAAACAATATAATTCTTTTTCTATAATAACCTAAAAGGTCATCTTTTAATGCTGCGAAAAGCACTTCCAAACTCCATTAAGTAATAAATAATAAGGTAAATAATAAAATCAATTATAGTTATTTTTAATATATATAAAGATGATAAAATAATATTATAACCTAATATAATAGAAAAGAATAAATTATATGATAATATCGCAAGCATACTAAATATAACTAACGAAAAAGATGTTTTTAAATCAAACTTATATTCCGCAAACATTTTTATTATAGATAAAAATAGAAAAAATAATACATTTAAACCAATATATGAATCAGTTAAATAATCAGAATATAGACCAAAAATAATAGAATAAGGTAAATATGTTTCTTCATTTATTTTATAAGAAATAAGCATATAAATAATAACAGCATAATTAACATTTGATAAAAAATGAAATGTAGTATAGGATAATACATAACATAAAATTAGTATTAAAATAATAAATACATATCTATTTTGAATTATTTTTAACAACGAAAACATGTTCCAATTTATAAAAATCTTCGGACTGTTCTATGAATACCTTCTGAAAAAGACCAGTATTGTCACGAACAATTTCCGATACTTTACCTATCCTTATACCTTTTGGGTATAACATTCCAAGCCCTGATGTAACAAATACATCACCAACACGCACATCATCTAATCTGTCATAATAATCAACATACAAACGGCCTTTTCCATCGCCACGCATAATACCAGATACACGCGTTCTGCTGTTCATTACACTAACATTTGATGAAATATTTAATATAACATCTACTTCACTTGTAGTTGCATAAGTATTAGATACTCTTCCAACTAATCCTTGAAACCCTATAACAGGATCATTTTTTTCAACACCATCTAGATTTCCTGCATCAATAACTATATTTTTAACATATCCATCACTTACACCAATAACATTAGCCGGCATTTGTTTAAAATCATAAGTTCGGTATAATCTTAGAAGAGTCTGTAATCTTTCACTTTGGCTTAACTTTTCTGATAATAAAGTATTTTCAAGAGTTAAATTATCAATTAACTTCTTATACTCTTTATTTTCTTTCTGAACATTTACTAAATTAATGTAAGAATTCCAAATATTACCAATACCAGAAAATACTTTATTCGTAAGAAAAACAGCTGGATTTAATATATTACCTAATAAACCACGAAATGGACCTTCAACATTAATATTCCTTGCCTGAACTATTATAACAAGCAGTATAATAATGATTACAAGAAACAGCCTTTTCCATTTAAACATTTGTTATTCTACAGCAACCTTTTTAAGCAGTTCTATATCATCAAGCACTTTACCTGAACCTAAAGCAACTGCTTTAAGTGGGTCATCAGAAACTATAATAGGTAAACCTGTTTCATGAGATAAGCGTTTATCAAGATTTTTAAGTAATGCTCCGCCACCAGTTAAAACAATACCTCTATCAACAATATCTGCTGAAAGTTCTGGTGGTGTCTGCTCTAATGCTATACGAACAGCATCAACAATTTTTGCAATAGCTTCTTTAAGTGCTTCTCTAATTTCAGAATCAGATATTTCTATTGTTTTAGGAATACCTGTAACTAAATCACGACCTTTAATTTCTGTTTTAATCTCATTTTCTAATGGGAAAGCTGAACCAAGCTTGATTTTTAAATCCTCTGCAGTAGCAGTTCCTATTAAAAGATTATATTGGCGTTTAATATAATTGACAATATTATCGTCCATTTCATCACCGCCAACTCTAACAGAATTTGCATAAACAATACCAGATAAAGATATAACAGCAACTTCTGTAGTGCCACCACCTATATCTACAACCATATTACCTGATGGCTCTTGAATAGGAAGCCCGGCACCAATAGCAGCAGCCATAGGCTCTTCTATTAAGTATACTTCTCTTGCTCCTGCTTGAATTGCAGAATCTTTAACTGCTCTTTTTTCTACCTGAGTAACACCTGATGGAATACATATGACCATTCTAGGACGAACAAGACTTCTACGGTTATGGACTTTAAGAATAAAATATCTAATCATTTTTTCAGTAGTATCATAATCTGCAATAACACCATCTTTCATTGGTCTTACAGCACTAATATTAGCTGGAGTTCTACCAAGCATATTTTTTGCTTCCTGACCAATAGCTAAGATTTCTTTTGTATTACTGTTTATAGCAACAACAGACGGCTCGCTTGAAACAACACCTCTGCCTTTAACATATATAAGAGTATTAGCTGTGCCTAAATCAACAGCTAAATCACTTGAAAACATATTGTACATAAAATTCATTGGCATTATTACTGTACCTCACACACTATTATTATTAAGACTATACACTATATATAAAATATTTTATTAAATAAACTAAATTATATATATTGTATAAAATGCCGAAAGGGGGATTTGAACCCCCACAGGTGTTACCCCACAGGTACCTGAAACCTGCGTGTCTACCAGTTCCACCATTTCGGCATATATAATTATTCTACACCAACCATTACAGATGTAGATTTAATAACTGCATAAGCCTCTTTGTCTACTGCTAAATTTAATGATTTAACAGCATCCATAGATATAGTAGCAGAAATAATATTACCTCCGCCAATATCTAATTTAACAATAGCATTAACTGCACCATTTTCAATTTCTTTTATAGTGCCTTTTAATTGGTTTCTTGCGCTTAATTTCATATAGTATACTCTTTTCATTTTTTACGAAAAAAAGTTTACTATAATAAATTTTAAATTGCAATAATTTTTATTATTCCAGACTATTTTTTTCTAAATTTAATAAAAATACTTTAATATCTGCACCAAGTGCATAACCAGATACACTTCCATTAGAATGAATTACTCTATGGCATGGAATAATAACTGGCAGCGGATTTTTTCCACATGCAGATCCTGCTGCCCTGTATGCTTTTGGAGAAGAAACTGCTTCTGCCAGCTCTTTATAAGATATTGTATTACCATAAGGAATATTTAATAGAGACTTCCATACTTTCTGCTGAAATAAAGTGCCTTCATATTTAATGTTTAAACTAAATTTTTTACGGCTTCCATTAAAATATTCATTTATCTGTTTAAAAGCATTGTTAATTATTTCTGTTTCTTTTAATATATGACTATCATTTTTATATTTTCCTACAGAAATATATCTTATATAAAAATCATCAGCAGTAATATTTAAGCTGCCTATAACTGTATTGTATGTATAATAATATAAATTCATATATTAATCAGTAAATGTTCTCATAATACGGCTTCTTGTAGGATGCCTTAATTTACGCAGAGCTTTTGCTTCTATCTGCCTAATACGCTCTCTTGTTACTGTAAACTTTTTACCAACTTCTTCTAATGTATGGTCAGAGTCACAGTCAATACCAAACCTTAGCCTTAATACACTTGCTTCTCTTGGAGATAATGTATCAAGTATATTTCTTGTATGCTCTTTTAATTTTAAATAAGTAACTTCATCAGACGGATTTTTAGCAGATTTATCTTCAATAAAATCTCCAAGACTTGAATCATCATCTTCACCTATTGGAGTTTCAAGAGACACTGGCTCTTTTGCTATTTTCATAACTTTTTTAATTTTTTCAACAGGTATATCCATCTTTTCAGAGATTTCTTCTGGTGTTGGTTCTCTACCTAAATCCTGCTGGAGATTACGAGTAACTTTCATCATTTTATTGATAGTTTCTATCATATGAACAGGTATACGGATTGTGCGTGCCTGGTCTGCAATAGCTCTTGTAATAGCCTGCCTAATCCACCATGTAGCATAAGTTGAAAATTTATACCCCTTTGAATAATCAAACTTTTCAACGGCTTTCATAAGCCCAATATTGCCTTCCTGAATTAAATCAAGAAACTGCAGACCCCTGTTTGTATACTTTTTAGCAATACTTACAACAAGCCTAAGGTTAGCTTCTATAAGTTTAGATTTTGCACTATCTGTTACATGTTCACCTTCTAAAAGGCTTTCATATATCTGCTCAAACTCTTCTTTTTCTATACCAATATCATTATAATGCGTATTAATTTTTTCAAGTATCTTAGCATGCTTGTTAATTATAGTATTTATTTCTTTTTCACGCATTCCTTGATTAGATGTAATAACAGTTATTTCTTCCTGAGTGATGCTGAACATATAAGATGTGTCTACTTTTAAAATTTTAGCAACTTTATTAAGTTCATAAATACTTTCTTGAACTGCATTATAAATTATTTTAATATCTTGAGATATTTCATTAATAGTAGTAAAATTTACTTTAATATCAAGAAGTTTATCAGTTAATTCTTCAATTGATGCTTCTAACTCTGCTTTTTTATTTTGTTGTTCATCAACAGACATATTTTTAGCATTTTTTCTATATTCTTCAGATAAAATAATATCTTCACGAAGTCTATTAACTATTTCATCAATAGTGTCAAAAAATTGAGCTTTTAGCTGAGCTTCTTTATTATCTTTGATTTCTTTAACAGCTTCTTCGTCCATTTCTTCAAAATCTTCCTGAAGCTGCTCCATTTCAATATCGTCTTCTTCTATATCTATAATATCTTTAAGGCGCTTTGTATCATTTTTAACACATTCTGAAAATTCCATAAACTTAGTTGCTGTTGATGGGAAAGAAAGAATTGCTTTTATTACTTTTCTCTGTCCTTTTTTAATTTCTTTTGCAACATTAACTTCATCTTCTCTGTTTAAAAGCGGAATATTTCCCATTTCTTTTAAATAAAGTCTTACAGGGTCATCAGTGCTTAAAATATCTTCACCATCTTCCTGATATTCTCCATCAATAGATGATATGCCATCTTCATCATCTTCATCATCTATTACAACATTTGTAGGAAAAATATTTCCTTTTTTACTTTTATTATCTATAACATCTATTTTAAGCTGTGAAAGTAATGTTATTATCTCATCAAGAAAATCACTTGTTGCTGCATCTTCTGGCAGAGCATCATTAATCTCATCAAAAGTAAGAAACCCTTTTTCTTTACCCAGGGTGATTAATTGTTTTACTTCAGGTAGTTTGATCTTCTTTGACATAAAATTTATTCACCTTCCTTATTTTTGCCTGCAATCAGTTTTGTAAGATTATTCAGCTCCTGCAAAATACTGATTTGTTCTGCTTTGTCAGTGGTTGCACGCATTAAATCTATCAACTCACTCTGACGCTTTTTTAAATAATTAAGTTCAATCTGCCGTTTATTTTTCAGTGCTTCATCATAAGCATTATCTTCTGCAATTTCTCGCATTGCAAGCTCTACAAATTGACTCCCTAATTCATGCGTAATGTCCTTAATATCCAAAATTTTTGGTAAAAATTCAAGTATTTTTTTTAAAATACTTTTGATTTCATCATTATTTATCATTTCCAGATTCATATCAGCAAGAAGTCCATCAATGATATCTACTGGTAAATGAGATAAGCATGCTACAAAATCCATCTCGCATAAGTATAAGTTCTTATTAACTGATTTATTTATGACAACATTTTTCTTATATCGGTTTACAGCTAATTCTTCTTGAATATTTTCTTTTTTCAAACCAAATATATCTGCTGAAGCGTCAATATAATAATCTCTCATGTGCAGATTTTCTATTTTTGCAAGCATATCTTTTACCGATTTAAACCTTACAAGTTTTATATTAAAATCATTTTTGGCAGAAAGTGCCAGTCTTTTAATCATATGTATAAATAAATCTTCCCGTTTATCATATAATGATTTAAAACTATCTACTCCATAATTTAATATATAACTGTCAGGGTCATCAGTCTGTGGTAAAAAAACTACTTTTGGGAAAAGCCCGCTTTCTGCAAATCTTTCAAGGCTTCTAAATGCTGCCTTTTCTCCAGCACTGTCACCGTCAAACATAACAGTAATTTCTTCAGCATACCTTTTTAAAAGAGCTATCTGCTCATGAGTTAAAGCTGTCCCCATAGGTGCAACTGCATTTTTAAAACCACTTTTATAAAGACGCATTACATCAAAATAACCTTCTACAATAAGTGCATTTCTACTTTGTTTCATAGCGTCTTTTGCTTTATCTATATTAAATAAAGTATATCCTTTATGAAATACAGAACTTTCCGCTGAATTTAAATATTTTGGATTAGAACCGTCTAAACTTCTGCCTGCAAAAGCTGCTATTGAACCTGTTACATTTTTAATAGGCAGCATTAGTCTGTTAAAAAATCTAGCATATGGAACACCATATTTTGATTCTTTAAAAAAACCTGAATTATAAAGTATATCTTTTGGAAACATTTTATAAACTGCAGAATAATCCACATCTGAGGAAAGAAAACCTATACCAAATGCATTAAAATCATCATCATTAAAACTACGGTCTGAAATATATTTTCTAGCCTCTTCACCAGCACTTGTATAAAAAAGTTTCCGTGAAATCTTCTGTATTTCATCATGCAGAGATATAATATCCTTAGAATGACTATTTTCTTTTCCATCATATTCTACATTAATACCATATTTTTCTGCCAGATATATAACTGCATCATGGTATGAAAAACCAAGCCTGCGCATTATAAAAGTAATGCCATCACCTTTTGCATCACAGCCAAAACATTTAAAAAAACCTTTTTCACTATCTACTTTAAAAGATGGAGATTTTTCATTATGAAACGGACAAAGTCCCCATAAATCCCTGCCTTTACTGCGCAGTTCTACATAAGGCTCTATAATAGATATAATATTTATCAGCCTAATCTGTTCGAGCATTGATGAAGTAAACCGTGCCATAAATATTTCAGCTCCTTATAGTAGTAAAAGATTTAATATATATTTTTCTAAAATAAAATCAATAAAGAATTTAAAAAAAGTTAAATATTTTTTAAAAAGAAAAACCTGCCCTTTTATTTATGAGCAGGTTTAAAATTAATCGCTTATTTGCTTTTTATCTGGCATGATGAGCTGCAGCATGAAGAAACACCTCCATTAGAACTGCCGCATGCACATGAACAGCCTGATTTGCCTGTTAATGTTTTATATATTTTTCTGATGCTTATAAAAGCAGCCAGTAAAACTATTAATATTACAATAATATTTCCTAACATAAAATACCTCCTTATGTTACATAAAAAGTCGTCCTGTCTGATATATTATAAATGTTATAATATATGCTACAAAAGTCATACCAAAAAATTGGAAAAATGCCCATTTCCATGAGTTACTTTCTCTTTTTACTATTGCAAAAGTTGCCATACAAGGTGCACTTAAAAGAGCAAATACCATAATAGCAAACCCTACAAGTGGAGAATAATTTTCACGAAGCTTATCTCTTAATACTTCAGAATCTTCTCCTGCTTCACCAAGAGAATACACTATACCCATCTGAGCAACAAACACTTCTTTTGCAGCAAATGCACCAATTAATGCTGTACCTATTTTCCAGTCAAAGCCAAGAGGGGAAAGTACTGGTTCTATAAATTTGCCAATTCTTCCAGCAGCACTGTATTCAAGCTCTGCTTCAGCTACTTTATTATTAATATCTTCTATCTGCATATTAGCAACTTCCAGCTCTGCTGCAATTTTTTCTGCTTTTGTAAGCTCTAAATTGCTTAATTTTGAATTAATGCTTTCAGCTTCCTGCATATTTTCATCAGTTATTACTACATAACCAATTTCTGCAAGCTCAGCAGTTTTTTCTTCCACAACCTGTTCTAACTCTGGCAGTCCTTTTTCATATTCAGCTGCTTTTTCTTCTGGGAATAATGGAAACACAGTTAGTGCCCACATTACAATAGATACAAATAAAATGATTGTACCTGCTTTTTTAAGATACAGCCAGCTGCGTTCCCACATCTGCATTAATACACCTTTTAATGTAGGAATACGGTACGGCGGCAGCTCCATTACAAATGGGGCAGATTCACCTTTTAATACTGTCATACCTAATATTTTTGCTATAACTATAGCTAATAGAATACCTATTAAGTATATAACCCATAAAATTAACGCCTGATTTTTATCAAAAAATGCTGGAATGATAAGTAAATATATAGGCAGCCTTGCACCACAGCTCATAAACGGAGTAACAAGCATTGTTAATATTCTATCTCTCTGGTTATCAAGAGTTCTTGTTGCCATAATTGCAGGAACAGAACAGCCAAAACCTATTAAAAACGGTATAAAACTTTTACCATGCAAACCGATTTTATGCATAACTTTATCCATAATAAAAGCAACACGCGCCATATATCCACTGGCTTCAAGTATGGCTATTGCTATAAACAGAAAGATAATATTTGGCAGAAATACAATAACACCGCCAACACCACCTATAATACCGTCAACAATTAAAGACCTGAGTAAATCATGGGTTATAAGTACACTTGCTTTATCACCTAAAAATCCAAAAAACTGCTCTATCCAGCCCATAAATGGGTCACCAAGAGTGAAAGTTAACTGGAATACTAAATACATAAGACCTAAAAATATAGGAATACCAAGAACTCTATTAACTAAAACAGAATCTATTGCATCACTCATATTATGGCGCGCTTCAACTGTTGTTGTAACACATTCCTGACATGCCCCAGAAATAAAACCATATCTGGCACTTGCTATTGCAGTTTCTGGTGAATCACCAAGCATTTTATTTATATCTATCTCTGCTCTTTTAACTTCTTCTGCCACAATTGGAGAAGGAACTGTCTGCATTACATCTTTATCACCTTCTAAGAGCTTAACAGCAAGCCATCTTGTGTTATAATTTTCGATATTAGCTGAATGCTGCTTAATTAATTCTTCAACCGAATTAACATATTTTTCTATTACTTTATCATAAGTTATTACAGGATATTTTATATCAGGCACTTGAGCGGCTTTTATTGCTTCATCAAGTATATTTTTAACACCATCACCTTTGCTGCCCACTGTTTCTACTATAGGTACTCCAAAAAGATTAGAAAGGCTTTTAGTATCTATTTTAATACCCATTTCCTGTGCCATATCTTTCATATTAAACACAAAAACAAGTGGTATTCTAAGTTCCATAAGTTGAACAGCAAGATATAAATTTCTTTCTAAATTTGAAGAATCTATAATATCAACAACAACATCTGGTTTTTCAGTAATAATAACATTTCTTGCTACAACTTCTTCTACAGAGTATGCTGTTAAACTGTAAGTTCCCGGTAAATCAATAATTTTTACTTTTTGATTATTATATGTGATTATACTTTCTTTTTTTTCAACAGTAACACCAGGATAGTTGCCTATATGCTGCCTTGCCCCAGTTAATGCATTATATATAGTAGTCTTGCCTGAATTTGGATTACCAGCAAGAGCTATTGTTAAGTTTTCTTTCATATCAATCCTCATAAATAATTTTAGATTAATGTATCTTTTTAGGCTTTCCTAAAATTTATTGTAAAAAAATAAGACTATATCATTTCAACTTCTATTTTAGATGCTTCATCTTTTCTTAAAGATAAATGATACCCTTTCACTTTCATTTCAACAGGATCTCCAAGTGGAGCAACTCTCTCTACTTCAATAATAGTTCCTGTTGTAAGCCCCATCTCTGTAATTCGCTTAAATAGATTACCTTTTGAAGTAATCTTTACAACCTTGCAGCGTTCTCCAGGACGAACATCGTTTAATTTTTTCACAATACGACCTCCTTGCAGTTGTTTGCTGTGATTTTCATGCACTTTATCTGAAACAGAAGATATACATTCCTGGCAAACTTCTAAAGAAATAGCCTTATCACAATGGCTGATTTTACCATTTGCCCATTCTTCTCCACCCCTGGGGCATATCTCAATAAATTCAGCAAATCTGGCAAGCTTATCAATAATTTCTACAGATATACCATGCTCCATCGCACAAGCTGCTTTATCAGCCTCTTCCACTGAAACCCCTAAAACCTTAACAAAAAAATCTTTCAAAAGCTCATGGCGGCGTAATACATCCATTGCTGCCATACGCCCTTCATTTGTTAAAGTAATCACATCATAAGGCGCATAGTTTATCATACCTTTATCTGCAAGCGTTTTTAATGCACCAGTAACAGATGCATTTGAAACATTAAGCCGTTTTGCAATATCTTTTGGTCTGACAGCTTCTTTTTCAGATATAATAAGGTAAATCGTTTCCAAATAATCTTCTAAACTGGAAGTAAGTTCTTCACTCAAATAAATATCCCATTTGCACTAATAAATTATTTTATTTATAAATATACTATTTTACTAGACAAGTCAATATAAAATATTATTGATATAAAATATTTATTAATATAATATTAATCTTTTATTATTAATAAATTAGATAATACTAAATTTATTTTTATTAATAATTATTATCAAAAAATATATTATGAACTTTTTTTAATAATTTTATGTCATAAAGTTTGTAACCAAAATAAAAAATAAGCTACATTTAAAAAACAAGTAAAAATAAAAGAAGAGGTATTGTATGAAAAAAATTTTTAGGAAAATCCATCTTTATATGGCACTTTTCACTATCCCTGTTGGTATAATGATAGGCTTAACAGGTGCTTTATATGTTCTAGGTGCTGACCAAGACACTGGAGCAGAAACTAAAACATATACAGTTAACCAAATAATCCCAAAAGGTGAAGAAATATCATTTTTAGAAAAATGGACTAAAGAAAATAATGTAAAAATGCCAAAAGCAAATGTGTCTTTAGATAAAGCAAAAGTAAATAGAACTGTTGGTAGTGCTGGCTATCTTATTACATTAAAAGAAAAAGATGGTATTACAGAAATTGTTACTCTAGATAGGAGCATACTAGGTGATATGATTATGCTGCATAAAGCAAAAGGTGGCTTGTTATTTAAAATAATGATGGTTTTATACGGTATTGTGTTAATTACATTTTATATTTCAGGACTTATTATTGCAGTATTTAAGAAAAATGTTAATGGTAAACTTGTTCCAAAAACTGAAAGCTATGTTGTTATAGCAACAGGCTTTATTGTAACTATCATATTAGCAGTATTATCGTTGTAATATCCTAACTATATAAAAATTATAAAACTGTCGGAGAATAATTTTCGACAGTTTTTTCATCTGCACAAAAATTTACTCTTCTGATTTCTTCTTCCGTCTTTTTTTCATATTTGCAGGCATAACTTCAATTATCCTGCCAGCAAATTTAGTTTTATTTAACTTTTCAACTGCCCTAACACTATCTTCATCTTCCATATTAATAAAACAAAATCCTCTAAATCTGCCAGTATCTTTGGCTTTAATAAAAGCAACTGATTCTACTTTTCCATATTTAGAAAATAACTCTTTTATACTGTTTTCAGTAACTCCATAATCTAAATTACCAACATAAATTCGCTTCATATTGCACCATAAAAGTAAATAAATAAACTATATTATAGAAAAAAAACAACTTTTTTATCATAAAACATAAAAATTTATTGTAAAGCATAGCAATTTTATTGTAAAGAATAAAAAAATACTTGTATATTACAAATATTACTGATAGTATTAAGTATTTACAAAAGAAAGTTTTTTGGAGGCGTTGTATGGAAACAAGTATGATAAGAAATGTGGCTTTTATTTCACATGGTGGTGCTGGAAAAACAAGCCTTATAGAAGCTGTCTTATATAATACTGGTGCTACACAAAAAATAGGAAATATAGAGTCTGGAACAAGTGTAATGGACTTTGACCCAATAGAAATAGAAAGAAAATTCTCTATTAATGCAAAAGTTGCCTCAGTTACTTGGAATAAAAATCTCCTTAATATTATAGACACCCCAGGATATACTAACTTCCTTCATGAAACAAAATGTGCATTATCTGCAGTTGATGGTGCAGTAATTATTGCATCTGCTATTACTGGTGTTAAAGCAGAAACTATTAGAGTATGGCAGTATGCAGAAGAATATAATCTTTCTAAACTTATCTTTATTAATAAAATGGATAAAGAAAGAGCTGATTTTTATAATGCTCTTGGTGATATTGAAAAAGCATTTGGTATTGTTCCACTGCCTATATTTTTACCAATAGGTAAAGAAAGCTCATTTAAAGGAATAATAGATTTAGTTAGAATGAAAGCATTAATGTACCCTGCTGAACCTACTGCACAATATACAATAGAGGATATTCCTGCAGACTTATTAAGTGAAGCAGAATTTCACAGACAAAAACTTATAGAAGCAGTTTCAGAAACTGATGATAATTTAATAGAAAAATATCTTGAAGGTGCAGAATTTACTGAAGAAGAAATTAAAAAAGGTCTTAGAGAAGGTGTTGTTACTAAAAGATTTGTTCCAGTATTCTGCGGCTCTGCTATTAAAAATATCGGCTCCAAACTTCTTTTAGAAGGAATTATTGACTACCTTCCATCTCCACTACAAAGAGAGGCTACCTTTGCCATTGATGATAATTCTGGTGAGCCAGTTGATGTAACTGCTGAAGATAAGGAATTTTCTGCCTATGTATTTAAAACATTTGCAGATCCTTATGCTGGCAAACTTACAATCTTTAGGATATATTCCGGCTCTATAAAAAATGATACATCTGTATACAATGTTAATAAAAAAGAATATGAAAAAATTACACAGCTTTATATTCTACAGGGTAAGAATTTTGTAAAATGCCATGAATTAACAGCTGGTCAGATTGGTATGACAACCAAATTAAAATATACTGAAACATTTGATACATTATCATCAGATGTAGACCCTGTGACATTTCCTGCAGTTACACTTCAAGAGCCTGTAATATCATTTTCTATAACACCTAAATCAAAAGAAGATGAAGATAAAGTGTCTTCTGCCCTTCAAAAACTTATGGAAGAAGATAAAGGGTTAAAACTTAGAAGAGATGAAAAAACTGGTGATTTACTTCTTTCTGGTATGGGACAGATGCATATTGAAGTAGTAGCTGAAAAATTATTGAAGAAATTTAATGTGCATGTAGAATTAAATACACCAAAAGTTCCATATATGGAAACTATTAAAATCAAATCAAACGGACAAGGTAAATATAAAAAACAGTCTGGTGGTAAAGGTCAATATGGAGATGTATGGCTTGAGCTTTCCCCTCTTGAAAGAGGTAAAGGCTTTGAATTTGAAGACAGGATTGTTGGTGGTGTTGTTCCACGGAACTTTATCCCTGCAGTTGAAAAAGGTATTATAGAAGCTGCTCAGGAAGGAATTTTAGCAGGCTATCCTATGGTAGATTTTAAAGCAGCATTATATGACGGTTCTTACCATTCAGTTGACAGCTCAGAAATGGCATTTAAAATAGCAGCTTCTATGGCATTCAAAAAAATAGCTGCAGAGGCAAAACCTGTTATTTTAGAGCCTATTATGATAATAGATGTATATGCTCCAGAGCAATATGTTGGTGCAATAGTTGGTGATTTAAACTCAAGACGTGGCAGAGTAACAAATGTTGAACCCCAAACAGCAGGACAGCATATAAGTGCATCTGTACCTATGGCAGAAATACTTAAATATGCACCTGATTTAAGAAGTATGACTGGCGGACATGGTATGTTTACTATGGAATTCAGCCATTATGAAGAACTGCCAACTCATTTGGCAACAAAACTTATTAATGATAAAAAGGATTAGTATATAAAATAATTTAGTAGATGATAACATATTATGCATAACTTAAATCTTTACAACTATTATGACAAATCTCTTGCAGATGTTAATAGAGAATATTTAGAATCTCTAAAAAACAAACCAAAGAGAGTTTCTAGACGCAAAATAGATAAAAAAATTGCTTTAGCAGCTGCCATTACTCTTGTAACTGGATTATTAGTAGCAAACTATTTAGGTATATTTTCTGAAAAAGTTGTTGAAGTTGTGGAGGCACCTCCCCCACCTGATACTAGAACTGAAGAAGAAAAACAAGGGTATGTTCAAATACAAATTTTTGAGTTTGCAGATACTCCAGTTGAAACAATAACGGAGCCTGCAGCTCAAAATGATAAAAAAGAAAACAAAGTTATACAAACAGCACAGACAGCAAATACTGCAAAACCTGCTGATGTAATTAATAATAAAGAGACTAAAAAAAGTGCTGATCAAACAAAAGAAAGTAAAAAACAGGCTGCACCTAAAAACTCTGTAGTTACAAAGGAACAAAAAGATACTGTAAAGCAATCTGCTTCTAGTGTGCCTTTTATAAAAAAATATTCAATATTATTTGAAAATATAGATGAAAAGCAGTATAATAAAATAAAAGAACTTAGTGAAAAAAATAATACCAAATTTGAAGTTGTAGATTCTTACTCAAATACTTATTCTGTTTGGAAAGTATATGAGAAATCAGATGCTGGAAATGAAATGTTTGGTGCTGATAGAGTAAACCATATTGAAGATTTTTTAACTCAAAGTGATGCTGTAGAATATGCAAAAAAAAGAAATCTTGATGCTCTTATAAAACAAGTAGGAATTACAGAAAAAACATACACTGTTAATTTATGCTGTTCTGAGCTGGAAAGTGCAAAAAAAATTGCTCAAAATAGCAATATTACAGATAAAATTATAAAAATAATTCGTGCAGAATAAGATTTTTTTTGATATGATATATAATAATATTATTACTATGCTTACAAATATAAAATATTTATAAATCATATTTCAAAAGGGGGCAAAAAATGACAAAAGCAGATATGGTTGAAAATATCCACAGTAAACTCGGATTAACTAAAAAAGATATTGCCAAAGTTGTTGATGAAGTTTTTGATATGATAAAAACTGATATTTTAAAGGCTGAAAATGTTAAAATATCAGGATTCGGTAACTTTGAAGTAAAAACAAGAGGAAGAAGAATTGGTAGAAATCCTAAAACGGGAGAAGAAACTGTTATTGAACCAAGAACAGTAGTAGTATTTAGACCAAGCCAAATATTTAAAGATGAAGTAAATGATTGATAAGTTTTATAAAATTGGAGAAGTATCTAAAATGCTGGATTTACCAGCATCAACATTAAGGTATTGGGAAAATCAGTTTAAACAGTTAAAACCTGTAAAATCTACTGGTGGACAAAGATTTTACACAAGTAAGCATATATATTTACTAGAGCAGTTAAAAGATATGCTCCATAACGAACGCTATACTATTGAAGGAGCAAAACAGCGTTTAAAAGAAATTATTGCAAATAAAGAAAATACTGATATTCAATCTAATAATAAGCATAATAATGATAATGAAGAATCTACTGATTTATCATCATTTAGTATGGAAGATATAAAACAAGAATTACATGAAATATTGCTATTATTAAAGTAATATATCAAATATTTTTATGCTCATGTTCCTGGAGCCTGTGAAAAAAGTCTGTAAATTCAGTTTTCTATGATTATATTTTTACATATCCTGCTCTATGAATACCAGAATAAAGTTATTCAGTCAAGAGCAGGTTTATTTTTCACATTTCTATATTCTATTCAGGCAGCCGTCCTTCATACATAATGCTTAATTCCCCATATACTTGAGCCCAGTTCCTAATAGTACCAGTCCATTTTTTAGTTGCTTCAAATGTTGCCAAATAAAGAGACTTTAAAAGTACTGTATCACTTGGAAATACACTCCGTTGACTGTTTAATTTACGATAGACAGAATTTAATGATTCTATTGTATTTGTTGTATATATGACTTTCCTAACTGACATAGAGAATTTAAATATAGGAGAAATACAATCCCGGTTTTCTTTCCACCGTTTCATAGTGTTAGGGTATAACTGTTCCCATTTATCTGTTACTTTGTCTAATGCCTGTAAGGCTTTCTCTTCAGTTGGGGTATGATAAATACTTTTTAAATCAGATACAAATTCCTTCTTATCTTTATAAGGAACAAATTTTAAAGTATTTCTTACTTGATGAACTATACATCTTTGATATTCTGTAGAGTCTATGAAAAACTCTTTGTATTTATTTAAGATATATTTATACAAAAAATCATATTATTCTATATTATTAATATAATTATTCATTTTCCTGTTTTATTACTATTTTTTTATTTTTATGGTCTAATATTATATTATTTGTTTTATACCCTCTTTCTATGGCCGTTTTACAATATTCATAGGCTTTTTTATCATTTTTTTTCACACCTGCCCCGTCATAATACATAAGCCCTATTATAAAATAAGCAGGAACAAAACCAACATCTTTTGAACGCTCAAAGTAATCATAAGCCATTTTATAATCTTTTTCTACACCTATCCCATAGAGATACATATATCCTAAATCATATAAAGCATGAGAATGGTTTTTATCAGCAGCAATTTCAAGCCAGTATTTTGCTTTTTCATAATCCTGTTCAACACCTTCACCATTAAGATACCTTGCTCCTATTCTAAAAGCAGCTCCACTGTTACCAATATTTGCAAGTTTTAAATCATTTTCTAAACTTTGATTTGCATAAATAATTACAGGGATAAAAATAAAAAATAATAAAAACTTCCTTAACATATATAAACCTTTTTTGGTATATTATTTGTTTTATAAAAATTATATTTTGGAGAAAATTTTGAAAATAAACATTTAGCATTTGCATCAACATTTATACTGCTTGCAGCACTTACAAATACAACTATCATAGAATATTTAACATACTTATTACAAGAATTAGTAAAAATGTGATAGCTGTATTATAAAGGCATATTTTTTATTTAACTAACAGTTGTATCATTAGCTATATCATTAGTTGTATCATCAGTTGTTTCTCCAGTATTATTATCTGGAATAGTTTCCTGCGGTTCATTTTTATATTCAAAATTTAACTGATGATATTTTATTTCACCAATAGTATCTTCATTCTCATCTAAATTATAATAAAACATAAGTCTGATATAGCCTGAAGCACCTTCTGTTGCATTATCAAACATTTTAATACTTACTGTACAAAAACCACTATTTGCAGCTTCTTCTAAACAGTCAACAGGATCAAATGGTGGATTATTTTCAAAAGCAGTTCCATAATCAGCTGTTTGGTTATCAATTCCTAAAGGTGTAAGTTCTGAAGAGGAAAAATAAAGTTTAAATTTTAATACATCTCCACGATTTTTATCTTGAAACTGCAGCGAATTAGCTGGATCAACAGTTAAACCAATTGTATTATCGAAATCAGAATAGTCAAAATGCACCGTCTCACTTTCAGAGCATGAAACTAAAAAAAGTGATGCTAATACTATGAATATAATATTTTTACACATTTATTCCTCTAAAAATAAATAGGAAAGGATTTTAATCCTTCCCAACTTATTTTATATAATTTGTATTATCTAGTAAAAATTCTGAAACTATAATATTGTCATTAGATGCAGAAAGTTCATATAATTTTTTTTCTGAAACTGCAATACTTTCATCATAAGATACAAGCCTTATCATTTCATTGCTGATAATATCAATAATATCTAAAGATGAAACATATATTACATCTTTTAACTGCCAAACATCTCCAGCCTCAAATGTTTTCTCTGCCCCAATATTTGATAAAACATTGCTGAAAATTGCCTCTTTTTTCTCAAGATAACCAACAGGTGCATTTTTACAGCTACCTAATTTAGCTACCACATAAAAGCTGTGAGTTTCATGAACAAGCATATGAAAACTCCTTTTGCATAAACTATTATAAGAGTAGTATATTTTTTTATATTTTGCAATGTTTATTTATACTTTTCTAGTTTTTTATTTCATTTGATAGAAATTCCACCCACTCTTGTTTATTAAAAACTGGTGCTGTTATAAAGATATCTTTATCTCCTCTGCCGCTCATATTAACAATAACTGCTTTATTTTTTGGCATAGATGGAGCTGTTTTTAAAAGCTCTGCAAGAGCATGAGCAGATTCAAGAGCGAATAATATACCTTCATGCTTTGCTACATGTTTTAAAGCATTAATGACTTCATCATCTTTTGCAGCTGTCATAGTAAGCCTGCCTGTTTCTTTTAAATATGCAAGTTCTGGACCAACTCCTGGATAATCAAGACCTGCTGAAATTGAATGTGTTGGCAGGACATCGCCATTAGAATCTAGTAAAAATTTACTTTTATACCCGTGGTGAATACCTGTTTGTGCTCCAGAGTTTGGTGCAAGTCTTTTAGCATGTTCCCCAGGTTTATCACCTATACCGCCGCCTTCTACACCTATTAACTGCACTTTTTCATCATCTAAAAATCCAGAAAAAATACCCATAGCATTAGAGCCTCCGCCTACTGCTGCAATTACTGCTGCCACATCTTGCCCAAATTCCTGAGCCTGCTGCTTTGCTTCTCTGCCAATAACTGACTGAAACTCCCTGACAATTGCTGGAAATGGTGCAGGTCCTACTGCTGAACCTAATAAATAGTGAGTGTCTTTTAATGAATTAATCCAAAAACCTAATGCTTCATCTACTGCATCTGCTAAGCCTTTATTGCCAGACTCTACAGATACTACATTTGCTCCAAACATCTGCATAGTTAAAACATTTGGGTGCTGGCGTTTAACATCTATTGCCCCCATATAAACATCACAGCCAAGCCCAAGTTTTGCTGCAGCAGATGCTGTTGCAACACCATGCTGACCAGCACCAGTTTCTGCAACAACTTTCTTTTTTCCCATTCTCTTTGCAAGAAGGCACTGGCCTACAGCATTATTAATTTTATGGGCTCCAGTATGAGCAAGCCCTTCACATTTAAAAAATATTTTTGCTCCGCCAAGTTCTTTTGTTAAATTTTCAGCGTAATAAAGTGGTGTTGGTCTACCAATAAATGTTTTTTGTAAATATGCAAGTTCATCTAAAAAACTTTTATCTTTCATTGCTGATAAAAATGCTACTTCAAGTTCGTCAAGAGCAGGCTGCAGCATTTCTGGTACATAGCTGCCGCCAAATTCACCATAAGTTTTTGAATATCTCATTATTCACCTCTGATTTATTGTTTGTATTTAATTTTTTTAATTATTTCATTAATTGTATCTGCTGTGTTGTATTTTTTTATATCAAACTCTATAAGTTCCACTTTATACTCTTTTATTATACTCATCATACTGCTGTCTTCTTGAAAAGAAATCCAAAGTGGGTTATGAATTTCTGTATTATTTTTTATAATATCAATACTTTCTATCATTAATGGTTCTATAAAAGTATTTTTTGTATTAAGTAAAGAGTATCTTTTATATGTATTTGCAATATATTTCTGCATATTTGTATTGTCTTCAATACAGTCTGCAAGGCCGCCGTTTACTAACGATAGTGCTTCCCCTGTTATGCTGCTGTCATATACTTCTAATACTTTGACACAGTTTTTATCTTTGATATTTCTAAGCATGCTTATAATATTACTTTTATTGTATTTGTCAAATAAAAAACCAACCATATCAATATCTTTTTTCAAACAAATATTAAGCTCATTACTATTATTAATATTTTTTGCTTTTAATAATGGGCGTATAGATGACTTTTTCATATAAAGTTTTGATAAATAATTTGTAGATATTATATTTTCATCTATATCAAAACTATCTGTATTAATATAGGTTTCTGAATAAACACCTGCAAACCCGTATTCTAAAATATGCTGCATAGAAATACCGTCAATAGAGCAGTTCAAAAGACATACTGCATTCCAGTCTATAAGCATTTTTAAAATATACGGGTTTAAATTATTAATAGAAATATCATCACTGCCCAATATTAATATATCAGCGTTAATACTTCGCACTTTTGCAATATCATATATATTTGATACTTTATATAATATATATATTCCTTGTTTCTGGTATTTCTCATGGATTTGTATAATCTGCTGTTTAGAATATTCTGCAACATTTATAATGATTCCATCTGAGTTTAATGCATCATTTATACCCTTTTGAAGTTTAATAATATTTCTGCTGTATAATGAATTATCATCAACAATAACTGCTGACAGCATATTATCTGGAATCATATATGCAAGCTGGCTGCTGCATACAATATTTAAATTTCTTGTTTTTAAAGTATTTATCAAATTTGATTTATTTTGTAATAACATAATGCACCTTTTTCTATCATAAAAATTAAAATCAACATAAGCATTAAGCCTTGTTTTGCCTGTAAAAAAAATATAAAATTGTAGTGTTAAGATATAATGATATTATTTGACGCTTGAGCGCCAAAAATAGATAGAAAAATATTGTGCGTAAAATTGTCCGTTAAAAGAATAATCAGAAAGTAGTGTTTGGTTTACTAATCTAATATCCATAATAGGTTTATATATTACAAAAAAAATTACTTGTCAATATATAAAATTTTTTTTTAAGAATATAATAAATATTAATATTGTAGTTTTTTATATATAATATTTTTGTTGTATTTTTTATTAAATTAATATATAAGAGTTCTACTGCGGGCATAGCTCAGCTGGTAGAGTGGAAGCTTCCCAAGCTTTAGGTCACGGGTTCAAGTCCCGCTGCCCGCTTTTCTTTTAAATCCTGCCTTTTTTTCTTTATTATAAACTTTAAATTGATTTAATAGTATTTTAGCTGTATAGTAAAAGATATATAAGAGGTACCACTTTATGATAGATAAAGAGCTTTTAGATATATTAATATGCCCTAAATGCAAGGGTGATATTAAACTGCATAGTAATGAGAAATACATTATATGCGAAAACTGCAACTTAGCATACTATATTGATGAAAATATGCCTGTTATGCTTATTGATAAAGCTGTAACTATAGAAGAAGCAGATAAAGGTAAATAATATATGTATATATTAAGCTGTAAAGATATATATAAAATGGAAGAAGAAGTTAAAAATCAGTATCTTATTTCTGAAACAGTGCTTATGGAAAATGCTGGAACTGCTCTTTTTAATTTTATAAAAAATACAGCTGATAAAAACAGTAACATACTTATTTTAGCAGGACCAGGAAATAATGGCGGTGATGGTTTTGTATTAATGCGTCATCTTATATCAAATGGATATAAGGCTGATATATACTATCCTGCAGAGAATAATAAATACGGCAGTGCTGCACAGGAAAACTTAAATATTTTAAAAAAATTAAATATTAGTATATATGACTTATCTGCAATTAATATTATAGATAAATATGATATAATAATTGATGCACTTTTTGGTATTGGTCTTACAAGAAATATAACTGGAATATATAAAGAAATAATAGAAAAAGCAAATAATACTAATGCTTTAAAAATTGCTGTGGATATTGCTTCCGGCTTAATAAGTGACAGTGCTGAAGTGCCGGAATGTGTATTTAAAGCTGATTACACTATTACTTTTTCCACATTAAAATACTGCCATACATTATATCCAGCAAAAACATATTCAGGAAAAGTTATTACTGCAAACATTACTATACCAGATAATATTATATCTCAATACAAACATGATATATTTATAGATGAATATAATAAGCCAGCATTAAAAATAAGACCAATAGACAGTCATAAGGGTACTTATGGCAAAGTAGCTGTTATTGGCGGCAGTATTGATATGGCTGGAGCGGTAAAAATTACTGCTGTTTCTGCCCTGCACTCTGGCTGCGGACTTATTACATTATGCCACCCTAACACACTGAATAGAAACTTTATTTTAGATATTCCTGAAGTTATGACAAAATCATTTGATTATAATGAGCCATCATTAATATGCGACTATATAAATAACTCTGCAACTGTATATTCTATTGGCAATGGAATGGGCAGGCATGAAAATGTAAAAGATTTTATACTTTACATTCTGCAGAATACTTTAAAACCAGTTGTAATAGATGCTGATGCTATAAATGCACTTTCACTTAATGAATTACATAATATAGAGTCTGAAATGATTATAACACCACATTTAGCAGAATTTGCAAGGCTTATAAATAAAGATATTAATGAAATAAAAAAAGATAAAGTAAAACTTGCACAGGAATTTGCTGATAATTACAATATATATTTAATACTAAAATCAGCAGAAACTATTATTGCAGTACCTAATGATAAAGTATATATATTAAATACAGGCAATACTGCCCTTTCAAAAGGCGGCAGCGGCGATGCATTATGCGGGCTTGCAGTTTCTCTTGCAGCTCAAGGATATTCTTTAAAAGACACATGTATTTTAGCAGCATATATATTAGGAAAAAGTGCAGAAAAAGCAGTAGAAAAAAATAACCCTGCATGCCTTAGTATTACTCAGATTATTAATTATTATAATGAGGTATTTAATGACTGCTGAATATATTTTAAAAAATGAAGAAGATACTAAAAATATGGCAAAAAATATTGCACCTTTTATAAAAAACAATATAATTTTCCTAAATGGTGAAATAGGTGCAGGAAAAACTACTTTTACAAAATATTTAGTAGAAGCCTTTGGGCTTGAAGATAAAGTCTACAGCCCTACTTTTTCACTTGAAAATAGATATGAAACAAGAAACGGGCTTATTATTCATTTTGACTTATACAGAATAAAAAATGAAGAAGAACTTGATATGATCGGTTTTTTTGACACATTAAAAGAAGAAGCTACTATATTAATTGAATGGGCAGATAAATTTAATATTGAAAAATATATAAAAAACTATAAAATTATTTCTTTCAAAATACTTGATAATAATATAAGGTCAGTAACAATAAAATAAAGGTTATAACTATGGACTATAAAGAAATGTATAATATGCTGCAGGATATAGCTCAGGCTGATAAAATAAAAAACTCACTTGAAGATTTATACCTGTATTTACATGAAATAGAAAATATGATGCAAAATAGCGAAGAAAATATAGAAGCAACTGATAATCACGATGAATTTCGCTATAAACTGCAGATTATGGAGCAGCAGATTACTGAAATTGATGAATTTTTACAGGAAGAAAACGATAACGATATAAACTATGATGAATATTTATCATAATTAAACTGAATAATAATAATATATAATGGAGATAAAAATGGCAAAAGAATTGTCCAGCAGAATAAATCCTGCTGAATATGAAAAAAGTATTTATAAATTTTGGCTTGATAAAAAGCTTTTTCATGCAGATGAATATTCTAAAAAACCTGCATACTCAATAGTTATACCACCACCAAATGTTACAGGCTCACTTCACATGGGCCATGCACTTGATGAAACTATACAGGATATTTTAGCCCGCTTTAAAAGAATGAAAGGCTATGAAGTTTTATGGATGCCAGGCACTGACCATGCAGGGATTGCCACTCAAAATGTTGTAGAAAAAATATTAGCTGCAGAAGGTAAATCTCGTTACGATTTAGGCAGAGAAGCATTTATAGAAAGAGTATGGCAGCAGAAAAGAGAATCTGGCGGCACTATTATCAGCCAGCTGAAAGCTCTCGGCTCCAGCTGTGACTGGGACAGGGAACGCTTTACAATGGACGAAGGCTTATCACGCGCTGTAAGAGAAGTATTTTATACTCTTTATAAAGAAGGCTTAATCTACCGCTCTAATTATATGGTAAACTGGTGCGCAAGATGCCACACAGCATTAAGCGATATTGAAGTAGAATTTAAAGAAAAAGATGACTTTCTTTACCATTTAAAATATCCAATAGAAAACAGTAATGAATATCTTGAAATTGCAACTACACGCCCAGAAACCTATCTTGGCGATACTGCTGTTGCAGTCCATCCAGATGATGAGAGATATAAACATTTAGTTGGAAAAAATGTTATTCTTCCACTTATTAATAGAAAAATACCTATAATAGCAGATGATTTTGTAGAAACTGAGTTTGGAACAGGTTGTGTGAAAATCACTCCAGCTCATGACCAAAATGACTTTGCAGCAGGCAAGCGTCATAACTTAGAAGAGATTGTATGTATTGATGAAAATAATAAAATATGTGGCAACTTCTACCCAGAATTTGAAGGAATGGATATATTAACTGCAAGAAAATCAGTTATTGAAAAATTTAAAGAGCTTGATTTAATTGTAAAAGTTGAATCTTTAAAACACAATGTCGGCTGCTGCTATAGATGCGATTCTGTAATTGAGCCTCGTATTTCTATGCAGTGGTTTGTAAAAACTAAACCTTTGGCAGAAAAAGCTGTAGAAGCTGTAGAAACTGGAAAAATAAAACTTATTCCAAAACAATGGGAAAATACTTTCTTTGAATGGATGAATAATATTCGTGACTGGTGTATTTCCCGTCAAATTTGGTGGGGACACAGGATACCAGCATGGCACTGTGCAGACTGCTCACACACTACAGTTGCAAAAACAGACCCAGATAAATGTGAAAAATGTGGCTCTACAAATATTCATCAAGATGAAGATGTGTTAGATACTTGGTTTTCTTCTTCTTTATGGCCATTTTCAACTATGGGATACCCAGAAAAAACTGACTTATTAAAAAAATTCTACCCTACTTCTACCCTTGTTACTGGTTTTGATATTTTATTTTTCTGGGTTGCAAGAATGATGATGATGGGACTTAAATTTATGGACGATGTGCCATTTAAAGATGTTTATCTCCATGCTCTTGTTCGTGATGAAAAGGGGCAGAAAATGAGCAAAACAAGAGGAAATGTTATTGATCCGCTTATTATGATTGATAAATACGGTGCAGATGCTTTCCGCTTTACTCTTGCTATATTTGCAGCTCAAGGCAGAGATATTAAAATGAATGTGGATAGAATTGAAGGATATAGAAACTTTATTAATAAAATATGGAATGCTTCCAGATTTATTTTAATGAATTTAGGCGATGAAATACCAAAAATTGATGAAAACAGCCTTGAAAGTGTTGATAAATGGATATTAATGAAATTACAGCATGCAGCTAAAAAAGCATCAAAAGCAATAGATGCATACAGTATAAATGATGCAGCAAATGAACTTTATCAGTTTTTCTGGCTGACTTTCTGCGACTGGTATCTTGAACTTATTAAAGACAGAATGTTTAAAGGAAATGATAAAGAAAAAGAACAGGCACTTGCAACTGCAGCTTTTATATTAGAAAAATCATTAGCTGCACTGCATCCATATATTCCTTTTGTTACAGAGCATATTTTCCAAACATTAACTGGAAAAGAAACTATTATGTATGAAGAATATCCTGATAACTTAAACTATAACTTTGAACAGGAAGAAAAAGAGATAGATAAAGTTATAGAGGCAGTCAGCTTAATTAGAAATATTCGTGGTGAATATAATATCACACCTGCTGCTCAGCTTGAAATATTTATTACTACTGATGATAATGATACTCTTCAACTATTCCAAACAGAAATACCATTGATTATGAAAATGGGGAAAGCAAAATCAGTAAAATTTAATGAAAAAGCACCAGAAAACTGTGCTAAAAGTGTTGGCAACGGTTTTGAAATAATGGTTTCATTAGAAGGTACAATTAATATAGAAGAAGAAATAGCAAGGCTTGAAAAAGAAAAAAAAGCTGTACTTAAAGATGTTAACCTTTATGGCAGTAAACTGCAAAATCAAGGCTATCTTGCAAAAGCTCCTGCACAGGTTATAGAAAAAGATAAAAAAACTTATGAAGAAGCAAAAGCAAGGCTTGATAAAATAAATGAAGCATTGGAAGGTCTTAAAAAATAATGGCATTAGATAAAAATAAGCCACCATATTTAAAGCGAATATTCACAGGTAAAAATATATATATATTTGCTATTGTGGCTCTTGCTTTTATATTTTTAAATATATACAGACTTAATAACCCATTAGAAATAGGCTCTACTGCACCAGAACTTGTATTAACTGCTTCTAATGGTGAAAATTTTAAAATGAATGAAATATTAAGTCCTAAAGTAGTAATTTTTTATAAAAAACATACTTATTTTTCAAACTATATTATTAATACAACTTATAAAAGAGCACTGCCTGCTTTTCAAATATTACAGGATAAGGGGCTTGCTCAGGTTATAGTTATTGCTCAAGGTTATGATAATAAAGAAGAATTGAATAATCTTTTTGGGGAAGATGATTATTCAAATTATAAAAATATAATATTTGCTACAGACACTAAAGCAGCAGGCAAAAAATATGGGATAAGAAGCTGGCCTCATTTATATGTAATAAGCTCTGATAACAGAGTGATTTATGAAACAAAAATAGGCAGTGCTGATAAAGTGCAGCAGATATTATGGAGGGATTAATGGAAAACTTTTTTAACAAAGATTTAAAGGAAAGCTATGAGGTTATTGTTTTGGGAGCTGGCCCTGCAGGCTGTTCTGCTGGAATGTATGCAGCAAGAGATGCTCTTTCTGTGCTTATTTTAGAAAAAAACTTCCCCGGTGGAAGTATGGCTATCACTGAGCATATTGAAAATTATCCCGGATTTACTGAACCAGTATATGGACATGAAATTACAGATAAATTTGTGAAACATGCACAAAAATTTGGTGCAGTAATCAGACAAGGCAACTGTGTAGAAGTGATTGATGAAGGTATATGGAAAATTATAATACTTGAAGATGGAAGAAAAGTAAAATGTAAAGCATTGATTATTGCAACAGGTTCTAAACCTAAAAAAACTGGTGCAAAAAATGAAATCAATTTTATAGGCAGGGGAATTTCTTTCTGTGCTACATGTGACGGTGGCTTTTTTAGAAATAAAGAAGTAGTTGTTATTGGTGGCGGAGATTCTGCTCTTGAAGAAGGCATATATCTTACAAAATTTGCATCTAAAGTAACAATAGTTCACAGAAGAAACGAATTTAGAGCAGCGAAAATAATTCAAAACCGTGCAAAAGAAAATGAAAAAATACAGTTTATGACTCCTTATATAGTAGAGGAAATACTTGGAGAAAATGTAGTTACTGGTGTTAAATTAAAAAATACTCAGACTGGAGAAATGATAGATTATAAATGTGATGGTATTTTTGAATTTATAGGCTGGGATGCAAATACAGATATTTTTACAGACCTTTTAGAGCTTACAAATGGCGGATTTATAAAAGCATCAGAAGATACTCTAACTAATATATCTGGTATATTTGCAGCTGGAGATGTTCGCAAAAAAGGACTTATGCAGGTTGTAACTGCTGCTTCTGATGGTGCAGTCGCTGCAAAAATGGCAGAAAAATATATTAATGAAGAGTTAAAACATTAATATGCTTTATGTTATAGGCACACCTATTGGCAATCTTTCTGATTTATCTATTCGGGCAGTGAAAACCCTGTCTTCTGTTGATATTGTATTTGCAGAAGATACACGCACTGCCCTAAGTCTTTTGAACAGTCAGGGAATAAAAAAAACTTGTAAATCTTATTATAAAGATAATGAAAAAACAGCAAGCGAAAGTATTATAGAATGTCTATTAAATGGGGATAATGTAGCATTAATCAGCGAAGCAGGAATGCCCTGTGTATCTGACCCGGGGGCAGTTGTAATTAAAGAAATAATCAAAAAAGGACTGCCTTTTGAGATTATACAGGGACCTACTGCATTAATCCATGGTTTAATTGCTTCAGGTTTTGCAGGTGGCAGTTTTTATTTTCATGGTTTTTTACCACATAAAGAAAAAGATAAAATAAAAGAAATTCAAAATCTGCTGCATATAAAAGCACCTGTTATTTTTTATGAATCACCATACAGGGTAAAAGAAACATTAAATATTCTACTTGATTACTTCCCTGCCCCAATAGCAGTTACAAGAGAAGCTACAAAAGTATATGAAGAAACTATCTTTATTAACTCTAAAAAAGATATTGAAAATATAACTATTAAAGGTGAATTTGTTATTACAGTTAATAAAAGAAACGAAGAAATACAGAAAGAAAATAACAGTATATCTTTAAATTATGAGCATGTAGTAAAAGAATTATTAAGTGATAATGTTTCATCTAAAGATATATTAAAAATGATGAAAGCATTAGGTATGAAAAGAAACGAAGCCTATAATCTAATTAATAAATTACAGGCTCTACTAAACTAAACGATAGCTTGTGATTATACCGTATATTAAAAGAGCAACAATTAATGTCATTACAAAAGCATATATTATATATTTCCTTTTTAATGATGCTGGTGTAATTATATCAAAAGCTTTTCTTTCATCTTCTGTAATCTTTTCAGATACAAGTTTTAAAAGCTCAATGAAACCATCAGATAATGATGAAATCATAACAGAATGACTGCCGTCATGTATAATCAATACATATCTTCCCATAGCAGAAAGAGCATAACCATAACTTATATCTTTAATATTAAGCTCTGTTTTTTTCAGCAGATTACGCACGATTATTTTATCATCAGTAATAGTCAGGCTTTTTACAAGTGATGATATAAGCATAAAAAATGATATTATAACCATTACTGAAAGCAGTATTACATTCAGCTGAGTCTGCCTGTTTTCCGTATTTAATGCAAATACAATAAGCAGTACAAAAATAATAACATGCAGTGTTATAAATGTTTTATTTGTTTTAAAATTTTTCAAAATTAACCTCTATAAACATTTTATCAAATAAATATGGGTCTTGAGCTAACAGACGCCTTACAATGCTGTCAAAAGTGCTGACATTTTTTGTATATAAATTCATCATAGCTGTTACTATATCATATTTATAATCTGCACCATAAGCTTCATTATATGATTTTAAATAGTTATTCAGCCTTGTTTCATTAAAGTTTACAAGGAAATATAAAAGCATATAGAAAAATGATGTCTGGTCATTATAACCCATTCTATCAAGAGAGCCATAAGATGCTTCTGCATTCACAAAATCTCTAACCCATGTAAAATAGTATAGAGATACTTTGTAAAGCTCAGAATACCTGAAATCCATATCAGATAAAGTCTGTAAATATTTAAGTCCAGACTGTTTATCCTGCCTGTATACAGAAACATATACCATATCTTTTAAATATACTTTATCGCGTGCAAATCTTTTATTAAATATAACAGCATCTGCTGCCCCGCGCTGCAGCATAGCAAATTTATAAGCAAGTGTATAATACCTGTCTGCATCATCAACATCTTTAAACTGGTCTATTGGAGTATGTCTTAATGCAAGCAGATTTCTAACCCTTGATACTCTAAATATTGGTGAGTCTTTAAGCTCATTTAATTTTTCTATATCATAATCATCAAAATAATCCATTAATAAAGCACATGATACTGTAAATCCGTTATCATTTGATTTATATATACTTTCTGCTTCGTCTCTTCTTGACGGTCTATCGCTTGAAAGTACTGATAAATATAAAAGCATAATATCTTCATCTTCTGGTTTTTCAAGCTCCCCTATTTTTTTAGAAGCATAAAGTTTTGCCTGGTCAAAATTTAGTTTAGCATCAGGATAGTTACCTTTTCTATAATTTAAAAGCCCTGAAATTAAATGAGTAAAGCCATCATTTTTATCTATAACAAATGCTTTATCAATAACTTCCTTAGCTTTATCATTTTCACCTAAATTAAAATAAGTAAGTGCAAGGTTATAAAGCACTATAGTATTATTAGTTAAATAGCCGGCAGCTTTTTCAAACTTCTGCTTTGCACTTTCAAAATTAAAAGATGCAAAATCATCAATGGCTGCATTATTCATTTTTATACCTTCCAGCTTGCTTGTTACACTATCCCTGTCTCTCTCTTTTAAAGCACTTCTGCCTGTTATTAAAAACTGAGTAGTTTCATCTGGTTTCATAAATACAGGATAAGCAAGCATAGATGCCGCATCAATACTTTTATCATCAAATCTGTATGTAAAACTCATATCATCAAGCACTGGTCGTATATTAAATTCAAATGACGGAGGCCTTATAGATATTAATGAGCTGTTTCTATATTCTTCACCTAATGATAAGACAGTCTGAGGCTCTCTTAAGTTCCATGCAATTACAAGTTTATACCAAAAAGTATCATACTGCAGTAAATCAAGATTAGCAGCAAAAGATGCAGCACGAGCAAAATCCCTGTTTTTTACATTTAAAAAAGTATTATATGCAAAATAATCATGACCGTTTTCAGCACCAGCTGATTTTAAATAAGTTTCAGCATCTTTATATCTGCCCTGTTTTAATGCGTAAACAGTTTTAGCAAGAGAAATCCAGCCATTATTTCTGTTTGTTTGAATATATGGTCTTATTTCATTTTGAGTTTTATTAAAATAGCACACATGTTTTGCGTAGTAAGATAATACTTTATCTGTTTTTAAATCTTCATATAATGATTTAATATACTCCCCTGCTTTTGCAGTATCTATATAAACCATTACATTGTACTTTAAAAGACTTAATTCTTCGTCACGAGGATATTCTTTTAATAATAAGTCAATTTCATCAACAGCTTTATCGTTTTCTGCAAGAGAAAGATATGCTTTTATTAAACGGACTCTGTAATCTCTTTCATCATTTCCGCTGATTAATATACGCAGAGTCTGTGCTTCATCAGAATATTTTTTTAATTTATTAAAAAGATGTGCTAGTTTATCATAACCTGTTTCACTTGCTCCGTCTGAATAAAGTGCTTCTTGAGCATTACTATATGCACTTTCTTTATTTCCAATAGCAAAATATGCATTTGCAAGATTATAATGAACAATAAAATTTCTACTTGGTAGAGATTCTAATAAAGTAATACCATCTTCATATTCACCAATGCTTATTAGAAGATTAGCATAGTTTTCTAAAACCATAGGTGAAGATGCATCTTTTTCTAATGCTTTTTTATAATAATACATAGCTTTTGCAGTATCATTCACACTTAAAAATACATTAGCAATACCACTATATGCAGCAGCAGAGTGATTAGCTTTATCTATATATTTTTCCACATATTTTTCAGCCTCTTTGGCTTTTTCTCCGCCCTGCTCTGCCAAAACTGCAATTAAATTCATTACAGCTTCAGGAAAATCAGGGTCAGAATTCACTGCTTCTCTAAAATTTAATTCAGCCATAGGCGTATTATTTAATAAATAATAGCTAACACCAATATTATAAAATGCAGTTGCTTTATTTTCTTTTGAAGCCTTTTCATATAACTTAATAGCTTCATAAAAATCACCTGCTGAAAATTTTTCATTTCCTTCTAAAATATCAGTATTTTCTGACTGAGCAACAGAGTTAATATTTAAATTAGCGGTAGTATTATCCTGTACAATTGTTCTTTTCTCACTGCAGCCATAAGTAAATATGATAATAAACAGTAAAATATATACTCTTAATTTTAAAGCCAAAATAAGCTCCTAAATATTTAATATAATTATGCATAAAAATAAAAAGCATACTTTATTATGACTATATTTTCGTCATAAATCAAGTATGCTTTATAAAAAAATTAAATTTATTTAAAATACAGCTTATTTTTTAGTATCATCAGCTGGTTTTGGTGGTATATAATAAAGTATTCTTTGGCAGTGAGGGCATGTATGTACATCTAAATCTTTTTTAACTTCAACATAAAGCTGTGGTGGAATATGCATATAGCAGCCGTTGCAGACTTCATCTTTTACTGAAGCAATACCTACATTATGACGGTGTGCTCTTACTCTGTCATATTTCATAAGTGTGCTTTTTTTAATTTTAGAAGCATGTTCTTCTCTCTGCTGCATAAGTTTTGCAAGTTCATCATGCATTTCTTTATCTTCATCTGCTTTTGATAAGCTGACTTCTTCAAGTTCTTTTTCAAGGCTTTCTTTTAATTCAACCATTTTGCTAAGCTCTGATTCATATTTAAAATCAAGATTCATCATTTCTTTGAGTTTAGTTTCATCATCTGCAACTGATTTTTTAAGAGTATCAAGTTCGCGTATAACAGATTCATACTCTTTTGTATTTTGAACAGAAGAAAGTTTTGATTGAGAATTTAAAAGATTATTTTTTTTCTCATTTAAGTCTGTTTCTAAAGCAAGGTATGTTTTTTTGTTTTCATCAAGTGCAGCTTTTATACTGTCGTAACCTGCTATAGCTTTTTCATATTTTTCCTGCACTGCTTTAATTTGTGATGGAGTATTTTTTATAACTCCCTCAATAGATGCGATTTTAGAATCGATTTTTTGAAGTTCAATAAGCTGCTCTAATATTTCTTGCATTAATTATTACCTCCCCAGCATATTAGTTGTTGTTCCTGTTTATAAACTATCACTTCTATATTAAATTGTTCTTTAATAATTTCTGATAACCTGTGCATATATATTTCTTCTGTTGCCTGATGAGTAGCATCTATTATACACACACCTGCTTCATAAGCATCAAGAGCATCATGATATTTTAAATCACCAGTTAAAAGCACATTTATACCTTTATTAAGCGCATCTTTCCATAAAGAAGCACCAGAGCCAGTGCATACCCCAAAACGAGTAAAAGGCTTAATATCTTTCATATTAGTAATAATATGTTTTATATGTAATTTCTCTTGAATTAACTTAATGAATTCCTGTAATGAATATTCTTTATCTAAAGAACCAATTCTTCCAAAGCCGTAAGCCAGTTTATTATGAAGCTCTATAATATCATAGGCTGCTTCTTCATAAGGGTGAGCTTCAAGCATAGCATTTATTACCTGATGAAGATGTTTTTTAAGCACCAGTGTTTCAATTTTTACTTCATCTACTATCTGAGGCTCATTTGCACTGCCTATAAAAGGGTTAGCATTATTGTTAGGTGTAAAAAGCCCTGCACCCTCTGCAATAAACCCGCATGAAGAATAGTTGCCATATACTGAGCCTGCCCCATTTAATGTCATAGCATAAAAAACTTTATCTTTATAATCATAAGGTACAAAGACAGCTACTTTATATAAAGGCTGGCTGCCTTCATAGCTTAAAAAGCCGTTATCCATTTTTGCATTTAAAAGCTCACATATATAATCATTTAAGCCATCATATGCCATATCTAAATTTGTATGATAGCTTAATATATCAAGCCCGCCTTTTATGGCTTTTATAACTTTCCTGTCAACTGTTTTATTAATATTTATGCCTTTACTTTCATGAAAAAAAATGGGGTGATGAGTAATAAGTAACTCACACCCCTCTTTTACTGCTTTTTCAATTATATCTTCTTTTGCATCAAGACTTAAAGCGATTTTAGATATTTCTTTATCACCTGTATATATTTGTTTTCCAGAAAAATCCCATTTTGACTGTGTAGAAATATCTGTAAATGAATACTCTAAATAATTAATAATGTCGCTAATTTTAACCATATAAAAGCTGCTTACCTTAACTTGACCTTCTATAAAAAGAAAATAAAAAGGGGAGTATACACTCCCCTACAATGGGCCAACTAGGACTTGAACCTAGGACCTACCGGTTATGAGCCGGTGGCTCTAACCAAACTGAGCTATTGGCCCGTATCCTTAACAGGAAGTACTTTATTTCATATTTTAAAGAATTTGTCAAGCACTTTTTTTAAAAAAATTAAAAAAATATTTTTTACATTAAAACACAATCATCTATTGTAAAAATAATGAAAAAATATTATTATTACTAAACTTATTCTACAAGAGGGATTATATGCCATTTAATCAAGAATTACAAGAAGATTTAATAAACTCTTCAATTTTGCGAAGTGCTTTTTTTAATTATTTCTACAGAGTGTTTAATAATATAGCTGATAATAGTTTTATTGGTATTTCTGAAAAATATTTAAACTACTTTAATGATTTAAAAGATTATGTGGAAAATGATGAATATAATAATGCATGTAAAATTTTTGAAGAATATATTAATGATGAAAAAAATGCAGTGAATATACAAGACTTTCTTCAAAGACTTAATATTGAATTTACATCATTATTTCTTAGCGGTATGGGCAATATACCTGCCTCTGCTTCATCATATTTGTCCAGTGACGGTTTATTAAAAGGTGAAGAATGGGAAAAAGTAGTTTCAGTTTATAAAATGAGAGATTTCCAAATGCCTGATTCTATTAAAGCACCAGAAGATTATATTAGTGTTGAAATGCTTTATATGCAGAAACTAAGCGATTTAATTGGAAAACTGGCAGAAGATAGTGATATAAACCTACTTAAATCAGCAATAAATGACCAGATAAATTTCTCATCAAACCATATATTAGTATGGATTGATATGTTTTCTGATGCAGTGTATAATAAATCAGTTACACTTAATTCAAAATTATATGCTTCTACTGCTGTTATTTTAAAATACTATATTAAATACGATATAGAGCTTTTAAAAGAATTTGATGAAGAATTAAATAAAGACATATAAGAAATAAGAAATATTTATATATAGTCATAAATAAGAGTGCCTTATTTTTACAGGCACTCTTATTTTTTATGCTTTACAGCTTATTATTTACCTTGATATGCTTTATCTTCTTTATTGATTTCTTTTGCATCTCCCGCATATAAACTGTCTATATCAGGGTTAGTTAATGGATAATAATATACTTCATCATCTTCATAGTATGATTCTAAACCTAATGTAGCAAAATCAGTATATTTTGTAGTATCCCATTTTTCAATAAAGATTTTAAGGTTATCATATTCTAATTCTGGTATAGTTTTATTATCAGACATAACAAATTTATCACCATTCCAGAAAATATAGTCAGTATTTTGTTTATCGTAAGTGTTAGGGTCATCATTACCTATAAATACTCTTGCATAAGCTGCATTTACTGCATCTGCTGGATAATAAACAGAATATGAGCTCCATTCCTGCCAAGAGCCGTCATATACAGCAGCATTTTGATAGCCTAAAATCTCTCTGAATATAAACCAGTGTGGAGAAGTAGTCCTTCCTGTAAAGCAGTGAAAAAGTATTCTTTTATTTGGGTTGTGATCAATATTTTCTAAAAATGAAGAATTTTTAGTAGTTTTACCGTTATTTTCAGTAAGACCTTTTACCATTGTCCTAATCTGCTCTGGTGTTTTAAAAGTGCCTTTGCCGCCAACAATAGTATATTTACCGTCATTAGAAAGCTGAGCGTCTAAATATAAAGCCCAGTGATTATTATATCCGCCATTTTCTGCAGGCTTATATGCAAGCTGAGTAGCACCTTTTATTCTACCATCAACAGCATTATTATCATATATTGTATATGTTACCACCTGTCCATTAGATTTAACTGGTTTTTTAGCATCAATAGTAGAAATAACTGCCACTTCACCAGAAGCGTCAGAATTCATTTTACCTGCTTTTGCATATTCAATTATCTCGCCAAATGGTGCACGGACAGAATCAATATAGTTACCCGGTAAATCTTTTACTGAAAAAGTAGACGGAGTAATTTTTGAAATATCACCTGGGGCAGCTTTATATGATGCTGTATCTATATTATTTGTCTTTGCATATTCTCCAAAGAAATAATAGTCAGCACCATTTAATACTTTTAATGCTTTATTAGAAAAACCCCAGTATTTTAATGCCCAGAAAGTCCTGTATATCATTTGGTTAGTTAAGTCATGACTTGTAAGAACAATTAATGTATTGTTGTCTATGCCATATTTTGATAAAAATTTATCAACTTTCGCACCACTTGCAACCATTGCACCGTTTGGAGCAACACCATCACTTCTTTTTTCCATTAAATATTCTTCCTGACTGAAAGAATATGCACCCTTAATAGTTGATTCCGGAACCTGACCATTCTGCAGAGTTACATGTAAAATAACAACTTTTCTGCCATCATCTGTTTTGTAGCCGTTATCAATATATTTTTTTAACTCTGCAGGTTCTATCAAAGCAGAGCCAGCAGTGCTGTCTATTGAATAGTAGCTGTCTACAGTCTGATTTTTGCATGCTGCTAATGCTGTTATCATTAATATACTTAATAATACTAGTTTTACCAGCATAAATGAATTGGTATAAACTTTTAATACCATAATACCTCCAAATAAAATATTTTGCATAGTATATACATCAAAATAATTACCCTCAATAAATAATCTATCATCTTTCATAAAAAATGCAAGAATTATTTTTCATTTTTTATTTAAATTTTATAACATTATTATATTTATATAATTTCTGTATTTTTACTAGGAATTATATTTATTTTATTTGATATTATTACTACCTTTTTACTATGATAATTATATATAGAAAATATAATATTTATTAAAAAAGATTAAAATAATTATAAAAATAAAACACTATATATTTTTTACTTGCAAAATTTTTTTTTATAGTATAAATATAATATATATGGCAAATTATCTATATTGCAAAAATGAGGAGGGGAAGATGAAGCTAACTCGAAGAAATTTTATTAAAACTTCAGTAGCTGGTCTTGCAGGAACTACTATTTCAGCAGGAGTTCCTTTAAAAGCTGAAGCAAGAGAAATCACATCAGCAGATTATGGTGTAGAAAATAAAGTTTTTCTTACCTGCCGTATGTGTGCACAAAACTGTCCTATGGTAGCCTATATAAGAGATGGCAGATTAGTTAGGATTGATGCAAATCCAAATACACCATATCCATCAATATGTGGCAGAGGTAGAGCGGCTGCTGCTGCATTATATGACCCACAAAGGATTAAAACGCCACTTATAAGAACAAGAAAAAGGGGAAACGGAGAATTTCGCAGTGCATCTTGGAATGAAGCATTAGATTTAATAGGCAATAAAATGCTTCAATTAAGAGATGAGGGAGAACCACATTCTGTAGCATATTTTCCAAGGTTTAATACAGCATCACTTTTAGATGATACTATATTTAATCTTTATGGAACAGACAATGTATTCAGCTATGGTGATACATGTTTTGGTTCTACTAACCAGTTAGGCCTTGGATCTGTATTTGGAGGTGGCGAAGAACCTCGTCAAGGTAACTCGTCTGTTATGGGCGATTATGAAAATGCTAAAATCGCTGTACTGATTGGCAGAAACCCTGTTGGCGGACTTGTTGCATTCCCTTGGGGCGGTATGTTTGGAAGAGGAAGAAAAAATGGTATGAAAACAGTTCTTGTTGACCCTAAAAAATCACTAGGTGTTGGCGAAACTGATACTGACTGGCTGCCAGTTATTCCCGGTGGAGATATTCCATTTTTAATTGGTCTTGCTGGTGAATTATTTAAAAATAATTATTATGATGAAGCATTTTTAAGAGAATACACAAATGCTGATATACTTATAAATACAGAAACACTGCTTCCAGTATATCTTGACAGCGAATTAGACGAACCAGACTATATGGTATATGACGAAGCATCAAAAACTGCTGTTATGAAATCAGAAGCTGAACGCCCTGCTATTTTTGGAAGCTGTGAAGTTGATGGTATTCAGGCAAAAACAGCTCTGCAGCTTTTAAAAGAATCATGCGAAAAATTTACTCTTGAACAGGCTTCTGAAAAAAGTGGTATTCCAGCAGAACAGATTATTAAACTTGCAAAAGATTTAAACGACGCCAAACCTGCATGTTTCCTTGAAAGAGGATATCGTTCTACAAGATATTTCAACTCTTTACATGAAAAATACCTTATCTCATCTATTAATGGTCTTTTAGGTGTATATGGCAGAAAAGGCGGTTTAATATATGGCAGAAATGCATATTTAGACACACCATTTTCATATAATGACTCAAATGAAATATCTGTTAATATGTGGTTTAAAGAAAATGTAGAAGGATTTGAGCTTTGCGACCCTTATAATATGCGCAGAACATTCCCACTTGCTGTTGAGACAGAAGAACCTTATAAACTTCGTATGGCATTTTTAAATGGTCAAAACCCAGTTGGCGGTAGTGTTGGTGGTAATAAAATTGCTCAGGCACTGGAAAAAATGGAAATGGTAGCTGCTATTTCTCCATTCTGGAATGAATCACTATTATATGCTGATGTAATATTACCAGATACTACATTTTTAGAAAGAGCAGAACCGCTTTTTGCTACATATAAAGCAACATTTCCAGTAATTACAGTTCATGAACAGGTTGTAGAGCCTATGTTTGATACAAGAAACGGTTACTGGATTATGCTTGCTCTTGCAAAAAGAATATTTAGTGAAGATGAATATTATGATAACTTTAATGATTTTGAGCAGGGTGGTATAAAATATATTGTAGACTATCAGCTTGAAAACTTAGTCCTTGATGATGAAGATGCAGCAACATTTTCTAGAAGAAAGTTAATTGAAGATGGTGTTTGGTGCGGTGTTCCTGCTCCAGTTAAACCAATGAATAAACCTACTCCATCAGGTAAACTTGAAGTATATTCATTATTTATGGCTAACTGGTATAATAAACTTCTTGAAGAAGATAGAGCACAGGAAGCTCAATATTACAGCCCATTATATGATTATCCACCTACTTATTATCAAACTAAAAAAGAAAAACTTGATAATGATGAGTTTATACCTATAACAGGTTTTTCTCCATTAAGCTCATTTACTGGTGCTCAAACTCGTAATAATATATTACTTAAAAATGTTGGCCAAAATCTTAACTATTCTGCAGTATTTATTAATACAAAAAGAGGACAGGATTTAGGCTTAAAAAATGGTGATATTATTGAAATCTTTAATATTGAAGAGCCAAGTTTGATTATTAAATCAGAAGTTCAGTTAACAGAAACTGTTGAACCACATGCATTATTTTCATTCTATGGTGTGGGAACAGGCTTATATACAAAACTTTCTGAGAAATTAAGTGTTGCCTGCCCAATAGGTTTTAACCCTAACCATATAGGTAATTTAACATTTATGCCTGTTGAAGCATCTGCACCATCACAAGATTTTATTGTTAAAATAAGGAGGGCAAAATGAATTACCAAAAAATGGCAGTATGCTATGACACTCAATCTTGTATAAAATGCTTTGCCTGTATTGTAAGCTGTTCCACTGAAAATAGAATGAGATTACAAAGGGACTATAACTACTCTGTTGAAAAATCAATGGTTGAGCCACATCATCATTTAAACTATTTAAGAGTAGAATGCAATGAAAAAGGTACATTTCCTAATGTTACACAAATAGCAGCATTTAAACACTGCCAGCATTGTGAAAATCCAAAATGTATGGATATATGCCCTACTCTTGCAATCAGTAAAAAAGATACAGGTGCAGTAGTAATTGATGCAGATAAATGCGTTGGCTGTCAGTCTTGTAAAGATGCATGCCCATACGATATACCGGTTTTCTCCAAAGATACTGGCAAAACATATAAATGTACAATGTGCCATGACAGATTAACTGCAGGGCTTCCAACTGCATGTTCTGCTGCATGCCCTTCTGTTGCTATTTTCTCAGGTTCTGCGGAAGAAGTTATTGCAGAAGCAGAAAAAAGAGCTGCTCATTACAGCAAAGTATTTAATAAAAAATATTTTGTTTACGGTGCAGATAAAGTTAACAATACTGTTGGAACATTATCTTATATGACTATTGCCCCTGTTGAAAACAGAGATGACTATTTGCTTCCTGCTGACCCATCAAATGGTGTGGCAGCAAGCAGAGAAGTTGCAAAAGTTATTGGTGCAGCTGCTATGATTGGCACTGCTGCTGCTGTTGCAGGACATGCAGTATTTACAGCTGCTAGATATAACGATAAACACCACAAGGAGAATGAAAATGAGTAACTCAAATGAAAAAATTATATTATTCTCAAATATGCAGATGTGGTATCATAAACATATCATACATTTTATGATGATATTTATTCTGACAGGGCTTCCTTTGATATCTCATGCTTTCTCATGGGTAGCTTATATTATTGGTGTGCCTGTATCAGTATTTTATTCTAATGGTGACCCATTATATGTAGGTATACAGGTTTGCAGAGTAATACATAGAATTACTGCTGTATTATGGATAGTAACAAGCATACCGTTTGTTTTAACTATGCTTTTTACTAAATGGGAGCTTGCTTTAAGAAAAAGAAAAGACGAAAGTTGGAGTAACTATGTAAAAGAAGAATTACAGGATATGAAAACTATGTATATAGATTTCAGCTATCCAAAAAGAGCTGGTAAATATAACTTAGGTCAAATCGCTGCAGGACTTGCTGTTATAGCATTTGGCATAATAATGATTATAACTGGCTTAATCTTATGGTTTAGAGTTGATTTTTCTTCTACAACTGTAAGTATTATGAGATTATTCCACAGTATTGGGTTTTTAGTATTTGTATTATTCCTTATTATTCACATTTACCTTGCAGTTCACCCTGTAAATAAAGCAGGATATAATGCAATGTTTAGAGATGGTAAAGATGATTTAGCACACGCTAAGAAAAAACACCCGGGAATGTTTGTTAAATAATGCAGGTATCTTTATTAAAAATAAAAAGGCGCAGCTTATTAAAACTTTTATGGCTTGTGCCTTTTATACCTTTTTATAAATATTTAACACCAAAGGTCAAAAAAGATAATTTTATATCTATCCCCCTTGCATCTCTGCCTTTCAAGGGGGCTTATCTTATTAAAGATAAGCATACTGGCATAATAAGAAATAATGATGGTATAAAAGTTTTCAGTATATCATGCACTCATTTAGGCTGTGTATTAAATGTGGAAAATGATAAATTTATATGCCCATGTCATGGCAGCATATTTGATTTAGAAGGCAATGTTTTAAAAGGTCCTGCACTAAAACCTTTAAAACAGCTTGAATATAAAGTTGAAAATGAAAATATTATAGTGTATATATAATTATGTTTAAAGAGTTTATAAAACACTTATTTCCCCGTGTTACACTGAAAAAAAATCTGCGTTTTAGTTATACTTTATGTTTAGGTGGTCTTTCATTTACTGCATTTATTATGCTTGTAATATCTGGTGTGCTGCTTGCAGTTTATTATATTCCAGAGCCGACTCAAGCTTATAACTCTATTATTTTCATAGAAGAAAATGTTACAGGTGGCAGATATATTAGAAACCTGCACAGGTTTTCAAGCAATGCGTTTTTAGTTCTTATGTTTCTGCATATACTCCGTGTAATATTAACAGGTGCTTTCTTAAGTAGAAAATATAACTGGATTATTGGTCTTTTCCTGCTGTTTTTAAGTATTTTTACAGGCTATACAGGTTACCTTTTACCTATGGACCAGCTTGCATACTGGGCAACGCAGACAGGTGCTGAATTAATTAAGATACTGCCATTTGGAGATTATATTTATAATATAATAATTCCAGATACTATTGGGGGAAAACTTAGTTTAATAAGATTTTATGCACTGCATATTATTATACTTCCTTTTTTAATTTCCACTCTTTCATTTATACATTTTTTTAGAGTAAGACGTGATAAAGGGGTGCTGCCATATCTATAAATGAAAAAAACAAAAAGGACTTATATATAAAATCAAACCCGTATTTTTTTAAGATTATAGGTATATCTGCTGTCATTCTGATAGCATTTATACTTATTGGCTCAATATTTTTTGATGCACCATTAGAAGAAAAGGCTGAGCCTTATAATGCTCCAAACCCGTCTAAATCTGCATGGTTTTTATTATGGACTCAAGAACTTGCTTCTTACGGTAGCTATTATATTTATATTATTATATTTTTCTTTGTTTTTTACATGATACTGCCATTCCTTGTGAAAAAAATACCAGAGCATGCAGTATGGTTTCATTCTGCTTATAAATGGATAAATATAATATCTATTATTGTTTTTCTTGCTATCATTGCTTTAACAATAACTGCATATTTTTTCAGGAAAGAATATTGGCTGCTAGGATTTTAATAATATTACTTTTAAGTTGTAGTTTTTTATATGCTACTGATAATAAATGTATCTCATGCCATAAAAATATATGCAAAAATAAGCCTGATAACTGCACATTATGCCACAGAGGTGATAGTTCAACTTCTAGAAAAGATATTGCCCATTATAAGCTGATTAAAGGAAAGTATGCAACATACACTGATAAATCAAGCCAAAAAACACAAAAAGGTATTAAAATAATAGAAAATGCAGCCTGCACAAGATGCCATAACATTGGTAAAAGCGGTGCAACTCTTGCTTCTGACTTAAACTCTGCAGTTAAAAGGCTTACAACTGATGAAATAATAAAAGCAGTAAAAGAGCCAGTTGCTAATATGCCACTTTTTCAATTTAACGATGAAGATATGGAAGCATTAATTACAGGTATATATTATTATACTATACCAGAAGACAGCAAATCCATAACACAGATAGTCCATTTCCAAAATAATGCAGCAGGTAATGATATATTCCAAAAAAAATGTGGCACATGTCATAAAGCCTTAACAAGTGCAGGTGCATTAGGTATATCAGAAGATGCACCTAATTTAAGCGGGCTTGTAAAAGTATATCCTGACTATCTGAATGGCAGAAACTGGAATAAAGATTTGCTTGATAAATGGCTTACTAACCCTAGAAGTTTGAAAAAAAATGCAGTTATGCCAGTAATCGAATTAACTGATGAAGAAAAATCTGCTGTTATTAATACACTAATAGAGTAAATATATAAACAAAAAGTACCCTGTTTAAAATTTTATTGCATTTTCCATTCTTATATTTATAATAATATATATAAATTTAAAGGAATTATATGTTACAGGCTGAAAATCTTACTATTAAACTAAAATCTGAAAAAGATGAATTTTTTATCCTGCGGGATTTTTCTATTCATTTAAATAAAGGTGAAATTTTAGGGCTTGCAGGTGAATCTGGCTCTGGTAAAAGCGTATTTGCAAAAAGCGTGCTGGGGCTTAATACTGCACCCATATATCAAACAGGCGGCAGAATACTTGTTGAAAATAAGCTGTTAGAAAATAATGCAGATTATAAATCTATCAGAGGTAAAAAAATATCTATGATATTTCAAAACCCACAAAGCTCACTTAACCCTGTTATGACTATTGGAGAGCAGCTTATTGAAACAATTATGCTGCATAATAAATCATTTAATAAAAAACAGGCAAAAGAACAGGCAGTGAAACTTTTAAATGATGTAGAAATAGATTTAGCAGAAAGCAGAATAGATAGTTTTCCCCATCAGCTGTCAGGTGGAATGAACCAAAGAGTAATGATAGCTATAGCTCTTGCAAGCAACCCAGATATTTTAATAGCTGATGAGCCTACTACTGCTCTTGATGTAACAATACAGGCACAGATTATTAATTTAATAAAAAAACTGAATACCGAAAAAAAACTATCCATTTTATTTATTTCCCACGACCTTACACTGCTTGCTGCAATATGTGATAAAATAGCAGTTCTTTATTCTGGAGAATTAATGGAGATAGTAGAACCTGAATCATTAATAAATAATCAGGAAAAACACCCATATACACATGCTTTAAAATTATGCATACCGCAAATTGGCTCTAAAAAAGAGCTGACAGCTATTAAAGGATTTATTGAAAAAAATAATTTTTTATATAATGAAAAATGTATTTTTGCCGATAGGTGCAGTAACAGTATAGATATGTGCTTTAATAAAAAACCTGTCTTTAATAATAACTACAAATGCCATAATCCACTGTAATTTTTAGATGGTGCAAGTATGAATAAATTAAAAAGAATTATAATTAATGCTGCTATGGATGAATTTGACAAAATATATATACATGCTTTGCCGCACCCTAAACTTATTGTTGGAGAACGAGGACTTATTAATGCAGAAAAAAATAATGGTATTGTGCTTGCAATCGGCTCTTCATCATGCTCAGAATTTAAAATGGAAGATGATTTTATATTTGCAAAACTGCGCTTTAATGGAGTGTGGGAGAATGTATTTATTCCCTATGAAGCAGTAGATGCAGTATTAAATGATTTACATAAACCGCTTTGCATTTTTAACTTTCCATATTATGAAGATAATAATGAAAATGTACTGCGGATAAATAAATATCCTTCTATGCAGGGAAAACAGGCTGAAAAAAAACAGGCCGTTATAGTAAAGCCTGATTTTACCAAAAAATAATATTATTTAATAAATGCAGAATCTATATAGTCTGCACCATTATCTTCTGTTTCACCAATCTCAAAAGCCAGCTTGTAAAAAAGAGAAAGTCCTTTTTTATGTTCATCAGTTATATTGTATTTAATAGTATCCCAGTAGTCTTCAAGCTGCTCTATAGTATAGCCCCTTTCTATATATTTTTGTGAAAGCACTGCAATATCTTTTGGAAAAAGAGAAGCATAATATGTAATATTATCCTTTAATGTATTAAAGTATTCATCGTTAAGAGCTTTTTTATTAATAGTCCATAATGCAAAAACAAATGGCAGTTTTGTAAAGTTATACCATTCTTCGCCTAAATCTATAATATATCTGCATGCAGAATTATAGTATGCAAATAAAGCCTTATCACCTATTAATAATTTTGCATCTGCAATATTTTCATCATCTATATATACAGGCTTAACATTATAAAATTTTTCCAGAACTATTCTGCAAAGCACCGTAGATGTATTTGATTCTTTTGTAAAATATATTTTTTTACCGTCTAAATCTTCTGCTTTATATTTACTATATATATTTACACTTTTTACTGCTCCAATGGACGAAACACACACTTTATTATGAACTACATAAAGATTATGCCTGCGGGCAAATTCTATGCTTGATACCGGAGATAAATCTATATCACCATTTTTCATTAATTTATTTAAGTCAGCAGGGAAACCTTTTATAAACTCTAAATTACTATCCTGCATTAGATAATGAAAAATTGGATATACATTTGCATAGTCCATAAAACCTATTTTTAACATTTTACACCTTAAAAATTTTTTACATACTATACCTTAAAAATAAATAACACAATAAAAAGATGATATAATCATAAAGATTTATAAATTTCACATTATTAAATTAAAAAAAGCTAGATAAATAAAAATAATTTGGTATAATATATTAAGTATTAGTTTTTAGGGGTGATACATGAATAATATCAGTAAAACTTTAAAAGATAATATGCATTCTGCAGGTATTATAAAAACTAACTTTTATAACTACTTTTATAAAGTATTTTACTCATATCCAGAATCCAGCTTTATTGGCACAACAAGCCGACTGATACCATATTTTGAAGAGCTTAAAAAATATATTATGAATAATGACTACAGCTCATCTGTAAATATTTTAAAAAATTACAGCAGCTATGAACAGAGCTTAAAAGAAGAGCAGATAGAAGATTTGCTTGAGCTTTTACAGGATATATATCACGAATTATTTTTAGATAACATATACTCTATTCCATGCACTGCTTCTGGGTATATTTTAAGCAGTGATATGAAGATAAGAGAAATAGAAAAAGTTAAAAATATATATGAAATAAACAACTTTTTACCACCAGAAGATAACACTTATCCTGTAGACCATATTAGTATAGAAATGTTTTACATGCAGCAAATCAATGCTCTTTTTACTAAATTTTTAGAAGAAGAAAATAAAGATAAACTTTTAAATATTCTGCAGGAACAGTATAATTTTTTACAAGCCCATATTCTCACATGGATAAACGAATTTACCATACATTTAAAAGAACAAATCACTCAGCCAGAAAGCAACCTTTATTATGCAGCAGCTGGAATAATGAATGAGTTTGTAAAATACGATAAAAAACTTACAGAAGAATTTTTAAAAAATCTTAAATCATAGGAATAATATTTGGCGTACCTATTCTTTCTGCTATGATAGATGTTTTACAGTAAAACTCCAGCTGCTCCATAAGATAATAAGCACTATATACATCTTTTGCCCATGATACTGCTCCATGGTTTGCAAGTATGCAGCCATTGCATGTTCTAACAAATGGTTCTATTGATTTAGCAAGCTCTTCTGTGCCAGGGCGTGCATATTTTGCAACAGGAAAACAGCCTAATGACATAAAGGCTTCAGGCATATAGCTCATATCTACTGCCCTGCCTACAATTGCAAAAGCAGAAACAGTTACTGGGTGAGCGTGGACAACTGCATTAACATCATCTCGCATTTTATAAACAGTTGTATGCAGCAGATATTCTGAAGATGGTCTTTTACTGCCTTCTATAATATTGCCGTCTAAATCTATTAAAATAATATCTTTTTCCTTCATAAATCCTTTACTTGTAAGAGTTGGAGTAATAAGCACTTTATTTTTATCAATTCTTATGGAAATATTACCATCATTTGAAGCTACAAGCTCTCTTTGATACATTCTTCTACCTATTTCACATATATCTGAAGCATAATTCATAATTATTTCCTACCTTTTATACAGTATATTTTCAAGGTTAATAATATAAGGCGGCTTTATAATGCCATATTCTGTGATAAATCCAGTTATTAATTCATTTGGTGTAACATCAAATGCTGGATTTAATACGTTCATATTATCTGGAGCAGTCTGCACTCCACCAAAATGAGTAACTTCCCTGCTGTCCCTTTGCTCTATAACTATATCTTTTCCTGTTAATGTCATATTATCATAAGTAGATGACGGGCAGGCAACATAAAATGGAATTTTAAAATAATCTGCTAAAACTGCCACATTCATTGTGCCTATTTTATTTGCGGTATCTCCATTAGCTGCCACCCTGTCACATCCTACTATTACCATATCTATTAAACCTTTACTCATAGCATAAGCTGCCATATTATCACATATTAATGTAACATCGGCTCCTGCCTGCTGTAATTCATAACTTGTAAGCCTTGCCCCCTGCAGAAGAGGCCTTGTTTCATCTGCATAAACTTTAAAAGATTTGCCATCATTTAATGCTGTATATATTGGTGCAAGTGCTGTGCCAAGCTCTGAAACTGCTAATGCTCCAGCATTGCAGTGAGTAAGTATGCCAAAGTTATTGTAAATTAATTCTGCCCCGTATCTGCCGATATTGGAACAAATTTCCTTATCTTCATTATAAATATTATCTGCTTCCTTTTCAAGCTTATGCCATAATTCATCACTTGAACTGCAAGTGCAGCTTTCCGCTTTTTTTATAATACGGTTAATTGCCCATGATAAATTTACAGCAGTAGGCCTTGATGAATTAAGATATTCTCCTGTCTTTTTTAATTCAATAATAAATTTATCAACAGGCTCATTAATATATTTTTTCACAGATACTACTAACCCGTAAGCTCCAGCAATACCGATAGCAGGTGCACCGCGCACTTTAAGCATTTTTATAGAATCATATATCTGTGCTTTAGTTTTCTGTTCTTCATATATTACATGCAGTGGAAGTTTTGTCTGGTCTAAAAAAGAAAGTATGCCGTTTTTATATACCACAGCTTTTGGAAGTTTATCTGTCAGCATAAATGCACCTGTAAAAAATTTTTATATATTATACATAAAATCTTTTATAAAAAACAAGATGATTTATTTAAAAACTTGATTTTCCATTATTTATTATCTAATATATGATATATTTATAATATTCTGGTGAATATATGAAAAAATTTATTTTATTATTTACAGTGTTTTTATTATTTTTTTCAAATACAATTTATGCTCAGCAAAGGCAGGTAAAACCTGCAAAGCTTACAATAGGTACTGGAGATAAAAACGGTGGATTATACCCTATTGGTATATCTATTGGTAAAGTATTAAATATCAACTCTAGAATACATAAACTTAATCCTAATGTTGTAGCAACAGAAGGTGCAGTTTATAATATAGATAAAGTAATAAGCGGCGAATTAATACTTGGTATTGTTGAAAATGATGTGCAGTATAGAGCATATAAAGGGCTTGGGGAGTGGGAAGGCACTCCTCAGTATGACTTACGCTCTATCATAAGCCTTGCACCAGAAATTATACAGTTAATAGTAAGTGAAAATTCTAAAATAAAAACATTAATGGATTTAGAAAATAAAAATATAAATATAGGTATGATTGGTGAAAATACATATTACAACAGCCAGTTAATTTTAAGTTCATACGGGCTTGACAACTATACTGTAAATTATGATAACCAAAGCACAAGCTTAAAAGAAACTATCACAATGCTGCAAGATGGTAGATTAGACGGCTTTTTTATAAATTCTATTGTTCCTTTATATATTATAAAACAGCTTTCAGAGACAACTAAAATACGCTTTATAGATATTACTGGTGTTAATAAGTTATTAATACAATATCCAGATTACAATATTACAGAGCTTAATAAATCAGTTTATCCAAAAACTAATAACCCTAACAGCATTAAAACATTAAGCGTTATGACATCTATTGTTACTTCCAGTAAAACTTCAAACTATGCAGCATATATTACAGCAAAAGAAATTGTTGAAAATCTGCATATATTAAAAACGCTACACCCATCTTTAAGAAACTTAGATATTAAAGAAATGCTTAAATATAATACTGCTCCTATTCACCCGGGAGCAATGCGGTATTATATAGATAAGGGATTATTAAATTAAAAATATTTTAATGTTGGTTCATCAAGCATAAGAAATCCATGCAGAATAACTGTTATATACTGAAATATTCCATAATTTGGCACTGCTTCATATAATGCTTCACAAAATCCTGAAATATAAGGCATAATATATGTATCTAAAAATATAAGCTGGTATTTTGCATATTCTGAAACATTTTCATGGCTGTTCTGCTTGGCTGTTTCCACAGCCATATAGCTTAAAAATGACAGCATTTCATTTAAGCCGCCACTTTTGAATTCTGGCTTATAACCATATTTATTATAAACTTCATTAATATTTTCAGTATTTGGAAAAATAATACCAATAGAGCCTGCAGGATTTTTAAAAACTGATATAAATTCTTCTTTTAATTTTGTTTCAACCCATGATTTTTCTGCTTTCTGTGCATTTTGATACCATAATGCAAGCCCTTTAAAACCCTGCATTATTTCTTCCTGTTCATCAATAACTTCTACAGATTCTGTTAAATCATATAAATATTTGCATAAATTATATATTATTTCCATATCTGCTGGTGCTGTAAATATATCAGCTAAAAGCCCATACACACCTGCTCTGCCTGCCATTAAAAGTTTTATACTTTGAATATCTATCATTTCAGCTCCTTAAATAATAACTTATATCAAATTTATATTTATAAAACAATAGTTTTGCATAGAGTAATACACTTTTTCTTTATAAAATAATATATATAAATTATTTCCCATAAAAAATGTAATTATTCATTGATTTTTTTATACATTATGGTAAAGTATTTTTCTATTAGTTATTATTTCTATTTTTAAGGTGAGAAATGAAAAAATTACTTATTTTAACTTTAATTGCTGTATCTGTGCTTGCAGCAGGTTGTAAAAAAGATACAAACTCAGCACAAAATTCTGATAACCTGTTTATTATGGGGCTTGATGACAGCTTTCCGCCAATGGGTTTTCGTGATGATAATAATGAAATAGTTGGCTTTGATGTTGATATGGCAAAAGAAGTAACTAAAAGATTAGGTATGGAGCTTAAATTACAGCCTATTGACTGGGCTTCTAAAGAGCTGGAATTAAACACAGGCAAAATTACATGTATTTGGAATGGATTAAGTGTAAGCCCTGCAAGAGAAGAAGCAATGACATTATCTAAACCATATCTTGCAAATAGAATGATAATTATTACAAGTAAAGATTCACAGCTTAATGTAAAAGCAGATTTAGAAGGTAAAAAAGTGGGACTTCAAACTGGTTCAACTGCTGTTGCTGCTTTAGAAAAAGACCCTATTTCTAAAAAACTTACTCAAGTTACTTATGAAAATAATGTTCTTGCATTAACTGACTTAAATATCGGCAGAATAGACGCCGTTGTTATGGACGAAGTTGTAGCACGATATATGATTGCAAAAAGTGCAAATTTATATAAAGTATTAAATGATTCTTTTAATGAAGAATATTATGCTATAGCATTTAAAAAAGGTAATACAGAATTAAAAGATAAAGTAGAAAAAGTACTATCAGATATGGCAGCAGACGGCACTTCTTCAGAAATATCTAAAAAATGGTTTGGCGAAGATATAGTAATGAAATAATTATAAAAACACAAGGGTAAGAGGTCTTTAGTGGATATTAATTATATTTTAAATATTACATTAACTATGTTGCAGGGAGCTAAAATGACAGTTTTAGTTTTCTTTATAGTTATTATCGCCTCTATACCCCTTGGTTTTTTTGTTACAATTATTGGCAAATCAAGATTTAAACCTGTCAGCTGGCTTGTAAATATATATATTACAATAATGCGTGGTACTCCATTAATATTACAGCTTTTCTTTGTATATTTTGCCCTGCCTGATGTTCCTTTAATTGGTCCATATATTGAATTAGAAAGACTTCAGGCAGCATTAATAGCATTTATTTTAAACTATGCAGCATATTTTGCAGAAATATTTAGAGGCGGCTTAATGGCAATAGACAAAGGTCAGTATGAAGCAGCAAAAGTTTTAGGATTTAATAAAATACAAACATTTATAAATATAATCATACCTCAGATGATACGGGTAAGTCTTCCTGCATTAAGTAACGAAGCTATTACATTAGTAAAAGATACATCACTTTTATATGTTATAAGTATTGCAGAAATAAGCTATGTGGCAAAAACAGCTGTTTCAAGAGATGCATCAGTTTTTCCTTTTGTTCTTGCTGGAGCATTTTATCTTTTACTAATATTAATACTTACTTTAATATTAAGATTTATAGAAAAAAAATTCAACTATGCGAGTAAATCACTATGAGCATAATAGAAGTGTCTCATTTAAAAAAATCATTTGGAAGCCTTAATGTTTTAAAAGATGTATCTTTTACTGTGGAAAAAGGCGATGTTATAGCAATATTAGGCTCATCTGGAAGTGGTAAAAGCACCCTTTTACGCTGCTTAATTGATTTGGAAAAAATAGATGACGGGACAATCACCGTAGATGGTGAAACTTTTGTAAAAAATGGTGTTTATATGCCACATAAAATAGTAAAAGATGCCACTATGAAAATGGGAATGGTATTCCAGCATTTTAATCTTTTCCCACATATGACAGTTATAAAAAACTTAGAAAAGCCTGCTAAAATTATTAAAAAAATGAACCGTAATACTATTAGAGAAAAAAGTCAGATGCTGCTTAATAAAGTAGGACTTTTAGATAAAGCAGATACATACCCAGACCAGCTTTCTGGAGGGCAGAAACAGCGTGTAGCTATTGTAAGGGCTTTAATGATGAACCCAGAAATTATGCTGTTTGATGAACCTACATCATCACTTGACCCAGAAATAACAAAAGAAGTGCTGCACACAATGAAACAGTTAGCAGAAGAAAATATGACTATGCTTATTGTAACCCATGAAATAGGGTTTGCAAAAGAAGTTGCCAGCAAAATATTATTTATGTCTAATGGTGAAATACTTGAAAGTGGAACACCAGATGAAATATTTAACAACCCTAAAAGTGAACGAACTAAATTATTTTTAAATAACAGTTTTTGATTATGAAAGATAAAATACCTTCTACTAATGCAATAAGATATTTAAATGAAAAAAAAATTCCATATACCCCAATGTACTATAAATATGTAGAACATGGTGGCACAAAAGTTTCAGCAAAAGAACTTGGAGTTGATGAACATAAGGTTATTAAAACACTTATAATGGAAAACGATAAAAAAGAATACTTCATAATCCTTATGCATGGCGATAAAGAAGTATCTCTTAAAAATATGGCAAGATTTATGAATACAAAAACTGTTCAACCATGCAAACCAGAAGTGGCAAACAGACATTCAGGCTATCTTGTTGGCGGCACATCTCCCTTTGGTACTCGCACCAAAATGAAAGTGTATATTGAAAAAACTATCCTTGATTTAGATAAAATATATATAAACGGCGGTAGAAAAGGAATGCTTGTAGAAATAAATCCAAAAGTTTTGCCAGAAATCCTTGACAGCCAGATTGTAGAAGTAGGCATCTAATCTTTTTATAATACAGTTTTATTTTTAAAATATTTCTTAAATTCAACTCAAAAAAAATATTGACTTATAAAGTAAATAAGCATATCTTATTCTTAATAATATGTTGAGGAGAGGATTATGCTAAAAAAATTCTTAATTTTATTATCTATCTGTTTTATAGCATTCACTGCCTGCAAAAAGCAGCCTGCAAGTGAACCTGCTGAAAATAAAACAGATGTTCAAACAACTGCAGCAGCTGCAGATTCAGCAACATCAGATGTTATTACTCCAGCAGTAAATGAGCTTATCACTATCAATGTTTTAGACAAACAAAATGATGCTCAATATACTACTGGTGAAAAAGCTAAATATTTAGCTGGAAACCACATGACAGACAAAAATATTTCTATTTCATGTATAGAATGTCACGGGGAAAACGGGTTACTTGATGATGCAGAAACGCAGGTAAATGCTGCTTGTATTTCCTGCCATGGTGATTTAAAAGCAATGGCTGCAATCACTAATAAAACAGAAATTAATCCACATGAATCACACTTAGATAAAATTAACTGTACAGCATGCCATGGTGGTCATGAGCCTTCTGCAATTTATTGTAATAACTGCCACTCTTTTGATAACCAGATAAGTCATGCTGGTGTTAAACCACTTCCTAGAAAATTAGATATTGCATCTTACAATAATGCTTCATCTGATATTGTAGAAAATACTGATGTACTTGTTATTGGTGCAGGTGGTTCAGGCTTTATCTCAGCATTAACTGCTCAAGAAAAAGGTGCTAAGGTTATTTTAGTTGAAAAAATGCCTATTCCTGGCGGTAATTCTCAGCTTGCAGCTGGTGGTATGAATGCAGCAGGCACTACTTACCAAAAAGCACAAAATATTCAAGATGATGCAGAAACAATGTTTCAAGATACTATGAAAGGCGGCAAAAATATTTCTAACCCTGATTTAGTTCATGTTCTTGCAAATAATTCAGCAGATTCTATGGCATGGCTTACTTCTATTGGTGCAAAATTAAGTGCTGTAAATTTTGGTGGTGGTGCTACTAATAAAAGGTTCCACGCTCCAGAAGGCGGTGCAGCAGTAGGAAGTTATCTCGTAAATATATATAAAGATACAGCAGCAAAAAACAACCTTGATGTAAGAGTTAATTCTCCAGCAGTTAGACTTTTAGTAGATGATAAAGGTGCAGTTTACGGTGCAGTTATTGATGGTAAACATAAAGGACTGTATGAAATTCATGCAAAATCAGTTGTATTAACTTCTGGTGGTTTTTCAGCTAATGCTGATAGAGTTGTTTCTTACAAACCAAACTATAAAGGTATGACAACATCTAATCAGCCGGGTGCTACTGGTGATGGTCTTGATTTAGCTAAAGAAGCTAATGCATCATTTGTTGATATGGAACAAATCCAAATTCACCCTTCAATAGCTGTAGGCAGCAGCACACTTATAACTGAAGCAGTTAGAGGGGTTGGTGCTATTATGGTAAACCATGATGGTAACAGATTTTTTGATGAACTTTCTACTCGTGATAAAGTTTCTGCTGCAATATTAGCACAAAAAGGTCAAACTGCTTATTTAATATTAGATGATAATATCCGTAAAAGTTTAAAACAAATTGAAGGCTATTTCCATTTAAACCTTGCAAAAGAAGCTGCTACATTAGATGAACTTGCAAAACTTATAAATGTTCCTGCAGCAAACTTAAAAGCAACTGTTGAAGAATATAATAAAGCAGTTGATACAAAACAAGATAAATATGGAAAAAAACCTGATACTTTAGAGAAAAAAGTATTAACTGGTCCATTTGTTGCAATTGAAATCGCCCCGGGTATCCACTACACAATGGGTGGTGTTCAAATCAATACCAATGCACAAGTTATAGATAATAATGGTAAACCTATACCTAACTTCTATGCTGCTGGGGAAGTAACTGGTGGTGTTCACGGAGCAAACAGGCTTGGTGGCAACTCTATTTCTGAAACAGTAACTTTTGGTAGAATTGCAGGTGCTCAGGCTGCTGCAAATGCTGCTGCAGCTAAATAGTTAATATATATAAATCTTAACCATATCATAATATACCCCTGCCATAATTGAGGCGAACCCCATTTATTGGACAAATAAATGGGGTGTTTTTATGTCACGTAGAACAAAGTATT
>CALURO010000004.1 GCA_944323205.1 uncultured Mucispirillum sp. | reverse complement strand
AAGCTCCTTTCATATTTTTTTAGTATATCATAGAAAACTTAAGTTCGCACTATTTACAGACTTTTTTTCACAGGCTCGTAAAATACAGAACTCAAACCGCATAAATTTAAATCTGTCCAAAAATTTGGGTTCGCCTCAAATGGCAGGGTTTATTTATGCTAAAATATCCAGCAGTTTAATTATATTATTATTTAATTCATGCTTTTTAGAAAATACTTCTTCATAAGATACAAATTCTATCTTATTACCCTGAAGCCCTGTCATTACTGCAGTTCTTCCGCTTTTAAGCCTATCAACAGCTGCAACACCCATACGAGAGCCAAGCACTCTGTCAAAATATGATGGAAATCCGCCACGCTGAATATGACCTAAAACAGTTATTCTTGCATCAAATGTACCTGCTTCCTGTAGTTTTTTACCAAAATCATATGCTGAGCCTGCACCTTCTGCAACAATTAAAATATTTCTTGTTTTACCATCAACTGCTCTTTTTTTAAATTTTTCTGCTATACTTTCTAAATCAGGCTTAACTTCTGGAATGATAACTGCATCTGCACCCGTTGCAATACCTGCCATAACAGCAAGATATCCACAATGCCTGCCCATTACTTCTATTACAAATGTTCTTCCATGGGAGCTTGCGGTATTATTAATCATATCTACAGAATCCATTATAACATTTAATGCTGTATCTGCTCCTAAAGATACATCTGTACCATATATATCGTTATCAATAGAGCCAGGTATGCCAACTGATTTTATACCAAACTTTTCATCAAGCACTTTTGCTCCACTTAATGAACCATCTCCACCAATAACTACTAATCCTTCAATACCATGTTTTTCTAAATTTGCAACAGCTTTTTTCTGGCCTTCTTCTGTTCTAAATTCCTGACTTCTAGCTGTCTGCAAAATAGTGCCGCCTCTGCCTATAATATTTGATACATCAGAATGTTTTAATTCAAAAATACTGCCTTCTATCATTCCTTTGTAACCTGATAATATACCATATGGTATCATATCATAACTTAAAGCTGCTCTAACTGCTGCTCTTATAGCACTATTCATACCTGGACTGTCACCACCACTTGTCATAATACCTATTTTTTTCATTTTGATTTACACCATTTTTATATTTTTTTTATATATATACAATAAAAAAAAATATTTTAAAACTATTAAATATATTTTTTAAACAAATATTATAATTTTTATTGACTTTAATAATAATAATTATTATTATCATGCTAAGGAGGATAAAATGAAAAAATTAATTCTTTCATTAATGCTTTTATCAGCATGTTCAATTACTGCTTTTGCAGCAGACTCAAAAGATGGGATTTATGACCCAAGAAAAGAAAAAAATAATATTATTGTAAAAATGGAACTGCTTGATAAAAATAAAAACAAGTATATAGGTGACATTGTTATAACAGAATCACCTTATGGATTAGTTTTCACACCATTTATTAAAGGTAATATTAGTGAAGGACTCCATGGATTTCATATTCATGTTAACCCTGACTGTGGTCCTGATGAAAAAGGTGTATTAGGTATGAAAGCAGGCGGACACTGGGACCCTGCTAAAACAAATAAACATTCTTTCCCATGGGATAATAATGGACATAGAGGAGACCTGCCAGCTTTATATTTTGACAGTAAAGGTATGACATCTAACCCTGTTTTAGCTCCAAAACTTAAATCATTAAAAGAAGTAAAAAATCATTCATTAATGATACATATTGGCGGAGATAATCACCATGACGTTCCTAATGCATTAGGCGGTGGTGGTGCTAGAGTTGCATGCGGTGTTATAAAATAACAGCTTGAAATAATACTTTTTAAAATTTTTACAAAATTTATAAAAGTATTTAGTTAACATTTTATATAACTTTTATAAAAACATGCCCTGTTTATATAGTAAACAGGGCATACTTTATATATATTATTCTTCTACCCAGCTTTGAGCCCGTTTAACAGCTTTATGCCAGTCGTAAAGCTGTTTTTCTCTGCGTTCTTCTGACATTTGCGGTTCAAAACATCTATCTAATTTCCACATAGAGCGTACTTCTTCCTCACTGCTCCAGAAATTAACTGCTAAACCAGCAAGGTATGCTGCACCTAGTGCAGTTGTCTCAGTAATTACAGGGCGTTCAACTACCACATTAAGCATATCTGCCTGACACTGCATAAGCATATTGTTACGGCTTGCTCCACCGTCCACTCTTAATGTACTCATTTTCATACCAGCATCTTTTTCCATACAGCGTACTATATCTAAAGATTGATAAGCAATAGATTCTAGACCTGCACGAGCAATATGAGCTTTAGTTGTTCCTCTTGTAATACCAACTATTGTACCCCTTGCATAAGGGTCCCAGTATGGAGCTCCAAGGCCTGTAAATGCTGGCACAATATATACCCCGCCATTATCAGGAACAGATTTGCCAAGAGCTTCTGTATCTGATGTATTTTTAATAATCTGCAGACCGTCCCTAAGCCACTGAACAACTGCACCACCTATATATACAGAGCCTTCAAATGCATAATGAAGCCCTTTACCAGAATCCCATGCTACTGTTGTAAGAAGGTTATTTGCACTTAATTTATGCATTTTTCCTGTATTCATAAGCAGAAAACAGCCTGTACCGTATGTATTTTTTGCCATGCCTTCTTTAGTGCATGCATTACCGTAAGTTGCAGCCTGCTGATCACCAGCATCGCCTGCTATAGGTATTGGAGCACCTAAAAATTCAGGGTGCATTTCACCCATTACACCAGAAGAAGGCACTACTTTTGGTAAAAGTGATTCTGGAATATCAAAAAGCTCTAATAAATCTTTATCCCACATACCTGTATTAATGTTAAAAAGTAATGTTCTGCTGGCATTTGAAGGGTCTGTAGTATGAACAGAGCCTTTAGTAAAATTCCAAATAAGCCATGTATCTATATTACCAAACAGTAAATCACCTTTTTCAGCTAATTCTCTAGCACCTTTTACATTATCAAGTATCCATTTTATTTTTGTGCCTGAAAAATATGAATCTAAAATAAGTCCTGTTTTTTCTCTAATTAAACCAGTTTTGCCTTCTACTTTTAATTTATCACAGTATGCTGATGTTCTTCTATCCTGCCATACAATAGCATTATATATTGGAGCACCAGTTTTTTTATTCCACACAACAGTTGTTTCCCTTTGGTTAGTTATACCTACTGCTGCAATCTCTTTAGATGATATACCTGCATTTTTTACACATTCTCTCACAACTGATGATTGAGTATCAAATATTTCATTAGGGTTATGCTCTACCCAGCCGTCCTGTGGAAAAATTTGAGAAAATTCCTGCTGAGCTATCTGAACTATATTGCTTTCTCTGTCAAATAATATAGCTCTTGAACTTGTTGTACCTTGGTCTAATGCTAAAACATATTTTCCCATAAACATATGCCTCCTTAATCTTAAATTATGAAAGAAAATAATATATTAATAAAAAGAGTATTTACTGCGATAGAAAATGCAGGTGGGTCAATATGGTTTCCACCATGGTTCCAGAAAACTCTTGCTCCAAATTCCTGCACTGCCATACCCATAATGCCGCCTAATATACCAAATAGTATTGCTGTATTAACTCCAACAATTGGTTCTGTATGTAAAAACATTAATGCACCAACAAGGCTTATTGCATGTGTAACAGGCACTTTTCCTGTTGCACCTTGACCTAATGCCATCATTGTAAGCATAATACCAGATATACCCCATGTAAAAAATAGAGGAACAGTCCAGGCAAGGCTTGCATGAATCTGACCACTTTCAACTAAAGGGCGAAGAACAGATAATGTACCTGCTGCAATTGCTGCAGAAACACCACCCATAGATATACCAATCATCATAAGAAGTGGTTTTGGTGTCATGTAACCACACCATGATAATTCATAATTATTTGTGCCAAATATACCATGTTTTTGAATAGATTCTCTGTTTCCAAAAATACTTTCTTTTAAGAACAGTACACGAGAAAGCAGTGATAATGTAACGATTGAAACAGCACCAGTATCACCTAACTGAATATACGGTATTTTTGATAATAACATCGCAAAATAAAAAGAAATAACAGCTGTTATGCCGCCAACAAATAAAACATCCCAGGAAGTTCCCATAAGTGGGGTAACTATATCCTTAGCATTATTAGTTGGGTGATTATTTTTAATACCATGAGAATAAGTAGCTGCAACTACACCTGATAAAAACCCACCTGTTGCAGGTCCAAATATTGGCCCTAATGCCACCTGCATTAAAATAAAATCAGAGCCGCCTGCTAATACTACTAATGAACCCATTACTGCAGTAATCGTACATAAAATAAATGCCCATAAAGCACCTATACTTGCACCAAATATTCCGCCGCAAAAAGCATAGATAATAGTAACAACAACATCACTCATAAGAACCTCCTTATTTTTTATGTATTGATTACAATTTACTCTATATTCGCTCCTAAAAATTTAGCCTGTTATCTAAATTATATTTACTTATTTTCTACTAATTTTCTAATAACAGTAACAGGGTGATATGCTTTCTGACCTGTTCCATGCTTAATCTGTGTTTGACATGTACCACATTCTGTAGTTACAATCTCACAGTTACTGTTTTTAATTGTATCAAAAAGCTCTTTACCTACATCAAGCCCTATTTGATATTTTTCTTTTTTAAATCCATAACTTCCTGAAATACCACAGCAGCCAGCCTGTGCATTTTGTATTTTACTGCCTGTAAGTTTTTCAATTAAGTCTATACTTGGCAACCCTATGCCCTGTGCTCTTAAATGACATGGGGAATGATATATAATTGATTTTGTAGAATTTTTACCTGCAAAATTTAATTCACCACGCTCAACACAGCCCATAAGAAATTCCTGAGCGTCCATTACACCGCCTTTATAACTGTCATAAACAACATCTGGAAACATTTCTGGCACATCTTTTTTAAACATTAAAGCACAGCTTGGACAACCTGTTACAACAGGGATACCTTTTTCCTGATATTCTTTAATAACTGATACATTTTTTGCTGCATTTTTTGCTGCATCTTTCATAAATCCATTAGAAACAAGTGGAAGACCGCAGCATACAAACTGCTTAGGAACTATTACTTCATACCCTGCCTGATTAAATATCCAAATCATATCTAAACCAATAGAGTAATCATAATCATCAACATAACAGCCCGGAAAATATACTATTTTTTTATCTAATTTTGGTTGTTTTAATTTTTTATAAATAAGTCTAAAATGCTTATCAAATTTTGGTATTGGTGCTTTTTTAGAAATACCTATTGCATCTAGTAAAAGCCTTGTTACAGGGTTATGCATACCAAAGTTTTTAAGCCATGTAGGAATATATTTAAATAAATCAGCTAAAAAACCACCATGACTTAATACCCAGTCACGAAGTTTACCACCATTTTTCTCTGTGTATTCGCATCTTGCAACCATATTAAGTGTAGATATAGCAACACCTTGCGGGCATGCAATATCACAGTTTTTGCAGTTTGCACAGTAATGCAGAGATTCTTCTTCTGTCACATCTAAAAGTCTAAATCTTTCATAAGCCGGTCCTATTAACCTTGGACCTAAAAAATTAGGTGTAACTTTTGCTACAGGGCAGTGTACCTGGCATATTGTACATGCTATACATTTATCAGGATTTATATGTTCTGATGACATAGTAACTTCTCCTTTTTATTTACTTGCTAATGCTGATAATGCAGCAGTATAACCTGTTGAGCAGGCTACTCCATAACCTGATTTCTCAGTTGGAAAATCATAATCTGCTAAAGTATTTCCTGCAAAAAATACATTATCATATAAAGGACTGCCTTTGCTGTCTAAGGCCTGCAGTTTATTATTTACTTTTACACCAAATCTTGTAAAAATATGGCTGCCAAAAACATTTTTATCTGACCTTTCTTCAACAGAAACTGGAGCATCTACTGCTATATTAAAAATCGTTTCATATACCTTATCAGGTGTAGATAAAATGCCACCACCTATTATACCACCGGTTGCAATAATAAATTTATCTGCAGTATATTCTGTTTCTAAAGCACCAGCTATATTATTGTGTAGTGCTATCACACTTTTACACCTGCCATCTTCTACAACTGCTCGCTGTACATTACAGTTTTCTATAAATTTAACATTTAATTTTTTAGCTTCATTTATTAATGCATTTCTAAGCCTGTAGCCGCCTACACCAGGCGGAATAGATACCGCTTCAACTAAAATAAAACCCATATTTTGCAGGTCTTTAAAATTTTTAGTGTAATTTACGGTGCCGCATATTGGTGGAATAATAACTGCATCATAACCAGATGAAACTTTTGAAAGCTCACCTTTAAGCCAGTTAAATCCTTCTTTTTTATCTACATATCGTGCTAAATCAAGACAGTTTAATGCTCTGTGAGTTTTACCAAATGGAGATTTAAGTAAAATTGAATTAATTTCAGCCTCAGCAAATACCTTATACTGCTTAGCCTGTTTTACTGCTAAGGCAGGCTGAGTATCTTTTAAATATTCAACACCTGCAAAAAGTATTTTTTTAGCTTTTAATATTCTTGATGCATTATTTGATTCACTGCATATATATGTAGGTTTTGTTGTTCCTGCAATAGAAACAGTAGTTTGATTAAGCCCTTCTTCATTCACTTTAATTTCATATCCGTTAGCATTAGATATTTCTATAAGGCTTGCAAAAGCATTTTTAATATTTTCTGCACCAATAATATTATATGGGTGCTCTTTGCCAAGCTCTGATAAGTGGTTAAATGGATTATCTGTTATTTTCCTGCAATTAACATATCCTAAGAAATCAACAGCTCCACTTCCTATTGAAATAACACCTGCACCCTCAGATAATACACTGACAGATGCCCCTGACTTAGCAACAGTAACAGCAGCCATAAGACCTGCCATACCTGCTCCAACAACTAATACATCACTATGCCTCATAACCTTCTCCATCAAAATTAAGTGTAGAAAGATAAATTGCTCTTGTAAGCTCAGCCTCTCTTAACTGACCACCCCATAATGCTGGACGAAGCCCATTCCATCTTTCCTGTAAAAAGTTTTTAATATTATCTGAAGGTTTTAGCTTCATTTCTATATTTTCATTTTCCAAAGCTGCTATTGCTCTTAAAGAACAGAATGTACCTTGACATGTACCCATACCAAGCCTTGTTCTAAGCCTGATATCATTTAAATAGTATGACGCATCATCTTGAGCAACATATTTAATTTCTGATAAAGTAACCATTTCACATTCACATACAAGCTCATTTTTCTCATTACTTTTTTCAATATTATCAAGTACTTTATCAAAATCTGCACCTATTCTATCAGCAACAATATTTACTGCTCCTTTAGGAAAATATTTTTTTGCTTTGCTTAAAGTGTGTTCTGATACATCTGGAATAATAGGCTCTTCTGCTGTGCGGCATTTTGCAGTAACACCTGCCATATTTGCCACCACATCACTTACTTTTTCAGCCATAAGCCTGTATGTAGTTAACTTACCGCCAAAAATAGAAACAAAACCAGCAAGCCCTTCTTCTGAATGGTTAACAATATTAAAATTACGGCTTGCAGACCTGCCTGCTCCCTTTGCTCCATAGAGTGGACGAGTACCAGCAAAAGCACGAAGTATTCTATAGTCATCTACATGTGGGAAAACTACTCTGCCTATATCTAAAAGTCGTTTTACTTCCTGACTTGTAGGTGTTTTATCATCTGGAGTATCTGCTTCTGCAGATGTAGTACCTAAAATTGTAACAGAACCATGTGGAACAAAAATATCACCGTCTGAGCTTTTATGCAGTCTGTTAATTACTCTTGATGTAAACCTGTGATTAAAAACAACCAGTGTTCCTCTATCTGGAGAGATAGGAAGTGGAGCAAGACCAGAAAGAGCAACCATTTCTCCAGCCCATGAGCCTGAAGCATTTACTATATAATCACAGCCAAACTCAACTATCTCATTTGTAACTTTATTTAAGGCTTTTACACCTTTAACTTTACCGCTTTCAGTAATTATTTCTACTACTTTATGATATGTATATAATTCACCGCCATATCTTCTTGCACTCATAGCATTCTGCCAAACAAGACGGAAACCATCTATACAAGAATCTGGCACTCTATAAACTTTAGAAATATCTCTTGAAAGATTTGGTTCTAACTTAAAAGCTTCTTCTAATGAAATCTCCTCAGTTTTAATACCTGCTGTTTTACATCCTTCCAGCCATTTTGGTGCAAATTCTTTATCATCTTCTGGTGTCTGCACAAAAAAGCCTTCTGTTAATTCAACACAATGTTTGCCAATCTTACGAAGAATCATATTTTCTTCAATACATTCCTTTGCTGATTCATTATCATTAACAGCATATCTAGCACCACTGTGCAGCAAACCATGAAAACGAGAACTTGTGCCGTATGCTAAGCCGCCCTGCTCAAGCATTATTGCAGGTATACCACGCATACTTAAATCCCGCAGAACACCACTGCCTGTTGCACCGCCACCTATAATTATAACTGTGGTAGATATCATAATAGAACCTCACTTACACAATTTTCTAACAGTGTTTATTTTATATTACTTTTTAGAAATAAGCAAGTATTTTTATTAAATTATAACATAATTATAATAAAATCACATATTACAGAAAGATACACAATAACTTATTGTATATAAAGATAATTTTTACAAACTAAAGACTATTATTATGATTTAGATACTTAATTAAAATGATTAACATACACTTTTTATTTATTTTTAAAAAAGGATAAAATTTGTATAAAATAAAACATAGTTTATATATACAAATAATTATTTTAAAATATTATAACAATTTTTAATAATGTTATATTATAATTAATTATATAATAGTGTAACTTTAAAATTAACTGAGGATGACCTGCCTAAATTATCTGTTACTGTTAATTTATGGCTGCCAAGAACAGGTTTCCAGAAAAATGGTGTATTAATATCTGATGAGCCAGCAAACCTGTTATCTATAAAATAATATAGTGTTTCAGCATCACTGTCTGATGATACTACAAAAGCTATATCTTTTTTATTGTCATTATATATGCTGTATGTAGACATGCTAACTGGACTTAAAATCTGCGGTGGATTACCAGTATTTGCTGTTAAATTTATTTTACAGCCCGGCATAAATTTAGGCGGCTGCTGTTTTTGTATGCCTGACTTTTTAAACAGCTTATTTATATCTGACGGCCAGAATTCATATACTTTCATTTCTGTTGTATCTTTATCATAATAGCATGCTCTTAAACCTGTTTTTTTATCTACTGGCACTGCTCTAAAAACATCTGTTACTTTAATAGGTGATACACCGGGAATAAAATATCCTTTTTCTAATTTTGTACAATATTTATTAGGCAAATCACCTGTTGGAGCACATATATCTACTTCCTTAATATTAAGCATTTCATCTGGATTTTGTTTACTATATACCACATTTTCATTATACTTTAATGCGGAAGCTATATTAAAAAACAGTGTTCCAGCAGAAGTTCTGCCTAAAAATGCAGGGTTTCCTGTACCGTCAAAATTACCTACCCAGCAAACCAATACATAATCTCCTAAAATACCAGCTGTCCAGGCATCTTTAAAGGCATAAGATGTTCCTGTTTTCCATGCTATGTAATCATTATCAAAAACTGATGAAGGCTTAGGGTTATAGTAAAGCATATCAACAGTTAAAAATGCAGCCTCTTTTGAAAACATACGGTAACTGTCATCTTCGCATTTTAAATCCTTAAAATAATTTATACATTTTTCTTCGCCAAGATTTGCAAGTCCTGCATACATTTTTACAACATTTTCCATAGTTACTTCAAAACCGCCTATGGCAAGAGCTGTGCCGTAGTATTCTTCTGGCTGCAGATTTTCTATACCTGAATAGTATAATAAATCATAAAAAGATGATTTTGGCAGCTTTGTTAAAAGCTCAATAGCAGGAATATTTCTTGAATGAACAAGGGCATCCCTTGCAAATAAAGGGCCCATAAAGCCTCTGTCTGAATTTTCAGGCGAATATGCTCCATACTGTTTTGGTGCATCTTTCATCATAGATTTTGGATGTATCAGACCTTTTTCAATAGCTAATCCAAAGATAAAAGGCTTTAATGCAGAGCCGGGAGAACGCATTGCTTCTACTCCATTTACCTGCCCAAATATTTCACTATTAAAATAATCTGCAGAACCTATATAAGATACTACTTCCATAGTTTTATAATTCAGCAGCATTACAGCCGCATTATTTATACATTTAATTTTATTATTAATAATGTATTCAGATACTGTATTTTCTAAAAGCCTTTGTTTACGCACATCTATTGTAGAATATACACTGCCCCTTATACCACGGCTTAATATATAATCAGTGAAATGCGGTGCTGCAAAAGGGAGATTTTTTGGATGTCTAACAGATACTTCCATATTTAAAAGTGATGATAATGAAACATCTTCCGGGTGATATTTCAGCCATATTGGAAAAATTCGCTTTCTGCTTTCTATACCCTGCTGCATTCCAATTTTACTTGTAGGCACTCTTTTAGACGGGTTTTGCGGTATAACTGCTAAAGTAATACTTTCAAATAATGTAATATCTTCAGCATTTACATTAAAGTATATTAAAGATGCAGCTTCTACTCCTTCTATATTATGACCATAAGGGGCAAGGTTTAAATATGCTTCTAAAATTTCATTTTTATTATGCCTTATTTCTAATATAACAGCATAAAAAATCTGCTTTAATTTACCTGGGATTGTTTTAGAGTTTATATTATATTTAAGTCTTGCAAGCTGCATAGTAATAGTTGATGCACCAAGGGGTCTGTTATCCTGCTTAATAAGAGAAGTAAATGCTCTAAATAATGCAACAGGGTTTACTCCAAAATGATAATAAAACCACCTGTCTTCATATAAAAGTGTTGCTTCGCGTAATTTAGGCGATATTTCACTTAACGGTTTATATACCCTGTATATACCGTCATTTGCTAATGTAAGCCTCATTAAATTATTATCTTTATCATATATTGCTGTTGAAAAGCTTACATTTTCAAGTATTGGTTTAGCAGTTATCTTTAATACCAGCACTGTAAAAATCAGTATGGCTGATATTAAGATAACTGCATTATATAATTTATTATATTTATTCTGCTTCATTTATTATAAAAGTAAATGAATTGCCTGTAGCATTAATATCCCTGTTATATAAGCTTTCTGCATAAGCAGGGGGAACTGTAAATGTTCCTGATGATAACAGTTTTATTTTGTAAGTTACTGTATTATCATACCCTTTAGGAATATTTAAATATATAATTGCTCTATCTTCCCTAAATTCATGGCTTTCATAAGCTCTTGGCACATTTACTCCAGATTGAGTTAATATTTCTGTTCCACCTGGCACTAAATCAGTAATTGCAGTTATAGCACTTTTACTTGTCATATTACCTTTCTGCTTAATTCTTAATGCAACAGTAACTTCATCACCCTGTTTACCTGCTGTAATTTTATTACCATTTTTATCATAGAAAGATTTTGTAATCTCTATACCATTTGATGTTTGAGCAGGGATATTTTTATCAAATCCACTTGTTGTAACATAATAGTAGTAGCCTAACTTATTAGCCTCATTAAAAGATACATTAATATTTTTTATATCTTTAGAAAATACAGCTTTATTTTTATTATTTTCATCTACTGTTACACCTTTGCCAGCATCTGCATATAAAGGTGTAATATCTTTGCCTGTGCTTATTCCATAAAGGGCAGCAAGAGCAAATGCACTTGAGAAAGAATTATAATATCCATCATTTATATCCTGCAGAATTTTATTTACAAATCCTTTTGATTCTTCTGCAAGTTTTGGAGCATGTCTGCCAGTTAAATATATATACCTTGATATATTTGTAAGAGAATCATAAAAATCACCATAGAATAAGTATTTAATATATGATGGTTTAGATGACTGTAAAAGCTCATAACCTTTACTTTCATTTTTATAAAGAATATATGCTGCACCCATATAGGAAGCTACAAGTGAATTTTCCCAGTTTTTATAGCTTTTAGAGCAGTATTCTTCAAGCACATTTAATGCTCTTGAATTTACTGTGCCTGTTCTTGCAAGCAGATATACAGCATAAGCAATATTATCTGCTTCATACTGGCTGTATGGCCTGCTGGAAGCAATATTTTTAAGAAATTCTAACGCATTATTATATAAACTTTCTGGCACATTAAAGCCTAAATCTCTTGCATCGATTAAAAGCTGAGTTGCATATATTGCAGGCAGATTATAAACATAACTGCCGCCACTCCAGTATGTAAAGCCATTTACACCTTTCTGGCGTTTAGTAAGCTCACGAATATATGCATTAAATACATCCTGCACTTCTTTAGTATTAATAGTGTTATTTGTTGCAGCAAATATTACAACTGGATATATTTTACTTGTAATCTGCTCTGTGCAGCCATAAGGATAATTTTGCAGATAGTTACCTATACCAGATACTGCTGTTAATGGATTAGAAGATACTGCAACTTCTCTTTTAACAGCAAAATCATACATATATCTATTATCAACTTTAATAGATGATTTTTTACCTGTAAAAGAGCCTATTTGAATATTAGTTCTATAAGGCACTGCTGGACGAATAGATGATGTGATTTTTGATGTTATAATTTCTTTTATAGAGTTAGATTTTGCTTCAAGTACAATTTCTGCACTGCCTAACTCATCAAGCACTTCCACATCAAATAAAATCAGAGCTTCACCGCCATTTTTTATAGATACTGTTTTTGTTGTTTCCCCAGTAATTGATATATGTTTTGAAGGTTTTGCTGTTACTGTAATAGTTGCATTATCTTTACCTTCTATTAAGTTTGTTATACCTACTGATAATTTAAATTTATCACCAGATACTGCTGCATAAGGCATATTAGGTGTCATAATTATTGGAGCTCGTGAAATAAAAGCTGTTTCTGTACTGCCTACAGCTTCATCAGATACTGCTACAGCCATAATTTTCATAGAGCCGTTAAAATGTTCTGGTATTTGAATAGTTTCAGTTTGCTTTTCACCTTTCTTTACATCTATAATATGTGACCAGTGGGCAACAGGTTTTTCCACAACTCTTGCAAAAGGGTTAAGTTTTCTTGCAACCATATCTGCCATAACAGCATTTTCACCGCCACCAATACCAGAAAGTTCGCTTAATATTTTATAATCTGGCAGAATTAAGTCTGCTGTCTGCTTAGTAGTTACTAATAAAGCAATTTTCTGCATAAAGAAATCAAGCGGGTTAGGAAGTTTATAACCTGCCACCTGCAATATACCTTCATCTACTCCATAAACTATAATTTTCCCTGACTTATCAGCAGAATATTCCACATCTACACTGCTGCCAGGAAGTACAACCTCTGGAGTTTTAAGGTTAATATTTATTTTATATTTTGATTTATCAATACTAAAAGGTGCTACAGCATAACTTAATGGTTTTGAATAAATATCTTTTGAAGCAATATCCCTTACAAAAGCCACATTTATATAACCATTGCCTTTTAAGTCTTCTGGCACTTTTATTGTTTCTATTATAGTATTTGTATCTGCTTTAAACCATTTATATGAATATACTTTTTCTTTTTCAATAGTGATTAAGCCGTAACCTGAATAAGGAGCAGTAATATTCATTTTTATAGTATCACCTGCTTTATATTCAGTTTTATCAAGTTTTAAGGCAAGTTCTGCTTCTTTAGCAAGTGATGTATCTATACTTTCACTGCCTGATACAAAATACTCTACTTTTCCTATGATAGTATTATCTTTATCTACTATTTCATATACTAAATCACCATTAACAGATGTAGGCAGTAATATATTTGAGCCTTTATCACTTATAGATAATGGGCCGCTGTTTATAACATTATATCTTTTAATTGTGCTGTATCTGTATCTGCCGCTGTTATCTTTAATATACTGGTTAACATAAGTTATTCTTGACAGTCTGTATTTTAAGTTATCAAGAGCAATTTTATTAAGGTTGCTGTCTACTGCTATAAAATTTACATTAGCACTTTCATTTAAATCTAAATAGTGAAGATAGCTGTCTGTATAGTACCCTACTAAATAATCAGCTGGAGAAACTTTTATACTTTTATAACCAGTAACACCATCGCCACTGCCTTTTTCAAAAACTTCGCCGCTGAATTCAAGAAGATATGTTCCTTTTACAAAATCTTTAAATAAGTTTGATAAATCATATTCTACATAACCGTTATTATCAGTCTGCTTTTCATTAAGCTCTGGCTTATATGGTTTACGAATATAGCTGCCGTTTTCTACATAAGGGTCTGTAAATCTATAACCTTTAAACTCTGGGAAATAATAACTTGATGGTGTAAATGTTACATCAGCTTTTACACGCCTTTGAGCAGCTGGCGTTCCAAACATATTATCTGCTTTAATTTTTGCAGTAATATTATCAGCTTTAACCCAGCCTTTTATATTTTTATCATTAAATGATACATCTACGCGTATAGTATCTGTATCAAATTCTTTTAATTCAAAAGACAGGCTGCCAAGAGAAGTATCTCTGTCTCCCTTATTATCTAAAAGATAAATAACTGCTGTATAATAGCCTGTTGTAAAATAGCTTTGTGTTTCAACATCTAAATCTAAAAATCCTGACTTATCAAGAGAATATTTTTCACTTAATACCACTTCATTTTTTGGAGATTTTACAATTATTTCAACAGGAATACCTGATAAATCTTTCTGCCAGCCTGCATCTTTTATAATAGAAGCAATATGCACAGTTTCCCCAGGTCTGTATATACCCCTGTCTGTAAACATCATAGCTTTTAATGAATCTGCACTGCTGAGATATTCACCGCCAATATCAAATTTAGAATATTCAATATTTCTTTGATATGTAAGCGGAATATATGTAAAATCATCATCTTTTTTAGCAGTTACAGCAATAGGTATATTTCTATCATCTTCATCTTCAGATATTTCATATTTAAAATGACCATTGCCGTCTGTCTGACCAGAAATAATCGGAAGTCCATTTTTTGCTATTACTTCAACTTTTGCATTTTTTACAGGCTCGCCTTTTGATATGGAAGCAACAAAAACATCTACCTGATTATTTTTGTTTTCTTTTGCTATCATATACATATCAGTAACAAGTATAAACCTTGATGTTTCTATATAATTACTGGAACTATTACCGTAATATTCATCTTCATATTCATCATAATAATAATCCTCATCGTAATATATATTTTTATAAATTCTTTTACCAGATGCATCTAAACCGTCCGCTTTCACATAATAAAGCCCCGGTTTTGCACCAAGATATTCTTCTATATTGATAGTTGCATAACTTGGCAATACTCTGTCATTTGAAGCAAGTGGAAGTTTGGCTTTTTTATATTCAGCAAAGTTTGATGTATCCATTGTATATCTATCTTTAAATGTAACATCACCTAAACCAGAACTATTTGTAAAGTTAATAATATGCTGTACCTGTTCTGGAAGAATTTTACCAACTTCTACATTTAATGCATTTAGCCCTCTTGTTTCAAATGTAATCATTTTCTGACTTTTAAGAGAAAGGAGAGAGCCCTGCTGCATAATATTTACTGCCTGCGGAAGTGTGCGGAAAGTGATTCTTTCTTTATAATAATCACCAAAAGATTTGCCAGATACAGAATTAAGTTTATCTTTTATTATAAAATATAAACTCTTTTCTTCATCATATTTTTTATCACCGTAAACATCTACATAAAAGGAAAGGACTGTATCAGCATTGTTTCCTGTATAGATTGGCGTCATTATCACTTTGCTTTTAATATTTTCATCTGAATATAAAAAGGCTTCTACTTCATCATTATTATAAAAAAGTCCGCTGTTTTGTATTAAATCTGTCATATTTACAGGCAGAGAAAATGTAACAGCAAGCACATTTCTTGGGTTTCCTTTTTCATCATTTGTAATAAAAGCCCTTACATCATCTACAAAGAAAGATTTTTTTTCAAGGATTTTATTTATTACATAAGAATGATATATTTCATATTCCAGCTTTCTGCTGCCATCTGCACTTGAAATTTTAGGAAGTGTAAAATTTAAAACAACATCATTATCTGTAAACATTTTAAATTTAGATGATTTTACAACAGCACCATAACCATTTTTATCAAATGTAACTTTAAAGGGTATTTCCTGCCCTGCTAATGTTAATTTCGCTTCTTTTTTAAACTGTTTTTGGTCAAATAAATAATTAAAAAGAATATGCAGAGAGTATTCTCTTTCTTCATTATTAAAATCATTATTAATATGTTCAGAATTTATTTGAAATGTAAAAGGGGCTGTTTTAAAAGAAAATGTATTATTAGATATTTGATAATAGTCATTAAAAACTGTTTTATCAATAGTTACAGTATATTTTGTATCAGCAGTCCATTCCTGCTGTGGAATAAATAATAAAGATTTATTATTTTTTACTTCCCACCTGCCTTTTATTTTTGGCTCAATTTGTATATATTTTTCTATATTTTCAGCGACTCCATCTCTAAATGCAGGATATACAGAATCAGAAGAAAATACAATTTTAACCATAGATGATGGTAATACAGTATTACTGCTTAGTGGTTTTTCAACACTGTAAGTTAATAAAGTTTTACTTTTCACAGATATTTCTTTACTGTTTTTTACCACATTACTTTCACCAATATTTACCTGCTTGTTAGGATTATTAGATATTTTAGGTGCATTATTATTCTGATTATTTTTTTGTGTCTCAGCATCAGGCTGATGTACTGTAGTTACAGTTTCCTGAGCTGCCTTATTCTGCTCTTCATTATTTTTACAACCTGATAATACAAAAATAACTGCTGCTGTTAAAAATAAACTTAAAAACAATTTTTTCATACTTTTACACCCTAATAATATATTAAAATTCTTTACTACCTGCATAATTCATAATATTTGTTGATATTTATTTACTTTGTCAGAAATCTCTTTTGTAGATACTGCAGCATTTAATATACTTTCTGTTACTGCCTGCAGCTCTAAAATATATGTATGCATTTCCTGCACTTCATCACTCTGTGCTGTAATTGCTGAATCCATATTTTTTAGATATTGATGCACTTTTTATATTCAATATAACTCCAACCCCTTTTGATATAAAAATTATATCACTTTCTAATATATAATAGATATAAAAATAATACAATCATTTTATAATCATACAAAATAAGTAGTAAATTCTAAAAACGATTGCAACAGTTTAAGCAGTCATTCAAGTTCTCATAAAAAATATCTTTAGCCGATTTATAATTAAATAATTTTCTAGGATAGTTATTAATCCAGTCTTGTATTTTTTTAATATAACTACTAGAGAAATTTTTAATATCAGTTTTCTTTTTAATAAACTCATCTATAAGTTTATTATTATTTTCATTACTACCTCTTTCTCGGGGAACAATAAGGATGAGCATAGTATATTGTAGTTCGTTTAGATAATTTATCATACACTGATTTTTCTAAACCTGCCATATCTAAAAATTCAACACCATTATCTACTGTTATACTTTTAAATATTAAGCTGAATTTATCTTTATATTCTTTTTCCAGCTTGTCAAGTGCTGATATTACACTTTTTTGAGTTCTATCCTTTAGCTTCATTATTATCTCAAAGCGTGATAATCGTTCTGTAAGTACAAGTAAGGCTGATTTACTGCCCTGCCTGCCTACTACTGTATCCATCTCCCAGTTACCATATATTCGCTCTGTTAACTCAAATGGACGTTCTTCTATACTCCTTCCTCGTGTATTATTATAGGCTATTCTTGATTTATTTTTTGCTTTCTTTGCTCGTCTTTTATAACCAGAACGCTTAAATATGCCCAAAGATATATAATTATATATTGTTTGGGTGCACAATGCATCAATATCTGCCTGCTTTAGCTCACCTGATATTGGATCAGGGGCATACCCATCATATAACTTATCCTGAACATAAGATAATATGTCTGGACTTAATTCTGGATGTAATAATGGCCTGCCTGTATTACTCATTGATTCTGCCCTTTTAGTTAAAGAATGAAAGGTACTATATTCTTTTCTCATGCTCCAATCACTATTACGAAACTCTACTGTACCTCGTTTAATTTCGCGGTATATGGTGCTTACATGTCTACCTAAATGCTTCGCTATTTCCTTCTCTTTAAAATTTTCTTTCAATAGGGCTTCTATTGTATAACACTCCGCTTCATTTAAGTGTTTATTTTTTCTCGATTTTAGTGTAATATCCATTAGTGGTTGTTATCTCCTTATTTTATTTTTTGGGGCTAAAAAATATTATTTTATTTAAAGAGATTTAACAACCACTTTTTTATCTACTACTTTTTTCGTAATCGTTTTTAGAATTTACTTCATACAAAATAAGTATAACTATATAAATTATAATATAATTAATTATTCTACTTGTATCTCATTTTTTTACAACCCCTTAACTCAAACGAGCGTTTTCTGTGAAAACTGCTGATTTCCCAAACTATAGATAAGAAATCAGAAATAGCACAGGCTGGCAAACGAAGCCGAAAAGTATATAACTTTACCAACTGAAACATATAAGATTCTTCGCCTGACTAATGCATGCTCAAAATGATATTTATTGCGATTATTTCTATTTTTACATACATTATCAAGTAATTGCAGCATGTTTTAATAAAAAAATATGGTAATACTAGTTAATTATTGACTAACAAAAAATATTATATAATACTATTATATATTCGTATATTATATTAATAATCAACAGGTTAAATATGAACACTTTTTATAACATACTTACTTTTAATTTTTCGCATACTTTACCAAAAAAACAGTTTTTAAAATATAATATTCTGCCAGTATGTGTTATATTACTTTCAAGCATACATGATTTGTTTGCTGTATTATTTTTTCCAAGTATTCTTATAATTTTATTTATATTTTCTTTGTTATCTTTATACAGATTAAATGATACAGGAGTAAACATAATTGTTTCATTTATACTAATATTAATTTTTATACTGCTTATTTCTGCATATTTTGCTATAAATTTCCCAACTTCATCATATTCTATTGAATGGGAGGAAGATGCAGGAAGTAGTCTTTATAAAATAGCAGTATATAAAAGAGATTTAATTATTAGAATTTATTATATTTATACAAGTTTATTTATGCTTATGCTTTTTATTCTGCCATCTTCTAAAAATAAAAAGGAAAATATTATACACAAACGAAATAAATTTTTCAAAAAATTACAGTATATATACATTACTTATTTTATTTATCCACTTTTTAGATGTTTTAAATATAAAAAACACTACAAAATGTCATCTAAAACTTTCTTTTACTTTTGGATATTGATAATTATTTCTATAATTTTATATTTTTTAATTACTAGTTTTTATACTGTTTCTTTATTATCTTTAAGAGATATAATAAGTAATTTTACAGGTGGAGAATTTGAAGACAAAAACCTTGGATTTGGTATAGTAATGTTTCTTAGTTTAGCAATAAATGGCATGCTTTTCTTATTAATATTACTAATAATCTTTGTTTCATCTGCATCACACAGACTTTATGATGTTTTAAGGATTAAAAAATCTTATATAAACAGTATACTTATTGCATACAGCATAACAGCTGCATATATTCTTTATTATATATATACATCTTTTATTCGTGATGGATTTGGAAATGGATATTATTATTTTATTATATTCCATGAAATATTATTATTAATATTAACATTACTTCCTTCTAAAAAAACTAGAATTTATTAAAGAAATAGTTTATGGTATTATTTGAAATATATAGTGGAGAATAATTATGACAGCAAACGAGACATTAAATCTTGTAAAAGATGATATAGAAAAAGTAGAGCAGTTTTTAATAGATGATACAAAAACATCTGTCCCTTTAATAAACGAAGTAATTTTACATCTGCTTTCAAGCAGTGGCAAAAGACTTCACCCTGTATTTCTTGCATTATCTGCTAGAATGTAGTGAAATTAATAAAATATAAGCTAATTTTAGGCATTATATGCCATATAGCTTTTTTTTCATAAGTTCACTATTACTTTTTATCAGTCATACTAAATATTATATAGTAATAATTAATTCTTTAAATAATTTATAACTTTTTAAAAAACTGCATGTAACATTTTCTATATGGTAAGCAAACAAGTCTAATACCAATAATTCATCAAACTTATTTATTTTTAGATTTTTATAAAGCTCTTGATTTGAAAAGGCTCTAAGTATTGTATTTACATAACTTTCTGTATAAAATGAATTTTCTGGAGCACATTTGCGACAGAAATAAAGTCCATTATTTAGTGCACCAAGCTCTAATATTTTTTCTCCGCAGCTGCTGCATACATTAAAATTAAACATATGACCTGTATTTTTAAGAAGTGCATATATACTGAATAAATTTATTTTGCTATAATCTGATGTTTTATATTTTTTTAATATTGTCCATATAACAGTATCTGCCTGCTCAAGCTCATAAAATTTATCAAAAATATCAAAATATAAACTTAAACGCAGAGAGACTGCTGGTGTTGAAGCATACTCCATATAAGATGTATATGGATGGAAATTATAAAATTTATTTAACTCTGATGTATCTTTTTTAAGAAAATCAATTTCACCAGGTATAAATGTCTGCACTCCCCCTTTACTGGAATATGCTTTAGGTATAAAAAGTTTAATTTTGCCATAATCTAAGGTATAAGCAGATGCTATTGCAGAATTATCTGCATATTTGTTTATTTTATAAATAATACCTTCTGATAAAATTCTTTCCATATTACATAATCATTAGCAGTATCATAGAAATCAAAAAGTAAATTGTAAGCCCTGTAATATCATTTAAAGCTGTAATAAAAGGGGCTGATGCAATAGCTGGGTCAAATTTTAGTTTCATTAATGTAATAGGCACCATAGAGCCTGTTAATGATGCAAACAGCATAGCAGAAAAAATAGCAATACCAACAATTATTCCAAGCTGAGCATCACCTTCCCATAATGGAGCAACTATACCCAAAAGAAGACCTATTACTATACCCATTAAAGCACCAACAGTTAATTCTTTAAAAATCACTCTACTCCATTTACTTGTATCTATCTTTCCTAAGGCAACACCCTGAATAATAACTGTTGCTGACTGACTGCCTACATTACCACCCATAGCCATAACTATTGGCATAAAGGTAACTAGTATTGCAAAGTCTGTAATTTTACCTTGAAAAAATGTTACAACAAGCCCTGCTATTATCTCGCCAATAAATGTTATTAAAAGCCATGGCAGACGGGTGCTTGCCACTTTATATGGACTTTTATCAAACATCATATCATTTTGAGTTAAACCAGCCATAGCATAAATATCTTCTGACGCCTGGTCTTTAATAATATCTATAACATCATCAATAGTAATGATACCACAGAGTTTATGTTGCTCATCTACAACAGGGAGTGCTAAAAAATCATATTTTTCAACTAAACCAGCCACATATTCCTGATTATCTGTAACAGAAACAGATACAACATCTCTTATCATTATTTCTGATAATTTTTTTTCAGGTGGGTTAAGTATAAGCTGCCTTAATGAGAGAACACCTGTAAGTCTGTTTTCATCATCTACTACATAAAGATAAAAAACCATTTCTAAATCTTCTGCTTTATGTAAAAGTTTTGTTGCATCTTTAACTGTAGTATCCATATGTAATGCGAATGCTGATGTATTCATTATAGAACCAGCACTATCTTCTGGATAATGCAAAAGCTCTTCTACATCTATTAATTCATCTTTTGATATATATTGCAATAAGCTGTGCTGTTTCTCTTTAGATATGATACGCAGGACATAAGACGCATCATCACTATCCATTTCTGATAATAAAGTTGCAGCCTCCTGTGGAGATAATTCTTCTATAATTTTAACTATATCTATATCCTGCATTTCAAGAATAATTTTTGCAATTTTTGAGCGGTCTTCTATAAAAGACCATATTTTTTTCCTGTCTAAATCAGATAAGTTAGTAATAATTAAAGCTAAATCTGCGGGGTGGAGTTTATTAAGGAGTTTTTCTAAAGGGACTTTTGCATTACGGCGTATAAGTTTTTTGACATTTTCTAATTTGATACGCTCTTTTGAATCTAACATTTCTTACTCCTCATTTTTAGTTTCACACATATATATCACAACTAAAAACTTTTTTCAATGATACATTATAATATATCATTTTTATTTAAAAATAATAAAATTGATATTATTTACTTGCTTTATTTAAAAATAAGACTATAATAGTCTTATTAATATGGTTCTTTTAACCGTAAATAATGAGGAGGATTTTATGCACAAAAGCATTATTAGGTTTACATTTGCTGTTTTGCTGATTGCAGCTTCATCAAATGTAGTAATGGCTCAAGAAAATGAAGATGGCAGAAGATATGGTAATTTCTGCTCTTCATGCCATGGAACAGCAGGAGCTGCAGTAGGTGATGCTATCCCATCTATTGGCGGACAGCACAAAGACTTTCTTATCACATCTATGCTGGAAATGAAGCCTGCAGTAGTTGATGGTAAAGAACAGGCTCCAAAAAGATATTCTACTCTTATGCAGATATTCTTTAAAGGCTATTCGGAAGATGAAATCAAAGCGATGGCTGACTGGTATTCAAGCAGACCATGGGTTCCTACTAACTATCCTTTAAACCAAGACCTTGTTAATAAAGGCAAAGCAAGTGCGAACTTAGAAACTTGTACATCATGCCATGGAACAAATGGTAATAATATTGATGATACCGGTATTCCTAGAATTGGTGGACAAACTCCTATTTACTTATATCATGCATTACTTGAATATAAAAATGGTAAAAGGAATGCAGACGGCAGAGCTTCTGAAATGGATGTTGTAAAAGATATTAGTGATGAAGAATTAAGAGCCTTAGCTGAATATTTTTCTTCACTTAGATAATTGAGGTGCATATATGAAAAAACTTTCAAGAAGAAATTTTGTTAAAACAACGGCTATCTCTGCAGCATCTTTATCTATATTAGGATTATCAGGCTGCAAAAAATCAACAGAAACTGCTGAAACAGTAAAACCTGCAGAATCTGTTTCTAATATAGCACCTAAAAAAGCAGGTAAAACTGTTGTTATAGCTGGCGGCGGTTATGGTGGTGCTACTGCTGCAAAATATTTAAAATTATTAGACCCATCTATAAATGTTATATTAATAGATAGAAATGCTGACCATGTATCATGCGCTATGAGTAACGAAGTAATTTTTGGATTAAGAGATATTTCAGAAATTACCATGCCGTTACCAAAACTAGCAGAAAAATATGGAATAGAATTTAAACAAGCAGAAGTTACAGGCCTTGACGGTGAGAAAAAAATCTTAAAAACAAGTGCTGGCGACTTTGTATATGATAAATTAATTGTGTCTCCTGGTATTAGTATGGATTATGACCCTGCTCTTAATTTCACTGCAGAAAGACAAAAAGAAATACCACATGCTTGGATTGCAGGCCCTCAAACATTACAGCTTAAAGATATGGTAAGTAAAATAAAAGCTGGAGATACTATAATTTTTAGAACACCTCTTGCTTTATACCGCTGCCCGCCTGGACCATACGAAAGAGCATGTTTATTTGGTAATGAAGCTCTTAAAAAAGGTGCAAAAGTTATAGTGCTTGACCCTAACCCACAAATAATGAGTAAAAAACCATTATTTGAAGCAGCATTCAAAGACCTTTATAAAGATGTATTAACATATCATTCTGGAGTTGTAGTTACTGGTATAGACTATGATAAAAAAATTGTAAAAACTAATAAAGGTGATTTTCAAGGGACATTAATTAACTTTGTTCCCGACCAAAAAGCTGGCGAGCTTGTATTTACTCTTGGACTTGTTGAGCCAGGTAAAAAATGGGCAAGTGTTGATGCTAAATCATTTGAATCTACATTAATTAAAGATGTATATGTTATTGGTGACGCAATAGATACTGCAACTGTTACAGAAATGCCAAAATCAGGTACTATTGCAAATGCTACAGCTAAAGTGGTTGTTGAAAACTTAGTGCGTATTTTTGCTGGTAAAGAACCACGAGTTCCACTTGTTGGCAATACATGCTATAGTCTTGTTAGCGAAAAAGAAGGCATTTGGATAGCTACATTATATGAATATGATGCAGCAAAAAATAAAATTGTTACAAGAAATGGTGCAAATGGTATACCAAAAGAAGCATCTGTTGAAAATAGAATAAATGGGCACAGCTGGGGTAATAATATCCTTTCTGATACGTTTATGTAAAAAACTACTTATAATCAATATATATAAAAATGCGAGTCATGGAACTCGCATTTTTTTTATAAATCTAATAAATATCTTTATACTTTTTTTCAAATATTTAATATAAACCATATTATAAAAAATAATTTTAAAATTTATAAAAGTAATAAATGACAAAACATATAATTTGTGATATATTACTTTATGTTTTTTGCAAGGTATAATATGGAAGATAAAATACACAATAACATGAATATGCAGGATAGTTTTTCTAACTTAGATGATGAAATATTAGATTTAAATATTGACCCTGTAACAGAACTTAATGATAGTGCAACAGAAGATGCAATGCAGCAGTATTTTAAAAATATTTCTGCATATAAGCCATATACTCATGAAGAAGAAATGGAGCTTGGATATAAAATCCAGCATGGAGATAAAGAAGCATTAAAAAAACTTATCCTTGCTAATTTAAAGTTTGTAGTATCTATTGCAAATAAATATAAAACTCAAGATGTTCCACTGCTTGATTTAATAAATCAAGGTAATATCGGTCTTTTAGAAGCAGCAAAACGGTATGACCCATCAAAAGGTACCAAATTTATTACATATGCAGTATGGTGGATTAAACAGTCTATAATACAAGCTCTTAATGAACAGGGAAGTGCTGTTAAAATGCCTGTTAAACATACTACTTATCTTTATAAAATTAACTCAGCAACAGAAAAACTTACAAAAGAATTTGGCAGAGCACCTACTGTTGAAGAGATTTCAAAAGCAACTGATATTCCTACAGAAGATATTGAAGAAGTTTTAATGGCATCTAAATCATACCTTTCTCTTGATAATTATATAGGAAACGATGAAGATAAAACATTTCTTGATTCTATAGAAGATGAAGATTCTAATGTAGAAAAAGTTATTATTGCTAAAACATTAAAATCATCAATTGATGAAATTATTTCAAGTCTTGACCCTAGAGAAGCAGAAATTATCATAAAAAGATATGGTTTTGATGGCGAACAGCCTAAAACATTAGAAGAACTTGGTGAAAGCATGGGTGTTTCAAGAGAGCGTGTAAGACAGCTTGAAAGCCGTGCTTTAGAAAAACTTAAAAAGAAAGCTCTTAAAAAACGGCTGAATGACTATTTAAATTAACAAAAAGATTTTTTTATATCATAGAAAACTTAAAATTACACTATTTACAGACTTTTTTTCACAGGCTCTGATTTTTTGCTATTTATAAAAGTATTAATAAAAAAGCTGGATAGCAAAAAACTATCCAGCTTTATATAAAAAGTATATTATAAATAATTTTATTTAGCGTATTCTATGGCTCTAGACTCCCTGATAACCATAACTTTTATCTGACCAGGATAAGTTAATTCTTCTTCCACTTTTTTAGATATATCTTTTGATAAAACAACTAATCCATCATCATTTACTTTATCAGGCTCTACAATAATTCTAACTTCCCTGCCTGCTTGAATAGCAAATGATTTTGCAACCCCTTCAAAAGAAGATGCCACTTCTTCAAGCTGTTCAAGACGCTTAATATAACTTTCTAATACTTCGCGTCTAGCTCCAGGACGAGAAGCTGATATAGCATCACTTGCCTGAACAAGTATAGCTTCAATACATTTAAACTCTTCTTCTCCATGGTGGCTGGCTATCGCATTAATTACACGCCAGTCTTCTTTATTTTTCTTAGCTACTTCTACACCTATTGTTGTATGTGAGCCTTCTGCTTCATAGTCAATAGCCTTACCTATATCATGTAAAAGCCCTGCTCTTTTAGCTATTTTTGGATCAAGTCCAAGTTCTGCTGCCATAATGCCTGCAATAGTTGCCACTTCTATAGAATGACCTAACACATTCTGGCCGTAACTTGTTCTATATTTTAACCTGCCAATAAGTTTTAAAATTTCCTGACTTATATTATGGATACCTAAGTTAAATACAGTTTCTTCTCCAAGTTCTAAAATATGTTTATCCATTTCCTGTCTGCTTTTTTGGTGCAGTTCCTCAATTCTTGCAGGATGTATTCTTCCATCAGTAATTAATTTTTCTAATGTTAATTTTGCAGTTTCTCTGCGAAATGGGTCATAGCTTGATAAAATAACTGCTTCTGGAGTGTCATCAACAATAATATCAACACCAGTAATAGTTTCAAATGTTCTAATATTTCTACCTTCCCTACCTATAATACGGCCTTTCATTTCATCATTTGGAAGGTTTACTAATGTAACAGTTATATCATTTGTAAATTCTGAAGCACAGCGTTGGATAGCTGTAGAAATTATACTTCTTGCTCTTTTTTCTGATTCATTTTTTGCTTCTTCTTCTAACTCTCTTATAGTTCTTGCAGAGTCTTTTTTAGCTTCATCAACCATCTGTTCAATAAGCATTTTTTTAGCTTCTTCACCAGTCATACAGGCAACACGTTCAACTTCTTTAATTAAGCTCTGTTTTATTTCTTCATTTTTTGCTTTAAGTACATCAATATCTTTCATACGCCTGTCATATTCCTGGTCTCTTTTAACAAGCTGCTCTTCTTTGCGTAAAGCAGACTCCATTTTCTTTTCTAAAGTTTCTTCTCTAGCTTCAAGTTTACGCTCAATATGGCTGATATCTTTTTTCTTTTCTTTTATTTCTTTTTCTAAATCCTGTCGTCCTTTGAAAATAATTTCTTTAGATTCCAGTTTAGCTTCTTTTATAATTTCTTCGCCTTCTTTTTTAGCTTTTGAAATTATATCTTCTGCTGTATTGTTTAATTTTTTATTTTCTTCTTCTTTCATTTTTTTGGCAACTAAATACCCAACTGTAAGACCTGCCAATACACAAACAAGTCCTACTATAATATAATAGCTCATTATGCCCTCCTAATAATAATTCGGTTTTCTGTAAATATTTCATCTACAGGCTTATCAAAACTTTCTGTTTCTATTTTGTCTATAATTTGAAATTCATAGGCAAAAGCCGATTTAATAATAGTATTTTCTACTGCTAAATACCTGTCGTAATAACCACCGCCATATCCTATACGATTACAACTTTCATCAAAGGCAACACCAGGAATACACACAATATCTGGTGCAACATCAAGTATTTTTCCTTCTGGCTCATAAATACCAAACTTACCTGTACTTAATTTATCAAAGCCTTCAAACTGCTTAAATATCATATCTTTACCACAAACTACTGGTAAGTATATTTTTTTATCTTCAGCAAAAAGCCTTTCTATAAGTGGCAGAGTATTTACCTCGTTTTCTATAGGATAATAGAATAAGAAAATGTTTAAAAAAGAATATTTTTTATAAAAAGCATTAATGATTTTTAATGATTTAATACTTAATTCATCACAAGAATAACTATTCCTTAATACTTTTATTTTATTACGAATATCTTGTTTATTCATAATCTTTAATATTATTCCATAGATTATGTAATCTTTCTTTAATCTTCTGTTCAAATCCAAAACTAGATGGTTTATAAAACACAAGATTATCACTTATATAGCGTTGTTTAATAAAATTACCATAATCAAAAGGATATTTATACCCTTTTGGATTTTGCCTTATATTCTCTGGTACAACAGGATCATGGTCTTTAAGGTAATCCATAACCTGATGATACCCATTATAGCTTCTATTACTTTTAGGGCATGAGGCAAGAAAAGTTACTGCATGAGCAAGTATAATATACCCTTCAGGCACTCCCACATTCATAAAAGAATTATAACAAGCATTAACAAAAATCTGCCCGTCTGGAAAAGCATTGCCTACATCTTCTGAAGCAGAAATCATAAGTCTTCTAAATACAGCTTCAGGAGCTACCCCATTTTTAATTAATTTAAAACACCATAATAATGCAGCATCAGGGTCACTGCCTCTGATACTTTTTATCATAGCAGATAAAATATCGTAAAATTCGTCATCTGAAAATTGGTTAACAGGCATAATACTTTCTATTTCTTTAGTAGAAAGATATAATGTATCACCCTGTCTGTTTCCAGTTAATGCAGATATTTCAAGAAGATTTAGAAATCTTCTGCAATCGCCTTGTGCTAAAGCTGTAATATGTTTTAATGCACCATTTTCCACTACTTCAGAAACATTCTGCATTTTTTTTATATGTTCTTTAACTTTAACAAACAGCTTTTCAAATGCTTCATCGCTGACAGCATTGAAATTAAACATAATACTTCTTGAACGCAAAGCAGGAACTAAGTTGAAATACGGATTTTCGGCAGAAGCACCTATCAGTTTGATTTTCCTGTCATCAATTAATTTTAACAGAATATCTTGCTGAGATTTATTATATCTATGAATTTCATCTATAAAAACTATTATATTTTTTTCATATACAGCCTGTGCAGCTAACTTTTTTAAATCAGCTGCACCACTAACAGCAGCATGGATTTTATACACAGGGTAGTTCATTTCTTTCCCTGCCACTTCAGCCATACTTGTTTTGCCTGTTCCCGGTGGACCAACAAACATAATAGAGTCAAAAGATGCGCTTTTTATCAACGATATTAATAATGCATCAGGATTTGTTAAATGTTCCTGACCAACTATATCATCAAATATATGCGGACGCATTGCATCAGCTAAATTCATTAAAATATTATCCGATAAATCTATAAAAATCCGTGTTTTAGTCAAACAACGACATTATTTTTATAAACCCCCGCGCATGCCGTTCACAACTGACACTGTAGCCTGTTACAAACAGGCGCCGCTCTGTGCTGCTTTAGGCTTTCGGATACAAGTCCGACCTGCACACCACAACATGCATCGCGACAATTAATTATAAAGTGTTGGCTCCAGCATGTCAAAAAGTTTTACAAACACCGCAGGGGATTATTTATTATCCACTTTTGTAATTAAATCATCAATCTTATTATCAATACTTTCATAATAAGATATAGTTTCTTTTAACTGCTTATTTTCAAGCAGTAATTTATAAGCTACACTCACGGCAGCTTTAACATCCGACCTTAGTTGAGATTTTTTTAAAAAATCATTCATCATATCAGAAAGCTCGTTTGCAATATCCTGATAATACTGCTCTTTTCCCTCTGGAACATTAAGCAGCAAATGCTGTCCTAATATTTTTAATTCAAAAGAACGCATATCCCCTCAAACTAAGATTCAAGTTTTATAAGCATAGTTTCTATACGCTTTTTAACAATCTCTTTATTCTGTTTTAAAAGACTGTTTTCTGTCTCAATATTGCCTATATGAATTAATAAACTATTATTCTTCTCAAGCAGTAAATCCCTTTCCTGCTTAACAGCATTATACTCTGCAAGCAGCTTATCTAGCTTTTCTTCAAGAAGAAGTAATTTATCTTGTATCATCATAAACTAATCTTATCACTATTAAAGTAAAAAGTCAACTATGGTATCGCAAGAATTTTATGTGTTTGAGGAATTATTCTTGCTTCTATATTTTTACTATAATACATATTATATAAGTAATCAACTATATCTTTTCTTATTATGCTGTCAACAGGCTGGATTATAATATTTTTGATATTATATTTATATAATTCCTGTGCTGTATAATCTATAATATCTTTTGCATTTTCCTGTGGCAGCAGTAGTTTTAAATAATAATCGCTGTTTTTTAGCTCACTTAAAACTTCTAATAAAACAGACAGATTGTTAAGTACTTTTTCAGAATGAGTTTTTATATCAATACTCATAATATCAAAAATATCATCAAGTTCTTTAAAATATTTTGTAATTAATCCACTTGTTTCTAAAAAAAGCTTTGCCTTAGATTTATTTTTTAAAATATATGCAAGCTTTTTTACAAATTCATAATGTATTAATGGCTCGCCCCCAGTAATAGAGTAGCTGTGAAAATTATTCCCTGCTCCAAATTCCTTTAAAACAATCTCTGATAATTCTTCAGCTGATACTGGATTATTATATTTATGATTATTTATTTCAAAATATTCTTTATCCTGCATATCTGTATCACAATATGGGCAGTCAAAAGGACACTGGGAAAGCCTGATAAAAACTTGAGCTGCTCCTATATATTTACCCTCACCTTGAGCTGAATAAAATACTTCTGATATATTTATTTTCATAACTACCGTCCTATAAATGATTGACAAGTTTATGCCAAATGATATAATTAATAAAAAAAAATTAAAAGTAGATATTATGAGTAATATTGATATTTTAATGGCTTCTTATAATTCTGAAAAATATATAGCAAGCCAGATTGATTCTATTTTAAACCAAACATACAAAGATTATCACATATACATTAATGATGATATATCTACTGATAATACATTAAATATATTACAAAATTATAAAAAGCAATATAATAATATTTTTTCCATTAATCAGAACAGTAAAAGGCTTGGCATTAAAGAAAATTTTTCTGATTTAATAAATAAATCAAGTGCTGATTATATTATGTTTTCTGACCATGATGATGTTTGGTTTGATAATAAAATAGACATAACATATAATGAAATGGCTGCTCTTGAAAAAAAATATTCTTCCTATACCCCACTGCTTGTATTTACTGATAAAACAGTTACTGACGAAAACCTAAATATAATAAATACATCACATAATGAAATAGAAAAACTTAATACAAAAAATATTACATTTAATAGATTACTAATGGGTAATGTAGTTTCTGGCTGCACTATGATGATAAATAAGCCATTAAAAGAAATATGCGGATATATTAATAAAAATGCTGTTATGCATGATTATTGGATAGCCTTAACTGCTGCCTTTTTTGGACATATCAGCTATATCAATAAACCTACAATGTATTACAGGCAGCATAATAATAATACTTTTGGCGCAAAATCATATTCCATAAAATATGCTTTGCAAAAAATTAAAGAAGGAAGAAAAAATATGAGGCAGGCTGTTTTTAAAAATATTATTCAGGCAGAAAGTTTTTTAAGCCAGTATGAAAATATACTTAGCAGTAATAATACAAAAATACTAAAAGAATTTATCAGCCTTAAAAATAAAAGAAACTTTTATTTTATTGAAAGTATTATAAAAAATAACTTCTATAAGTCTGGATTTATTAGAAATGTCGGTTTATTTTTTGCATTTCTATAATTATTTATTGTAATAAACTACTTTTTTATATATAAAAGATAAAAATATGTATGATTTGGGAGGAAATATGCCTTTTTTTCACCTTGATAAAGAAAAATGTAAAAAAGATGGAATATGCTCAGCGGTATGTGTAACAGGAATTATTAAAAACGATGATGAGCGTTCACCATATATTGATGAGAAAAATGCATATAAATGTATTTCCTGCGGGCTGTGTGTAGCTTTCTGCCCACATGAAGCATGTTATGTAGAAAATTTAGATACTTCACAGTTTAGTAAAGTAAATAGAGATACACTTGCTGCACCTGAACAGCTTGATACTTTTTTAAAAACAAGAAGAAGTGTGCGTGTTTTTAGAAAAAATACTGTAAATGAAGAAACTCTTAATAAAATAATGGATAATGTAAGATATGCACCTTCTGCAAAAAATACACACAATAATAGATGGATTATTACTAAATCACGCGAAGAAACAGTAAAACTAGGTGATTTAGTTGCACAGTATATGCAGGAACATATTTCAGAAATATCAGAAGAACATGCCCTGCATTATAAACTTGTAACAAGAGCTTATAAAAATGGAAAAGATATTATTATGAGAGACGCTCCACATATTATTGTATCAGTTCTCCCTGATAATTATGAATGGAAAACAGAAGATGGAAGCATTGCTTTAACTTATTTTGAGCTTGCTGCACATGCTCATAATATCGGCTGTGTATGGGCTGGCTATTTTACAAGTGCTGCAAGATTATATAAACCATTAAGAGATGCTTTAGGGCTTAAAGATAATGAATATATAGCTGGAGCTCAGCTTTTTGGTAACCCAGTATATAAAACTCGTCAAATAACTTCAAGAAAGCCTAATAATATTACTTATTTATAAAAATATTAAGCCTTATAAATAATATAAAATTTATAAGGCTATTTTATATTTTTAACTATTTTCCTTTTTTTTTGAAAAGACAGTATTTTTAAACAGAAATATATTATAATAAATTCCTGCAATATTTTTACCATTATTGCATATAATATACTCACCTGTTATAGATTTTGATTATGGAATAATATTTCTAATTTAATTTTTTTCTTAAATATAAGGCTGCAAGACTAATGTATAATATACTTAATATAAATAATGCGAATGTAGAATCTTGGAGCCTGTCAAAATAAAGACCTTTCAAAAATACACCTACAATTATATCAAGATAATAACGCATAGGGTTAATATATGTTACCCACTGTATTACTTCAGGCATATTAACTATAGGAAATGCAAAGCCAGAAAGCAGTATAACAGGGAAAATAATCATAAACATACTCATTGTTGCCTGCTGCTGAGTAGAGCTTATTGCAGAAATTAGAAGCCCTATACCTAATGTACACATTATATATAGAACTGATGCAAAAAGCAGAAGTGAAAAACTGCCTGTTACTTTTATATCAAACCAAAATACTGAAATAGCAATAATTAAAAGCACATCAAAAAAACTAACAATTGCAAATGGTATACTTTTACCTATAATAAATTCCCATGCAGTAATAGGACTAACAGTAAGCTGTTCTAATGTGCCTGATTCCTTTTCCTGCACTATTGCCATACCTGAAAGCATTACTGTTACAATTATTAAAAGCATGGCAAGCATAGATGGCACAAAGAAATTTTTACTTTCAAAATCATCATTAAACCATGTGCGGTATTCAACAGTTACACCCATATCAGTTTTTAAACCTGTTTTATTTTCCACATATTCTACATTGTATTTTGTAATAAGATTAACAATATACCCAGAAGCCATACCAGCATTTACAGAGTTAGTTGCATCTAAAATAATCTGCACTGGTGATGTTTTATTACTATTTAGATTTTCAGAAAACCCTTTTGGTATTACTATTATCATTAAAGCCTTTCCGCCAAGCACAAGCTCTTCTGCCTGCTGCATATTAGATGCCTGCACCTGCGTAAATATATTGCTTGAAAAAAATGAATCTATAAACTCACTACTTTCTATAGAATTATCCATATCCACAACTGCTGTTTTTACTTCCTTTAAATCCATATTAACAGCATAACCAAGTAAAACAGCCTGTAGTATAGGCACAGCAATAATTATAATACGCATTTTTTTATCGCGTATAAGATAGATAAATTCTTTATAAAGCATTGCCATTAAACGATTCATTATATTTTTCATAATTATGCTCTCAATTTAAATAACAGTCTGCACAGTACAAGCAGTATTACAGAATAAAATATTAAAAAACCTGCATTAATATATAAATACTCTATTCCTACACCTTTTAAATAAAGCCCTCTTAAAATATCTACAAAATATCTTGCAGGGAAAAGATATGTTATCCACTGAATAACTACTGGCATATTATTAATATCAAAAACAAATCCTGAAAGTAAAAATGCAGGAAGCATTGTTGTGGTTATTGTTACTTGACTTGATGCTAACTGGCTTTTCATAACAATACTTACAAAAATACCAAAAGAAAGCATACACATTAAAAATATAGTTGCAAATAAAAAAACTAATAAAGAGTTACCCATTAATGGAACATGGAATAAAAACTCACCCATAAGTATATAAAGTATAACATCTATTAAGCCTATTAAAAAATATGTTATAAGTTTTCCTGTAATAACCTCACCTTCTGTCACAGGGGTAGGAATAAGCTGTTCCATTGTGCCTGTTTCCCATTCTCTAGAAATAGTAAGTGATGTTAAAAAACCTGCAACAACTGACATAATAATAGCCACAAGACCTGGAAAAAGATAGTTTACACTTCGCATATCTTCGTTAAACCAGTATCTTATCTCTGGTATAATTGTGCCAAAAGATACATTTATTTGATTATTTCGTAAAACATATTCTATAAATGACCTGTTATATTCTGCAGTAATTCCTGATACATAATTCATAATAGATGATGCAGTTGTTATATCACTGCCATCAATAATTGCCTGCACTTGTGTATTATAATTAGTATTCAGCTCTTTTTCAAAATCACTTTTAATAACAAGTATCATTTTTATTTTATTTGTATCAAGCAAATATTCTGCTTCTTCATAAGTAGATAAGTAATAATTTACATTAAAAGCACTTGTTGCATCAATATCTGCAATATATTCTTTACTTTTTTCACTGTCAGAAAAATCAAGAACACCTATGCTTACATTTTCCACATCTAGTTTTAATGCATATCCAAATAAAATAAGAAGTATTACTGGCACAAGTATGATAACCATAAGGCTTCTAATATCGCGAAACAGATGAATAAACTCTTTATAGCTTATAGCCTTTATTCTTCTTATATTCATCTGTTTTGACCTCCGGCAAAGCTGACAAACACATCTTCTAACACAGCTTCTGCCTGTTCAACCACATAACCTTTATAGCCGTTTTTATCTAAATATTTCATTATATCATCAGGTGTTAAATTAGATGATAAAATACGAATAGAATCAGAAAGCAGCCCTACATCAAAAACATTTTCCATTCTTAATATAGTCTGAGCTACATCGTATAACCCAAACCCTTTTATTTTATATACATTCCATACCATCTTAGTTGTTTTAAGTTCTTCTGGTGTACCTATTTCTTTTAATGTGCCTGAACTTATCATTGCTATTCTATCACAGTATTCTGCTTCGTCCATATAGTGAGTTGTTACAAATATAGTAACACCAATTGATGCAAAATAATAAATTAAATCCCAGAAATTACGTCTGGAAACTGGATCTACCCCTGATGTAGGCTCATCTAAAAAAATAATCTGTGGTCTATGAATAATAGCACAAGCTAGGGAAAGTCTTTGTTTTATACCAGAAGATAGACTTTTAGTTTTCACGTGCTCATATCCGTTTAGTTTTACCTGTTCAACTGCTTCATTTACTGCATCATTTATATTTCTCCCTGAAACAGAGTATAATTTTGCAAAAAACTTCATATTTTCATAAACCGTAAGTTCATCATATAAAGAAAATTTTTGACTCATATAGCCAATATTCTGCCTTACCATACCAGGATTTTTCAGCACATCATACCCTGCAATAATACCAGTGCCTGAAGTAGGCGGCAGAATACCGCATAACATTCTAATAGTTGTAGATTTACCAGCACCATTTGCACCTAAAAAACCAAAAATTTCGCCTTTTTCTACATCAAAAGTAATATTTGATACAGCAGTAAAATCACCAAATTTTTTTGTTAGATTTTGAACAGAAACAGCAATATTACTCATTTGTATCACCTTTATATGTAAGATATGTAAAAATATCTTCTAACGAAGGGGATATTACTGATATTTCATAGTTATTGTTTAAAAATGTTTTAAGACTTTCCGCATAATTTCTTCCTTTTGGTGCATGTATATGCAGTGTTGAGCCAAAAGACCATACTTTGCCGTATTTTACAGGAATAGTATCCATTATATTGCGTACTTTTTCACCTTTTACTTCTATAACATCTATATTTGGAAGTGATTGCAGATATTCTAAATGACCGCCTGCAATAATGCTCCCCTTATTCATTAAATTAATAGTATTACATCTTTCTGCTTCATCAAGATAACTTGTTGCATATACTATAGCTGTACCATCTGAAGCAAATCTATTTAATATCTGCCAAAATTCTCTGCGTGATACAGGGTCTACTCCATTTGTAGGCTCGTCTAATATTAATACTTTTGGCTCATGGATTAATGCACAGCACAATGCCAGCTTTTGTTTCATACCACCTGAAAGTCTGCCTGCAAGCCTTGAGCGAAACTGATACATACCGCTTGCTGTTAAAAGCATTTTTTTTCTATCATTGATTTCTGACTTAGGAACACCATGCAAGTCTGCAAAAAAATTAATGTTTTCTTCCACACTCATATCTATATATAAACCAAATTTCTGGCTCATATAACCAATACTTTTTCTTGCACCGCGATAATCTGACAAAGCATTTGCACCATTAATAAATAAAGAACCGCTGTCAGGCAAAGAAACTGTAGATAATATACGCATTGCTGTAGTTTTACCTGCACCATCAGGGCCTACAATACCAGAAATTTCTCCCTGTTTTACAGAAAGAGAAAAATCTACTAATGCATGGTTATCTTCAAAAGATTTTGATAAGTTTTCAGAAATAATCAATTCTGATTTAGACATTAGATTATTCCTCTAAAAATGCATCTGCTGGAATACCCGGTTTTAAGATACCTTTTGTATCTGTAATTTCTATTTTAACTTTATAAACAAGTTTTACCCGTTCTTCTGTAGTATATATTTGTTTTGGAGTAAATTCTGCTTTATCAGAAATAAAAACTACCTTACCTTCAAATTTTTCATTTGGCATACTATCTACTTTTATAACCATGTTCTGACCTAATTTTACAGCATCAGTTTTTGTTTCAGGCAGATATGCTCTAAGCCAAAGTTTATCTGTATCACCAATAGAAAATACTGGAACGCCTGCCGCAACCACTTCCCCTTCTTCTTTATATACTGATAAAATAACACCATTTAATGGTGAATTAAGTTTAGTATATGATAACTGGTAATCAGTCAGCTCTCTATTTGCAGAAGCTGCATCAAGCTGAGCCTGAGTTTTATTTAACAAATTATTATTGGTTGTACCTGATTTTTTTAAAGTAGCTTTTAATTCTTCTAAGCCCCATTTAGCAGCCTCTTCATTAGCTTTAGCCATTTTCTGCTGAGTTAAATATGTTTCATTATTTAATTCAGCAAGAAGCTGGTCTTTTTTAACAGTCATACCTTCTGAAAAATATCTATGAGAAATAGTACCCGACACTTTAAAAGCAACATCAACTTGTGTCATTTGTATTTCACCAGAAAGTTTAAAAACACTATCCGCCTTTTTATATAAATATCTATATCCTGCAAAAAATCCGATAGCTAATACAGCAATAACAACAAGTAAAATAATCACTTTTTTCATAAATCACCTAAATATAATATATAATAATTATTACTAAATATTATATACTTAATGAATTTATTATAAATAGACTTGCACTATTTGTCAAATATATATTATTAATCGGACAAAATTTGTTTTCCATTAAAATCTGTAATTAATGCTTCAATTTCGTCTATTGTATCACAGCTTAATAGTATACTTACAAGCCTTTTACAATCATCAACATTATAAGTAGAAAGTACTTTTCTAATCATATAAGAAGAACGTGGGTTCATGCTGAATGAACGGTATCCAAGACCTATTAATACAGCAGTATATCTACCGTCACCTGCTAATTCGCCACATATTGAGATTGATTTGCCTGATTCAGAAACCTTATCATAAATATTTTTTAATGTGTAAAGTATAGCTGGATGCACAGGGGAATAAAGACTACTTACATCTTCATTATTTCTATCAACACCAATCATATACTGAATTAAATCATTTGTGCCAATACTAAAAAAATCTGCATATTTAATAAATCTATCAATTGCAATAGCTGTTGATGGCACTTCTATCATTATACCAATAGGAATATTATCTCTATATGGTATATTCATTTCCTGCAGGCGTTTTTTTTCACTTTCTATAATAGATTTTACTTCAAGTAGTTCGTCAACTGATGATATCATTGGCAGTAAAAGTCTTATATCACCAGAAGTACCTGCTCTTAAAACAGCCCTTATCTGTGCACTAAAAAAATCCCTGTATTTCATACTATATCTTATAGCTCTAAGACCAAGTGCAGGATTTTCTTCTATGGAGTTTGGCATAAATCTGCTTATTTTATCACCACCTAAATCAAAAGTTCTGACAACAAGGGGTTTATTATGCAATGCAAACAGTGCTGTTTTATAAATATTATACTGCTCTTCTTCTGATAAAAGACCATTATTTATATATAAAAACTCAGTTCTATAAAGCCCTACACCATTTAATCCATGGACATTAATATATGTTAATTCATCATTACTATTAATATTAGCATACAATGAAACTATACTGCCGTCTTTCGTTTTACATGTTGTATCTTGTTCATTTTTTACAGAATATAAGAAATTCTCATAATCTTCTTTTTTCTTTTTATATTTTTTTAGAGTTTTTTCATCTGGATTAATAGAAACATAGCCTAAAAAACCATCAACAATAACTATATCTCCAGTTTTTACAACTACATCTATATTCTTAATATTAGAAACTGCCACAATACCTGATTCTCTAACAATTATACTTTTATGGCTCATTTTATTGCCTAGTGAAGAAACAAACCCTTTTACTTTCTTTTTAACCATAGCATCAATATCTGAAACTATAAAATCATTAAATATTAAAATAGAATTTTCATCTGCTTCTTCAATATTTTCTACAACAATATTTGACATATAATGGACAAGGCGCATATATATATCTTTTATATCATGCATTCTTGCCTGAAAATACTCATTATCAGAAAGGGAAAGTTTATTCATTAAATTATCAGTTACTTTTTTTAAAGCATATTCTGCATTAACTTTTTCTTCCTTAATTATTGATACAGCTTTTCCGATAAAAGATTCATCTGTTAAAAGCAGCTTATATACATCATAAAGTTCTTTATATGTTTTACTTAAAAGCTGCATCTGGTCTAAAAGTTTTGATGTGTGCGAAACAGCTGTATGTAGTTTTTCTATTTCAGTATTAGTATCCTGTATTTTATAACCTTTCACACTGATTTTATCGCGGCATATAACTAATGCTTTACCAATAGCAATACCATTTGATATTGCTGCACCTTTTTTGATAATCAAGACATTTCTCCAAAACTATTTTCTATTAACTGCTGTAATTCATGGCTGCACTGTACAGCCTCTTTTCCTTCCACATTTATTTCTACTACAGAATTTTGAGTAATAGACAAAGATATAACATCTGTTAAATGTTTAATATTTACTTTATCTCCATGAAAAAGAATATATGCTTCTGCATCATATTTATTAACTGTTTTTACTAATAATGCTGCAATTCTTGCATGTATTCCTAATTTATTTTTAATTACTGCTTCAAATGTATAATCCATATTATACTCCAAATAATAAAAGTACTCCAAGTATTGTAATTACAATTATTAATTCCAGCGGTCCTCTCACCCACTTAGAGATTATTAAACCTAATATAAATAATAAAATTGATTTAATCACATATATTGAGCCTTCGTAATATTGATATTTAATAACATAAGCAATCACTATTCCTGCCATAAATGTAGTCATTGCATCAAAAACAGCACTCCATTTATTGAAACCTATTTTATTAAATAAAGACATTACATTTGCACCAAATGTATACCCATAATAAAAACCAAGCACCCTAAAAACTATATTAAATAAATTAAAAACAACAAGGTATAAAATTATTAATAATACAGGGTTTACTAAAATTGCCCATATTGAAATAAAAAATGCAAAAGGTCTTAATGAATGCCAGAAAAAAGTATCACCTAATGCAGCAAGCGCAGATGAATATATTTTATCATAATCCCCGATTTTACCTTTTTCCTGAGTTTCTCTTAATAATAAACCTAAAATAAAAGTAACTAAATAAGGGTTAGTATTAAAATAATAAAGAGGGGAAGAATCAAAATCTGAAGGCAGCTTAGTTTTATTGTTTTTAAAAAAATCTTTTAAAAGCCACCTAAAACCAGTACCCTGCATATTGGTAATATTCCAGTTGCCTTGATAAAACATACTTTTTAAAAGTGTTGGGAATATAACCAGTTTTCTCATATTATCCACCAGCCTGCAGCCATACCTAATGCCAGCAGTAATACTTTATATAATCTATTAATAATTAAAAATCTTAATAAATATCCAGACATAAATGTAGCTATAATAGTAAGTGCTATAACTGGCTTATAAAGGTTAGTAAAATGATGCTCAATATTACTTATAATACTCATAAACACCAAGATAATTATTAATGCAGCATTATATACGATTACTCCACGAATAAATGCTAAAAATATACCTAAAGCAACTAATTTATTTTCATTGCCTGTTTTATTATTAATAACACTTTTTTTAACAAGATATCTGTTTATTTCTCTAAATCCTTTATCTGATAAGGTAACAGGATACATTAAAATGGAAATAATAAAAATAGCAGCCAAAATATTTACAGCATCAGAATTAATATATCCAAGAAGAACAGCTGATGCTCCAGCATATCCACCAAATGTATCATCATGAGCAATAGTTGTTCCAACAGGAACTTCAAGCATACCAATAAATTCAAATATAAGACCTATCATTAATGCTGCATAAATATCATTAAATACTATACCTATAATGCCAGAAACTATTATAGGACGAGAAATCATTATATTTAACCCTGCAAGCCTGTCTATTGAAATAAAACCTGAAAAAATAATAAGAAATATTATCTGCCAAATAGATATTTCTTCCATAATATACCTACGCTCTTTGATTATGAGAAAAAATTACAGGCTTTTCCCATGGTACTTTATGGAAATAAATATCATAATTTTCTGATAATGTTTGCAGTTTATTAAAATCATTTAACGATAAAAATACGCTGTCATTAATACAGACATCATGTGTATTATCTGCAATACAACCTATATTGAAATATATATTTGAAGAAAATGTTTCTTGAATTTTAAATAAATCATCAATAGAGCCAAGTAAAATCAGTGTAAATTTTTTCTTATTCTTAAGATATGGTTTCTTCTCGCAAAAATCATTTATAGTATATACAGAAAATTTTGAGCCAGCAGGAAGAGTGCTTTGGTAAATAGACGCACGAAAACTATCATTAGCTATAATATCATTAACAATAATAATATCTTTAATATGCAGATAATTTACCCAGCCCTCTAATACTTGACCATGGATAAATCTATCATCTACTCGATATATAAGCCGCTTCATTTTTGATTAAGTAATTCTCCTGCAACTTTTATACTATTTCGTCCAGCTTCTGCTGATTCTTTAGCAATTTTCTCAAGCGTATTAGTATTATCCATTCTCATGGTAAATGCTTTTAAAAGCATTGGCAGGTTAATACCTGATATAACTTCTACTGTATTTTTATCTAAATATGCCATTGATATATTAGATGGGCTTCCCCCGAACATATCTGTAAATACAAGACAGCATTCTGTTTTATACTGTTTTAAAATATCCTCTAATTTTAAAGAAGCATCATTTATAGATACTCCACCTTGTATAGATATAACCTCAACTTTATCCTGCCTGCCAACAATCATTTCAGCAGCATGGAGAAGCTCCTCACCAAACATTCCATGTGTTAATATAACAATTACCATACAAAAACCCTTTAACTTTTATTTATCAATATCCCTGTGTTTAATCCTTATATTACATGAGCCATCAGATAATGCAGATGCTAAATTTTCAACAACAGTTACAGACCTGTGTTTACCACCTGTACAGCCAATAGAAATATTAAAATATTTTTTACCTTCCTTTTTATATAAAGGAATAAGCATTTTTACCATACCTATAAGCTTTTCCATAAATTGATAATAACTTTCATCAGCTTTCACATAGTCTTGAACTTCCTCATTTAAGCCTGTCATAGTCCTTAGGCCATCATCAAAATGAGGATTACGCAGAAAACGAACATCAAACATCATATCTGCATCAGTAGGAACACCATTTTTAAACCCAAAAGACTGCATGGTTACTATAAAATCATTTGCATATATATCAAAAATGCTTACTATTTCTTTTGTTAAATCGTGAATATTTTTATTATCAGTATTTAAAACAATATCAGAAATATCTTTTACATTACCCATAAGAGCAGCTTCTTTTTTAATAGATTCTGGTACATCACTTCCCAGCGGGTGCATTCTTCTTGTTTCTTTATATCTTTTAATTAAGGTTTCACTTGATGCGTCCATAAAAATAGAGGTTGCATTATACTTTTCTTTAAGCATCTTAATAAACTTATATACTAAATTAATATCTTTTGCCCTTGAATCTATAACAAAAGCCACCTTAGTTATACCATTATCAAGACTATAAAAAAGCTCTACAACTTTTTCAAGAATAGGCAGCGGAACATTATCAATAGTGTAATACCCTAAATCTTCAAACACTTTTGCAGCATGAGATTTTCCTGCACCAGAAAGACCTGTTATGATTACTATAGAAAGGTTATTCATAAATATTCCTGTAAATCAAGGATTATATAAATTTATAAAAAGTGTGGCATATTTTCAGCCACACTTATATAATTATGGTTCAATAATACCAACTTTACCATCATCTCTTTTATAAACAACGTTAATTTCTGAATTTTCTGCATTACGGAAAACGAAGAAGTTTTTATTCATTAAATCCATCTGCATGATAGCTTCTTCTATATCCATTGGTTTTGCAGGTATTTGTTTAGAAATAACAATAGTTGGTTCTTCTATGGCACTATCTTCATTATAGTCATAAACACTAAGTTTTAAGTCTTCCATAGATTCTCTGTTTTCTGCATTTTTATGAGATGTTAATTTCTTTTTATATTTAACAACCTGCCTTTCTATTTTATCAACAGCCATATCAATAGAAGCATACATATCTTCAGATTTTTCTATTCCTTTTAAAAACATACCTTTTACATTTACAAATATTTCTGCAATATGCATATTTTTTTCAACATTCAGGTTAACATGAACATCCATATTATCATCAAAATATTTTGCTATTCTTTGGATTTTCTTTTCAGAATAATCTCTGATAGCATCTGTAAGAGTAGTGTGTTTTGCGTTAACTGTAATATTCATAATATTACCTCCTTAGCCTTCTTCTTTGCGACATTGTTGGAATATTCATCTCATCTCTATATTTCGCAACAGTGCGTCTCGCAATTTTTATACCTTTTTCTTCCATTAACTCTACTATTCGCTGGTCAGAAAGACAAACTTCTTTATCTTCTCCATCAATCAGCTCTTTTATTTTTTGTTTTATCACGCCTATAGACATATCTCCGTCCTGACTTTCAAGACTTTTAGAAAAAAATGATTTCAACTCTATCAAGCCGTGTTTTGTCATAGCGTATTTACTAGAAGTTACACGACTTACTGTAGATTCATGAAGTCCTGTAACCTCTGCAATATCCTTTAATTTTAAAGGTTTCAGCATATTTATTCCATGCTGTAAAAATTCTCCCTGATAATCAACAATAGCTTTTACAACCTTATATATAGCTTTCTGCCTTTTCTGCAGGCTTTCTATTACCCATACAGCATTTTTTACTTTATCTTTAATATAACTTTTTGCTTCGCTGTCTAAATTATTTCCCTGCAGCATTTTTATATAGTAATTATTAAGCCTTATATTAGGAAGACCTTTTTCATTCACTATTATATCAAAGTTTTCTTCATTTGGCACTATAAAAACATCAGGTGTAATAAATTTTGTATCACTTCCTGAAAAATTAAGCCCAGGCCGTGGGTCTGTTTTTTTAATCAGCTGCAACAGATAATCAAAAGTATCTCTTTCAATACTCATACCTTTTGATATATCATCATATTTAAATGCTGCAAGCTCTGCAGAATACCCTGCTAATAATTCCTCTGCTAAATCAACATAAACTGCATCACAGTCCATATCTTTTATTTGAGTTATTACACATTCCTGTAATGAAGATGATGCTATACCTGATGGTGTGAATGTTTTTATTATATTTAATACTTTTTCAAATATATTTTCTTCTACATTAAGTTCACTGCATGCATCTTTTATATCTATTCTAAAATATCCATCTTCAGAAAGATTGCCTATTATATATTCGCCAATGCGTCTTTCTTCTTTATCTATAATGTTAATATTCAGCTGATACATAAGATGCTCATAAAGAGATTCTTTTGCACCAATTATCTGCTCTAAATCAAAATTATTTTCATCATTTATAGATTTATAGCTTATATCATCCAGCTTTTCATAGCCAATATATTCTTCCCAGTCATCTCCTGTAATCTTCTCTACAAGATTATCAAGGTTTTTATCTTTATCATGTGTATCGTCTATATCTTCAGATAAACTATTATTTTCATTTTCTTCAAAGTCATCTAAACTATCAAAATCATCACTGCCGTCATCTTCAACAGCTTCTAATATAGGATTTTCTTCTAAAATACTAGAAAGTTCCTGTTCCAGCTCTACTATTGGCATTTGCAGGATAGCAAGCGACTGTTTCATTTGTGGTGTAATAAAAACAGTAGTCTGCAGTGTATTTTTTATATCAAGATTCTGATTTAAATTATTCATTAAATAGAAAATCCTTTTCCTAAATATTTATCAATTACTTCTTTATTTGAAAGTATATCACTTGGTGAACCCTGAGTAAGTACTCTTCCTTCTGTAATAATATACCCTCTGTCAGTTATTTTTAAAGTATCACGCACATTGTGGTCAGTAATTAAAACTCCTATATCCCTGTCTTTTAAAGAATAAACCATTTCCTGAATATCTGCAACAGATATAGGGTCAATTCCTGCAAAAGGCTCATCAAGCAGAATAAAGTCAGGTTCAGTTGCTAAACATCTGGCAATCTCCACCCGCCTTCTTTCACCGCCTGATAAAGCATATCCATAACTATTTGCAACATGATTTAAATGAAATTCACTTATAAGTACTTCTGCCCTTTCTTTTCTAACCTTACTATCATCATATGTAAATTCCAAGGCTGCCATAATATTATCATATACTGTCATTTTTCTAAATACAGATGCTTCTTGTGGAAGATAACCAATACCAGCTTTACATCTTTTATACATAGGCAGTTTAGTAATATCTTCTCCGTCCAACACAATAGAGCCTTTTTCTGGTTTTAAAAGCCCCACAATCATATAAAATGATGTACTTTTACCTGCCCCATTTGGACCAAGGAGCCCAACTATCTCACCTTTGCTTATATTTAAAGAAACACCATTTACAACAGTTCTTTTTTTAAAAGATTTTTTAAGGTCTTTTACTTCTAACGCCACTATTTTTACCCTCATTTTCAGGTTTAAATATTATCGTTACCCGCTTATCTGTTCCCTTATCAACTACTATGCGTTCTTCTTCATAATATATAAAAACTTTTTCTCCTTCAAGATAATTTTCACCCTGCCACACTTTTACATCACCAGTAATAACAGCCACTTTTTTATTATGGTCTAAATCTGCTTTTTTTGAAATAGAAACAATATCCTCACTTTTAAAATTTACATTTCCAGTACAATGGATTTTAGAAATATCCATATCCTTATTAAGAAATACTACTACATCATCAGAAGTAAGTGTATAATTATCGCTTACAGCTACCACATTACCATGAAAAGTTGATTTGCGTTCAGAACCATAGTATCGCATCTCATCTGCCTGAATTTTAACGGGAGATGTTGGTTTTATATTTTTATTTTTATTTTTTAAATCTGCTCCCATTAAAAATGGTGCGAATAAAACAAGTAGTAATATTATAAAATATTTATGATTATAAAACATATTATTCACCATATCATATTATTCCTGAGTAGGTATATAGTTTACTGTAACATTATCTTTAAATATAATAAAGTTATTCTTTACATTAAACTCAACAATTTTTGATGATATAGAATTATTATCCTGATAAATTGTTACATCATTTTTTACAACACCTTTACCTTCTGAATAATCATACTCTAATACACCAGCAGGGCCTGTTTTAAATGTCATATTATCCATATGTCCAGTTATATTATCATAAGCCTTTAAAAATCTTTGAGAAATATATTCTCCTCGTAAAGCTCTCGCATCAATTGCAAAATCTTTGCTTGTGTATGTTAAATCAAGATTAATTAAATCAATATTGTAATCAATAATATTTACATTACCCTGCTCAGACTTTAATTTTACATAAGTATTATTATCAATAACATATAATAAATCAATTTCTTTCATTTTAACAATGTTTTTTAACAGGTCTGATTGATATGGCACCATATCTTCATCTTCTCTTATAATAATAACCACTATAACAACAGCAAATATCAGCAAAGAAATAACCAAAAAAACATTAATTATTCTTAGTCTGCCTTTAAAAGATAACATAGATTATACTAATCCAAACTTTAATAAATCCTGAAAATGAATTATACCCTCAGGACGCTGCTCTTTATCAGTAATAAATAATGAAGATATTTTATATTCCTCCATAATATGAAGTGCTTTTGCTGCAAGCTCATATTTTACAATCATTTTTGGATTATGTGTCATAATCTCAGAAACTTTTAAGTGGTGAACTGATGGATATTTAGATATAGCACGCCTTAAATCTCCATCTGTTATAATACCAGTTAGTTTATTGTTATTATCTACAACAGCAGTGCAGCCAAATTTTTTCTTATTTATTTCTTTAACAGCATTTTCTACAGTATCATTTTCATATACAACAGGTACTGCATCGCCTGTATGCATTAAATCACTTACTGTAGTAAGCAGTCTTTTACCAAGAGAGCCTGATGGGTGAAACATTGCAAAATCTTCTGCCTTAAATCCGCGACATTCTACAAGAGCAACAGCTAATGCATCACCTATTGCTAAAGCAACAGTTGTACTTGCAGTAGGGGCAAGGTTTAAAGGACATGCTTCTTTTTCAACAGATGCATCAAGAATACAGTCACTTTCCCTGCCTAAAGTAGAATCAGCTTTACCAACTATTGCAATTAATTTAGAGCCAAGTCTTTTAATTAACGGCAGCAATACTTTCATTTCATCTGTTTCACCGCTGTTTGATATACCTATTACAACATCACCTTTTACAAGCATACCTAAATCACCATGCATACCTTCTGCCGGGTGCATAAAAAAAGCTGGAGTTCCTGTACTTGCTAATGTTGCAGCTATTTTTTTACCAATAATACCAGATTTACCCATACCAATAACTACAACTCTGCCTTTACAGCATAATATTATATTAACAGCCTGAGCAAAACTGTCAGATAAACTATTCATAGTTTTTTTCATAGCTTCTATTTCTATTTGAAAAGTATTTATTCCATATTTAATAATTTCTTTATTATCCATAGAACACCTTATTAATCACCAGATAAGTTATTTTTATCCTGTTTATATTTATAAGCAGCCTGAACAAAAGCATTATAAAGAGGATGCGGGTTAAATGGTTTTGACTGAAATTCTGGACAAAATTGTACAGCTATAAACCACCTATGAGAATTTAACTCTATAATATCTGCAAAACCGCTTTCTTCATTATTGCCAGATATTACCATACCGGCACTTTCTAAAGCATTTCTATAGTTATTATTAATTTCAAGTCTGTGTCTGTGCCTTTCTGTTACAATATCCATATTATAAACTTCTTTTACTAGACTGCCCTCCATTAAAGAAGTTACATAAGAACCAAGACGCATAGATGCACCCATTTCTTCGTTGTAGTGTTCATCATGCTTATAATCAATTACAAGATTTTGAGAATGTTCTGGTTTTGTCATTTCAGCACTTCTTGCATCTTCTAATTTTAATACATTTCTTGCATATTCAATTACAGCAGCCTGCAGCCCCATAGATATACCAAAAAATGGAATATCTTTTGTTCTTGCAAAGTTTACAGCATTTATTTTACCTTCCATTCCACGCTCACCAAAGCCTGCAGGAATTAATATGCCATCAATATTGCTTAAATACTCACTTGCCATTTTTTCTTCAAGTTTTTCTGCATCTATCCATTTAATATCTACTTTTAAATAGTTAGCAACAGCCCCATGCAGCAGTGCTTCTGTAAGGCTTAAATATGCATCTTTTGTTTCAAGATATTTACCAACAACAGCAATAGATACTATATCTTTTGGCTGTTTAATACGCCTTACAATATCATGCCATTGAGATAAATCATATTCTCTTTCTTCTAGACCAAGTTTTTTTATAACTTCGCTGTCAAGTCCTTCTTCATTTAAAACAAGCGGTACCTGATAAATTGTAGCAGCGTCCATACAGTTAATCACTGATGACTTTTCCACATTACAGAATAATGCAAGTTTATTTCTAACCCCTTCGCTTAGTGGGTATTCACTTCTACATACTAAAATATCAGGACTTATACCTATTTCCTGTAACTGACGCACTGAGTGCTGAGTAGGTTTTGTTTTAAGCTCCCCTGCACTTTTAATGTAAGGTACAAGAGTAACATGTAAAAACAGCACATCATCTTCGTTTAAATCAAATTTCATCTGTCTGATTGTTTCTAAAAATGGCAGGCTTTCAATATCGCCAACAGTGCCGCCAATTTCTACAATAACTATATCATAATCTTCGGCACCAGCTGTTATACAGCCTTTTATTTCATCAGTTATATGAGGAATAACTTGAACTGTTGCACCAAGATATTCACCTCTGCGTTCTCTTTCAATAACAGTATAATATATTTTACCAGAAGTAATATCTGAGTGTTTATCAGTATTAGTTGTAGTAAACCTTTCATAATGACCTAAATCTAAATCACCTTCACAGCCGTCTGCTGTAACAAATATTTCACCATGCTGCAGTGGGCTCATTGTGCCAGGTCCATAGTTTAAATATGGGTCAAATTTTCTTAAAGCAACCTTATAACCTCTCGATTCAAGTAATGCTCCAAGAGAAGCCGCTGTAATCCCCTTACCTAATGATGATAATACACCACCTGTTACAAAAATATATTTTGCCATTATTTATTCCTCATATTTAAAATTTTTAAAATATTTTGTAAATCCTCTAAAGTATCAACAGATAATGGATTATAATCTGTTTTTACGACTTTTATCTTAACCCCATTTTCTAAAGCTCTTAACTGCTCTAAATTTTCGCATTTTTCTAAATAAGTACGCTCTTGAGAGGCAAACTCAAATAAATAATCACGCCTGAAACCATAGATACCTATATGGCGGTATCTAACTACTCCCTCTATATTATCCCTGTTATAAGGAATAGGATATCTTGAAAAATAAACAGCATAATCATTTTTATCAAGAATAACTTTGACTGCTGATGGATTTTCAGAATTATTTATATCTGCAAAAGGCACACATGCTGTTATCATTTTAAGAGATTTATCATTTTTTAACCCCTGTATTAACTGCTCAATTAATACTGGCGGGATAAACGGTTCATCTCCCTGTACATTTATAATGATATCATCATCAATATTTTTTGCAGCATAAGCTACCCTGTCTGTTCCTGTAGATAAATCAGACGGGCTCATCATAACAGAAACTTTTTCAATACCAGAGCATACTTCATATACCTTTTCGTTATCTGTAACAACAATCACTTTATCAGCAGAAGTCTGCACTGCCTGCTCTGCTACTCTTACAATCATTGATTTACCATCAATATCTGCAAGAACTTTACCTGGAAATCTTGTTGAGCCATATCTAGCTGGAATTATTACTGCACTCATTCTGCCTCTTTAATAACACATACCGCAATAGCATTCATACGGGAATGCGAAATAGATACTTCCATATTTTCTTTTTTTTGACTTTTTAAGTAAACATAAGGCTTGCCAAGCTCATCTGGCAGTATTTCAATATCTGTAAAGCTGTACCCTCTGCCAATACCTGTGCCTAATGCTTTTGAAACAGCCTCTTTTGCAGCAAACCTGCCGGCTGCAAACTCTGCCTTTCTGCCTCGTTTATTATATAATGCTATCTCATTATCTGAAAGTATATGTTTTAAAAAATTATCACCAAACTTTAAAATAGATTTTTCTATTCTATCTATTTCTATAATATCGCAACCAAGCATAACTACTTTTTAACTATTTTTATCATTTCTTTTACTGCTTCTTCAAGACCTGTAAAAACAGCTCTTGAAATTATTGAGTGGCCTATATTAAATTCGTGCATATAAGGAACAGTTACCATATTCTGCGTATTTGTATAATTTAACCCATGACCTGCATTAACAATTAATCCAAGACTATTTGCATACAGTGCAGCTTCTTTTATACGATTTAATTCCTGCTGCTGAGCATCACCCACTGTATTTGCATAAAGACCTGTATGAATTTCAATATATTCTGCTCCCATTTTTTTGGCAGTATCAATCTGTAACTTATCTGGCTCTATAAAAAGACTTACTTTTATACCTTTTTCATGCAGCCTTGCAACAGTATATGCAACTATACTATACTGCCCTGCTGCATCAAGACCACCTTCTGTTGTTATTTCCTGACGTTTTTCAGGCACTATTGTACATGTATTTGGCAATACATCTCTTGCAATATTAATAATATCATCACTGCATGCCATTTCTAAATTTAACGGAATAGAAATAACTTTTTTAATATCATATACATCTTTATCCTGTATATGACGCCTGTCTTCCCTTAAATGTATTGTAATACCATCTGCACCCGCTTTTTCTGCAATCTTAGCAGCCATAACAGGCTCAGGCACTATACCCATTCTAGCCTGACGCAGAGTAGCAACATGGTCAATATTTACTCCAAGCTTTATCATTACTATTTACCTTTTATTTCATTTACTGCCATCTCTGCAATCTCTTTTGCATAAGCAGTGATTATTTTTTCATCTTTTCCTTCAAGCATAACTCTTAATTTATTTTCTGTTCCAGAATATCTTACTAAAAGTCTGCCTGAAGTTCCCAGCTCTTTTTCTATTTTTAATATTAATGCAGAAGTATTAGTTAATTCATCAAGTGGAACTTTTTTATCAACTAAAACATTATTTAATACCTGTGGATATGTTTCTATAAAGCTACAAAGCTCTGATAAAGATTTGCCTTTTTTAACAAGCAGCCCAAGTACCTGCATAGCACTTATTAAGCCATCACCTGTAGTATTAAAATCTGAAAATATCAAATGACCAGACTGTTCGCCGCCAAGATTACAGTTATATTTCAGCATATCTTCCATAACATATCTGTCACCTACCTGCGAACGGATAAGTTTGATACCTTTTTTATTCATAGAATATTCAAAGCCAATATTACTCATAACTGTTGCAACAATAGTATTATTTTTTAATGTGCCCTGCTCCATCATATCTATAGCACATATACCCATAATTTTATCGCCGTCAACAATACTGCCTTTTTCATCTGCAAAAACAACCCTGTCTGCATCACCGTCAAAAGAAATACCTACATCTGCTCCATGTTCTAAAACAGCTTTTGCCATATTTTCAGGATATACTGCACCACAGTTATCATTAATGTTTGTTCCATTTGGCTCAACATTAATTAAAATAAGCTCTGCACCAAGCTCCCTTAAAGCAAGTGGGGCTGCTTTATATGATGCACCATTTGCACAGTCCACAACTATTTTAAGCCCTTTTAAATCAATATTTTTAGGAAAAGTATTTTTTACAAACTCCACATACCTGCCTATACCTTCTATTCTGTATGCCTTTCCTATAGAATCTGGGTCTAAAGCAGGCTCATTATTATCTATCATTCTTTCAATTTCATGCTCTGTAATATCTGCAAGTTTATAACCATTTGCGTTAAAAAACTTAATACCATTATCATAATATGGATTATGTGATGCACTTATTACTACACCAGCATCTGCCCTGATAGATTTTGTTAAAAATGCAATAGCAGGGGTAGGAATAACACCAACCATTACAGCATCTATACCTGCTGAGCAGATACCTGATACTAATGCATTTTCAAACATATAACAGGAAAGGCGTGTATCTTTACCTATAATAATTTTCCTGTGTGTATCATTGTTTTTAAATAATCCGGCAGCAGCTCTGCCAAGTTTTAATGCAAAATCAGCAGTTAATGGCTCGATATTAGCCCTGCCGCGCACTCCATCTGTTCCAAAATATTTTCTCATCTTTCTTTTATCTCTATATTCATTGTCTGCGGCTCTAAGTTTAATATATCTACAATTAAATTTGTTCTATATGCAACTGAGCCTTTATAACTTCCTGGACCATTTATATTACTGCAATCTGTAACAAAAGTTACCGTATCTAAAAAAGTATCAATAATATCTTCTCTTCCACGCGCTTTTACATAAGCAAGTGAAGGTGTATTGGCTACCATTAAGTTGCTTTTTAAATTCATACATTCTACAGGAACATTTGTAAATTCATGCTCTACCATATTTTCTCTTAATTTCACACGCACTTCTACTGACTTGGGCTGCATTTTTGTAACACCCTCATAGTCTTTTAATAAAACATTCTGAACAAAATTTGCATTTCTTTCAGAAAGGTTTATAGGCATTGTTGAAATATTTTCAAGATTAGATAAGACACTTTTAGCACCAGTTACATTGACAGAATTTGGTTTTAATGTAATACTTTCAACCATATACCCCTGTCTAACTTCACCAATAATAGATGGCAGAACACGAACTTCTTTTGCTGTAACATTATCAAGGGTAATACGTAACTCAGACGGCTTTACATCAACCACTTCAAGCCCCAGCGGTGTTTTAAAATCTGCAGGTAGTATTCTTCTAATAGATAAACCATTAGGAAATGCAGATACATCTATATCAAGCAGAACATCTGAATTAGTAAGTGACTGCATCAGCCTTGCAGCACCTTTTATATTTATAGAAACATTTGGATAATCTGCAATTGCAACCTTACCATTAGAAACATTTATCAGCTTTACAGGAACAGTCATTTCTTTTATTTCTTCATGTCCAGATACAACCATTACCCACATACCAAGAGCAATTAATACACTAAGGATTTTTAATAAAGTTTTATTGTTTAACATATTAATCTTCCGTTGATTTATTTATTTTAATCAATTTGCTTAAAGTTTCCCGTAAACCATTTGCATCTAAATTAGGAATAATATTTCCGCCTTCTGTTACAGAAATTTCACCTCTTTCTTCACTTACAACAATAGCTACAGCATCAGTTTCTTCTGTAATACCAATAGCAGCCCTGTGCCTTGTACCATACTGCTGTGCTATATCTTCTCTTTTTGTAAGAGGCAGAATACAGCCTGCATATGTAAGCCTTGAGCCTTCAAGTATAACTGCACCATCATGTAATGGTGAATATGGAATAAATATACTAAGCAGTAAATCTTTACTAACAACCGAATCTATTTTTTGACCTAGAGTTACATAGTGAGTAATATCTGTATTTCTTTGAATAATAATTAATGCTCCAAGCTGCCTGTTTGCTAAAATTGTAGCAGTTCTAACAAGCTCATCTACTATTTGCGAATTTAATGTAACAGAGCGTTCAAAAAATTTTGACTCTCCAATAAATGCCAAAGCTCTTCTTATTTCAGGTTGGAATATAATTATTAAAGCTAAAAATAAGTAACCAGACATATTACTTAATACCCATCTTGTTACTCTCATACCTAAAAAGTCTGAAAGACCAAGAAGTACTAACAGTATCATAATCGATACTAACATATATATAGCTCTTGTTCCCCTTAAAAGAAGCAGAATCCTGTAAATAATATAACTTATAAATGCAATATCTATTACATCTATAATACTAACATAGCTTTTAATAAATTCAAAAATAGTAGTAATCATATATGCGCCTTTAAAATATAATCAGCAATCTTTACTGTATCAATACCTTCTTTAATATCATGAACTCGTATAATATCTGCACCATTTAAAATGGCTGCAGTATTTGCACAAACAGTACCAGCAAGTCTGTTATTAACATCTTTATTAACAACAGCTCCAATCATAGACTTGCGAGAAATACCTGCAAGCAGCGGCAGATTAAAAGATTTAAATTCTTTTAAATATTTTAATAAAATATAGTTCTGCTCAACAGTTTTTCCAAAACCAAAGCCCACATCAAGTATTATTGATGAATAATCAATACCTGCATGAAGACACTTATCTATACTTTTTGTAAAAAAATCATGAATATCATATATAATATTATTATATTCAGTATTAGCATTAGTCTGCATATCTTTCGGACTGCCCTGCATATGCATAATACATACTGCACATTTTGCCTGTCCACATATTAAAACCATATTATCATCAGTCATACCTGATATATCGTTGATAATATCTGCCCCTTTATTTAATACATACTCTGCTGTTTTATAGTTATTAGTATCCACTGATACTATCATATCATATTGTTTAATGTAATCAAGAGCAAATTTTATTCTTTTTATCTCTTCATCACTGCTGATACTTTCTGAAAAAGGCCTTGATGACATACCGCCTATATCAATAATATCTACACCAGCTTCTGCCATTTCATCAACTCTTGCTGCAACTGCATCTTCTGTCATATACATACTGCCATCACTAAAAGAATCTGGTGTGGTATTTAAAATACCCATACATAATGGTTTAGATATATCTATTACGCCTTTATGATATGTAATATTTTTACTTTCTTTGCTTTTTAAAAAAAGACTTAATTCTTTCCCTAACTCTTTTAATCCAAAAACCTGCACAGAAAGTCTTTTAATAAGTCTTGCAAAGGTTGCAGCATTACCCATTAAAAGTACATCTGTTTTATCAATTGAACAGGAAACTGCTCCCCTTTTAACTGCCGCCTCCATTCCAGAAGCAATAGCTTCCTGTTTTAATATATTAGCAGCAGGAGCTTTTATGTCCCGCACTAAAATATTTAAACTGACACCTTTTTTTACCATATTTAAAGCATAATCATCTACACCAATGCGTATCAATTCCTGCTTTATTCTATCATACTCAGGTGTCAGTTTATAAAACTTCATATAAACTCTTCCAAATTAATTATTTTCATTTTTAGTTTCTTCTTTTTCTTCCTGCTCTTTTTCAGAGAACATATTATCTTTATATCCATCTGCTGCATATTCTTTTACAAGCTCTTTTAATTCTGGAGTTTCAATAGTTTCTTTTTCAAGCAGAGCTTCTGCAGTTTTATCTAAAAGAAGTCTATTATCTTCTATTATTTTTCTTGCCTCGCTGTAGCATGTAGTAATAATATGCTCAACTTCATCATCTATTAATTCAGCAGTTTTTTCACTATAATCTTTCTGGCTTGAAATTTCTTTTCCTAAAAATATAGCTTCATCTCTTTTACCAAATGATATAGTACCAAGTTTTTCACTCATACCCCAGCTCATAACCATTTTTCTTGCAATAGATGTAAGTCTTTCAATATCGTTACTTGCACCAGTAGACATAGAATTGAAAACTACTTCTTCTGCAATTCTACCGCCAAGCATAACTCTAATCATACCTAAAAGATGGTCTTTTGTTTCATTATACCTGTCATCACTAGGCAGCTGCATAGTAACACCTAATGCCATACCTCTAGGGATAATAGAAACTTTATGTACAGGGTCTGCACCTTTTGTCATAATAGCAACAATTGTATGACCTGCTTCATGGAAGGCTGTAACTTTTTTATCTTTTTCTGGTATTACCATACTGCGTCTTTCTGCACCCATTATTACTCTGTCTTTTGCAGACTCAATATCTGATATGTCTACCTCATTTTTATTAGCTCTTGCAGCAAGCAAAGCAGATTCATTCATAAGGTTTGCTAAATCTGCACCAGAAAAACCAGGAGTACCTTTTGCAATAATTTCTAAATCTACAGAAGGTGCCATTTTTATTTTAGCAGCATGCACTTTTAATATCTGCAGTCTGCCTTTTAAATCTGGGCGAGGAACAACAACTTGTCTGTCAAAACGACCAGGACGGAGTAATGCAGGGTCTAATACATCGGGCCTGTTTGTAGCAGCTATTAAAATAACACCTTCATTTGAATCAAAACCGTCCATTTCAACAAGCAGAGCATTTAATGTCTGCTCTCTCTCATCATGTCCACCCCCAAGACCTGCACCTCTATGGCGTCCAACAGCATCAATTTCGTCCATAAATATAATACATGGAGCATTTTTTTTGCCCTGCTCAAATAAATCTCTAATACGGGCAGCACCAACACCCACAAACATTTCCACAAAATCTGAGCCACTTATAGAATAAAACGGTACACCAGCTTCACCAGCTACTGCTTTTGCAAGTAAAGTTTTACCAGTTCCCGGAGGACCAACTAAAAGCACACCTTTAGGTATTCTACCCCCTAATTTTTGAAATTTTGCAGGATCTTTTAAAAACTCTACAATTTCAGTTAACTCTTCTTTTGCTTCTTCAATACCTGCTACATCTTTAAAAGTAACTTTCAAATTATCCTGATTTAAAAGTTTTGCTCTGCTTTTACCAAAAGAAAACGCTTTTGAACCGCTGCCACCCTGCATCTGCCTCATAAAAAATATCCATATAGCTATAAGCAGAATAATAGGGAGCCATGAAATAAGCAGCTGCATATACCAAGGGGTAGTATCTGGTGGGGTTGCTTCAATACCTACATTATACTCTCTAAGCTCTGAAATCAAATTATTATCACTAGGTGCATAAGTTTCAAAACGGGTATTATTATCTTTATACTCACCAGTTATTTTATTTTCTTTTATAGTTACTTTTTTAACCTGCTCTTTTGCAACGCTGTCTAAAAACTCAGTGTAAGTAACTTTTTGATGTGCCTGAGTATTAGTGTTAAAAAGGTTGAATACAAGCACCATCATTAAAGCAATTACAAGCCAAAGTGCAAGATTTTTATAAATACCACTATTCATTTATCCTCCAAATATTATATGGTAATTTTACAAAGATTTTTTAAATTTCTATATTTATTATTATAATCAAGCCCATATCCTATAACAAATTCATTAGGAATAACAAAACCACAATAGTCTACATCTACTTGAATTTTTCGTCTATCTGGTTTATCAAATATTGTGCAAATTTTTACACATTTTGCCCCTTTTTCATATAAATAATCTTTCAAACGACTTATTGTAAGCCCAGTATCTACTATATCTTCCACAAGAAGAACTGTTTTATCTTCTATTGGTATATCAATATCATATCTTATTTTTAACTCACCACTTGATTCTGTAGATGCACCATAGCTGGAAGCTGCAAGAAAAGCTACTTCAACAGGAATACTAATACTGCGGACTAAATCGGCAGTAAAAATAAAGCTGCCTTTTAATACTGATACAACTGTTAAATCATGACCTTCAAAATCATGAGATATTAATGCGCCAAGTTCAGCAACTTTATCTGCAATATCTTTTTCAGATATTAATTCTTCCCTTTTGTGCATATTATATACCATACCTTTTAAATATTATATTATTATCTTTACTAATATATTCAGCCCAAATAATAACATTATCTTCTTCGATTATTACTGCCCTGTCTCTTTCAAAAAGCTCTATATGCTTATCAATAAATAAATCTTTCAATTTTTTTCTGCCTAATTTATCGCCTTTCTGTCTGTTTCTAATAATTAAGCCTTTATCTTTTAAGTTATTTAAAAATTCTATCTGAAAATCATCAGTTTTAAATAAAGAAACACCTGCAGGTTTGCTGTAAAAATAGTCATTAACAAGTATTTTTTTAAATATCTTTATAGAATTATATGACTGTTCTATCACATAACCATTTGGCAAATCAAGCCTTTTTGAATCATGATTATTCAAAAAAGATAAAACTTCATATAATATGCTTTTTGAAACCCTGAAAAATAAAGAAAAAACTTTCCCAAGCAGGTATTCTTTTTCCATCTCTTCAAGCTCTATAAAGCTGTATCTTTTTAAAATAATAATATCATCTTGTTTTAAAATAACATTTTTTACCTTTTTATATAAATATTCATTAAGTCTTTTTGATTCTTTCTGAAGTTTAATAACTGATTTTTCAAATTCATTACCACAGCCATATAAAACAGGTATTAATTTATGCCTTATTCTATTGCGAACATATTTTATATCGTTATTTGTTTCATCAAACACTGGCACTAATTGATTTTTATAAATATAATCATTAACCATTTCTGTTGTAATGTTAAGCATAGGGCGTATAATTTTATTATGTTCATACATTATACCACCTAATGTAAATAAAGATGCACCAGTATATAAATCAACAAAAAAACTTTCTATATCATCAGAATAAGTATGTGCTGTGAATAAAAAATCATAATTATGTTCCTTTACCATCTGCAAAAGATATTTGTATCTGTATTTTCTGGCAGATGATTCTACTCCACCACTTTTATCATTTTTTAATTCCTCAGAAATATTATGTATATAAAAATCTATATTATTTTTTATACAGTATAATCTGCAGAAATCTTCATCTCTTTTTGCAGTATGCCTTAAACCATGGTTTATATGACATGCACCAGCATAAATATTCAAACTCTCTCTTTCTTTATTAATAAAGTCAAGCAGCATAAGAGAATCCTTGCCGCCAGAAAAAGCGACAAGGATTTTTTTATCTCTGTATTTTTTTAACTCTTGAAACAATATATCATTATATGATGAATGCATCTTCTTTTTTGTATATTTCCTCAAATTGTGCTTTTTTGGCTTCAAAACCTGCTCTATTCATCATTCCATAAGCATATTCTTTCGCTTCTTCAACGCCCGGCTGGTCAAATGGGTTAATATTAACTGATAAACCAATAATAGGAACAATATATTGAAACAGCATAAATAACTGTCCTAAACTGTATTCATCAAGAATATTGATGCCTATTTTTAATGAAGGCACTTTAGATGTAAGAAGTGCTGCTTCTGTAGCTTTTAATTCAGAATTTAAAAGTTTTCCTAAATGAAGTCCATTTAAATAGCTGAATGCTTCATAAAAATCACCTTTAACACTAACATCATTATCATGAGTTTCAAGGCCTATAAAAGTGACCACTTTATCAAGCGGACCTTCTCTAAAAAGCTGTATCTGTGAATGCTGGTCTATTGCACCAACAGTTCTAACTGGAGTTGTGCCAAAAGTGATTTCTTTGCCGTCCATTGTATATTTTTTACCAAGGCTTTCACCCCAAAGCTGACAAAACCACTCTGCAAACTTATCAAGTCTTGAACTGTATGGCATTAAAACATTTATACTTTTACCTTTATCCATAAAATATAAATATATTGCAGCAAGTGTCATAACCTGCTCCATACCTTCTTCTGTTATACTTGCAGCACCAGCTAATATTTTATCAATATCTATACCTAAAAATGCAGCAGGTACAAGTCCTACAGGGCTCATTACAGAAAATCTACCACCAACAGATGCTTCTATTGGAAAACTTTTCAGGTTATTTTTATCAGCATATTCTCTCAAAGGACCTTTATTTGGGTCAGTTACTACAACAATATGTTTTTTTAAATCCTGTACTTTTGATTTAAACCATTCATGAATTAAAGAATAGTTTTCAGCAGTTTCCACAGTATTGCCTGATTTTGAAATAACAACAGCTAAAGTATCTTCAGGAGCACATATTTTTAATATTGACTGAATTTTAGACGGGTCAACATTATCAGCAACCCATATTCTAGGAAGACAGCCTCTGTCAGTATAGCTCATAGCATTGTAACCATAAGGTAATACAGCATTTACAACAGCTTCAATTCCTAAAGCAGAACCACCAATACCAACAACTATTAAATCATTAAAATTTGTTTTAACATCTTTTGCAAACTCTTTTAACTCAGTTGTATCATATTTTGGTAAATGGGGAAACCCTACTTTTCCATCATCAACCATAGCTTGAAGACGCTCATATCCTAGAGCTATCTTTTTCTTATATGCCTGTAAGTCTTCTTCAGAAATACCTCCAAGCAGATTTTTGGAAGCGGCAAAATTGTAGTCACAAGTCAGTTTAGCCATGCTTTTCCTCCTTTATAAAATAGAGAGCCTTCTCTATATCTTTTATTATCTCTACATTATTTATCACATCTAAAAAATACTTTCCATAATTTTTATTTAAAATTCTATCATCAAGCACTACCCACAAGCCATAATCATCTTCATGACGGATAAGCCTGCCTACTGCCTGCTTGAAATATAATACAGCACGAGGCAGGAAAAAATCAATAAAAGACTTTGCACTATTTTCAGAAATTTGTTCAGCTTTACTTTGAAGAACTATATCTTTGTGATATTCAAATGGAAGCTGGTCTAAAATAACAGCCTTAAAACCTCCCCCTGAAATATCTATCCCTTCCCTTAATGTTGCACTGCCTATTAATACCATATCTTTACTACAAAAATCAAGCTCTCCAATATTCACATCTGACTGTGTGTATATTTTTTTATTAATTTTTAACTTTCTTAAAAATTGCTCAATATACTGCATTCTATCTAAACTATTACATATAATTAATGCAGAACCCGGCATATTAGAAATAAGTTCTTTATATATTATATCTTTTTCTTTTAAAGAAGATATACTAGGCACAAAAAGCCTTCCCTGATTATGAAAATCAAATACATTTTTAAGTATATAAGTCTGGCAGCTGCCATCTAATCCAGTTTCTTTTAAAAAATATTCAAAATTACCTCCAGAACTTAATGTAGCACTAACAAATATACTAGATAATGCTGCTTCTTTTAAGCCTGATATAAAATCTGCTCCAGCTTCAAAAGGTATAAATTTTAATATTAATACTGTATTATTTTTCTGCACTGTTTTTTCAATTATCCTTATACCTTTCTTATCACCATTAAATTCTTTATATAACTGCAGATATGCACCATACTCTTCTTTTATTTCTTCTTTATCAAGTGATAAAATTATATCAGAAATCAGCTTAATAAAATCATCAAAATCCTTCCTTAATGGCTCAAAAAGCTCTTTTGGTTCTTTTATTTTATCTATTATCTTTAAGTATTCTCTATATATTTTATCTACATTATTAATAGTTATAATATCTTTATTTTCATATACTAATATCATTAATGATGATAGTGCAAACTCTATACCTGCATATTGAGAAAAAATATCAGGTACAGAATGTGCTTCGTCAAATATAATATTATCTCTATATTCAAAAATAGAACCAAAAGAATCTTTGCTTTTCATAGCAATATCTGAAAGCAGCAGAAAATGGTTTGTAACAATAATATCTGCAGCATTTGCTTCTCTTTTCTGCATATAAAATGCACAGTCATCATAATATGGACATTTACTACCTATACACTGGTATCTGTCAGCAGTCATTAAGGAACATACATCATTATCAAGCCTGCCCCACGGTGCTTCTATTATAATACCATATTTGCTATTTTCTTCAAACCATGAAACAGCGTCTATATAAAATGCAGCTTTTGAATTAATAAATCTAAAATATCTGTATGGACAAAAATAATTTTTTCTTCCCTTTAAAGAGCGTATGCTTTTATTTCTGCCAACAATTTTCTGCACAACAGGTATATCTTTATACAATAACTGATTCATAAGCTGCTTAGTTTTTGTAGAAATTATAATTCTGTTGCTGCCTGAAAGAGCTGGTATTAAGTAAGCCATTGTTTTACCAGAACCAGTGGGTGCTTCTATACATGTATTTGTATAAGTTGATAAAGCATTTTCAATTATTTCTGCCATCTCTACCTGAGTAGAACGGTGAATATATCCTGATATTATAGACTTTAAATATTTATCTTCCAAAAAAAACTGCGATACTGACATAATGTCCCCTTTATTTTCTTTTAATGTTATAATATAATAATTTAAATATGTATATAACGATTATACAAATATAATAAATTAATAGGACATTATATGACACCTTACATTACATTTGCAGGATATTCCGGTAGCGGAAAAACAACATTATTACTTAAAGTAATAACTTATTTAAAAGAAAAAGGATATAAAATAGCTGCATTAAAACATGACGGCCACGATTTTGAAATGGATAAAGAAGGAAAGGATACTTACCGTATGAAAAAAGCTGGTGCAGATTGTATTGCTATTTCTTCAGGCAGTAAATATGCTGTTATTGCTGACAGCAGCCACAGACTTACATTTAATGAATTAATGGAAAAAATACCTCAAGGAATGGATATTATTATTGGTGAAGGCTTTAAAGATGAAAATATACCAAAAATATTAGTATACAGAAAAGAAATTAATAAACCAAACTTGTATAATATAGAAAAAAATATTGTGGCTGTAGCAACTGATAACTTTGAAGAATTTAAAAATGTAAAAAACATTTTTCATATAAATGATTATGAGAAAATAGGCAATTTTCTTATCAATTATATGAAAAATATAAACTAGCCTTTTATAATTTTTATTGCTTCATCTATACTGTCAGTTAATGATATACAATTTATCTCATCTTCTGTAATATAGTGTTTTGATAAAAGCTGGGTTTTTATCCACTCTAAAAGCCCAGACCAAAAATCTACACCTAAAAGTACAAAAGGTAGATGATTTTGGATTTTAGTATTCATTAATGTAAGCACCTCAAAAAGCTCATCAAGAGTGCCAAAACCACCAGGCAGAATTATATAACCGCATACATTTCTAGTAAGCAGAACTTTCCTTGTAAAAAGATGTTTACAGACATATCCATTTTTTACATATTTATTGCTTTCCTGCTCATGAGGAAGCACTACATTTACTCCATATGTATTTCCGTTATTTAAAAAAGCACCTTTCAATGCTGCTTCCATTATTCCCGGACCACCTCCAGTCATTACTGAAAAACCATTTTCTACTAACTTCCTACCAGTTTCTTCTGCCATTAAATATTCTTTATCACTATTTTCTGCACGGGCTGAGCCAAAAACTGCTATAATTTTTTCATCTTTATTTTTAAATAAAGAAATACCAGATTTTAGCTCACCTGCTACAGTATCCATATAAGAAATAATATCAAAATTCTCAGGTGTTTTATAAATTACATCATCACTATGCATATTTTCTCGCAAAAAAAAGCGACTACTAAAAGCAGTCGCTTATATATTTTATTTATAACAATTACTATTTGTTATCGTATAAGGACCAAGGACCTCTTGTTTTAGCAAGTCTTTCTGCTTTTGCTTTCTCATCAGCAGTAGAATCATGCACTATTGTAAACTCTTGTTTAGGGAATATTAAATCCGGATCTTTAATCTGCTGCTGATTTGTCCAGTAAATTATAGGCCACATAAATGGGTTAGAATACTGTTTGCCCGCAATATACCAAAGATTATCACCTTTTTTAACTATGTAAACAGAGTTATTCGCAGAAGATTTACTTCCACCAATACCTAAAAGCTGTTCCATTTCAGCAAGAAGAACATTAGCAGCATCAAGCTCTGACTTAGCTTTTGCAGCATCACAGTCATTTATAGCTACTTTAGCATTAGCCAAATGTTTATCAACTTTGTCTTGTATTTGTTTCCATTTGCTAGAATTAGCAGCACCTGGGTGAGATGATATATTGTTCTTTCTAGCAACGGTTTCATCATATCTAGAATTTTGAGCATTTACAGAATCAACCTGCTGGTTATAAGAACTTTCTTCAGTTTTAAAAATCTCAACAGCTTCACTTTCTGCTTTTTTGCTGCCTTCTTCATTGCCAGATGCTTTTAATGTATCAGCTTCTGCCATTTTTGCTTTAGTTTTTGGCAAATACTTATCAACACAAGCCTTGTTTGGACTGCCTAATGTCTGTCTAACAATTTCCTCTGGAGTCATGCTGTCAGTAGTAGCTTTACCTCCACAAGATGCTAATAATAAAGTTACTGCACTAATAAAAACTATACTCTTTCTCACAACGAACCTCCTTGTGATTTTATATATACTATAATGAGTTATTTTTTTACTTTTGTCAAGCAATATCGCAACTAAATAGTTTTATTTACTGGTACATCGCTTCTTATGTATAATTCTTTAAGCTGTTTTGGCTCAACATAATCTGGAGCTCCACTCATTAAATCAGTTGCTTTCTGTGTTTTTGGAAATGCTATAACATCTCTAATAGATTCAGCACCTGCAAAAATTGACGCAATCCTATCCACACCAAAAGCTATACCCCCATGTGGTGGTGTACCATATTTTAAAGCATCTACAAAGTAGCCAAATTTTTCCTTAATTTCTTCTTCACCTAAGCCTAAACGCTCAAACATTTTCTGCTGAATATCACTTCTATGTATCCTAATACTTCCACCACCTATTTCTGAGCCGTTTAATACAAGGTCATATGCTTTTGCTCTAACAGCCTTCGGATTGCTGTCAAGATATTCTATATCTTCATCCATTGGAGCAGTAAATGGATGATGAACTGCTACATAGCGTTTATCTTCTGGCGACCATTCTAATAATGGAAACTCTAATACCCATACAAGATTATACTGTTTTGGATTAATTAAACCTAAAAGGCTTCCAAGTTTCAGACGAAGTTTAGACATTGTAAGGTTAACAAGACTTTCATCACCTGCTCCAAAGAATATAATATCTCCAGGCTGACCTTCCATTACTTTTATAATTTCATAAGTTAATTCTTCACCTAAATTTTTAACAAGTGGCGATTGAATACCATCTTCATTAATTTTAATATATGCTAAACCTTTCGCACCAAGACTTAATACATATTCACCAAGTTCATCAAGTATTTTTCTTGAAAATGCTTTTCCTGCCCCTTTTGCATTGACAGCTTTTACTATACCACCATTTTTTACAGTATCAGAAAATACTTTAAAAGAGCAGTTTTCTACCATGTTATTAATTGTTTTTAAATGCAGACCAAAACGCGTATCTGGTGCATCATGACCGTAAAGCTCCATAGCATCTTTATACATAATTGTTGGAAATGGTCTTGGTACATCTATATCTAAAATATCTTTAAATAATTTAACAATTAAACCTTCTATTAAATCCATAATATCATTTCTATCAATAAATGACATTTCAATATCAAGCTGAGTAAATTCAGGCTGTCTGTCTGCTCTTAAATCCTCATCTCTAAAACATTTTACTATTTGGAAATAACGCTCAAAGCCTCCAACCATCAATAACTGTTTAAACTGCTGTGGAGACTGTGGAAGAGCATAAAATTTACCAGCATTTACACGGCTTGGAACAAGATAATCTCTTGCTCCTTCTGGTGTGCTTTTACCTAAAAACGGTGTTTCTATATCAATAAATCCATTAGTCCACATATATTCTCTAATAGATTTAGTAATATTATTACGCATCATAATATTTTTTTGAAGCTGTGGGCGTCTTAAATCAAGATATCTGTATTTTAAACGCACATCTTCTGCAGCATCTGTATGTTCATCTATCATAAATGGCGGAGTTAAAGCATTATTTAATATTTTAATTTCACTTACAATAACATCTATCATACCAGTTTTAATATTAGGGTTTATCATACCATCAGGACGGGAAACAACCTTACCTTTTACAGCAATAACATATTCATTTCTAACTGCTTCACCAGTTTCTCTTGCAACTGGGGCTGATTCATTTAATACAATTTGAGTAATCCCTTCCCTGTCTCTTAAATCAATAAATATAACACCACCATGGTCGCGTCTGCGTTGAACCCAGCCCATTAATAAAACTTCTTCACCGATATTTTTATCAGTTAGAACACCACAACTATGTGTCCTTCTCCAATCTGCCATATTTGTTAACATAATATTCTCCAACTTATATTTATATTAATTTATTTTTTAAATATTCAAATACATTTTCAAGCTCTATTAAAAACTGCTCACCGCTGACTAAATCTTTAACAGATGCTTTATTTTCTTTAACCTCATTACTGCCTAATATAACAGCATATCTGGCTTTTGATTTATCTGCTTTTTTCATCTGACTTCTCATTGAAGCAATATTATAATCATATTCTGCAACAAACCCAGCACTGCGCAGTTTTTCCACCAGATTAAAAGTATATGAAAGGTTTTCTTTATCAAATACCAGTATAAACACATCTGTATAATGGTAGTCTACAGGGTTTACTTCTTTTAAAAGCTCAACAACTCTGTCAAGACCTATTGCAAACCCTATGCCTGAAGTATCTTTACCACCAAGACTTTTTATAAGCCCGTCATATCTGCCGCCTGCTCCAACTGCACTTGCTGCTCCAAGTCTATCTGTAACAAGCTCAAAAGCTGTTCTTATGTAGTAATCAAGACCGCGCACCATTCTTTCATTTATTTTAAAAGGAATATTCATCATAAAAAGATATTCTTTTACACTTTCAAAATGACTGCTGCATGTATCACATAAATAATTTAAAATACTTGGTGCATCTTTTGCTATATTTTTACAGCTTTCTATTTTACAGTCTAATATCCTTAATGGATTTGTTTCAAGACGCCTTTTACAGTCGTCACAAAGTTTGTTTTTTTCTTTATCAAAATATTTAGTTAAATCTTCTTTATATTTTGGTCTGCATTCAGAGCAGCCAATAGAGTTTATTTCCATAGTAACATACTGATTAAACCCTAAAATTTCTGAAGTTTTATATAACATTCCTATAATTTCAGCATCTAAAAGCGGTGCATCACATTCAAGTACTTCTACACCAATTTGTGTAAACTGACGAAATCTACCCTTCTGCGGACGCTCCCTGCGAAACATATTACCTAAGTAATAATATTTTTTAATACCCGGCGGATTATGAAGATTATTTTCAATATAGGCACGCATTAAAGCTGCTGTACCTTCTGGTCTAAGGCTTACCTGTTCTTCACTGTCAATAAAAGTAAACATTTCTTTTTCAACAATATCTGTTGTTTCCCCTATCCCTCTTTTAAAAACCGCTGTTTTTTCTAAAACAGGAAGGCGAAACTCACTAAACCCACAGCTTTTAAAAAATTTCTGCAATTTTGCTTCTACTTTATGCCAGTATGCAATATCTTCACCAAAAATATCTCTAAAACCTTTAACTTTCTGTAACAATGTATTTATCCTTAAATATAAAATCAAACACTAAAAAATATATATAAAACAATATTATTTTTCTATCAATAAAAATCTTATATTTGAATGTATTTTTTATATAAAAATGGACTTATTCCGGCAGATTGTTATATTATAGTCATCTTCTAAGTTATTAATCATATCTTGAACTGATATTTTTAATACTGGGTGAATATAGTCTGGATTTATATCTTGTAATGGTTTTAATACAAAACTTCTATAAATCATTTGATTATGTGGTATTTCTAAATTGTCATGTTTAATTATTTCTCTATTATAGTCTATAATATCTATATCTATAACTCTTTCTCCCCATTTTTTTAACTTGATACGCCCCATATCTTTTTCTATATTTTGAGTAATGGATAAAATTTCATATGGCAATTTATCTGTTTCTGCAAGAACGGCAATATTATAATAATCGTCCTGATTATCCTTTAAAAGAGACTGGGATTTATATATACTAGATACCTTTTTTAATACAAAATATTTGCATAAATTATCAACAGCAGTCTGCAGCTGCATAACAGGGTTATTAAGATTTGAACCTAAACCAAAAATTATTTCTGACATAGAGCTTCTTTGATTACACTTTCAGCTTCATTCATAATTTCTGTGTCTGTTTTATCATGTGTAGAAATTGGTGGATAAAATTTTATTGATACATCAGCTTTATACATACCAAATCCTTTTTTAGGCATATATTTCTCTGTCCCTTCAATAACAAAAGGTATAACATCAACTTCTGCCCTTTTAGCAATAGTAAATGCACCTTTTTTAAAAGGGCTTAATGTATGTCCATCATTACTTCTTGTTCCTTCAGGAAATATTATAACATTTCTGCCTGTTTTAATAACTTCTATTGCTTCTAAAAGGCTTTTCATCGCTTTTGATGTAGAGCCCCTCTCTACTGCTATTACATGTAAAAATTCCATTGATTTACCAAGAAAAGGTATGCGGGAAAGTTCTTTTTTTGCCATAAATGTAAAGTGGCAGCCTATTATACCACCTGCAACAAAAATAACTAAAATATCAGTATAACTTCTATGGTTTCCAACAAATATATAATGTTTTTTTGTATCAATATTTTCTGTACCAGAAACAGTTATTTTTGCACCTGTTATATCCATAAGTTTTTTTGCACCAGTGCCTGTTCTTGATTTTAAAAATTTTTCACCACTGCCAAATATATTTACAACATACGCTGCTACTGCATAACTTAATACAAATATTACTGCTTTAAGAAATCTTAGTATTCCACCTATTTTTTTCATAACAGTTTTTCTGATACCTCTTTAAAAAATTCATTAAATACAGGGTTAATATATATAAAATCAGGAATCTGCTCTATTGTTATTTTAAGTTTAATTATAATAGCAAAAGTAGCAATTAAACCATTTACACCGCGTCCCATAGCCTGTATGCCTAAAAATATTTTACTGCTTTTATCATAAATCGTTTTAATCACTGTCTGCTGACCACCAGCATTATTTTGTATGCCATATATATCACCAAAAACATACTTAAATACACCATAATCAAGCCCCCGTGCTTTTGCTGTTTCTTCGGAAAGACCGATTAAAGCTATTTCTGGATCAGTATCTATATATACTGGCAGTATTTCAGGTGTATATTCAATATTTTCTCCAAGCATATTCCTTGCTGCTACTGTTGCAGAATAATATGCCCAGCTGATATTCATCATAATATGTGAAACATCACCTGCAATATATATATTTTTATTATCTGTCTGTAGATTATTACTATATACTATAAACCCATTTTCGTCTATATTTACACAAGCATTTTCAAGTTTTAATTCATGAACTGCAGGTATTCTGCCTGTACATATAAAAACTTCTTCACTTTCTACAGGACCAGCTTCTGATAAAGCTATATATTTTTGACCAACACGCTCTATTTTTGTAATATTGTGAGATGTAACTACATTAATACCCCGTTTTTTTAAGGTATCTTCTAATTTTTTTGAAATTTGAGCATCTACTATAGGAAGAAGTCTGTCACTTTTTTCTACAAGTGTTACTTTTGAGCCAAAACGACTAAAAAAAGATGCAACTTCTACTCCTAATGCACCACCACCAATAATGGCTACACTATCAGGAATACTATCCATATTAATAAATGTAGAAATATCTAAATTTTTCTTACTTGGATAAAGGTTTGATTTAGGAATTACAGCACCAGTTGCAATTAAGCATTTTTTAAATTTATATGAAACTATTGAATTATCAGGTAGAGTAATATCAATCATATTAATATCAGTAAAACATGCTGTACCTTCTAAATATTCTACCTGAGAGTCTTCTATAACTTCTAAAAACTGCTTTTTTGCCTTATTTAAGTTGCTGTCTACAATTTTTTTTACTCGTTTAAAATCAAGAGCAACATTAGCAACATTATCTTCTATAAAAGAATCTTTTATAATTCTAAATTTTTCAAACATTTTAGAAAGTCCAACAAGTGATTCTGAAACAATACTGTTAGTAGAGCAGTATGAACCCCCTAAAACTTTGCCAACTATTACAATTTTTTTACCACTTTTAGAAAGGATATTAGCGGCACAGACTCCCGCAGGGCCTGCACCTATAATAATATAATCTGTTGATTTAGCCATTAAGTACCTGTTTCCCAAGAATTAAGATATGATACTTGTTCTTCTGTAAGAGTATCTATTGATACATTCATTGATTCTAGTTTTGTAGCTGCAATCTGCTGCTCTACTTCATGTGGAAGCACATAAACTTTTTTATCAAGTTTACCTTTATTTTTTACAGCATATTCAGAAGCTAATGCTTGAGTTGCAAAACTCATATCCATAACAGATGCAGGGTGACCTTCTGCACATGCTAAATTTACAAGGCGGCCTTCTGCAAGCACATATATAACTCTGTCGTCAGATAAATAATAAGCATTTACATTTGGTTTAACATTTTCTTCTATTTTAGATGCAATTTTATTTAATGCAACTAAATCTATTTCTATATCAAAATGGCCAGAGTTAGATACTACACAACCATTTTTCATAACATTAAAATGCTCTTCCCTAATAACATGTATATCGCCAGTAACTGTACAAATTACATCAGCTATTTTTGCAGCTTCTATCATAGGCATTACTCTAAAGCCATCCATTACAGCTTCTAATGCCTTAATATTATCTACTTCTGTAACAATTACATTAGCCCCCATACCTCTTGCTCTTGAAGCTAAACCTTTACCGCACCAGCCATAACCTGCAACAACAAAAGTTTTACCAGCTAAAAGAACATCAGTTGCTCTTATAATACCATCAAGAGTAGATTGACCTGTTCCATACCTGTTATCAAACATAAATTTTGTTTGAACATCATTAACAGCAATAACAGGGAATTTAAGAACGCCGTCTTTTTCCATAGCTCTTAAACGAATAACACCTGTTGTAGTTTCTTCCATAGAACATACAATTCTATCGTATAATTCTGGGTGTTTTTTTAATATTTCAGAAACTAAATCAGCTCCATCATCCATAGTTACATTAGGATTGTGAGCAATTGCAGAAGCTAAATGTTTGTAGTATGTTTCATTATCTTCGCCTCTGATAGCATGCACTTCTATACCAAAATCTCTGCATAAAGATGCAGCAATATCATCTTGAGTAGAAAGTGGATTTGATGCACATAAAAGAACATCTGCTCCACCTACAGTTAATGTTCTCATTAAGTTTGCTGTTTCTGCAGTAACATGAAGACAGCAAGACATTTTTAAACCTTGAAAAGGTTTTTCTTTTTCAAAACGCTTTCTAATTTGTGCTAATACAGGCATATCTTTATCAGCCCATAAAATACGCTGTTTACCCATATCTGCTAAATTAATATCCTTAATATCGTAAGCCATTATTAACTCCCTAATTTGCCAGCTAAATCTTTTAATTCTGATACTTTATTTGTATCTTCCCATGCAAACTCGCCTCTGCCAAAGTGACCATAACTTGCAGTTTTTTGGAAGATTGGTTTTCTTAAATCAAGAGCAGAAATTAGCCCTTTTGGTGTTAAATCAAACACTTTAAATACAATTTTCTCTATTTCATTATCAGGAATAGCACATGTACCAAAAGTATTAACCATAATAGATACAGGTTCACTTACACCAATAGCATAAGCAAGCTGAACTTCGCAGCGTTTAGCAAGACCTGCTGCAACAATATTTTTTGCAACCCACCTTGCACCATAAGCAGCAGAACGGTCAACTTTTGTAGCATCTTTTCCAGAAAATGCACCACCACCATGGCGTCCCATACCACCATATGTATCAACAATAATCTTCCTGCCTGTTAAACCACAGTCACCCATAGGGCCGCCTATTACAAATCTGCCTGTAGGGTTAATATGGAAAATAGTTTCTTTTTCATTAAAAAGGTTTGCAGGCATAACTGGTTTGATAACTTTTTCTATAACTTCGTGTTTTAACTGCTCCATACTGACTGTATCAGAATGTTGAGAAGAAACAACAACTGTATGCACTTTTACTGGCTCAAAACCATTATACTCAATAGTTACCTGTGACTTACCATCAGGACGAAGATATTCTAATTCACCGCTTTTACGAACTTCTGACAATTTCATAGTTATCTTATGAGCAAGCATAATAGGAAGTGGCATAAGTTCTGGTGTTTCATTGCATGCAAAACCAAACATTAAACCTTGATCGCCTGCACCACCTGTATCTACACCCATAGCAATATCTGGTGACTGACGGTTAATTGTAGATATTACACCACATGTTTCATAGTCAAAACCAAATTTTGCTCTAGTATATCCTATACCTGCAATTGTTTTTCTAACAATAGCAGGAATATCAACATAAGTTTTTGTTGTTACTTCCCCAGAAACAACTACCAAACCTGTTGTAAGCATTGTTTCACATGCTACACGACTGAAAGGGTCATCTTTTAGCATAGCATCTAAAATAGCATCAGATATTTGGTCAGCCATTTTATCTGGGTGGCCTTCTGTAACAGATTCTGATGTGAATAAGTAATTACGATTATTCATTAATCTCATACACTCCTTTATAGTGTTATATTTTTATTGATAAGAAGCAATAATCTGCTCCATTCTATCTTTGCCTAATAATTTTCTTCGTTTAATCTCTTTGATTTTTGTTTCAACTTCAGGTGGAAAATACTTTAAGCTGTATAAAGCCTCTAAATCCTGTTCAAAACGGATATGTTCATCAAAAAGTTTTTTAAATTCCATATTTTCCTTACTGATACGCTCATACAGCTCAAACTTATCTTCAGTCATATTTGCAACTCCTATAATTAGTTATTTGGAGATAAAAGCATTCTAAAAGCGTTTTTACCATCTCCATAGTAATTTGCTATGGTTGAAGTTATTTCAAAACCAAAGCTCTTATACATTTGTATTGCACTAACATTTTCACATGCTGCTTCTAAGTGCCATAAAACATTTTCACCATATAGCTTTTTAATATTGGCAAAAAGGGCTCTGCCTATCCCCTGCCTACGCCAGCCTTCATCAACTGCAATAGTAATTAACTCTGCTTCTGCACCAATAAGCCATGTAATAATATATGCTACAACCTTTTTATCCACTTCATATACATATATATCTGCATAATCCTTATAAAACTCTACTTCTATGGAAGCCTTTTCCCATGGAGTTTCAAAAGATAATACTTCTATATTATATATATCATTTAAATCTTCAAGAGATGCTTTTCTTATCAAGACTAATCTCTGCTTCAGATTTTCTCAAGTATATTGGCAAACACTCTGCACGAAAACCCCACAATTTACCGCTCAGCACTGCAAACATTAGATTGGGAAAGTATGATTTGCCATCATTTATAAGAGTATAATCATTAATATTATCAATGATTTCTTCTAAATAATATGAAGAAAATACATTATTAATAAAATCATAATCTCTGACTGCATAATAATCACCTTTTAAAAGTGAGGCAGTTTTTAATATATCTTTACAGGAAACAATCGCTTCCACATCAAGAGAAGATATACCATATGCTTTTTTATTTGAGCCAGATGATAAACCTAATATGAGTGCAACACCTATTCTTACACCAGTAAAAGAACCAGGCCCAATACCTGAATAAAATTCATCAATATCATCAATAGATAAAGCTACTGATGTTAAGACATTATCAATCTGCTCCAACAGCAATTCACTCATTTTTTTACCTGCATATATAAGCTGACTTGCAAGGATATTATTATCACGAGCAACAACTATAACAAGGTAATCACTAGATGTATCTACTAACAATCGTGTCATATTTTTAATATATACCACTTTGTTTAAATAAGTCAAGATTGATAATAATATTTTTAAATATGGATAAATGGGTTGTATTCTTTTTCATGTTTAATAGTTGTATGAAAACCATGCCCGGGCAGTACCATAGTATCATCTGGAAGAACATAAAGTTTATTTCTAATAGATTTTTCTAACTCATCTTGAGAGCCTGATGGAAAATCTGTTCTACCTACAGACTCTAAAAACAATGTATCACCACTGATTAAAATTTTGTCCATTTCTTCATAAAAACATACACTTCCTGCTGAATGACCTGGTGTATGTATTACCTTTAATTCTGCATCATTAAAATAAATAATATCATTATCACTAAAAAAATCATCAATATCTGGAATTTTTACAGGCATAAGTCCATAATTTGCAGCACTTTTATTAGCAGATTTAAGCATTAATAAATCATCTTTATGGCACATTACTTTTGCATTATAATATTCTTTTAAATCGCTTACTGCTCCCACATGGTCAAAATGGCAGTGTGTTAAAAGTATTAATTTTACTGATAAGTTTTTCTTTTCAAGGTATGATTTTATATATTCATAATCACTTCCCGGATCAAAAATAATACATTCTTTTTCATTGTGATAAATATAGCAGTTTTCAGCTAAAAGTTTTAAAGTAAGTCTTTCTATTTCCATAATTACCTCTTTATAATCATTGTAACAGGTCCATCATTGATTAAATATACCTTCATATCTGCACCAAAAATACCGCAGGCTGTTTTGCCATTTATTTTAGATGACACATCTTCTATAAATTTATTATACATTTCTTTTGCAGTATCTGGTTTTGCTGCACCTGCAAAATCGGGACGCCTTCCCTTTGAGCAGTCCCCTGCAAGTGTAAACTGGCTTATAATAAGCATATCTCCATTTATATCCTGCAGACTTTTGCTCATTTTACCATTATCGTCCTCAAAAATTCTTAAATTAAGTATTTTTTCTGACATATAAGTAATTTTATCATAAGTATCTCCATCTTCTACGCAGAAAAATACTAATAAACCGTCACCTATACTGCCTTTTATTTCTCCATCAACCTTAACTGATGCTTCATAAACTCTCTGCACTACTGCTATCATCTTAATAACCTTAATATATTTATTTTCATTAGTTTTAAAGCAGCAAAATAGACTATAATACATACTGCAATATTTATAAGTACATATATACCAGCATACTGGCATAAAACTAATGCTGCCCCCATTATAATATTAGCGATTAAAACTTTTATTAATATTTTAGCATTATTTTTTATATCAAATTTAAAATCTTTTATATTGTAAAATAACAGTAATGAATTAACAACAGCGGCTAATGCACCAGCTAAAGCAATACCAGCATGAGCTAAAAACTGCATTAAAATAAGGCTTAACATTACATTTGCTAAAAATGCAAAAAAAGCGCATTTTACAGGTGTTTTTGTATTTTTTTCTGAATGGAAAACTCTTGTTAATAAGTTAGCAAGAGAAAAGAATATAAGCCCTGATGCATACATTTTTAATGCAATAGATGTTTTAATAACTGATTCATCAGAAAAAGCACTTGTTCTGTGCAGAAAAAATGATGATAAATCCTGAAATACAAACCTTATAAGTTCTGTAGAAAGTCCAATTAACCCAATAGTTGCAGGGATAATTATAATAAAAAGTGATAGAAATGCTTTATTAATAATTTCATTACGTCTTTCTATATCATTATCTGCCCTTGCTTTTGAAAGCTCTGTAAGGCTTACAACTCCAAGTGTTACAGAAAATACCCCAAGTGGAAATTGGAAAAGTCTGCTTGCATAAAAAAGCCATGAAATAGAGCCTTGAGCAAGATATGATGTTAATATTCTGCCTATTACAAAATTAAGCTGGCTTATACTAACACCTGCTAAAGACGGCACAAGCAAAAGATAAGTTTTTTTCACATCTTCATCAAATGTTTTAGAAAACTTTGGTCTATAACCATAATAAATTGCAACAATATACACAATAATAAGCTGTAAAACGCCGCCTGCAATTACACCATAAGCAAGATATGCAATATTTTTTGAGTTATGATATGCAACCCATGCTCCAAGTATCATACATATATTAAAAAGTGCACTTGAAGCATAAGATATAAAATAACTTCTATTTATATTTAAAAAGCCGGAAAACATACCAATGATACATATTAATATAAGAAAAGGCATCATAATATGAATAAGGTCTGCACCCATAGACATTAATGCTGCATCAGAAAGATAATCTTTACCCCTTAAAAATATTCTTAATACATAATCTGCAAACACCATTATTATTATGCTGATAATAGTAACAAAAAATGTCTGCATAATAACTATTTGAGTAAGGTATAAATTTTGAGCAGATCTGCCGCCCTTTTTATATTTTTCTGCTAAAAAAGGCATAAAAGCTGAAGACATTGCACCTTCAACAAAAAATTCTCTAAATAAGTTAGGTATCGCTAGTGCTACAAAAAATACATCTGTAACAGCTGTTGCACCAAAGACTACACCTATTGCTACATCTCTTATAAGACCAAAAACACGGCTTATTAATACTCCTGCACCTGAACGGATAAAACTAAATATAAAATTTGTCATAAAAATCCTTTAATATTACTTTACTTTTCCTAATCTGTCAGTTATATTTGAATTAGAGATAAAAGTAAAGTAAAATGGGGGATTATTATGACAAAATCTGAATTAATTGAAAATATTGTTGCTGAGCATCCTAACATTACTAAGAAACATATTGAATTTATTATTAATTCTGTATTTAATTCCATTAAAGAATCTCTGCAAAAAGGTGAAAAAGTAGAAATCAGGGGTTTTGGAAGTTTTAAAATTAGAGAAAAAACTTCAAAAGTTGGCAGAAACCCAAAAACAGGTACAAAAGTAACTGTTCCTGATAAAAAAGTACCTTACTTTAAACCAGGTAAAGAAATAAAAGAAATGCTTATTAAAAAATAATGGATAATAAGGCTTTATTATTTTATAAAGACAAACTTAATGCTTTATCAAAAGAAGTAAATAAATATAACAACATTAATAAATATACAGCAGTTGCAAAGCTGGTATCATTTGTTTTTGCTGTTGGACTTTTTATATTTTGGTATTTTAACAGCATATTTAATATTTTATTTCTTATTGTCCCTTTTCTTATATATATATTTTTAGTAATTTTTGGTCAAAAATATATAGATTTATATGCAAGATATAAAAGCCTTCATGAGCTTATTAGTGATGAAATATCTTTTTTAAATAAAGATTATAATGTTTTTCGCCCTAATATGCACTTTATAGACTATAACCATCACTATGCATATGACTTAGATATTTTTGAAAAAGGTGCAATATATCACTCTATAAACAGGTGTACAACAGCTGATGGTGAAGAACTGCTTAAACAGCTGCTTTTAAACCCTAAAAGAAATAATGAAGATATAATTAAAATGCAGAATTCTGTTAAAGAAATGATACCTTTAAGAGAACTAAGCCATAATATATCATCTATTTCTTATAAAAATCCAGTATCCCTTGAGAATTTCATTAATGCAGTAAGCAAGGATATTACTCCGCCTAAAAAATCAACTGTAATTTATGCCTATATTTCAGCATCGATCACTATATTATCACTAACTGCATACGGTTTTGGTTTGATACCGTCCTTTATTCCACTTGGGCTTTTTATTTACCAGTTTACTACAGCTTCATTATTTGCCAAAAAAACAAATGATGAATATGCAAAAATCAATAAAGCAAATAATGCTGCTAAAATATATCTTTTAATTAGTGAAACTATTACAAATACTGATTTTAAGACAGAAATGCTTGTGTCTATAAAAAATGATATGAATACACTCAGCAGCAAAATAAAAGAGCTGCAAAAAATAAACAGAGAATTTGACCAAAGAAACAGCGGACTTTATTACTTAATATCTAATGGGCTTTTCTTAAAAGATATTATATTATCTTATAAAATAAATAAATGGATAAAAGAAAATATTACTAATATTCCTGTATGGAATAAGGCAGCTGCATATATTGATGTGATAAACAGTATATCAGTATTTGGATATAATAACAGCGATTTTATTTTTCCTGCTATAAATGAAAGTACTATTATAAAGGCTGAAAATATGTCACACCCATTAATAGACAATTTAAAACGAGTAGGAAATAATATTGAAATAAATAAAACACATAAATTTTTAATTATTACTGGCGCTAATATGGCAGGAAAAAGCACATTTATACGAAGTATTGGTGTTAATTTAATACTTGCATCTATGGGTGCCCCAGTATGTGCGTCATCTTTTGAGTTTTCAAGTGTAGATATTTTTTCAAGTATGCGTACAAGTGATAAATTAATGGACAGCTCATCATATTTTCATGCAGAACTGCAAAGACTTAAATTATTAAAAGAAAAAGCAGAAAAAAGTGAAAAAATGCTTGTTCTGCTTGATGAAATATTAAAAGGAACAAACTCTCAGGATAAACTGCAGGGCTCAAAACTTGTATTATTAAAATTTATTAAATTAAATATTACAGGTATTTTAGCTACTCATGATACAGCTCTTGGAAGCCTTTCTGAAGAATATAAAGAAAATTTTGAAAACTATTTTTTTGATTTTGAAGTAGATGAAAGCGGAGAGATGCATTTTGACTACAAACTTAAAAAAGGTGTATCAAACAATATGAATGCATCTATCCTTTTAAAAAATGTATTAAATGATTAAAGACAGATTAAAGCCCCTGCATATCTAAATATTCAGGCCTTGCAACCCAGTTTTCTTTAACTTTAACCCAAAGGTTTAACCTTACTTTTTTCTCAAAAAATGATTCTAAATTTTTTCTGGCTGCTGTACCTATTGTTTTTAGCATAGAGCCGCCCTCACCTATTACAATACCTTTTTGAGATTCCCTGTTAACATAAATAATTGCATTAATTTCCATAGATTTAGATTTATCTGAATAATCTTCCACATATACTAATGTATCATGTGGCACTTCATTACGCAGTCTCATAAATATCTGTTCTCTAATATATTCAGAAATTAAAAACTTTTCTGGCTGAGTAGTAATTAAATCTTCATCATACTGCATAACATTTTCCGGTAGTTTATCATAAAGCAGGTTCATAAGTGTATCTACATTAATATTTTTAACAGCAGAAACAGGCAAAACATGTTTAAATTTACAAAGCGGAAATATTTCTTCTGCAGTCTTATAAACAGTTTCTTTTGGTACTGCATCTATTTTTGTAATAATTAATATTTTTGCCTGAGGTGCTTCTTTTATAAGAGATACAAGATTATTAAAATCTTTACCTCTTTTTCCGCCAGCTTCCACTAATAAGCATATTACATCTACAATAGAAAGGCTGTCTACTGCCTGCTGAACTATTGCTTTATTAAGTGTATTTTTTGGCGAGTGAAAACCTGGAGTATCTACAAATATTGCCTGATACTCTTTTGTAGTTTTTATGCCATATATTGCATTTCTGGTAGTCTGTGGAGTATGTGATACAATAGCTATTTTTTCACCAATTATAGTGTTTAACAATGTAGATTTTCCAGCATTTGGAAGCCCTGCTAAAGCAATAAGCCCTGCATGAAAAGGTTTATTTTCTTCACTATTCATTACCTGATTCCTCTTGGTGTGTATTACTATTGCTTAAAATTTCAACTTCCATTAAATCTATTCTTCTGTTTTCAAGTCGTTTTACTATAAATTTAAAATTATTCCATATAAATTCATCACCTATTTTTGGAACTTCACCAGCTAAATCAAAAACAAACCCGGCAATAGTATCATAATCATCATCTTCATTAAATTCTTCTATATTAAAATGATCGCAGAAATCACTTACAGTCATTCTGCCGTTAATAAGATATTTATTATCACTAATCTGCTTAATTTCTTCACTATCTATATCGTATTCATCTAAAATATCACCAACGATTTCTTCTAAAATATCTTCCATTGTAATAATACCTGCAGTACCGCCATATTCATCTACAACAACAGCTATATGAAGTTTGTTTTTTTGAAACTCTTTAAGCATTAAATCTATTTTTTTAGTTTCTGGCACAAATAATGGTTTGCGTAAAAGTTTCAGCAAATCATCTACACTATAATCTGTTCCTTTAAGGCGTATTAAATCTTTTACATATAATATGCCTATAATATTATCAAGAGAGTTTCTATAAACTGGTATTCTTGAATATTCTGTTTCTCTAACTATTTGTTTTATTTCTTCAGTAGATATATCTTCAGGTACAGCAGTTACATCAGTTCGCGGCACCATAATTTCTTTTACATCAATATCTGAAATATCAAATATATTATTAATCATTTCCCCTTTATCTGGCTGAAGTTTACCTTCTTTTTCACCTACATTTATTAAAAATTCTAACTCATCTTCAGAAAATTTAGGGTCTTTTTTCAAATTTTTTCCAAAAAGTTTCAAAGAAAATGCTGTTAAAATATCAGATATAAATAGTATTGGAGAAAAAAGAAGATAAAATTTATTTAATATTTTAACATGACCTGCTGACATATTAATAACTTCATAGCGTGCAAGGGTCTTAGGGATAGTTTCACCAAACATTAATATTAAAATAAATGCTGCAACTGCTGAAATTAAAAAAGTATATGATGAAATAAATCTACTAAATATATCTATTATTAAGAATACATTAATTATATTAAATAATGTATTTCCTAAAAATATAGTATTTAATACTTTGTTACGCTGAGTAATCCACATAGATAAATTATTTTCTTCATCATTTGCAAAAATCTGCTTTGCTTTTACTTCACTAAGATATGCTTCTGCTGTTTCCATTGCTGAAAAATAAGCAGATAACAATAATGAGATTACTAAAAAAGCAATCTCCCACCAGATACTAATATCCACGGCTAAACTCCATATATAAAATTTTGTCTGCTAAAATACATGATAATAAAAATAGAAAAGTTTTAAATGAAAAATATAATCTGCTACAATAATAGTCCATATAAAAATATCACCAATACTAAATAATACAATATATTAACTATGAAACTGTGCCATAGTCAATAAGTTTTTTTAATATTTTTTCCTGTAATACAAACATTTTTGCCTCATCTTCTTCACTTATTTCATGGTCATAGCCTAAAAGATGCAGTAAACCATGTATAAAAAGAAATGCAACTTCTCTATCTATATTAATTTCAGCTTCTTCTGCCTGTCTTTTTGCAGTATCAAAAGAAACAGCAATATCGCCAAGCATAACATCATCTTCCATAGGAAAAGATAATACATCTGTTTCCATGTCTTTATTTCTATATTCTTTATTATACTGCCTTATTGTTTCATCATCAGTTATAAGTAATGAAATTTCATATTCATTATTACTCATATCAAGCTCATTAAATACAGCTTCTGCAACAGTAGTAAAAAATTCATAACTTAAACAGCAGTTCATTTCATCAGTATATAATATTTTCATATTAATAATCCTTTTTTATTGCAGCATCATATGCTCTTACTATTTTTGATACAAGCGGATGACGCACAACATCTTTATCACTGAATTTTATAAATTTAATTTCTGGAATATTACATAATACATGCATAGCTGTTACAAGACCGCTTTTTTTATCACTTGGTAAATCTATCTGAGTAACATCGCCAGTAATAACTGCCTTTGAATTAAAACCAAGGCGTGTTAAAAACATTTTCATCTGCTCTTCTGTTGTATTCTGTGCCTCATCTAATATAACAAAAGAATCATTTAATGTTCTTCCTCTCATAAATGCAAGCGGTGCTACCTCTATTACACCTTTTTCTATTAATTTAGTTACATAGTCAATATCCATCATTGTATAAAGAGCATCATAAAGCGGCCTAAGATATGGGTTTATTTTATCAGCAATATCTCCCGGTAAAAAGCCTAATTTTTCCCCAGCTTCTACAGCAGGACGAGCTAATATAATACGAGCCACTTTTTTAGATAAAAACTGGTTTACAGCCATAGCCATAGCAAGATAAGTTTTGCCGGTACCTGCTGGTCCTATACCAAAAATCATATCGCTTGTGCTCATAGCTTTAATATATTCTCTTTGCGATGGAGATTTTGCTGTTACAATTTTTGCCCAGCCGCCTACTTTTATTTTTTCAGTTAATACGCCGCTTACATCTACATTATTATCTTTATTAATCATTTTAACAGCATAAGCCACATCTTCAGATGAAAGCTCTCTTTTTTCTGCTGTTTTCATTAATTCTTCAAATAATCTAAATGCTTTTATGGCATTATCTTCATTTTCTGCTTCAATAGTAACATTATCGCCAAGTGCTGATAATTTAACATGCAGATTGTTTTCAATTACTTTAATATTGCTGTCCTGCCTGCCAAAAATATAAGGCTGAATAACAGAAGGAACTATAATTTCTTTTGTAATGCTCAAAACTTATACTCCATATTCCTTTTTTATAAATAAGATTTCATCTTCTTTTGTTTTCACTATACCATCTAACTTTGCTTTTAATAATATATCAAGTGCTTTTTTTATCTCTGGGCCTTTTGGTACACCTGCATCTATTAAATCCTGCCCTGATAAATCATTTTTTACATTTTTATATTCTGTAAGATAATCTTTTATAATATCCTGCTTATTTTCCCCCATTAGTGCTGCAAGAGCAAGAGCACTTTCTGCTGATAAATTAGAGCATACTCCATATATAAATGATGGTTTATGGTCTTTATATCTTTTAAACAGGCTTACAGCATATTCCATATATTTATGGTCATTTTTTAATATAGTTGTTTCTTTAGAAGAAAGTTCAAATCTATCTATTAAAGAAACAAAATTTTCTTTTTTTTCTGAGAAAAATAATATATTAAACCGCATTCTCCATACTTCAACATCTTCTTCAAACTGTATTTTGTACCAGTTTAAAAGATTTTCAGAACGCTTAAATTTATTTATTAATTCGTCATCATATTTTATTTTACTGCTGTAAAATCTAAGCATATTATATTTATGCATTAATTGTATTGCTAATAAATAACCATCTTCTGCTAAAATATACTTAAGCTCTAAAAACTGTCTTTGTCCTATTATTCTGCTGAATAAGTCAAGACTTTCAGCATGTTTTATAAGCCTGTCTGTATGGCTTCCTATTTCAAACCCAAACCGTACTGCAAACCTTATAGCCCTATAAGCTCTAGAAGGGTCGTCTACAAAACTTAATGAATGAAGTACTCTAATTTTTTTATCAAGAATATCTTTCTGCCCCATAAAGAAATCAAGCAGCAAACCAAACTGAGCACCATCTAGGCGAACAGCCATTGCATTTATTGTAAAATCTCTACGAAACAGGTCTCTTTTAACAGATGATTCTACAACTTCTGGAGCAGCAGCTGGTGTTACATAATATTCTGTTCTGGCTGTTGCAAAATCTATTTTAAATCCATCATTAAAAGAAACAACAGCAGTTTTAAATTTCTGGTGTACAAATACTTTTGCATTATGTTTTTTTGCATATTCTACTGCAAATTTTGCCCCATCACCTTCTATAACAATATCTATATCGTAATTATCCTTATCCATAAGTAAATCACGAACAAATCCGCCTACTACATATGCTTTATAATGCATTTCTTCTGCTTCTGCACCGATATTTTTTAATAAAGATAATATTTTTCTATCAAGATTTTCCTGCATTTTAGAAAGTATATTTCTATTTTTTAATATGCCAAACTCTTTTCGCTTACTTTCGGCATATTTTGACTGTAGAATAATATCTTCATGCATAAGTCTTAAAAGGTCTGTTCTTGTAATAACTCCCACAAGACCCTTATTTGTTTCTACAGGCAGAAGTTTCTGGTTTTGATAAACCATAATAGCTTCAGCTTCATAAAATAAAGTATCAGGATGCACAGTTTCAAATTCTGTCTGCATAATATTATTAATGCTGTCATATTCAAGGCCGTGTTTAACACCATGAAGTATATCTTTTCTTGAAATAATACCTATTGTTTTATTATTTTCTACAACAGGAAGATAGTTTAGATTATACTTCATTGTTAAATCCACAGCATCTTTTAATATAGAATGGCTTTTAACTGATTTAACATGAGTTGTCATGATTTCCTGAACTGTTTTCACAGGCTTAACTGTTTCTCTGATAACATATTTAAGCATTTCTAATGTTTCAGCAATCATTTTATCTTTAATAATTGCACTGCCTGCAACACTATGTCCACCGCCGCCAAATTGAGAAACTATACTTAAAACATTTACTCGTGAATCATTACTTCTGCCGATAAGAACAAGTCTGCCACCTGTCGAAAGTAGTATAAAAAGAGAGCTTAAACCCTCTATTATCATAAGCTTATGGGCAATAAAGGCTGCCTCATCAACATATTCATCTACCGTAGCACAGGAATAAGCAACATCTACACCGCCTACTGTGATAATTGATAAATTTAAAAGCAGCTCATTTAAAAGCATAACCTGAACATTACTTAATTCTCTCTGAACATAATCATTTGCAGCTGTAGTATCAGCCTTTTGTGATATTAAATATGATAAAGCAAGTGCATCATTTGATGTAGTTTTACTGAAAGTAAAAAGCCCTGTATCTTCATATATACCAAGAGCTAAAAGTGTAGCTTCTAAAGATGATAATGTTATACCTTTTTCCTGCATTTTAAGGCAAAGAATAGATGTTGCAGCACCTATTTCTAAAATACTGCTTTTATCTGCTGATATATCACAGCTAATACATGCATGATGGTCATAAATTATAACTTCTTTTGCAATATCTATTAATACAGCCAGCCTGCCAAGCCTTTGCCTTTGATTACAGTCTGTAATAATTAATGTATCAATACTATCTAATTCATTTAAAAGTTTATCATTATAATGTTTAATATTAATATTAAACTCTCTGTCTTTAATAAAATTATATACATTATTTTCAAGATTAGTACACACAGCTATATGGTCACAGTTATATAATTTATATACTGCATAAGCGCTTGCAACTGCATCAAAATCTGGATTAATATGAGTTATAACTATTTTCATTTTCTGGCAAATCTCGGGTGAAAATTCATTATTGTTTTTCTTTTATCATCATCTGTAACATGAGTATATATTTCTGTTGTAGAGATATTTGAATGTCCTAAAAATATCTGCAAAGTTCTTAAATCTGCACCATTTGAAAGCATATGTGTAGCAAATGAATGACGCAGAGTATGTGGTGAAACATGTTTTGTAATATTATGCTCTTTGCATTTTTCTTTTACAATATTCCATATATGCTGCCTTGTAAGTGAACTTCCATGCTGGTTTAAAAAAAGATAACCAGTATCACTATCTTTTACAAAATATTCCTGTCTTAAAGTAAGATAGTCTTCCAGTCTTTTTAATAATGATGGATAAAGTGGCACAATTCTTTGTTTTGATCCTTTGCCAGTAACTTTTATTATACCCCTTTTAAAATCAATATCTCTTATTTTTACTGCAGTTAATTCGCTTACACGCATACCTGTTGCATATAGAGTTTCCATTATTAAACAATTTCTTTCTTTAACAGATGTAGATAAATCATCTCTTGATATTAATTTTTCTACTTCATCAAAATCAAGAAAATCTGGCAGTTTATGCCACTGTCTAGGTTTTGCTATAAACTCTACTGGATTTATTTTTATCTCTTTTTCTATTATTAAAAAATCAAAATACTGGGAAATTCCTGAAAGCCTGCGAAGTATAGTTTCAAGAGACTGTTGATTTTTACGCATATACGACATAAAGGCAACAATATCTTCAGGTGTAATATCTTTAATATCCTTTTTATAAAATTTATATAAAGTTTCTAAATCAGAAAGGTATGATATAACAGAATTATCACTCATTCCAAGTTCAAACCGTAAAAACTGTTTAAATTCGTTATACTTATAAGGTTTGGTTTCTGTATCCATTACATATTACCTTTTACTCAGAATACTATACATTGGTTTTAATATATCATCATCTGATAAACTGCAAATATCTGCTCCAAGAGAAGCCACCTTTCCATTTGCTCCATGAAAATCACTGCCGCATGAAATAATAAGTCCGTTTTTTCTTGCAATATCTGCAAATACATCTTTTTTATCAACAGGGTTATGACTTGAGTATGCTTCAAGTCCATTAAGCCCTAATTTTTTATATTCTTTAACTAATTCATCAAGTTTATCATCTTCAAGTTTTAATGTATATGGGTGAGCAATAATAGATATACCACCTGCATTTTTTATTACATTTAATGCTCTTTCTACTGATACCTGCTGTTTTTTAAATGCAAGACTTGTGCCGTCTTTTAAATATAAATCAAAGGCTTCCTGAATAGATGTGACTATATTATTTCTTAATAAATATTTAGCCACATGAGGTCTGCCAAGCTGAGAGTTAGGGTTATCTACTAAATCTTCTATTTTTACATTTTTTTTAACCAGTTTAGATAAAGCTGCAAGCATTTTTTCATTTCTTTTTTTTCTATAATACTGAACTTCTTCTTCCATTTCCTGTAAGTCTTTATTTGATGTATCAATAAAAAGACCTACAATATGCAGCTCTCCTTTTTCTTTTTCTACACTTATTTCTATTCCTGGTATTCTTACTACTGAGCTTTCTACTGCCATAAATTCTTTTATTCCTGCTGTAGTATCATGGTCAGTTAAAGCAAGATGAGTAATATTTAAATTTTCAGCCATTTTAATAAGCTCTTTAGGGCTGTATGAGCCATCAGAGGCTAAAGAATGGCAGTGCAAATCTATCATATAATTATCCTTTTATTTCTGTAATTTACTAATATATATAATATATAATATTTACAAAATAATATAACAAGTATTTTTTATCAATATCACAAGAAATCTTTTACATTTTTTACAATCTTTACTCGGTATTTATATTTATTATTTTAAATATTTATGAAATAATAAAATAATTACACAACGGGAGTAAAAGTATGGGAAAAAGTCAAGGAAAAGAAAAACTTAGTATTACCCGCAGAACTTTGCTTAAAGGCAGTGCAGCTTTTATGCTTACTGCCTGCACATCTAAAAAAGCAGTTGAAGAAGCAGCGGTAGAAGAAAAAACAGTGGATAATATTACTGAAAACCAGCCACTTATTAAAAACCCTGAAGCAGTATTTGATACTTCATTAAAAGTGGTTAATACGCACCATAGAATCCACTGCCACGGCTCATGTATGTTAAAAGCATATGTGAAAAACGGCAGACTTGTAAACCTTACATCTATGGGAGATATTCCTAGAGAAAATTCAAAAGAAAAAGATGAAGATTTATTTATGCGTCAACGCAGAGCCTGCCCTAGAGGTCTTTCTGAAAAGAAACGCTTATATGCTCCAAATAGAATAAAATATCCTATGAAACAGACGAAAGAAAGAGGCGATGTAACAGGTTTTGTACGCATAAGCTGGGAAGAAGCTGCTAAAACAGTAGCATCTTATTTAAAAGAAATGCAGGAAAGAGCAAAAGAGCTTGGATATCTGCCAGTTTTTGCAACAGGAAATTCTCCTGCAAAATATTTAGGTACAACTCTTGATATATACGGCCACCACTCTGCTGGTAACCAAATGGATGCAATGTATGCAGCTCTTGGACCAAAAGTTCAGGGTAACCCTGCAATAGATGTTTTAAACTCTAAATTAATAATTATATGGTCTACAGATACCAGAACTACACAGCCACATTTAACATTCTTTTTAACTAAAGCAAAAGAAGCTGGTATTCCTATCGTTGTAGTAGACAGCAGATTTACAGATACTGCAGCAACATACAGCACAGGTATAGGCAAAGTTCCAGGCTTTATTGCTATAAGACCAGGAACAGACAGCGCTATGCTTGCTGCTATGGCTTACGTTCTTTATAAGAAAAAACTTTATAATGAAAAATTTTTAAAAGAATATACTTTTGGCTTTTTTCCAAATGATACTGTAACAAGCAATTCTAATATAGAAAACCCTGTTACAAAACAATCTTATAAAGGTCAGACATTTACAGTGCCAGCAGGCGAATCTTTTGTAGAATATCTTGAAAGCCTTGAAAAAGAACATAAAGATTATAAAGGTGTGCTCAACTGGGCTGCATCATTAACAGGTACAACTGCAGAAAATATTGAAAACCTTGCATTAGAATATGGAAAAGCTCCTGCAGCTTCATTTTTCTGCGGCTGGACTACAGGCGGGGCACAAAGAACAAATAATGGATTATATTATTCATGGTTTTTAATAGCGCTTGCTGCTATGACTGGCAACATTGCAAGACGAGGCGGCGGTTTTGGTATGATTGTACCAAGTGATGGTTATAAAATTAAAATAGGCTCTAACCCACCATTAACTGATGCTAAAAAATACGGCTCTATTAAATTTTCTATTTTTTCACTGCCAGAAGTTATTTTAACAGGCAGAGATGCAAGAACTGCAGAGCAGTTAAGAGATGATGTGAAATTATTAAATAATATTGATTTAGGTGATGACCCAAGGCTTCATATAGAAATGGTTATTAAAGGAGAAGGTTCTGGTGATTTCTTTACTCAAAAAGCAAATATTAATAGAAAAATAGAAGCATTTAAAAAAGTGAAATATGTTGTATGTTATGAACAGCAAATGAGCACAACAGCAAAATATTCTGATATTGTTCTTCCTGCAGCTATGAATTTAGAGCAGTCATTCTTTACTTATGGTCAAATGAACTGTGAACTTGATGTGGCAAATAAAGTGTCAGACCCACTTTATGAATGTAAACTTGATAGAGAAATAACTAGACTTATCTGTAAAGAACTTGGTATTGAGCTTAAAAATTATACAGATGAAGAAATAATGAAAGCTCAGTGGGAAAAAGCAGAGTTTCCAAAAGGATATGCAGATATAAACCCAAAAAGAACTATGCCTGATTATGATACTATGGTACAAATGGGCGAATACCAGCTGCCAACTCCACTTGATAAAACTTATATTGATACAATGAAATATAAACCAGGGGAATTCCCAACTGATACTGGCAGAATTAACTTTTATTCTCCATATATGGCTATGAGAAAAAGAGCACAAAACCCAGTTTACGGCCCTAGATATATTCATTTAAAAGAAGGATATGAAACAATACAGAAAAAAGAAAAAAGCCGTAAAGGTGTTGCTTATGGTTTACAATTTATAACTCCGCATGTTATTCACAGAGCACACTCTACTTTTGATACTGTTCCTTTACTGCAAAAGACATTTGATAACTGTGTTGAAATATCTGATATAGATGCTAAAACAAGGGGTATAAAAACAGGAGATATAGTGTATGTTTATAATGATTATGGATGTATAAAACTTCCTGCACTTGTAAGCTCACGCCCTATGCCTGGTGTTATAGTTATTAATGAAGGCAGAATATATAACCCAAGCAGCGAAGAAACATATACAGCTTATTTTGATGTTACTGGTAAAGGTGAATATAAAGAAGTAGTAACACCTGTTGATTTAGGTGCATGTGTATCTACTCTTACTGTTGATATGGAATCTGGCGCAGGCGACCCAGTTACTCATCAGTTTACAAATAAATCAGGCGGATTTGCTGCCAGCGGTAACTTATGCGAAATAAGTGTTAAAAAACCAAATTAGGAGAATATTATGAAACAATGGGGTTTTTATTTTGATGAAACAAGATGTGTTGGCTGTAAAGCCTGCATGATTGCCTGCAAAGAAAATAATGAAGAATTAAGAGGCGATATTCATATTCACCAATATGATGTTAATACAGATTATATAAAAGATAATAAAGTAAACCTTCCTTCTATGGAAGAATGCTGCAAATATTATATGAAAGAAAACTGGAGAAGAGTGTCACAAACAATAGAAGGCACTTTCCCAGCATTAAAAATGACAAATCTTTCTATATCCTGCAACCACTGCACAAACCCTGCATGTATTCCTGCATGCCCTGTTGAAGCTATCAGTAAAGACAGTGAATATGGTATTGTGCAGTCTGATAGAAGTATATGTATATCTTGCGGCAGCTGCGAAGCAGAATGCCCTTGGGGTGCACCACAGTATTATGATAAAAACTATGCAGATTATGCAGAAGAAGACCCAGCAAGGCCGCGTATGACAAAATGCAACTTATGTATAGGCAGAATAAAAGAAGGATTAAAACCAGCATGTGTTGCTGTATGTCCTGCTAGAGCATTAGATGCAGGTCCTATTGAAGAACTGAAAGTTAAATATAAAGATGCGGTTACTTCTACAGTTAATTTTAATAATGTAGAAAAAATCAATCTTCATAAACCAAATCTTTTATTAAAAGCTAAATACGCAGCAAAATAATGGAAAAAGAATTATATATAAGACGGCATAAAGACTATGCCGTCTTTTCAAAAATATTTGCAGGTCCTGTTGATGATAATACAAAACAAATTATAATAAATCTGTTTAACAGTCTTATTGTGTTTGCAAAAGAGATACAAGATGACAGTTTAAAAAACAGCCTTGAATTTGTTATAAACTTTTTACAAAAAAATAATGAAGAAGAATTAAATAGAATATATACATCTTTATTTGTATCTGGTGGATATGGAAAAATAATATGCCCTGTTGAATCTATTTATCTTGAAAATACAGGACTTGTTATGGGAGAAAAAAGAGATACTGTTCTTGAAATATACGCTAAAAATAAACTAAGTCTTGCTGAAACATTTAAAGAGCAGGAAGACCATATTGCAGCAGAATTTTCTTATATTTCTATGAAAAATAAAGAGATATTAGCAGATGATTATAGTAATCAAATGCTTGATGATAATATTTATGAGCAGTATGATTTTATAAAAGAACATATACTGCCGCTTATTCATTATTTAATTTTAGATTTAAAGAAATATGATAACAGTAAGTTTTATTATGAAACTGCTTATATTATAAAAAAATACATAGAGTATGATTTTATTAAAAGTTATGAATAATATTCATACTTATTTTAATTTTTTTACAATCACACCAGTTACAAGTGGTTTTTCAAGCATACTTTGAAAGTATGCTTTTGTTTCATATTTTAAATCAGCTGGTCTTAAAAAGATAACATCATCTTTTGTAAGGCAGTATCTTATTGTGCAGTAAATAATAAAAACTAAAAAATTATATACTTTTATACTTATTATTCTGTTTAGAGTATATACAAAAAAGGGGCAGTTTTTATTTCTGCCCCATTATAGATTATAAAAATTATTTATGTTTTAATTTTATTTTTCTGTGATATTCCTGCAGAGAATATACTTCAAATCTGCCAAAGTCAGCTTTTTCTTTTAAGCCGTCAACAGCTGCTGCAATACCTGAAAATGTAGATGTCATAGGCACGCCTTTTAAGATTGCTATAGAGCGTGTTTTAATTTCATCTGTAATCGCATCTTCCCCATCTTCCCTAGTCATTATAATCCACTGGATTTTATCTTCATTTAAAAGGTCTACAAGGTTTGGGCGTCCTTTTGATATTTTAAATATTGCATTTGATTTAATATTATTATCATAAAGCATAGTAGAAGTGCCTTCTGTTGCATAAATATTAAATCCTAGCTCTGCTAAATCTTTTAAATATGGCACAGCTCTCTCTTTATCTCTGTTATTAAGAGATACAAAAATATTTCCGCTTTCTGGAAGTTTGCCGCCTGCTGCTATTTGTGATTTAAGATATGCAAGTCCTTTGCTTGTATCCATACCCATAACTTCACCAGTAGAATGCATTTCAGGACTTAAAACTATATCTGCCCCTATAAATTTAGAAAATGGAAATACTGCTTCTTTCACTGTGGTATATGGTGGTATAATTTCTTCAGTAAAGCCGATTTGTGATAATGTTTCACCAAGCATACATCTAACTGCATATTTAACTAATGGCGCACCAATAGATTTACTTACAAATGGTGCAGTTCTTGATGCTCTAGGGTTTGCTTCAATAATATATACCTGGTTATTATGCACAGCATACTGAATATTCATAAGACCGCATACATTTAATTCTTTTGCTAATGCAAAAGTATGGCTTCTGATAGTATCAAGTATTTCTTTGCTTAATGTCATTGTAGGAATAACTGCTGCAGAATCCCCTGAGTGAATACCTGCTGGCTCTACGTGCTCCATAATACCGCCAATAACAGTTGTATTTCCATCAGATATACAGTCTACATCCACTTCTACTGCATCATTTAAAAACTTATCTATTAATATAGGGTTATCATTAGAAAGCTGAACAGCATATTTTATATATTTTTCAAGTGTTTCACGAGTATAAGCTATAACCATACCCCTGCCGCCTAAAACAAATGACGGACGCACAAGAACTGGATATCCAATTCTATCAGCAATATCTAATGCTTCCTGCTCTTTATAAGCAATACCATTTTCTGGCTGTTTAATATTAAGTTTATTAATAAGTTTTTGGAATCTGTCCCTGTCTTCTGCAAACTCAATGCTGTCTGGGTTAGTTCCTATAATTTTTACACCGCAGTTTTCAAGTTCTCTTGCAAGATTTAAAGGTGTCTGTCCGCCAAACTGCACTATAGCACCAACACACTGTTCTCTTTCATAAATATGCAGTACATCTTCAATAGTTAATGGCTCAAAATAAAGTTTGTCACTAATATCATAGTCAGTAGAAACTGTTTCTGGGTTAGAGTTTACCATAATACAGTCATATCCTGCCATCTTTAGAGCAAAGGAAGCATGAACACAACAGTAGTCAAATTCTATACCCTGACCAATCCTGTTTGGTCCGCCGCCTAATACCATAATAGATTTCCTGTTATTATCAAGGCGTGCAGGCTCAGAGTATTCACTGTAAGATGAATAATAATATGGAGTTTTTGCATAAAACTCACCAGCACATGTATCAACTGCCGCATAGCTTGGTGCAATATTTACTTCTTTTCTTTTATCTCTAACAGCTTTTTCTGTAACCTGTAATAAAAATGCTATTTGTTTATCAGAAAATCCAAACTCTTTAGCTTGAATAAAAAGCTCTTTATCTTTTGATAAGTTATCTAAACTGCCAGCAGATTTGATTTCATCTTCAAAAGCAGTAATTTCCTGTAAATGCCTTAAAAAGTATTTATCTATTTTAGAATGTTCATATACAGTATCAATAGAATATCCTCTTTTAAAAGCAGCCCTTAAAGCAAAAACTCTATCAGCTTTTGGCACCTGTAAAGCTACATTTAACTCTTCATCTGTCATTTTTTCATAAGGCTCATCTTTGCCGTCAGCGCCAAAGCCACTTCTGCCAATTTCAAGAGAACGCAGTGCTTTTTGGAATGACTGTTTAAAAGTTTTACCAATAGCCATTGCCTCCCCTACTGATTTCATTTGTGTGCCAAGAGTTGAATCTGCCTTTTGGAATTTTTCAAAAGTAAATCGTGGGATTTTTGTAACTATATAGTCAAGAGCTGGCTCAAAGCATGCAGGTGTTTCGCCTGTGATATCATTAATTAATTCATCAAGAGTGTATCCAACAGCAAGTAAAGCTGCTATTTTTGCAATAGGGAAACCAGTAGCTTTAGAAGCAAGTGCAGAAGAGCGAGATACCCTAGGGTTCATTTCAATAACTATTCTTCTGCCGTCTTTTGGGTTAACTGCCCACTGAACATTTGCTCCACCTGTTTCAACGCCTATTGCCTGCATAACTCTTAAACTGTCATCACGCATTGCCTGATATTCTCTATCAGTTAAAGTTTGAATAGGTGCTACAGTAATAGAGTCACCAGTATGCACACCCATTGGGTCAAAGTTTTCAATAGAGCATACAATTACTGCATTATTCTTTTTATCTCTCATCACTTCCATTTCATATTCTTTCCAGCCAAGAAGTGATTCTTCAATTAAAACTTCGCTGTTACGGCTTTCAAAAAGACCGCGTGTAACTATTTGATGAAATTCTTCTTTATTATGTGCAATACCGCCGCCTGTGCCACCAAGAGTAAAGCCTGGGCGTATAATTAATGGCCATGTGCCGATAGCTTCAGCAACTGCCACAGCTTCCTGCATAGTGTGTGCTGAGCCTGAGCGTGGTAAATCAAGACCAATTTCTTTCATGGTCTTTTTAAAAAGCTGTCTGTCTTCTGCCTTATTAATACTTTTAACAGAAGCGCCTATCATTTCTACGCCATATCTTTTTAATATACCTTTATCATAAAGTTCTACTGCCAGATTTAATGCTGTCTGACCACCAAGAGTAGGAAGAATAGCATCTGGTCTTTCCCTTCTGATTATTTCATGTAATATATCTGCTGATAATGGTTCTATATATGTTCTATCAGCAAATTCTGGGTCAGTCATAATTGTAGCAGGGTTTGAGTTTACAAGCACTATTTCATAGCCTTCATTTTTTAATGCTTTACATGCCTGTACACCAGAATAATCAAACTCACAGCCCTGACCTATTACAATAGGACCTGCGCCTATAATCATTACTTTTTTAATATCATTTCTTTTAGGCATCTTAACGCTCCATCATTTTTCTAAATGTTTCAAAAAGATAAAGTGAATCGTTTGGTCCAGGGGCAGCTTCTGGGTGATACTGGACACTGAAAAATGGTTCTGTTTTATGTCTGATACCTTCTAATGTATTATCATTCATATTAATATGAGTTATTTCTAAGCAAGATGGTATATTTTTTATATCAAGAGCAAAATTATGGTTTTGTGATGTGATTTCTACCTGATTAGTCATTAAATTTTTTACAGGGTGATTAAGACCATGGTGGCCAAATTTTAATCTGTAACAAGAGCAGCCTACGGAAATCCCCATAATTTGATGACCTAAACAGATACCCATTAAAGGAATTTTACCTGTAAAATATTTTGCTGCATCTATTGCATAATGTAAAGATGATGGGTCTGCTGGTCCGTTTGATAAAAATACGCCATGGGGTTTCATTTCCATAACTTTTGCAGCATCATAACCAGCAGGCACAACAGTCACCTGCATATCGTGAGCTGCAAGACTTCTTAAGATATTATATTTTACACCAAAATCATAAGCCACAACTTTATATGTGCCTTCTTCATTCCATTTAAATACTTCTCCAGCAGTAACACGAGATGCGTAGTCCTGATTATCAAGCCCTTCCCATGCTTTTGCTTTTGCAACAGCATCTTCTGTAGAAATATTTTCATCGCTGCAGTGTAAAAAACCTTTTAAAGAGCCCTGCTCTCTAATCATTAATGTAAGTCTTCTAACATCGATTCCTGCAATAGCTGGAATATTATGTTTTTTCAGCATATCCTGCAGACTGATTTGAGAAGAATAGTTAGATGGCTCATTTATATCACAAACTATAAGCCCGTTTAAAAAAAGACTGCGTGATTCTAAAAAATTTAAATCAATACCATAGTTACCTATTTCAGGAGCAGTAAGGGAAACAAACTGACCTGCATAAGATGGGTCACTTATGATACCTTCATATCCGCTCATACCTGTGTTAAAAACTGTTTCTCCAAGTTTATCAACAGAGGCACCAAAAGAATAGCCCTTAAATACTTCTCCATTTTCAAGAGCAAGAAAAGCTTTTTTTAAGCGTTTCTCTTTCCAATAAAAACTCATATTATCCTACTCCATGTTTATTGATTTAATAGTTTCACCTAAAAGTAGGCAAAACTTCAGTATATTATAGATAAGACGATTTATTGTCAAGAAATAATTTTTTATTATTACTAAAAATGGTAAATTATAAAAAAACCTTATTCCTTAATTTTTAAGGAATAAGGAAACATTTTACTTATTAAAAAATAAGTATGTTAATTTATTTTATAAAAAGCATTTCTCTGTATTTAGGAAGAGGCCATAAAGTATCTGATACTATTTTTTCCAGCCTGTCAACAACTTCTCTTAACTCTACCATGGCATCAAGTATTTCTTCATGAAGCCCAGTAACAGCTTTTTCCATTATTTCTGTTTTTTCTGTTAAATCTTCAAGCCCTTTACCTAAAAGTTCAACATTTCTTTTTAAAGCATCAACACCAACAGTAATGCCTGCATCTGTTGCAGATTTAACTGCAGAAAGTTCTGTTTTAAATTCTTCAATAACAGCTGGAAGAATATTATTACGAACAATATTTAAAGCTATCTCACCTTCTATACGAATTTTACGGTGATATTCTTCTAAAAATACTTCAAAACGAGATTCAAGTTCTTTTTTAGAATAAACTCCATATTTACTAAAAAGATTAATATTTTTATCATTTACTAAACTACGAAGAGCGTCCATTGTGGTTGCTGCATTAGGAAGTCCTCTGCGAGCAGCTTCTTTTTTCCATTCTTCAGTATAGCCATCTCCGTTAAAAATAACCCTTTTATGTGTTTTAATAATCTCTTTTAATACCTTTTGCAGTTCATTATTAAAGGCATCTTCATTTCCAACATAGCTTTCAATTTTTTCTGCTATATAGTCAAAAGAATCTGCAACAATAGTATTTAATACTGTCATTGGGCCAGAACATGACTGGCTTGAACCCGGTGCCCTGAATTCAAATTTATTACCAGTAAAAGCAAATGGACTTGTTCTATTTCTATCAGTTGCATCTTTTGGTAAATTAGGAAGTGTATCTACCCCTATCTGCATAACACCAGCTTTATGTTTAGAGCTGTTTTCGCCTTTTTCTATATTTTCAATTACTTCATTAAGCTGGTCACCAAGATAAATTGATATAATTGCTGGAGGCGCTTCATTTGCACCAAGTCTGTGGTCATTACCAGCATGGGCAACTGATGCTCTAAGCATATCTGCATGAGTATCAACTGCTCTTATAATACCACATAATACAGTTAAAAATACTGCATTCTGCTGTGGATTATTACCCGGATTTAAAAGGTTTGTATCTCCATAATTTATAGACCAGTTATTATGTTTACCGCTGCCATTTACTCCTGCAAATGGTTTTTCATGTAAAAGACATACAAAACCATGTCTGTCTGCTACAAGACGAAGTGTATCCATAATAAGCATATTATGGTCAACAGCTAAGTTTAAGTCTTCAAATATAGGTGCAAGCTCAAACTGACCTGGAGCGACTTCGTTATGACGAGTTTTTGCAGGCACTCCTAAACGCCATAATTCATCTTCTACTTCATTCATAAAATTAAGCACTCTCTGCTGTATAGAACCAAAATAATGGTCTTCTAACTGCTGATGTTTTGGTGGTGTTGCACCAAAAAGAGTTCTGCCAGTCTGCAGTAAATCAGGTCTGTGAAGATAAAACTTTTTATCTATTAAAAAATATTCCTGCTCAGCACCAAGAGTTATAGTTACTTTTTCCTCGTTTAAACCAAAACATTTCATAAGTCTTTGTGTAGATGATGAAAGACACTGTATAGAGCGTAAAAGTGGTGTTTTTTTATCAAGTGCTTCACCTGTATATGAACAAAAAGCAGTTGGAATACATAAAGTAGCACCATTTGCATGGCGTTTAATAAAGGCCGGACTTGTAGGGTCCCATGCTGTATATCCTCTTGCTTCAAATGTCCTGCGTAATCCACCTGAAGGAAAAGATGAGGCATCTGGCTCACCAACAATTAAATTTTTTGCAGAAAATGCAAATATAGCATTATCTCCCTCTATTTCTAAAAATGAATCATGTTTTTCAGCAGTTGAGCCAGTTAAAGGCTGAAACCAGTGTGTAAAGTGAGTTGCACCTCTCTCAATTGCCCACTGTTTCATACCATGTGCAACATCTGCTGCTATATCTGTATCAAGCTGTGCTCTATTATTAATTGTATTTAATAATTTTTCAGCAGATTTTTTTGGTAAATATTCCCTAATAGCTTTAGCATTAAAAACATCTTCACCATAATGTTCTAATGCAGCTTTTTCTACTTTTGCATTTCCTAATGCTCTATTTTCAGCAATAGAATTAATAGTCAAGTATCGTTTTGAAAAACTCATACTGCCTCCTTAATTATATTTTTATTTCAACACTGATTAATGCAATATAAATGCCAAAAATTTTTTATTTCAAATAATACATAAAATTTCTTTATTTTAAAAGAAAAAAAAGAAATTTTAAAATATTTTCCTATAATTATTTTTTACAAAATTGTAAAATATAAACAATAGTTTTACAATTTTTACCAAAAAATTTTATAAAAATCCTTATTTTTGCATTAAAATATTATGGCATAGTTTTTGATTATAATAAATGCGAAGGAATAAATATAGGAGTGATTAAATGTATCCTGAAAACATTGGGCTTTATGACAGCCAATACGAAAAAGATGCCTGTGGTGTGGGGCTTATTGCAGATTTAAAAAACATACCAACACACCAAACTGTAAAAAATGGTATTACAATTTTAAAAAATTTAATGCATAGAGGTGCTACTGGTGGCGACCCTGAAACTGGTGATGGTGCTGGAATTTTAGTATCTATACCAGATGAATTTTTTAGAAAAGTTGTAAAAGAAAAACTGCCAGAATATGGTAAATATGGTGTTGCTGTTATTTTTGGCGGCACAGGTATAGAAGATGATATTGAAAAAATAATAACAGAAAAATGTGGCTCTATTATTTGCTGGCGAGATGTTCCTATAGATATTAATGCAGTAGGTAAAGCTGCCCGGAATACATGCCCTAAAATAAGACAAATATTTATTAAAAGCAAATATGATAATCAAGCTCAATTTGAAAAAAAACTTTTTATTGCAAGAAGATTAATAGAAATTAAACTTTCAAATGTGTATATACCTAGCATGTCATCAAAAAGTATAGTGTATAAAGGACTTTTTATGGCAACTCAGGTAGAGAATTTTTATCAGGATTTAAAAGATGATACATTTAAATCACCTATTGCGTTAGTTCACCAAAGATACAGTACAAATACATTTCCTACATGGGAACTTGCACACCCATTTAGATATGTTGCTCATAATGGTGAAATTAATACATTAAAAGGTAATTTAAATAATCTTGCAGGCAGAGAACCTCAGTTTTCTTCAGAACTTTTAGGTGAAGATTTAAAAGAAATACTGCCTTTAATTAAAGAAGGTCAAAGTGACTCTGCATCTCTTGATAATATGTTTGAACTGCTTGTTGCAAGTGGCAGGGATTTGTGCCATGCAATGCTTATGCTTATACCACAGGCATGGGGTCCAAAATATCACATGGGTAAAGATGTAAGAGCATTTTTTGAATATCATTCAGCATTAATGGAGCCATGGGATGGTCCTGCTGCTGTTGCATTTTCAGATGGTGTTAATGCTGGTGCTGTACTTGACAGAAATGGACTTCGACCTGCAAGATATACTGTTACTACTGATAATGTATTAGTTCTTGCGTCAGAAACTGGTGTATTAGATATTCCAGCAGATAAAGTACTAAAAAAAGGCAGACTTCGTCCTGGAGAAATTATATACTGTGATTTAGAAAATCATAGAATAATATCTGATGCTGCCGTTAAAAAAACTGCTGCTAGAAACCTGCCATATAGAAGATGGATAAATGAAAACAGAATATATGTTCACGGGCTTTTTGAATTACTTTCACCTGCTGAACCTTCAAGAAATATTATAAAAAAACAAAAACTCTTTGGATATACTAAAGAAGATTTTGATTTTATTATCAAACCTATGGCAGAAAAAGGTGCAGAACCTGTTGGCTCAATGGGTAATGATGCTGCACTTGCAGTATTAAGTGAAAAACCGCAGCTTTTATTTAACTACTTTAAACAACTTTTTGCTCAGGTTACTAATCCGCCTATAGATTCTATCAGGGAAGATTTAGTTATGAGCCTTATTACTTTTATAGGCAATAAAGGCAACATATTAGAAGATGGTGCATATCATGCAAGAGTAATTGAACTTCCAAGACCAATTATCACAAATGATGAACTTAAAAGGCTTAGAAGCATTAGAGAAGACGGATTTCAGTCTGCAGTTATTAATATATCATTTAGAAATGATTTAGAACAGTCATTAAAAAATATTGCAGAAATAGCTGTTGAAAAAGTAAAAGAAGGCTGCCCTATTTTAATACTTAGTGATAAACATATTGAAGAGGGATATACTCCAATACCATCACTTCTTGCAGTTACTGCTGTTAATAAAGCATTATCAAAAGCCGGAATACGCCCAGAATCTGCTGTTATTTTAGAAACTGGTGAAGCTAGAGAAATTATGCATTTTGCTCTTCTTTTAGGTTATGGTGCAACAGCAGTATGTCCTTATCTTGCACTTGAAAGTATATCTGCACTTGTTGATGATAATGAAATAAAAGCAGATAAAGTGAAAGCTACAGAAAACTATATTAAAGCTATTGATAAAGGGCTTTTAAAAGTAATGAGTAAAATGGGTATTTCCACATTAAGAAGTTACAGAAGCGGCCAGCTTTTTGAAGCAGTTGGTTTAAACAGTGATATAATAAAAGAATATTTTACAGGCACAGCAAGCCGCATTAATGGTATAGGCTTAAAAGAAATAGAGCATGAAGCACTAATGAGAAGAAAAGCAGCTGATGAACATAACGAGAATATGCTTTCTTCAGGCGGACAGTATCATTATAGAAAAGATGGTGAACACCACTTATGGACACCAGAAAGTATGACATTATTTAGACAGGCTGTTCAAAGCAATAATAAAGAAAAATATAAAGCCTATGCAAAACTTATTAATGAGCAGTCAAAACATTTATGTACATTAAGGGGGCTTTTTGAATTTGCAACAGCAGTACCTGTTCCTTTAGAAGAGGTTGAAAGTGCATCTTCTATCGTTAAAAGATTTGTAACTGGTGCTATGTCACTTGGCTCTATCAGCCCAGAAGCTCACGAAACAATAGCTATTGCTATGAATAAATTAGGTGGTATGAGTAACTGCGGTGAAGGTGGTGAAGATCCGGAAAGATATAAACCTAATGAAAAAGGTGAAGTTAGAAGCAGTGCAATTAAACAGATTGCAAGTGGCAGATTTGGTGTTACTATAGAATACTTAGCTAATGCAAAAGAACTGCAGATAAAAATGGCACAAGGTGCAAAACCTGGTGAAGGCGGACAGCTTCCAGGACATAAAGTAGATGCATTTATTGCAAAATTAAGACACTCTATGCCAAATGTCAGTTTAATATCTCCACCACCACACCATGATATATACTCTATTGAGGATTTAGCTCAGCTTATATATGACCTGCGCAACTCTAATCCAGAAGCAAGAATATCTGTAAAACTTGTTTCAGAAGTAGGTGTTGGTACTATTGCAGCAGGTGTTGCAAAAGCACATTCTGATGTAATATTAATTAGCGGACACGATGGCGGAACTGGTGCTTCTCCATTAACAAGTATAAAACATGCAGGGCTTCCTTGGGAATTAGGGCTTGCAGAAGCACAGCAAACACTTGTTTTAAACAAACTTCGCGGCAGAGTTAGACTGCAGACAGATGGACAGTTGAAAACAGGTAGAGATGTTATTATTGCAGCCCTTTTAGGTGCAGAAGAGTTTGGATTTGCTACAACAGTTCTTGCTAGTTTAGGCTGTGTTATGATGAGGCAGTGTCATTCAAATACATGCCCTGTAGGTATTGCAACTCAGGATAAAGAATTAAGGAAAAAATTTACAGGCAAACCAGAATATGTTGAAAACTTCCTTATATTCATTGCTGAAGAAGTAAGAGAATATTTAGCTGCTTTAGGACTTAGAACTCTTGATGAAGCTATTGGCAGAAGTGATTTATTACAGGTAAATAAAGCAATAGAATTTTATAAAACTAAAAATCTTGATTTCTCTAAAATACTGCAGACTGTAAGCGGTAAAGAGATAAAATACAGCGGCACTTCAGCTTATGAACTTGAAAACTATGATAGAAAATATCTGCTTGATGCATTTAAAGAAAGTGTGGAAACAGGTAAAGCTAAAACTGTTGATTTAGAAATAAAAAATATTAACAGAACTGTTGGAACAGAGCTTTCCCATAATATTGCTAAAAAATATGGCTTAAAAGGCTTAGATGATGACACTATAAATGTAAACTTTAAAGGCTGTGCTGGTCAAAGTTTTGGTGCATTTTTAGCTCACGGTATTACATTTAATTTAGAAGGCGAAGCAAATGACTTTGTTGGAAAAGGTATATCAGGTGGTAAAATTATTGTAAAACCAGCAAAAAATGCAACATTTGAAGCATCAGAAAATGTGGTAGCTGGTAATGTTATAGGATATGGCGGTACAGGTGGTAAAATATTCTTAAATGGTCAGGCTGGTGAAAGGTTTGCTATTAGAAACAGCGGTTTTATATCAGTTGTGGAAGGTATTGGCGACCACGGCTGCGAATATATGACAGGTGGCAGAGTTGTAATACTTGGTAATACTGGTGTTAACTTTGCAGCTGGTATGACTGGTGGTATTGCTTATGTTCTTGATATGAGCAACGATTTTGACTTACGCTGTAATACAAGCTCTGTTGACTTAGAAAATATAGAACCAGGCAGCGATGACGAAAAAGAACTTTTATCACTGCTGAATGAACATATTAAATATACTGACAGCCAAAAAGCAAAAGAAATAACTGCAAACTGGGAAAATTATAGAGATATGTTTGTTAAAGTATTTCCTGTTGATTATAAAAAAGCATTACAGGCAATAAAAGAAAACGGCAGCAACTAATTTTTGAGGATAAAAGATTATGAAAAATATACCAAGAATACAAAATATATACAGACCAGAAGCTACTCGTGTAGAAGACTATAATGAAGTAGAAAGAAAATTTAATACAGAAGAATTAACTATGCAGGCTTCAAGATGTATGGACTGTGGTATACCATTCTGCCATGGTCTTGGATGCCCATTAGGCAATGTAATACCAGAAATGAATGAAGCTGCAAGAACTTTAAACTGGAAAAGAGCATGGGAAATATTAAGCGAAACAAGTAATATGCCTGAATTTACTAGCAGAGTATGCCCTGCCCTTTGTGAAAATGCCTGCACTAAAAATATTGAAAATGTGCCTGTTATGATTAGGCAGCTTGAAAAAGCAGTTATAGAAAATGCTTTTGAAAATGGATATGTAAAACAGATTGTGCCAGAAAGCAAAAGCGGCAAAAGTGTTGCTGTAGTTGGTGCAGGTCCTTCTGGGCTTTATATGGCTTTTGAGCTTTATAAAAAAGGACATAATGTTACAGTCTATGAAAAAAGAAAATATGCAGGCGGTCTTTTAAGATATGGTATACCTGATTTTAAACTTGAAAAACAAATTATTGAAAGACGCATAGATATTTTAAAAGCATCTGGAATTGACTTTCAGTTTAATACAGAGATAGGCAAAGATATTTCTGCTGAATATTTAAATAAAAAATATGATGCAACAGTGCTTGCAATAGGAACACCTGTGCCTAGAGATTTACAAATCAAAGGCAGAGAATTAAAAAATATCCACTTTGCATTAGAGTTTTTATCTGGACAGAATATGTTTATAGGCAAAGAAGTAAACAAACTGCCTATTGATGTAAAAGGTAAAGATGTTGTTATTATTGGTGGCGGCGATACAGGAAGTGACTGTTTAGGTACATCTATCAGACAAAAAGCTGCAAATATCACTCAAATTGAAATTATGCCAGAGCCACCAAAAGAACGCTCTGTCTCTACCCCTTGGCCAGACTGGCCTTATGAACTTAAAACATCTTCAAGCCATAAAGAAGGCGGCATTAGACTCTGGGCAAAAGTTGTAAAAGAATTTCATGGAACAAATGGAGCTGTTACAAGTATTGATATTGTTGATGCTGCCTGGGAATTTTCTCCAGAAGGCAGACCTGTATCTTTTAAAGAAGTAGATGGAACCCTTACAAATATTAAAGCAGATTATGTGTTTATTGCTATGGGCTTTTTAGGTGTAGATAATAATTCATTTATTAAAGATTTGCACTTAGAAGCTGATAAAAGAGGCAGAGTGGAAGGCAATTCATCTCAAGGTATTTTTACATGCGGTGATATGAAAACTGGCCAGTCACTTGTTGTAAGAGCAATGGCTAATGCTAAAGAAACAGCAAAAGAAGTTGATAATTATTTAAAAGGAATTTAAAAATGGTAAAAATTAATTCTAATTATTTACTGCTTCCTAACAGCTATCTTTTTGCAGAAATTGCAAGAAAAATAAAAGCATATCAGGAAGCTAATCCAAAAGCAGATATTATTAGAATGGGGATTGGTGATGTTACCCGCCCACTTACTAATGCAGTGGTAAGGGCAATGGAAAAAGCAGCTAAAGAAATGGCTGAAAATTCTACTTTTAGGGGGTACGGACCTGAACAGGGATATGATTTTTTAATTAATGCAGTAATTAATGGAGAATACAAGTCAAGAAATATTGATATATCATCAGATGAGATATTTATAAGTGACGGTTCTAAATGTGATGTAGCTAATATTCAGGAAATATTTGATATTAACTCTACTGTTGCAATTGCTGACCCAGTTTATCCAGTATACCTTGACAGTAATGTTATGGCTGGCAGAAGTGGCAAATTAAATGATAAAGGATATTTTGAAAAAATCATTTATATGCCTTCTACAAAAGAAAATAATTTTAAACCTGCTTTTCCAGACAAGCATGCAGATTTAATATATATCTGCTCGCCTAATAACCCAACAGGCACAGCATTAACAAAAGCAGACCTTAAAGCATGGGTAGATTATGCACTGGAAAATAATTCCATTATTCTATATGACAGTGCATACAGTGCATATATTCAAGAAGAAGATGTATGCGGCTCAATATATGAAATACCTGATGCAAAAAAAGTTGCTGTAGAGTTTAAATCATTTTCTAAAACAGCAGGTTTTACTGGTATAAGATGTGCTTTTACTGTTGTACCAAAAGAATTATATGCTTTTGATGATATTGGCAGCAAAGTAGCACTTAATAAACTTTGGAATAGAAGGCAGACAACTAAATTTAACGGAGTATCATATGTTACTCAAAGAGCAGCCGAAGCAGTATATTCTGAACAAGGTATGAAAGAAACAAAAGAAGTGGTTAAATACTATATGAATAATGCTAAAATAATCTTAGATGGATTAAAACAGGCAGGCTTTGAAGTATATGGCGGCGTTAATGCTCCATATATTTGGTGGAAAATACCTGATGGTATTAAGTCGTTTGATTTTCTTGATATTTTACTTGAAAAATATCAAATAGTAGGCACACCAGGCTCTGGCTTTGGTCCATGCGGCGAAGGTTATTTTAGATTAACAGCATTTGGCAGCCAAGAAAAAACTAAGGAAGCAATGCAGCGAATATCACAAGGCAGCTTCTAATTAGTTTATTCCTTCACACTTCCCCCTGAATACTTCAGGGGGTTTTTAATATGTAAGAATATTAATTAAAATTAATATTCTTATTCATATTTAACTAGTTTTGTATTAATGTCAATATTACGAGCTAATGGATGTTTTGGAGAACCATTTTTGTTTAAACCTAAACAATATAAATTTAAACCAAGTGATTTTAATTTTTCACATACTTCAATATCACGATTTAAAAGGTTACCATCATTTCCCCATGCAACTACGATTATTTTAGATTTTTTTGTGATTTCATCAATCCAATAATCATTATCAGGTCCAACAGGATTATTATGTATGTATAAATCTTTCGGTTGTGATGACCTTAATGCAAATAGGTTAATAACATATATACCACTACAATTCTCTTTTTTTGCTAACATAACACACTTACGAATAGTTGGGTCATCTTTTAGAGCATCTGCTTTACTTGGGTTGAGCATGATAAATGTCATCATTTCATTATTAATATCCCATGTCCGCTGTAAAAAATATCTATATGTTTTGCATGAAGAAATTTCTGCGTCGGAAGTAATATACTTCACTGTCCTAGCACCATCCATCGTTGCCAATTATTGCAATTATCTGTAGGATATTTTTCATTTCCATTCCAAGACCTTTTATTATAGCATTTACCTTTATGATTATCCATATATTCCACATTATCAAACCAATTATCTGGTTCGCGATGACCAGACCAATATTCACATGTTGCACATTGTTCTCTTTGTTTGTTACATGATGCCATAAAAACTCCTTCTTATTTAATTATTTAAATATTATCAGCTGATTTTAAAAAATATCATGGGGGGGGGATTTGTCAATAAAAAAATAATATTTTCTCTTTACAATTTTGTAAAATTTAATTATAACCTATTATTCAAAATAATAAGGATTATAAATGGCAGGCAGAAAATCAAAACAAGAAGAACATTCATTAAGTGCAGAAATTACAGTATTACAAGAAATAAGCTACGCTATCGTTCATAAAAAAAATGTCAGCGAGCTTTTGCACCAGATATTAGAAATATTAAGCTCACGCCTTAATATGATACGCGGCACATTCACTATTGTAAAACATAATAAGTTATATATTGAAGCCACCCATGATTTACAAGAGGCTGAAAAAAAACATATATCATATGATATTGGAGAAGGAATAACTGGCCATGTGGCAGAGTGTGGAAGACCTCATTTAATTGAAGATATTGTTCATGACCCAAGATTTTTAAACAGACTTGGTGCACGAGATAAAGATGAAAAAATTGCATTTATATGTGTACCTATTATTAATATGGAAAGAGTTATAGGCACATTAAGTGTTGATAGAGTAATGGACGAAAATGCTGACCTGCAAAAAGATTTAAAGTTTTTAGAAATTGTTGGAAATATTGTTGGTGAAGCACTGATGGCTGTTGTGGCAGAACATGAAGAAAAAGAACAGCTGATACATGAAAATAAGCAATTAAGGGATATGCTTGATGATAGTAACCCGCCTGCGTTAATCGGCAACTGCAAAAGTATGCGGGAAATATATGCATTAATTAAACAGGTGGCAGCAAGTGATGCGACAGTACTTCTTCGCGGTGCTTCTGGCACTGGTAAAGAAATGGTTGCAAGAGCAATAGTTTCATTAAGCAATAGAAAAGATAAACCATTTATCACTTTAAACTGTGCTGCAATCCCCGAAAATCTTGTGGAAAGCGAACTGTTTGGTCATGAAAAAGGTGCATTTACTGGTGCAGTTGCAAGGCGAATAGGGCATGTGGAAAAAGCAAATACTGGCACATTGTTTCTTGATGAAGTTGGTGATTTATCACTTGCTTCACAAGTTAAGTTATTAAGATTTATTCAAGAAAGAACATTTACAAGGCTTGGAAGCAGCCAGACTTTAAAATCAGATGTGCGGTTAATTGCTGCTACAAGTAGAAATCTTGAAGAAATGATTACAAACGGACAGTTTAGAGAAGACTTATATTACAGACTTAATATTTTCCCTATAACTATGCCTGACTTAAATTCTAGAAGAAGCGATATTATACTTTTAGCAGAACATTTTATTGAAAAACATAATATAAAATATAAAAAAAATATAAAAAGGCTTTCTACACCAGCTATTAATATGCTTATGAGCTACCACTGGCCAGGCAATGTCAGAGAGCTTGAAAACTGTATTGAAAGAGCAGTTATTACTGCAACAGATGACTGTATACATGGGTATAATCTGCCTGCATCTTTACAGACTGGTAAAACATCTAACTCTTCCCTCTTACCAGACGGAGCAGCATCATTTAATACACTTGTAGACTCTTATGAAAGAGAGTTAATAGTGGAATCATTAAAACGAAACCATGGTAATATGTCTGCAGCTGCAAGAGATTTAGATTTATCACCACGAGTAATACACTATAAAATAAGACGGCTTGGTATTACTCCAGAATGGTATCAAGATAAAGTGTAATATAAATTATTTATATTAATTATTCAAAAAATATCTTATATAAAACTCATAAAAAAGCCCATAAATATGGGCTTAAATTTTGTCTTATTTTATAAATTATATAAAAATCAAAACTGCATTACAGCCATAGAGCTTACAGGCGGCACTGTATAAAGCGGGCTGTTTTGTGCATACATAATGTGTGACATATCAAGTTTATCAAAAAATGATTCAGCAAATTCTAAAAATGCAGCCACATCATCTTTTTTCAATGTTTTAGGCGTTGCAACAAATTTTAATGGGTTTAACCATTTACCGTTTTTCCTTATGCGGTAATCAAGGTGTGGTCCTGTAGAATAACCTGTTGAGCCAACATAACCTATAATCTGCCCCTGCTCTACATGGCTTCCCTTTTTAATTGCTCTGTTAAACCCGTTTAAATGAAGATAAAATGTTTCATAACCATTTGGGTGGCGAATTGCAATATAATTACCATTTCCTTTTGAACGGGATTTTATTTTTACAATACCACTTGCTGTTGCTTTTACTGGAGTACCTGTTGGTGCAGCATAGTCAACACCATAGTGTGGTCTGTGATAGCCTAATACAGGATGAAGTCTTGATGTTGTATATCTGGAAGAAATACGAGAATAGTTTAATGGAACACGAAGGAAACCACGCTCTAACCCTTCCCCTTTCTCGTTATAGTAGCCTTTATTTTTACCGCCATCATTATAATAAACTGCTCTTTTTAATTTACCTTGATTATAAAAATCAGCAGCTACAATTTTACCATAACCTGCATATCTATCTTTAATAAATTTTTTCTCAACTAATACTATAAACTTATCCCCTGGGCGTAAATCTTTGAAAAAATCTATTTCCCATTCAAAAATACTTGCCAGGTTTGCTGCCAATTCTGCATCTTCGCCAGCTTTATACATTGCATCAAATAAGTTTGTTTCTATAGTGCCTCTTACAAGCACATTCATCATTTCATATTGATATTCATTAATACTTACTTTTGTTGAGCCGTCAAGCATACGCTCTATAATAATATCTTTATCAAGGGCAGCATTTAAAGTAACTTTATTAGGTTCTAACGTTAATTTCATACCAAGTCTTAATATAAAACCTTTATAATCTTTTTTTATCTGTGCATTTATTTCTGCCATTTCCTGTGGAGTAAATCTGTCTGATAAAATACCATAAAGAGTATCTCCAGATTTTACTTCATATGTTTCTGCATACACAGATACTGCTGATAATAAAAATAATAACACAACTAAAACTCTATACATCTATACACCTGATTATGAGATTGTTTCCCTTTTTTTACGATATTTATATATTATCACATAAATTATTACAAGCAAAATTAATGCCGGAAATACAAAAACCATTATTTTATCAACATTTTCTTTTACTATATCAATATTATCTCCAATAAAATATCCAATATAGGCTAAAATTGTACACCAAATACCAGCACCCAGTGCAGTATAAAATATAAATTTCTTTAAATTCATTTTTACAAGACCAGCAGGGAAAGATATGTACTGTCTAATAACTGGAATAAGCCTTCCTACAAAGGTAGTTATTTCTCCATGAGTATTAAAAAATACTTCAAATCTAGCAAATTTTTCATGGTCTATGAAAAAAAATTTAGAGTGTTTTAGTAAAAAATCTCGTCCAAATCTGCAAGCTATCCAGTAATTTACTAATGCTCCTAAAACAGAACCAAAAATACCTGATAAAATCACAAGAAATATATTCAGCTTCCCAGATGATGCTAAATATCCAGCAGGTGGAATTACAACCTCACTTGGAAAAGGAATAAAAGAGCTTTCAACTGCCATAAGTACAATAATTCCAAAATATCCTAATCTTCCTACAGTATCTACTAAAAAAGTAACAACTACTACTCCAATACCTAATATATCATGAAATAAGCCCTTTATTGTTTCCATTATATACTGCTCCTGTTTATCATATCTTCTGCCTGTTTCATTGCTGTTGGTGTTGCTTCACCAGAAATCATTGTTGCTATAATATTTATTTTTGATGCTTTGTCAAGTTTTAATATATTTGTAGAAGAAATTCCATTTTTATCTGACTTTGAAATGTGGAAATGGCTGTCTCCCATAGCTGCAACAACTGGTAAATGAGTAATAACTATAATCTGCTTTCTTTTGCTTAACTGTTTTAATTTTTTAGCAACAGCTCCCGCAGCTTTGCCGCTTATACCTGTATCTATTTCATCAAAAAGCATTGTGCCTATATTATCAAAATCTGCAAACACTTCTTTTAATGCAAGCATAACACGAGATACTTCACCACCTGAAGCAACAGTAGCAAGCGGAGCAGTTTTAAACCCAGCATTAGTTGAAATAAAAAATTCTGCACTAATACCGCCAGAATAATCTAAATCATCATTTTCTTTAAAAATAACTTCAAATTTAGCAGAATTTAATTCTAATTCATGTAATATATTTTCTGTTTTTGTGCTTAATTCTACAGCAGCTTTTTTTCTTGCTTCATTTAATATTTTACTGCTTTTTATGGCTTCCTCTTTTAATATGGATACTTCTTTTTCAAGTTTAGAAGTAATATCTTCTTCACCATCAATTCCTGCTAAATCTTCTTCTAATTTATTTTTATATTCAATAACACTTTCAAGTGAACCGCCATATCTTTTTGATAAATCCTGCAGCTTATATTTTCTGTCTATTAAATTATTTAATTCTTCAGGTGTTATTTCCTGCTCTTCTTCACTTAAAAGGTTCGTAATTAATGATGACGCTTCATTAATATTTTCTAATGCAACCTGCAAAAACTCTTCTGCCTTTTGAGCATCATGAGACATATTACTTAAACTGTTCATAGCTCTTGCTGCTTTTTCAATTAATTCTGATGCAGTAATTTCGCCATCACTTAAAGCATCCATAGATAAAGTTACTGCCTCTCTTACTTTTTCTATGCTTGATAAAAACTTGATTCTGTCTTCTATAACTGCATCTTTTTCTAAGTCAATATTATAAGACAAGATTTCATTATACTGCATTTTATACATTTCCTGCATTTTTATAATATTTTCTCTATTCTTCTTTAAATTTTCCAGTTTATCAAGTTTTTCTCTATAAGCCCTGTATTTTATACTGAAATCATCTTTTAAGCTGTTATCTACAAAAAAATCTACAAAAGATAAGTGCTTTGCAGGATTAAATAAAAACTGGTTTTCATGCTGACCGTGAATATCTATTAAAGATTCAGAAATATCTCTCAGTTTGTTAACAGGGGCTGCTTTACCATTTATAAAAGCCTTGTTTTTACCATTTTCATCAGTTTCTCTTGATATTATAAGCTCATCTTCTATATCATACTGCTCTATTAATTCAGGCTCAATATTTAAATCATCACAAAATATACCTTCTGCAGAAAACTTTTCCTGCTGATTTCTAGGTGTCACTCTGCCAAGCCTGTCCCCTGTTAAATATTTTAATGCACCCACAAGCACAGATTTACCAGCACCTGTTTCACCAGTAATAACATTTAAACCTTTTTCAAATTCTAAGCTGACTTTTTCTATAACTGCTATATTTTTTACAGCTAGATATGTTAACACGGTATGCCTCCCCAGCCAAGTTTATCTCTTAATATACTATAGTAATTTCTATCCTGTGATACAGCTAAGTGTAAATCACATGATGAGCGTACAACTCTTAATATACTTCCACTGTTAAATGGGCGAACAATCTGTCCGTCATAAGTTGCATAACATTCCACATTACTTGTTTCTACGCGAATATCTATAGTAGATGTTTTTGGCAGCACTATAGGTCTGATATTTAATGCATGGGGACATATTGGAGAAAGTATTATAGAATCTAAATCAGGGTGAACAATAGGACCACCTGCTGAAATTGTATAGCCTGTAGAGCCTGTAGGGGTAGATATGATTGCACCATCTGAACGATAGCGTGTTACAAAACTGTTATCAATGAAAATACTTAATTCTATCATTCTTGATGGGGCACCTTTATTTATAACAATTTCATTTAATGCTTCTTCTTCAAAAACATTTGCTCCATTTTCTAATATTATACCAGCAACTTTCATACGGCGTTTAATTATTAACTTTTCAGCTATAAAATTATTAATTACTTTTTCAAAATCATCAATATTATATTCCATTATAAACCCTAACCTGCCAAGGTTAAAACCAAGCACTGGAACAGTTAAAAATCTAAACATTCTAGAAGCATATAAAAGAGTGCCGTCCCCACCTAAAACTATTACTAAATCAGCCTGAGAACGCATATCACTAATAGAATAGCTGTCTTTATCTATAACAAGCCTTTCAATAGTTTCTTTTTCAAGCATTGGAGTTATACCTTTTGCTTCTAATATTTGTATAACTGTTTCTACTGTATTTTTTACTTCGCCTTTTGGTTTTACAATTAATGCCGCTTTCACTTACAATGTAACCTTTTTTATTATATTTTCTATATTATTATTTTCATGTATTCCTTTATACACAAAATAGGATAAATATTCAATATTACCTTTTGCTCCAGTTATACATGATTTTGTTATATCAATAAAGGAAAAATTATATTCTTTTGCAAAATCTATCACTTTTTTTATTACTCTTTTATGGATATTTTTATCACTTACTATACCGCCCTCTTCCACTTCATCACGCTCTGCTTCAAACTGTGGTTTTATTAAGGCTATCAAGATAGTTCCCTGTCTGCAAAAATTAACTGCATTAGGAATAATAGAGCATAATGAAATAAATGATACATCTGTAACTATAAAATCACAGTATCTATTTACTTTTTCAAATTCAAAATATTTAAAATTAGTATTTTCAAAAGAAATAACTTTTTCATTATGAAGAAGTTTATTATGCAGCTGAGCAGTACCAGCATCAACAGCAACAACGAATTCTGCACCTTCTTGAAGACACACATCAGTAAACCCGCCGGTTGATGAACCTATATCCATTACAAAAGCATTCTGCATATTTAATTTAAATGTATCTACTGCATGTTTTAATTTCAAACCACCGCGGCTGACATAAGGCAGCCTGTCTTTAAGCCTGACAACAGCATCAAAAGGAACTAAATCGCCGGCTTTATCTATCCGCTTATCATTTGCAACAGCAAGCCCTGCCATTATAAATCTTCTTGCTTCATCTATACTTACTGCAAGCCCTTTTTCAACAAGCAGTTCATCTATTCTTTTTTTCTTCATAATATATTAAAATCATTAAGCCTTATATGCACAGTCTTTTATAGTATTATAAAGGCTTTCCCAGTCAAGACCTGCATCTTTTCGTAAATCTGCAACTGTACCGTGTTCAAAAAATTCATCATCTATACCAATACTTCTGCTTGGAATATAAATGCCGCTGTTATTTAATAAAGAAATAATCATTTCTCCAGCACCACCAATTAAAGCACCTTCTTCTATTATTATAACAAAAGATTTATCCTTTAAAATACTTAATAAATATTCCTTATTAAGTGGTTTTACAAACCTAAGGTTAATAAGAGTAACATCTATTCCTTCATCCTGCAGTTTTTTATATGCAGTATAAACTTCGCTGAATATATGACCAACAGAAATAACTGCTATTTTTCCTTTATCAGAAATAATTTCTGGTTTTCCAAGCTCTACATTGTTAAATGGCAGCTCTTTATTATCGTATACACTTCCCCTTGCATACCTTATAACTACAGGTTTATCAAGCTCATAACTTAAATCAAGCATTGCTTCCAGCTCATACCTGTCCTTTGGAAGCATTATATTTAAATTTGGTATAGTTTTTAAATAAGCAATATCATATATTCCATGATGAGTTGAGCCGTCTGCTCCTACAAAACCGCCCCTGTCAACACATAATGTAACAGGCAGCTCTGCAATTGCAATATCATGAATAATCTGGTCATAAGCACGCTGTAAAAAGGTAGAATATATTGCACAGTATGGTTTCATACCAGCAACAGCAAGCCCTGCTGAAAATGCCACAGCATACTGTTCTGCAATACCAACATCAAAAAACCTATCAGGAAATTTCTCTGCAAACTTTTTAAGACCTGTACCATCTCCCATTGCTGCTGTTATTGCTGTGATATTATTATGATTTTCTGCCATAGATAATATTTTACTGCCAAAAACATCTGTCCATGATAAAGTATCACTTTTTCCTTTTGCTACACCCGTTTCTTTATCAAAAGCAGAAACACCATGAAAAATATCAGGACTTTTTTCTGCAGGCTCATAGCCTTTGCCTTTTTTTGTTGCAATATGTACTAAAACAGGTCTTTTCTGCAGTTTTGCATTAGATAGTGCTTTTTCTATTTCTTTTATATTATGACCATCTATTGGCCCAATATATCTTATTCCTAAGTTTTCAAAAAATGCTCCGGGAGATAACATACCTATCATTACATTTTCCATTTTTTTAGCTATTTTTAAAACTGTATCGCCAAACGGAGCTTCTTCTGCTGCATTTTTAAAATCATAACGCATTTTTGTGGCAAGAGCACTTGTTAATGATTTAGAAAGATATGATGAAAAACCACCAACATTTGCACTAATAGACATTTCATTATCATTAAGAACTATAATAATATTTTTTTTGAACACTCCAATATTATTTAATGCTTCTAAAGCTATACCGCCGGTTAAAGCACCATCACCAATAACAGATACAGCTTTTCCTTCCTTATTTAATATTGAATTTGCAAGAGTAATGCCAATGGCTGAAGATATAGAGGTACTGGCATGACCTGAAATACATGTATCATATATACTTTCTTCTGGTCTTGAAAAACCGCTTATACCTTTATACTGCCTAAGTGTATGAAAAGAATTAAGTCTGTCAGTTAATATTTTATAAGCATAGGACTGATGACTTACATCCCATATAATTTTATCTTTTGGTAAATCAAAAACACGCAGTAATGCAATGGTAAGCTCTACTACACCAAGGCTTGGTGCAATATGACCGCCATTTTTAGAAGTTACATCAATAATTAATTCTCTTGTTTCTTTTGCAACTTTATCTAAATCGTCATAAGACAGGTTTTTTATATCCTGAGGCAGATTTAATGATTGAAGAAACTCTGCATTATTGTTTTCTATGATTTACGCTCCGTAATAAATTTAGCAATAGAAAGCAGAGTATCTGCTTTTTCGCCAAAACATTCTAAACTCTTACATGCTTTATTTATATACTGCTCTGCTTTTTCTTTTGCACCATCAAGTGAATAAACAGCTGGATATGTTGCTTTATGACTGTTTATATCCTTTTGAACATTTTTTCCAAGAGCAGTTGATGATGAAGTAATATCTAAAATATCATCTATCACTTGAAAAGCAAGCCCTGCATATTTACCAAATGAAATAAGCTGCTCCATCTGCTTATCATTAGCTCCGCCTGCTATACCGCCTAGATATACGGCACATTCTATTAAAGCTGCAGTTTTATTTTTATGAATAAATTCCACAAGTTCAGCTGTTGGTTTCCTGCCCTCTGCTGCAATATCAGCATACTGACCGCCAACCATACCTAAGTCACCTGCAGCAAGTGCAAGTTTATATACAGCTTTTACACGAATATTATCTGGAATATTTGGGGGTGTAGTATAATCTGACATAATTTCAAATGCTTTTGTAAGAAGTGCATCACCTGCTAAAATAGCCTGTGCTTCACCAAAAGCAATATGATTAGACGGCTTTCCGCGTCTCATATCATCATTATCCATAGCCGGTAAATCATCATGAATTAATGAATAAGTATGAAGAACTTCTATAGCTGCTGCAAATGGAGTAACATAGTCATAATCATCTGAAAAAATACCATAAGATGCATAAACTAATGCTGGACGAAGCCTTTTTCCTCCTGCAAATACACTGTATCGCATACCTTCTGTTAATTTAGCAGTATAAACAGCAGCATTTTCAAACTTATTATCTAAAAAAAGCTCTACTCTTTCAGAGCTTTCTTGAAAAAAAGATAATATATTATTCATTTGTTTTCAAATCACTTGTAATTATGTTACCGTTATTATCTTCTTCCATAACTACTTTTACTGAATTTTCAACTTCTTTTAGGGCTTTACGACATTCTTTTGAAAGGTTCATTCCTTCCTGAAAGAGCTTAACAGTTTCTTCTAAAGACTGCTCTTCTTTTTCTAATGTATTTACAATATCTTCTAATCTTTTTAAATTATTTTCAAAATCTACAACAGCTTTCATTATTACACACACCCTAAAACTTTTTCTGCATGACCACTTGCTTTTACTTTATAAAATGCTTCTTCTATAATACCTTCTTCATTTATAATAAATGTAGAACGGATTATGCCCTTGTAAACTTTGCCATACATTGTTTTATCTCCATAAGCAAAATAAGCTGATGAAACAATATTCTCTGGGTCAGATAATAAAGTAATTTTTAAATCATGGTCGCTGATAAATTTATGGTGTTTTTTCATATTATCTGGGCTTACACCAAAAATCTGGATATTTTTATTTTTAAATTCATTTATTAACTGGCTGAACTCGATAGCTTCCTTAGTGCAGCCTGATGTATTATCCTTTGGATAGAAATATAATACATATTTGCTACCTTTTAAACTTTCACTTGATACTGTTCCACCATTGCTGCTTTCAAGTTCAAAAGCTGGTGCTTTATCTCCTTTTTTTAACATAATATTCTCCTATATTTAGTTATAAATTTCCTGCCCCTTTATAGTCTGCTGCAAGCTGACCACATGCCCCTGCAATATCTTGCCCTAGTTTTTTTCTGATAAAGGCAGTATAATTATTATTTATTAAATATTCTTGAAACTGTAACACATTTTTTTCATTAGGTGTTTTAAATTCAGAATAAGGTGATCCATTATATGATATAAGGTTAATTTTTGCCTTTATTCCCTTAATAAGCTGCACAAATTCTTTAGCATGAGCTAATGAATCATTTACACCACCTAGTAAAACATATTCCAGTGTAATACGCTTCCTTTTATCTAAATCTACATTTTTTAGTGTTTGAATCAAATCATTTAAATGGTTTTTATTTGTTACAGGCATAATAGATGCTCTTATTTTTTCATTTGGAGCATTAATTGAAACAGCAAGATTAACAGGTGTTTCCATCTGGAAAAACTTTTTAATCCCGCTGATTAAACCTGATGTAGATACAGTAATTTTTCTATGGGAAAAGCCAAACGCTTCATCGTCTAATAATATGGCAAGTGCTTTTTGTAAATTGTCTATATTATCAAGCGGCTCACCCATACCCATAAAAACCAAATTTAAAAGCCTTTCTTCAAAAAGCTCTTCTGCACTTTTTCTTAAAGCTGTAACTTGAGCTAATATTTCACCAACAGTTAAGTTTCTTTTAAAACCAACAGCACCTGCTGTTGCACAAAACTTACAACCCATACGGCAGCCTACCTGAGTAGATATACAGCCAGAAATCCTGCTGCCATCACTTAATAAAACAGATTCTATACTTTCGCCATCTTCCAGCCTAAAAAGAAATTTAATGGAGCCGTCACTAGAAGTTAGTCTTTTCACTTCTTCAAAATAGGTAAATTCGTATTCTGATAACAATTTTTCCCGCAGAGATACAGGGATATTGCTCATCATATTAAATGATGTAATATTATTATGATAAAGCCAGTTATATATCTGTTTACCGCGAAAAGGCTGCTCAGAGAAACTTTCTACAACTTCTTTTATTTCTTCTGCAGATAAACAATCTATTTTTTTCATCAATATATTACCAAAACTTTCTTATTTCATAAGTTTAGCTCTGGCTTCTTCATCATCACTAACAATAGTAAAAAGCCTGTTTAAATTAGTATGGACAAATATTTTATAAATATCATCATTAAGATTAGAAAAAATCAGACTTTTATCATTTTCTTTCAATACTTTAAATAACTGTATTAACTCTCTTAAACCACTAGAGTTTAAATATGTTATATCAGAAAAGTTAATAACAACACTATCAACTTCATAAGATATACCCTCAATATAAACTTTTAACTCTTCACCATTAAAAGAGTCAATCTCATGAACTGGGAAAATAAATTCAACATTAATATTTCCACCCACTGTTTCACGCTGACTATTAAAAGACATTTTTCCTCCTAAAATTATCCATTAATCTTCCTTTATTATATTGACGCTGAAAAACACACCTAACTATTTTATCTCTATCAGATTCTGTTAAAGATGTAAACATTATTCCTACAGCATGACCATCTTCTTCCACACCTATATATCTAATTACTTTCGCACCAACATGTTCAAGGCCATCTACAAGACCACTTAAATCTATTTCTAATTTATCATCTTTATCTAAAGGCACAGGGCTTATTAATTTCATACCACCACCTGAAAGATCTGTACATGTCATTGTGGCAGTATCATTTTTTTGATAATCAGTTCCATTAAGCCCATTTGCAACATTAATAAATTTTACAGGTATACGCCTTAGCATTTCCACCCTGTAAAAAGCCCGCATTTCATTTCTTTGTATACTTACAGGCAGCTCAATAGCTAAAAGAGTAATGTTCTCTTTTATAATACCTATTGGCTTAGTTGTAAAGAAATACTTTCCACTTTCTATTGTAAACATAAACTCTAATTCAGTTTTTTTTGTTACAATAAGATTTTCACCATTATCAGTTGGGGGATATATTGTAAATGATGTATCATAAACGTCACTTACTTTTGTAAAAAACAACCTTTGTGTACCACTTACTGCCACCCAAAGCTGTAAATCTGGTTTAATCAATTTTTTGACAGCAGTAATAGTTTCCATAGGCTACTCCTTTATTATTTTGTAAAAATACGGCTTCCTGGCTTTATACAAGGTATACCATCTTTACACATTGGGCATTCTGCTGCGTCATAGCTTTTTACATCAACAGCTGCAAGAGGATAAAAAGGTACAGTAAACCCTGCTGTACCAGAACTTCTGTCAATAATAGATGCAATACCTACAACAACACCACCAGCATCTTCTACTGCTTTCATACATTCTTTAGTGGATTTACCAGTACTAACCACATCTTCTGCAACTAATACTTTTTCACCTTTCCGCAGTGTAAAACCACGGCGTAAAGTCATAACCCCATCAACTCTTTCAGTAAAAAGAGTCCTTTTATTCATTTGAGATGCCAGTTCATACCCAAATCTTATACCACCTATTGCAGGGCTTACAATTGTTGTAAAATCTAAATCTTTCAATACATCAACTAACCCACTGATAATTTTCTTCGCATTAACAGGATCCTGCATAATAAGCTCAGATTGAAGGTAAATATCAGAATGAAGACCTGATGAAAGAAGAAAATGTCCTCTTAATAAAGCACCATGTTCTTCATAATTTTTAACAACTGCATCACTATTCATATTATTCATTAATCTCCTTTAATATTGCTTCTGCTGCATAAGCTGGGTCATCAGCTGCCGTAATAGGTCTGCCAATAACTATATAATCAGAGCCAAGATGTAAAGCATCTTTTGGCGTAACAACTCTTTTTTGGTCTGTAATATCAGCTCCTGCTGGTCTGATACCTGGTGTTACTGTAATAAAATCACTGCCTAAGTTTTCTTTAATGATTTTAGTTTCTTTTGCACTAGAAACAACGCCGTCAAGACCGCATGCTTTAGCAAAGCCTGCTAATTTTAAAACATAGTCGGCAGCTGAAAATCCATTTATACCATATTCTAATAAATGACTGTCATCTAAACTTGTAAGCACAGTAACGCCTATTAATAATGGTTTTACAAGGTTTTTTCTGCTGCATTCATTTTGCAGTTCTTCCACACATTTCTGCATCATCTGCCTGCCACCCTGAGTGTGAATATTTATTATATCCGCACCATAATTGGCAGCTGCAGAAACAGCACGGGAAGCAGTATTTGGTATATCATGAAATTTTAAATCAAGAAATACTTTTTTATTTTCTGATTTCAGCCAGTCTATAATAGCAGGACCGCTTAAAACAAAAAGCTCTAAGCCTACTTTATAATAAGAAATATTTGAGCCTACTTTTTTTACAAGCTCTTTAGCTTTATTAATATTATCAAAATCTAATGCTGCAATTATTTCCATATTAAACCCTCTTAACCCATTTTATACTACACTATCATATTATTTTAAAAACTTCAATTTATATTTATATTTTTATTGTATCACTTGGACACACTTCTTCACACTTACCACAGTTAATACACTTATTATAATCAATAGATGCAAGAAAATTATTTACATGAATTGCATCATATTCACAAGCTTTTTCACATAATTTACAGCCTACACAGCCTGTATTGCAAAACTTTTTCTGCAGACCGCCCTTTTCTATCGAAAGACATGCAACATAGACTTTATGTTCACTTTCTAAAAATATTAAGTGTTTAGGACACTCTGCAACACATAACCCGCAGCCTGTACATTTTTCATAATCTACTTCTGCAAAACCATTTTTTCCAACATGTATTGCATTAAATGGACATGCTTTTTCACATGTTCCGCCACCTACACATCCATATTTGCATGCTTTTATCCCACCATCATACTGGCTCATTAAAAGGCAGTCATTAGGTCCAAAATATTCATATCTGTTTTGGCAGCTGATACCACCTGTACATCTGATATATGCTTTTTTCTTTACACTTACAGTGCTTTCAAGACCTAATAAATTTGATATATCTTTTATTTCACTATCTTTTAAAGCTGCACACAGGCTTACAGACGCACTACCTTCACAAACTGCTTTTGCTAATGCTGCACATCCTGCATATCCACACGCTCCACAATTTGCACCTGACAACATATCTTTCACTAATTCTATTCTTTCATCTTTTGCTACATAAAAATATTTAGAAGCAAAAGCAAGTCCACTTCCTGCAATAAGCCCTATAATTCCTAATACTAATACAGCTTCTATCATATTATTTTACCATACCTGAAAAGCCCATAAATGCAAGCGAAAGTATACCTGCCATAATAAAAACTATAGGCATTCCTTGAAAATATTTTGGCACAGCAGAATAAGATATCCTTTCCCTTAAGCCTGCAAATAAAATTAATGCAAGCCCAAAACCTGCTGCTGTTCCAAAACTGAATATAAGCATTTCTATAAATGAATATTTAAACTGTACATTTAATAATGCTACACCTAAAACTGCACAGTTAGTTGTAATTAACGGAAGATAAATACCTAAACCGGAATAAAGTTCAGGCAGTGTTTTTTCTATTACCATTTCCACAAACTGTACAAGAGAGGCTATTATTAATATAAAAACAATAGTTCTTAAATATTCAAGAGATAACGGTGCTAATATATATTTATCTATTAAAAAAGATACAACAGCAGAGACAGTCATCACAAATGCTACCGATAAACTCATACCTACAGCAGTTTCAGTACTTTTTGATACTCCCATAAATGGACATATTCCTAAAAATCTGCTTAGAACTATATTATTTACTAATGCAGCACCAACAAAAAGAAGAAGTAAATGTTCCATTATTTTTCACCTTTTATCCTGCTGTCAATAAACTGCTTACATGCAAATAAAAACCCTAAAAATAAAAAAGCTCCCGGCGGCATAACAGCTATTAAAAGTGGGTCATAAGAAGAAAGCATTACAGGCATATTAAAAAATGTACCTGAACCTATTATTTCTCTAAAAGAGCCAAGTATAAATAATGATATAGTAAACCCTATACCAACACTTAACCCATCAACTAATGAATATACCGGATTATTTTTTGAAGCAAAGGCTTCTGCCCTGCCTAACACAATACAGTTTACAACAATTAATGGTATAAATATTCCTAAAACTTTATGTAGAGAATAGAAATTGGCTTTCATCATCTGGTCAATAATTGTAACAAAACAAGCTATAATAACAATATATGCAGGTATCCGCACATTTTTAGGAATATACCTTGCAATGAATGATATAGATAAATTAGAACCTGTTAAAACAGCAGTAGTTGCAAGCCCCATACCTAAAGCATTCACAGCACTTGTTGTTACAGCTAAAGTAGGACATAAACCAAGCATCTGTTTAAAAGTAGCATTATTACTGTATAAACCATTTATTATAATATTTTTTATCATATCATTTACCTACCAGACCATTTATAACTTTTAAACTATCTTTTACACCTGCTGCTACAGCTCTCGGGCTGATTGTTGCTCCGCTGAACTGCTCAATTGTTCCGCCATCTTTTTTTACAGCTATTTTATCATTTATAGTTAAACCTTTAAATAAATCTAAAAATGACTTGCTTGTTATTTTATCACCAAGACCTGGTGTTTCTGAATGATAAATTACAGCTACCCCTGAGACTACACCATTACTGTCTGTACCTGTTAAAATAGATATAGCACCGCCATATCCTTGAGTATTTATAACATTTACTGCATACCCTGTGATTGTGCCGTTATCTTTTGCTATGAATATTTTTTGGTTATTGATTATTTCATATTCCTTATCAGGCTCATTATTATGATAAGGCAGTATGGATTTAAACGCATTTAAAATTTCCTGCCTTTCCTGATAAGCTATTTTATCTTTTGTAAAAAAATATGATAAAGTAAGCATTATACCTGCTAATACTGTTATTATTGTTATGGTAAATACAGATTTAAAAAAGCTGTTCATCTCTATCTCCAAATACTTTCGGTCTAAAAAAATTATCAAGAATAGGTGTAAATGCGTTCATAATTAATATTGCAAACCCTACCCCTTCAGGATAGCCACCATAAACTCTGATACATACAGTTAAAATACCACAGCCTATACCAAATAAAATTTTACCTGCCCAAAACATTGGACTTGTTGAATAATCTGTCGCCATAAAAAATGCACCAAGCAGAAGACCGCCGCTTATTATGTGATTATAAGGTGAAATAGTAATATTAGAATCAATACTTGATAATATAGAAGTAAACACAAACACTGTGCCTATAAATGATAAAGGAATATGCCATGATATAATTTTTTTATACATTAAAAATAATCCGCCAATAATTAATGCAAGTGGAGAAATCTCACCTAAAGAGCCGCCTGCTGAAATTAAAAGCTGATGATAGTCTATATCTATATGGTTAATAATACCGTAAGCTGATAAGTCTGTTTTTGCATTTCCCAGCATAGTTGCACCACTTAATGCATCTATATTAGAATAAAAAGGCTTTTGAAATGATGTCATAAGTGCAGGAAATGATATTAAAAGTACCATTCGGCCTGTTAATGCAGGGTTAAATGGGTTCTGTCCTATGCCACCAAATACCATTTTAGCAACTATTATTGCAAAAAATACACCTATAAATGCAGCCCATAAAGGAAGACCGGGCGGTAGAGTGAGAGCAAGCAAAAGACCTGTTAATACAGCACTTAAATCATTTATTGTTGTTTTTCTGCCTTGAATTTTACAGAAAATATGTTCTAACAAAACAGCTGAAATAATACACACAGCATATAATGTAAAAGCATATAAACCGTAATTTATAATAGATATAATAACAGCAGGTAAAAGTGAAATAATAACAAAAAGCATTATTTTAAATGTATCCATACTGCTTCTTATATGCGGAGCAAAAGTAACATTCATTAACTGTTTCATATTATTTATTTTCCCTTTTCTTCGCAAGAAATATGGCAGCTTTTTTCTTGCCTGCTTTTATTGTTTCTGCTAAAAGTCTGCCTGATGGGCAGATATATGAACAACAGCCGCATTCTATACAACTCATAATTTTTTCATCTACATTTTTTTCAACCATATTGTGTAAAAAATTTTGCTCTAATTCCCTAGGGATAAGCCCCATAACACATACTTCGCTGCATTTACCGCATCTAATACATGGCAGTATTTTATGCTTTTTCTGATTTTTTAAAAGCAGCACTCCACCAGTAGTTTTAATTACAGGAATATCAAGAGAGGCTACCGAGCCGCCAGTCATAGGGCCACCAAATATAACTTTATGCCCTTTTTTATATTTATTGCCAGTTCTTTCTAAAAATCTTTCAACAGGTACACCAACAGGCATAAGGTAGTTTGCCGCATTTTCCACTTCGCCTGCTACTGTTACAATCCTTTCAAAAAGCGGCTTTGAAAAAACTGCTGCTTCATACAATGCATTTACTGTTGCCACATTTTGTATTAAAACACCGATATCTGCAGGCAGCCTGCCAGATGGCACTATACGACCTAATACAGAATAAATTAACTGCTTCTCTCCACCCTGCGGATATTTTACAGGCAGAGAAACAATGTCTATATTATATTTTTGTGACTGCTGCTTTAAAAGAACTATACAGTCTTTCTTATTATTTTCAACCGCAATAATACATACACTTGCCTTAACATGCTCTTTTATCATTTTAGCACCAGCAAGTATATTTTCACTTTTTGCCCGCATTAAAGTATGGTCGCACATTAGATACGGCTCACATTCCGCTCCATTAATAATAACTGTATCAATAGGTTTATTTGGGGTTAATTTTATATATGTAGGAAACCCAGCACCACCAAGACCAACAATTCCTGCACGGCGGGCTAAATCAGATAAATCATTTCCGCCATCTAATTTTTTAAAATTAGATGTATCACTATCTACAACTTTTATTGTACAGCCACTGACTTCACCTATTGCAGGGTGATAAACTGTTGATATATCAATTATTTTACCATTTACTGGGCTGTGGATTCGAGAAGATAATCCTGCACCACATTCTGCTAAAAGCTGGCCTCTTTCTACTTCATCACCAATACTCACTATTACAGATGCAGGTGAACCTATATGCTGAACAAAGGGGATAAAAAAATTATCCCCTTTTATGATTGTAAAATTCCTTATAGACGATATATCAGATGTTTTATGTGCATCTGGGTGTATACCGCCTTTTAAATTAAATTCTGTCATTACATTTCTTTTTTATACTGCAGTATACGAATATCTGTATCTTTTAATAATTCATCTGCTAAGCTGTCTTCATAGTACTCACCATAGACTATCTTTGTTATTTTTGCATTGATAATCATTTTTGTACATATTGAGCAGGGCTTTGTTGTGCAGTAAATAGTTGCGCCCTCTGTTGAAACACCATAAAGAGCTGCCTGAATAATTGCATTCTGCTCAGCATGCAGCCCTCTGCATAATTCGTGGCGCTGGCCACTAGGCACATTAAGTTTCTGCCTAAGACAACCTGTTACTTCGCAGTGAGTAACACCAGCCGGTGCTCCATTATAACCTGTCGCAATAACTCTGGTTTCTTTAACCAAAACTGCTCCAACATGACGGCGCAAACATGACGAACGAGTAGCTGTCAGTTTTGTCATTTCCATAAAGTAGTCGTCCCAGCTGGGTCTTTTCATATTAGTATAACCTTCCTTTATATAAAGGGTATGCAGCACAAAGTTCTTTAACTTTACTTTTAACTTCTGCTATTTTATTATCATCATTGATATTTTCAAATACATCAGCAATATAATTACCAATCAACTCCATTTCTTTTTCTTTCATACCTCTTGTAGTAACTGCTGGAGCACCAATACGGATACCACTTGTTACAAATGGGGATAATGTTTCAAAAGGAATAGTATTTTTGTTAGTTGTAATATTGGCTTTATCAAGCGCTACCTGACAATCTTTACCTGTTAAGCCTTTAGAATGAACATCTATTAATACAAGGTGGTTATCTGTGCCACCTGAAACTATACGGAAACCTCTATTTTTAATTGTTTCTGCAAGCTGTTTAGCATTTTTAACAATTTGAGTTTGATATACTTTAAATTCATCGCTTAAAGCTTCTTTGAAAGCAACAGCTTTACCAGCAATTACATGCATTAATGGCCCGCCCTGCATGCCTGGGAATACCTGCGAATTGATTGCTTTTTCATACTGAGCTTTTGCAAGTATCATACCACCTCTTGGTCCTCTTAATGTTTTATGGGTAGTAGTTGTAACAATATCTGCGTAAGGCACTGGATTTTCATGAACTCCTGCAGCTACAAGACCTGCAATATGAGCCATATCCACCATTAATACTGCACCTACAATATCTGCAATTTTTCTAAACTGAGCAAAATCAATAGCTCTAGGATATGCGCTGGCACCTGCAATTATTAATTTTGGTTTATTTTCAACTGCTAATTTTTCAACTTCATCATAATCTATAGTTTCTGTATCTTTAGTTACACCATAAGGGATAACTTTAAAGAATTTACCAGAAAAGTTTACAGGGCTTCCATGAGTTAAATGACCACCGTGAGATAAATTCATACCTAAAATTGTATCACCGCTTTGTAATACAGAAAAATATGCACCAAAGTTTGCTTGACTGCCTGAGTGTGGTTGCACATTTACATATTCTGCACCAAAAAGTTTTTTTGCTCTGTCAATAGCAAGCTGTTCAGCAATATCAACAAACTCACAGCCACCATAGTAGCGTTTTGCAGGATAACCTTCTGCATATTTGTTAGTTAAAACAGAGCCAACTGCTTCTAATACAGCAGGGCTTACAAAGTTTTCACTAGCTATAAGCTCAATATGCTCTTCCTGACGGTTTGCCTCTTTCATTAAGGCATCATAGATTTCTGGGTCGAATTGTTTTACATGTTCGTAAAGACTCATTGTTTTCAAACTCCTTAAAGCGAAAATTATACTAATATAAATCTAATTTGCATATGCGACGTTCATGTCTGCCGCCTTCAAATTCTTCTTTTACCCATTCTTTTATCATTTCTTTGGCCAAAGGCAGAGCTACAATATTAGCTCCCATTGCTAAAACATTAGCATTATTATGCTGACGGCTTAACCTTACACTGTATATATCTGAGCATAAAGCTGCTCTTATACCTTTATGTCTGTTTGCCGCAATAGATATACCTATACCTGTGCCACAAATAAATATTCCACGCTCTGCTTTACCTTCTAATATAGTAAGTGCTGCAGTATTTGCATAGTCTGGATAATCACATGATTCTTTTGAAAAAGTGCCACAGTCAATTACATTATGACCTTCTGATTCTAAAAATATTTTTAAATCTTCTTTTAGTGTAAAACCTGCATGGTCTGATACTACAACAATGTTCATATTAACCCCAAAATTTACTATATCTATGTTTCTGGATATATTTCACTAATAAGTTTATAATCTCTTATAATATTATCATTATCTATTGTAAAGGAAAAACCATTAAACAATACATTTCCTTTTGTTTCCACAGTAAATCTATAAGAAGGAATTTGTGTAACAAATCTTTCTATTATACTTGCTACTTCCATTCCTAATATTGAATACTCAGCTCCGCACATTCCTGTATCAGTTAAATAAAGAGTATTTGTATCTATCATTTTTAAATCATTTGTCTGTACATGAGTATGTGTACCGCATATAACATTTGCTCTACCTTTTGCAAAATATCCAAATGCCTGTTTTTCGCTTGTTGCTTCACCATGAAAATCCACTAAAATAAAAGCATCATCAGGTATTTCATTATATATTTTATCAAAAGTTTCAAAGGGGCAGTTACTTGGATTTAAAAAAACTCTTCCTATTAAATTAACTACACAAATTTTTTTATTTAAAATATTAAATATCTTAAATCCGCTTCCAGGTAACTGGTGTGAAAAATTAGCAGGTCTAATAAATAAATCCCAGTTATCAATAAGCGATATAGTTTCCTTTTTATCCCAAGTATGATTGCCTGCTGTCATTGCATTTAAACCTGTGTCTTTTAACTCATGATACACTTTATCAGTTAAACCAAATCCAGCTGCAGCATTTTCCACATTACCAATAATAAAATCATACTGGTTATGGGATAAATGATACTTAACAGCCTTTCTGCCACTTCTGCCTACAATATCACCAATAAAAAGCAGTTTCATATTTATTTTATTCCTCAGGTATTAAACCGTGATTATAAAACTGTCGCTCTAATATCCTATCATACTGGCTCCAGCCACCTTCTTCCACATTTTCTCTTTCAAATGCCATATTAAATGAGTTTATTCTTGCGTCTATATTATCAACATAATGCAGTATAAATGCTTCTTTTGTTTTTGGCCGTTTTGGTGAGCCGTATTCTAATAAACCATGATGGCTTGCTATTAAGTGAATAAGTAAATCACGGGCTTTTTTAGGGAAATCAGGTATACTTTCAATATATTTATCCACCATGCTTATACCTAAAAGCAAATGACCTAAAAGCTTTCCTTCATCAGTATACTCAAAAGAATTATCTATATCAATTTCCTGAATTTTACCTATATCATGGAATAATGCACCCATAATAGTAAGCTCTTTATTCACATTTTCTTTTCCATAAAAATCACATACTAATGCAGATAATTTAACCATAGATAATGTATGTTCTAATAAACCATGTATATAAGCATGGTGAACACTTTTAGCAGCAGAACATTTTGTAAAAAGAGTATATGCTGCCTTATCTGCATAAAAAGCATTGCAAAGACTTTTAAAATATGAACTTTTAATATGCTTTTGCAGCACAGCCTTTAATTCTTCTTCCATTGCTTTTGCATCTTTATCAGATTTCGGAAGAAAATCATTAGTGTCTTCTCCAATAAGTAAAGTCATATCACTGACTTTTAACTGAGTTACACCATTATACTGCTGCAAAGCACCTGTAACTTCTACAACCTGACCTCTTACAGGCTCAAAAGACAGCTTATTACTGTCAAACATTATTGCATTCATACTGCCACCTTCCGTGTCTGTAAGTGTCATACGGATAAATGGTCTGTTATCTTTAGTTGTATTTGTAACAAGATTAAAAATCATATATTTTTTTGTAATGCCTAAATCCATTTATATCTCCCTGCCCTGCAATGCAAATTCATCTATATTCTCAGATTTATCAACAATTATATCTGTAATTGATAAACCCTCCTGCTGTAATGCATACATTACTTCTAATGTGGTTTTATACATAGCATTTGTTGTAAATACTGCACAGTTGCATGCTTCTTTATCAATAGTGCGTATAAGTCCTAAACCTCCGTAAGAATCCAGTATAGAATTAACAATAATAATATCTTCTTTATTACAAGAAAACCTTATCCTTATTGTATAATATTCTTTATCCATTATTTTATACACCCAAAATTCATTAATATTACATCAACATTTTCAAGTTTAGCAGCAATATGCTCTATATTAACATGTATTGAGTTTTCAAGATAGATTCTATCAAGTTTTAAATCTTGAACCATATCCAAAAAAATCTTTGGATTTCTCTGCACTTCTTTAAAATCTAATAAAAACACACCTTTTTCAAAGAAAATATTATCTTTTTTAAGATATATTTTTGTATCAAACTCTAACCCTTCCAAAGAAGAAGATACAGCGCCATGGGAAAAAAAATCAATTCTACTGGAGCCACCTCTTGGACGGTTATTGCTAAAATCATAATCAATTATTGCAGGACTGTATTCTACCTGCCCAAAATCAATAAAAAGTTTTTCTTTATTTTCTTCCATTATCCAACTCTATGGAAAATTTATTTTTTACATTTTCCAATATACCATTTACAAAAGAAGCAGATTTTTCATCTCCATAATTTTTTGCTAAAGTAACATAATCATCAATAACTGCATAATACGGAGCATCGCCCTCAAAAAGTTCTGATATACCAAGCCTTAATATACATCTTTCTATTGCACCAATCCTGTCAATAGTCCAATTTTTATTTATAAGCTCAGATATTATGGCTTCATCTTTTTCTTTATTTTTATAAGCAGTTTCAAAGAGTTTATCTGCAAAATCTAATATATCACCAGATTCATCTGCATACTCAAGCCTGAATGATGATTTTGTTTCTTCAACAGAGTTATCTGCTAAAGTAGCACTATAAAGCATTTGTACAGCGTAATCACGCCCTTGTGTTCTTTTTCTTTTCATTACATACCTTTATAAAGGTTAATCATTTCTAATGCAGCCATTGCGGCATCGCTGCCTTTGTTACCTGCTTTTGTTCCTGCTCTTTCAACAGCCTGTTCAATAGTATCAGTAGTTAGTACTCCAAAAATTACAGGAATATTATGCTCCATGGAAACAGAAGCAACACCTTTTGAAACTTCTGCTGCTACATAATCAAAATGGGGAGTTGAGCCTCTGATTACAGCACCTAATGCTATAACAGCATCATACTTTCCACTTTTAGCAATTTTACTGCATACTGATGGTATTTCAAAAGCTCCTGGAACTCTATACAAGTCTATATCATCAGTATTAACATTATGGCGAAGTAATGTATCTTCTGCACCGCCAATTAATTCTTTAGTAATAAATTCATTAAATCTTGAAGCAACTATTGCTATTTTAAAGCCTTTTCCATCAAAATTTCCTTCAAATACTTTCATTTTATCCTCTCAATATTTTTTATATATCTAAAATATGACCTAGTTTTTGTTTTTTAGTCTGCATATATTTCATATTTTCGCCACCTATACCGCACTGAATTGGTACTCTTTCCACAATTTCAATACCATATTTTTCAAGACCTGATAATTTCCTTGGATTATTAGACATAAAACGCATTTTACTTACACCAAGTTTTCTTAAAAGCTGAGCTCCAAATGAATAATCTCTCTCATCATCTAAAAAGCCAAGTTTAATATTCGCTTCCACAGTATCATAACCTTCATCCTGCAGCTTATATGCCTTAATTTTATTTAAAAGCCCTATACCCCTGCCTTCTTGAAACATATACAAAATGACACCTCTGCCTTCATAATCTATCATCTGCATAGCAGTATGCAGCTGATTACCACAGTCGCATCTTAAAGAAGCAAATCCATCACCAGTTAAACATTGAGAATGAACTCTTACTAATGGTGGATTACCTCCTTCTATGTCACCTTTTATTAAAGCAACAGCTTCCTTACCATCTGCTTTATTTTGGTATCCCTCTATTCTGAATGTTCCAAACTCTGTTGGAAGAATAGCTGATGATACTTTTTCTATTAAATTGTCATTTATTTTTCTATATTCTATTAAATCTTCAATAGTTAATATTTTTAATGAGTGAATACGGGCAAATTTTTCTAAATCATTCATTCTTGCCATTGTGCCGTCATCATTCATTATTTCACATATTACACCAGCACAGTTTAAGCCGGCAAGACGTGTTAAATCAACAGAACCTTCTGTCTGACCAGGACGCACTAAAACTCCTCCATCTTTTGCTCTTAAAGGAAATATATGACCCGGCCTTATTAAATCATTTTTCTTAGAAAGCGGGTCTGCAAGCACTTTTATAGTTTTTGCCCTGTCAAAAGCTGATATACCAGTTGTAACACCATGTTTTGCTTCAACTGATACTGTAAAAGCTGTCCCAAACCTACATGAATTATTAGATGACATTTGCTCTAAACCAAGAGCATCACATCTATCACCACTTAAAGCTACACATATGAGACCTCTGCCATATGTAGCCATAAAATTAACTTTTTCAGGCGTAACAAAATCTGCTGCAAAAACTAAATCACCTTCATTTTCACGAGATTCATCATCTGTTAAAATCAGCATACCGCCAGATTTTATTATATCTACTGCCTCTTCTACACTGGCACGAACACTTTTATCCATTTACAACTACCTTTTAAAACTTAATATTAATGACGTTAATTTATCGTCTTTTTCTTCTGAATAAACCATTTTTTCTACATATCTTGCAATAATATCTGATTCTAAATTTACAATATCACCATTCTTTTTATATCTTAAATTTGTATTTTCAAAAGTATGTGGAATAACTGCCACTTCAAAACTGTTATTCTTTACATTAGCAACTGTCAAACTTATACCATCTATAGCTATAGAGCATTTTAAAACAATATATTTATCAAGATATTCAGGATAACTGATAAATAATTTATAAGAATCTCCATATTTAGTAATATTTAATATTCTGCCTGTTCCATCAACATGACCTTGAACAATATGACCGCCAAGTCTTGATGATAAAGTTAATGCTCTTTCTAAATTAACAATACTACCACTTTTTATAGTATTAAGCGACGTTTTTGCAATAGTTTCATAGCTGACATCTGCTTCAAAAAAACTGTTTCCAAAACTAACAGCAGTTAAACAAACACCATTAACAGCAATAGAATCACCTAAAAGTAATCCTTCTGTTATTTTATTACACTCTACTTTTAATTTTAAACTTTTATCCCCTTTTGTTAAGGAACTGATTTTTCCAAGCTCTTCTATTATTCCAGTAAACATATTATTCTACATTATAATTTTTAGTAAATTCTACAGCCCTAGCTGCATAATCATTTATTCTTGCAGATACTAATATATCTTTACCACATGTATTTATTTTATAATCTTTAAATACTAATGCATCATTCATATTATTAATACCTAAACCGCCTATTGATGAAACAGCATCTTGTCCACCTATAACTTTCGGTGCAATAAATGCCTCCAGTCTATCTACAAGTCTGTTATCAAAAAATGAGCCATTTACTCTGCTGCCAGCTTCAACAAACACATTCATATACCCTAAATCATACAGCGAATGCAGAACTTCTTTTATATCAAGCATTCCATTAATACAAGGAACTTTTATTACTTTTATATTTTTATCATTAAGCTGCATAATTTTGCTGCTTTCAGTATTTTCTGACGTATAAATAATCACTGGTGATGTATTTGCACTTTTTAAAATATCTGCATTAATATCTATTTTTAAACTACTATCAAGTACTGCTCTGACAGGCTGTCTTGCAGCATCTTTTCTTCTGTCTGTTAATAACGGGTTATCTGCTTCAATAGTTCCTATGCCAGTTAAAACCACATCTGATAATCCCCGCATTTTATGAACAAGCTCTCTAGCATCTGCACCTGTTATCCATTTAGAATGACCAGATTTACATGCAATCTTACCATCTATACTGCTTGCAGTTTTTAATGTTACATAAGGCAGTTTTTCTGTCTGGTATTTAATAAAATCTTCTATTAATGAGCTGCATTCTTCTGCTAAAATACCATATTCTACATCAATACCTGCATTTTTAAGAATATTTACTCCCTGCCCTCTGTGTTTAGGGTTAATATCAAGAACACCAATATAAACTTTTTTTATACCCGATGATATAATTTTCTCAACACAAGGCGGTGTTTTGCCATAGGTAGAGCATGGCTCAAGTGTAACAAAAAGCTCGCAGCCTGCAACATCTTCACCAGCATTTTTTATAGCATTTACTTCAGCATGACTGCAGCCATATTTCTCATGTATACCATAAAATGCCTTATTATCTTTTATAACAGCAGCACCAACTAATGGATTAGTTAAAGTAAAACCTTTAGCATTACGAGCAAGCTCTATACACCTGCTCATAACAACTTCTTTATTCAGCATCTTTATCTTTTTTCCTGACAAATCTGTTTTCTTCGCCCTTTATAATACGCACAATATTTGAGCGGTGTTTAAATATTATGAAGAATACTATAACAGCAGTAAGCACTTTAAGTGCAAACCAGTCACTCATAGCACATACTGCAATAAGTAGTGTAAGAGAGCCTAAAATAGAGCCAGCAGATACCATTTTTGTTGCAAGAAAAACAATAATAAATACAACAAGCCCTATACCTATCTCTACTGGAGCCAGTGCTAAAAATACACCAGCACCAGTGGCTACCCCCTTACCACCTTTAAAGCCAAGAAATACTGTATATGTATGGCCCAGCACAACAACCGCTGCAGTAACTAATGTAATGATAGTCTGCCCATAAAAATGAAGTGATATAAATACAGGAATAAAGCCCTTTAATGCATCAAGCACAAAAACGCTTATAAATCCCCATTTTCCAAGAACTCTCGCAGCATTTGTTGCACCAGCATTGCCACTGCCCACAGTTCTAATATCAATTTTTTTAACCAGCTTTACTATAATATATGCAAATGGTATTGCACCAATAAAATATGCTGCTGTCACTAATAATATTTGCGGTATTGTCATAATTAAACAATCTCCCCTTTATCTTCATTTTTAAAATAATCTCTATAATATACAAAAGCTGAATATATAGATAATACTAATGCCACATACATAAGAATAGTGCCTATTAAAAACCAGTTTATGCCAAGCCATGTTATTTTAAATGAAAGCATACCTATTGCTACCATTTGGAAAGCTGTTTTTAACTTTCCCCATATTCCTGCCGCAATAATTATGCCCTTACTTGCAGCAAGGTTACGCAGAGCTTCCATTGCAAAATCTCTTGCAAGCATTAATACTGCAATCCACCAGTAAAGCCTGTCTAAATCTATTAATGCAATTAATGCTGCAGCTACAAGTATTTTATCAGCAATAGGGTCTAATATTTTACCTAAATCAGTAACCATATTATACTTTCTTGCAATATAGCCATCAAGGAAATCTGAAACACCTGCAAATATAAAAATAATAGTTGCAGTTACATTACTCCAGTCTTTATTAATATAAAGTATAAGAAGATAAAGAGGTATCGCCACAACTCTTACTATTGTTAACTGGTTAGCAATATTCAGCTCTAATTTCATAATTTCCCCCTGCAAAATTATAGATTATGCTTCTATAAATTCAATTTTAATAATTTCATATTCAGTATCACCTTTTGGTGCCTGAACAGTAAAATCATCACCTTCTTCTTTACCCATCATAGCTCTTGCAAGTGGCGACATAATAGATATTTTACCATTAAAAATATCTGCTTCATCACTGCCTACTATAGTATATGTTTTTCTTTCTTCTGTATCAATATTTTCAATAGTAACAGTTGCACCAAAAGCAACTTTATCACCAGCCATTTGTGATATATCGATAATTTCAAAAAGGCTCATTTTATATTCAAGCTCATTAATGCGGGCTTCAATCATACCTTGTCTCTCTTTTGCTGCATCATATTCAGCATTTTCACTTAAATCTCCATGTCCTCTTGCTTCTTGAATAGCAAGTATGACCTCATTCCTATCTACATTACGCAGTTTATCAAGCTCTGCTTTTAATTTTTCATAACCACCGCGTGTTATAGGTATTCTGCTCATTTACATCTCCTTAATCATCTATATTTTTTATTTATTTCATTACTATCCATACCTTTTATCAAGGCATTTTAAAATATTCTAAAAGCATATCATATTTTTTTAAAAAGCGGTATAAAAAAAATACTATTTTGAAATTTTTTCTGCATTATTTGCTTCTATAATATTTTTACTGTTATTATTATATATTTCATCTGGATAAGCACTAATAATACCATCTTTTAAAGTTATTGTAAGTTCTCTATCCATATCCACTTTATTAACTGAAGAAACTATTTTATTCTGCTGAGTTACAACAGCATATCCTCTTTCTATAACATTCTGTGGGTCAAGCAGACGGAGCTTGCTTTCAAGCAAAGAAACATCTGCATTTTTATTATACATATAATCTATCATATACTGGTCTAACCGTCTAAAATATTCTTTTAACAGAGTATTTGATGCAGCATATTTTTCTCGAACTGCTTTTAAAAGGAATTTTTCTATTATATCCAGCTTATATTTATAACTGTCTAGTTTTTTAGCAGGGTTAAATAAACTCAGCTTATGATAATAAAATTCTAAACGAGCAGTTTTCTTTTCCAGTGTATTTGATATGGCAGTTTTAATATTTTTTCTAAATATCATTTCTTTTTGATTATATCTTGAAAGTTTAACTTCAATATTAGTGAATAATGTTTTACAGCTGTTTACTATTCTTACTTTATACTCTTTTATTAAGTTATTAGGATTAGCTGCAGCAATTACACTTTCATATTTTGCAATTTTTTTATTTAATTCATATATTCTTTTATTAATACTATTTTCAATCAAATTATTAAAACTAGCAATTTTATGATTAAGTTTTACAAGCTGATACAGCGGTGATTTACTTTCTAATTTTAGTAAAGCCATATCAAGCTGTTGATTTTTTTTCTCAAGCATATTTGTTGTATTTTTATTTAATACAAACATATATCGTTCAAGCAGCTGCACAGCAGCTTTATAATTAGAAGATAAATATGCAGCTGCTGCAGTTGGTGTAGCTGCCCTGTAATCTGCTACATAATCTATAATTGTAAAATCTGTTTCATGACCTACCGCACTAATAAGTGGTACTTTTGATGCAGCTGCTGCACGAGCTACAACTTCCTGATTAAATACAGCTAAGTCTTCCATACTGCCGCCACCACGCATAACAACTATTGCATTATATCTTTCTGTATAACTTCCTGCTTTCAATATAGTATCTGCAATAACTTGGGCATTTTCAATATTCTGTACAGGAATATTCCACACATCTATTAAATATCTACCTTTTTCGTTTTTAGTAGTAACTATAAAATCTTTAATTACTGCTCCAGTTAATGCAGTTAATACAGCTATTCTGTATGGATATTTAGGAATAGGTCTTTTTCTTGATTCATCAAACAGACCTTCTGCATAGAGTTTCTTTTTCATTTCTTCAAACTGCTTCCATAAAATCCCTTCTGAATCATACTCTATTTTTTTAACATTTATCTGATAACTACTTGATTTATCATAAGTTTTTATTTCACCATATACTTTTACTTTATCACCTAACTTTGGCATAAAATTACTAGATGTATGGTAATATTTAAAAAAAGTTGCATTTAGAACAGCATCACCTTCTTTTAATGTAAAATATACATGACCACTTGAATTCTGCTTTGATACCTGCGATACTTCACCAGTAACTGCAACCATTTCTGGGAAAGCATTTTTTAATATGCTTGATAATATCTGTGATATTTCTTTAACACTAAATTCCTGCATAATATACTCAACTATTTCTTTTCTTCTTTAGTTTTATTATCTTCTATAATATATACATCTTCGCCCATTTTTTGCAGACCAAGTTCCCGCCTTATAATCCCTTCTAAATACTCTTGATTTTTGATAGCAAGCTCTAATTCTCGTTCTTTTTCTGCTATCTCTTTATCCATCTCTCTAATCCTTTCCTCATAACTTTGGCGGACTGTTACAAGTTCATTATATTTAAGCACACCATTGTGGCCAAAAATTATATAAAATACAATAGCACATATAATTACTGTAAATATTATTGCATACCTCATAACAAGCTCCTTTTCCCATTAATTAAGTCAATTAAATTATTTTCAAGTAATAAAATATTATCATACATAACTACATTTTCTTTATTTCTAAACCATGTAAACTGGCGTTTTGCAAAATGCCTTGTTTCCTTTGCTATCTGGTTTATAACATACTCTTCACTGCCGCCATTTATAATATAATCAGCAATTAATTTATAACCTATTGCTCTAAATGATGGACACTCTGCAGTATATCCTGCTTTTAAAAGATTTTCCACTTCCTGTTTCCAACCTTTTTGCCACATTTGGATAGTTCTTTCATTTATTTTTTCATAAAGTGCTTTTCTATCATGCCATAAAACTGCACATGTATATTTATATTTTGGCTTTCTGTTATATTTTTTATGTGCTTCTGTAAATGATATACCAAGCCCATAATATATTTCTAATGCACGAATAATTCTTGCCGTGTCATTACTGCTTATTTTAGAAGCATATTCATTATCAATATGTATTAATTGATTATATAATGCGGATAGACCATCAAGTTCTGCTTTTTTTTGCAGTTCCTGCCTTACACTGCTTTCTATTTCCGGGCAGTCAAATATACCATCAGTTAATGATTTAATATACAGCCCTGTGCCGCCTGCTATTACAGGTACTTTTCCTCTTTTTATAATATCATCTATAAGTTCTTCTGCCTGCTGAACAAATATTCCTGCAGAATAACATTCATCAGGCTTCATTATATCTATTAGATGATGTTTTACCTGCAGCATTTCCTGCCTGCTGACTTTTGCGGTGCCAATATTAAGCCCTGTATATACCTGAAATGCATCTGCACTAATAATTTCAGCAATACCTGTTTTTAATGCAGCATTAAAGGCTGTACCACTTTTACCAGATGAAGTAGGCCCTGTAACAATAGGTATTATCATCTGTAAAATTTCCTTGCGAGCTCCTGCACTCTCATCATATATATAATAGGCCTGCCATGCGGACATGTTCCAAAATTATCAGTATTAAAAAGCAGAGTAACAAGATATTCCATTTCTGCATAAGTTAACTCATCACCTGCTTTTATGGCAGATTTACATGAAAGCATAGCACGCGGAGCTTCTTCCTGCTTAGATTTACCTGTTAAACATAAATCTACTGCAATATTTGTAAATTCTTTTGCTATATTTTTTCTTATAATATTATAAGGAACTCTTAAAATTTCAAGTTTATCTATACCAGTAATTTTATAAGCATAACCAAAAGATTCAATTATTACCTTAAATCTGTCAATGTTTTCTATAATTTCATCAGTCATGACAACTTCTACTGCATCATGCAGAACTATAGAAGGTTTTGGCTTTGCTGCATTATCTGACTGTATTTTTTCAAAAAGTATTCTTTCATGTGCTGCATGCTGGTCAATAAATAATATTTCTTTATTAGGTGTTTCTATTATAATATAAGTTTTATCCACCTGCCCTACTACTCTAAATTCTCCGCTTGCAATATGGTTATCAAGTGTATCTATATCTTCATTTATTACTGTATTACTACTGATGTCTGTATTTTTTACAGAAATATCTTCAAGGGTTTCATCAATAGATAAAGTATATGAAGGCTGCAGCTGCTCTTTTAAACCAGTATCTGCTTGCGAATTTATTTCTAAACTGCTGTTATTTAATGTATTTAAACTACTTTCTTTATACTGAGAAAAAGACTTAAAGCTGTTATCTTTACTAAACACAGATTTATTTTTTGCTGGTTTTTCATATTCTATACCATTATGCTTTTTATTATCTTCTTTATCATTAACAGAATAACCCTGCTGTATGTAATTACCCGTATATCCTGTATTTACCCCTTTTCCTTTGAAAGAGTTTGCAACAGCATCACTTACAAGAGAAAACATTTCTCCTGCATTTATAAACCTAACTTCAAGTTTTGCAGGGTGTACATTTGAATCCACTATATCTGGACTAATTCTTATATCTATAACTGCAACAGGATATCTGCCATCTGGAATAAGCCTGTGATATGCATTTATTACTGCCTGCACTAAACTTGTATCTTTTATAAGTCTACCATTTACACCTATAATTATAGCATCTCTTTTTAATCTGTCGCTGGCTGCAGGAAGTGTAGCACAGGCTATAACTTTTTTACCAGCATATTCTGCTGTGCCTGTACAGAATGCTTTACCATTAAATACTTTAGCTGCTCTAACAGTCCTATCATCAGAAGATAATGCATGATATACTTCTTTATCATTACACTTTAATAAAATATCAATCTCTGGGTTAATAAGAGAAAAATGTTTTATAAGTTTTATAATTTCTGCTTCCAGACTTTTAGAGCTTTTTAAAAATTTACGCCTTGCAGGCAGATTTTCAAAAAGTCTAGAAGCTTCTATAATAGTGCCTTTTACTGCAGCAGTAGGTTTTACTTCACCAACCTTACCATACTGGCATGTAATAGTATAAGCTATCCCATCTTTACCGCTTGTAATTTTAAAATCACTTACAGAAGAAATAGCAGCCAATGCTTCGCCTCTGAAACCAAAAGTTGATGCAGAATATACATCTTCAACTGTTTCAGCTTTACTTGTTGCAAAACGCTCTAGTGCAAGGGGTAAATCATCTTTATCTATACCCTTACCGTTATCAGTAACTTTTATTGTATTTAACCCACCCTCATTGATTTCAACAATAATCTTTGACGCTCCAGCATCACATGAATTTTCTATTAATTCTTTAACAACATTAAAAGGTTTTTCTATAACTTCACCAGCTGCTATTTTAGAAGCAACTTCTGGTGAAAGTCTTTTTATTACAGACATACTTTATCCTTAATATTTATTTGATTAGTAATTTTACTAGATTTTTTCTGTTTTTACAATAGGGCAAAAAAATTCCGCCAAATATTCTTGGCGGAATTAATGATTTAAATATGATTTATTATTTAATGTTATTTAGAGCTTTTAAGATTAAAGCCTCATTATAGCCAGAAATAGCTTTACCATTAATATAAAATGCTGGCGTAGCACTTACATTTAATTTTTCTGCTAATTTTTTAGTTTCTTCAATTTTTGCTTTAATCTCATCAGATGCAACTAACGATTTAAATTTTTCAGGATTATCTGTTTTAGCAGCAAAATCGTTTATTATTTGCTTATTTACTTCATCAATTAATTTAGCTAATGTTTCTTGATTAAGCTGAGTGCCTGCTTTTTGTAATGCTTCAATTTTTGTTTCTATTACTTTAATATAATCAGCTTCAAAAAGGTCATTTTTAAAATTAAAACCCATTTTCATACCAGCTTCAAATACTTGTGCCATAGTCTGTGCATTTGGGTGCATATCTAATGGTAAATGAACAATATATAATGCATAATCTGATTTATTTTTCAGTTCATTCTTAAATAAACCATTAGCTTTTTTGCAGTATGGGCATTGAAAATCTGTAATTTCAACAATAACATTTTTAGAATCTTTCTTACCATCTGCAAGAGTCAGCATAGAAGTATCTATTGTTTCCACCTTAGCAAATTCAAACTCTAATTCATCTTTTAAAGAAGATAATGTTTTAGAATCGATTATATCTTTTGCAAAATAATGACCATTTGTAATAACTCTTTCAGTATTAACAAGATTGTTTTTATTGTATATTTTTATTTCAGCAAATGCAAAACCTGGCAGTAATTCTTTAAGATTTTTTAGCTCACTAACTTGAACTTTAATATCCTGCCCCTGCCCTGCTTTAACAAAAGCATCTTGTAAATTTTTCTCTAATTTTTTTAAATCAACAGTTGCTGGCTGGTTAATATTTGCTTTAGAAGTGCAGCCTGCAACAAGTACAGCAAACAAAACAACCAGTAAAATCAAACGTTTCATATTCAACTCCTTAATATAAATAGTGTAACTATTTAACATACTTAAATATATTATTCAAACATTCTAGTATATTTTATACATATTTTATACAAATTTATTTAATAATGCTGCGACATGAAGTAATTTCTGTGCCACCATCTACTTCTTTAAGCTGGAAATAATATTTTTCATTATCAACAATCATTTCTATATTAGCTTTTTTGCCTTCCTTAATATGTATTTTTTTAGGTAAAATTTCATAAAACATCGATACTGTAGAATTATCTACATATTCCTTATTTACAAAATACTTTTCATTAGAATCGGGAAGATATCTTTTCCAAAACTCAGCATATTTATGCTTTGGAACAAAATAAGCACCAAATTCTTCATATGCTTTACCTATCCTTTTATCTTTAAAAAAATATTTAAAATATTCTTTACATTCATTTGTATTAATAGACTTTTCTATAACAACAAAATCACAAGACGGACATGCTTTTTCATATTCTTCAGCATATACAGACATATTTAATATTAATAAAAATATTCCTATAATAAAAACTCTCATACACAGCTCCATAAATTTTTGGGCAGTTTATTATAAAATGGTAAAAAAGAAAAGAAAAAACCAAGAAAGGCGACGTCCGGATTTGAACCGGAGTACAAGGCTTTGCAGGCCTCTGCCTAACCACTCGGCCACGTCGCCGTATAAAAAAGCGGGTGACGAGACTCGAACTCGCGACCTCAACCTTGGCAAGGTCACGCTCTACCAACTGAGCTACACCCGCATGGGAATTACTATATATATTATTTCCTATATAATGTCAATAAAAAAATTTATATTTTTGTATTTTTTATTTTTAACAAACAACCCTGTGTATAAAACACAGGGCAAAAAGTGGGTAGGTATATTAAAATTACTTAAGAATATTTTTTGCCATACCGTCTAACATACCTTGAGTGCCTTTAATAAATTCATGTTTATCAGCACCTTTATAGTTTTTAGCTATGTCAGTTGGATTTACATAAGAAAAGTACACTTTACCTTTATCTTCAAATATATATATTTTTAAAGGTAAATCAATACCAGCTTGTGGATAATCTTTCATAAAAGTAGCACCAAAAGCAGGATTACCAAAAATTAATAATGTACCTTGTCCCATTTCAGCATTTAATTTTTTTGCATTTTCACCGTGGTTAATTACTGCAAATAATGTTGCTTTTTTGTTTGCTTTAATAGCATTGATTGTTTTCTCTACTGTTGTTTTGTAATCATATTTACTTTCAATTGCTGTAGTATGACCTGCAGCAAAAGAAACTGCAGCAAAACCTAATACAAAAACAGCGATAGTTAAAAATTTAAACTTTTTCATACAATTTTACTCCTTTTTATATTTTTATAAAAACTAGCACACAGTAATGAATATGTCAATAATCTTAACCAAAAAAACATAATTTTTACATAATCAATTATGATTATTATTAATATCTTATTGAACTAATTAATTACAATATTAAGCTTTAATGGGTGACCTGAGCTTTCACATCTTTCTGCAGCAGCAAGCAGATTACCTTTATTATCCATAATAAAAAAATTACTGCCTTCATGCTCTATTGGAAAAGTTAAAAATGATTCTCTGTTTGGAGAAAGTCCGTTTTTGATATGCTTTATAAAGCCGTCCTTAACAACAGCTCTCCCCCAGTCTAACACATCATAAATAGGAATAACAGCCTTTGACAGTTTATTTTCTTCAGAAAGCTGTTCAAGCTGAGATATTTTATAAGATTGATTATATTTAAATGCTCCATTTGCTGAACGAATAAGACCACTCATTAGTGCACCAGTTCCTAAACGCTCTCCAAGAGTATTTATTATACTTCTTATATATGTGCCTTTACCGCATGATACTTTTATAATCCCTAATGGGTATTCATAGTTTAAAAGGTCAATAGAATATATTTCCATTTCTTTTTCACCAGCATCTTCTATCACCCCTTTTCTTGCAAGTTTATAAGCTCTTACGCCATTTATTTTTTTAGCAGAATATGCTGGCACCTTTAATGATATTTTACCTGTTAAAGAATGAAGAATATTTTTTAAATCTTCTTCGCTGACAACTTTATCTGATACTTTTTCTATTTCTGAAGTATTATCATAACTTTGGCTTCTTTCACCAAGTTTAAATTCTGCAATATATTCTTTATCTACACTTGATAAATAATCTGCAAATCTTGTAGCATATCCAATTAAAACTGGAAGAACACCCTCAGCCATAGGGTCCAGTGTTCCAAGATGACCGCATTTTGATACATTGAAAAGGCGACGTATTTTTGCTACAACATCAAAAGATGTCATACCTGCTTCTTTATATACATTTACAATACCATTCATAAATGGGTTTCCTTTTCTATTAAGCTAAGCAGATTATCTATTCTATCTGCTTCCTGCCTAGAATCATCTATAACAAATTCTAATTTTGGTACTTTTTTCATACGGACAGATTTTAATATTTCTTTACGAATAAACCCTGCAGAACGTTCCAAACCAGCCTGTATACCATTTACTGCATCATTATTATAAGTAGTCCAGTATATTCTTGCTACATCTAAATCTACACTAACTTTTACAGAAGTAATAACAACATCTTTGACTTTAGGGTCATGAACACTGTCTCTTATTATATTTGATACTTCCTGTCTTATAAGTTCTGCGACTCGTTTTGTTCTTAATGTTTCCTGCATATTACTTCCCGTTTTCTTCTTTTACTACATCTTCTAGTGTTCTTTTTTCTTCAACCACTTCATATACTTCTAATACATCATTTTCTTTAATGTCTTGATATTTTTCAATAGTTAAGCCACACTCATAGCCTGCAACAACTTCTTTTACATCATCAGTAAAGCGTTTTAATGAACTTAATTTACCATCAAAAATTACAATAGAATCTCTAATGACTCTAACATTAGAATTTCTAGTAACTTTACCGTCAGTAACAAAACAGCCTGCAATTTTACCAACTTTTGGTGCAGAGAATATCTGCCTGATTTCTATATGACCTATAATATTTTCTTTCATTTCTGGTGAAAGCAAACCTTCAAGAGCAAGTTTTACATCATCTATGGCTTTATAGATCACAGAGTAAAGCTCAATATCTATTTTTTCTCTTTCTGCAGCCTGCTTTGCTTTTGCATCAGGGCGGACATTAAACCCTATGATAATAGCACTTGATGCAACTGCAAGAGATACATCTGATTCATTAATCGCACCAATACCATCATGAATAATGCTGACTTTTACTTCTTTATTAGAAAGTTTTAATAGTGATGATGATAATGCTTCTAATGAGCCTTGAGCATCTGCTTTTAACACAATATTTAATTCTTTTAATTCACCATCTTTCATTTTACTAAAGAAATCTGCAAGAGAAAGTTTGCCCTTGTCAGCCATTTGCTGTTCTTTTGCAAGTTTTGCTCTTAACTCTGTAACTTGTTTTGCTGTTTTTTCATCTGTTACAATAAATTTTTCACCTGCTTCTGGAAGTTCACTAAATCCCATAACTTCTGCAGGAATAGAAAGACCAGCTTCTTTTATAGATAAACCTTTGTAGTTAAACATAGCTCTTACTTTTCCAAACTGAGAGCCAGAAATAAATGTATCACCTTTTCTTAATGTACCATTTTTAACAAGCACTGTTGCAACAGGGCCTTTTTGTTTATCAAGACGGCTTTCAATAACAACACCTTCTGCTGGCCTGTTTGGATTACCTTTTAAATCAAGCATTTCAGCTTCAAGAAGAACTCTATCAAGTAAATCGTCAATATGCAGGCGTTTTTTTGCAGATATTTCCTGAAATTGATAATCTCCACCCCAATCTTCTGGGATAATACCATATTCTGCAAGCTGCTGTTTAACTCTGTCTGGATTTGCTCCATCTTTATCTATTTTATTAATTGCTACAACTATACGAACACCTGCTGCTTTTGCATGGTCAATAGCCTCTTTTGTCTGCGGCTTAACACCGTCATCTGCTGCAACAACTAATATAACTATATCTGTTAATAACGCACCACGGGCACGAAGTGTTGTAAATGCTTCATGACCTGGAGTATCTAAAAATGTAACTGTACCATTACTGCATTCTACTTCATATGCACCAATATGCTGAGTAATACCACCAGCTTCACCAGCTACAACACTTGTTGAACGAATAGCATCTAAAAGAGAAGTTTTACCATGGTCTACATGCCCCATAACTGTAACAATAGGTGGACGCTTTTCTAAATCTTCTTCTTTATCCTCATAAACTGGCAGTAAATCATCTTCTGTAATAGTTTTAACTGTTACATCAACTCCGTATTCAAGTCCTAAAAGCTGAGCACTTTCAGCATCTATTGACTGATTAACATTTGCCATTATTCCCATAGAAAATAATTTTTTTATAAGCTCAGTAGTTTTTACACCTATTAAACTGCCAAATTCAGATATTACAATATACTCTCCAATTTCCACTTTTTCAGGACGAACAAAAGTTTTAACCTGAGATTTATCTTGTTTTTTACTTAATTTTTTATTTAATTTATTTTTATTATAATTATTATTTTTTGGCTGTCTGTCTGGATCTACATCTAACAAATCTGAAATATCAATATTTGGTGAAATAGTTGGTGTATTTTCTATTTCACTTTCAATAGTAAGTTCATCCATACCTTCATTTATTGTTTTTATCCAGCTTTTAGACCGTTTACCATCTTTTTTACTTTTCGGTTTTTTAGTTTCTTTTTCTTTATCTTTATTTTCGTCTTCCTTCTTTTTAACAATGCGTTTTCTATCTTCATCGCCAGTCATAAACACATTTTCATTGTTTATTCTCTGCTGACTGCCAACCTGCTGATTTTTACCGCCTTTGTTATCACGAAATCTATCATTAGAGCTGTCTTTATCTTTGTTTTGGAAGCGTTTATCGCCTTTATCTTTATCCTTATTAAATAGTTTATCAGATTTCTCATTTCTATCTTTAGAGAAATTTTTGTTTTTATCATTTGGTTTATTTTTATCTTTATTAAATGGCTTATCCTTACGCTCGTCCTTTTTTTGTTCTTTTTGACGGTCTTGGCTTTTATTCTGAGAATATTGATGATTTTGAATATTTGGATTATGGCTGTGTTTTTGAGCATTTTTAACAGTTTCATTATTATTAGATACAGTATTATTATCATTAACAGAAGTAGTCTGCACTTCTTTTGCTTCTTGTTTTATAGTAGTATCTTTTACACCTTGCTCACTGCTTTGCTGCTGAGCTGCTTTTTCTTTATTATACTGTATCCTGTCTTCATCAACTTTCTTAATGTGCTGCTCCATTAATTTTTTACGCATTTTAAGGTCTTCTTTACTTAATTTTTTAAGACCGTCATGCTGAGCACCAGTACCTTTATTATTCACAACTACTTCTTTGATTTTAACACCTTTTTTATGGCGTTCTAATGCTTTTTGAAGCATCTCCTGCCTTCTGTCAAGCTGCCCTCTTTTATCAAGTCCTGCAACAGCTACATCTTCATCTTTAACAGTATCATTACCATTAGATACCTGCACGCCAGAAGCCTGCAATACTTTTACAGCTTCTTCAATACTAATGCCTGCATTTTTTGCCACATCACTAACTTTTTTTAATGCCATTTAATTCTCCGTATAATAAACCATCAATATTTGTAATCAAGTTTTTATATTTTATTACTTTATCTGCTGTATATTTGTCATAAATAATACAGAATTTTTTATTTCCACTATAAACTGCTTTATCTAATAATATCTTTTTACTGTTGCTTGATACAGCGTCATATCGGCATAAAATTAATTTTTCAGTATTTGTATCATCATCAATACCATATTTATCAAATAATTCATTAATATGGTATAAAGTATTATTTTTTATACTTTCTATAAGTCTATTATATAATAAGCTTGTATTTATACTTTCGTCTAAATATTTATATACAGTTTTATTTTTAAATACTTTGTTTATACATTTATATTCACTACATATATAAAAACTTCTGCCATGCATATTCTGCCAAAAATCAAAAATGATTTCAGGCAGACTAATTTTGAGCATATAAGATTTATGCTGCTTAATACCACAAAATGCACAAACTCTATATTCTTTAGGTTTAGACAATTAACAAACCCTATTCTTCGTCATCAAGCTCATCAAGTTTTGCAGTTAAGTAATCTATTGCAGCATTGATTATACCAACAGCAGCTTCTTCAGAGACTTCTAAATAAGATACTATCTCATCAACACTTGCACTTGAAAGTTTTTCTATATCACCTATTCCATGTTCCATTAACTTAGAAATCATAGCATGGTCTAAAAGTTCTAAATTTTCTAAATTATAAAGTTCATAGAAAGCCTTTAATTCCTGTTCCTGTTCTTCTAAACGACTTGTTCTAATTTCTGCATATTCGCTTTCTTTTAAAACATCTAAACGCCATTCAGTTAAAATAGCTGCAAGGCGGACATTTTGACCTTTTTTACCAATAGCTAAAGAAAGCTGGTCATCAGGAACAACTATTTCTATAGTTTTATCATCTTCAATAATATTTGTTAATAACACATTAGCAGGACTTATTGCATTACATACATATTTAACAGGGTCTGGTGACCATTCTATAACATCAATTTTTTCTTTTTTCAATTCATCAGAAATAGTTGATATTCTAGCACCTTTTACCCCGATACATGCACCAACTGGGTCAATATTAGAATTTTTTGAATATACTGCAACTTTTGCCCTATCTCCCGGCTCTCTTGCAGCACCTTTTACTTCAATAATACCTTCAAATACTTCTGGTATTTCTGCTTCAAATAATTTTTTCAGAAAATTAGGATGAGAACGAGATAAAACAAGCTGTGGCCAGCCTTTAATAAGTTTTATATCTAAAAGTAATGCTCTCACATAATCATTACGGTTAAAAAATTCACCAGGTATCATTTCTTTTTTAGGAAGAATAGCTTCCGTTTTACCAATATTTATAATAATATTATCTCTATCAGTTTTTAAAATTGTACCATTAACTATCTCGCCAAGTTTATTTTGAAAATCATCTAAAATCACTTGTTTTTCAGCATCTTTTAATTTTTCAATTAATTTTTGTTTTGCAACAAGTGCTGCCTGCCTGCCTAATGCATCAAGAGTAGTAGGCACCATCAAGATATCACCATACTGTGGATTATCTTTATAATCTTTTGCTTCTTCCATTGTTATTTCATACCAATTGCTTTCTTCTGATTCTGAAACTTCTTTTGGTATTAATATATTAATAAGGCCTTTATCTAAATCAACAGTAACTTCTGGTTCTAAATATTTACCGATACGCTTAACTGTAGCAGCTACAATTGCTTCATGAAGAGCATCTGCCAGTATTTCTCTAGATATTCCTTTTTCTCTGCCTAAATCTTCCACAGTTTTTATGATTTCTTTACTGCTGCTCATTATTCCTCCTAAAATTCATATTCAATGCGAGCTTTTGCAATGTCTGCAATAATAATATCAAATTCTGCACTTTCTTCTTTTGTATAGATATGTATAATACCATTTTCACATGACATTACTTTACCTTTATATCTTTTACGCCCGTCTATAGCTTTTGTTTTTGTTTCAAAATAAACTGTTTTATTAATACAATTGATAAAATCCTGCTCTGTACATAATTTTCTATCTGGTCCCGGACTTGATACTTCAAAATTATATGTAGAACATTTAATTTCATTTTCATGGCTGTCAAGCCATTTAGAAAGCTCTCTGCTTATATCAGCACATATATTTAAAGAAGTATCGTCTCCGTCAATTGTTACACGCAAAGTATGGGATTTTTTTTCTGGCTTGAATATAATATCAAGCACTTTGCAGTTATATTTACCAGCAATTTTTTCTGCATATTCTCTAAATCCTTTTGGCAAAATAAAACGCAAAACACACCTCTTAAACATAAAAATAGGCGGGAATAACCCGCCTAACTACATCTTATAACATAACTTTATATTATAAGAATAATTACAACAAGAAATATCCTGCTAAACAAGATATTACTAGCATCATAAATAACTTAGCTATTTATGAGCGGAAAATAAGGATAATCCTTATAAAGTTATCATGAATAACTTTGCATTTTCTAACATATTTTTTATGTAATAGCAAGCTTTTTTTATATTTTTTAACTTTTAAGTAAATTCTAAAAACGACTGCTTAAAATATCGCAATCGTTTTTATACTGTAAAATTAAGTAAAAGTTTATTTAATATTATTGCAATAAAATTTATTATATATATAATAAAGCAAATATTTATTAACTGGTGTGATATATGGAAAATACAGATAATTTAATAGAAAAATATTTTAATAAAGCTGTGCAGGATATGCAGGATTTAATTAAAATCAATTCTCAGTATGATAAAGATACTGCAAATAATGAAAATCCTTTTGGAAAAGGTATTTCTGAATGTATAAATAAATTTTTATCCATTGCTAAAAGCGATGGCTTTGTCACAAAAAATATTGATAATTATGCCTGCTTTGCTGAATGTGGCAGTGGAGATTTAATTGGTATTTTAGCACATTTAGATATTGTACCTGCTGGAAATGAAAGCCTGTGGCAATACCCACCTTTTGCAGCTGAAATACATGATAATAAAATATACGGCAGAGGTGCAATTGATGATAAAGGTCCATTAATTGCAGTATATACTGCTTTAAAAATTTTAAAAGAATCTGGAATAAAACTTAATAAACGGTTTAGAATAATAGCAGGTGGTGATGAAGAAACATCTATGCGCTGCCTTGCTAAATATAAGGAAACAGAAGAAATACCTGTATTTTCATTTTCTCCTGATGCTAATTTCCCAGCAGTATATGCAGAAAAAGGTCAAATTCAGGTAACAATGAAAAGAGATTTCCCACTTCAAGGCTTTGAACCTATTAAACTTCTAGGGCTTACTTGTGGAGAGCGTGTAAATGTTGTGCCTGATACTGCCTATGCTTATTTTGGTGGCGATACTGCAAAAATAAAAAGACAGCTTGAAGAAATTGCTGGTGATGAATTAGAAATAGATTATTATAAAGATGAATATTTACAGGTTAAAGCAACAGGTAAAGCTGCCCATGCTATGAACCCAGAAAATGGTATCAATGCTATGTATAAACTGCTGCGTATTCTTGCTCACCCATCTTTAGATTATGGCTCATGGGAACTTATGCTCTGGATTAGACAGGTTGCATATCTTTTAAATGACGAAAGTGATGGCAGAAGTTTTAATATAAACTGTCATGATGATATTTCTGGAAATTTAACAATTAATCTTGGAATACTTAGATATAAAGCAGAAGATTTAACATTAAAATTTGATATTAGATATCCCGTTACAATAAAAAGCTTTAAAATGGAAAATAAAATTAATAATCTAGCTGAAAAAATGATGATGCTTACACAAATTAGCAAACATATTCCACCACTTTATATAGATAAAAATAATCTATATTTACAAGAGCTTTTAAAGGCATATCAGGAAGTAACTAATGATAACAGCGAACCTGTTGCAATAGGCGGCAGAACTTACTGTACCATGATACCTAATTCACTTTCTTTCGGTGCTAATTTTAAAAATGATGAAGAACTGGCACACCAAAATAACGAATATATGAATTTAGATAAATTTAAAAAATTAATTAAAATATATACTAAAGCATTAATAAACTTAAATAATATGTAAAAAACAAGGCGAAAATTTTTATTTTCGCCTTTATTTTATTTAATTTTTTGTTCTTTCTTCTGATTTTGCAAGCATCCAGTATGTTACACCTAATACTAAAATACCACCAAGCATAAGTATCATAGTTTTTGTATTACTTGCATCATGTTTTAGTGTCATAATCAATACTTCACGAATAAAAGCTATCAATACAACACCTACAAATATACTAATCTTAAATTTATCACCTTTCAGCATTTGTATTTCTGAGTTTATAAGCTCTATCAATACCCATAATACAAGCAGTGAACCTAATGCTGTAACAAATAATTTATCTGGTTCAACTCCCTTTAAATCCCACAGGCTCCATATAAAAAATCCAACACCTGCAATAGTCATTATCATTAAAAATACAAGCAGCATAGAATGAGTAATAAGAGATGCTTTTTCTGCCCATACAAGTATTTTATTTTTCATTTTTGAAGTATGACTTGTAGATTTCTCTCTTGGAACATAAGTATTCATAGTAACATAAATTGCAGCATTTATCACTTTTGTATATGCCTTTAATATTTCTTTATAGTCCCATTCACATTCACATATTTCTATTAATTTATTTTGAAACCATATACGAATAAAGCTGAAAAGCTCTGCTATACGCTCACCAGAAAAAGAACCCTTTGGTACATGCTGTAAATTAAATTCACTTACAAATTCACTAAATGCACCATTAAGTTTGCCTGAAATAATTCCATTATACCAGTTGGAGAGTTTAGATGTGTTTAATTTATCTATTATATTGCCATATTCTGATATAAAAGATGTATCTTTTTGAAGATATTTTAACACTTCATCTATAAAAGATGCTTCAAATTCCTGCATCTTTTCTTTAATAGATACCATATAATCCATATCAGTTTCTGCAAAATCAAATCTTTCTAAAATCTCTGTATAATATACCATTATATTTTTACTCCAAATAAAAGCAGTTTATATTTATTATATCCATTAATATAATCATTATATAAAACTATATTGTTAAAAATAATACATATTATAAAAAATACCAGCCCGTATAAGCGGGCTGAATATATACATTATTTAATTTTATAACTTACAGTATTTAACTGCCTTAGGGTGATAAGTCAGCCCATCTAAAAATGAAAGATGAGGTATTGTTTCATCCATTTTTTCTTTAGATGTAGGAAAGAAAAGCCCTTTGGAAGCAGTTATTATTTTGCCATCCATATCTGTAATCTTGCCCTTTGTGGAAAACATGCCACCACGCTCTGCTCCAACAAACTCTGCCGTTAATATTAAAGGCACACCTATTGGTGCATTTCTTTTATATGTAACATTTAATTCTCTTGTAAATAAAAATGTTTCTATATCAGAAAATATAAAGGCAGACCAACCCATAGCTTCATCAAGTATTGATGAAAGTATACCACCGTGAGTTATATGCGGGAAACTATTAAAATGCGGTGCAAAGTTTAAGTCTACTTTAACACTATTATCCTGCACATAAAACTGCACCTGCAATCCATGAATGTTACTATGACCGCATACAAAACAGCCATCAGAATATGGCAGATATAATTTCTCACTCATATTATGCCCATTTAGCTTTATTTAATTCAAATGGATTTTTTAAGAACCTGTGGAAAGGTGTTACTAAAAATCCAACTTTTAATTTACCAGAACGGGTTAAAGTATATGATATACTAAACATATCACTACTTTTTTCCTGATTTAATCGGATAAATTCTGGGTCTCTTAAACTTCCGCTTTCACCATCATATTCCACAACAGCAAATACACCTAAATGCTCAGCATCTGTTCCATTAGTATTTACTTGAGCTTTAAATTTTACTGTTTCGCCAGGAATAAATCCTTTTACAGCATCAACTTCTGAGCTGATAAATGATACACCGTCCCATCTGTCTAATATTTGGTTATACCAGTCAAGATATTTTTTAGCTTCTTCATAGTTATTGGCACTAAACTCTTTCTGCAGTTCATGAAGAGGTACATAGTATTGGTCAGCATAATCCATTAACATTCTTGATGTATTAAAATAGCTTGGCACTGTTCGTAAGTTTTCTTTAACCATTTTTAACCATTCTCTAGGCATACCTGATTTATCTTTTGCATAGAATACTGGAATAATATCTTTTTCAAGAGTATTATAAATTTCCATACTTTCCACATAGTCTTGATAACCACTGTCTGGATATTCTTCGCCTGCACCAATTGACCAGCCATTTTTACCATTAAAACCCTCATCCCACCAGCCATCTAAAATAGATAAGTTTAATGCACCATTAGCACTAGCTTTCATACCGGATGTACCTGAAGCTTCCATAGGTCTGCGTGGGTTATTAAGCCATATATCTACACCACGAGTCATATAGCGTGCTACTTCTATATCATAGTCTTCAATAAATACTATATGCTTGCGAAATTCTGGTTTTTTAGCGATATGTATTATTTTTTTAATAATTTCTTTACCTTCGTTATCTTTTGGATGAGCTTTACCAGCAATAATAAACTGTATAGGTCTTTCAGGATTACTGAAAAGTCTTTTTAATCTTTCTTCGTCCATAAATAAAAGATAACCGCGTTTATATGTTGCAAATCTTCTTGCAAAACCTATAGTTAATGCATTAGGGTTTAAAATATCTTCTGCAGCTAATAATTCGCTTGCACTGCCGCCATTTTTACGGATAGTTTCTTTTGTAGTTCTGCGAATAAATGATACAAGGCGTTCCCTTTGGTTATGTTTTAATTCAAATAAAACATTATCAGGTATATTATTAACTTTTTCCCACATATCAAAATTATAAGGTTTAGATGCCCAGTCTTCTGATACATAACGGGAAAGAATATGTTTCATTTCGCTTGACATAAATGTTGGAAGATGCACACCATTTGTAATATGACCTATTGGCACCTGTGATAAAATAGCCTGAGACCACATAGAATGAAACATTTCTCTACTTACTTCACCATGAAGTTTACTTACACCATTACGATATGTAGATAAATTAATACCACATACCGCCATATTAAATGGTTCATCAGCATTACTTCTATCTTTTCTGCCAAAGCTCATAAGCATATTTAAGTTAATACCTACAGGCTCATAAATACCGCTTAAATATTGTTTGATTTGCTCAATACTAAAAACATCAAACCCAGCAGGAACTGGAGTATGAGTAGTAAAAAGAGTGCTTTTGCGGACAATTTCTGTTGCAAGACGGAAATCTGTACCATGCTCTATAAGCTGTTTTAAACGCTCAATAGAAACAAATGCAGGGTGCCCTTCATTTAAATGATAAACTGTTGGCTGTAAACCTATTGCAGCTAATGCTCTAACACCAGCAACACCAAGCACTATTTCTTGACGGATACGCATATTACTGTCACCGTCATAAAGTTTACCAGTAATTATTCTATCATCTGGGTGATTTTCTGGAACATCAGTATCTAAAAGGATAATTTCCATTAAACCTACTTTTAATTTCCATACTCTGATTTTAACATTTCTTTCGCCAATTTTCATTTCAAGAGTAATTTCTTTACCGTTTTTATCTTCTGCTCTTTTAAGAGGCATAAGATAAAATTCATTATATGGATAGCGTTCCTGCTGCCAGCCATCTGAACTCATATACTGATGAAAATAACCATTTCTATAAAGCAGACCAACAGCTACAAGCGGTATACCCATATCTGAAGTTGATTTACAATGGTCACCAGATAATATACCTAAACCACCAGAATAAAGCTGGACAGATTCATGTATACCATACTCTGCAGAAAAATAAGCAACAAGCATATCTGATGCATCTTTATGGACTTTATTAAACCAGCGAGGTAAAGACATATACTGCTGAAAAGTCTCATACACATCATTTAAACTTGCCATAAATACATCATCATCAATTAATTTTTTACAATCTTCCAAAGTAAGTGAAGATATAATTGCAAGGGGATTATGTTCAGATTCATCCCATAGTTTAGCATTTATATTTCTATAAAGAGCTGTTGCAGGAGAGTTCCATGCAAACCAAAGATTATAAGCCATTGTTTCCAACGGTTTCAACTCTACAGGGAGCTGCACTTTCACTTCATACTCACGAATATTCATTCTTCCTCCATATTTCGCAATTTATATTGTTATATTTTTTATTTACCTGTATGACCAAAACCACCTGCACCTCTAATAGTTTCTGTTAGAGATGAAGTGATTTTAAATTCTGCTCTGCTGTATTGAGATATAACAAGTTGAGCAATTCTATCCCCTTTTTTATATACAAAAGGCTCACTGCCATGGTTTATCATTATAACACCAATTTCACCACGATAATCGCTGTCAATTGTGCCTGGGCTGTTAAGCATAGTAATACCATATTTTAAAGCTAATCCACTTCGTGGCCTAACCTGAGCTTCGTACCCTGCAGGCAGCTCCACAAAAACACCTGTTTTTATAAGCCTTCTTTCCCCAGGGTTTAATATTCCATCTTCTTTTGATTTTAAATCAGCCCCGCTTGCACCAACCGTTTCATAAGATGGTACTAAATAATCTTCTTCTGCAATTATCTTTATATTTACAATATCCATTAATCAACCATTATTTTTAAATTACACAGTCATTATTATCTAGCATAATTATAAAAAAATCAAGTAAATTAATACAAAAAAATGTATTGTTTTTAAAAAAATATAAGTTATAATTAACTTATTATGAATATGAGGTAAAAAATGAAAAAAATTATATTATCACTGCTTACTATCCTTGTAATATCTTCCTGTCAAAGCAGAATGGATATTGATGGTGAATTAAAAAAAGTTAATGGTAAAATATATCATTTAACTGCTCCATATAAAAATACTGAAATTACAATCACTTTTTCTGGAAACAGTTTCAGTGGATTTGCTGGAGTAAATAATTATTTTGGAAATATTGAAATAAAAGATAATAAGATAATTATTAAAAATATTGGCAGAACTCGTATGGCTGGTCCTAAAAAAATGATGGATATAGAAGAAGATTATATTAAAAGTCTGCAGGCCTCTAACAAATTAAGTGTAAGTAATAAAGAATTAAGAATAGGCGATTTAAAATTTATTGAAAAATAGATTTTAGTATTATCTAAATAAATTATCTAATAATTACAATTAGTTATATTTTATATTGTATATTTTTATTGACATCAACTATCACTTAGCATATACTCTTTATAAGACACCATAGGGGGATAATATGAGTATATGTAGAAGAAATTTCATGAAAGCTGTTACTATATCAGCATTTTCATTGGTTACATCATTATCTGTAAATATTGATAACAGCTATGCAAATGAAAGCAAGAAAATAGCACTGCATGGTTATAGTACCACATTAAACCTTGCTATTCAAAGCCAAGATAAAAATAAACAGACAATATCACAAGATGTATCTATTATTAAATACAATAATAAAGATATATCTGTAAAAGCTTACGAAAACTTTATTTTAAATAATGGTAAAGATGTGCTTGCTGCAAAATCTTATGATTATTTACAAATTAGCCCATCACAAAGTAAAATAGATGACCTTAATATTAAAATTGGCGATATTAATATTAGCTATGAAAAAGATTATGCATTAATCACTAAAAATGGTAATAAAATAAAAGTAGAAAATATGGCTCAATATAATTATAAAACTGGTATCGTTTTTATTACTAATAAAGACGGCTCAAGAAAAGAAGTAGTATTATGAAAAGTAGTCAATGTAATGATGGAAAATATATATAATATGTAATTTATGTGTTGGCTGTGGTATATGTTTAAATGTTTGTCCAGTAAATGCTATTAGCAGTATCGGTTCTTGTTATCAAATAGAAAGTAGTAAATGTGTCTGTTGTAGTGCATGTGCTGATACATGCCCAGTTGCTGCTGTTATGATATCAATATTTTAACAGTTATAACCAATATGTAAAACACAAAGCATTTTTTTAAATTTATTGATAATAAAAATCAGAAAATGGTAAATAGTCGCCCCCATGCAACAGCAAGGGGGTTATATTGCTTAATTTTTTTCTGATTTTTCTGGTTTTGGTAAAAGTGCTTTTCTTGAAAGCTCCATTCTGCCGTTTCTATCTTTACCCATATACATAACATCTACTTTATCCCCTACTTTTAAGTAGTCAGCAATAGATGGTATTCTTTCATGAGCATATTGAGAAACATGTAAAAGACCTTCAAGCCCTGGAAGTATCTCCACAAATGCACCGTATTCCATAACTTTTTTAACAGTTGCAGTATAAGTTTTGCCAACAACTGCTTCTGCGATAGTTGCCTCAATCATATTAACAGCATTATCAATAGCTGCCTGATTTTTGCCAAATATATTAACAATACCACCGTCTAATATATCAATGCTTGCTCCAGTTGCTTCAACAATAGCTTTAATATTTTTACCCTGCGGTCCTATTAAAGCACCTGTTTTATCAGGGTTAATATTCATAGTAAATACTCTTGGAGCATTAGGATTTAAATCTTTTCTAGGCTCTGGGAGCACTTCTTTATATTTATTTAAAATAAAGAGCCTGCCTTCTTTTGCCTGAGCTAAGGCTTTTGTTAAAATCTCTTTAGATAAGCCTTTGATTTTAATATCCATTTGCAGAGCAGTAATACCAGTTTCTGTACCTGCAACTTTAAAGTCCATATCACCAAGATGGTCTTCAAGACCCATAATATCTGTTAAGACAACATAATCGCCATCTTCTTCCATTACTAAGCCCATAGCAACCCCTGCAACTGGTGCAGTAATCTGCAACCCTGCATCCATCATAGATAATGCACCGCCGCAAACTGTTGCCATAGATGAAGAACCATTTGATTCTAATATTTCAGAAACAACCCTTACAGTGTAAGGAAAACTGCTGTCATTAGGAACAACAGCTGATAAAGCACGCTCAGCTAATGCACCATGACCGATTTCACGCCTGCCTGGAGCACCTATCCTGCCAACTTCACCAACAGAAAATGGTGGAAAGTTATATTGCAGCATAAAAGATTTACTGCTTACGCCTTCAATACTTTCAAGTGTCTGGCTGTCATTTTTAGAGCCAAGAGTAGCTACAACTAATGCCTGAGTTTCGCCTCTTGTAAATAAAGCTGAACCGTGAGCCATAGGAAGTACACCTACTTCAATATCAATAGGACGGATTTCATCTAATGCTCTGCCGTCTGCCCTTTTGTGAGTTTTAACAAGTGAGTTTCTGAATACTATTTTTTCAACTTCTTTTGCAATATCTTTATAAATTCCTTTGTTTGCTTCAAACTCATCTTCACCGCGAGTTTCTAAAACATAGGCCAAATAATCTTCTTTAACCTTGTCAATAGCTTCATAGGATTCCAGCTTGCCTTTTACTGCAAAAGCATCTTTAAAAGCTGCACCAAATTTTTCATATGCCTCTTGAACTAAATCTTTCGGTAATGAGAAATCAGTATATTCCATTTGTGGTTTGCCAATTTCTGCAGCCATTCTTTCCTGAACTTCGACAAGTTTTTTTATCTGCTCATGACCATACTCAAGAGCTTCTATAACTTCTTCTTCAGTTACGCCGTTCATACCGGCTTCTACCATTGCAATAGCGTCTTTCGTTCCTGCAACAACTATATTCATAGAAAGTTTTTCATGCAGTTCAACTGGTGGGTTAACAATTAATTCCCCATTCAGCTTACCAATACGAACTCCGCCAACTGCCATACTAAAAGGTATGTCGGAAATCATTAATGCAGCACTAGCAGCATTTAAAGCCAGAATATCAGGCAGACCTATGCCATCAGCCGACAAAACTGTAGCCACCACCTGAGTCTCATTACGAAAACCGTCATCAAACAATGGACGCAAAGGACGGTCAATTAAGCGAGAGATAAGAGTTTCCCTGTCGCTTGGTTTAGTTTCTCTTTTAACATATCCACCCGGAATTTTCCCAACAGAATACATTTTTTCAACATAGTTAACAGTAAGTGGGAAAAAATCTTGATAAGCCTCAGGTGCTTTACCTGCAACAGCAGTCACTAACACTACTGTGCCACCTTGTTTTATCCAAATACTTCCGTTAGCCTGTTTTGCTTTCCAACCTGTTTCAAAAATAATAGGCTCAGCACAACCTGGCAAGCTTATTTCATAGGAATGAATATTTTTTTCCATTTACTTACTTCCTTATGCCTAATGATTCAATTAAAGCACGATAACGAGGAAAACTTTTCTTTTTAAGATAATCTAAAAGTTTGCGTCTTTTACCAACAAGCATAAGTAAACCACGGCGTGAGTGGTGGTCTTTAGGGTGAGTTTGAAAATGCTCATTTAAGTATTCAATGCGTGCAGTAAGTAATGCAACCTGCACTTCTGGAGAACCTGTATCTCCTTCATGTTGTTTGTAACTGTCAATAACTGACTGTTTCTTTTCTTTATCTATTGCCATTTGGCACCTCCAAAAGTTAGATATATAGCATAGATAGATTTATATTACAAGCATTTTTATAAAAAATAGGTATTTTTTAGGGTTTATAAATACTATTCTTTGAGTATTTCATACTTATCTGGTGTATTAGTATATATATCTTTTATTTTTTCGTCATAATATCCATAAATATATGCTTTATCATTATCAATATATTTCATTTTTAAAGTATATCTGTTTAATGTGCCTTCTTCTTCACCTAATATATTAATTAAATATACCTGATTTTTTTTATCATACATATGCTTTTCTAATATATATTCCCGCTCAAATATACCACCTGTAAAAAATACTTTATTATTTTTGCAGTCTATATGCCATGTTGTTTCAAAAGCTGGTTCATTAGGATAATCAACAATTTTAGGTATCGTTCTAACATACTCATTATTCTGCTTTTTAAGCATATAAAATTTTTTGCATTCCATATTTTCTTTTCCATTTGCTAAAACATAAACTGGCAACAATAAAAACAGCAGCACTAATGATTTCTTCATAATTTTTTACCTCATAATTTTATAATTATCGTATTTTTTTATGGTGTTATCCTTTATCTAACTATTTTCTGTTATTTTCTAATAATATATCAATAATACTATGCTGATTTTATATCATTTTTTTTAATATATATCAAGAAAATTAAGATATAGGATTATATAAAACAAAAAAGGGAGCAGGATATTTTCTGCTCCCTTAGTTAATTATAATGTTATATGAATTATGTTTTACTTTTTATGTTTCAGTTCTGCTCCAGAAATACCCGGAGTAGTCATACCTACTGGATCTAAAATAACATTTATCTCTTCTTCTGTAAGCACTTTATCTCTTAAAATAAGCTCTCTAATTGGTTTACCTGTTACATAAGCCTCTCTAGCAAGACGTGCTGCAGTTTCATAGCCTACATGCGGATTAATAGCTGTAACAATACCAACAGAGTTTTCTACATAGGCTTTCATTCTATCAGGGTTAGCAGTTAAATCTTTAAGCAGATATTTAGTAAATACTCTAAAACCATTTGCCATAATGGTTAATGACTGAATAACATTAAATACAAATACCGGCTCCATAACATTTAACTCAAACTGACCAGCTTCAACACCCATTGTAACTGTAATATCATTACCAATAACCTGAAATGCTATCTGGTTAATAACTTCTGCCATTACCGGATTAACTTTACCAGGCATAATAGAACTGCCAGGCTGACGAGGCGGCAAATTCAATTCTAATAAACCACATCTTGGACCTGATGCCATTAACCGTAAATCATTACATATTTTAGACATACTTGTCATACATACTTTCAATAAAGCACTTACTTCAAGGTATGAATCACAGTTTTGAGTGCCATCAACTAAATCTTCTGCACCTTTAACAGGAAGACCAGATATTTCACCCAGCTGTTTAATAACTTCTTTAATATATTCAGGTTCTGCATTAAGACCTGTACCAACAGCTGTAGCACCCATATTTACAGTAAGCATATGTTCTTTAGTATTAGTTAAGCGTTTAATATCTCTGCCAACAACAGCTGCATGGGCTTTAAATTCCTGACCTAATCTTATAGGTACTGCATCTTGAAGGTGGGTTCTGCCCATTTTAATTATGCCGTCAAATTCTTTTGCTTTTTTAAGCATCATATCCTGCATTTCTTTCATAACTACTATTAATTCATCAAGCAGCATAGCAATAGTTAAATGTGCAGCAGTAGGAAAAGCATCATTTGTGCTTTGTGCCATATTAACATGAGAGTTTGGAGAAATAACTTTATAGTTACCTTTACTTTCTCCCATAATCTCTAAAGCACGGTTAGCAATAACTTCATTTGTATTCATATTTATAGATGTCCCCGCACCACCTTGGATAGGGTCAACTAAAAACCAATCATTTAATTTACCTGCAATAACATCATCTGCAGCCTTTACAATAGCTTCTGCTTTATCTTTTTCAAGTTCGCCTATTTTAGCATTAGCAAGTGCAGCAGCTTTTTTAACAATAGCCATACATTTTATTAATGCAGGATGTATTCTATAACCAGTAATAGGGAAGTTTTCAATAGCTCTTAATGTCTGTACACCATAATAAGCATTAACAGGCACTTCTTTATCTCCCAAAAAGTCATGTTCCATACGAAATTCAGCCATAATTCACTCCTTCATCAAATTATTTGAATCCTTTAAATTATTTGAACTCATATTTTATTTATATCATATTAAATATTATATTGCAAGAAAATTTTTATTAAATTTATAATTATGTTATAATTTTATTTATTCTATATATATAAATAATTTATAAAAATATATCAGAAGAATAAAACATATATAACTGCTTAACTAAATGTATTTTAAATGATAATTTATACTATATAATTTATTATTATACAACATAGTAATAAAAATTAATTTTTATGATTTTTTTAGCTTTTTAAATAAAATTTTAAGGTAAGAAATTTTTCAATCAGATATAAAGTTTATACTTTAAATTAATCAGGAAAAATGATATAGTATATTTCTTTAATACAATATAATAAGGATACATCATGGCTAAAATTAATATAAACAAACAGTTTTTAAAAATACCATGGAGTAAAAGAGCTTTTTCATATTATGTTTTGTTACTTCTAAATACTTTTTTATATACATTAATATTTGATGAACCAAGAATACAGCTTTTAAACTTAGACCAGTATAACACTGCCCTTGTAATTACACTGGCAGCTTTTTTTAATCTTGTACTTTTCTTTATATTAATGCTTTCTAAATGGGTTTTTATTATAATAAACCCTGTCTTATTCTATATAGGCTCTGTAGGTGCAGTATATGCAGATAAATTTCATCTTGATACAACAGAATATTCTGCAACAAAATTTCTGCTTCATAATACTATAAAATCTTCTATATCAGAGAATACAACATATACTATTTTTATTACACTAATGTTTTTACTTGGCCTTGCACTTGGTTTTATAAGATTCTTCTTTGCACGGGATAAATCTGTTATCCGCAGGGGGCAGGTATTTGCTGTAATATTTCTTGTTTCTATAATATGTTATACTAACCTTTATAATAATTTTAACCAGTTTACTCTGCAGCCTTATGCATTTTTTAAAGGTGTTAAAAATTATACATTATCATACCTTTCTTATAAATTTTCGGCTAATAAAAGGCAGGATAAAATAAATGCTGTTAAAACAGATGATAATATTACTGGTGTAGTTATTTTAATAGATAAACTTTCTAATACACCATTTAAACAAACCAGCCAGCATATGCATTTAACAAGCAACAGTATCATAATACTTGATAATGTTACAACTGATTATACTAATAATTACAGCACAAGAAGTGCGGTGTTAACAGGGGCTGCTGCTGAAAATATTAATGATATTAACAAAAGTAAATCTTTTATAAGTTTATTTAAAAATGCAGGTTATAATGTTAAATACTTTGCTGTTTATAATTCTCTACTTTCAAAAGATGCTCTTGCATATAATATTGTAAAAAATGACACTAAAAATATGATAGAAAAATATACAAATAACAGCCCTAACCTTTTTACTTCACTTGCTTATATTAAAGAATTTGCAGCAAAAAACAGTGGCGGATTATTTGTTGTTAATGCTGAAGGCTCTGCCCCATTTATAAATATGAGATATAAAGACTTTATTAATAATAATACAAATGATGATGAATACAACCAATATATTGATTATATTGATGCTTATCTTCATGAAACGATTGAACTTTTAAAAGATAAAAAAGCATTTATTATACTGCGGGGCTTAGAAGGTGAAAAATATAGTAATGGATTATCTGAAGGTAAAGATGATACATCTGTTATGATAGTATGGGTATCTGATAAATTAAATGAAGAATATAATACTGCAGATATTATCTCTTCTCATAAAAATGATATAGTGCTGGATGATACATTATTTAACACTCTTCCAGCATGCTTTCAAATGGAACATTCTGTATCAAATAATGGAAGAAATCTATGCAGAAAGAATTAGACACTGCTGATATTTTAATTGAAAAATTAAGCCTAACACCACATACAGAAGGCGGATATTTTAGAAGATATTACCAGTCAAATAAATATATTACAAAAGATAGTAATATTAAATGCAGGGCAGGAAGTGCAATATACTATCTTTTAAAAAAAGGTCAGTATTCTGCATGGCATTCAATATTATCTGATGAAATATGGCATTATTATAAAGGTGGCCTTTTAGAAATATATGAAATTAAAAAAAACGGCATACTAATCTGTCATAAACTAGGTGACAGCCTTATATATAATGATGCATCTTACAGTGCAGTTATTGAAAGTGGCAGTATTTTTGCAGCAAAAATTACTGATGGAGAATATGTATTAACTGGGTGCAGTCTGCACCCAGAATTTTCTTATAACGACTTTATTCTTTATAATAAAAGCGAAATGCTTATAAAATATCCAGAATATTCTGCCATTATTAATATGTTTTATTAAAATAAATAGTGAAATGATGTTACATATAAAGGCAGTGCAATCATACTTATCACAAATGACCATACAGTCAGTATTGTAGAATATTTATAATCACAGCCATAATATTTACTTAATATTGTTACCTGATTCATTGCAGGCATTGCCGCTTGTAATATATATACTTCCTGCCTGTCTGAATTAAATGATGTAAAAAACATCATAATCAATAGAACAGCAACTGGAGATACAATAAATCTTCCTATCATTACAGCCCAGAAATCCTTTGTAATTTTAAAATCTGATAACTTCATCTCAGCAAACACCATACCTATAAAAAGTGTGGCAAGTGGTGAAGTCATACTGCCAAGCATACTTGCTGGTTTTTGAAGCATTTCTGGAAGTTTAAAGCCTATAAGCACAAATATTATTGCTACAACTGTTGCTGTCAGCGATGGAGTTAATAGTGCTTTTAAATTAATGCCGCCTTTACCGCTGCCTGATGCTTTTTGCAGAGAATAAACACCAAGTGTCCAGAAAAGTATTGTATTTGCAATATAATATTCAAGGACATAAGCAACAGAACTGTCACCAAATAATGCCTGATTTACTGGAAGACCAATAAATACCACATTAGAATATACAAACAGGGCTAAAAATACACCCATATTTTCCTTTTTCACTTTAAAAAGCTTACCTATAACATATCCTATAGGGTAAAGGACAGCCGTTGCTATTAATGCAACTAAAATACCACCAGCTGATTCCATAAACTGTGCTTTTGTAAACTGATAAGGAAGTGCTGATAAAATATAAGCTGGAAATGTAAGATTTACTACAAGCCATGCTATTCGTGAACCAAATTCTGTAGATAAAATATCTTTTTTTGTAAGAAGATAACCCACTGCAATTAATAAGTACACTGATATAATACTTTGAATAGAATCTAAAAAGCCCATATATACCTTCTGATGTTATCTAAATTTTGCCTATATGTATTAATACTTTTTTGACATAAAATCAATAAAATTTTTTAATAAAATTTGCATCTGCCTTTTGTAGCATATTTTATAAATGCTTTGTCTATATATCTATATGGCAGTAATAGATAATCTCTGCTTTTTGATATACCAAGACGCGATGAAATAACTATATTTTCAGGTATATAGCCTGTATCTTCAATATATAATTCATCATTAAACTGTTTTTTATCCCATTCTGCTCTATTTATCATTAAACTTTTACATAATAAAGTCTGACCTGAAGCTAGATAATGAATATCTCTTAATTTTCCATTTTTTTTATTAATCTGCTGTATAAAAGCAAGAGTATCACTGTCATTATCAAGGAAACATATTCCAGATTTTACAAGTACAGCATCACCTTCACCTAATGCACTTATATTAAATGATGCCCCTGCTCTACTGTGATACATATATATAGTGCCTGCTTTCATAAACATTGCAGCACGAGAAAATGAATAACCAAGACTTGAATGGCTTGCAGGCTCTGATTTAGAATATGCTTCTGTTTCTATAATCCTTACTTTCAATATAAAGTTATTAATTTTTCTAACTAAAACTTTACCTATTAATAATCTGGCCAGCATAACAACATCTCTTTGGAAAAAATCATTACATAACACCATATAACTCACCTTACATATAAATACTTATATTATTTTATAAAAATATGATACAAAAACAAATTATAAAATATATAATTTATAAAATCATATTGCATATTAATAAGTTACACCTATAAAATTTTTTTATTACTTTTTGTAACTTTTATTTTTTTGCTGCGACATAATAAAATATTAAGGAGTAAATAATAAATTTAAAAAAGGAGTAACCTTATGAAAAAATTAATCTTAACAACAATCATTGCATTATTTGCAGTATCAGCATTTGCAGATGACATGATTATTCAAGCAAATCAACTGCCACAAAACTCTCAGAAGTTTATTGCCGATACTTTTAAAGGTGCAACAATAGCAGCAGCACAAAGGGATAGAGATAGTTTCGAAGCAGTGCTTAATAATGGTGCTAAAATTAAATTTAACTTAAACGGAGAATGGGATGAAATAGAAGCCTATGCAGCTCTTCCTGATGGACTTCTTCCTGCGGCAGTTGAAAAAGCAGCTAAAAGTCAGGGCGGTCAAATTATTAAAATAGATAAAGATTTTGGATATGTTGATGTAAAATTAAATAATAACCTTGAACTTAAAATTGATATGAATGGTAATATTTTAAAAAGAGAAATTGACTAATCCTTATCCCTTTATTATATAACCTATCCGCCTGTTTCCAGTATTGGAAGCAGGCTTTTTTTTTATATCATATTCCGTTTTTTATATAGTTATTATTTATATGTTTATATAATTATATGTATTAAAAATTTATGCTAAAAAATTTTAATTTTTTTGTAACTATTTTATAAAACATACGACTAACGAAACATAAAGAAAATATTTTAAGGTTTAAAACCTAAAAAGGAGAGATAATATGAAAAGAATTTTAGTTTTAACAGCAGCATTTTTAATGACCGCAAGCCTTGCATTTGCAGATATGGTAATTGCACCAGATGCACTTCCTGCAAATGTAAAACAATTTATTCAGACTAATTTTCCAGATGCAAGCATAATGTATGCTGAACAGGATTATGACAGTTTTGAAATTAAATTAAATACAGGTGTAGAACTTGATTTTTATGTAAATGGAGACTGGAAAGAAATAAAAGCATTCCAAAACTTTCCAACATCTGTTCTTCCAGCCCCTGTTCTTGAAGCAGTCAAAAATGCTCACCCACAGGCTTTTATTATAAAAGCAGAAAAAACTTGGAATGGTTTTGAAATCAAAACAAGCAATATGATGGAAATTTATATTACAGCTAATGGTCAAATTATGGGACAAAAATTTGATGACTAGTTTATAAAATATATAATCAATATTTTAATATAAATTTAGTGCTGTCATTGTCTGTCAAAAAGCCGTTGCTTAAATCCAGCGGCTTTCATTATTTATAAAATCAGCATACTAATATTTATTAAAATCAACTGCACTTTTACACAACTAAACTTAATAGCAATTCTAAAAACCACTGTTTAAATTGTTGCAATCGTTTTTAGAATTTACCTTTTTAGAATTTACCATAAAATTTTCTTTATATTTAAATAAAAATATGGTATAAAAAATTTAGTATAATACGGGGATATATATGAAACACTTTTTACTAATTTTTTTATTTATTTTTTCTTCATTTTCATTCTGTTTGTCAGAAGAAGTCATTATCTCTCCAAATGAGCTTCCAGATAATGTTAAAACATTTGTACAAAAATATTTCCCCAATACAAATATTATGTATGCTGAAATAGACTATAATGAATATGAAATAAGACTAAACAATGGTACAGAAATAGAGTTTGATAAAAATGCTGAATGGAAGGAAATCAAAACTTACCAAAATTTTCCAACAGAAATTTTACCTTCATACATTGTTCAGATAGTAAAAAAAATGTATCCTGATACATTTATTATTAAAGCAGAAAAAATATGGGATGGTTTTGAAATAAAAACTAGTAATATGATGGAAATATATATAGATAATAAAGGGAATATTTTAGGCCAAAAATATGATGACTAATATAAAAACTACTGTGCTTTAAAATCAGCTAAATATTCATTTATATATATGACTATATCTAAATTTTATATATAACTTCTACCACCCATATATACTTTACTCCAATATTTATTATTTAACTTGTCTGTCCTAACAGTAGTTCCCTTTCTTGGTGCATGTATAAATTTACCATCACCTACATATATGCCCACATGGCTTACTCTCTTACCGCCGCCTGTTGCAAAAAATACTAAATCACCTTTTTGCAAATCTTTTTTATATACGAATCTGCCTGCTTTAAACTGGTCTCGTGATACTCTAGGGATAGAAAGCCCATTAAGCCTGTAAACTGCCCTTGTAAGACCGCTGCAGTCTACACCTGAAGCAGTATTGCCACCCCATACATAAGGTGTACCTATATACTTATATGCTGTTTTAACTATTTCATTTCTTAGATAATTAGAGCCTTGCTTTTTTGTTGGAGCAGAGCGTGATTTATGCAGTGCATAACTTTCAGGGATAACAACAAAAAATTCATCAATTCTTCCTTGAGCCTGCAGCTGTTTACCACGGTTTCTTGCTTCTTCTATTGTTCTGTAACTGCCAAACCTTACCTTATAAATATCTCCATCCCTAAACATAAATGCATCAAGTCCCCGTTCTATTAAAGAATCAACAAAACGGCCCGCATTATTAGGATTTTTAAATGCTCCAACCTGTATAGAGTAACCTTCTCTGTATATACCAAAATCTGCAGTTTTACTATTTGATGCTGAAGCACAGCCTGTTACAAATAATAAGATTAAAACAAGAATAATATGAAAATGTTTCATTAAACCCTCTTATATAAATATATAATTCAATTTTTAGCTTTAGCATTACTTGAACTTGGTATATTATTTATAATCAAGCAGCTTTTGTCAATAGCTATCTTCTCTTATTTATATTTGTTATATACCTTATTAGAACTTTTCTATTATTATTGGTCTTAATCATTAAATTTTATACACTTATTATTCAATATATCTACTAAATTGTTATATGAAATACGACCGTCCGCAAGTCCAGTGCCACACACAATAATGTCATTTACTGAAAACCACAGCGGATAATTATTTATGCTTAATAATATAAGCATTATGTGCATACCTGCTCTTTTATTGCCGTCAATAAATGGATGATTTTTTATTATTGAATAAGTAAGTTTAGCAATTTTATCTATATTACTAACATATAAATCTTCATCATCAAAAGTCATAAAAGGTGCATTAAAAGCACTTTCTAATATACCAATATCTCTTATTCCATTACTTCCACCAGTTAATTTTGTTAATTTAGCATGCTCTTTTATAATAAAATCAATAGATATATAATTCATTTTGCAAGCTCCTTGTATGCATCTATATATTTTTTTATTACAGCATCAGAAATTTTTGATAAATTATTATCATTTAATTTATAGGGAAATGGAATATCGCTGTTTTTTACTGTAGTTTCTAAAAATAAGATTACAGCTTCATTAATATCCAGTCCCAGATTATTAAATAACAATTCACATTCTTTTTTTAATTCATCATCTACATTTAAAATAATATTTGCCATTTTTCACCTTTTAAATATAATTAATTTATTTATTATATACACCATATATGCGGCAAAGAATGACGCCCTATAATTTTATTAAATTTATTTGATGCGTCAGTTACTGTCTTATAATTAAAATATAAACAATAATAATTTTATACTGCTAAAATTAATTGAAAAAATTATTTGTATATGGAGGTTTGCATGATTGGAGCAATTGTTGGAGATATTGCAGGCTCAAGGTTTGAATTTAAAAATATTAAATCAAAGGAGTTTGACTTATTTTATAAAAAATGCAGATTTACTGATGACTCTATTATGTCATTAGCTGTATGCCAAGCCCTTCTTGACTCTATGCCTGATTATAAAAATCTAAGTGAAAATGCAGTAAAATCAATGCAAATAATAGGTGAAGAATATCCAAACTGTGGTTTTGGTCAACATTTTCGCAGATGGATATTTTCAGATGACCCTAAACCTTATAACAGTTATGGCAACGGCTCAGCTATGCGTGTAAGCGGCTGTGGATATGCTGCAAACTCTATTGAAGAAGCTGTATATTTGTCCCAAGAAGTTACAAAAATAAGCCATAATCACCCAGAAGGAATGAAAGGTGCAGAATCGGTTGCAGTGGCAGTTTATCTTGCATACACAGGACAAAGTATTAAAGATATTAAAGATTATATAAACAAAAATTATTATCAGATAGATTTTACACTAGATGAAATAAGAGAAACATATCAATATGAAATAAGCTGCCAGAACTCTGTTCCGCAGGCTTTTGAAGCATTTTTTGAATCAATCAACTTTGAAGATGCAGTTAGAAATGCCATATCTATTGGTGGTGACAGCGATACTATTGCAGCAATTACAGGCTCTGTTGCTGGAGCGTATTATGGTGTTCCTGATAATATTAGAAATGCTGCTTTAGAATATTTAGATGACAGTCTAAAAGAAATACTTATAAATTTTGAAAATAAATTTATAAAAAGCAAAGAATAAATATAAATAATACTTAAACTGTTTATTATTTTATATTTGATTTATTATATTACATGATAAATTCTAAAAACGATTGCAAAAATTAGATAAAATAAAAAAGCCTTGAATATTCAAGGCTTTTAGTAACGCGCCCAGCAGGAATCGAACCCACAACCTTTTGATCCGTAGTCAAACGCTCTATCCAGTTGAGCTATGGGCGCTTATATATGAGATTGTATTTATATATAATAATTTAATTTTTTGCAAGCTTTTTTTTATATTACTTAAAACTTTTTTATAATATATTGTCATATATAAATATTTTATTACATTACTACTTATTTTTTGTAAAAAAGTAAAAAATCTTTTGCAAATATTTATAATTTAGTTTATTTTATATAATCAGTTTGGAGTAATATATGCAGAATAAAGAACTAGATAAAAATAGAGAATATTTTAAAACATTTCTTGCTACACAAAAACTTAGGCTTACTAATCAAAGACAGATTATATTTGATGAATTTATGAAATATGATTCTCACATTGATATTGATAAGCTTTATTCTATTACAAAAGAAATAGATAATAATATTGGGCTTGCAACAATTTACCGCACTATAAAACTGCTTATAGAAGCAGGAATTGTTCGTGAAGTGCGATTTGGTGATGGTAAAAGCTATTACGAAGTTATTATGGGAAAAACTCACCATGACCATTTAATATGTGTGGTTTGTGGTAAAAATATTGAATTTAATGACCCAGACTTAGAAGAACTGCAGGAACAGATTGCAGCAAAATATAAATTTAAACTGACAAACCATTATATGAATTTATTTGGTGTCTGCGAAAAATGCCGTTCTCTTGGTAAAGGTTAATATGGAGAAAAAATATGAAAAAAATTATTACACTTATTTTATTTACTATTATGATGACAGCAGGTGTTTTTACAGCACAGGCTCAAACAAACACTGATACTACAAAAGTTTTGATTGATACGTCTATGGGGCAGATAGAAGCCGAATTGTATGCTGATAAAGCACCTATTACTGTTACTAACTTTTTAGAATATGTAAACAGTAAATTTTATGATGGCTTAATATTTCACCGTGTTATTCCAGGCTTTATGATACAAGGTGGTGGAATGACTTCTGATATGAAAGAAAAAGCAACTAGAAACCCTATCAAAATAGAAAGTGATAATGGATTAAAAAATATGCGCGGAACACTTGCTATGGCAAGAACTCAAGTGCCTGATTCAGCTACAAGCCAGTTTTTTATTAACTTAGTTGATAATCCATTCCTTGATTTTAAAGCAAAAACAACTGCTGGTTATGGATATGCAGTATTTGGCAAAGTTACAAAAGGTATGGATATTGTTGATAGTATAGCTAAAGTTAAAACAGGAACCAAAGGATTTCATCAAGATGTTCCACTTACGCCTGTAATAATAAAAAGTATAAGGGTCATTAAATAATGGAAGATAATAAAAAAGATAAAAAACTTACTGCTAAAAAAACTAATAATAAAAAATCAACAGCTAAAAAAGCTACTGGGGCTAAAAAGCCTGCTGCAAAAAAAACATCAGCTAAAAAGCAGGATAATAAAAATATTAATATTCTGATGAAAACAAATATAGGCGAAATAAAACTTGAATTATATCCAGATAAAGCACCTGTTACTGTTGAAAATTTTATATCTTATGTAAAAGATAACTTTTTTAATGGCTTGATTTTTCACAGGGTTATAAATGGATTTATGATACAGGGTGGCGGATTTGATGAAAATCTTAAACAAAAAGAAACCAAGGCACCTATTAAAATAGAAAGTGATAATGGTTTAAAAAATGACAGAGGTACTATTGCTATGGCTAGAACTCAAGTGCCCGATTCTGCTACAAGCCAGTTTTTTATTAACCTTGTAGATAATAGCTTTTTAAACTTTCGCTCACCTGATGTTAATGGCTATGGTTATGCAGTTTTTGGTAAAGTAACTGACGGTATGGATATTGTTGATAAAATAGCAACTGTTCCAACAGGTGCTGTTGGATATATGCAAGATGTTCCTAAATATTTAATACAAATAGAAAATATTGAAATAATATAAAGGCATAAATATGATAAGCAGCAATAATAACGGAAATGAAAGTGAAAACAAAATAAAATCTCATTTAAAGCCTTTGCCTGACGGCTCATATGAAATATATAAAAATGAAATTAAATCTTTTTATTATGTATTAACTGCGTTCATATTTGCAATTATAAGTGTATATTTTTTAAAAAGCGGCTATAAAATTGTTGGAAATATTTTTCTTGCAGGCTTTGCAGGTGCTGCATTAATTGCATTAAAAATGGTTCTTTTTAAAAAACTAATTCTTGCTATTAATAATAAATTTATACTTATAACACCATTAGTAGGTGCACCAGTTCAGATTTTATGGGAAGATATTACTGGGTTTAATGAAATTAGAGATAAACGGAACCATTATATAGCTGTTATGATAAATAATCCAGAAGGTGTACTTGAAACACAAACAAGTAAGCTGATATATAAAGTAATGCACCATAACATCAAACTTTATGGCACACCATATATTGTTCAAACAGATACTCTTAATGCTCATAGAAGAGAAATATTAGACCTGCTTCATAAATTCCATGAGGAATATTTAGAAAAAGGGGTACTTTAAGTGGAATTAAATAAGCAGAATGAAAATATAACTATTTATCCTTCTACTCTGCGTGCATTTTCTTATGCTGTTCTTGGTTCTATTCTGCTGACTGCTGGTGTATCTTTTATTGCTTCAAGCAGACAAATTATTTATATTATTATTCTTTTTATTATAGGCAGCATAACTGCATTATATGGAATAATAAATCTTGTTTTAAGAAAATATCCAGTAGTATTATTTGATAAATTTGGCTTTTTATACTCTACTTTTGCTAGAGCAAAGCTGTTTATACCAAAAGATATGATTATGGCTGTATCACTTAGGAATACTCCAAATAAACGACTGATTATCACATTAAAGCCTATTGAACAGGATTATAAAAAATATTTAAAAAATATACGCCTGCCATCTCATCTTCAAACATGTCAGCAAAATACTGCAAAACTTAGGGGTAATAAAATAATAATACCTGCAGAAAGCTTAAATGCTGATAATGCTGCTCTTTCAAAACAGTTTCAAAAATATTTAAATAATCAGTAGTAAAATCTTTATACAAGTGTATGTTTTATGTTTCTTAAACAGTATATTTATACTATAAATGCTGTTTTTTCTTATAACTTTTACGGCTTTTATTTTTACCCATAATAATTTCTTTATACTTTTCTTTTTTATTCAGCTGTTTTTCTATATAAATATTATTACCATCTTCATCAAGCCCAGTATAGTATGCACATGTTGCCCAGGTAGATGGGGTTGGAGTAAATATCTGCACCTGTTCTGGTGAAAAATCTAGATATTTTTCTATAAAGTTATGTGTATTTAGCGCTTCTTTTTCACTTTCGCCGGGGTGTGCAGCTATAAAATAACATGAAATAAACTGATTTTTATGAAACTTCCTGCTGTATTCTTTATATATTTTACAAAACTCTAAAAAACTTTTGTTATCAGGCTTTTTCATTGCTTTTAATACTTTATTATCTGCACTTTCTGGTGCCATTTTAAGCTGACCTGAAACATGATTTTTTGTTATTTCTTCAATATATTTTCTACCATTATCTTTATCATGCACTGCTAAGTCTGCCCTTATACCTGATGTTGCAAATACTTTTTTGATACCTTTAATACTGCTTACTTTTTCAAGCAGCTTAAGCAGTGGTTTATGGTCAGTATTCATACCACTGCATACTTCTGGATAAAGACAGCTTTTATGGTTACATGCTCCAAATTTTTCCATTTTTTTGCATTTCATCATATACATATTTCCAGTTGGTCCGCCTATATCGCTTATAATTCCATTAAAACCTTTCATATTTACTATGTGTTTCACTTCTTTTTCAATGGAAGATATGCTTCTAGAAATAACCTGCCTGCCTTGATGGACAGCTATTGCACAAAATGAACAGCCTCCAAAACAGCCCCTGTGGCTTATAATAGATGTTTTTATGGTTTCAAGAGCCTTTACTTTGCCGTTTATTTTAGGGTGCACTGCCCTTTCAAACTCTATATCACTTATTTCATCTAATATTTCATCATTATAATATGCTGGTGGATTTTGTATAAGATACCTGTCACCTGTTTTCTGCACTAAAATTTTTGCAGACTGTGCCTGACTGTTATCAGAAAATAACTTAAACATTTTATGAAATAATTTTTTATCCTGTATCACTTCTTCATAAGATGGAAGAATTACTGCATTATCACATATATCTTTTGATATATAGCAAAGTCCTTTTATATTTTTAATATCTTCATTATTATTAAGTGCTTTTGCAAACTCTAAAACAGGCAGTTCACCCATTCCATATATGATATAGTCTGCTTTTGAATCAAATAATATACTTCTTCTTACCTTATCAGTTTTAAAATCGTAATGAGCAATACGCCTTAAACTTGCTTCTATTCCACCAAGCACAATAGGTTTTGTATTTTTATAAAATCTTCTAATAAGGCCGGTATATATAATAGAAGCTCTATCAGGTCTTTTATTATTAATACCGTTTGGAGTAAAATCGCACATTTTTCTAGGTTTTCCTGTGGCAGTATAATTTGCCACTAATGAATCTACACAGCCGGCATTAATACCCCAGAAAAGCCGTGGTTCGCCAAAAATTGTTATATCTTTATCACTTTCTACATTCGGCTGGCTTATAACAGCAGTGCGGAACCCATGCTTTAAAAGATATTTTCCAATAACCGCTGTTCCAGAAAAAGGGCTGTCAATATAGGCGTCCCCTGTTACGATAATAACATCTATGTAGTCCCAGCCTAGTTTTTTTACTTCTTCTATACTTACAGGTAAAAACATATCCACCTCAATTTTAGAACATATAGCATAAATTATGTAAAAATTCATTATTAATATAGCTTTTATAAATAAAAAATATTATATTAAATATGTTTAAGGGAGAAATATATGAAAACAGAAAATAACAACATCATTTTTACAGTTTTAAATAAAAAATTAATCTTTAGTTTAGGTATTGTAGTTTTGATAAGCTTAATTGCTGTAATATTATTTTTTACAGTTATAAGACCAGAATATATTGTTTTAGGCCTGCCTTTCGTATTTTTTATATGTGTGCTGCCTATATTCATGGTAGGAATGCGTAATAAAATAATATACAGATTTACTGTTGATGAGCTGCAGTATCGCGGAGAAAATCCATGTATATTAAAATGGAAGAATATTTATTCTTTTAATATAGATAATACATATATTACTCTTAATTTAAAAGATAATACTTCTAAAAAACTTCCTGTATTAAATTTTAATATTAATGAACTTGAAAAAGCATTATCTATGTATATAAAATAACAGTGAAACTTTTATATATTTAGTACAATAATGGCAGATATATATACTTTTACAGAATATGAAAAAGAAACTATTAATATTTTAAAAGAAATTGTTACTATAAAATATGGCAGTTACAAAAATTTTAAATTTAAAAAAGAAAAATATATTTTTCAAAAAGCTGTATATAAAGAAGTAGTTTTATATGTTCCCCAGTCATTTAATGCAAATACAGTAGAAGCATACCTTTTAAAAAATGAAAATATTATTTATAAACTTGCATATCACTGCCTTTATTATAAAAAAATAGAAATACCACATAATAAAATACTCTATTTAGGCAGATTATATGACTTTAAACTGAAGCCTGAAATACATAATACTTACAAAATAGATGAAAATAATTTAACTATTTATTCTGGAAGAAACCTTTTACATAAAGATAATCTGCTTAAATTTTATCATCAACAGTCATCATATATATTTCCTGCAAGAGTTCGTATGCTGGCTGAAAAAATAAAGCTGGATATAAAGGCAGTTAAAACAGGAATATTTAAAAGCTACTGGGGAAGCTGTGGTGCTGGTATTATTAAACTAAATGAAAGGCTGATTCTATCACCATTAAATACAATTGATAGTATTATATACCATGAACTTACCCATCTATTAGTGCCAAACCATTCAAAAGACTTTTATAATACATTAGAAAAAATATATCCATCATATTATAAAGACCATATATGGCTTAACTTATATATGCCAAAGGAATATCCACCGAAAATACAAGAATAACTTAATAGCTGTTTTTAAGCAGTGCTTTCATTCTTTCTATTATACTTTTTAATGAATGAATAATAGACATAGATTCTGGGCAGTGTTGAGCAGCCATTTTTGCTATTATTGTACGCAGGTCATCTATTGTCTGGCTTACTGTATCATAAGCTTCTGTATCTAAATGAGTAATTTTGTCAGGAACAATGGAATAAAGAGCTTTTAAAGTAAAAGCATGCTCTGCTAAATTAATAACAGCTTTTATAATCTCTTTAAAGCTGGAAGGTTTGATAATATATTTATCAACTTTCATATTAATTGCTTCAAGCATATGTTCTGGGTCATTTTTAGATGTATAAATAATAATTGAGCATGATGGATTACATCTGCGAATATAAATTGGAAAATTCATACTTTCTTCATCTGCTAAATTAAAATCAGTAATAAGAATATCAATATCCCTTCCTTCTGATTTTTCTTTAGCTTCTTGCAAGCTATTAGTAACAATAAGGTTTTTTATATATTTAGATAAAATATTAGTAAGTTCTTCTTCTTTATATTCGTCTTTATCAGTATTTAGGTATAAAACTGTAACAGAGCTTAAAAGCCCAGCATTATCTTCACACAATTCCAACACCATAAAAAACTCCCAAAATAATTGCCAATGTATACTTTAATAAGATAAATCTGAAATTTTATTTAGTCAAGAATTAAAGTGTAAATTTATAAAATCTACAATTAATAAAAACAAACCCCCGCAGTATAGATGTGCAGGGGTTTTACAATAATATGATTAACAATTAGGTTATTTTTTAACTGCACCAGCTAACACAACTTTCCATACTGGGTGTTCAAATGGGTGCATAGTTGGGAATTTTTGGAAAAGCCATGCGTCAAAAACTTGATTACCCTTTTCAAAAATTACAACTTTTGCAGCTGGGTTATTTTCTTCCATACTAATATTTTTAACACCACCGTCTATCATAGTAAAGTCGGTAAAATAAGAAGATACAGTTATTTCAAGCCCTGTATCGCCAATAGCAGTTTTTTGACCAAATGGAGCAGTAATTTCTATCTTACTGCCGTTGTTTTTATTAACTGCTTCAATTTTAATTCCTGAATATTTTTCAGTAATCTCTGGAAGTAACTCTGTTGGTTTTGTAAGTTTCATACCTGCAGCTGATTGTTTAGGTGTAACAGCAGGTGCAGGTGCTGCACTTTCAGCTTTTACAAATTCCTGTTTGTTAGTATTTTGAGAACAAGCTGTAACAAGTATAGCTATTGATAATAAAGCTATTAAACCTTTCATATTTACCCTCATTTCTTTATAAAGTAATTAAATTGTATGTTATAACACTTTTCAATATTTTTTTAGCTTAAATATCAAAAAAAACACATTGCATACATAAATTAGTTGAAATAATAATAATAATTTTATATAAATATAATAGGATAAAAATGGTGTGCTATGGAAAATAACTGGATAATAACTGCGAAAATTCATATTTCTGAAGCAGACTTTAACTCATGGCTTGCTTCCGCTGCAAAATTTACAACACATGCAGAAATTTTTAACTGTGATAGTGATGACCAATTTGTAAATATATTATTAGGCGGCTCAATAAAAGCACCATATAGTTCTATTGCTAATTTTTTTGCAGGTGAACTTTCTGAAATGACTCTTTCATTTGAAAGAGAATCTCTAATTTTATATTATAATCATATAAGCAGCACATTAGATTTTGCTTTTGAAGTAAACAGATACAATGGTTTTAAAACTGCCACTTATAATACTGCACTTCTTTTAAGTATTGCACCATTTAAAAAAAATGATACAGCTGATTTATGTCTTATAAGCAGCAAAGAATTTGCAAATATATGTTATGCAATAGAAATAACTAAAGATGATATAAAAATTATTAAAATAAACAGCCAAAATGCAGTAATTCCGTATAAATACAGCCTTGTATATGATATGCTGCATAAAGAAGATGCTCTTCAAAAATATCTGCCGAAAAATTTATATACATTATTCTATAATTTTATTACAAAAAGACTGGAAACAGATTTAGAAGACATTATTTTATTTTCATCTCCAGAGCAGCCAGCAGTGATTACTCCTGATGCAAAGTATAAAACTGACGGCAGTCATGTAATAACTGATAAAGGTGAAATTGTGCCTAATGCAAATCCTGCATCATTTATATCTCTTGGTGTTGGATACGGTACTGATAATGGCAAAGTATTTTATGGCAGTATGGAAATAGAAAATGCTGACAGTTCCACTTTTTTTGTACTAAACTATGGATATGCGAAAGATAAATATTATGCTTATTATGATGGCGAGCCGATTTGTAAATTAAGCTGTAATTTTAGAGTATTTAAGCAGGGCGATGGTTATGCTACTGATAATATAAATGTATATTATAAAGGTATACTTCTTGAAAATAGTAACCCTATGGTTTTTCGTATTACAGGTGATAATAATTTTGCTGATGCAGAATATTTTGCAGCAGATAATATATGCACATATAGAAATGGTCAGATTATTGAGAACATTGATAATGAAACTATTACTTCTATTGGTAAAAACTTTTTTAAAGATAAAGATAAAGTTTACTATCTTACTACTCCCCTTAAAATGCTTAATCCAAATGAAGCAAGAGTTTTAAATGAATATTATATTGCAGATAAAACTAATGCATATTTTTGTGATAAAAATGGTATAGTTTTACTAAAACAGGTTAATCCATTAGGGTTACAGGCTCACTCCCATCTTGCAGTAGATAATACAAATGTATTTTTTAAAGGAACAATTATAGATGGTTTAGATGGTGCAAAAGTAGATATTCACAACGATAATTTCAGCGGCTATATAAATGACGGCAGTAGTGTTTTCTATTATATGGATAAAGTTGATGCAGACCCTGTTACATTTAAACCATTAGATTTTGGCTACGGCTCTGACGGTAAAAGTTTATTTTTTAAAGGCAAAGCTGTTAAACAGGGTAATTTTCAGTCAGTAATTTCTCTTTTTGACAGCTCTATTACAGATACATCAAATACTCTTTCAGATGATGATATAATAGAGCTTGGTAATTCGTATAAAAGGATAAAAAATAAGATATATTACAGCTCTATGTTACTTGAACATGCTGATGCAGCAACATTTGAGCTTGTGTATGTAAATACTTCAAATGGAAATATTGCCACATTTTATGCAAAAGATAAAAGTAATGTATATTATAAAGACAGAATTGTAAAACAGGCTGATGTATCATCTTTTGCAGTTTTACTGCACCCAGATTATGATACAATAGTAGATTATATACCAAAAACAGCTGTTGATAATAAATATGCTTATTTTAAAGATAATATTATACCAGATATTGACCCAGCAAAAGTTTACCCATTTATAATACACAGAGCATGGCAGGCTGGCACAAATATTATTTATAAAGGTAAAGTTATTAAAAATATAGATTTAGATAATTTTCATAAAATAGAAGGCGATATTTATACTGATAATAAAAGAGTATATTATAAAATACTGCCTGTTGAAAATATCAACCCAGAAAAAATTACTATACTTTCTAACAACTATATTAAAGATGACAATGCAATTTGTTATTTAGAAGAAGACTGGGAAGGATACTTAACAGCCAATTCCTTTACACCACATATTAACAGCTTTGATATACTGCCAGAAAATAGTGCATTTTCTTTTGACAGATATAAAGTTTATTTTAAAGGCAAAGAAATAATAGATATTGATTTAACTTCAATAAATATGATAGGTGATAATTATTTACAGGATAAAACCAACATTTACTGTGGAAATATTAAACTTGAAAATGCTGATAATTCATATTTTATGCTTTTAGGTGATGGATACTCTTCTGATGGTAAAAATACATATTATCAATCAAAACAGTTAGATACAAAACATATGCTCCATGTATTAGGCAATGGATATGCAACAGACGGTGTCACTTTCTGGCTTTATGGCTCTGTATTAAGCAACCCTTATGAACATCAATATATTACAGATATGCTGGGTAATGGATTTATATAAAAAAGAAAAGGGGATTTACTATAAGCCGGATTCTGTACCTGTAAAACAGGCGGCAGTCATTTCTCTAGATTATTAATTGCTTAATAATTCAAGCAGCTTACCCGCTGAAAAAATGGGCTGAGCAACCCGTTCCAGCCTATTTGCCTTGCACTTAATGGGGCTTGTTCCCATACTTTTGTTACCAAAAGCAGCGGTGGGCTCTTACCCTCACCTTTTCACCCTTGCTGCTTATGCAGCGGTTATTTTCTGTAACGCTTTCCCCGCATTACTGCGAACTGATGTTATCAGTCATTATGCTCATATAGTGTCCGGACTTTCCTCTCGTAATAAATTACCAGCGACTGCCCGTAAATCCCAGTTATAAATATAATATATTTATGTAAAAATCAATATAATTATATATTTTTATTTAATAATTTTCAATGCTATTCTGAGTATATAAGATTTTTATATCTTTTTCTTTTTTTAAACTTTTTATATCTTTCTGGTTTCTGTCTGTTATTTTATCTTTTATCTCATCTACATAACCTATTAAAAGCGGCGAATTTTTATCATGAAGTTTATTATTTTTAAATGCTGCTTCTTTATTAATATTTGCATAACAGTAAAGGCATTTGTGCATACAGGTATTATATTCTCCAATATCTATACATTTTATACAGCCGCAGGCATTTCTTTGATTATCTCTGCCAACAGATAATTTATATCCTGTAATTTTTTCTATTAATTCATTATCTATACATTTGCCGTGATTTATACCAAATCTTTCTAAATCAATCTGCTCTGCACAACTTTCTATTTTAAGGTTATATTTTTTGGCAGTGTCTGCAAAATATTCTGCCATTATACACATTTCTTCTGCTGAAATTTCCTTAATATTTAACTGCTTTATATTTTTAGATATTTTTTTATAGTCATCAAGAAAGCTGAATACAATCTTTTTAGTATAAGGTGCCAGCAAATCACAAAGCCTTGCAAAAGCTTTTTTATGAAAATCTATAGTGTAGTTATCACTTAATATTACAGGGTCATACCGAAGTACTACTTTTTCACTGCCTGTTTTTTCAGATAATTTTTTAAATGTCTCTACAATCTCTTTTTTATCCTGCACTTCTTCTTCTAAATCTTTTTTATAGGGAGTAATAGTATATTGAAAATAATATTTATATTTAAGTTCGTCTATTTCATCTAAATATTTATGAATTGGTTTAGAGTTTTTAGTCCAGAATACAATAGCATCAACATTTTCTGGTGATAAAGGAATACGGGAAATATTATGAGCATTAAAAGGGTTACGCACAAGCACATACTTCTGCCTTAACCTTTCCATAAACCATTCAGCATAAAATGCAGGAATATCTGTCCTGCGGGAAACACTTAAAATCATAAAGTAATTATATTAAATAAATTATTTAAGTCAATTTAAAGATTATAATATCACTCTTATTTTAATGTTATAATTAAGTATAATCATAAATATATTTACAAAATGAAGTTTACACTATCAGACCGCCGCAAATCTCATAAATCTTATGTTAGTTATTTCATTTCTTATGCTCCAATTCCTTAGACATTCACTGTTTTTTCTCCACTGCCACTGCAACTCGCTATCGCTCAAACAATCAGCTGGCAAATCGTTCCTAAAAAACAGTTCATAAGAAATTAAGTCGCAAAGAAAATGAAATAACATGGGAGTATTTCTTAAAAATGGAGATAAATCTATATTCAATATGCTATATTTATAAAGTATTATACTGCTTTTATCAATTATTTCATATACATTATTAATAGATGGAATTAAATATAAAATTTAATCATTAGCAGGTTATAAATAAATACTATACTTTTCCTTATCATCCCAATCAGCAGGTAAAAGTAAAGGTTTAGAATTATCTTCTCGCTTGCCTATATAGTCTATCTTTTTTAGATTTGGCTGAGCAATAGATATGTTTTTAAAATATTCTTTTATAGTATTATTTGGAATAATATTATTTGCATTTTCACTATATACCATATCCCATGGTGAGCCTTTTTCATGAGTAATTTCTATTAATTTAGATGATGAATATTTACCATAATCATTTATAACTGCAAGCAATAGTTCTATTGTATTGCTGTCAAATATATCAAGCGAAAAGTTGCCATAAGTATGAGCAATATTTTCTTTATTATTGATTTTAAATTTATGATATACATTTGCCACAACAGGACCATACTGCCATGCTTCAATATTTTCACTAAATAAGGGCTTATCATATAATGCAAGGCTGTATCCTTGTGCAAAATACAGCAGTTTATTGAGTTTTAAATTTGTAATAGTATCATCTATAGAATGTGCATTGTAATCAATAAAAAAATTGGCAATATCAATAGCTTTAATACCTTCTCCCTATTTGTAATATAAGGGAAAGATATGATTTGTCAATGAAAAGATAATATGTAAATATATATCATATTTAATTAATTATTTTAAAATATTTAATATTTAAGTTTTTATAATTTAAATTATCTATTATTATAAATCAGTTAAGTCTATTGTTGAATAAGAATAATGTGTAAAACCTTGATATACAGTATTTAAAAAAGCAATATGATCTATAAAATTATTATTATATAAATCAAATATTTGTTTGTTTTTAATAAGTGAAATACCTATTGCTAAAGCTTGAGCTTGACAGTTGATAGATTTTTTTGGATTATATTCTATGTCAGTGAAAGCATTATATCCACAGTCTAATATCTCTTGAATTAATTCTTTGTTTCTCATTAATGCATTTATGTATAACCAGTTATAAAAATATGTCTTTGGTTCTAATGGGAATGATATTCCATTAAAAATAAATTCTTTTAAAGTATATTTATCATTTATTTCTTTTAAAAAATTTTTTGCTTCATTAGGTTGCATTTTGAGAATTATATTATTGTCAATATCTGAATTATATACTTTGCTTGCTTGGTATAAAATCTCAACAGGATATTTTTGATAATTTATGCTTAATTCAAGATTAAAAGCACTCAGCTGTATTCCAAGTATATCTGGAGATTTAGTAGAAACTTCGAGAATTTTATGCTTGGGATATAAAGTTAAAAAATCTTTATGTAAATTATTAATATTTTTTTGTTTTTGCACTAATGCAAAACCTGATGCATATTCAAACTCTATATCAATTTTCCTAAAATATGGTGCTGAGTTATTAAGTATAAAAACAGGTCTATTTGCCATCATCTTACCTTCTATGTATTATTATGTTAATATAATATTCTTTTTTAAATTTGTATATAGAGTTTTTATATTATATGTGGACTCCAATATTTATAATCTTTTCGCGCTTTAAGAAGATTATCTGAAAAAATAAAATTCAAATTAGGGAATAATTTTTTATATTTATCTACTAAAATTTGTTTATCTAATTGAATTTCAATAATATTTGAAATATCAATTTTTTCAAATACTAAAATTTCAGCCTGTGGGTCTGTTGGATAATTATCTGGAATTCCTAAGGCAGAACGTAAATTATGTTCTTCATTATCATAAAACATATCTAAAAATGAATATAAAGTTTTACGTTGTTCAATAGGTATTGATGACATATAATAATTTGCAGCATTTGTTCTACAAAAAGCAACATCAAGGCTGCATAATATGTTTTCTGCATTTAAAATTATAACTGCCCAATCTGTATTTGAATTGACTCTGTTTTTATAAAATAATTTATAATTTGGGAATTCTATATTAAGGCATATTGCATCAGTATAATCTGCTCTATCAGGGTCATTTTTATAAAATTTTATATTATTTTTGTGCAGTAAACTTATAGGCATTAAGCCATATTTTAAAATATTTTCTATATTTGCAATATTAGTATAATGTGTTAAATAGCGTATATTTTTTTTATCAATTATAAATGATATATTAAGAATATCTTCAAAATCTAAAGTTGTCATATATGATATCCAATAATTGTAGCAATAGTTTAAAAATTAAATAAAGATACAGTTTTATTATTCTAGTTCAACATAAAAATTACCAACAAATGAAGCTGTAGGATCATTTTTAAAAAATGTAAGTGCTTGATTTATTAATTGATTTTCATAACCAATAATATAGTCATATGACTCAGGGAAGCCAAAATTAACTTGGTAGAGTGCCTGTTTATTATCTGCATCTACAATATATATCTTTAAAAAATTATAAAATGTAGTTGGATTATTTACTCTGCCATTACATATTTGAATATAACCATTAGTAACATTGCTAACATTATTGTTTAGTATATTTTTTGCATATAATGTCATTGCTTCATTATAACTATTCGTTATTCCCCAGGATGGTGAACAGTTTACTATACTATTATTATCTTTAAAAACCCAGTTAGAAATATTTGTTTCAGTGAACTTGCTTATTATTTCTACTTTTACAGGTTTAGTATTTTTAGGTATACTTTCATCACATGCATCATTAGCACAGCCAAATAATGTAAAAATAGTAAAAAATGTGATAATAATTTTCTTCATTTAAACCCCCTTTTTTCCTTTATTTTCCGCCATTATATCATGGGGGGGGGAATGTCAAGATTTTTTTCAATTTATGAATAAAATTATGAAAAAATTAGATAAATCTACATGAATAATTATATAATGAAATTTTATATATTTTAATAAATTTTAAAATTATAAACTTGAAAAATATATTGATTTCTATAATAATTATAAAATTAAAGCTAACCATATTTTAGGACAATATTAATTATGCATAAAGAACTAACTGGTCATTTAATTGCCTTTGGAACTGTATTTATTTGGGGGATAACTTTTGTATCTACAAAAATACTGCTTGCATCATTCACCCCTGCTGAAATTCTTTTTATAAGGTTTTTACTTGGATTTGCTGCACTTTTTATAATATACCCTAAATTTGCCCCAGTATATAATATTAAAAATGAGATACTTTTTATCCTTGCAGGTCTTTTTGGTATATTTTTATATCTTATACTTGAAAATACTGCACTTTCCTATACTCTTGTATCAAATGTTGGGCTTTTAGTTTCTATATCCCCTTTTATATCTGCATTATTAGCATATATTTTCTTAAAAGATGAAAAATTAAAACCGCTGTTTTTTGCTGGTATGATTTTAGCATTATGTGGTGCAGCTATGATAATATTTAATGGCACTATTGTGCTGGAGCTAAACCCTTTTGGAGATATATTGGCACTACTTGCAGCTGTTTCATGGGCTATATATTCTCTTTTTGTAAAGAAAATAAGCTTTTTAAATATTCACCCTATACAGTCTACAAGAAAGATATTTTTTTATGGTCTGCTTTTTACTTTACCATATCTATTATACACTGGAATAAATATAGATATAAAAGCATTTACAGTGCCTAAAAATATTTTAAATCTTATGTTTTTAGGGTTTGGTGCATCTGCTTTATGTTTTGTAACATGGTCGCAGGCAGTAAGACTTTTAGGAACAGTCAAAACAAGTATTTATATCTATTTTATACCTGTTATGACTGTTATATCTTCAGTTATTATATTAAATGAAAAATTAACTTTATACTCTTTTGCTGGTATAATACTTATTATTTTAGGGCTTGTTATTTCTGGTAAAAAATAAACTATCCTAATGCTGTATCTAAAAATGTCATTAGTAAAAAGCCAGCCATAGAGCCTATTGTAGCACCATGAGAATGTATTTCAGACTGAGATTCTGGTATAAGCTCTTCCACAACAACATATATCATAGCACCTGCTGCAAATGATAATATATATGGCAGCATATATGTCATATTCATAGCAAAATAAGCACCTAATACAGCTGCAACAGGTTCAACTGCACCAGAGAACTGCCCTATCATAAAACTTTTTCTACGAGAAAAACCCTCTTTTCTTAAAGGTATAGAAACTGCTGCACCTTCTGGCAGATTTTGTATACCTATGCCTAATGCAACTACTACCGCAGCAGCTAAAGATACACCTTCATTTGCCATAGCTCCAAAAGCAACACCAACAGCAAAGCCTTCTGGAATATTATGCAGAGTAATGGCAAAAATTAATAATATACTTTTTCTTAAATTAGAAGGCATACCCTCAGGACTGCCGTCCTTTGAATTAGGGTGTAAATGGGGCAGCACTTTATCCATAATCATAAGAAGTGCCCCGCCTGCAGCAAACCCAACAGTTACAGGCAGCCATTCAGCAATACCTGACTGTTTTGCAATCTCTGTTGCAGGAAGTAAAAGAGACCAAAATGATGCAGCAACCATAACACCAGCTGCAAACCCAAGCATAATATTTAATATTTTTTTATTTATTTCTTTAAACAAAAAAACTAATGCAGCACCAGCTGAAGTCATAGCCCATGTAAAAAGACCAGCCATAAGTGCTAATAATAAAGGATTTAATGTATTCATAATAAATTATATACCTTCAATTAATTTAATATTTTAGGGGATATATGCCATATACCCATATAAATAGCTGTAAAAGAAACTAAAGTTATAATAACCCACAAAATAACTGATACAAGCAGTGAGCGAACACCTACCTTTCTAAGTTCTTCTATAGTAAGACCTGCACCAACTAAAAATAATGTGCCAGTCATTAAATGTTTGCCTGCTGTTGATAATGACTGCCATATTTCATTACCAGCAGGGAAAAGTGAAGTAATAAGCCCAGCCATTAAAAATCCAACTAAAAACCATTGAAAAGGTGGCTTTGTTTCTGATTTATTAAATTTAGATGCAGCAAAAGCCAGTGGAAATATCCATAATGCTCTTGTTAGTTTAACAGTAATAGCAATACCTGCAGCAACTGCACCATACTGAGCAGCGGCACCTACAACACTTGATGTATCATGAATAGCTATTGCAGCCCATAAACCAAAAGATGCCTCGTCCATACCTAAAAGATGTCCAAGTGGCGGGAATATAATAAGCCCCAGTGCATTTAATAAAAATACAACAGCCATAGCAACTGCTGTCTGACCTTGAGTTGCATTTATTGCTGGAGCCATTGCGGCAATAGCACTGCCGCCGCATATTGCAGTTCCGCTTGTTAATAATATAGATAAATTTCTTTCAATTTGAAAAAATCTGCCTAATAAAAGCCCTGCAATCATTGTAACAGCAATACTTGTAAAAGTAATACCTATTGAAGCAAAACCAACTTTTAAAATAACACCTATCTGCATACCAAAGCCAAGCAGTATAACAGAAGTCTGCAATAACTGCTTAGAAATTTTACCAGTAACACTTTTTACAGGGTTGCCAAAAACTAATGCAATTGCAATACCTATAACAAGTCCAATAGCTGGAAAATCTGTTGATATAGATAATATTAATGCTACTGCAAACCAAAATGTTTTATAGGATAGAATTTTTTTCATTACTTTCACTTTTTATTAATTTCCTGCAGGCTTCTTAATCTGCTTACAGCATTTTGAGCTGCTTTTATGCCATTTGCAGCAGCAATAGCCGCATCTATTGTTGTTACATAAGGAATACCATATTTTACAGCACTTTTTCTAATTAATGCTCCATCACTTTTTAATGATTTACTTCCCGGAGTATCAATAATTAAATTAAGCTCGCCATTTATGATTAAGTCTGTAATATTAGGTCTTCCTTCACTTTCTTTAAAAATAAATTCAGATTTAATATTATTTTCCTGTAAAAATGCATAAGTGCCTTTTGTAGCTACAATTTTAAACCCTGCTTTATCTAATATTTTTGCAGTTTCTAAAAGTTTATCATCTTTTTTATCACAGGAAAGTAGAACAGTTCCTTTTAAAGGCATATAAAGCCCTGCTGATTCTTCTGCTTTATAGTAAGCATAATCAAAAGTATCTGCTATACCCATCACTTCACCAGTTGATTTCATTTCAGGCCCTAAAACAGGGTCTGTATTTGGGAATTTATTAAATGGAAGAACAGCCTGTTTTACTGCATAAAAATCAAAGTCTGGCTTTTGCAGATTAAAAGATGCTAAACTTCTGCCAGCCATTAATAATGTAGCTATTTTAGCCATAGGGATACCAGTTACTTTTGATACAATAGGCACAGTTCTTGATGCTCTAGGGTTTGCTTCAAGCACATATATTACATTATTTTCAACAGCAAACTGTACATTGATTAAACCAACAACACCTAGTTCAACAGCTATTTTTTTCATATAATTTTCTATTGTTTCCTGTTGTTTTTCTGTTAAGCGAACTGGTGGAATAACACATGCAGAATCACCAGAGTGAACACCTGCTAACTCTATATGCTCCATAACAGCAGGTACAAATGCTTCCTTACCGTCACAAAGTGCATCTGCCTCACATTCAAGAGCATTATTTAAAAATCTGTCTATAAGAAGCGGTTTACTGCTGCTTACTTCTATATCCTGCGATAAATATTCTTTTAGCTCGCTTTCATTATGGATAATAGCCATACCTCTGCCACCTAATACATAAGAAGGTCTGATAATAACAGGATAGCCTATTTTTGCAACCACACTTTCAGCATGAGTTATATCTGTTACAGTATCAGCTTCAGGCATTTTAATATTTAATTTATCCATAAGTCTTGCAAAAAGCTCCCTGTCCTCAACAGATGCAATCACTTCTGGTTTAGTGCCAAGCATATTAACACCTGCTGATTCAAGCTGTTTAGCAATATTTAAAGGAGTCTGACCGCCAAACTGAACAATAGCACCCTCCGGCTTTTCATAGTTATATATTTCTATAACATCTTCCACTGTTAAAGGCTCAAAATAAAGCCTGTCAGATGTATCATAGTCAGTAGATACTGTTTCTGGGTTGCAGTTAACAATTATTGTTTCATAACCTGCTTCTTTCATAGCAAATGCTGCATGAACTGAACAGTAGTCAAACTCTATACCCTGCCCTATTCTGTTTGGTCCGCTTCCCAGCACCATAACTTTCTTTTTATCATTTGATACAGGCTCAACTGATACATCTTCTCTATTATATGTAGAATAATAATAACATGCACTTGAAAACCCAGTTTTTTCATCTTTTGGTACACCAGATACACCGATAGGTAAAAATACAGGCCTTATACCCATATCGTGACGGCGTTCTCTAACTGTTTTTTCTTTAGTTTTTAAAAGGTCTGCTATATATTTATCAGAAAAGCCGTATTTTTTAGCTCTGTATAACACATTATCAGGCAGAGAAACAATAGTATAAGATGAAATTTTATTTTCCATATCAATTATTTCCTGCATTTCTTCAAGGAAATAGCGCTTGATTTTTGTAATCTCATAAAGCTCATCTATTGTCATACCTTTTTTCATAGCTTCATACATTATCCACTGACGCTGGCTTGATGGACGGTATAAAAGGTTTCTTAATTCATCTAAACTTTTATCTTTATACTCTTTTATATTGCCTAAACCAAACCTGCCATTTTCAAGAGAGCGGATAGCTTTTAAAAACGCTTCTTTATAAGTAGAGCCTATACTCATTACTTCCCCTACTGCTTTCATTTGAGTGCCAAGTACATCTTCTTCCTGTGGAAATTTCTCAAATGCCCAGCGGGCAAATTTTATAACTACATAATCGCCATTAGGTTTATATTTATCAAGTGTGCCAAATTTATAGTGTGGTATTTCATCAAGAGTAAGCCCTGCAGCAAGTTTTGCAGAAATATAAGCAATAGGAAACCCTGTAGCTTTAGATGCAAGAGCAGAAGAACGAGAAGTTCGCGGGTTTATTTCAATAATAACAATTCTACCTGTTTTTGGGTCATGAGCAAACTGCACATTTGTTCCGCCAGTAACACCTACATTATTAGCAATATCCCATGCATGTTTTTGCAGACGGTTTTGTACTTCTTCACTTATTGTAAGCATTGGCGCTGCACAAAAACTATCCCCAGTATGAACACCCATAGGGTCAATATTTTCAATAAAACATACAGTAATTATCTGCCCCTTGCTGTCTCTAACAATTTCAAGTTCCAGTTCTTCCCAGCCTGCAACACTTTCTTCAATTAATACCTGATTAATCATAGATGCTGCAATACCATTAGATGCAACTTTTTTTAATTCTGTGGCGTTATATACTAACCCGCCCCCTGTGCCGCCAAGAGTATAAGCTGGGCGGACAACCACAGGATATCCTAAGTCATTAGCAATTTTTTCTGCTTCTAGGACAGTGTATGCAGGAATACTTTTAGGCATATCAACACCTATTTTTTCCATAGTTTCTTTAAAAATAATCCTGTCTTCACCACGCTCTATTGCTTCCAGATTAATACCTATAACTTCCACATTATATTTAGCTAAAATACCTGCTTTAGAAAGCTCCATTGTTAAGTTTAAGCCTGTCTGCCCGCCAAGGCTTGGAAGAAGTGAATCTGGTCTTTCTTTTTCAATAATTGCTTCAAGCCTTTTTACATTTAAAGGCTCTATGTAAGTAATATCAGCAGTATCTGGGTCTGTCATAATAGTGGCAGGGTTTGAGTTTACAAGCACTACTTCATAACCTAATTCTTTTAATGCTTTACACGCCTGAGTGCCAGAATAATCAAACTCGCAGGCCTGACCTATTACAATAGGACCTGAACCAATAATTAGTACTTTTTTAATATCTTCCCTTTTAGGCATACTTAAACTCCAATATTTTATTTAAAACAACATAGTTTACTATTTTACACTATCTTTGTAAAGCAATATTATAACTGCTTCACCACCATTTTTTTTAAACACCTTATGTCACTCAGAGGCGGAGCCGAAGAGTCTTAAGTTTTACTAACTAGAACATTATAAGATTCTTCGCTGTCGCTCTGAATGACAGTTATTACAATTATTTATATTTTTACATATATTATCAAGTAGTTACAGTATTTTTTAATAAAAAAATGGGGGTGATGCAGATATTATAAAACAACCGATATACTTTTGTGATAAATGATAAAAAGTGTTATTATATAAGGCTTTTGCTTAGTATAATAAAAAAAATTATTTTTTTTAAAAAAAGTGCTTGACTAAAAATAAAATATATGGTTATATTCTCAGACCTGATAAGAACAGGTGATGCCCAGATAGCTCAGTCGGTAGAGCAGAGGACTGAAAATCCTCGTGTCGATGGTTCGATTCCGTCTCTGGGCACCATTCCTTTACCTAAAGTATTGCTGAAGCAATATTTTCCATTAATAAATACAGTTTCTGGTCGCACTCATTTTCTACTGAAAACTGATTTATTACTATCACTTTCTATAACTAATTTTTCAAATTTTGTAATAAATAGTAAAGTTATAGAATTATCATCATCTTCTTTTTTTTGTCATATCTATATACGAATTTAAAAACTCTTCTTTATCAAAAAGTGCATAGCATGCATTAGCACATTCTGCATATTTTTTTTAACCTGCTGATTGTTACACTCTTTTTTATTTTCTCCTTTTTTATAGTTTATTATATAAAATATTAATGTTAATCGTAACTCCTTAAAGGAATACCGTCTATTATCCTTATATCTGGATATGGAATATACTTTGCTGCTAATCTTAAATAATATATAAAACTGCTAAATTTTATTCTAGTTTTTCCACTATACAATAATATACCTGTATCTTTTTCATAAAAATTATATACTTCATAAGATATTCTGCCATTAACATATTTATGGCTGAATTCTTTTACTAAGGGTCTATCAGGTATGTATATTGAATTATCAATATCCCAAAAATGTATGTCATCAGTATTGAAATATTTTGCTTCACAGTTATGTAGAAATTCTTGTTTTTCTATATCTATTTTTTGAAGCTCTGATGATAACTCCTTATATTGTTTTGATTCTGTATCAAAAAAATATGAATTATCATCATAGGGAAGAAAGTCATCATCTTTCTTACTCTTTTCATAACTCTTTATATATATAGTACAATATTCTTTTTCCTTTATCAAAAGACCATTGAGATGACGCTTTATCTTGGCACATTTTAGGTATAAGCTTTTTTATTCGTTCTGGATTATAAATAGTAGTAAGACTTTCCTTGCCATAGTAAAACTGTGGGTCTAATGAAACAAAATAACATCGTGAATGATAAGAAAATGGGTAATATATAAGCCAAACTGATAAAACAACAAATATTACAACTCTAAATGGCTTTAAATATTCATTAAATTTAATATTAAAAAATATATAGCCTGACCATAATACTATCATTAAATAAAAATAATAATATGGCTTTAAAAATGTAAAAAAATATATGATAAAATAACTTGAAATAAGATATATAACTGTATTCAGAGGGGGGGGATGCAAGAGAAAATTTTAAAATATTATAAAAATTATCTTTCAATTCCTTTATTTTTGCTTTTTTCTTTTTCTTGCTTTTTCGCATCATCAAAAATATATTTTAAATCATATGTTTCACCAATTTCTGTAACATCATATTTTTGAATACAATCTTTAAGCCATTTAAATTTCTGATTTAATTTCTCGGTTACACTTATTGCAGAGAACTCAGATATAGGTTCTTTTGAAACATACCCAGAATACTGTCTGTGTTCAAATCCATTGTCTTCCATAAATACTTTTATTGCAGAATAGGCTTGATGAGTATTTTTAAAATATTTCAGCAATTCTCTTGTATCTAAATCAAAATTAATTGCTCTTTTGGTTTCTTTATTATTCATTTTTAAACCCAAACACCCTCGTTTTCTTTTTTGAAATGTTCAATCAAATCTTCATTACCTTCTTTTTTATTTATCCAAATCCATTCTTTTACATTTTTTGTAAACCATTCTTCTTCAACTAACTTATGAAAATTAAATATAGCAAGAGCAGCTAAATCTTTTTCATTACCTTGACAAACATAGGTATATTTATTTTTTTTAATAAGCCCTGCATATTCTGCCAGCTCATCTATATTTTGATAAAGTTTATCTAAATCATATTTACCCTCTCTTCTAATTTTGTCTTCATCCATAACAATTCTTGTGCCTCTTTTATAATCCATATTATACCTCCAAAAGTAAAAATTTGTTTCTTATAATGTATATACAAATATATCATTTTTAGTAATATTATGCAATATAATTTACCATAAAAACACTGCTACACAACTTATCCACAAGTTATGCAGCAGATATTTTTTATGTATCAAATAAATATACTATTTGATTAAAATTTAAGCATTACCTGCTTAACACTCTTTCTTTATTTTCTTTTTTTATATCATTAGTTTTTTCTACTGATATTGACTTACTTTTTTCCTGTTCCAGCTTTAAAGCAGGCTGCATTGATTTCTGAATATTTTTTAATGCTTCATCTTTGGAAAGCCCATTTTTTGATATGATATCATTAAAATCACCAGAGATTTCTTTACCATTGATTTTAGGAACTGCAACAGTAACATTTTCATATTTATTTTGGACGGCATTTGCTGCATTTAAACCGATATTGCCTACTTTATTAGTTAAATCATTATCAGCAGCAATTACTATATTCATATCTGGATATTTTTCAGTAATTGCTTTTACAGTATGCTCAATATTATTAGCACTCATAGCAGCTATAACTTTCACATCTTTATTGTTTAGTGCTTCATTAATACTTGCAGCAGTAGCATACCCTTCAGCAATAACAACAGATTTAGCATATTTTAAATCAGATACAGAACCATCTACAATATGAAATGCACCTACTTTATTTGTATTTTTAGCAAATCTTTTTTCGCCGTTCTCATCAATATACTGTGCTGATTTTAATCTGCCATGTTCACTTCGCCTACTATAGTAGGCTCTGAATGACAAAGCCACAGGAAGTGGCTCTTTAGTAAGGCGAGCGGTTTTTGCGAGGACACTAGTTTTCCCGAGCGAGTAGCGTAGGAAATAGAAAAAGTGACTGGATATTAAATGGATTTATTCCATAAGCCCACCTAAATAAAAAGTCTAGAACGGACTTTTTATTATTGTTTAAAAGACAGGATGTCTTTTCGCTTGCGTAAGTGCGGGAGGGGAGCGTCTTTTGCGACGCAAGGACTTTCCGACGAATAGGAAAGAATGAAAAGTCCGTAGCTGGACCGAAATTTTTATTATTGTTTAATTAGATTCTGAATGACAGTTATTACAATTATTTATATTTTTACATATATTATCAAGTAGTTATAGCATTTTTTAATAAAAAAAACGGTGTACCTCTAAAATTATTATCTAATCATTAAGTTGTGAGTTAGAATATCTGTTTATAAAACTAATATTTTACAGCTTTTGTTGCAGGCTGGTATCTTGTGCCTAATGATACTAAACTGGATATAAAAAAACCTGCATTTACAAGGCTTTCTTTTATACTTTTACCAGAAGCATAAGTTGTTAATACTCCACCTGTTTCTAAAAGTGAATACAGTTTGCAGAACATATTATCGCTCCACATTTCACCATTATGCTTTTTAGAAAAAGGGTCAAAATATATAACATCAAACTTATGGTTTAATGAATAAATAAAATCTACTGCATCTTGAATATATAATTCCATTGAAAAATTATCTGCCCTTTGATTGTCCAAAAGACTGCGGACTACTTTATAACCATTTGCAGGCATTAAAATATTAGTATTTTTTACTATATTTATAAGAGTTGCATCTTTTTCAACAGATACTGCATGTATCCTGTTTGTAATACCATTTTTTAATGCCTCATCAAATGTTACAGCTAAATTAAGCCCTACTCCAAAGCATATATCTAAAAGCCTTATATCTTTTTCTCCAGCTTTTTTTATTATACTTGTACCGTTTACAAATTTATGCAGACTTTCAGTATATGCACCTACTGATTTTGTTTTATATGATTCGTTATACTCCATACTGTAAAAAGTATATGAGCCATCACGAGTATTAATTATTTTCTTATTGCCGTATATGCAGGCAGGAATATTTCTGTTAAATATAGCTTTTCCCCTTTTTAGGCGGCCTTAAATCAGGATACCCTGAAGGTGTATGAAAATCTTTCTTCATTCTGTTAAAATAACCAAACTGTATTTCTGGACGCCTTTTTTTGATAAGTTTCATCATATTTTTTATGCCGTGTATTTCATCAGGCTTTAACTGTAAGTGTGAAAGTAAAAGTTCTACATCAATGTTTAAATTACGCATCTGTATTAAATCAACTTTATAATTTTCCACAAAATCAAGCAGTGCCGATGTTTCTGACGCTCTGTCATTTACTCCCGGAAATGTTAATAAATTAAGCTGCAAAAATACACCTGCCTGCTTAATTAATTCTACACTTTTTACTACATCTTGAAATTTATATGTTCGTGGACGGTAATAAGCATTATATGTGCTTTCTATTACAGAATTTAAGCTGACTCTTACGCTGTCTACTCCAGCTTCTATTACCTTTGCCACATTATCAGGAATAGAGCAGTTAGAATTAAAGTTAACAGTTAAATTTGGATTTTCTCTTTTAATAATTTTTACTGCTTTTGCAATATTATCTGCTGCAAGACATGGGTCACCTTCGCAGCCCTGACCAAAACTTACAAGAGGGTCTTTTGCTCTTTCCCCATGACGAAGTGCCACCTCTGCTATTTCTTCTGCAGTTGGTGCAAAAGTTATTCTATCCTGCGGCGACGGACAGCATTCTGATGCCTGTAATGATATACAGCCTACACATGCACTGTTACATGCAGGGCTTGTCGGTATAGGACACTCCCACCTTGGATAAAAAACATTTTTTGCAGCAGTGCAGTGGTATTCTGCAGCACATTTTCTAAGCTGGCCGTACAGCCTGTTTTCTGGAGAATTTTTTATAAATTCATCAACCTGTTTATCAAAATTACATGAAAAATCATAATTTTTAGGGTCCCACTTAGATATATTATCTACCTGTATTGCAGGCACTACAAAATGGCCGTCAAGGTAACCAACAGCAGTATATGCAAAAAGCGGCATAGTATAATCCTTAGTCTTCCTGTAAGCAGGCAAATAAAGCCTTAAAAAACCGGGAGACAAAAACACACTCACTGCATACCCCTCTTTAAACTCTACCATATTTGCCTTATTCTCATCATATGCTACAGGGTGAGTATGTGGCATAAAATAAAGTCTTGATGATTCTGGAAGTCTTATAAGCTCAGTTTCATAAGGAATAAAATCATAAGGGCCGCTGCGAACTGCCATTTTTAACTCAGAATGGTCAAAAATTTCGCCTTTTTCATTAGCATATACTAAATTTGGTATTTTATACAAAACTATTACCTCTTTAATTTTTTATATATATAGCAAAAAAATTATTTTTTTAAAACACAAAAATTAAGTAAAATATATTGAACTTTATTTAAAAAAATAATATGATACAATAATTTAATAAATGGAGGTTCATAATGACTGATATTATTGATGTTTTTGCAAGAGAGATTATTGATTCCAGAGGCAACCCAACTGTTGAAGTAGAAGTTACAACAGGCAGTGGTGTTATAGGTAGAGCTGCTGTGCCATCTGGTGCTTCTACTGGTAAATTTGAAGCAGTAGAACTTAGAGATGGCGATAAATCACGCTATCTTGGTAAAGGCGTACAGACTGCAATTAAAAATGTTAATGAAATAATCTGTCAAGAATTAGAAGGAATAGATGTATGCGAACAAAAACTTATTGATGAAGTGCTTTTACAGCTTGACGGCACTGATAATAAATCAAAACTTGGTGCAAATGCAATATTAGGTGTTTCTATGGCTTGTGCAAAAGCTGCAGCAGAATCATGCGGGCTTCCATTATACCGCTATTTAGGCGGCGTATTCGCTCACACTTTACCTGTGCCTATGATGAATATTTTAAACGGCGGAAAACATGCTGATAATAATGTAGATATTCAAGAATTTATGGTTATGCCTGCAGGGGCTGGCTCTTTTAAAGAAGCACTAAGAATGGGGGCTGAAACTTTCCATGCTCTTAAAAAAGTGCTCCATGATAAAGGCTTAAATACTGCTGTTGGTGATGAAGGCGGTTTTGCTCCTAACCTTAAATCAAATGAAGAAGCTCTTGAAGTAATTATAAAAGCTATTGAAACTGCTGGATATAAACCCGGCGATGATATTATGATTGCTCTTGATGTTGCTTCAAGCGAACTTTATAAGGACGGGTTTTATTACTTAAATGCTGAAAGCTCACCTAAAAAATCAGCCGAAGAAATGATAGAATATTACACATATCTTACAAGCAAATACCCTATTATATCAATAGAAGATGGACTTGATGAAGAAGACTGGAACGGCTGGAAAAAGTTAACTGATGCTCTTGGCAAAAAAGTGCAGCTTGTAGGCGATGATTTATTTGTTACTAACACACGCAGATTGGTACAAGGTATTGACCAAAAAGTAGGCAATGCTATACTTGTTAAAGTTAACCAAATAGGAACTATTACTGAAACTTTAGATGCAGTAGAAACTGCAAAAAGAGCAGGATATACTGCTATTATCTCCCACAGGTCTGGTGAAACAGAAGATACTACTATTGCAGATTTAGCAGTGGCGACTAATGCCGGGCAGATTAAAACAGGTGCTCCATCAAGAACTGACAGAGTAGCTAAATATAATCAGCTTTTAAGAATTGAAGAAGATTTACTTGATTCTTCTGACTATCTTGGAAAAGCAGCTTTTTACAACTTAAGATAACAAAAAAGGGGTTTGTTTTATCAAACCCCTTATTAACATTCCAAAAATATTGCTAGTATTAATACTATTTTTTATTAAATGTTTCAAAAGCCTTTTTGAAACCATATTTGTCTACAAAATTCATAATCTCACTAACATCTTTTAAAGTAACTCGTGGATAATCTTTTTCCCTGTTCATAAGCCAGTATTGAATAATAGACATATTTGCTTCTACAATATATTCAAGCAGATATTCAAACTGGCTTACCCTGACAGTATTATCATGACTAATATGTTTTCTATAAGCATCTTTAATAATATTTTTCATGCGGAATTTAAAACGCGGGTCACCATTTTCTCCATTTAATATACACACATACTCGCTTTGCTCTAAAAAATTTGCCTCCATTTCTTCATAAGCTGTTTCGTCTGGCTCATCTATTAAACCAAAATATAACTTGACTTGAAACTCCATACGCTTTGCAAAATCATCAAGAAGTTCCTGCTCTGTTTTCTGTAATAAATCATATATGCTTTTATAATATAAATAAAAAGTGCCGCGATTAAAACCAGCTAAATCAGCCACTTCTTTAATAGTTATTGTTTCAATTTTTCTTTCTGCATATAAAGCAAAAAATGCTTTTTTAAACCTTTCTTTCGTTTCCTGAGACCTGTATCTTTCCTTCATAATACCTCCACTACTCAGTCTTATCGCTGATAAATAATTCACTTATCACATCAGCTGCTTTTTTATTAAATAAACTAAAATTATATATAAGTCTGTTGTTAGTATAAGCCTTAAATGGTTCGCCCCTGTTATTTACCCAAAAAAATACATTATCTACTGCAGGATTTTTATAATCAATTTCCCAGTAAATAATACCAGAAATATGTTTATGCTGTTTGATTTTACCTTTTGGCATACCTGATTCTATACAGCCCTGCAAATCATCAATGTTAACAACTGACTGCACACATTTTTTATTATATGGTATAACTTGATTATCTATCAAATCAAATTGATATATTAAACCATCGCCTGTATCAGAATATAAAAACTCTTTATCCTTTTCTTTTATACTTGATAATTCAAACAATGCAGTTTTATCAAGTATTCCATCATTAATAACTCCTCTGCATAAGTTATCTTCATTTTTAGTGCATACAAGACTATACATATCAGTAAATGTTCCAAAATCATAGGCTGGAACTTCTACCACAATAGAATAAAGCTCTGAACCAACTGGAAAATTAATAATATCCTTTTCTTCAAGTGGAATAGAATTATCTATCCTATATAATGAAATATTACCTGTCAAACTTTTTTTATTTATCTTTCTAATATATACAGGCGAATATAAACAGTTACTGTCTGTATTATTGTAACAACTGTAATCGCTGTTTGTTCTATAAATTACTAATGAACCATCATCTGAATATAAGGCCTCAGATGCTCCAGTTAAAAATCTGCTGAGAGATAAATGACCATAACCACGATTTGAAAAAGCTGCCAGCTCTTTAATTGTTAATGAGCTATTATCTACCTTTAAAGCCGTAATACCATCATATCCAAAATAATATGATATATTATCTTTATTAAAATAATCTTTTGGAGTAATAACCTGCATACTTGCAAAATTATCAATTTCCTGACCATATAAATCTAAAGATACTACAAAGATACAAATAATCATCAAATACTTTTTCATAACTGCACTCATAAAATATTGATAAAAATAATACGCATTTTATAATAATCTTCTTAAAAATTAAAAAAAAGAAAGTATAATTCTTATAAAAACATTGACAATTTTATATAACAGACTTAACTGTATAAATAAGATATATGATTATTTATATATTTTCAATAGAAAATTAAAACACAGCAAGGAGATTTTATGCAGTATATATCTTACGAAGAAAAATTAGCAAAACTTATTACTCACCATTCTCTTAATTTAAAAAAAGGCGATGTGGTGCAGATAAAAGCAGAAACATCAGCAGAGCCACTTGTAAAAGCAATGTATAAAGAAATAATTAAGCTGGGTGCATACCCGTTTTTAAGGCTTTTTATTCCAGAAAGTCAAGAATATATGGCAAAATATGCAAGCAGGGAACAGCTTACCTATCTGCCTGAATTTGATATAAAACAGGCTGAAATTATGACTGCTTATATATATATTGATTCCACAATTAATACAAAATCTCTTACAAATGCAGACCACAGCAAAATTGCTTTAATGAGAAAAACTGCTCTGCCTGTTAGAGAAATTATGAATAAAAGAGAATTAGAAGGAAAATTCCGCTGGTCATTATGCCCATACCCTAATCAGTCTATGGCTCAAGATGCTGAAATGTCACTTGATGAGTATACTGCTTTTGTTTATGAAGCATGTAAATTAAATGAAGATGACCCAATTGCTGCATGGAAAAAAGTAGAAGCAGAACAGCAGGCTATTGCAGACAGAATGAATGGCACAAAATGGCTTCATATTAAAGGAAAAGATACTGATTTAAAACTTCAGGTGGAAGGAAGAAAATGGGAAAACTGCTGCGGCTATAGAAATATGCCAGATGGCGAAGTATTTACAAGCCCAGTAGAAAACAGTGCAGAAGGAACTATTTTATTTGATATACCAACAACTTACAATGGTGTAGAAGCAAAAAATGTTTTCCTAAGATTTGAAAAAGGAAAAGTTGTAGAAGCTCGTGCTGAAAAAGGACAGGATTTCTTACATAAAATGCTTGATATGGACGAAGGTTCACGATTTGCAGGTGAAATCGCTTTCGGTCTTAATGACAATATTCAAATACCTACTAAAAATATACTCTTTGATGAAAAAATAGGAAAATCAATGCATTTAGCAATAGGGGCTAGTTATCAGGAAGTAGGTGGTAAAAATATTTCTGCTCTGCACTGGGATTTAATAAAAGATATGAAAAACGGTGGCACAGTAGAAGCTGACGGTGTGCTTGTATATAAAGACGGTAAACATATTTTATAAAACCTTCACCCCCCCCCATTTTTTTTAAAACACCTTATGTCACTCAGACGAGCGGTTTTTGCGAGGACTGCCGATTTCCCGAGCTATTGCTGAGGAATCAGAAATCGCACAGGCTAGAAGACCGAAGCGAAGAGTCTATTTAAACTTTTATTTTCAAATTCATCCGTGAATTTGAAAAACTACGCATTTGCGGAATAAATCCGTCAAATGCTCTCGCAAGCGACGGCTCGGTCCAGCTACGGACTTCTTTTTCCTGCCTATTCGTCGGGAAGTCCTTGCGTCGCAAAAAACGCTCCCCTGAGCCTACCTTTAAAATACAAGCTGGTAAAATTTATAGACTCTTCGGTCGCAGGCTCCCTCTGAGTGACATATGTTTTTTTAGCCATATCCACCTTGTCATTCAGAGCGATAGCGAAGAATCTATTTAAACTTTTATTTTTAAATACTTTCCAGCTACGGACTTTTGATTCCTTCCTATTCGGTCGGAAAGTCCTTGCGTCGCAAAAGACGCTCCCCCTGTATTTAAAAAACTACTCGGGCTACGGAAGTTTTTCCAGCCACTGTTTTCTGATTCCTCAGCAATAGCTCGGGAAAACTAGTGTCCTCGCAAAAACCGCTCGCCTTGTTGCTCTCGCAAGCGACGGTGCGTCATGCACCTATATAGACTCTTCACTTCGCCTCTGAGTGACATAAGGTGTTTTTAAAAAAAAATGGGGGTAAAGCAGAAAAAAATATTTATATTTACTTATTTATAATTATGTTATATAATATACAGCCTTAAAATTTTAATCTAAACAAATTTCATAAAATACTTTTTTTATCTTAATTTATAGTTGACATATTATTTTTTATGATGTTGAATATATAATATACTAAATTCATTAAGGAGTCATAGCCTATGAAGGAAAAAATTGAAAAACTCAGGGAACTGTCTTCTCAAGCAGAGCTTGGCGGCGGTATTCAAAGAATTGAAAAACAACATCAGGCTGGTAAACTTACTGCCAGAGAAAGAATTGAGCTTCTTCTCGATAAAGGTACATTTATGGAGTTCGATAAGTTTGTAACTCACCGCTGTACAAATTTTGGTATGGAAAAACAAAAATACTTAGGTGACGGTGTTGTTACTGGAACAGGTCTTATTAATGGCAGAACTGTTTTTGTATTTGCTCAAGATTTTACAGTTTTTGGTGGTTCATTATCAAAAACTTTATCAGAAAAAATATGTAAAATAATGGATATGGCTGTTAATATGGGGGCTCCTGTTATTGGTTTAAATGATTCAGGTGGTGCCCGCATACAAGAAGGTGTTCAATCCTTAGCAGGTTATGCTGATATTTTCCTTAGAAATACGCTTTCTTCAGGAGTTATTCCTCAAATCAGTGCAATTATGGGGCCATGTGCTGGTGGTGCTGTTTATTCCCCTGCATTAACTGACTTTATCTTTATGGTAAAAGATACAAGTTATATGTTTTTAACAGGTCCAGATGTAATTAAAACAGTTACAAATGAAGAAGTTACAAAAGAAGATTTAGGTGGCTGTTCTGTTCATAATGCTACAAGTGGTGTTGCTCACTTTGCTACAGAAAATGATACAGACTGTATTGTTAAAGTTAGAGAATTAATGTCATTCCTGCCACAAAACAATATGGAAGAAGCACCATTTAAAGCAACTATAGATGACGCAAACAGGCTGGAACCAAGTCTTGAAACTATTGTTCCAGATAATCCAAACCTGCCTTATGATATGAAAGAAGTAATCAAAAAAGTTGTTGATGACGGTCATTTCTTTGAAGTGCAGGAAGATTTTGCAAAAAATATAATTATAGGCTATGCAAGATTAAATGGTAAAACTGTTGGTATAGTTGCTAACCAGCCACAAGTTTTAGCAGGCGCTTTAAATGTTGACGCATCAGTTAAAGCAGGCAGATTTGTTCGTTTTTGTGATGCTTTTAATATACCATTATTGACATTAGTAGATGTTCCGGGTTTTATGCCGGGAGTAAGCGAAGAAAAAGGTGGTATTATTCGCCATGGTGCAAAACTCTTATATGCATACTGCGAAGCAACAGTGCCAAAAGTTACATTAATCACAAGAAAAGCTTATGGCGGTGCTTATGATGTTATGAGCTCTAAACATTTAAGAGGTGATATCAACTATGCCTACCCTACTGCTGAAATTGCAGTTATGGGGCCAGAAGGTGCAGTTAAAATTCTTTCCCGTAAAGATATTGCAGAAGCAAGCGACCCTGTAGCAAAAGAAAAAGAGCTTGTTCAAGAATATAGAGATACTTTCGCAAACCCATATAGAGCAGCAGAGCTTGGCTATATAGATGAAATTATTGAGCCAGCAGTTACTAGACCAAAACTTATTCGTGCATTTGAAATGCTTGCTAATAAGCGTGTAGGCAACCTGCCTCGTAAACATGGTAATATACCACTCTAGGTTAAGGAGAGAAATATGGCGAAAATAACAAAAGTATTAGCTGCAAACCGTGGAGAAATAGCTATCAGGGTATTCCGTGCAGCAAAAATGCTCCGTCTTGAAACTGTTGCAGTATACACACATGTTGATAGAGGCGCTCCACATGTTAGATATGCTGATGAAGCCTACTGTATATCAGATAATGAAGACGATACATCTTACTTAAAACCAGAAAAAATACTGGAAATTGCGAAAAAAACAGGTGCTGCAATTCACCCCGGATATGGCTTTTTATCAGAAAATGCTGACTTTGTAAAAGAATGTGAAAAAGCAGGTGTTATATTTATTGGACCATCTGCACAGCATATTATAGATATGGGTTCAAAAACTGGTGCTAGAAAAATTATGTCTGATGCTGGTGTACCTATTGTTCCGGGCACAAAAGACCCTATTAAAAATATTGATGACCTTTATAAAACAGCAGACAGCGTTGGTTTTCCTGTTATGCTTAAAGCAGTTGCAGGTGGCGGCGGTAAAGGTATGAGGCTTGTTCACAAAAGAGAAGAATTAGAAGATATGTTTAATATGGCTGTTTCAGAAGCAGAGAGAGCTTTCGGCAATGGTGATGTATATATTGAGAAATATGTAGAAGAACCTCACCATGTAGAAGTGCAGGTAATTGGTGATAAACATGGAAATGTTATACATTTATACGACAGGGAATGCTCTATTCAAAGAAGACACCAAAAAGTTATAGAAGAAGCACCATCTCCATATATCAGCCCAGAAACAAGGCAGAAAATGCTGGAAGTAAGTGTTAATGCCTGCAAAAAAATAGGCTATTACAGTGCTGGAACACTGGAATATATGGTAGATAAAAACCAAAACTTTTACTTCCTTGAAATGAATACAAGGCTTCAGGTGGAACACCCAGTTACAGAAATGATTACAGGTGTTGACTTAGTTCGTGATATGATATCTGTTGCAAACGGAGATGTATTACCTTATAAACAAGATGAAATTATCAGGCAGGGACATGCTATTGAATGTCGTATTTATGCAGAAGACCCAGAAAACGGCTTTATACCTTCCCCTGGTATGATTACTGTTCATGAGCCACCTACAGGCAGAAATGTTCGTGTAGACCATGCAGCACATGAAGGATATAATGTTCCACTTTTCTATGACCCAATGATAGCAAAACTTACTACATGGGGTAGAACAAGAGAAAGAGCTATACAAAATATGGAACGCTCACTGCTGGAATATAAAATATTAGGTATTAAAACTACAATTCCGTTCCATCAGCGTGTAATGAAAAACCAAACTTTCTTAAGTGGTGTATATGATACAACATTTATCGACACTAAGTTTGATAAAGAAGACTTAAAACGCCGTAAAGAATTAGACCCTACTGTTGCAATAGTTGCAGCTGCCCTTATGCAGTATATTTCAGAGCAGGAAGCAGCAGCAAAAGCAACTACTGTTCCAGAAGTAGGCGAATCTTTATGGAAACACTATGGCAAAATGCAGAAAATTGCCAACAGGTTCTAACAAGGGGGATTTTATATGAAATGCAGTAATATAGCGGCAACAAAATATTATGCTATACCAGAAGGATATGACAAGGAATCTGTTGTTCAGATAAAATGTGTAGGTGCCAGTGCTTTTGTTTTAAGCGTAGACGGAAAAGATATTGAAGTAGATTTCCAAAGAACAGGCCATAATTTATACTCTATTATTATTGATAATAAATCATACGAAATAGATATTCATAATGATAGAGAATCTTATGATGTACTTGTAAACGGTGATTACTTTAAAATTGATATTTTAGATGAGCTTAAAAAAGTTTTAAGAGATAGAGTATCAAAAGGTTTACAAGGCAGGCAGGTTATTGCAGCACAAATGCCGGGTATAGTTACTCAAGTTATGGTAGAAGAAGGACAGGAAGTAGAAGAAGGACAGCCTTTACTTATTCTTGTAGCTATGAAAATGGAAAACCAAATAAAAGCACCAAAAGCTGGTATAGTTCAAAATATATATGTAGAAGCTAACCAGACAGTTGCAATTGGCGATAAACTTGCTGTAATAGAATAATTTTAATTATAATTTAATATAAATAAGGCTGTGAGTATAAACTTGCAGCCTTGTTTTTTATTAACTTTTTTAAAGAGCTAATAAAAAGGGAAAGTATTTATAAAAACTTTCCCTTTAATGATTATTTTTAATTTTATCTATTTTCTTAATTTTATTGTAACATTTGTATTGCCGTCAACATTTACTAATGCTTCTTCAAAAGGTGGTTTTGAGCCATAAGCTCCATATGTATTATTTGAAAAGCCGTATTTTTCTTTAGGTTTTCCAAACATAGCCATATCAAGCCTATTATTGCTATTTTCATCATGATACACTATAATACCATATCTACCTTTATCAATATTAACCTGTTTAGTCATGCTCCCCTTTTCAGCCTGCATTGAAAAAGAATATTTACATGGCTCTCTTTCAGCAAACTCTTCAGCTGATGCACATATACCAACTAATATATTGCCTTTATTTGAACCTATATGTTCAATATTAATAGTTAATGGTACAGTTTGTGCATATACATTAAATGCAAATAATAAAAGTAAGCATGTAAATAAAATTTTTTTCATATATCACCTATTTAGTATATTCTGTCATATCTAATGGATATGATTCTAATGCAGATTGTGGAAATTCATCATATGACACAGGTTTTCCATCACGCATCTGTCCTTGAATATGGTCCACAAAAAACTCACTATCTGTCTGTAAAAAATTATTATAAAATACTTTATCAGAGCCTGCAACTACAGCATCATTATTAGTTGGGTCTACATTATACCACTGACCGTCTATTTTAACTTTTATCCATGCATGGTCAAATCCTGTTGTGCCGCTAGAGCCAGTTCCATTATAAGTTGCTGTTCCTACAACATATATAACTTCAAGCCCTGCTCTTTGGCAAAGATATGCAAGAGAACGAGCATAACCTTCACATAATACTTTTTTATCTGGTCCAAAACCGCCGCGTATATCGCTTACACCATAACTCTGCTGACCATAAGATACTGATTTTATAAATTCATCATGCAATACTCTAAATTTTTGAGCATCTGTCATATCTTCTTTTAAATTTAATAGAATTTTTACAACACCTTCTTCTACACTTTGCATTTCAGCTTCATGCTCAAGTTTTGTATCCTGTAAAATTGCTTCTGGCTGTGCTGGTTTCACATTTCTAACATCAAAAAATACTTCTTTAACATAGCCATTTTCATATGCAGGACTTGCTCCAAAAGGGCTGCCTACAGCCTTCCATTTAGGAACAAAGGAAGTAATATATGTAAGCCTTTGTTCATCATTTCCTATAGTAGTTGCAACCTTTTTCAGCTGTTCTAAAGATACTTTTACATTATTTGCTGTTAATTGAACACCTATTCTTCTATCATTAGCATTGTTTTCTGTAATATTAAACTTAACTAAAGTATCCATAATTATATCATACGCTTTCTGTTCTTCTTCATTTAATAATGACCTGCCATAATAAAATTGTGGCTCAAAAACATCTGTCATTGCATCAAATGTTGTATCGTATCCTGAATTATCTGCTGGGTTTTCTGGGTCAGTTGTTCCACTGCCATCGCCATCACCACCAGGATTTGGGTCTACTGTTGTGCCGCCTTCCCCGTCACCGCCTGGCTCTGGGTCTACTGTTGTGCCGCCTTCTCCGTCACCACCAGGGTTAGTCTGACCACCATTATTATTGTTATCATCTGGATTTATTGGTTGATTTGTACTGTTATCTTCAGGAGTTTTTTTTGATAAAGATTGGTCTATATCGCCACAGGCTGATATAAAAACAAGCATAAATGGAATTAAAAATAATAATTTTTTCATAAACTACCATCCATATTTAATACTATAAATATATTTAAACTCTGGATAGTTGTCAATATTTTTCAGATTACATTACCTTATGAAATATTACTGTATACATTAACATTATGATAAATCAGATAAAAATTGTATAATTTTTATTATATTTGCAGACCCTTTAAAAGAGTCTGCTTTAATATTTAAGTAAACTTAATTTGCCGCACTTGGTAAATTTTGTGCTTCATTATTATAATTTGTTATAAGTGTTGCGCCTGCTTCTGTTTGATATATGCCATTAAAGAAAATATTTAATACATTTGTTGTAAAAGCTGCACTATCCTGATTAAATTCATCATAAGTATTTACACCATGATTTTTTAATTCTGTAATTATTGGAACTATTGAACTATTTGCATACTGAGCATCAGTCACAGGGTTAAATGTAGTAAGTTTTGTGCCGCCTGCATTTACTAATGCTCTATAAAACTCTAATGCTCTGTTTTTTGATTTTTGAGTTGCAGTATCTTTTACATAACCATCTAACCCTGCTAAAATCATAGCTGGGAAAATCATTTCATCATTTCCAGATGTTTGTAATGCTTCTTCATCCTGAGTGCCAGTAGAAGTGCTTTCTGCATAGCCGTATTTAACAAATATATCTGTTAATTTCTGCATTAAAGCCATCATAGTTTGTATTGCGCCAGGCATAGAGCCGCCATTAGCAAGTATAGGCATAACTGTAAATTCTGTAGTTGGCTTATCCCAGTTTGCATAGTTACGTGTATATTCCCCTTGAGCCATAAAAGCTTGAGCTATTTCATTAAGCATAGCTTTATCATTTGGAAGTACATATTCTTCTTTAATACCAGCAATACCTGCTGTTGCATTATTGTTTAAGTAAGATATTAATGATGAAGTAAGATATACCATATTAGCTCTTGCATTTTCACTTGGATTAGTATTACCTAACTGAGTTTGAATAGAATCTGCTAATGATATAATTGCTGCCTGATTACTGCTTATTCTTTTTAATTCAGTAATTAAAGTCTTACCGTCAGTTGTCATAAAGACTTTCATAACAGAAGCCATAAACTCATTACTTGGTTTATCAAGTGCAGAATATAAAAGCACTGGAGCGCTTATAGTTTTACCTGTAATAATTTTTGCGATAGCTGCAGAAACTTTTTCATTTGATATTTCCCCAATACCAGATGTTGCAGGCATACCTCCTCTGCCTGTAATATTCTGCAGAATACTTTTAATGTTAGTATCTGCATTAGTAGAAAATGTGCCAGTATAAGCTGTGCCGTCATCATTTGTTACATATTTTTTAAATTCAGCAGTAAATGCCTCATCTACTTTAGCAAGCTGTTCTGTACTAGCTCCACCAGAACCAGTATTACCAGTATTATTTTTACTTTCTTCTGCACAGCCTGCAAGTGATAAAACAAAAATAGATAATAAAAGTAATAATTTTTTCTTCATTTTTTCATCTCCTTTTTTGATATTGAATAATATTCTCAATATAAATTTAAAAAAATTTACTTATTAGTTTAAGTAAAAGTCCACTGGGACAGTTACTTCTAAAAGTTTTCCATAAGAATTATCAACTACTGCTTTATAGCCAATAATTTTTTCTGCTGCTTTCAATGCAGCATTATCTAGTATTTTATTACCAGATGTTAATGAAAGCCTTATACCTGCTACAACCCCATTTGTATCAAGAGAAAAAGTAACTTTGGAAATACCTTCTGCACCTACACGCCTTGCCTGTTTAGGATACTTTTTATATCTTTCCATTTGGTTTACTATCCTTGCAGCTGCTTCCTGTTTAGCATTTACTGCATTACTTGTGCTGCTTCCAATAACAGCTGATGGGTTATCTGTTTTTACAGTGCTTATATTGACAGCTTTCTTTTCCTGCATAACTTCTTTTTTAACTACTGCTTTTTTTGTCACTACTTTTTTTACTGGTTCTTCTTTCTTTTTTTCTTCCTCCTTTTTTTGAACAGGAATATCTTGAAAAATTATAAAATCACTATAATCTGCAAATATTTTCCTGCTCTTTTCCTTATTAATATTTTTTTCTGCATTCTCTATTTTCTCATAAGGCAGACTAAACTGAGCTTTTGGTATAGATACAAAATTAGTGAAATTAATATTCAATACTAAATGCATAAACCAAACTGCTGTAACTATTACAAATAAAATAAAAATAGATATATATTTGCATTTTTTATATTCTTTATCCTGTTCGTAATAATTATGTGAATAGTAATTTCTACCAGTATAATATATCTGCATACAAAAAATGTCTCCCTATAACCTTTCCTTTACATCTGTACTTATGATAAATTTTCCACCCCGCTCTTTTTTCGCTACATCTAAAATATGAACAAAAGACTCAAAAGGTGCAGACTTATCTATAAATAAATTAAGCACTTTATCAGGGTTTGATTGCAAGATTTCTGTTAATTTATGGCTGTCAATAATACTTTCACCATAATAGATTTTTCCATCATTAGTAACTGTTATTAATATTTCTTTTGTTCCTTTCTCACCAGCCTCTGCCATTTTAGAAGAAGGCAAAAGAACTTCTAATACTGGTTTTGAAAATGTTGTAGTCAAAATAAAAAATATTAACAGCATAAAAATAACATCAATTAATGGTGTTAAATCTATATTTACATCTTCATCAAAATCAAATTTCATACTACACCTGATTTTTGCTTTCCCTTTTACATATTTCTAAAACTCTATAACTGTGTTCAATAGCTTCTATATGAAATGCCCTGAATTTAATCATTAAATAGTAATATAATACAAGCACTGGAATGGCAACTGTAAGCCCCATGATAGTAGTAAGTAAAGCTTCCCATATGCCACCTGCCAAAGATGCAGAATCGGGGTTACCCTCAGATGCTATCACCTGAAATACTCCCACCATACCTAAAACTGTGCCTAATAGCCCTAAAAGTGGCGATATAACAGATATAAGCCTGAGCCATGTAAGTGATTTTGAAACATGTTCAAAATTTCTGTGAAAAAGGTATGCCACCTCACTTCTTATATCTTCAGAATGTTCTGCATGAATATTTATAATATCACTAATTATTGCTATTAACGGGTTTTTAGTTTCGCTGCAAACATCTGTAACTTCCTGTTTATTTTTAAATTCACAGCATAAAAATTTCTTTTTAAACTCTCTCCATACAATAGTTAAATATATAAAAGTTTTTAGTCCAATATATAAGGCTATTGCTGCACATATTATAAGTGCAACTCCAGCATTACCAATTTGATGATAAATTGATATAATATCCATATTTATAAACCAAGCCTTTCTGCAAAGCCTTTAAATACTGCTTTTGCGTTTTCTAAATCGTTATTATCTGGGTGAGTTTGAGCTTCCATTAGTCTTGCTTTTCTTTCCGGTGTTAAAGGGTGAGTTTCTCCCATAAATTTACCCATATAGTCCATTAATTTAGGGTCAATTTTTCCAAGACATAAGAAACTGCCAAGCACATTATTATTTTTTCCTGATAGTTTAAGCATATTTTCACTATCCCTTATACAGCCTTTTGCATGTGGGGAATCAGGATATGCGCCAAGTGTTCCAAAAAGAGCTATATTCATATTTTTTAATGACCTTATTAATTTTTTACTTTTTGCATCAGGCAGGCCTCTGTCTACCCAATAACCTACTGATATAAAATAATATTCATCTATATTTTCAGGTAAATTATCAATAGGGAATATATCACAGTTTGGGATAACGCTTTGCACTGCTTCTGCAACTTTTTTAGTATTTCCTGTTAAAGATGAGTAAATAACAAGACTTTTTCTGCTCACTGGTTCATATGAATATTCACCTTTCATCTTATAAAATGAAGTTTTTATATTTTCTATTATCTGCCTGTTTTCTCTGCCTGCATATACAGAAAAAATTAAACCACCAGTCTTATCAAAAAATAAAACAGAAAGACTTTCAAGTGTCATAAAAGGCATTGTAGAAAAAACTATTGTATGAATATTATCTGCTTTAATATGGCCTTCAAAAGCAGAGCCGCCACCCATAATATTATAAAAGCCATGACCAAAAACACCTTCTGCAATTTTTGCAGATATTTCAAAAGCAGAACCTTTGTATTGTATAATAACAGTAGCTTTTTCCCATGTGGCAAGCTCTTTCCATATTCTTTCAAAATTTTTACCGTCAGTAATAGTCCGCATATTTTCAGGCATTGCATAGCATACTTCTAAATCTGATACACCATACATTTGTGCAAAAGTAGAGATAGTAAATGGTTTCTTTTCCTGCATAAGTGATGGTAAATCTTCTTTTAATTTATTAAAGCCTAACACCTTTTCTTCTATAACTTCTTCTTCCTTAGGGTATTTAAAAGGCATACCTGCCATATCAGGCTTTTGCATATTATTATGCTTATTTTCCTCTTTACCGTGACAGTGTCCATGTTGTTTGCCTTCTTCATGGCTTTGGACCTGCTGGTGCTTATCGCTGTGAGAACTGCACTCGCATTTTTTTTCTTCATGATTATGGTTTTCATGTTTTCCATGGCAGTGGCCATGCTGATGTTTATTTGAATGTTCTTCAAAGTGATTCATTTTTATCTCCTGTTATTTTATACAGCTTTTTTTATAATATTTTTATTTTCCACAGGCAGTCTTAAAGCATACCTGCATACTTTATTAATTAATTCTAAATCATGAGTTATAACTATAACAGCAGCTCCCTTTTCTGCCATATCATTTAAAATATCTGCTACTTTCTGCATATTTTTGCCGTCAAGTCCGCTTGTTGGCTCATCTAAAATAATAACATCTGGTTTTTTAGCAACTGCACAGGCTATTACAAGCCTTTGTTTTTCACCACCTGAAAGCGACTGTGGGTGCCTGTCTTTTAAACGGATAAGTCCAAACTGCTTTAATATATCTTCTGTCATTTTCACTTTTTCATCTGTTTTCATTTTTTTATGTGCAATATCTATGCTTGTATATACTTCTTCAAAACATGAACGCATATAAAGCTGAAAATCAGCATTTTGCAGCACAAGGGAAGCGTTTGACTGTAATATTTTCTTATCCATTAATTTATCATTTAATAATATTTTGCCAGAAGTGATTTTATTAAGCCCAGTAATAAGCCTTGCAAGAGTAGTTTTACCAGCTCCATTATGACCTAATACAGCAGTAACTCCATAGGGAATAGTAAAGGATACATTATTAAAAATTTTCTGCTTTCCTTTATAATTGAATGACATATTTTCAATATTTAAGCATATGTTTTCACTGCTTGAACAGTTTTCTAAACTGTTTCTTTCATCTTTTATATCAATATTGCGAAGTCCATATTCCTTTCTAAACTCATCATTTTGAAGTATATTAAAAGAGCCTTCTTTTATTATTTTACCCTTAGACATAACAATATATCTATCTGCTATATTTTTAGTCCAGTAAAGCCTGTGGTCTACAATTAATACGGCATACCCTTTCTGTTTTAATTCATTTAGTTTTTCTGCTAATTCATTAGTTGATTCCACATCTAAATTAGCAGTAGGCTCATCAAGAATAATAACTTTAACTTTCTGCAGAATAATCCCTGCAAGCCCTACTTTTTGTTTCTGCCCTTCAGAAAGGCTTGTAACAGAAGATGATAAAATACTACTTATTTTAAAATCTGCTGCAGTTTGATTAATATCTGCCTCTATTTTTTCAGGGCTTTCCCCTTTACATTCAAGAGCAAAAGCAAGTTCATCATCTACATTTAATGCAAAAAACTGCTGTTCCGGGTCTTGAAAAAGAGAGCCTGTAAGCCTTGAAATACTGCTTATAGTTTTATCTTTTGTATCTTCACCGCATATTTTTACCTGTCCCTGCAGATTACCTTTATAGTAATGGGGACAAAGCCCGTTAATAAGTCTTATAAGAGTAGTTTTACCGCAGCCGCTTAAACCAGTGCATACTACTATTTCACCAGCATTAATCTTTAAGTTTATATTTTCCACTGCACTTTTTTCCTGATACGGATAAGTGTATGTAACATTAATCAATTCTATCATCTGTGTAAGCTCCTAAGGGACTCTGGCACTTCAATATGTATCTGCACCATAAATGCCAAAACTATAATACATATAAAGCAAATAACTAAAAACATATCATAAGCTGTAAAATTAAGTGATTTATAAGGGCGGACTTTATCAGAAAGCCCAATGCCTTTTAACTCTGCAGCAACACCAAGTTCTTCTGAAGCTCTTAATGACCTGAAAAGTAGTGGCATAAAAAGATAACGCCCCATAAGTAATGGACTTTTAAAAAATGAAATAAATGATACATCAATTCCCCTTGTAGCAAGAGATTCTATTATCTGCTTAATATCGCTTATAAATGCAGGAATAAACCTTATCATTACAGCAACAGGTATATATATAAAAAGTGGTAAATTAAAACTTTTTAAAGCTGTTAATATGCTTTGTATATTTGTAGTAAAAGCAAGGGGAAGCAGAACATTTATCATAGTTACCATTCGCATAAATGGCACAGCTAAGGCAAAATATGACCTGCCCTCCATAAAATTAACAAACATATTAATAATAAATAAACTTAACAGTGCAACTGCCATAATGAAAACTACAAATAAATAAGTTAATGCCATAACTTTTGGTTTTCTCATAAAAAATGCATATATAAGCGATGCTGCAAGTAATACAATTTGAGCATATATACTTGATATTGCAATAGCTGCAATAGAAGTTCCAAAAGTTATAATCAGCTTTGCTCTCACATCTATTCCGCTCATACCTTTTAACCTTTTATCATCATATATAGTATTATCATTAACTGCGAACGATTCCTGCATATCTTAACTCCTTCACTGCCTTTACACCTGCAAAAAGTCCAATCACTGCTCCAATATAGCCAAAAGCTATAATAGGGATTACCATATAAACAATTTCCGGTGTTTCTCTCATTACTAAATAAGCAATAAATAATGAAAGCACTCTGTATGATAAATCAAAAGCTGCAACACCTATAACTGCTGCATATTTTTTTGATGCTCCACCTGAAATAAGTATAAAAAATTCACCTATAAAAGATGCTAAAAACATACCTAAGGCGGTAGATGCTTCTGCCCCCATAAGCAAAAGTGATATAAGCATAGACACAAAAGTAAAAAGTATCATAGTGCCTGATTTTTTCACCTTATAAAGCATAACTATAAAAAATGTAGTAAATATTAAATTTTTAATAAGCAGAGTAACAGGGTTCATTCCACCGCCTGCAAGGGCCACAACCATAGTTATAACTTTCGCAGCTGCAGCAAACACACCTATTGTTACAAGCTCTCCAATTGTCCAGTGATATTTTAGTTTTTTAAACATATTTAGCCTCATTAAAATTTAGCAGCAAATTTTACTGCCCCGTATATGCCCGGTTCATAAATATCAACAGATGTTCTATAAAGCTCATTAAGAAGATTATATACTTCTGCTGATAAGCTGAACTGCCTTTCAGTGCCAAAATCTACACCAACAGCAAAATTTAATGTTCCCCATGGGTCATAATAAAGTCCATTTGCAAATTCCTTATGAACTGTATCTAAACTGTCCTTTACTTCGCTTGAAAATCTGCTGAATACATCTATTTTAAAATCTACAAAATCATTAAAAGTATGCTGATATATAACACCAGCTCTGCCTGAAACAAGTGGAACACCTGTATCCCATGTATTTATCTCGCCATCAGAGTATCTTCTTTGCATAATAGTTGTATTAATATAAGGCTTAATACCTATTGGTGATAAATATCCTATCTGTATTTCTGCACCATGGCTTAGTGCATTTGATACATTTCTATATCTTGTAGCATTAACACCAGCATTTAAAGGCACCTGTGCAATATAATTATCTGCAATTGAAACAAAATATACAGTATCTATTGATACTCCATAATCGCTGTATCTAATACCAAACTCTACATTATTGCTTGTTTCCGGCTTTAAATCAGGGTTAGGATAAATTGTGCCGCCACCCATGCTTGATAAAATATATCTTTCCTGCAATGTAGGAGAACGAAAACCTTGTGAGTAATTTAGTCTAATACTTAAATTTTCTACCCCAGTCCATGTTATGCCTGCTGCAAATACTGGTGCATTAACTTGAGATGAGCCTGTTTCACCTAAATCAGCAGGAGTCAGTTGTTCTACTGTGCCATCATCATAAACTTGTGTTCCATCTGCAACCTGCATATTTGCATAGTTATATGTCCAGCGAACACCATAGTGAAGTGTAAAATCAAGTGGCAGATATGATTCCCCTTGTGCATATAATGCATGGGAATATTCATATCCTTTATTTCTTGAATGTTTAAAATAGCTCATAAGAGTCCATGACGGGTCATATGGGGTAGAATCTACATTTGTATCAGCTTCTAGTATATTATAATTAAACTCATAACCTGCTATAATATATGTATGGTCTGAGACCTGCCAGTCAGTTTGCAGCTGCACTCCATATTGTGTATTATAATTATCTGCATAGTTATCAATAATAGAAGGCATCCAAACAACATTTTGATTAATATCTACATGGTTTTGCATATCCTTATGGCTTTGCTGATAGAAAAAATCAATGCGTAATTTTGGCATAAAAGATGCAATATTTTTTGCTTCAAAAAAAAGAGCAGCTTTCTGTCTTGACCATTCAGGCATTTTTACAAAAAAGTTTTCATAGCCCGGAGACTGACTTCCTGAGGATATATCTGAATTAAAGTAATCATAACTTGCACCAACTTTATAATTCTGCATAAAATTATAAGCAAGATAAGCACTATAATTCTGTTGTTTAAATGAAGAATATGGAACTAAGCCAATAGGTGTTCTAAGCTGTCCCTGTTCATTGTAAGATGCACTAAGTCTGTAATCAAACCCTTTTACACTGCCATAAATTGAGCCAGATTCGCTGTGCCCTGCAGAAGCGCCGTTATATGCAAGACTTAATGAACCTTCTACTGGTTCTTTACCGCCTTTTTTTGTAATAATATTTATAATACCACCAATTGCATTTGAACCATAAAGCACAGATGCTGGCCCCCTAATTACTTCTATTCGCTCTATTAAATTAGGATCTATCATTAAAGCTGTTCCGTCCATTGATTTATTTTCCACAATCTGCTGGCCGTCTATTAATATTAATGTTCTATTAGCACCTTCGCCTCTTAATGATATTCGTTTAAGCCCCTGTCCACCGGAATTAATTACCTGAACACCGGGAATATCCTGCAAAAGTTCACCAACAGTTCTAGCAGATGACCGTTTTATATCATCTTCTGTAATAATAGAAACAGATGCAGGAACTTCTAAAAGCTCTTTTTCAATACGGGTGGCATTAACTTTTACAGCAGTAGTTTCTATATGCTCCTGTCCGTAGCTTATAGAGTAAAAAGTAATAAATAGAAAAGTTAGTATAATCTTTTTCATACTTTTATCCTGCTGTAACAGTCATACAAACATCTTTTTCATTAAACATCATAGTTAATTTTATAAATTCCTGTAAAAGCTGAGAAAGGTTTACAAACCAAAACTGACCTGCTTTTGTAAGAATAATTTTGCCAGACTGCTGCACAATTACCCCTGCTTTTTCCCACTGATTTAAAATATCTTCTGTCATAACTGTAAGAGGATAATTATATTTATTTTCAAGTCTTGCTAAATCAAGCCAGCCGTTTTCAAAAGATTCTGCTATTTCTTTATATAAAGCATAATCTTTATCTGGAATACTTATACCCATAATAGGTTTTATGCCGTGATTTACTGCTTCTATATAGCCTTTATAGTCGCGAAGTATCATATAGCTGTAACCGTTAATATTGCCACCTGCTCCAGCTCCAAACGAAAGACAGCTGGCATATCCCCTTGCAAACTGATTATAAATATTTCTTTCCCTTGTAGTTCTCTGCCAGTGGTTTACACTTAATCTTTTATATAATGCTTCCTCCATTAACTCTATACTTTTAAGGAAAAATTCTGTTTTTGTTTTCACATCTAATGCAGGATTTATTGTGCCTTCTGCAATACGCTTACCAAGCGGAGTATTTGGAAATACATTAAGCTGATAACAGTCAAAGCCATCTAACTCTAAACTTTGTGCTGTCTTAATATCATCTACCCATATATCCATAGTCTGATTAGGAAATCCGTATATTAAATCAAGCACTATGGCTGACTGGTTATAGCTTTTTATCATATTAATTCTATCTATAATAGTATCTCTATCGCTTCTTCTACCCATAGAGCGTCTAAGTTCTGTATTAAAACTTTGAACTCCAAGAGAAAACCTGTTTACACCACCTTCTAAGTATGCTTCTACTTTCTCTCTAGTCATATTAGATATTCTGCCTTCCATAGTTATTTCACAGTCATTTGCAAGTGGTAGAATTTCATGAACTGTGTTAAATATTCTTTTAATATCATCTATTTCTAAAGCAGTGGGTGTGCCTCCACCAAAATAAAGAGCATTTACAGGCCTGCTGTTTAATGCTTTAGTATCTTTCCACAGATTGATTTCTTTAATTAAAGTATCAGTAAATATTCTGCTCTGCTCTTTTCTATAAGGCTGGTTATAAAATCCACAATATAAACAGTGAGTTTCACAGAATGGTACATGAATATATGCAGCAGTTTTATTATTCCTATCCTGCTTTAAAACTTCCTGTAGAATACTTTGAGTTTTTTCAACAGGTGCAAATTTATCCATAAGCCCTGCATGAACTGCTGTTTTTTTCTCAAATGCATTAACTATTACATTATCACTTTCATTCACAAAATATCTTGACATATTATCTTTTGGATTCACTAACTCAATTCTTTTATGAAATGTTTCCATACAAACTATCCTCTAATAAATATTATTGAAATATATTATCAATAGATACATATACTATAATAAAAAATAATGCAAGAATTTTTTGATATTAAAAATCAATAAAAATATATATAAAATAATAAATATACTTATTTATAAATATATTATAATTTTATAAAACTAAAATATTTTTAATAATATCGCAATATTTTAGCTTATTTTAAATAATTCAATTAAAACTAAATAATAATATAAAAGAAAACCCCTTATGTATGATGAAACACAAGGGGTATAGAAAACTGAAAAATTAATACCTATTAACACAAACTGCCTAGATAATTGCCTGAAATTTCTGATATTGAACTGCCTTTTATCGCGCTCCGCTTCATTTTTTAAACCTGCTGATTTTTACATTCATTTTCATGTTCTCCTTTTTATAACTTATTGTATAATATTTTTATAATAAGAATATTTTTTTAAAAATATGTAATCAATCATATTTGCAGCATAATGTCTTACTATTGCTAAATCATTTTTCTTTAAATTAAATAAAAACTGATGTTCTTTCGCCATATCTTTTCTCCATCTTGATTACATTATTAATACTATTATATATAAACAGGCGATAATAGATGACACTTAAAAATTACTATATATTTTTAATCTTTATATAAGCAGGTTCTTATATAATAGCTTTTTTCATTTCTTTTACATATCTGCCAATGTATTGTGGTGCATTTTCTTTATATTCTTCGCACAATTTTACAATAGCACTGCCAACTATCAAACCATCTGCAATTTCTGCCATATTTTTTGCCTGTTCAGGTGTAGAAATACCAAAACCAATAGCTGCTGGAATATTTGTATTTGCTTTTATTTCTGTAATTATACTTTTTAAATCTGTTGTAATTTTCTGCCTTACCCCAGTTACTCCAAGAGAAGAAACACAGTAAACAAACCCTTTTGCCTGTTTAGCAATTTTAGCTATTCTTTCCTTTGATGTTGGAGCAATTAATGAAATCAAATCCATATTATATTTGTTGCAAATACCAGAAAATTCATCACTTTCTTCATAAGGTACATCAGGAAGAATCAAACCATCTACATTTAAATCTGAAGCTGCTGATATAAATTTTTCACTGCCGTAAGAAAATACAATATTTGCATAAGTCATAAATACAAGCGGAATATTAGTATATTTTCTGATACGCATAACCATTTCAAAAATTTTATCAGTAGTTGTGCCATTATCTAATGCTCTTTTGCTTGCTTTTTGTATAGTAACACCTTCTGCCACAGGGTCAGAAAAAGGGATACCAAGCTCTATTAAATCTGCCCCATTATCTGCCATTTCATATACTATTTTTTCAGTAATACTTAAATCAGGGTCTCCACATGTAACAAATGGTATAAATGCTTTTTTATTATAAAATGCTGATTTTATATTACTCATAAATCTCTTCTCCTTTATATCTTGCTATTGCAGCACAGTCTTTATCTCCCCTGCCTGAAAGGTTAATTACAATAATATCATTTTTATCAAGACTTTTAGCTTTTTTAATACCGTATGCAACTGCATGGGCGCTTTCTATTGCAGGAATAATACCTTCCACTTGTGAAAGAAAGTAAAAAGCATCTACTGCCTCATCATCAGTAACAGGCACATATTCTGCCCTGCCTGTATCATATAAATAAGCATGTTCTGGACCAATACCCGGATAATCTAAACCTGCAGAAATAGAATAAACTGGTGCAATCTGACCATATTCATTTTGGCAGAAATATGACTTCATACCATGGAAAATTCCAAGCCTGCCTGTTGCTATAGTAGCAGCAGTATCTGGAGTATCTATACCCTTGCCAGCCCCTTCACAACCTATAAGCTCTACATTTTTATCATTGATAAAGTTATAAAAAGCCCCTATAGCATTAGAGCCGCCACCAACACATGCTATTACAGCATTTGGCAGCCTGTTTTCTGCTTTTACAATCTGCTCTTTTATCTCTTTTGATATAACAGATTGAAAATCTCTTACAATCATAGGAAATGGGTGCGGTCCCATAACAGAGCCTAATACATAGTGAGTGTCATCTATTCTGCATGACCATTCACGCATTGTTTCAGAAACAGCATCTTTTAATGTACCTGTGCCGCTTTTAACAGATTCCACTTCTGCTCCAAGCAGTTTCATTCTATATACATTTAATGCCTGCCTTGCTGTATCTTCTGCCCCCATAAATATTTTACATTCCATACCCATAAGTGCAGCTGCTGTGGCAGTTGCTACACCATGCTGCCCTGCTCCAGTTTCTGCTATCAGCCGTGTTTTTCCCATTTTTTTGGCAAGCAGTGCCTGTCCAAGTACATTATTTATTTTATGGGAGCCTGTATGGTTTAAATCTTCCCTTTTTAAATATATTTTTGCACCACCAAGTTTTTCTGTCATATTTTTTGCAAAATATAATGGTGACGGTCTGTTTGCATAATTATTTAATAAATCATTTAATTCATCATTAAATTCTTTATCACTTTTCAGCTTGTTATAAGCGTTTTCTAAATCTATCACTGCATTCATTAATGTTTCAGGAATGTACATTCCCCCATGCTCTCCAAAATGACCATATTTCATTGATATACCCCTTTTATTTTTTTTATAATTTCTTCCATTAAATAATAATCTTTTACACCATCTTTTTCTATACCGCTTGAAATATCTATACAGTATGGATTATATTTCATAACTTCTTCTATATTATTAATATTTATGCCGCCGGCAATAAAATACTGCCTTGTAAAGCCGTTTTTTAAAGCCTGATTTAATAAATTATAATCAAACTGCCTGCCAGAGCCTGCTTTTTTACTATCTAATAAAACATAATCAGCCTTGCTTTTTTCAAGTGCTAAAATATTATTAACTTCTGTTATATTTGCAGCAAGGATTACTGGCATATTTGTTTTTAATTTTATTTCATTAATAAATTCATCACTTATATTTCCATGTATTTGTATTATATCTATTATATTTTGACTACAAATATTTACTATTTCATCATAAGTATTATTTAAAAATACACCAACTGATTTAATATTTTTATCAAGCATACTTTTTAAATGAAGGCTTTTTTCAATAGATATTTTTCTTCTGCTTTCTGCAAATACAAAGCCTATAAAATCAGGTTTTAATTTATTTACATAAGCTATATCTTCATCTCTAAATAGTCCGCAGAATTTTACTAAACTCATAGCTCACCGCGTAATTTTTTTAATGCTTCTACTTTATCTTTTTCACGCATTAGCGTTTCTCCAATAAGTAAGCCATCTATATTATTTTCTTTTAAAATCTTAACATCTTCATATGTTTTTATACCACTTTCAGCAACACATATAATATCATCAGGTATTAATTTTGATATTCTGATACTGTTATTAATATCTACATTAAAAGTTTTTAAATCTCTGTTATTTATACCCACTATACTGCTTTGAGCTTTTAGCGCTGTTTCCAGCTCATATTCATCATGCACTTCTACAAGGGCAGAAATATTTAAACTTTTTGTAATAAGCAGATAATCTTTTAATTGTTCTAAATCTAACAGCCCAGCTATTAAAAGCACCGCATCAGCATGAAGCAAAACTGACTGATATATCATATATTCATCAATAATAAAATCCTTTCTAAGAACTGGTATTTTGATATATTCTTTAATTGATTTTAAATAATTATCATGACCTTTAAAAAAATACGGCTCTGTTAAGCAGCTGACAGCATCTGAACCTGCCTGCTCATACTCTTTAGCTATGCCTGTATAATCAAAATCTTCTGATATTATGCCCTTTGAAGGTGATGCTTTTTTAACTTCACATATAAATGAAATTTTATCTTTATTAAGTGCATTATAAAAAGCATAAGGATTATTTACTTCCATTTTTTCTGCATTGTTTCTAACACTTTTAAAATCGTTATGTCTTTTGTAACCATCTACTCTTTCTTTTACAGTATCTACAATCTTATCTAAAATATTCATTTGTTGCTCTCCAAAATAAACTTTTCAAGCTGATTATATGCTCTTCCGCTTTTAATACATTCTTCAGCCATTTGAACTCCCTCATATATATTTTGCACCTTTCCTGCAATATAAAGTGCAGCGCCTGCATTTAAACAAACTGCATTTTTCTTTGCCCCTGTATCTATACCCTTTAATATATTTCTTGTAATCTCTGCATTTTCATAAGGCTCGCCACCTGCAAGCTCATTTTTATCTGCTCTTTCATAGCCAAAATCTTCTGGTTTTATTGTATATGTGCTTAAATCACCGCCAGATATTTCACATACTTTTGTTTCTGCACTAATTGATATTTCATCAAGCCTATCTTCCCCGTAAACTACCATACCTTTTTTTACACCTAAATTCTGCATAACCCGTGCAAGTGGATATATAAGACTTTCATCATATACTCCCATAAGCTCCATATTTGCCCCCGCAGGATTTGAAAGAGGACCTAAAATATTAAAAACAGTCCTTATACCAAGCTCTTTTCTAATAGGTGCTACATATTTCATAGCTATATGGTAATTTTGTGCAAATAAAAAACATATATTAATATCAGAAAGCAGCTTCTGGCTTTTTTCAGGGCTTACATTAATATTTACTCCAAGAGCTTCCAGCACATCAGCAGCACCACATTTTGAAGATGCTGCCCTGTTGCCATGCTTTGCAACAGGCACACCGCAGGCAGATATTATGATTGATGAAGTTGTTGATATATTAAATGAGTTAGCACCATCACCACCAGTGCCCACAATTTCAAGTACATTCATATTATGCAGAAGTTTTATACAGTTTGCACGCATGCCTGAAGCTGAGCCTGTTATTTCATCTATTGTTTCTCCTTTTAATGATAATGCAGTTAAGTAAGATGACATTTGAACAGGGCTTGCATTGCCACCCATTATTTCATTCATCACCGCTTCAGCTTCTTCAAAAGTTAAATCCTGTTTTTTTGCTAATTTATGTATGGCTTCTTTAATCATTTTATACTCCTGAAAACATTTTCCATAATTTTTATGCCATATTTAGTCATAACAGATTCTGGGTGAAATTGAACTCCAAAAATATTATATTTTTCATGCTCTACTGCCATTACTTCTTTATCAGCTGTTTCTGCTGTTACAATCAGCGGACTTTTAACTGTTTCATATTTTGCAGCAAGAGAATGGTATCTTGCTACCTGTATATTTTCTGCAAGACCTTTAAAAATTCTGCTGTTATTATTAACAGATATAGTGGAGCTTTTACCGTGCATCACTTTTTTAGCATAAGTGATTTCTGCACCAAAAGCATGGCATATTGCCTGATGACCAAGACATACTCCAAATAGTGCAGTTGTGCTGTGAAGCTCTTTGATAATATTTATAGATATTCCTGCATCTTCCGGTCTGCCGGGTCCCGGTGATATAATAATAAGTGATGGCTGTAATTTTTTTATTTCATTTACTGTCATTTCATCGTTTCTTATGACTTTTATATTACTATCAAACATTCCAGCAAGCTGGAAAAGGTTATATGAAAAACTGTCATAATTATCAATTAATAAAATCATTTGATACCCCCTAATGCTTCCTGCAAAGATGTTACAACTGCTTTTGCTTTATTTATGCACTCCATGTATTCATTTTCTGCTATACTGTCATAAACTATGCCTGCACCTGCCCTTATGGTTATTTCATTATCTATTTTTGAAATAAGCCTTATAGCTATACACATATCCATATTGCCTGAAAAATCAATATATCCTATTGCCCCACCATATATACCGCGGGGAGAGTTTTCAAGCTCATTAATTATTTCACAAGCCCTTATTTTTGGAGCACCTGAGAGAGTGCCTGCTGGAAGTATTGCAGAAACAGCATCAAGACAATCGCAATCTTCTTTAATATTACCTTTTACAGTAGAAGCTATATGCATAATATGGGAATACCGCTCTACTACCATATATTTTTCAACAGTCACAGAACCTAAACGGCTTATTTTACCAATATCATTTCTACCTAAATCCACAAGCATATTATGTTCTGCTTTTTCTTTTTCATCATTTAACAGCTCTTTTTCTAATCGTATATCTTCTTCATAAGTGCTGCCGCGAGGTCTGCTGCCTGCAAGTGGATATGTAAATAATTCTCCATTATTTAGTTTTATAAGTGTTTCTGGTGATGAGCCTGCTATTTCCATATAATCACTTGTAAAATAAAACATATAAGGTGATGGGTTTTTAGTTCTTAATACCCTGTATAAGTCAAATAAACTGCCTTCGGCACAAGCTTTTTGCGGGTTAGAAAGCACAACTTGAAAAATATCACCTTCATAAATATATTTTTTAGCTTTTTCCACCATATTTATAAATTCTTCTTTTGTATAGCTTGCTGTAAGCGGCGATAAAAGTCTTAATGGTTTATTTTCTTTTTTTACACCGCTTCTAATAAGGTTTTCTATTTTATCAATATATTTTTCTGCTTCTTTACAGCTTTCTTTTAGATTATCTGTATATACTCCCTTGATGATGTATATTTTCTGCTTAAAGTTATCAAAAGCAATTACGCTGTCAAAAAGCATTAAATCCATATCCCTGAAATCATCATCAGTATTAAAATGCAGCTTTTTTTCGCTGTATCTTATATATTCATAGGCAAAATAACCGACAAGTCCACCAGTAAATGGTGGCAGATTGTCTATTTTCATACTTTTATATTCTGCCAAAATACTTCTTACTGCCTGCTCTGGAGATTTATATTCTGTTATACTGTCATTCTTTTTTATAAATGTGCCTTTTTTACTAGAAGTTATTTCTAAAACAGGCTCAAAACCTAAAAAAGTATACCTTCCCCAGTTCTGTTTATCTTCAATGCTTTCTAAAAGAAAAGCATGGCTGCTGTTAGATTTTAAAATTCTCATTACTTCAATTGGAGTAATAAAATCTGCATATATTTCTTTCGCAACAGGTATTCTTTTATATGCAGAAATATTATCAAATAATAAAATATCATCTAAATTTGGATACATTTTTACCACCTTTAAGCATAATAATTATGCAAAAATAAAATAATAATATTAAGTTGTATGATTATAAAAAGATATTATATGGCGTAAAAACGCCACCAGAAAATAGACCAAGACTGGCTTGAAAAATAAGAAACAAAAAGTGGTTTGAGATATAAACTAAACTTTCTCATACCATAAGCTATAACATAAAAATCTATTTGTCAATATTTTTTTAAAATTATTTTGCTATATATATTATTTAGATAATTTTATTATGTATAACTATATAAATTATTTAAAATATATAAAGAAATACAGTAATATAATAATGCTGTAAAAATATTTATTATCTAAGGAAAAGAGCCTGTATCAAATTTTGTGTAAACTGTTTAATTTCCGTATTCCATCTCAAATCTATTTAAAGCAGGTTTCCAGTT
>CALURO010000003.1 GCA_944323205.1 uncultured Mucispirillum sp. | reverse complement strand
TTCTGGTATTCATAGAGTAGGATATGTAAAAATATAATCATAGAAAACTGTTTTTACAGACTTTTTTTCACAGGCTCCTATTTCAAGTGGAAATTTTCTTCTTCACCCCCCCCCATTTTTTTATTAAAAAATGCTATCACTACTTGATAATATATGTAAAAATAGAAATAATTGTAATAACTGCCATTCAGAGCCTGCGATAGTAGGCGAAGAATCTAATTAAACTTTTATTAAAAAATACATCCGTGTATTTGAAAAACTACGCATTTGCGGAATAAGTTCCAGCTACGCATTTCTATTTCCTCCTTATTCAGTCGGGAAATGCTTGCGTCGCTTTACTCCCCGTCAAATGCTCTCGCAAGCGACGGCTCGTCCTGAGCCTATCTTATAACATAGCAGCTTGTAACCCCTTTATAGACTCTTCGGCTTCGCTAGACGCTCAGCCTCTGAGTGACATAAGGTGTTTTAAAAAAATGGTGATGAAGCAGTGAAAAATTTATCTTGTATTTAAAAGAAAGTAATATTAGATTTAATTATAGACATGATAATTTCTATAACCTTATAGAAAAAATTTTTTTTGAAAAATAAAAAGATACTAGTCTAGACCCTTTTAGAATAATGGAAGCATATGAAAAAATGAAAATGACAAAAGGCAGTGGAAAGACTATTGTTGCTACTGCAAGAAAATTATCTGTTATTATATGGCATATGCTTACTAATAAAGTTGAATTTAATTATGATTTAATGACTGATAATAATTTAAAAAATATTATAGAAAATATGAAAAATAATAAATAAAAAAGTTGATTTAATGATTTAATGATTTAATGATTGACTTTTTATAGGAGTTTTTAATGAATTTGAATAAAATATTTATCTTTATTTTTATAATGTTTAGTTTTAATGTTTTTGCAGAAGAAAATTTATCTCAAAATGATATAACAGACCATTTTAACTCTCTTGCAATAAAGGAAAAATTTGGTAAAAACAGTGCTAATTTATATACTAATGAAATGTTTATATTCCAAAAAAATATAAAAGAAGATACTTACTTTGGTCCAAATGATAGATTTATAATACATAAAACTATAAACCAATTAGACAATAAAAGTATATTATATTCTCACAGTTTAGTTATGCTAGACGAATTAGGACGCAGGGGTATTTCTAAATCATGCAGTGCAGTATATAAAATACTAGATAATAATAAGTATAAATATTCAGGTATTGTATTTTGTATACCTGGTGAAGTTAGCAGAGTTGTATATAAAAATAAATTTTTTACTATTGAAAGTGATAAAAATTTTAATGCATCAGGCTTTACAACAGAATATATAACATTTAAATATGAACCAGATTTATTATACTTATGGAAATATTCAGCAGTGGATTATATAGATAGTGAAGTAGGTAATAAAGTGAATGCAGAAAAAGATTATTTGTATTATAAATATAATACAAATAATCCTGTAAAAATTTCACAAAATAAATCAGCTAATGAGCTGTATGATTTTTTAGAAATTTTAAAAAAATAAGAAAACAAGGTATCTTTAGAGAATTTGATAATAAAGAATAGATGCATTTAGAAAAATACATAATAGTAATATTTTTCAAGATTTTTAAAAAATAACAAGGAGTAAAAATATGAAAATAATATATTTTATATTTTTAGTTTTATTTGTATCAACTAATTTTTCTTACAGTGAAGAAAATATAGATATGGCAGATTTTAAAGAGGGATATGTATATAAATATAAGATTATAGGAGATTATGATATTGATAAAAAATAGAGTATGAAGGTAATTTTAAAGTAGATAATATTGCCCAATACCAAAATGAGAAACGTATTATGGATAGTTATGAAGATGGAGATATTCGTGATTATATTTATAAATACAAAATTGGTAATGATGTATATGAAGAAAAATCTATTAGAAGCTATAAGCATAAATATAAAAATGGCAAATGTATTTTAAGTAAAAACTTAAGAGAAGATGTGATAACAGCATTATTGGAAGGCGATAAGAAATACCGTGGAGATAATCATATAGAAGATTTTTATTGTATTTCAAGAGGTAATGAATTAAAGCCATCATTTAACTGCAGTGCAAAAAACCTTACTCCATTAGAAAAGAAAATATGTAGTGATGGTGATGTATCAAGAGCAGATAAAATATATAATAGATATTACAGATATGTATATAATAAGCTTGATAATGAAGATAAAAAAGAGTTGAAAAAAATTGCAGATGATATTCTTTCAAAGCGTAACTACTGCTGGATGAAAACTCCAACAGGTGAGTATGATGTAGTAGATATAGATAAAAATAAGTATAATTTTCATGATATGAGAGATATGCCACCTTTAACTGATTGTTTTGATACAATCTATAATGAAGGATTTACAAGAATAACAGATTTTTTACTGAAACACGAAAATGGAAAAAATAAGCATATTTTAGAAAATATGTATAAAAATTCACCAATTAAAATGATATATGCAAAAGATGCGTATTCTTTAGATATTGAAAGTTACATGTTTATAAGAAAAACAGACAAAACACCTAAACATTATGAAGAAGTATATGATTTTTTAAGCTGTGGTTTTTCAGCATATCAAATGAGTGTAATGATTGCATCAGGTGTTGTAGATATTTACGGCAATTTTTTGGTTAAATAGTATAAAAACTAGAGATAATTTTAGCTGCCTGAATAGAATATAGAAATGTGAAAAATAAACCTGCTCTTGACTGAATAACTTTATTCTGGTATTCATAGAGCAGGATATGTAAAAATATAATCATAGAAAACTGAATTTACAGACTTTTTTTCACAGGCTCAAAAAGGGGGAGCATAAGCTCCCCTAATTTATATATGGTATTTTCTTATAAACCTGCCTGCTTTCTAACTTCTTCAGCAAAGTCTTCTTTTTTCTTTTCAATACCTTCTCCAAGCTGGTATCTAGTGAAACGGATAACTTTTCTATTACCTAAAAGTTTAGCTATGCTTTCATCAGGATTTTTAACAAATTTTTGGCTTACAAGACAAGATTCCTGCTTAAATTTATTAACCTGACCTTCAACAATTTTTTCAATTATATTATCTGGTTTGCCACTTTCTTTAGCTTTTTGGATATAAATAGCTTTTTCATGTTCGATAACAGCTGGGTCTAAATCTTTATCGCTTACACAAAGTGGGTTAGCTGCACAGATATGGAGAGCAATATCTCTAATAACTTCTTTATCGCTGTCTGTAACATTATCAAATTCAACTAATACACCAATTTTACCGCCTGCATGGATATATGCTTCTAATCTGCCATTAGCATCATACTGAGCAAAACGGCGAACTTTTATATTTTCACCAATTTTTGCAACTTTTTCTGCAAGAGTTTTTTCAACAGGCATACCTTCATATTCAAGAGCCATTAAAGCGTCCATATCAGCTGGTTTTTTATCAGCAATAAGTTTGCATATATCGTTAGCTAATTTTATAAAATCATCAGTTTTTGCAACGAAGTCTGTTTCGCAGTTTACTTCAACAATAGCACCGTTTTTTAAATCATTAGAAAGATATGTTACAACTAAACCTTCAGCAGCAACCCTGCTTGATTTTTTAGCAGCATCAGCTAAACCTTTAGTGCGGAGAAAATCAACAGCTTTTTCTAAATCGCCGCCTGTTTCTGCTAATGCTTTTTTGCAGTCCATCATACCTGCGCCAGTTTTTTCACGAAGTTCTTTTACAAGTGATGCAGTAATTTCAGCCATTATTTCACCTCATCTTCTGGTATATCATCAAGTTCAGCTTCTGCCATAGAAACTATTTCATCTTCTTCCACATCTTCTTCCTGTTCAGCCTCTCTAATTTCGCCAACAAGTTCATCTTCTCTAGACTGTCTGCCTTCATTAATAGCATCAGCAAGTCTGCCCGCAATAAGCTGGCATGCTCTGATAGCATCATCGTTACCAGGAATAGGGAAATCAACCATTTCAGGGTCGCAGTTAGTGTCAACTATTGCAACTATAGGTATTCCTAATTTATGAGCTTCTAAAACTGCATTTTGTTCCATATTAATATCAACAATAAACATAACATCAGGGATATTTTTCATATCCTTGATACCGCCTAAGTTTTTCTCTAATTTATCATATTCTTTTTTAAGAAGAGCAGCTTCTTTTTTAGTGAAGCGTTTTATAAAATCAGTAGCAAACATTTCTTCTAATTCTTTAAGCCTTGCAACTCTGCCTTTAATAGTATTAAAGTTAGTAAGAGTGCCGCCTAACCAGCGGTTATTAATGTAGTATGCACCGCACTGCTCAGCAGCTGCTTTAATAGCATCTTGTGCCTGTTTTTTAGTGCCTACAAATAAGAAACTACAGCCTTGTTTAGCCATATCTCTTGTAAATTCAAATGCATTATTAAAGCATTGAACAGTTTTTTGAAGGTCAAGAATATAAATACCGTTTCTTGCGCCAAAAACATATTTAGACATTTTAGGGTTCCAGCGGTTAGTTCTGTGACCAAAGTGAACACCTGCTTCTAACAGGCTTTTCATAGAAATATACGACATATTAAATCTCCTTTAGTTTTTTCTTCCACTGATAAGATTAAGCACCTTATTTTATAAGGAACACGCCGAGCTCTTATTTTGCCAGTGTGATAAGTCGCAGAATTTATTTTTAATGAAATATATAGAAATTGTCAAGTACTTTTTGTACTGCTTCCCCCCCACCATTTTTTAAAATACCTTATGTCATATTTTTATACTAAAAGTTGGTATATGCTATGTTTATATTCTAACCAGATAAAAAACTCTCAAAATATATTTCAACAACAGCATTACTTTTTAAAACATTATTCATCTTTGCTTTTAAATCACGCTTTATATATGCCATAATAGATGCTCTGTCTATATCTTTTATAGGATAATTTTTCATCATATTTCTTATTTCATTAACAGTCTGGGCAGTTATTTTTTTTACAGCTTCAGCATCCTTTTTATTATGAGTTTCAAACACTATATCTATTTTAAAATATCCAGGAATATTTGTTTCTCTTAATTTATAAGCATCACAGTATATATCACTTATTCGCACGTAATAAAGCTGTTTGTTTTTTTTCTCACTTTTTACCTTATACATATCATAAATGGAAGGTTCCTGCTTTTTAACAGAGACTTTTGAAAAATCTGTATAATTAATATTTAATCTACCGTAAAGTTTCCAAACAACTAATGCTGCAGCAGTCATCACTAAAAGCCATATAATCAATTTTACTAATTTTTTGAATGTTGTATCTTTTCTTTCTTTACTCATATAAAATTATATCATATTATTTTACTTTATAAAAGAGATATTTATAAGGGAGCATACATTGAATATATATTTTGTTACATTTGGCTGCAAAGTAAATGCAGGGGAAGACCAGTATTATTTATCACAGCTTATAGAGCAGGGCTTTAAAGAAGCATCTTCTATTCATGATGCTGATATTGTTATTATAAACACATGTGCTGTAACAGAAACTGCTGCTAAAAAATCAGCCCATTATATAGAAAAATTAAGAAAAGAAAATAAAGACTTAAAAATAATTGTTACAGGCTGTCTCACAGAAGAAAAAGGTGCAGCTCTTAAAGAATACGGCGCTGATATAATTGTAACAAACGGTTCAAAAAGTGAGCTTGTAAACCATATTATAAATTTAACTGATGGTTACATAAAAGCATCTAATGGCAGTTTTGCAGGTGGTGCATATTTATCTCATACAAAAACCAAAACAAGAGCTTTTTTTAAAATACAAGACGGCTGTGACGCCTGCTGCACATACTGTATTATACCAGAGCTTAGGGGAAAGCCAAAAAGTATGCCAAAAGATGAAGTTATAAGTGGGTTTAAAAAACTTTTATCACTTGGATACAAAGAAATAGTGCTTGTAGGAATACATATAGGGCTTTACGGCAAAGATTTAGGGTTAAATATAACTGATATATTAGAAGAACTTGTAAAAATTGAAGGTGATTTTCGCATACGACTTACAAGTATAGAAATTAATGAAATAGATGACAGACTTTTAAATTTAATAAAAAATAACAAAAAAATATGCCCGCATTTACATATTCCTTTGCAAAGCGGCTGTGATAAAATATTATCACTTATGGGCAGAAAATATAAAAAAGATGACTATATAAATATTATTGCAAAAGCAAGAAAATTAATTCCTAATGTAACAATAGGCTCAGATATTATTGCAGGCTTTCCAGAAGAAACAGATGATGATTTCAATGAGACACTTAAAACTTTAAAATCTGCAGGTACAGAGTTTTATCATGCTTTTCCATATTCTGAAAGAAAAGGCACGGTAGCAGAAAATATGGAAAATAAAGTAGATATAAAAATAAGGGAAGAAAGGGCTGCAAAATTACGAGAACAGGGGCATATAAGCCTAATGAACTTATATAAAAACTCAATAGGAAAAACTTATACTGTATTATCAGAAAAAGGAAATAAAGGCCATACAGAAAACTATATGCTTGTGCATTATAATAAAAATACAGAACCTAATCAGTTTGTAAAAGTAGTCCTTACTGAAATAAATAATGGTAAACTTTTTGGAAAATTAATATAGATGATTTAATAAGGCAGGCCAAAACCTGCCTTTTTATTATATTATTTAATTACACCGCATGCAACTCTTGCACCGCCGCCGCCTAATGCAGCAGGCACATCATGGTGGTTATCGCCACCTATATGTATCATTAAAGACCTGTTTTTAACATCGCTTAATTTTTTCAGTTTTGGAGCAAGCACAGGGTTTGGAGTGCTGCCTTCACCGCTTACATATAATGCTGGCAAATCACCTTTATGGCCTTTATCATCCCATGGGAAAGAGTGTTTACCTGTTTTATCTGGGTCCCAGTGGCCGCCAGCTTTCATACCAAGCACACCTTTTTCATCAGGGCCGCAATCTGGGTTTACATGCACATGAAAACCATGCAGACCTTCACTTATATTACCTTTTAAATATGGAGTAAATACTAAACCATAAGCAGATTCTGTAATAACTATATCCCCAATATAAGTATTTTTCTTTTTATCAAGCAGCTCCATTTTAACCACAAGCTTATTTTTTTCTTTTCGTGGGTCATAAATATCCTGAGCCATTAATAAAGATGCAGAAAATGCAGTAATTAATAATACCGCCATAAAGATAAAATTAAATTTTTTCATTTCTTACCTCCTATTATATAAATAATAATAGTTATTATTTTCTATTAATGCAACTATATAATAAAATTACTATATAAATTAACCACAATGTTTAAAGTAAAATGGTAGGAAATTAATTGTCTCAATAAAAATATTTGTAATTTAAAATTATTTACTAATCTAATATAAAATAAAATATTTAAATAACTCACATTAAACATATATTCATTATACTATTGACTACGGTTATTATATATAATATACTATTTTTACACAATTATAACTGAAAAATCAAGCATCAATAAATAAACATATTATTTACTCTATTCATATTATATGTACATTACATGTAATATGCTGATATAAATTATAAATTTAATTTAAATATAGTTGCATAGACATAAATTAAATTATTATAACTACTTTATAAAAAAGGAGATTATATGCCTATAATTATTACTATCGGATTAATAATTGTGTTTTTTTATGTTAAAAATAATCCATCAATACTTATTCCAACTTCTTTAATATTATTAGCGATAATAGGATTATTTGTACTTTATTTCAACTCTTTATCAAAACGAACAAGAAAGTGTAATATATGTAATGCAACAGTACCTTATTTAGAAAGTATTACATCAAAAAAAACAAATGCTGTAATATGTTATGACTGCCTAACAAAAGCAGGATATAAACCTAGTCAAACAATTGATGTTACGGCATCAACTGTAATAGAAAAAATACAAGCAAAAGAAACAATAATGAACTATAATTATACACATATAATAGGAGATTATCTAGCAATTAATCAAAATAAAAAAACATGGTCTCCATTTCCATATAAAAAAGTTTATAATTATAATGATTTAATAGATTATGAAATAATTGAAAATGGTAAAACTATATATTCTTCTATTTCGTCAAAAGGAGCTGGAGGAATAGGTAGAGCCATTATTGGAGGTTTATTATTTGGAGGTGCAGGTGCAGTTGTTGGTGCAACTACGGCTAAATCTAAAATAGAAACGGAGTCAAATAATTTAATTAATTCTATTAACATAAAAATTACTATTAATGATATGGATATACGTAATATCATCATTGATATGGGGTATAAAGGTCCTAATGATACTTATCAAGCATCTATCGTAAAAAATACTGTCCAAGACATTGCATCAACTCTTGATATTATTAAAAATTATAACATGCAAAAGCTTTCTGAACAAAATAATTCAATCAATAATTCACAAGCAGATGAAATCTATAAATTTAAAAAACTATTAGATAATGGTGCCATTACTCAAGAAGAATATGAAAAAAAGAAAAAACAACTTCTAAATATTTAAATACTTAATAAATAGTTATACTATATTATTGATATATAAATTCTAATAATATATGTAAGAGTATATTAAAATAAATATATATTAAGTTCAATATTTAAAATATTACAATTTTCGTAACCAAATTTAGCCTTTCTATATGAAAGGCTTTTTTTATGCTTGTTTTAGAGTTTGGCAGGCTGCCGTTAGTATAAATCCTTAACGGCAGCCCGTATAGAAGATATTGAGATAAAGGGTTGTTATTTATTTTAATGCGGCAGCCTGCTCGCCTGCTATTCTTCCGAATGTGATTGTTTCAGAGATAGAGTTTCCGCCAAGTCTGTTTGCACCATGGACGCCGCCTGTTACTTCGCCGCCTGCATATAAGCCTTTTATAACTTTGCCTTCTGTATTAATAACTCTTGCTTTTTCATCTATTTTTAAACCGCCCATACAGTAGTGGATAGCTGGTTTAACTTCTATTGCATAGAAATTAGGGCCTTCAATTTTTTGTGCAAAATTATGTCTGCCAAAATCTTCATCTTTGCCTTTTTCTACCATAGTATTAAACCTTGCCACTGTTGCTTTTAAAGCATCTGCTGGTATTGATAATTCTTTTGCAAGCTCATCTAATGATTTACCCTGTTTTACTTTGCCAAGCTGGAAAAATGCACCTGTTTGTTTAACATTTTTTCTCACTGTATCATCAAATACGATAAAGCATGATGCGCCTTTTTGTTTTCTAATAGCTGCAGTTGTTACATCTCTTGTTGTCAGCTCACTGATAAAGCGTTTGCCGTCCCTGTTTACAAATATACCGCCTGCACCGCGAACAATTTCAGATACGATTACCGGGCTGCCTACAAGCATAGTAGGGTTAAGCTGAATTTCTTTCATATCAACTGTTGCAGCACCTACTGATGTGCCAAGAACAATACCATCACCTTGTGTGCCTGGCTGGTTAGAAGTCTGCACACCTTTTGCATCTGGTCTATAGCTTGCAACTAATTTATTATTTGCACCAAAACCGCCTGATGCTAATATTACAGCTTTTGCATCAATCTGATAGATACCAGAATGTTTGCCTTTGACTAATACGCCTGTTACGTCACCCTGAGCATTAGTAACTAATTTTACAACTTTTGAATTAACTCTTACATCTGCACCATCTTTAACTACTCTTTCTCTTAATTTTGCACTTAAAAATGGTCCTACAAAATCGCCGCTTGTTGGTCCGTGGAATCTAGGGTATGTTGCACCGCCGCCCATAGCTATAAAGCCAAGCTCTGCATTTATTGATGCAAGCCATTCTATAGATTTAGATGACTGGTCTGCTAATATTCTTACAAGGTCAGGATTATTTATATTTTTACCGCCTTTCATAGTATCATTAAACATTACATCTGGATTATCAGGTATTTTTTTAGCCTTTTGGAACCTTGTGCCTGCTGCATTCATACCACCTGCTGCAAGCTGAGAGTTACCGCCAACAATTGGCATTTTTTCAAGCATAATAACTTTTTTGCCTTTGCTGAGTGCTGTGATTGCTGCTGTAAAGCCTGTTGCACCAGTGCCCACAACAACTATATCTGTTTTTTCTACTCTTACAGGTTTTGCATTTGCATATTTGCTTAAATCTTCATACCATTCATTTTTAACTTTGCCGCCTGCTGATATATTCATATCAAATTCGTGGCAGTTTAAGCAGTATGATTTAGATGGAGTATGACCTGTGTGACATGTTGTACAGTTCATTGTGCCTAAGTGAGAGCTGTGCGGATTAACTTCACCTTCAGTTGTTTTTGCCATATCAGCAAGTGAGCCGTGGCAGCTTTCACATTTTGCATTAATATCTTTTTCACTGTCATCTATTACTGATGATGAGTGGCAGCCTTCACAGTTTTCCACTGTGCCCGCTTTCATGTGTATGCCTGATAAATATGCAGCTTTCTTTCCTTTTGCATAAGAGTGTGCAGTTTTTGCATCAAACACACTTTTTTCTGCTGCTGGTGCAGCTACTGCTGTCATTTCTTTACTAGGAGCGACAGCCATTGTTATAATCAAAGTTAAAACAATTACTCCTAAGACAATTAGCTTTTTATTCATAATTGACCCCCGTTTTACTAGGATAATACAGACTAATGTCAAAGATATAGTGCCAATTTATGAATTCAACCTAGACCAGAATTATTATTTTAACTTATTAATATTATTTTTCAGCCTAATTAAACCTTCTTCTAATTCTGCATCACTGCAGGCAGCATTACATATTGATATATGGGAAGTATCATTTTGATTAAAGAAAAAGCCGGGATAAAATAATACATCATTTGTTATCTCAAAAAGTTTTTTTGTATTTATATTTTTAAACTTAAGCCATATATAAAAATCAGAATTATTTTCATCCCACTCTGCATCATCTTTTAAATATTTCTTTAAAAGGCTGTGAGAAAGCTCTCTTTTATGCAGCATTATTTCTCTTACTTTCTCTAAATAGTTATCATATACCCCGCTTGCCATAAGCTCGGTTACAAGCAGCTGTAAAAGCATGCTTGGATATATATCGTGCTGAGCTTTTACATCACTTAGTTTTTCTATCACATTTTTAGGAGCTGCTATCCATGATATACCAAGGTTAATAGTTAATGTTCTAAGCAGTGAACCAAAATATATTACACTATTATTACTATCAAGGGAAAAAAGCGAACTGTCATGTGGCTTATCAAACCATATATCCCGCATAGAGTCTACTTCCATTATTGGGATTCTGTATTTAGAAGCTGTATTTAAAAGTAATTTTTTCCTTTCAAGGCTCATATTTATACCAGTAGGGTTATGGTATGTAGAATTAAGATATATCATAGAGCTTCTTGCTGATAACTCTTTTTTTAGCTTTTCTATAATTATGCCTTGCCTGTCCTGCTCTATGCCTATCATATTAACACCTGTATAGTGAACGATAGAATCCATATTTATAACATTTGGAGTAGCATATATAAAATTTGATGCAAAACTTAAAAATGCCATAGCAGAAAGATTTATCCCCTGCAATACACTTGGTATAATAAGAATATTATCTGCTGTAATATTTTTACCCTGCATAGAAATTCTTTCTGCAATTATCTTTCTTAAAGGTAAATAGCCATATTTATTAAAATGATTTATGCGGCTTAAATCTTTGGAACATATCTTTGATGTAGCATCAGATATATATGATGCTAAAAAGTTAAAATCTTTCCCAAGCCCTGCTGCTGAAATATTTATAGCATTTTCATTTGTGCTGGAATTAGTTAACTGGTCTATCCTTTTAATACTGCCATACCTGTGCATACCAGTAGAAAAATACTTATCCCAGTTAGGTGAGCGGTTTTCTTCATTATCAAATATATTTTTAACAAATATACCAGACTGTGGCACTACTTCTACATAAGACATATATATAAGCTGCTCTATTGCCATAATAACAGTATTACGGCTGACCTGAAATATTTCGCAGAGCTTTCTTTGAGATGGCAGTCTTGTATTTGGCTTTAATCTGCCGTTTTCTATATCATTAATAATAATATCTGCTATCTGCAGATATAAATGCTCGTTGCTGCCCTCTAGTTTCCAATGACTATACATTTATACTGTACCCTGTATACTTAAATAATCAAACTTATACATAATATAAGGTTATTTTTATAGTTCCAGTTTTAATTTGGTAACGATACCAGTTTGTACAAAAAAAGTATATTTATTATTACATATTAAGAAAAAAATAATAAGAAGATGAATCTTAACTAACAACACATATGTTACACTTTTAAAAAAATAAATCTTATTATATTATAAATCAAGCAATAATTTATTTTCCTCAGCAACCTCACAAGGAGATTTAAAGTTTAAGCATATTTTAGCTGTATTATTATATCTATCCTGATGTATTTTAACAGCATTAATTAATTCATTTTTAGTATAAAATTTATTATTAGCATATAAAATCTTCTCATCTTCTCTATGACTTCTTTCTACCTTTCCATTCTGCCATGGAGAATAAGGTCGTATTCGTTTAATAATATATCCCTTTTTTTCTGCTACTTCTTCAAAGTAGGTTTTCCTATTTGTTACTTCTTTGTCATTTACAAACTCATAACCATTATCTACTTGAATTGTATGTATGGGAAAGTCAAATTTACTTTCCAGTTGTTCTAAAAACTTGCCAGTTTCAAAAGTGTTTTTTTCTTCCACTATCTCTAATATTCTCTTTCTACTGTATTCATCTATGGCTGTAATCTGATAGTATCTTTTACCATAGCTGGGAAACATTATACATTCCTGTGGAACATATTTTATATCTATTTGGACTTTATCACCTATATACTCACCTGTTATATTATCATATTTAGTATAGCTCTTTTTTGCCTTCTTTACGGGCTTTAAACCTTTCTTCCTTATCTGCTTACACATACTGCCAAAACTACGATTATAGCCACATTCTTTAAGTCTTACATACACTTCTGCCATACCATATAAACCATGCTCTATATATACTCTCTCTATTAAACATAACTCTTCTTCTGTATGCTTATTAGGGCTGGTATGCGGTTTACGACTTTTTAACGCTAAACTTTGAACCGTGCCATCGTATTTCTTTAACTGACGGTATACAAAAGTTCGGCTCACTTGATATTTGCTGGCAGCTTTTGTTTTACCATATTTTAACGCATACTCACATAATCGTTGACGAAAACGCATTTCTTCTGTTATAACTATCTTAGTCATTTTTTACCTCTTAGTTTAGTTTATTTTCTCACTTGTATTTATACTATATACTAAGAGGTATTTTTTTATTCTTATTTGTGTAACATATGTCTTATGAGGTTACACTAAAATAACTTTTTTTAGTATTCTATCTTCATAAATTCCTGCTGAAAGCTGTGCAAAAGGAACTGTCTGAAAATATTCCTGCATTGCATGAGCAGTATCTGTAATCATATCATGGTATCTGCCTTTTATACCTTCAAGGTTATCTGTCAGCATACCAAGCCTTATAAATAAAAATGCGCCTTCAATTGGTGCTGCAAACTCTATATCATCGCTTAATAAAGTGCCGTTTAATTCTATACCTGATTTTGTTTCCGCCGTAAATTCTAACTGCATATCAGGCTTAACTGTATAATATGGCAGTTGGACACTCCATGAGCGTTTAGAATATGTAATATCTTTTTTTGAGCCGTTATTATTATAATCTGATTTTGGCATATTTATTGGCGGCTCCATTGTAAAAACTTCTGATTTACTAATGTTATTATCTATATATGTAACAGTTACTTTCAGGGTTTTTAAATTTTCCTGTGGAGTAAAAAGTAAAAGGGCAGCTCTATATGGTATTAAAGAAGGCTCTTTCCTTGCTTCATTATTATTAGGGTCAATAGTATGGGTTTGAGCAAACTGCACTCTGCCTGTTAACTTTCCATTTGATAAGTTATTAGGTATAGTTCTTATCTGCTTAAATTCATTAATATCAAAAAAAGCAAGCCTTGTATCTCTAGGACTTCCTACTTTATAAGATATATTACTTGAATAATCTGCATACGATGTTACTTCTACACCTGTATCACTGCATGAAAATAGTAATGATGCAAAAAGTATGGATAATATAATGTTTTTTATATTTATTTTTTTACCCTTTAATATTTGTTTTATTGTTTTTATGGTCCAAAGCATCTCTTAAACCTTCACCTAAAAGGTTATATCCAAGAGCAGTTAACACTATAGCAATACCCGGAAAAAGGGAAAGCCACCATGCATTAATTATATTATTCTGCCCTTCTGTTAATATATTACCCCAGGACGGTGTAGGTGGCTGAACACCAAGCCCTAAAAAGCTGAGTGATGATTCAAGTAAAATTGCACTTGCAACACCTAATGTGGCAGTAACGAATACAGGAGATAATACATTTGGCAGAATATGTTTGAACATTATTTTTATATGGTTAAGCCCCTGTAATTTGGCTGCTGTAATGTATTCTCTGTTTTTAACACTCATCACTTCTGCTCTAACTAATCTTGCTACTCCCATCCAGCCTGTTATACCTATTACTACCATTACATTTATTATAGATGGTTTTAAAAAAGCAATAACTGCTAATATAAGGAAAAATGATGGAAAGCAGAGCATAATATCTGTAAACCGCATAATAATACTATCTACTATCCTGCCGTAATATCCAGAGATAAGCCCTAATACTACCCCTATAAGTATGGATATGCCTACGGCAATAAACCCTACAAATAAAGAAATTCTTGCTCCATATACTACTCTTGAAAATACATCTCTTCCAAGTGCATCTGTGCCAAATAAATATGTGCTGTTAGGTGCAGTAAATACTTCATTTAAGTTAGTAAGTGCAGGATTAAATGGTGCAATCAGTGGTGCAAAAACTGCTATAATTATGAAAAATATAACAATAAATGCTCCGCTTATAAGCAGTAGATTTTTACCTATTTTTGAAAAGATTTTATTTCTTATATTATTTCTTTCCATATCGTATCCTTGGGTCTGCATAAGCATAGGCAATATCTGCTATAAAATTACCTATTAATGTAAGAAGTGCACCTATTACTAATATTCCCATGATTACAGGGTAATCTCTCATCATTACAGAATTATAAAAAAGCTGCCCCATCCCCGGTATGCTGAATATTGATTCAAAAATTACACTGCTGCCAATAAGTCCGGGTATAGAAAGCCCTAAAATAGTTATAACAGGTAAAAGAGCATTTCTTAAAGCATGGCTGAATAATATTTTGCCTTCGCCTATACCTCTTGCTCTTGCTGCTGTAATATAATCTTCATGTAATACATCTAAAGTAGAAGTTCTTGTAAACCGTGATATACCTGCAAGAGAGCCAAAAACAGAAATAGAAACAGGCAGCACCAGATGAGCTGCAATATCTTTTACTTTTTCCCAAAAACTCATAGTATCATAAATGTATTCTGTGTAAAGCCCAGAAATAGGCAGCCAGTCTAAATGTATGCTGAAATAATACATGCAGATAACTGCAAGCCAAAATGTAGGCACAGCAAACCCTATGAAAACAATGACTGTAATAGTTTTATCTAATATGCTGTTTTGATAATAGGCAGAAATTATACCAAGTGGCAGCCCTATTAAAAATATAAAAAACATACTTAAAAGATTTAATCCGATAGTAATATGTATTCTTTCGCCAATTTTTTCTCTTACATTTCTGCCATCTATTGCAAAAGATTCGCCAAAATCTAAAACTGCTACTTTTTTAAGCCATATAATATACTGTTCATAAAGCGGCTTATCAAGTCCATACATTTTTTCAAACTTTGCCCGTGCAGTTTCAGAATATTTTGGCCCCATAGCTGCCCGCATTTCTGCTGCATTTCCTGGAGCTAAATGGATAACAATAAAACATATTATAGTAATACCTATAAACATAGGTATCATCATTAAAAGCCTGCGAATAGTATATGTCAGCATTTTATTCCTTAATATATGAATATTCTTAATTATATTAAATAGATACTTTTTACTACTGTCAAATGATTTTTGCAGTTTAATCATTTATTTATATGTATTTTAAAGCAAATAACTATAATTAAATTGCTGGAATTATAAAAATTGAATTGATAATTATTATTTTCGCAATGTATTTACAATAAGAGATATACATATTCCGCCTGCAAAAAAGCAGGCGGAAAACATTTTATCTATAAGCTATCGCTTCTATTTCAACAAGTACATCTTTTGGAAGTCTTGCTACTTCTACAGTAGTGCGGGCAGGAAACGGCTCTTTAAAAAATGAAGCATACACTTCATTCATAGCTGCAAAATCATTCATATCTTTAATATATACAACTGTTTTTAATACTTTATCCATAGAGCTGCCAGAAGCAGAAAGCACTGCAGAAATATTTGATAATACCTGCTTTGTCTGCTCTTTTATTCCTGCAGGGATTTCAGATGTTGCAGGGTTTACAGGTATCTGGCCTGATGTAAAAATTAAATCTCCAAAAGTAACACCTTGAGAGTATGGTCCTATTGCCTGCGGTGCATTTTGAGTTGATATTGCTTGTTTCATATTTTAACCTCGTAAATATTTATGTTAATAATATCTTTTATAACATAGTAAATGTCAATATTTTTATATTTCTGCTTGCTATTAATTATAAAAGGTATATATTGCATAAAATATTTTTATTAAAGGCAGTAGAGATTATGTTTACTAATATTGAATCAGCTTTATATGCTGTATTTTTATCAACCATTGCAATACTTGCAGTTATGAACCCTTTTGGCAACCTGCCACAGTTTATTGCTATGACTGACGGTATGCCTGTAAAAACAAGACAGCATCTTTTTAGAAATATTATTATTACAGCTTTTGTTATAGTTATGGTATTTCTTTTTGCAGGTCCTGCAGTAATGGATTATATGTTTAGAGTATCGCTTAATGAATTACGAATTGCAGGTGGGCTTATACTTGTGGTGATGGGTATAAAAAACCTGCTTTTTCCCGGCACTGTGAAAGATTTTTCACATTATCAGGATATGAATGAAGAAGAATTAATAAGACGCTCTATTATCCCTATGGCTTTTCCTATGCTGATAGGACCAGGAACACTCTCTACTATAGTAGTGATGGCAGCAGAAGGTGGGATGAGAAACACTATTGCAGGGATATTTGCAGCATTCTTTTTTATGGCAGTTCTTTTTCATTTTGCTTCTTTTTTAGAAAGAGTGCTTGGCAAACTGGTACTTTTTGTAACAGCCCGTATTATGCAGGTTTTTATTGTGGCAATGGGTGTTAAAATGATGCTTATAGGATTAGGTGTAAGTCCTGCTCATTAGTTGCACTTAAGCCCTTTAGGGCATCTGCCAATATTTCTTTCATCTGGCACTACTATTAAAGGCTCAGGCTCTTTTTCCATAGGGTCTTTATACCTTAAATCAGGCTCAAATAAAGGGGGAGCTTCCGGCTCTTTTTCATAATATCTTTCAAGCATTTTATCCTGCAGCTCCCTGTCAAATAATATTTCTGGCTCTTTAAAAGGCAGCTCCATTCTAGTCATATCTGGGTCTTCTATATAAGGCTCATCAACTTCATCTGGATTATTAAATGGGTCAAAAAGTTTTGGGTCGCCTAAGACTTTAGGCTCTTTTGGCTCAACTCCCCGCACAATAGGACCGCCAATATTTTGTGCATACAAATTTACTGATAATAACATTAAAAATAATATATATACAAGTTTTCTCATACTATTTATTATATACTTTATTTAAACAGGCGCAAGAAAAAATTAGATAACATCAGATACAAATAATTTTGTCATACATAAACACATTAGTAGATATTATCAATTTTAAACCACATAAAGCATAAAATAATTGATAATTTTCTTTTTTACCTATATGATATTACTATGAATAAAATAATTTTGTTTCTAATATTATCTATTATACCACTGCATATTTCTGCCCTTACTCTTGATGAAGCTACTCTTTACGGCTCTAGAATATTGGTATGTAAAGATTATGAAGTAAAATACTGGAAACTTATTCAGACAGGGGATAAAAACAATAACAGCAGCAGATATTTAATATATGATACATTAAAACATAAGTCATATTCCTTAAATGACTGTTCTCTTTATAAATGCAGTCCAGAGCCTGATAGAATGTATAAATGTATTATGAGGGATAAATAATATGCACCTTCATTTAAGGCTTCCTTTCAGGCTGGACCCAAACACATTTTCTGCTCTTAAATCAAGGAATTTTACAATATTTCTTGCCGGTCAGTCTGCTGCTATGACAGGTGTATGGGTGCAGAAGCTGGCAAATTCATGGCTTGTTTACAGGCTTACAGAATCACCTTTAAAACTAGGGCTTATTGAGCTTTTAGCTAACGCTCCAATATTTATTGTAGGGCTTTTAGCTGGTGCATATCTTGACCAGCATGATAAAAGAAAAACTTTAATGCTTACCCAGTTTTTAACAATGCTGCATGCTGTTATTATGGCAGTGCTTGTTTTAACAAATACAGTAAATTATTATTTTATTATGGCTTTAAGTTTATATCTTGGTATTGTTTCTGCAATAGATATGCCAGCACGGCAGTCATCTATTTTATTAATGGTAGAAAGCAGGAAAACTTTAAAAAGCGCACTTGCTTTACAGTCTATGACATTTAATTTATCACGGCTTATAGGCCCCTCTATCGCAGGTTTTATTGTATATTATGCAGGGGAAGGGCTTTGTTTTTTACTTACAGCCATACTTTACCTGCCTGTGCTTTTTGTGCTTTACCGTATAAAGTTTAACGAAATGCCCCATGATAATAAAAAACATAATATGATAAAAGATGTGGCAGATGGCTTAAAATATGTTAAAAATTTTTATGCCCTTAGGACTATGTTTATATTTTTAGCTGTTTTTGGACTGTTTTCTTATTCATATACTGTAATGTTTCCAATATTTGCTAAAGATATTCTCCATGGAAACTCAAGACTTTTAGGGCTTTTAATGGGACTTTTTGGCTTTGGTGCAATAATAGGTGCATTTTCTGTAGCATCAATTATGCGGCTTGAAGCCATGCCTAAACCTGTGCTTAAAGTAAGCCTTTTATATGCTGTAAGTTTAGCCATTTTTGCTGTATCTCCATACCCTGCTCTTTCTATGATTGTAGTTATCCCTGCAGGTCTTGGACTTGTAGCCACTTTTATAGCATCAAACACAATTTTTCAAACTATATCATCAGTAGAAATGCGAAGCAGAGTTATAAGTTTATATACTATTGTTAATTTAGGGCTTGGACCTATCGGCTGTTTTTTTGCAGGCTCTATTACTGAGCATATTCCACCACAGGCAACTATGCTTATATGGTGTTTTATAATGATGCTTGCTTCTTTTTATCTTTTTATCAACATGAAAAAAGTAAATAAAGAAATACTCCCTATTTTAAAAGAACTTGATAAAACTACTTAATTATTACTGCAAAATAAAGTTTCTATAGCTGCTTTTATATCGCTGTCGCTTTTACCCTGCTGTTTCATAACACTTAAAACTGTATATATATCTTCTTCATTATTACTACCTGCCATATCGCCTGATATATAACTTTCATATATTGATAATGCTTTGTCACAAGTAATATTTTTCCATACTTCTGTCATATCAATATTTGCAATTTCAGGCAGTTTTTCTTTTATAAAATTATCTCTTGCAGTCTGCAAAAGACTGCCTGCATTTTCTGTTACAGAATTTATACTTTCTTCTATGCCTTGCAAGTCTTTTTCACTTGCTGCTTTTGATACTTCATTTGCCATATCTGCTGCAGTGCCTGCCACATAACCTGCCAGCTCTTTCACACTAACATTTTCTTCTACAACTTTTTGATATATTATTCCTGCCAGCACTGCTATAACTGATGCAACTATTATTGTCCGCATATTTCACCTTTATTATTTTTTAATTATATCTATATTATTTTTATTTTTTTGCAATAATTATTCTACTATTCTGTTTAGCTTAACAGTATGAAATCAATAAAATCAGCTAAGTTTTTTCCCATAGTTTATCTGCATTATTAAGTTATGCACTCTTTTTACTTCATTATATAAATCATCAAGTGTAGAAGAGTTATCAATGATAAAATCGGCATATTTAAGCCGTTCTTCATTTGGCATTTGATGGGATACTATATTTTCTGCTTTTTCTCGGGTAAATTTATCTCTTTCCATTACTCTTTTTACCTGCATTTCATCTGGGCAGGATATAACTATTAAAGCATCATATTTATCAATACTTCCGCTTTCTATAATCAGTGCTGCATGGGTAATAACTACTGCTTTATCATCTTTGCCGTATATTTTTGAGCGTTCTTTTTTTTCATATTCATATATGGCAGGGTGGACTATATTTTCTAATGTTTTTAATTTTTCTTTATCATTAAAAACAATATCACCAAGTTTTTTTCTTAATATATTACCATTTTCATCTAATATCTCTTTACCAAAAAAAGCAACTATTTTTTCACAGGCAGGCATTCCTTTTGCCATAACTTTTCTGCTGGATATATCAGAATCAATAGTATAAAAACCAAGCTGATTAAATATTTCTGCCACCTGATTTTTGCCGCTGCCTATACCGCCAGTCATACCAATATTACGCATCATAAAGCTCTTTAATAACCTCAATTTGTTCTTCTTTAGATAGTGAAGATAAAAAGTAGCAGAAATAGTCGGCTTGAAAATCTCTGCATACCTGCGGTCTATTTTCATAATCACCGCACCTGCCATTGCTAAGTAAATGTCTGCATGGTTCGCCTGCTTTTTTATTAAGTGAAGATATACTGTAAGCTATGCAGCATGTGCCGCACATATCACATTCTATTTTATTATTCATATCTGCCCGCTTATACATTTATTAGTAAGTGTTCCAATATTATCAATAGTAATATCTATTTTATCATTATGCTGCACTTCTACTGGAATATTTGGGGTGCCTGTTAAAATAATATCTCCCGGAAGCAGTGTCATTATATGGGAAATATATGATATTTGGTACATAATATCAAAAATCATATCCTTTGTAGAGCCAGACTGGACAAGTTCGCCGTTTTTATATGTATTTATCATAATATCAGAAATATCAATATCTGTAACAATACATGGCCCAAGTGGAGTAAATGTATCAAAAAATTTACCTATGGTAACTGTTAAATCATGTTCTTTTTGCGGTGCTGTAACATCATTTGCGATAGTGTATCCTAAAATATGCTGCACTGCATGACACTCTGCAACATTTTTTGCTTTTTTGCCAATGATTACTGCAAGCTCGCCTTCCATGTTTACAGTCTGATTTTTAGGAAGTATAATATTTTCATTATGAGCAATAACTGAGCTTTGTGGTTTTATAAATATTTTTGGTTCGCCAATATCTTCTTTTTTGCCGTTATAGTTTTTACGAAAACCTATTATTTTTGCAGGCAGAACAGGTGGAAGAATTACAATATCATTTATATTTTCAGTTTCTGCAGAAAGGGAGTAATCATGAAAAATAGTGCCGTTAATCCGTCTTATAATACTGCCGTCTAGTATCCCGCGATATTGAGTCTGCCCCTTTGCATATCTTATAAATTTCATATTAAAACCACCTTGTTTTTATATATTCTTCTACATTATTCTGATTTAATTCATTTATTGCAAGTAAAAAAGCAGTTTCATTTATTATTTCTGAAAATAAAGGCGATGGTTTAAAGCCAAGTGATAAGAGTAATGCACCATTTACTGCCCTTGCCTTATTAAAATCCATTAAATTATATAGATTTTTTAATTTTGCAGATAAATTATCATCTTGAAAGTTTATTTTTATATATATAATAATATTTTTTATAAAATCAGCATGGGAGAATATAAAATATTGAAGAGCCTTATCATCATACTGCTTTAATTTATCATAATCTGTATTAAAATAAGCTGATATATTTTTCTGTTCTTTTAAGGTCAAGCCAAGATATTCTATAAATTTTTTATCTTTGCACCATATGCTCAGCAGTAAATCAAAATTATCAGTAAAATTAACAGCCTTGATTAATTTTTCATTATCTAATTTTGATATATCTAAAAGTGGAGATAAAATATTATATTCAGTAATAATATTTACAGCTTTATTTAAAAATCTGCCTTGAAACATTTTCCTAAACTCTTCTAAAACTCTTTCGCTGGCAGTATTTTTTAAAAGGCTGTTTTTAGATATGGCAAGCTGCATAGTTTTATTTTCTATATTAAATCCAAAAATTGAAACAAAACGGACTGCTCTTATAATACGCAGCGGGTCATCATCAAAAGTATTATTATATACTGCTTTAATAACACCATTTTTAATATCGTCTGTGGAACCGATAATTTCTGCATCAAGGGAGCAGGCAAGGTTATTTATGGTAAAATCACGCTTTAACACATCTTCATAAATTGTGCTGCCCCGTAGTTTAGAAATATCTATAATAAGGTTGTTTTTCATAAGCCGCATATTATCTTTAAATGCAACAGCATAAGATTTTAAATGTTTTCCTAAGATTTTAGCAAGTTGAGTGTATTCGATATTTTCTGCTGCAATATCAATATCATGCACAGGAATATTTAAGCATATATCCCGCAGGCAGCCACCTACAATATATATTTTTGCATTATACTCTTTTTCAATATTTTTAAGAATATCAAAAAAAGGAATATTTTTCTTTAAAATTTCTACTGAAATTATTGACATTTTTATCTGCCCCGTTATATATTAGTTAATGATGCGCATAATTATTATATCAGACACACATACAGGCACAGTAGAAAAGCTCCCTGTAAAAGTATTAAATGCAGTAAAGGAAGCCGATATTGTTATACATGCAGGTGATGCTGATACTCTTAACTTTATAGACGAGTTAGAAGATATCTGCAAGTGTTTATATGCAGTAAAAGGAAATTGTGATTTAGGTTCAAAACTGCCTGTTAAACTTGTGGAAGAAATTGAAGGTATAAAAATAGGAATAAGTCATGGTACAGGCAACTATAATAATGTTATAGATAGAATGTATTACATGTTTAGTGAAGATGACCCACAGATAATTATTTTTGGTCATATTCATGTGCCTGTAAATGAGGAAATAGAGGGCGTATGGTTTATAAATCCGGGCTCAACATCATTAAATAGAACATTAAATTACGGCACTTATGCAGAGCTGACTATTGATAATGGCAGCTTTCAAGCAAAAATAGAATGTGCAGAATAATCCATTTCTTAGTAATTACAAGGTAAGATTTATATGAAATTATTTAAATTAACTATTATTTTTATGTTTATTTTTTCAAGTTTAAGTTGTGCGGCACAGAAGGAAGTTCAGGTAAAAAGTTATGAAGATTATTTCCCATCAAATACTAGATATTCAGACAGTGAGCAGGGGTATGATACATATACTTTTGAAGAGCCTGCAAAAGAAAATTCTAAGGTAACAGAAGAGGGTAAAGAATATTCTGATGATGGCTATTTTCAGGAAGCACCAGTTGAGATAGATACAGCAGTTAAATCAACAGGTAAATGTAAAGCAGTTGCTGCTCCCGGCCCTAAAAAAATAGGCAAACCTTATAAAATTAATGGTATTACATATTATCCAATGGAAAGTGCAGATGGCTACAGCGAAGTAGGTATTGCTTCATGGTATGGTCCCGGTTTTCATGGTAAATTAACTGCTAATGGCGAAACATATAATCAGAAAGCAATGACAGCAGCTCATAAAACTCTGCCGCTTCCTACACTTGTGAAAGTGGAAAATTTAGAAAACGGTAAAAGTGTAGTTGTCCGAGTAAATGACAGAGGACCATACTCTAAAGGAAGAATAATAGACTTAACAGAAGTAGCAGCAAGAAGATTAGATATGTTAGATAAAGGCACTGCAAAAGTAAGAGTTTCTGTATTATCAGAAGACCCAGACTGCTATGTTACAGAAGGCCATGAAATAAATATTGATAAAGGAAATTTTGCTGTGCAGATAGGTGCATTTACTATGGAAGATAATGCAAATAGACTTGCTGGTAAATTCGGCAGCCGTGCAGTAGTATCAAAAGGCTATTCAGATGGAACTGAGTGGAATAGAGTATGGGTTACAGGCTATCCAACAAAAGAGCAGGCATTGCAGGCAGTATCTGGCGAGCTTGCAGAATACAGCGGTGCATTTGTAGTAAGATATAAATAATATTTAAAGAGATAAGAAAATGAAAGATGTTATTGAAAAAGCCTCTATTTTAATTGAATCTTTGCCTTATATTAAAAAATTTTCTGGCAAAACATTTGTTATTAAGTATGGTGGTCATGCTATGGAAAATGACGAGCTGAAATACAGTTTTGCAGAAGATATTACACTTTTAAAATATGTAGGTATTAATCCAGTAATCGTTCATGGTGGTGGTCCACAGATAGGTGCCTTTTTAAAAAGGCTTGAAATTGGCAGTGAGTTTATAGGCGGTATGCGTGTAACAGATACTGCATCTATGGAAGTAGTTGAAATGACACTATGTGGCAAAATAAATAAAGAGATAGTAAGCCTTATAAATAAAGCAGGCGGTGCTGCAATAGGTTTTTCAGGCAGGGACGGTAACTTAATAAAAGCAAAAAAATTATATGTAGATGCACCTGATGAAAAAGGTGTGCTGCAGCATTTAGATATAGGTTTAGTTGGGGAAGTAGAAGAAATAAATACGAGCTTAATAGATAATGTATCTAATAAGTTTATACCAGTAATCGCCCCTGTTGGAATAGGTGAAAATTATGAACCTTATAATATTAATGCAGATTTAGTTGCAGGAAGTATAGCTTCTGCATTAAAGGCAGAAAAACTTATGCTTTTAACTGATGTAGATGGAGTAAAAGATAAGGAAGGTAAAAGAATATCAACAATCCACCCGGAAGATGCCGACGGTATGAAAAAAGACGGCACATTAACAGGTGGAATGATACCTAAAATAGACTGTGCAGTGCAGGCTGTAAAAAATGGTGTAAGTAAAGCCCATATAATAGATGGCAGAATAAAACATTCTATATTATTAGAAATTTTTACAGACTCTGGTATAGGGACACAGATAATCCAATGATACTAAAAGCACCAAAATACTTTTTAGATGAAATAGTTGCTCCAGCATGTAGTAATGATAAAAATATTATTCAGGCTTTTATAGATATTCCGCGTGCATTATTTGTTGATGAAGGTATGAAAGTAAAAGCCTATGAAGATAAAGCACTGCCTATTGGTATGGGGCAGACTATATCACAGGTTACAACAGTTGCAAGTATGCTTTATATGTTAGAGCTTGAAAAAAGCGATAATGTGCTGGAGATTGGTTCAGGCAGTGGCTTTGTAACAGCACTTTTATCATGCCTTGTAAACCATGTATATGCAGTGGAGCTGCTGCCAAAATTAATGGAAAAAGCACGGACAACAATTAAGTCGTTAAGAATTACAAATGTAAGTATGAAATCAGATGACGGCGGTAAAGGCTGGGAAGAATATGCGCCTTATGATAAGATTATTGCATCAGCAGGTGCAAAAAGACTGCCACAGAGTTTAGTAGAGCAGTTAAAAGATGGTGGAATATTAGTACTTCCATTAAACAATAACTTAATGAAATATAAAAAAGAGCAGGGTATGTTAATAGAAGAAAAAGGTATGGCATGCTCATTTGTAGATTTTGTAGGCAGTTAGCTTTTTAAGAAAAACAATAATAAGTAATGCTGCTGTTAAGAAAGTGGTGCTTTAAATTCAAAAGTAAATCTTAAGCCGTTATCTATACGCTCTACCTTTGATTTACCGTGATGTCTTTCTACTACTGTTCCTGCTATTACTATCCCCCAGTAGTCAAAACTTTGGGAAAGCATAGTATGTTTCCATGGACTGAACATACTCTCTATAATATAGTCTGGTGCTTCCACCCCTTCTAAATCTATATTAATAGTAAAAAAATCGCTGTTTGCTGAAAGTGTTATTTTAAAATGCAGACTCTGGCAGTTAGAAAAATAGCGGATATTATCTTTTAAAATATAGCATACAGCTAATTTTAAAAACATTTTATTGCCAAGTATATGAAATGACCTGCTTTCTGAAAAATCATATTCTAATTCGTAGCTGTCAGTAAATTTATAAAGATAAGCTGTAAAGTTTCTATCTACATTTTTTTCAGCAAGAGATATAACCAGCTGGCTCATAAATTCATTTATATCAATATTTTCTGTCAACTTAAATGATATGGCATGAGTATAATCATTATAACCTGCAATTATTTCTTCTATTAAAAGCAGTTTGTTATCAACTATTTTCCACAAGTTCTGCATATGAGCATCAGACTCTGTTTTTAATTTTATCTGCCTGATAAACCCGCCTGCAGCTGTTAATGCGTTCATTACATTATGAGATAAATGGCGTGAAAACCCTGCAACAATAGATTGTTCTTCTATTTTACGCATTTGGAGTATTTTTGAAATCTTTGTAGTTATATCATCAAAAATAATTTCAAAATTATAGCTGTCATCACTTAGTGCTATCACATGGCCAGCAATACTTATGCTTTCCCCTTTACTATTTATCAGCTTGCCTGAAAAATTAGAATCAGAGCCCTGTAATGCCGCTCCCATACACCGCTTTACTTCCACTGCTGTGTTTTCATCAAATATTTTAAATATATTTTCTTCTATTAAAAAATCATTATCTTGATATACTTTTGCAAACTTCCTGTTGTAAAAGAAAATATCACCAGTTAAATCTATCTCTACAATACTCTCTGGTGATGCATTTAACATATGCTCTAACTTATTCATAAAATAAGTTATACGCTGCAAGCCACCTTCTTTTTCCATATATGGAGAATATTTGCCTGCTATTTTTGTCATAAAAAAAGTGTCAAGGCTTGCATGAACTGCAGTCTGGATAGATTCTATATCATTTGAACTGTCTATAAAGTAACTGCCGTTATATGGATTTTTATCTTTTATAATAATAACAAAACAAGATGGAGAATATTCGTCTGGAAATTCTGTAACTATAGCATTTGCTTCATGTTTACTGCACAGCTTAAAATGGTTATTTAGCTCTTTTGCAATCCTTTCATAGTGCGGAAGGTTTACATAAATATGTCTCACAATATTCGCCCCAAAATGTTCTTCTAGATATTTAGGCTATCATTATAATGCACTATTGTCAAGGTGCTTATGTCTCTGCTAGTAAATTCTAAAAACGATTGCAACAGTTTAAGCAGTCGTTCAAGTTCTCATAAAAAATATCTTTAGCCGATTTATAATTAAATAATTTTCTAGGATAATTATTAATCCAATCTTGTATATTTTTAATATGACTACTAGAAAAATTTTTAATATCAGTTTTCTTTTTAATAAACTCATCTATAAGTTTATTATTATTTTCATTACTCCCTCTTTCTCGGGGAACAATAAGGATGAGCATAGTATATTGTAGTTCGTTTAGATAATTTATCATACACTGATTTTTCTAAACCTGCCATATCTAAAAATTCAACACCATTATCTACTGTTATACTTTTAAATATTAAGCTGAATTTATCTTTATATTCTTTTTCCAGCTTGTCAAGGGCTGATATTACACTTTTTTGAGTTCTATCCTTTAGCTTCATTATTATCTCAAAGCGTGATAATCGTTCTGTAAGTACAAGTAAGGCTGATTTACTGCCCTGCCTGCCTACTACTGTATCCATCTCCCAGTTACCATATATTCGCTCTGTTAACTCAAATGGACGTTCTTCTATACTCCTTCCTCGTGTATTATTATAGGCTATTCTTGATTTATTTTTTGCTTTCTTTGCTCGTCTTTTATAACCAGAACGCTTAAATATGCCCAAAGATATATAATTATATATTGTTTGGGTGCACAATGCATCAATATCTGCCTGCTTTAGCTCACCTGATATTGGATCAGGGGCATACCCATCATATAACTTATCCTGAACATAAGATAATATGTCTGGACTTAATTCTGGATGTAATAATGGCCTGCCTGTATTACTCATTGACTCTGCCCTTTTAGTTAAAGAATGAAAGGCACTATATTCTTTTCTCATGCTCCAATCACTATTACGAAACTCTACTATCCCTCGCTTAATTTCGCTGTATATGGTGCTTACATGCCTACCTAAAAGCATTGCTATTTCCGACGCTTTAAACTTGACTTTCAATAGGGATTCTATTGTATAACACTCCGCTTCATTTAAGTGTCTATTTTTTCTCGGTTTTAGTGCAATATCCATTAGTGGTTGTTATCTCCTTATTTTATTTTTTTGGCTAAAAAATATTATTTTATTTAAAGAGATTTAACAACCACTTTTTTATCTACTACTTTTTTCGCAATCGTTTTTAGAATTTACCTAGTCTATCCTGTAAGTAAGCTGGAATTTATAAAAATTTCCCTTGCAGAAGATGGTGGCTTTATGATAAAAGTAATCTTTAAGTAATGATATAATAAGTGATGAGGAATAATGGAAATCAATAATACTCCTGTATATGTAGGCACAAGTGGTTATAATTATGAAGATTGGAAAGGAACATTTGCTCCAAAAGATACAGATAACTATGACCTGCTTACTCACTACAAAGCATCTAACCTTAACTTTCTTGAATTAACATATACATTTTACCGTATGCCGATAGCTGAAAAAATAGCAGGAATATGCGACAGGCTTGGCGACATCAAACTTTCTATAAGGCTTAATAAATCATTAATGCGTAAAAAGCCTGATAAATTAGAAATAGAATCTTTTAAAGAAGGAATAGCACCAGCCATAGAGCGTGGAACAGCTGTTGCACTTTTAGCAGATTTTCACCATCTTTTTTCAGCAGGCAGGGAAAATTTTGATATTTTACTTGAATTAAAGGAAAATTTTAAAGACCTGCCTTTATTTGTAGAGCTTACAAACTCAACATGGCATAAAGAAAAGTATTATGATGAATTTAAGGCAAATCAAATAGGGATATGTGTAATAGACGGCCCATTATTTCGCGGCTTTGCTCCATACAGACCTGTATGCTCTAATAATGGTGTATATTTCAGGCTTTATGGTAAAGACCCTTTATGGCTTAGCGGAACTGATAAGTTTTTAAATTATAGTTATTCTGATAATGAATTAAAACGCTTTATGCAAGACGCAAGAGATGTATCTGTTATGGCAAAAAATATATTCTTTTCTTTCTGCAATGTGGAAAACGGGTATGCGCCAAAAAATGCGGTAACACTTAAAAATATGATAGAGCAGGGGCTGTGATAAAAAAGGCTGCAGCAGTCAAGGGCGACTTAGAAAATAATAAAGCAAAGGTTGTATCTAGCGGCAGCGGTGATTTGGCCAGTGAAATAGTGCGTATTGCAAAGGAATATAATATTGCCATAAAGCAGGATAAGGACTTAGCAGAAGTACTTTCTACTCTTAATGTGTATGATAATATTCCTGATGATATGTATGAAGCAGTAGCAGAAATATTGCAGGAATTATATAAAATAAATAAAAAACTTCCATAAGTTTAAGGATAAGTTATGAAAAAATGGATAAAAGTAATAATAGCGATAGTAATTTTTATTGTATTTGCAAGAGCCATATTAGTTCTTTCTGGTATGGAAACTTCCTCAGGGCTTACAAAGCCTTCTATAGCTGTAATGGATATAAGCGGACAGATATTTGATAGTGTTTCAGCTATAGACACACTTAAAAAGTTAAAAAATAATCCGTTAGTTGAAGGTATAATTATAAGGATAGACTCTCCGGGTGGAGCAGTCACACCTAGTATGGAGATATATGATTATGTGCTAAACCTTGGCAAGCCAGTTTATGCTGCAATGGGTTCAGTGGCAGCTTCAGGCGGTTATTTAATAAGTCTCGGAGCAGATTCAATATATGCAGAGCCATCTACTATAACAGGCAGTATTGGTGTTATTATGAACTTAGTAAACACTCAAGAGCTTATGGATAAAATAGGTGTAAAAAGTGTTGTATTAAAAAGCGGAGCATATAAAGATGCAGGCAGCCCTGCAAGGCAGATGACAGAGCAGGATAAGAAAGTATTAAACGATGTGCTTATGGATATGTATTATCAGTTTACAGATATTGTTATTCAAAGACGCGGCATGTCTAAAGAAAAAGTTATGGCTTTAGCAGACGGCAGAGTATATACTGGCAGAATGGCACAAAGTGAAGGGCTTATTAATCATTTAGGCTCATGGAGAAAGGCAGCAGAAGATATGAAAGACAAGCTGAATAAGCCTGCACTAGAAATATATGAAGTGCCTGCGGAAAAAACAATGCTTGAAAAGCTGACAGAAACCAGTTCTAAATCTGAGCTTGGCAAAATACTTTCTACAAAAACAGGCTTTTTCTATCTTGCGGAAATATATTAATGTTTGCTAAAATAAAGTCATCATACCTTAATGGTATATATGGAGTGGGGGTAGATGTGGAGTGTGATGTTTCATCATACGGTATACCTTCCTTTTCTATTGTTGGACTTGCTGATAATGCTATTAAGGAAAGTAAAGAGCGTGTAAAAGCATCTCTTAAAAATTTAGATTATCATTTTTTTAATCACCCTGTAACTATAAACCTTGCCCCTGCTGATATGAAAAAAGACGGCAGTCATTTTGATTTACCTATTGCCATATCTATATTAAAAGCTGCCTGTATAATAGAAAAAAATCTTGATGAATATTTAATACTTGGCGAACTTTCCCTTGATGGCAGACTGCGGGCAGTAACAGGTATATTATCTATGACAGAATATGCAAAAGAATCAGGTGTTACTAAAATAATACTTCCTAAGGCAAATGTTATGGAAGCATCTTTAATACCTGATATAGAAGTTTACGGCTTTGACAGCTTATCAGAAGTTATTGGTTTTTTAAGGGACGATATAGAGAAAAAGCCTTTTGTCAATAATAATATATTAGATGAAACATTATTTATAGATTATGATATAGATTTTAAAGATGTAAAAGGTCAGTTTGCAGCCCGCCGTGCAGCAGAAGTGGCAGCAAGCGGTATGCATAATTTTATAATGATAGGAAGCCCGGGCAGTGGCAAAACAATGATAGCAAGGCGTATGCCTTCAATACTTCCGCCTATGACATTAAAGGAAGCCTTAGAAACTACAAAAATCCATTCTGTTGCAGGTTTAATCAAAGACAGTGGCAGGCTTATAGATAAAAGACCATTTGTAAGTCCGCACCATACATCAAGTAATATTGCCATTATTGGTGGCGGCTCAAAAGCTAAGCCCGGCAATGTAAGTATTGCTAACAGTGGTATATTATTTCTTGATGAGATGCTTGAATTTTCAAGAAGTGTTTTAGAAGTATTAAGACAGCCATTAGAAGACAGATATGTTACTATTGCAAGAGCTGGCAGGACTGTCACATACCCTGCAAACTTTATGCTTGTAGCAGCAATGAACCCATGCCCATGCGGCTATTTAGGGGACAGCCGTAAAGCCTGCACATGTACTCAGCATGCAATAGACAGATACCGTGCAAAACTTTCAGGGCCTATGCTTGACAGGATTGATTTAATATCCCATGTAGAAGCAGTTGATTATAAAGATTTAATTGATTTAAAAGAGGGCGAATCCTCTGCAGATATACGCCAGCGTGTAGTAAATGCACATAAAATACAGGCTGAACGGTTTAAAGATGAAGGAATACTTTATAATTCTGAAATGAATGAAAGTATGGTACGAAAATACTGTAATCTAGATGAGGGCGCCTTAAAAATAATGGAACAGATTATGTCAAAGTATAATATTTCAGCCCGTTCCTATTCAAAAATCTTAAAGACATCAAGAACAATAGCAGATATAAATAACTGTTCTAAAATAGAGCGGTCTCATATTTTAGAGGCTTTTCAAATGAAACTGCCTGATAATCATATATAAATACAATTAATTTAATTTTGTTAGAAAATATTTATTGCCTAAACACAATACATATGATAAGAATATTATATTGACACTTTCAGTATATTTGTAGTTTTTTCCTTCTTTTTAAAAGATGGTTTTATTTTACATTATATTATGGAGGTATAAGTATGATAAATATTTTCAAACCAGCTCCTCATATTGAGAGAGTACCTGCAGAGCAGGTGGATCCGCTTTACAAACGCCTGCGTGTTCAAATTTTTATAGGTATATTTATAGGTTATGCAGCTTATTATTTTGTCCGTAAAAATTTTGGTTTAGCCATGCCATACCTTATTGAAGAATATGGTTATTCAAAAGGTGAGCTTGGTATTGCTTTATCAGGGGTATCTATTGCCTATGGTTTTTCAAAATTCATAATGGGTTCATTTTCCGACAGAGCTAACCCTAGAGTATTTTTGCCTGTTGGCTTAATTTTAGCAGCTTCTATGATGCTTATAATGGGTACATTTGAATGGGCTACTTCCTCTGTAACTATAATGTTTGTTATACTGTTTATCTGTGGCTGGTTTCAGGGTATGGGCTGGCCTCCGTGTGGCAGAACTATGGTACATTGGTGGTCACATAAAGAGCGTGGTACAGTAGTTTCTTTGTGGAATGTTGCTCATAATGTAGGCGGCGGTCTTCCACCAATATTTTTCCTTTGGGGTATGGCTTTGTTTAATGACTGGCATGCAGCATTTTATATGCCTTCTCTTGCAGCTATTACAGTGGCAGTTCTTGCATTTTTTTTAATGAGAGATACTCCACAGTCCTGCGGTCTTCCACCTATAGAAGAGTATAAAAATGACTATCCACCTGATTATAATAAAGAGACATCAGAAAAAGAATTAACTGCAAAAGAAATATTTATGCAGTATGTATTTCCTAATAAATTATTATGGTATATAGCCGTTGCCAATGTATTTGTATATCTTATTCGCTATGGGATACTAGACTGGTCACCTACATATTTAAGAGAAGTAAAAGGCTTTGAAATGCAGATGAGTTCTATAGGCTATTTTCTTTATGAATATGCTGGTATTCCAGGCACACTGCTTTGTGGCTGGATGAGTGATAAGGTTTTTAAAGGCTCAAGAAGTATTACCGGGCTTTTCTTTATGATACTCGTAACAATAGCTGTTGCAGTATTCTGGTTAAACCCTGCAGGCAATCCGAAAATTGATATGGCTTGTATGATTATCATAGGTTTTCTAATCTACGGCCCTGTTATGCTTATCGGCTTATACGCATTAGAGCTTGCCCCTAAAAAAGCAGCAGGAACAGCAGCAGGTTTTACAGGTCTTTTTGGTTATCTGGGTGGCTCAGTGGCAGCAAGTGCAATAGTTGGTTATACTGTAGACTTTTTTGGCTGGGATGGTGGTTTTGTAGTGATGGTTGGTGGCTGTATTTTAGCAATTATTCTGCTTTTTATGACAAAACTCAGCGAGAACAAACAAAAAGCAATAAATGCAAAAATAGGTTAATAACTTAATTAAAAGTTAATAATATATTATTTAATACGATTTAAAGGCAGAAATATTATTTTTCTGCCTTTTTTTGCACTGCCTATGCTATGTGTTTAATTTGATAGACTCCCATAAATATTTATTTAAATAATATTTTTCTTAATTATAAGTAAATTGTATGGTTTATACAGTGAAGGATTATATAAATTGAAAAGGCTAAAATATAATTATAATATAAAAATTGCATATATTCATCAGCACTGCAAATAAGAAACTACTTGATTAATAATAAATTTTTGTATAAATTAAAAAATAAATTATTAAGTATTAGTGTTTTTGTAGATTTTAAGTATAACTGCATATCGGAGAAAGCCTTGAGATTTATAAGACGGAGTGTAGTTGAGTATATTAAGCAATTAGATAATATTAATAAACCTGTTATTATATCAGGTATGCGTGGTGTAGGTAAACTTTCTGCTGTTAGTTCTAATTATGAGAATATTCCATGTGTTCAGCTAAGCAACATTAAAGAGACTTTACTTGCTTGTAATTCAGGCAGTGAATTTTTTACAGTTCATAAAGCACCTGTCATTATTAATGATATACAGTATGCACTAAATTTATTTAAATATATTTCAGAAATGGAAAGTAAAAAAATATTTCTAATTGCGAATCAGCATCTAGACTGCACAAATGAATATAAGGAATATATAAAAGATAAATGTATATATTTAGAACTTATGGGGCTTTCAATTTATGAAATGGCAAATATGGGGCATATGCAGAAGCCTTTTATTCCAGCAAAGCATCCGCCTTGTATTATAAGTAAGAAAAGTGTTCATCATACATTTAAGCTGATATGGCGTGGTTTTTTTCCAGACTATGAAGAAACAGATAATTTTAATGAGTGGGATAACTTTTACAGTCATAAAATAGAAGAGATACTGCAGAAAGATATATATGACAAAATAAATATAGTAAATAAAACTTCCTTTTTAAATTTCTTAACAACTGCAGCGTCGTATACAGGAAAGGAATTAAATATAACAGAAATAGCTGAAAAAGTAAATGCAGCACCAAACACTGTAAAAAGCTGGGTGTATATATTAGAGCAGGCTGGCATTATTTATTTATTAAAGCCTTATTTTACAGAAAACACTAAGCGGTATATAAAAGCACCAAAAATATATATGACAGATACTGGGCTTGCTGCATGGCTTTTATCAATAAATAGTGCAGATGAGCTTGAAAAAAGCAGCTTAAGCAGCAGTTTTTTTGAAACTTTTGTTATTATGGAGTTACTGAAAAGTTACAGACATAATGGCAGAAAAGCATTATTTTATCATTACAGGGATAATTCAAAAGTAACCATTGATTTATTAATAGAAGATGAAGAATGTTTTTATCCTGTAAATATTGAAAATACAACTGAGCCTAAAAATGAATATGTATCATCATTTAAAAATGCAGTGCTTCATAAAAAACTAGGATATGGTTCTTTAATCTGTTTAACAGATATGCATAGAGAATTAAATAACGAAACGACAGCATTATCAATATGGGAGATATAGTAGTATATGAAAAAGTATTTATTAGTATTATCGATTTTATTTGTTTTATCAGGCTGCTCAGCAGCAAAAAGCAGCACTATCAGATATGAGGAAAGCAGAGCTGTGGAAAAAGAGCATAAAGAATATAAAGAACCTGAAAAGGTAAAAAAAACTTATGTTAAAAAAGAGGAAGTAAAAGAGTATAATGATATAGTAATATATAACGGACATAATGAAAAAGCAGAAATATCATATAACCTTTCTACTAATATTTTAACTTATAAGTTAGATGCAGGAAGCAGGCGTTTGCTTATAAGGGCAAGTGGTCTTGCAGGTCTTATATATATAAATGATAAAACATATTATACAAATTATAGTGCTGGAAAAATAAGTACAAAAGGCTGCATATATGATTCAACAACAAAAAATATTGTTATAAACCCTAATGTTGAGTGTGAAATTAATATGGAAATAAAAGTAGACGATATGCCGTCGGTAGAAAAAATAAAAACAATGGGATATAAATCAGAGCTAGGGGAGTTTAGTCTGTTTAGAAAAGGCAGTTAAAATCGGCACTATAAAAAATTATGCAAGTTAATTTAGGAAGTATGGTATTATATTTTATTTCAGCCGAATATTGAGCATTTTTTACCAAAAAGTGTAAATTTGATAGTAAATTAAACAAATTTTTTTTAAAAAATAATATAATAAATCCCTTATAATAAAGGGGTTTATTGCTGACCTATTATAACATATTAAATATTGTGGTCAATACAGAACTGGTGGCAGTCCTGAGCTTAAACTGGACAGATTATAACATATTAAATATTGTGGTCAATACAGAACTGACAATATGGGTTTAAACCGTCCTTTCTTATTATAACATATTAAATATTGTGGTCAATACAGAACTTGTTGATAGGCATTAATGCCGCTACCAAAATTATAACATATTAAATATTGTGGTCAATACAGAACAGTGTCAAATTGCAATTGTTTAAATGAGTAATTATAACATATTAAATATTGTGGTCAATACAGAACCTACTGGTTTTGCTTATGCGTCTCAAGGTTATTATAACATATTAAATATTGTGGTCAATACAGAACTTTTTTAAAACAACAGGGTCTAAACAAGCCATTATAACATATTAAATATTGTGGTCAATACAGAACCCGATGCCGTGTAATATCATTTTGACCAATATTATAACATATTAAATATTGTGGTCAATACAGAACAGGAGTTTCTCATGGCTATTAAACAATTATATTATAACATATTAAATATTGTGGTCAATACAGAACTACCGGTAACGAGGATGGTGAGTTTCTTTTATTATAACATATTAAATATTGTGGTCAATACAGAACAATGCCTCTGGTAGTACCCCATTTTTTTAGAACACCTTATGTCACTCAGACGAGCGGTTTATGCGAGGACACTTTTTCCCGTTCAGCCAGCTTTTTTATTTCCTGCCTATTCGTTGGAAAAAGCTGTCCTCCTTTCAGTCGCTAAGTAGGGAGGAAAAAGAAAAAGTGGCTAGCAAACGGAGCGTCTAGCGAAGCCGAAGAGTCTATAATTTTTACTAACTGGAACATTATAAGATTCTTCGCCTACTATCGTAGGCTCTGAATGACAGTAATCATAATTATTTCTATTTTTACATATATTATCAAGTAGCTATAGCATTTTTTAATAAAAAAATGGGGTACCTCCAGTATATAACTTTTTAAAAAAGAAGATATATTAAAGAAAATATTATTTAAATCAATTATTAATACCAGTCATGTTTTTCGTTTCTATCAAGAGATTTTATTTTTTCCATTTCTTCATTTGATAATTGAAACCCAAATAAATCAAGATTTTCTTTTATATGCTTTTGATTACTTGAACCGGGGATAACTACAACATTCTTTTGTAAATTCCATCTTAAAATAACCTGTGCAGCACTAACATTATGGACTTTTGCTATATCAGTTATCACTTTATTATTTAATAATTCTTTTGTATAACCTCTACCACCAAGGGGATACCAGCCCTGGACCACAATTCCTAAATTTTGAATATATGGGATTACATCATTTTCCTGATAATATGGGTGTATTTCGTTCTGCACTAAGGCGGGCATAATATCTACTTTTGGCAAAAAGCTCTCTAATTCTTTAATATACCAGTTAGATAAGCCAACTGATTTTATTTTGCCAGCCTTTATATATTTTTCTATTACTTTATATGCTTTTATATCATCTTTGCCAGGGTGATGTAAAAGCATCATATCAATATATTCTATATTAAGTTTTTTTAATGCCTGCTCTACTGCCTGTTCTGCATTACTAAACTGGTTAGGGTAAAGTTTTGTAATAACAAATATTTCACTGCGTTTTATTCCAGAATCTCTTACTGCCCTGCCAACTTCTTCTTCATTTTTATAAAAAGATGCAGTATCTATCAGTCTGCCACCTGATTTTAAAAAATATAATACTGCATTATAACATTCATCACCATGCAGGCTGTAAGTTCCAAGTCCTAAAACAGGCATATAATATCCACTATTTAAAAGAACAGTCTTACTATTAAAATCAAATATTCGTTTCTCGCTGTTATTCATATTATCTCCTTTATTATACTTTAACTCTTCTGCTTTTATATTATGCATGCTGATATAAAATGTAAATAATACAGCTGCAATACTTAAAAATATTTTATTATATTTCATTGATGCAAAACTCCTTTTAAAGGGGGAGTTTCTATGCTCCCCCTTTTGGGATTAGTAGGACGGAAAGCTGTTTTTACAGCTTAATATTTAATACATATTTATTATATTCTATATCGCTAAAATCGCCTATTACTGCTTTTTCAGTATCCATATTTTTAATTAACTGCATATCTTGCTCATCTATATTAAAATCAAATACATTAAAATTTTCTTTCATTCTATCAATATGTATTGTTTTAGGAATAACAATTATTCCACTTTGTATTAAAAATCTTAATGCCGTCTGGGCTGCCGTTTTATTATATTTTTCACCAATGCTTTTTAATATACTGTTATTGAAAAAGTCATTTTTACCTTCTGCAAAAGGTGCCCATGCCATTATTTCTGTACCATATTCCTGCATTGCTTTTTGCAGTTTTTTCTGCTGATTAAATACATGAGTTTCCACTTGATTAATTACAGGCTTTATTTCGCTATGATATGCTATATCAATATATCTTCCTGTATCAAAATTGCTTATCCCTATGCTTTTTACGATACCATTTTTATAAGCAGTCTCTAATGCCATGTATATACTATAATAATCATTATAAGGCATATGGATAAGCATTAAATCAATATAATCTGTTTGTAATTTTTTCAATGATATTTCTATTGACTTTAATGCATTATCGTAGCCTGCATTTGTATGCCATATTTTTGAAACGATAAAAAATTCTTCTCTTTTTATACCTGATTTTTTTACAGCATTGCCTGCACCTGCTTCATTATTATATACTTGAGCTGTATCTATCAGCCTGTAACCTGTTTCTATTGCCTGAGTAACATATTCTTCACTTTTTAAAGGGTCTACCATAAAAAGCCCATATCCAAGTGCAGGTATTTTTATGCCGTTGTTTAATTCTATATATTCCATAAAAATACCTACTTTCTTTTTATAGTTATCTCAAAATCATTTGTTTTCCCTGCAAATATCTCTATGCCTTTTGTAACTTTTCCTATAGAATAAAGTGAGTGCGAAAGTCCAAAGTCTCTGTAAAAAAAGCATAGGTTGCCAAAGGGCTGATAATATGCAATATCTGATTTATCTGGGTCATAGGCTTCTGGCTCGCCTTTTGTATTAATTTTATTTCCTACTTTGCCTATTTTTTCAGTATTATTATAATCTGACATTTTAATAGTAAGCGGTAAAAGCTCTAAAAAACTTCTGCCTGCATTATTATCATAAACAATACCTTCTGCTTTTTCACTGCCTATGATTATTTCTATCTCTGTATTACTATTCATTTCTTCTGCTCCTGCATAGCCTGCAATAAAAAATAAAGCACAAAATATTATACTTATTTTTTTCATACACAAGCTCCCATATCATAAGCCTGCTGAATATATTTTGTATTATCTACTGCACCTTTTTTCCATACTCCGCCAGCATATATCATACCTTTTATCTGTATATCTGATAAGCAGTCGCAAAGTCCGTCAATACATGCTGCAGCCCTGTCAAAAGTTGATTTGCCGTTTTCTGCTGCTGTAAATAAGTAGTATATTTCCTTACCTGTAATCTTAGTATAAACTGCCACAAGCCTGTCTATTAATGTTTTTAACTGGCCGCTTATAGAGTAAAAATATACTGGGCTTGAAAAAACTATTACATCACTTTTTAAAACTTCATCAATTATTTCTGCCATATCATCTTTCTGCGAGCATGCTCCATTATGAGTTTCGCAGTATCCGCAGGCTTTGCAGTAGTTTATTTTTTTATCGTTTGTAAAAATCTCTATTACTTCATTACCTTTTTCTTTTGCGCCACGGGCAAAGCTGTGGCATAAAGTATCAGAGTTGCCGTTTTTTCTTGGGCTGCTGGATATGATAAGCACTCTTTTTCCCATAATTTCACCTATTTTAATTTATTATATTCTTTATCGCTTACAGGTTCAAGCCATTCATTGCTTGCTCCTTCTGCAGGAACAGCTATTGCAATATGAGCAAAAAAGCTGTCATTTGCTGCACCGTGCCAGTGCTTAACTCCAGCAGGAATATTTACCACATCGCCTGCTTTTAGTTTCCTAGCAGGTTTTCCCCATTCCTGATACCAGCCGTTACCGCCTGTTACAAGTAAAATCTGGCCGCCTTTATGGTGAATATGCCAGTTATTTCTGCAGCCCGGCTCAAATACTACATTACTTGCAGATACTCCATCTTTAGATAAAGGCTCTAAATAACTTTTACCTGTAAAATACTTTGCATAAGCTGTATTTTCTGCACCTTTTTTAAAAACACCCATATTATAGTCTGTAATAAACTGAGCATAACGGACAGCATAATTTAGTTTATCATCACTAAGCCCTGTATTTTTTGCCATACTGATATGAGATTTAAGCTGCGGCTCTGCTCCATTTAATACAGATAAAAATGATACTGTTGCAAGCTCTCTTTCCTGATGAGTTAATATTCCCCTTGCAAAAATATCTGCAAATAAATGCTCTTTTAAATACTGCTCAATACCCGGTGCAAATGTCTGCCATTCACCTTTTACTGTACCGCCTGCAAGTTCTTCTCTTGTTTTAGTGCCTATTTCATCTCTATTATCTTTTGATGTTAATACTTTTGGTTTATCACCTTGAATATCTTTAATACCTTTTGCTTTTCTTTCTTTTACTACATTAATAAATGTGCCAATAGCATTTAAGCTTCTTGGAAAACCACAGTAAGCATAGCTTTGTATTAATATTTCATTAATCTCATTAATACTCATTTTATTATCAAGAGCCTTATTTAAAGATACAGCTAACTGTTCCTGATTGCCGCTGGAAGTAAAAGCAGATATTTCTACTATACTTTTCTCTTTGTCTGATAATTTTGACTGCATTGCATAAGCCTCCGTAAAAATAATTGAAAAACATACTATAAATAAAATAATTTTCTTCATATAAGCCTCCTTATTTATATTTATAATATATATTACATACCTATTTTTACAATGTATGATACAGTCTATTTTTTGCCTAATACTATCATTTAACCATAAAAAAAAGGCTGTGCTTTTTTGAACAGCCTTTAATCTATATAATTATATTATTTATATAATTATTTTGCTGCTCCAGCAGCTGCCTCAGCAGTTTTTAATGCCCATTCAGGTGTAGTATTTAAATCTATACCCCAAAGTAAAGGCATTACATACATTACAAATATAACTATAATTACTGTTCCAAATATATTTAACCAAAGCCCTGCTTTTGCCATATCTTTTATCCGCACTGCTCCACTTCCAAAAACAACTGCATTTGGTGGAGTAGCAACTGGCAGCATAAATGCAAAAGATGCAGCAACACATGTAGGAATAATAGCAGCATAAGGATGGATACCTAATGCTACAGCAGATACACCCATAATAGGAACAAGCATTGCAGCAGTTGCAGTATTTGATATGATTTCTGTTAAAAATACTACAAAAAGAGTAACAATAGTAATAAATAGTAAGATATGCATACCATTTAAGTTCTCAAACTGTTTAGCAATAAATACAGCAAGGCCTGATTTTTCAAAACCAGAAGCTACTGCAAAGCCGCCACCAAATAATAAAACTATATCCCATGGTATTTTTACAGCAGTTTTCCAGTCAAGTAGAAATATACCTCTTTTCCAGTCTGCTGGTATTATAAATAAAAGCATTGTGCCAAACATGGCAATAACTGTATCATTTATTCCTTTTAGGCTTGGAAAAATAGATTTAAGTTTTGGAGAAAATATCCATAAAAAACCAACAAGAAGAAATACTATTAATACTATAATTTCCTGTTTAGTAACAGTACCCATTTTTTTAATTTCATATTCAATAATATCTTTACCCTTAGCAAGTTTTAAATCCCCTGTTGGAAATAAAAACTTAACAAGCAGCACCCATGTTATAACCATAACGATAATAACAAGCGGCAGGCCAAACATAATCCATTGAGAAAATGTAATTGTCTGCCCGTATGCAGCATTTAACATACCAACCATAATAGTATTTGGCGGCGTTCCAATAATAGTTGCAACACCACCAATAGATGCAGCATATGCAATAGCAAGCATTAAACCTTTACCAAAATTCTGCTCTTGAATACCTACATTTCCATATAACAACTGTTTAGAAGAAATACCTGTTACCTGTGTAATAACTGCAAGGCCAATAGGCACCATCATCATAGCAGTAGCAGTGTTAGAAACCCACATTGAAATGAAACCTGTTGCAATCATAAAGCCAAGTGTCATTTTACCAGGGCTTGTTCCAATCATTTTAATAGTGTATAATGCAATACGCCTGTGAAGATTCCACCTTTCCATTGTAACAGCAACAAAAAAGCCACCAATAAAAAGATATATTACATGGTCTGCATATTTTGCTGTAACATCTTTTACGCTCATAATATTTAATAAAGGATAAAGTAAAATAGGTAATAATGATGCAGCAGGTATAGGCACTGCTTCAGTTATCCACCATACTGCCATAAGTGCAGCAATTGCGGCTACTTTCATTGCAGATGGATTCATACCTTCCGGCGGAGTGATAGACAGCATAATAATAAAAACGACAGGTCCTAAAAATAAACCTATCCGCTGAGTAGTGTTATACCATTTCATCTAACCCTCCAAACTATCTCTAAAAGCAGTAATATCTATTTAGATAAATGAAAAATCTGTTTTAAACTGCTTTATTATTCTGTTATGCTATACACATATTTATCAAGTGCTGAGCTAATTATTTCCGCCTTACCATTATTTATTAATACAGTCTGCTCTAAACGGACACCAAACTTTTCTGGAAGATAAATACCCGGCTCTATTGTAAATATCATATTATCTTCAATTAAAAAATCACTTTTCGGCTTTAATACTGGCAGTTCATGAACATCTATCCCTACACCATGACCTAGTGAATGGTTAAAATATGCACCATAACCCTGCTCTTCTATATATGAACGGGCTGCCTTATCTACATCACTGCACATAATACCTTCAGCAATACTTTCAACGGCTTTTTCTAAAGACACGCGGACAATATCAATTACCTTTAATACTTCCTCATTGTTTCCTGCATATATCATTCTTGTATAATCACTTGTATATATATCTCGGCTTCCAAAATCTATAATAACAGGCTCGTTTTCATTAATCTTTTTAGCAGATGCTGTGCCGTGTGGCATTGCTCCACGAACTCCAGAAGCTACAATAGTTTCAAAACTTTCTCCCTTTGCACCAAGCATTTTCATGTGATACTCTAATGCTGCAGCCCATGATTTTTCACTTGTATCATATTTAAAAGATTTTAATGCACGAAGAAAGGCTTTTCCTGCTAAATTATACTGCTCTTTTATAAGCGATATCTCAGAGCTGTCTTTCACCATACGAAGTTTCTGCATAAAATCTTTTTCATCAAGATATATTTCTACACCATGAGACGCTATTTTTGAGCTGACATTTATAGAACATGATGGCTGTAAAAGTATTTTTTTAAAAACTGAGCATCTTTCTGTATAAATACTAGAATAATCTTTTACAATCTCTACTACAATATTTTCAGATACTTCTTCAGCTGCCTGAATACTATATCTGCCGTCTGTAAAAAATACTGCTTTTTCTAAGTCTATAAGCATATATGCAGTTGTGCCTGTAAAGCCGCTTAAATACCTTACATCACTTAAATTTGTAATTAAAACAGCAGGAATATCAAGGCTGCGTAATTCTTTTTGAACTGCTGCTATTCTTGCTATCACTGCCATACCCCATTTGCAAAATAATCTACTGCCATTAAATATGAATCTTCCTTAAAGCCAGCTATTACACCAAGTGCAATATCAGAAAGATATGAATGATGACGGAAGGGTTCCCTTGCAAATACATTTGAAAGATGAACTTCTATAAATTTTGCATTAATTGAAAGCAGTGCATCTCTTATCGCAATACTTGTATGGGTATATGCTCCCGCATTAATAATAATGCCGTCATAACCTGCTGCTTTTTGAATACAGTCTACTATCTCACCTTCAGAATTTGACTGAAAGAAATCTATATCAATATCATACTTTTCTGCCTGCTCTCTGATTAAATCTTCAAGTTCATAAAAACTGATTTGTCCGTAATGGCCCGGCTCTCTTTTGCCAAGCATATTAATATTTGGTCCATTGACTACTAATATATTCATTTGTTTTCCTTATTATGCTGCACTTTTTCTAAAAAGTTTTCAAGCCGCATAAGTTTTCTATCTTTTTCTGAAAGGTTTATTTTTTCATCATCTGCCATATCATCGTGTGTCATTCCAACAGCACTTAAAATTTCGTCCATAATATCACTTTGAGTAAATGGGGCAGACTCGCCTAAATCAATAGATGGGTTATCGCTGTCTTTATAGCTTTCATCTACTATTTTTCCATACTGAAAATCATCATCTATCATATCATCATAAGTCATACCGCCGATAGATGATGGCACCTGTTTCTGCATAAACTCTTTATCTTTATTATCTATTTCTGACTCTTCATCTGTTATTTCTTCATTGCTTGATAATACTGATAATAAATCATCACTATTATTATCTTCTACTGCTGTTTCCTGCTCTTCTGGTTTATCCTCTTCCTGCAATGCCTGCGCTAAATCTTCACTAGTATTTTCTTCTTCACTTGATAATGCTGATAACAAGTCATCACTATTATTATCTTCTATTGCTGTTTCCTGCTCTTCTGGTTTATTTTCTTCCTGCAATGCCTGCACTAAATCTTCATTAGTATTTTCTTCTTCACTTGATAATGCTGATAATAAGTCATCACTATTATTATCTTCTACTGCTGTTTCCTGCTCTTCTGATTTATTCTCTTCCTGCAATGCCTGCACTAAATCTTCACTTTCTTCATCATAAGATAATGTTTCAACAGGCTCTGATTTTGTACTTAATTCTGATTTATTAATTTGTGGAAGAAAATCATCAGGGTTATCAGCAGGGATTTCTTCTTCATCTTCTTCATGTTTAGTAATTAACGGCATATAATCATCAGGGTTATCAGAGTGAAAATCCTCTTCCTCTTCATAATTTATAGCATTAATAGAAGTATCTGAAACTAAATCTGCCATAATTATTTCAGCATTCCTAATACGCTTATCTATTTCCTGATATGTTTTTAAATCTTCATCTTCTTCACTTTCTGTGGCATTTTGAGACTGACGTTTCATACGCTCATCATATATTTCACCCGGGTTTAGTGTGCCGCCAAGTTCATCTATCATTTTGCGGACTTCTTCATCTTCTGGAGAGCGGATAAATGCACCAGTTAAATATTTAAGAGCTTCTGTATTATCACCTTTCTCTTTACAGATAATACCAAGAAGTTTTAAAGCTTTATAGTTATTATCATCTTCTGCTGTAACATCAAAAAGCAGCTCTCGTGCCTGGTCAAAAAGCCCTTTATAAACATAGGCTTCTGCAAGAAAAGTTTTAGCAGCACAGTTTGACGGAAAACGCTCAATAGCAGTTTTACACATTGCAATAGTTTCATCATATTTTTCCAGTTTATTATACGCTAATGCAATAGGTATAAAATAACCAGAATTAGGCTCTGCTTCCATTTTTGAAAGAAAATAAGCTATATCAGACATATAGCGAGCATGTGTCCTTTCGTCCACCAGCTGCACCCCTTAATAACATTTGAATTGTTTTAGATAAGGATTGTAATTACCATTACAGTAACCATATCCTTATCTAAAACTAATATAGCAGTTTATATATATTACTTTTATTTATAGAAATAAGTCAATTAATTCTTTTGATTTTATGTTATTTATAATAACACCCTGCATATTTTTTCCAGAAAGTGCAAGACTTATACCGTTTTTGCCTGCTTTTTTATCTTTTGATAAAGCTTCAAGCATTTTATCTATATCTTTTGGCTCATAATGAGTTGGGTATTTAAGAGATTTTAAAAGCCCATATATTGCATCATATGTGTCTTTATCTATATAACCCTTTTTTAAAGCATATTTTGATTCATATATCATACCTAAAGCTACTGCAAACCCATGATGAATTTTATGGTTAGAGTCACTTTCTATGCCGTGTGCTACTGTATGACCAAAATTAAGCAGTTTCCTAATACCTGATTCTTTTTCGTCCTGCTCTACTATCTCAGCTTTCAACCTGCATGATACTGCAATTATATATTCCATAATCGCTTTTGAACGCTTTAATATGCTGGTTTTATTAGCAGCAATATATTCAAAAAACTCTTTATCCCTGACAGCTGCTATTTTTATAGATTCAGCAAGTCCGTTTAAATATTCTTTGTCAGTTAAGCTGTCTAAAAAATGGCTGTCGATTAACACCATACCTGGCTGGTAAAAAGTGCCTATATTATTTTTTATTCCTTTAAAATTAACGGCAGTTTTTCCACCAACACTGGAATCCACCATAGCCAAAAGTGTAGTAGGCACTTGAATGAGCTTAATGCCACGCATATATACAGAAGCTGCAAATGCTGCCACATCACCAGTTATGCCGCCGCCTACTGCCACAAGTGTAGAATCTCTTAATGCATCATTCTGCCTTAAGAAATCAAGCATTTTTTCTAAACTTAAAAGTGTTTTATTTTTTTCTGATGCCTGAAATAAAAATACACGCTCTTTTGGAATAATGTTTTTATAAAAAGATGCAACTCTGCTGTCTATAATAAAATATGCACCTTCTTTTTCATACTGGGCAAGTTTGTCCCCAATAAAGTCACTGCCTATAAATATACTGTAATTTGTTTTACTTTCTGAAATATTTACTGTAATACTCTTCATTTTTTTATACCTGCCTCTACACATATATATTTTGCTATTTCATCAATAGACTTATCGGATGTATCTACTAATATATCTGCTAATATATAATAATACACTCTTTTTTGCATAAGTAAATTTAATTTTTCCATTCTATCCTCTCCCTGCAGCAGTGGGCGGATATTGTTTTCAAATGATAGTCGTGATAATATAACTTCAGGCCGTGCCATAAGACATACTGATATTCCATTTGCATTAATAAGTTTCATATTATCTTCATAACAGGGCAGGCCACCGCCTGTTGATATAATAACATTTTTTAACTGAAATGTGCTAATCAACACATTTCTTTCAAGCTCTCTAAAATAAGATTCTTTATGTGATTTAAAAATTTCTGCAATAGTCATACCTGATTCTTTTTCAATAAGACTGTCTGTATCAATAATCCTGCGGGAAGTTATACGGCTTAAATAAGCACCAACAGTGCTTTTACCTGTCCCCATAAAACCTGTCAAATAAATACGGTCTTGTTTATCTTTTAATCTTTCCATAATTTCACTCAATTTATAAATATATAAAACACTGTATTTTATAATTAAGATTCATAAATACTCTTTAGTAGTTTGAAGTATAAAACTTTATTTATATTTATTCATACTTAGGAAGTTTATTTTTATTGTATGCTTCTAAATATGAACCAGTTGTTTTTCTATCTGTTAAAAGCCCTGTTCTTGCGTCAACTCTTTTAAATACTATATTTTTTGGTTTTTGAAATGAAAATACAGTATCTTTGCCAAAATATTTTTTTTGAAATGAAGATATTACAGGGGCAGCAAGCCGCCCGCCACTTCCTGCATAAGTTATAGGACTTAAATCATCATACCCAACCCATACTACTGCTGTGTAATCTCCAAAAACAGCAGCTGTCCATGCATCTTTTATATCATTAGATGTCCCAGTTTTTGCACCAGTTCCTTTTAGCAGGTTTGCACTCCGTGCTGTGCCTCTGCCTGCTACTGCCTGCATTATATATAATGTCTGGTATGCAGCCTCTGCTGATACAACTTTTTTACCTTTTGGTCTTAAATCTTTATATTTACCATCTATTTTACAGCCAGTAGCCAGCACTGCCTTTTTATACTCGCCCATATTTCCTATTGTAGAATAAATTTGTGCAACAGTCAATGGGGTAGCCGGAAATGCTCCTAAAGCCATAGAATAAAATGGCTTGATTTCTTTATTCATACCCATTGACTTACTTAATTCACATATATAATTAAGACCAACAATCTCAGCAAGTTTTACTGTTGAATTGTTAAGCGAATATGTAAAAGCATAGCGTATAGGGATTTTCCCCATAAAATATCCATTATAATTATTTGGTCTGTATATTACATTATCTACTATAAAATCATAAGGCTTATCTATAATCTGGTCAGATGGTTTTATACCCTTCTCAAAAGCTGCTAAAAATACAATTGGTTTAAAGGTAGAAGCCATCTGCCGTGATGTTGTTAATGCTCTATTTACTTTCGTATCTAACCTGCGGCTGCCTATTGCTGCCATAATCTCTTGTGTATTATTATTCAGCAGAACAAAAGCCGCCTGCAGCTTGTCATCTTTATCTTTAAAATAATCCTGCAGGGCACTTCTTGCTGCAATATTTGCCTTTTCATTATATCCTGTATATATCTCTATATTTTTTCTGCCAAGATTTTCTTTTATCTCTTTTATATCTGCTATCTGCTTAAATACACCGTTTAAATATGCAGGCTCTACCATTTTAATATTTTCTGGCTCTAATTTTACACTCATTGCCATATATTCTGCTAGACTACTGTCTGATATAATATTCTGTTGATTTAGTTTATATAATATACTTCGTGCTTTCCTGTCTAATTCCTGATAATCTTTTACTGCATCATATGGTTTATTTGAAAAAGATATGGCAGCTAATAAAAAAGCCTGCTGCAACTTGTTAATATCTTTTATATCCTTATTAAAGTAGTATTTTGATGCTGCAGCTATTCCATAAACATTTTCAGCATATTTAGAGCTGTCTAAAAAAAGTTTAGTAAGCCCTATCCTGCTGTACTGGTTATTAAGTTTATCAATAGTATACCACCGTAAAAGTTCTTTTTTAAGTCCTTTAAGCTGGCTTTTAGATATAAGCATATCTGTATAATGAAGATATGCAGCAGCTTCAAGAGAAAATGGCTCTATTCCCTGATAATTTAATATTATCTTTTTCCATCTTTCTATACCCTGCTCTTTTACTGTTTTATACCTTTCATTTATAAGGATTTCTACCATTGGCATAATCTGAGATATATCATAATCGCCACGCAGCTTTTCCTGCCTTACATAATATTTTTTATACATTATAAGATTATCCTGCCCGTAAACAGTGAAAGCTATCGTATCATTATACGCAGTAATATTATCTGTTTCAGGCACATACACTTTTACATATTCAACTTCTGAATGAATATATAAAGCAAGACCTGCAGCAAGCTGCAAAACAAAAAGAATAATAAAAACTGCAATTAATTTTTTCATATTATTTTATAAGATAATCTCTTAACTTCTCTAATGCTTTATATCTATGACTTATTTTATTTTTTTCATCACTTTCTATTTCTGCTGTAGTTTTGCCATTTGGAAGTAAAAATATACTGTCATATCCAAAGCCGTTTTCGCCTTTTTCTTCATATCCTACCTCCCCCTCAAGCTCACCGTGAAATGTTTGAATAGTTTTGCCGTTTTTAGAAAGAGCTATCTCGCAGATAAACCTGCATTTTCTATTTTCTATACCCTGCATTTCTTTTAATACTTTCATATTATTAGCTTTATCATCACCATGACTGCCTGAATATCTAGCAGAATAAATACCCGGTGCTCCCTGCAGTGCATCAACTGATAAACCTGAATCATCTGCAATAACATATTCATCTTTTAGCTTAGCTGATAAAAAATCTGCCTTAATTTTTGCATTTTCTTCAAAAGTACTGCCAGTTTCTTCTATATCTTCCATATCGGGAAAAGATTTGCATATTATACCAGCACTTTCCATTATTTTATTGATTTCTTTAATTTTTCCATTATTTTTTGTTGCTACATATAAAACCATAACTTACCCCATATTTTTGTATGCTGAATATATATAATAAGCGAAAAGCGGTGCTAAAAAATATACCGATTTAGATGAATATCTAAAAAATCTAGTTAAAAGAATAACTACATATATAATTAATATAATATCATCTGCCATAGTTATATTATACTGCACTAATGCAGGTATTAATGAAATCATCATACCTATAATATATTTTAATATCACAGGCAGTATCATAAGTATAAATAATGCAGATGTAAGATGAGTTTTTACTCCCATTGCTTTTGCCTGATTTTCTGCTGTTTCAAGAGCTGTAACTGCTAAAATATATACTATAATATTTAATACTACCATTAATACCATATCAAAATTTAAAATTGGTGTATCATTATTTTTAATAAACAGCTTTATTAATGCAGTATATGGAAGCAGTGCAAATATAAAAGCTAAAAATACATTGCTTATGTAATTTACTGTTATTTTCATACTATATCCTTTGGAGCCTGACGACACTTTCTATATGATAAGTATCTGGATACATATCAAACAAAGTAAAATCAGTTATTTTATATTTTTCTTCAAGCCTTATTATATCACGGCCAAGAGTAACAGGGTTGCAGGAAACATATATTATTTCGTAAGGATTTAGTCTTTTTATATTTTCTATTACTTTTTTATCTGCCCCATCTCGCGGCGGGTCTAAAAACAGACTGTCGCATTTTTTTATTTTTGACAAAAATGTACCACTGTCACTTGTTTTTATATTATACCCTGACTGTCTGCCTAAATTTGATGACATCTGCTCGCTTTCACATGATTCTACTTTACCTTTTGCCATTAATGCACATGTAAAAAAACCTGCCCCTGCATAAAGCTCCACTATATCTAAGCCAGATGAAACAAGACCAGCTGCATATTCCTGAAACTCATTTAATAAATATCTGTTTGCCTGAAAAAATGACTTATATGTAACCTGCACCGCTCCATAACCAGTATTAAATGCAATATTTGAAAGTCCGTATTTTTTATTGTTTATACATACCCCGTCAAAACTGCATATACTGTTATAATCAATGCTTTCTCCCCTTATATCTGCAAGTGACAGCCCTTCATCATTTTCTACTGCATATATTTCACCAGTTAAGTTATTAATATATGCAAACTCTTTCATTTTATTATAAAGGCTTTCCTTAATAACATTACATTTTTCTGCCATAATAAGTTTATTTGTGCCGTGTTCAAAAAAACCTATTCTGCCATTTCTGCTTCTTGCTGTTGCTCTAAGCCTGTACCCTTGATTACTGCTTTCTATAATTTTTATTTCAGGTATAATGTGCTTGTATTTCCTAAACTGGTTTAATACTATTCGTTTTTTTATATCTTTCTGAGCAGAATATGAAATATGAGCAAAGGAACAGCCTCCGCAAAGACCAGCTTCTGCGCATATCGGCTTAATCCGTAAACTTGAAGGCTTAACAATTTTTATAAGGCGGGCAAAAGCAAATTTTTTTTTATCTTCAAATATTTCTGCATCTACAATATCACCTTCAACAGTTTTCTGCACAAATATTACCTGTCCGCTTTCGCTTCTGCCAACACCTGCACCGCCATAAGATGTATCTGTTATTTCTAAATTTTTGATTATTTCTTTTTCCATAGTCAATTAATATAAAGAAATTTTTTAAAGATGTATAGTATATTTTACAAATGAAAATATTTTGACAGATTTTATTCTCAAACTAATTGACATTCATTTAAACAGTATGATAGCATAAAGCACTTAATTATTATATAAATTCTTTTGGAGATACTGTGGCAATAGGTGTATATGATTCCGGTATAGGCGGATTAACAGTATATAAAGAAGTAGCAGCTTATTTTAAAAAGCAGGATTTGATATATCTTGGCGATGTGGCAAGAGTGCCTTACGGCAACCGTTCAAGAGAAACTATCATTCGTTATAGTATAGAATGTGGCTCGTTTTTAAAAGAAAAATATAATATTTCTGCATTAATTGTTGCCTGCAACACTATTTCATCTCATGCTCTGCCTGATTTAGAAAAATCACTTAATATTCCCGTTCTGGGAGTTATAAAGCCGGGAGCAAAATATGCTGTAGATTTAACTAAAAATAAAAAAATAGGTGTACTTGGCACCCATGCAACAGTAAGTAGTAAATCTTATATCCATGCAATAAAAGAGATAATGTCAGATGCTCAAGTTTATCAGCAGGCATGCCCGCTTTTTGTGCCACTTGTAGAAGAAGCAATGATTTCTGGCAAAGTGGCAGAAACAGTTGTAGAAGAAACTCTTAAAAATATTGCAGAAACTGGTATAGATACTGTAATTTTAGGCTGCACCCATTACCCAGTATTAAAAGATTTAATTGCAAAATATCTGCCTAATATATATATTGCAGACAGCACTCACTATATTATAGAAGATATTAAAAAATTAAACCTGCCTGATACAGAAAAAGGACTTAGAGAAGTGCTTGTAACAGATGATACCCCTGCATTTTTATCACTTAAAAATATGCTTGTTGGCAATGTTCCCGTGCAGGTAGTAGATATTAATAAGTAAAAAACCTGCGTAACTGATAAATAACGCTTTATAAAATATAAGCTTATTATGAAAATATACCTTTTAAACCTGTTGATAAAACATATATATGGCATAATATCCCCATAGCCATAATAGATGATACCATATATTTATTCTGCAGAATTTCTTTGTTTTGTGATACAAGGTAAGTAATAACAGGCAGTAATGGCAGCATATATCTTCCCTGTGGCTGAAAATCAATAAAATAAGAATAATAAAGCACAAGTAATATTGAAATTACTGCAAGTATTACAGCCGTTATGCCGTCAGCATATTTTTCTTTATTATGAGATTTAATAATATAATTAAAAAGCACAGCAAAAAAGAAAAGGTAGGCTGCAAGCATAATAAAATAATATACAGGGTGAGCAGTAATATTCATGCCACCGTATAAGCCGAAGAAACTGCCTATTAATACCTGTAAAAAGCCGTATTTTGTAAAAAGAGTTATTAATGGTACATCTTTTGCAGCTAAAAACATTGTTTCATACATTTCATTAAAAGGGGTGGCAGGGTTAAGCATTGGGATTGCATGAATTATGCGCATCTGCCTAAATATTTCAGATTTATGTAATCCGTAATAATAAAGGTCAATAGAATATCGTGATAAAAATACTGCTAAACTGCATACTGCAACAAATATATAAAATTTAAATAAAGTTTTTCTAATACCTTTTTCTGCCATAAAGTATTTTTTTAATAATACATAAGCCATAAGCAGTAAAACAAGAAAATAGTTAGGTTTTGCCATAAGAATAAAAGCTGTTAAAAGGCTTATAAATATAATAGTAATAACATTTCTTTTATTTAATATAAAATTATCATTATTAAGCATAGTATTTAACATGCTTGATTTAACTGATAACTGGTAAACTAAAATAAAAGTAAAAAAGTAATCAAGAGCATCTGATGTAGCATATGAGAAAATATACCAAACCTGTGGTGTAATAAAAAAGGCAAAAATTAAAAATGGGTCTGTTTTATATTTCCTTATAATGATAAATACGATAATAAAAGCAAGCATTACATTAAAAAATCTATAACTTGTTTCATAAGGAATAAGGGCAGCTATTTTACCTGCTATGAAATAATAGATAGTTAATTCGCAAAGTCTTGTCTGACCATATGCACAGAACTTATCATCAGGTAATTCCCGCATATCAGGCACCATAAAGTTAGCTTTATAATATTCTATAGCTGCTTTTGTAACAGTTTCATCAGGGTGAATACTTGGACTTGCCACTGCTATTATCACAATATATAAAAGTGTAATTAAAAGCATTATTTTTACTATTATTGATACATAACAATTATTCATAAATAAAATTATAATAGATAAAATAAAAAGTCAACTTTAAATAATTGCTTCATCCCCCCCCCATTTTTTTAAAACACCTTATGTCACTCAGACGAGCGGTTTATGCGACGCAAGGACTTCCCGACGAATAGGCAGGAAAAATTTGGTGGCTTATTCATCTTTTTAGATAAGTTAAAAATAAAAACCGCCGTATTTTCATACGGCGGATATTTTATATTATTTTATATGTATTAATGTATGAATATGATAAGGTATAAACCTATTACATCATACCCATGCCACCCATACCGCCCATACCACCCATATCAGGTGCTGCTGGAGCTGTTTTTTCTTTAATTTCAGTAATAACTGCTTCTGTTGTAATCATAAGACCAGCAACTGATGCAGCATTTTGTAATGCTGAACGAGTAACTTTAGTAGGGTCTATAACACCTGCAGCCATCATATCTTCATAGTTTTCACTGTAAGCATTGAAACCATAGTTTACATTTTTGCTTGTTTTGATTTTATTTACAATAACACTTGATTCAAGGCCTGCATTTTCAACAATCTGGCGTAATGGGTATTCTAATGCTCTTGAAATAATATTTACACCAACCTGCTGTTCTGGAGAAACTTTTAAGTTTTTAAGAGCAGATGCAGTTCTTACTAATGCAACACCGCCACCAGGAACGATACCTTCTTCAACTGCTGCTTTTGTAGCTGCAAGAGCATCTTCAACTCTGTGTTTTTTCTCTTTCATTTCTGTTTCTGTTGCAGCACCAACTTTAATTACTGCTACACCACCGATTAATTTAGCAAGGCGTTCTTGGAGTTTTTCTCTATCATAGTCGCTTGTAGTGTCTTCAATTTGTTTTCTAATTTGGTTAACTCTAGCTTTAATATCTTCGCTGTTGCCTGCACCTTCAACAATAGTAGTGTTATCTTTATCAATAACAACTTTTTTAGCTCTTCCTAAGTCTTCAAGCTCAACATTTTCTATTTTGATGCCTAAATCATCAGTAATAACCTGACCGCCAGTTAATATAGCAATATCTTTAAGCATTTCTTTTCTTCTGTCGCCAAAACCTGGAGCTTTTACAGCTACACAGTTTAATGTACCACGAAGTTTGTTTAATACAAGTGTAGCAAGAGCTTCACCTTCAATATCTTCTGCAATAATAACAAATGGAGCGTTAACTTTAGCAAGTTTTTCTAATACTGGAAGAATATCTTTCATATTAGAGATTTTTTTCTCATGGATAATAATGTAAGCATTTTCTACAACTGCTTCCATAGTATCTGGATTATTTACAAAATATGGAGAGAGATAGCCTCTGTCAAACTGCATACCTTCAACAACATCTAAAACTGTTTCCATAGATTTGTTTTCTTCAATAGTGATAACACCATCTTTACCAACTTTATCCATTGCTTTTGCAATAATGCCACCGATTTCGTTATCATTATTAGCTGAAATTGTACCAACCTGTTCAATTTCTTTATTAGTGCTTACTTCTTTAGAAATTTTTTGAAGTTCTGCAATAACTGCCTCAACAGCTTTATCAATACCTCTTTTGATTTCCATAGGGTTTGCACCTGCTACAACATTTTTCATACCATCTCTGTAAATGTATTGAGCAAGCACTGTTGCAGTAGTTGTACCGTCCCCTGCTACATCGTTAGTTTTAGATGCAACTTCTTTAACCATTTGTGCGCCGATATTTTCAAGCGGGTCTGCAAGTTCCACTTCTTTTGCAACACTTACACCGTCTTTAGTGATTAATGGTGTACCGAATTTTTTTTCTATAACAACATTTCTTCCTTTTGGTCCAAGTGTAACTTTTACAGCATTTGCAAGCTGGTCTACACCACGCATAATAGCCTGACGAGCGTCTTCACTGAATGTAATATTTTTAGCCATTGTATGTAATCTCCTAAATTTTTTTTAATTAATTATTAACCAATGATACCTAATATATCATCTTCTCTCATGATAAGCAGGTCTTCACCATCTATTTTAACTTCTGTACCAGCATATTTGCTGAAAAGAACTTTATCACCTGCTTTTACTGTTGGTTTTACAACATTACCATTATCTAAATATTTACCTGCACCAACTGCAACTACTTCACCTTCCTGTGGTTTTTCTTTTGCAGAATCAGGAATAAAAATACCTGATGCAGTTTTTTCTTCGCTTTCAAAGCGTTTAACAATTACTCTGTCTTGTAAAGGTTGGATTTTAGCCATTATACCTCTAAGCCTCCTGTATTTTATATTAATTATATTTTAATAATTTCGTGCAGTTTTTAATTAGCACTCATTCTCTATGAGTGCTAATATTACAATGATAATAAAAAAAAGCAAGGGGAAATTTTAAAAATATGAAAAAAAATTTCATTTTTTTATATAAATGTACAAATTTTCTGCAAAAACTGACCTATTCTTCTATATATCCTAAATCATAAAGGCTTGAATATTCATTTTTGCATACTATTATATGGTCTCTAAGTTTTATACCAAGAGTGGAAAGAGATTCTGCTACAATATTTGTAAGCTCTATATCTTTTCTTGAAGGGCTGCTGTCTCCTGATGGATGGTTGTGTGCAATAACTACACTTACTGCCTTATTTGTAAGTGCATATTCTGCTATCTGTCTAGGATATACTATTGCAGTATTTACAACACCTTCTGTTATAATTTTCTTATCAATAAGGCAGCCTTTACTGTTTAAAAGAATAACTGCAAAATTTTCATTTGCTGCAAAACCAATATGGTATTTTAAAAGCCTGTATATCTGCTCTGGGTTTGCAAGGGACTGCTTTGTTTCATAATATGAGTTTTCTATTCTGTTATAAAATTCAGCAGCAATTCTTAAAAACCTTTCTGTTTCTTTGCCTGCCCCAGCAATCTGCTGAAAATTAATATTAAAAATATTGCCAATAGAGCCTGCCTTCATAAGCATATCTTTTGCAAGCGGTTTCACATCTTTTCTTGGTATACAGTAACCAAGCATTAATTCTAATATTTCATAATCAGCTAAAACTGACGGCGTATCATCAAACTTTTCTTTCAGCCGCTGTCTATGGCCTTGATAGTGTGGTTTTTTATCCATATATACTAAAATTTTATCCCTAACTCTGCTCCAATACTGAAACCAGATAATGATGAAATATAAGGATTATTAAGCGGTGTAAAATCATATAAATATTCTCCAAATACACGCAGTGATAGTATATGATAGCTATACTGCAAACCTGCCTGAGCAAGTATTGCACCTCCTGATAAATTCTGTTTACTTTCTGTGCCGTCTTGATAGCTTGTATTTAAATTACCAAAAGTATAAGCAGCACCAATACTGCCAAATGGAGCAATAGAACCTAGTGGTAATTCAACAGGATATGAGCCAACAGCAAGCAATCCAACATTATATAATGTTCCTTTAAACTGAGTGGATACCCCATTTATATTAAAACTGCTTTTACCATCTGCATACTGTAGAAATGCCTGCACTTGAAAATTTTTATTAAAATCGTATGCACCACCGATTTTTAATTTATGTTGAAATATTGTTAAATACTTATTATCTGGTATAAAATAATTATAACCTACACGCAAAGACCATTTTTTTTCATCAATCCTGTCAAGAGAGATTTTCTTCTTATTAAAATCAGGCTTGCCAGCCTTTTTCTGTTTTTTAAGCTCTGATACAGGGGGCAGCTCATCATTAGCCGTATCTTCTTCTGCAATACTTTCTTTGCTAACATTATCATTATTTTCTATATTATTATCAATTATAGTGTTATTATCCAATAGGGTATTATTATCCTGCTGCTGACTGGTATCTGATATATTTTGACCATAAACAGAAAATGCAAAAAATATAAATAAAATAAGCATTATAAAATTTTTCATATCACTAATCCTTTTTTATTCCTCTATTTGATTTAATTTATTTTCATATTCCTGCTGTTTTGCTTCCAGCACTGCATAAGCATTATCAAGCTGAATAAATGCATCATCTATTAATTTATTAAGCTCAGCTAATCTTTTACCATATTCACCAATCAAAAGTCCATTATTATTAGATGATGCTTCAATTAATAAATCATTTAATTCTGATATTTCATTTTCATAAGAGCTTATACTGTTTTCAAGATGTTCCACAGACTGCTCTAAAGGTTTTAAAACTTTATTTTTTTCTGAAATTATTTCACTTCTTAATTTTCTAGCATCTTTTTTATTAAGTTTTGTTTTTGTTTCCTTTATTTTAGCAGTATTTTCTTCCTGCCAGCCCTCTTTCTCTAAAAATTCTTCATAAGTTCCTTCAAATACATAAGGGTATTCATCTTGAAATACTATAAGTCTGTTTGCAAGTGCGTGCAAAAACATTTCATTGTGGGTTACCATTATAACAGCACCGGGGAAATTATCAACAGCTTCTATTAATGAATCGCATGAATCCATATCCAAATGGTTTGTTGGCTCATCAAGCATTAATACATTCTGTGGGCTTGCTATAATTTTACCAAGCATAACACGGCTTTTTTCACCACCAGAAAGCACTTTTATTTTTTTAAGGGCATTATCCTGCTCAAAAAGCATAGCACCGCATATATTTCTAACATAAGTTCTATCAAATGTATCTGAAACTGACTGTATTTCTTCTTCAATAGTGTTATCAGGATTTAATGATGAAACATTAGTCTGCTCATAATAGCCTTTTACACAGCCAGTATGATATATCACATTTCCACTTGTGGCAGGAATTATACCTGCAAGGACTTTTAATAAAGTGGATTTACCTTTGCCATTTTTACCAATTACTGCAATCTTGTCTTCACTGCCTATTATTATTGACAAGTTATTGATTAAAAATTTCCTACCGTCATAAGAAAAGGAAATATTTTCCGCTCTCATTATCTGTTTTGATGTGATAGGCTTATATTTAAATGCAAATTCTAGATTTTTAATAGCTTCCAGCTTTTCTTTTTTCTCCATTTTATTAAGAGTTTTTATACGGCTCTGCACAAGCCCTGCAAGGCGTGCCTTTGCTCTAAACCTTGTAATATACTGCTCCAGCTCTTTACGCTTCTGCTCATCATTTATGCGTGTTTTTTCATATATTTCTTCATCACGGGCTGTCTGCTCATAAAATTTATCAGTTTTACCCTCTATTTTACGCACCCTTGCCCTGTGGATGCCTGCTGTATGGGTAACTATATCGTCCATAAACTGTCTGTCGTGAGTAATAAGCAGAAGCTCACCTTTCCATGAATTTAAAAAGCCTTTAAGCCACCTTACAGATACAATATCAAGATAGTTTGTAGGTTCATCAAGCAATAGTAAATCTGGGCTGGAAAGTAAAGTCTGTGCAAGCATAAGCCTCACTTGAAAACCACCAGAAAAAGATGACGGGGCTTTTTCCATATCCTCTTCCTTAAAGCCTAAACCAAAAAGTATTTTCTCTGCTTTCCATTTATCATGGACTTCTTCATCACTTAGTCCAAGCATAGCTTCTTCAATAACTGTATTTTTTTCAAACTTAATATGCTGCTTTAAAAAACCGATTTTATAGTTTTTTGGAATAGAAACTTTTCCGCTGTCTGCCTCTTCTTCCCCTGTTATAATACGCATAAGAGTTGTTTTTCCGTTGCCATTTCTACCAACAAGTCCTATGCGCTCACCCTTGTTAATATTAAAGGTTACATTGTCAAATAAAATTTTTGAGCCGTAGCTTTTAGAAACATTATCAAAACTAATCATAGATGTATTTTTCATTTTTTTATAATTTTGGCAAGTCTTTTTTTTGGCACGCTGATTGCTATGGATATCGCATAAGCCAAGCAGGGTGGCAAAGGAGTGTTTATAATGACTGATTCTCTATTAATTTCTAACTCTAACCAGTATGCAGCATATACAGCTGCCAGCAAAAATGAAAAAAGTGTATCAGAACTTTCCAAACTTCTGCGTGGAGAAAAAGTAGATAATAGTAAATCTAATTCAGAAGACGCAGGAATGTCTATGGATAAAGTAATTATTTCGAAAGAGGCGTTAGAACGATTACAGGCTGTGAATATGGCCTAATACCGAAAAGATTAATATCCGCCAAATATTTTTCATAATTCGGCAGATTATTTTAACGCATAAACATAATAATATCCTTCCGACAATGGAATTATCCTCTGCCTGTTTCATATATAAGCAACCGCCAATTCAGCTTAGAAACAGGCAGGGAGTCCATTATCAAAAGTATGTATTATGTTACTTTTACATACCAATTATTTACTTATTTTTGATATTTCTTATACACTTCTTCAAGCTTTTTAAAATCACAGCAGTATTTTTTATATATTTCAATTTCATTTACAACCGCATTTTTATATATTTGATTTGCCTTATGAATAATTATTTGTTCATTTGATGATATACTACGATACTGGTTATCTAATGGATATTTTATTTACTATTAATAAAGATGGATATGTAGAATCATTAGCACATTATCCGGGTATATAATAATTTAATATAGTAAAAGCCATGTTTTAAAGCATGGCTTTTTTATTACTTACATATAACTAAGGGCAGATATTTTTAAACCTGCCCTAATCTATTTATATCATATCTATTAATTTTTTTGCATGAAGTTTTGCTTTTTCTTTTATCTCTTCTATTTTTTCTGCATTTATTCTGTTCTGGTATGAAACACCACCTGTAAATACATAACCTAAAAACTTCATACCAGTAAAAGCACATGTAGTTTTTAAAGGTATAAGAAAATCATCTATTTTGCTGTCATTATTTTCTTTTATATAAGCACTTTCTTCAGCACCAGATGTAATGGAAACTATAACTTTTTTACCCTTTAATTTATCACCTGTGCTGCCATGGGAAAAACCATGTGTAAAAACTTCTTCTAGATACCTTTGTATAATAGATGGAGCATTAAACCAAAAAAGTGGAAATACAAACATTATAATATCTGATTTTACTAATAACTCCTGCTCTTTTGCTCTATCTACCTTAAAATCGGGGTATAATTTATCAAGATATCTAATCTCTTTACTTTCTAAACTTTTCTCTAATTCTTCCAATATAGTCTTATTTGCAACAGAATCATTTAAATCTGTATGGCCTGAAATAACTAATACATTTTTCATTGTAACACCTTCTTATTTCTTTTCTTTTTCTTTTTCTGCTTCCTTTCGTAAAGCAAAATAGTCTGTATCATCATTTTTTACATAATCAATTAACTGTAAACATATCCATGCATCAGTTGCTGCATATTCAAGCTGTCTTGGTGTAAGTTTGCTTAAAGCCCAGTTAGTTTTTTGTGAGCTTTTTACAAGCTTTCTGCCTAAATATCTTGCTGTTAATGCTCTTGCACCAGACTGCACAAGACCTTTCTTTTTCATTTCAGCAGATAAATCATAAAAACCGCCCTGCTTAAATTTGCACAGCTCATTTAAGCGTCTTATATCGTCCTGCACACCAACGCCTACTTTAGTTATTTTATCATTTGATAAAAGCTCTACAAGTCTGCCGGAAAAACGCACATATTTTAACTGGAAAATAAACGCTTCTTCATTAGTTGCAAGCTGTATAATTGAAACAGGAAATTTTTGCCCCTTAAAAAATGCTGGACGGGATTCTGTATCAAAACCTATACATTCTGCTGCAAAAAGTTTGTCTAATGCTGCCTCTGCTTTTGATAAATTATCTACTACAGTAATAGGGCCTTGAAAAGAAATAGGCTCCATTGTGTTGATATCTTCTACAGAGATTTTTAAATCTTTAATAGGAAGATGATTAATGTCTACTATGGTAACACCTGTAAATATATATTATTTATACTTCTTAAAATACTCAGCTAATGAGATAATATTTTCTTTCGGTGTTTCCTTAGGTACTGCCTGCAGGTTTTCATTTTTAATAGCTTCATAGACTTCTTTTCTATGAACTACTATATTTTTAGGCGCTTCTATACCAAGCTTGACAGCCTTGCCCGTAATCTCCACTACCCTAACTTCAATATCATCGCCAATCATGATGCTTTCGTTGCTTTTTCTTGAGAGAACTAACATATTACTCACTCTCAAATAAAGGCGTTTTTATTTTATAAGCATCATCATCAAGGATAATCTGCTTCGCCAGTTTTTTTTCAAAATTAACTACAAGCGGTGCCCGCAGGTTAGCAGTAGATAATTTTGGGTCAGTAGGTACTACAACGATAGAAAATAATTTCATTTCTTTCTTATCACTTATTGCAAGAACTTTCAACTCCCTTTTTGGAATATCTGGATGATAGTCCTTAAAAAAAGTGTTTGTTTCAATAAGGATAAAACAAATATCTGTATCCTCTACTGATTGAAACCATAAAAACGGGTATGAGTTATCATCAGAGATTATTAAAAAATCCTGCAAATCAGGGAACCCTAAAAGGGGAGAACTTAAAGTTATAACATCATCTTCTGAATATTCAATCTCACCAAGCTTGGCTGAATTAATCTTCATTCTATTATTTCCGTCCTTTTTAATGTCCTGTTTTGATACAGTATTTGCCATATATATACCTACTATACACTAATTATCCAAGAAAATCTAGTATAGAAATGCTCATCATTGAAGTTACTATACTCACAGCAGACTTATAAGCCGTTTTTGAAAGCTCTAAATCAGTAGTAAGTTTAATAATATCAGTAGCTGTAGCACCTAAATAACCTGCTTTTATTTCTTCATTATTTTTAATAACTGTTTCCTGAAATTTTATTACAGATTCTACTCTCTGGCCTCTTGTACCTATTAATGTTCCAGCCTGTAAAACCTGATTTACTGCTGCATCTAATGTATCTATTTCGTTTTCTACACCACTGCCCACTGCTGCAGTAAAACTGTCTGTTGCACTAAGTGAGCCAGCATCAAAACCTAAATGTAAGCCGTCTGATACAAATACACTTTTATTTGCAGTATCAAGTGTTACATTCTGCACTAAGCCGCCCTCTGCATTTGTTACTTTTACTGATACGCTGTCCCCAGCTTTTGGAAAACCAAGAGTGCCTGCATAATCACCTTCTACAACTATTCCACCGAATGTGCTGTTACTTGATTTTGCAAATGATATTTCACCTTTACTATTTACAACAGCATTTAAATTATCTGCAGAAATACCTTGTTTTACAAGCTGAGCATTAATATCATCTACCATTTCTTGAACTGATTTATACTCTTTTTTATCAAGAGTAACTTTTACTTCTTTCTGCTCATTAGTATTTTCATCATAATATGTAATAGTTAATGTTCTTGCATCTTCTGAAAGCTCACTAAGGTCTGTTTTTGGAGTCTGCACACCAGATACTGTTAATTCTGCCACATTACCTGTGCCACCATTATGAGTTAAACCTATGCTGAGCGGGTTATATGCACCAGATTCAACAGATACTTCTACAGGTAAATCTGTTGAAGATGCAACAAACTGAATAGAGCCGTCTGCTGCAATATTTGCTTTTATCCTGCCATTAGTCCCTGTTGCTGCATCAGCAAGCGCTGCATTTATTTTTGCAAGCACATCTTCTTTACTGCTGAAAGCTGTTACCTGAAAGCTGTATGTGCCGTTACCATTATTTGTAACTTGTGTTGCACCTTCATTTACACTGATGCCAGCTTCTTTTAGTTTTTCATTAATAAAAGCATCTTTATCTGCTGCTGCCATAAAATCTTTTGATGAAATATTTACTTTATGACCGTTTATATCAAGAGCAAAAGTTTCACTTGCTGATACTGTTATATTAGTGATGTTCTCATTTACAACTGGGTCTATTGTTATTTCTTTAAAACTTGAACCTGCTGGGTCAAGCGGGTCTGCTACTCTGAATGTAAATGCTGTATCAAAAGTATCTGGAAGCGTTCCATTTGCAACAGTATCAAAGCCCATTACAAAGCCTGCAAATGCTCTCTCTGCTGGGTTTGTTGCAGAGTTTGCAAAGTTTGCTATTTTTGTTCCGCTGCCAGACTGTATTTCTATTGTTCCATTATTATTTGCAAACCTAATGCCTGCATCTACAAAAGCTTGATTATTATTTAACTGCTCTAAAATATAATTTTGTGCTGTTTCTGCATTTGTGATTGCAGGGTTTGCTTTACTTAAATCTATTGAAACATCTGTTCTTTTAACTTGACCAGTTTTATTATCAAATATGTCTACACTGAAAGTTAATGGAATATTATTATCAATTGCATTTTGATAAGCATCTTCATTATACTGCACCTGACCTGATGTAGTTTTATATTCATTTTGCAGATAAAATTCTGTTTTTTGATTATCTGATTGTATTTCATATTTCCAGTTATCATTAAAGTTGCCTTGAAATACACCATCTAAAAATGGTGAAGCAGTAGAATTTAAATCAGTTGCTTTCCATGCAGAAGGCTCACCAAAGCCATTTTTTGTAATATTATGTTCTAAAGCATGCATTAAGTTTTCCAATGCTCTAAATACATTTACATTTTTACCTGTTTCTTTAACATTTACATCACCAAAACTTAAACCCGGCTCTGCCTTTAAATCAATCTGAAATGTAGTAGTTGATTCCCGTTTTGCTGGGTCTAATGGGTTTGGTATCTCCATATCATCGGGTGTGATTGTTACTCCATTTAAAAGCTCAATAGGACCGCCTTTATAATCTGCTGTTACTTGATTATAGATTGTGTTACCATTTTTATCAACAATAGTAATTGCTATATTTCTCTGGTCATTCTGTCCAAGTGTAGTTGTAACAGATACATTCCATGTATCATCTCTTTTACCAGTATATGCCCCACCTACTATTGTTACCTGATCATTTGCATGGCTTATACCTTGATTTTGTGCATTTGTCCTAAATGTAAGTTTGCTGTCCCCGCTTCTTAAATCTGCAATAGTTAATTTACCGTCTTGAATAGATACATCAACTGTATTACCATATAATTCTTCAATAAATTTTACATAATCACCAAGTGTTTTTTCTTCTGCATCATTTAAACGGCTTCTGTCAAGTTTGGCAGTTTTCATATTAGAAGTTGGCGGTATTGTTGTATTATCATAATATGTTGTAGTAAGTGTTGTATCCCTATCCATATTATAGTTTTGCAGTGAAAATGTTATATCATAATTTCCAAGATTTGCTGCATTATTTGGATTTAAATCAAGACTTACTCCCACCTCAAAATCAAAGCCAGCTTTCCTTAAAGCCTCATCAAAAGCAAATTCTATTTCTTTTTTGCTTGGGCTTGCAGTCATTAAACCTATATCAAATGTGCCATCTCCATTGTCTGTAAAAGTAGTAACGGCAGTTTCCCCACCAAGACCAGCTTCTCTTAATTTTTCATTTAAAAAGTTTGTTCTATCTGCAGGTGCTACCGCATTAAATTCATCTGCTTTAACAGTGATTGTTCTGCCATTTATTTCAAGCTCCACATCTTCACTTCCAAATCTTAAACCTGGCATAGCTGATGGTGTAAAAGTTGCAGCTGGTTTATTTACTGTTACTTCTGTGCCGTTTACATAAAATGTGTAAGTTGTGCCACTTAAATCAAAATTTTCATAATTTGTTTCTACTGTATCTATTGTATCAGTGTGAAAATCATAACCTATTTCAAAAGTAGTGTCTTTTCCTTCTGCTGCAACAGTTGCATTTTTAAAGCCTAATAAACTTTGGTCTGTGCCTGTTACTGCTATGCGCACATTATCGCCTGCTTTCTGGCTCATAAAATTAAGCCTGTCACCATCTGCAGAAATTTTTATTTCACTTGATAAGTCTACTTTATATTTATTTTTTCCTTCTGTTGTTATTTCCCCTTGGAATTTACCAGAATTAACCTGACTATTAACTGTAGAAGCATAATCATCTATTGTAGCATTCATTCCTGACAAACTGCCTATTGAACCAATGTATTCTGCATTTTTAAGCTCATTATTTATTGCATTTGCAAGCTCATCTGTAGATGAATATGCTTTCTGCGGAACTACTATTTTATAAAGTTTATCTCCATAAGTGATAGTTAATGTTCTTTCTTTTTCAGTAGCTGATGCTAAATCTAAACTTGGGTTAGTATTTGATACAAGGCTTGCAATACCTACTTTATTACCATTATGGTCTGTACCTGCTATTTCTATAGAATCACCAATACTGATATTAGTATTATCTAAATTTGAAAATAAGCTGTTAATAGTTGCAGCCATACCATTTACTGTATTAAATGCTGAACCCTGCAGTATTAAGCTGGATTGTGTAAATATATTACTTCCAGGCATATTTACTGCAATATCCTGACTGTAGCCTATCTGAGTATAGATATAACCATTATCGCCTTGATAAGTGATTTCTGAACCTGATTTATAATCAAATTCCATAACAATAGATGTAGGATTTTCTAAATCATCAGGTAGTTTAAATGATATACCTCTGCCTGTATTTATAACTTTACCCGGCTCATATTCAAAAGTCATAGAAACAGCCGATTTATTACCAGAACCACCTGCCTCATCTGAGCCGTTTGAGTCCATTATCACCACATTACCTTTTTCATCATAAAGCTGTAATTTTGCAATACCAGTATTGTTATCTACTACCATTTTTGCAGTATATTTGCCAGATTTTAGCTCTGTCATATCGCTGAATACATCTTTTACAATAGCATCACCAGATAAATTTTCACCATTTTCATTTTTAGTAACTACATTAGTAACAGAGTTTGTGCCGCCTGTAAAAGGTGGTTTTCCTGTCTGGAAACCACCAAAAATATACCTGCCATTATAGCTGGCATTTGCTATATCCATAATTTGATTATATAAACTTAATACATCTTGAGCTAAAGCCTTTCTGCTTTCTTCATCATAAGAATCTGACGCACCAGCAATTGCATAATCATCCCTTGCTTTTTTTAATGCTTCTAATAACTCCTGCAGTTCTGCATTAGTATTATTAAGCCAGTTAGATGCACTGTTAGCATTTTCACTAAACTGAGTAAGCTCATCAATCATGTTCAGAACATTATATGCACCAACATACTTACTTGTATCTTCCCACGGATTAAGCAAACTTTTCTGTGCATTTGCTTTTTTAACTGCCTCTGTATAGTTTGAAAGACTTGTTGAAAGCATATCTTTCATCTGCATACCACGCATATTAAATGTTACTCTCATAATTATGCTCCATTTTACTGGCTTTTTAAGCCCTGTTTATATAATCATTTCTGTGTATAATTTACTAGCAAATTCCTTGCCAAACATAAATTGTCTTAAAATGTGGATATTTTTTCCTAACTGATTTTTTACTGATTTATTGAATTATTTGGACTACATAATCATTAAAGGGGACTTACGCCCCCTTTAATGACTACCTATATTTTATGAAACTCTGGAAAAGGGAATATTCCACCTTTCCCCATTATTGCATTATGTATAATAAAATTTATATTAATTTTTATTATCTACCTACTGAGCCTAAACTCATCTGGAAAGGGGAATTCTTCCCCTCTCCACCTCTCCCCTTATTATAAGGGATAAAATTCACGGTACACGCCCGATGAATTTTATAATATAATATATATATATGATACATGATATATGTTATATTAAGCTTTACTATCTGCCTACTGAGCCTAAGCCGTTGATTAATGTATTAAGCATTTCATCTACCACATTTATATATCTTGAGTTTGCTTCATACATTCTTTGATAAAGCACTAAGTTTACCTGCTCATCTTCTTCCGATACACCGCGGATAGACATAAGCTGTGTATTTAACTCTTCATATGCCATCTGTGTTGTAGTAGTAAATGTATCTGCCTGAGATTTTGCACTGCTCATCTCACCTATAAAGTATCCATAGAAAGCGCTGAATGTTACATTACCTTTCACAGTTGCAAATGATGTAGTCTGCAGTTTTGATATTTTTAATGCATTAGTATTATCACCTTCTGCACCAAATTCTGATGCTGCAATTAATCTTGGATTTTCTTTAATTGATGCATCAATACTTATATCTTTTGCACTGCTGCCTGAAAAAAATGAGTTCATACCAGTAGCCATTAAAAAGTCTGATGTATCTTCTCCAAATGCAATATAACTTCCTGCAGCGGCTTTAATTGTAACTGTATTATCTAAGTTGATAGATGCACTTACATAGTTTCCACCCTGCTGGTTAATTTTTTCAAGCACTGTTTTTAATGTATCACTTTCATTTACCTGAATAGTTATTTTTCTAGTATCATATATTTCATTACCTTCATCATCTGTTTTACCAGTAGGTGTTGAAATATTAATTTCAAAAGAACCACTTTTAACAGTGTAAGGCAGCCCGCCTTCTGTTGAGTTTAAAGGATATTCTGGGTTAATAACCTGTGTTTTACCTGTATATTCTGTAGCTCTGTCAAGCCCCATACCTGTAGCATGTATTCTATTTGTTTCTTCAATCATTTTTTTAGCAAGTGCATCTAAATCTGACTGATACTGTTTTAACTCATTATCCCTTACCTGTAATTGTGCAGCTATTGCTCCACCTTTCATTAAAGATGTCATATCAATTGGTTTAGAGTTAGGGTTGTCTGTTTTCCACATTACTTTTAAGTGGTTGTCATTTTCCGGGTCTTTCTCTGTTAGTAACTGGTGAGCTGTGCCGTTATCAACAAGAGTCTGACCATTCATATATACAGATATTGAGCCGTCCTCTCTTAAATAAGTAGATATTTGCGTTTTTTCTGCTAAGTCATCTAATAAACCGTCACGCATATCTCTTAATTCATTAGCAGGCTGCCCCATAGCTTCTGCAGAAACTATCTCTTTATTAAGCTGAGCAATCTGAGTTGTTATTTCATTAATTGCATTTACTTCGTTTTGTATTGTTATATCGCACTGATTTCTTGCATCTTCTAAATACTGATAACCGTCTTTTATTTTGGTTGCAAGAGTATCTGCAGCTTCTACAAGCACTGTTCTTTTTGTAAGAGATTCTGATGTATCATCTGGTGCTGAGTTACTTAAATCCTGCCATGCATTAAAGTAGTCTTTTAAAGCATCACCTAAACCAGAGCCTGATTCCAGCTCGTTAAAATAAAGCATAGCACTTTTTAATGTAGAACTCATTGAGTTGTAATATAAATAATTAGAGTTAGAGTTGCGGACACTTTTTGCAAGCAAATCATCATATTCACGCCTGATAGCTGCTACATCTACACCTTTACCAATAGCTCCATTATATGTATACTGCGGTTTTTTTGTTACAAGCTCAACTGTCTGCCTGGAATAATTTTCTGTTTTCATATTTGCCATGTTATTACCTGTAACAGAAATACCAACCTGAGCAGCATTTAAGCCTGAAACACCAGTCCAAATCATACCAAATAAATTACTCATACCACACCTCCCATTAACCTGTTATCTGTAAGGCAGAAGGCATCGATACAGTAGATTTACCCATACCATATTTATTAGACGGCACAAAACCCATTTTAGATTTTATATCGCTTATTATTTTCAGATTTGTATTGTATATAACTTTTAAGGAAACAGTAAGTTGAGATATTTCTGATACTAATACTAAAAGCTCATCTCTTAACTGAGTAAGCTCACTTTTACATTCTTCATCATCTATACCATCAATGATTGCAAGTACAGTATCATCATTAAGATTATATTCTTCTTTTAGACGCAGAGATATTGTTTTGCGGGCTTCTTCTAACAGTTTTTCTTTTTTAGAAAGCTGCTCTTTTGTTTTATTAAGCTCTTTTATTTTATTATTATCCCAGCTTGTAACAGCTGCTTTCTCACAGTGCAGAGTATCACGGATAAGGCTGTAATGACTAACCTGTGATTTTAATATCTCCACTAAATTTTTAATAGAATTGTGCTCCATATATGTCCTCCTTAAAAGGCTTATAACCATACTTTAAGGATAACTTATGGAAAAATTTACCTGTTAAAAATTATTAGAATACATCTTCTAATGCAGTATTAATTATTTTAGATGCTATATCTTTACCAGATACGTTATATGTGCCGTTAGCAATTCTTTCTTTTAAATCTGCTATTTTATCAGCACGAACATCAGGCATCTCTTTTAAAGTACGAGTCATTTCTGAAACATCTTTTCCTTTTTCAGAAATAGATACTGCATCACTCTCTACTGCAACAGCATTTTGTTTGTCATTTGCAGAAACTTTTTCTACATTTCTTTTACGGGAAGTTTGTTCAAGTGTGTCCATTCCAGACATCATATTGCTATCAATTCTCATAATATCCTCCAATGCTCTTCTTCCCTATCGGATAGGACTTAAAAAACTTTAGCACTTTTTTTAAAATTTTTAAATATTTTTTTGTGCCAGTTTTTACTTACTTTTTACCGATAATTTCTGCAAATATGGTAAATTTTGCCTAAGCTACCCATAAACAAATTTTTTCATAAATATTATAGCAATAAATGTGCCATATTCTATAAATAGAAAAGGGAAGCATTTGCCTCCCTTTACTATAAGTGTGTGAATTTATTGTGAAGTGATAGAATTTACTGCACTAAATCTAGACTTTCTTGTGAGAAAGATTCCTGTCTTTTTTGCTGCACTGTATAAGGATTTAATTCTTTATGGAAAAATTTTCCCTCATCTCTATACTGTGGCATAGTTTGTTTTAAATGTTTATATAAAGTTTCGCCTAAACCAGTATCCGGTGTTTTTGCTAAAATATCCACATACTGCTGGTCAAGCATTTCTGTAAATATTTTTTCACCATTGCTTTTTTTAATCAGCGATGATTCCATACTTGCTTTACGCATAGTTTTCATCATCATATCCATAAACATTCCTTCAAATGCTGCACAAGCCTGTCTTAATTCTTTATCTCTTTTTTCACGAGCCTGCTCTTTTGTAAGCTCTGTATTTGCATTAAGTTTTGCTAATTCTACCATTACATTAACTCCAGTTCTGCATGCAGTGCACCTGCTGCTTTTATTGCCTGTAAGATAGATATTAAATCTCTTGGAGTTACACCTATTGCATTTAATGCTTTCACTAAATCTGAGATTGTAACACCTTCAGGCACTACCATTAAGTTAGTCTGTTCTTCTGCCACTGTGATTTCTGGATTATCAGTTACCACTGTTTCACCATCGCTAAACGGTGCAGGCTGACTAACATCTACCTGATTTGTAATAGTTATAGTTAAGTTGCCGTGCGCAACTGCTACTGTACTTATTCTTACATCTGAGCCCATAACTATTGTACCAGTTCTTTCATCTACTATTACTCTTGCAAATGTTTCCGGCTGAATTTCAATATTTAAAAGACTGCTTAAAAAGTCATAATAATTATTTTTAAATTCACCAGGAATATCTACTCTAATACTAGTAGGTGAAGTTATAGTAGCAATTGGTGTGCCAATAAAACTATTTATTGCTGATTTTGCCTGAACTATATCTGCAACTCCTAATGAGCTGAATGATAAATCAAAATAATCTGATTCCAAATAGAAAGGTATTTCTTTTTCAACTATTGCTCCGTTTGGTATCATACCTACTGTTGGGTGGTTTTTAGTAACTTCTGCACCACCTGCTGTAACATTCATACCACCAACTGATAATGGACCTTGAGCAACTGCATAAACCTGACCATTAGCACCTGTTAATGGTGTTAATAAAAGTGTACCGCCCTCTAAACTTTTTGCATCACCTACTGATGATACTGTTACATCTATTTTATTGCCTGCTTTTGCAAAAGCTGGAAGTTTTGCTGTAACCATAACTGCTGCCACATTTTTTACTTTTACATCGCCCTGTGGAACAGTGATACCCATTCTATCAAGCATATTTACAAGTGACTGAACAGTAAACTCTGTCTGCTGTTTATCACCAGAGCCGTTAAGACCAACAACTAATCCATAACCGAAAAGCTGGTTGTCCCTAATACCCTGTACATCTGCTAAATCACGGATTTTAACAGCTGCAAAACTTGGTGCTGCTAAAATCGTAACCAAAACAATAGTTAAAATTAATTTTTTCATAGCTTACGCTCCACAATAATTATTCACAACTTGATACAAGCAATATTTATGCCAAACATCTAATTTCATTTTTCTTATGTATCTGGGGGTATCTTATTATCAATAATAAAAAGTCCGTCCTAGACTTTTTATTTAGACGCAGCCACCGAGTAAATCGGTTTGGCTGCTTACGCAAGCGGAAAGACATCCTGTCTTTTAAACAATAATAAAAAGCTCGTCCTAGACTTTTTATTTAGACGCAGCCACCGAGTAAATCGGTTTGGCTGCTTACGCAAGCGGAAAGACATCCTGTCTTTTAAACAATAATAAAAAGCTCGTCCTAGACTTTTTATTTAGACGCAGCCACCGAGTAAATCGGTTTGGCTGCTTACGCAAGCGGAAAGACATCCTGTCTTTTAAACAATAATAAAAAGTCCTAAGCCTGTGCAAATTCTAATTCCTCGCTACTCACTCGGGAATTTGGCAGTCCTCGCAAGCTCGTCCTAGACTTTTTATTTAGGCGGGCTTATGGAATAAATCCATTTAATATCCAGCCACTTTTTCTATTTCCTACGCTACTCGCTAGGGAAAAAGTGTCCTCGCATAAAACGCTCGTCTGAGTGATATAAGGTGTTGTAAAAAAATGGGGTACCACCAGCTTGATATATCCTCATTTATATTTCATTAAGTTATTGTTTATGTGATATAGTATGCCCCATACCAATAGGCAGTGCTTTATTTTCACAGGCTTTTACTTTCATATCTTTTTATACTCTTCCTTTTCTCTTTTGATGAAACTAAAATATTTACTCTTATATCTTCATCTAAAAACTCTATGGCATTTCTAAGCATTATTCTTGGCATAAGATGGCACGCTTCGTTTATAAACTGAAAATATCGGCTTTCATTATAGTTTAAAATATTTCTGCATGCCCAGCCTGCTGCACGCATAACATATTCTTCTTTTTCCTGAAAAAGTTCATTAATATTATTTATAAGGATATCTATATCTTCATCTGTCATTATCATTTCTGCAAAAACTGTTACACTGCACCGTCTTAAAAGGTAGTTATCATCTAAAGCAAAATCATGAAGAAATGATTTATTTTTAAATTTGCTGAAAGTGTTAGTAGATACCTGGTCTGCAATTGCCCAGTTAATAATAATGTTATTTAATATATAACTTTTTATCAGCGCAGTAATATTTGCTTCTTCAAACTTATAATAATATCTTTCTAAAAGCATACAGGCTATTACCTGCTTTTCAAAGGCTTTTGATATAAAAAGCTGATTCATAAGACAGTAAATATATTTAGTATCCAGATTATCAAATTCTGGTAAATGCTTTAAGAATAATGATTTTAATTTTTTCATAGGGATACCGTATATAATATCAGCCTGATTTTTAAGATATATTTTAATATTTTCTATTTTTTTAGCATCAGCATTATTTAAAATAAACTGCTCTATATTTTTACAATACTGCTCTACTGCTTTTTCCATAAAAATCCTTGTTTAGTTTATTTTTTTAATATAATATCACAAAAAATATTATTATGATAGTTTTAATACAAGGAAGGTAAATATTATGGATAAAGTATTATCGTTAGATATAGGTGCATCATCAATAAAAAGCGGGCTTGTTGATGCTAATGGCAGCATATATGAAGAAAAACGGACAGTTATAAAAGAAGAATCGTATACTGGCTTTATAGATGCAGTAAAAAGCATTATGGAAGAATTATCTGCAAAACCAGCAGGCATTACAGCTGCCCTGCCGGGTGGCTATGATATAGAAAAAGATGAAATATTTGCACCTAACCTGCATATATTAAACGGCAGACATATAAAAAATGATTTAGAAAGCATATTTAATATAAAAGTTTTGGTAGAAAATGACGCAAATTTAGCTGCCTATGGAGAATATGTTTTTGGCGATAAAAAATCAGTAAAAAATATGGTATTCTGCACATTGGGTTCAGGCTTTGGGGGAGGATTAATATTAAACGGCAGGCTTTTACAGTCAAATATTACTTTGTTTGAAATAGGTCATATGTCTATAGATTTTCAAGGCAGGCAGTGTGGCTGTGGAAGAAATGGCTGTTTAGATGAATACTGCTCTACTGGCGGCTTAATGGAAATATATAAAAATATTGCAGGAAAAGAAAGTAATCCTGTTCAGTTAGGTGAGTTTGCTTCAACTGGTGATGCATATGCATTAAAAGCGTTTAAAGAGTATGGCAGACTGCTTGCAGGTGCCTTTGCAAATATTGCTGCTCTTTTCTGCCCTGAAAAAATAAAATTTGGCGGCGGACTATCAGAGCTTTCAGAATATTATATGCAGTCAATGGTTGAAGAATTTAATAAAATAATATTTCCGGCATATAAAGGCAGAGTAAAAATAGAGCGTGCAGTATTAAAAAATCAGGCAGGTATGGCAGGGGGAGCAGCTCTGTTTTTTGGGCTTTAAATTAAATATTTAGCAGGTATACCTTTAAGACCGGCAATATTTTCATTATTATAAATTGCTTCCTTTTGATAAAGAGCATAAGCTGGAGCAGTAGGGCCAGCCATTCGTCTGTCTTTCTGTTCCATAATTTTAAGTACAGTGTCAGGTTTTAAGTTATCTTTTACTATTTTTAAAGCTGTGCCTGTAATAATCCGCACCATATTATGTAGAAAACCGCCTGCATTAATAAGTATGGATATATTTTCATTATCAGATATTAATTTAATATAATTAACTGTGCGGACAGTATTTTCTTTTTTTGTTTTCTTTACGCAGAATGACTGGAAATCATAAGTGCCTTGAAAATATGAAAGGGTATCTTTTAAATATTTTCTATCTACATAATTTCTTATCCATAAGGCTCGGTTTATCATAAACGGGTTATGGATAGGCGAATTTATTATTTTATATTCATAAGTTTTAGATTTTATAGACTTGCCTGAATGAAACTCTTTTGTGACATCTGCAATTTCAAGCACTGCAATATCTTTTGGCAAAAGGCTGTTTAATGCACGCATTAATGTATTATTATCAAAATACTTTTCTGCTGCAAAATTAAATACCTGACCATATGCATGAACCCCTGTATCTGTTCTGCCACTGCCTGCTGTAAGTATTTTACTTTCATAAAGTTTTGAAAGAGTATTTTCTATAACATTCTGCACACCTACTGCATTTTTCTGTCGCTGCCAGCCGTTATAGTTATCCCCGCAGTATGACATAAGGCATGCTTTATAATACATATTTTGCTGCTGCATAAAATGCACCTGTAAAAATAATAAAGCATGTTAAAAAACATATATCTCTTGTATTTATTTTATCAAGTTTTAAAACACTGTCTATATTATTTCTATAAAGGGCAGTAACAGAAAGCTGCTCTGCATAGTGAAACACACGGACAAAAAGCGGTATAATAAAAGAATCCATATTAAAAATAAACTTTATTTTATATTTAAATGATTTGTTATCTATCCAAAGCCCTCTTAATTTCTGGGCTGTAATTATTTTAGATGCTTCTTCAAAAAGCAGTGGTATAAATCTAACAGCTATAAGCATAGAAAGCCCTGTATTTTCCACATTTACTTTAAATATCTTAAAAGGCTTAATAAAAATATATAATGTTTTTGCAATTTCTGATGGTGAGGTGGTAAGTGTAAGCAGGCAGGAATATGCAGCAATCAGCATAAACTGATAAGTGGATAATAAGGCATTATACAAGGCTTCTTTTGTGAAATATATAGAAAATCCGCCGTTTTCTCCAAAGAAAAGCATTGTAACAAATATAAATATATAAATCATTTTAAATGACTTAACTGCAGAAATTGCCTGCTTAAAAATACTGCCTGATAAAAATATAAGTATAAGCCACATAAAAGTCATAAATGTATAGGAATAAATATTTCTGCCGAAATAAAATATAAAAGCTGCTGCAATAGATATAATTATCAGCTTGATGAGCGGATTAAGTAAATGGATAAGGGAAGGTTTTTCAAGCTCAATATATTTACCAAAATAGATTTTATTCATACTGCAAAAAACACATAAAGGCTTTTAGTATCAAACTTCAAGCCTTTATTATACGAAAGTATATTGTGTTTGTATACGACTATGCGTCTTTTTTCTCTTCAGAGCTGTTTGCAGCTTTTGAAACATCATCACTTCTTTTTGAAGCAATAGGTGTAATATCTGTTGCATCATCAATATCATTAACAGATTTTTTAAAATTTCTAAGAGCCTCGCCCATACCTTTACCTATTTGTGGGAGTTTTTTAGCTCCAAAAAGCAATACTATAACTAATAGTATTAAAACAACCTGCCATGGTCCTACACTCATTATTTTTCCTCCACATTACTAGACTTAATGTCTTGACTATATTTCTTATTTTTAATAATAACTCTAAGACAGAGCATTGATTTATTAATAACATAAACAATCATTTTAGTAAAATACTTTTTTTCATCAGCTAAAAAAGAATATAATAAAACAAATGCAATAATAAATATTTCAAAATAATTCAAGCTTATAGGAATATATGGATTATCCATTTATATTATCCTTCTTCTTCTTTCTCTTTATTTGATAATAAATCAAAGGTATAAGAATTGCAATCCAAATATTGCCTGCAAGGCTGTAAAATGTTATAAAATTTGTTACAGGCACATCATATATTAATATTGCAGGTATCTGTTTATCTTCTTTTAATGGTATTTTTCCATCTGGCATAATAAATGCACTTATTCCGTCCTGTGTAGCTCGGACGGCACTTCTGCCATATTCTACTGCACGGATAGTGTCTACTGCCAGATGCTGTATTCTGCCTTGATTTTTTCCAAACCATGTATCGTTTGATATGATAACAAGCATGTTAGCACCCATACGGACAGGTTCGCCTGTAAGAGAAGAAAATGCACTTTCAAAGCATATAACAGGAGCTGCATAAATTCCAGTATTAGATGAAGCAAGCACTGTTGCTTTCTCTCCGGGACTGAACATATCGCCAGGACCAAAGAAAAATTCTTTTACTGGTGCAAGCAGCTTTTCAAATGGAAAATATTCTCCAAAAGGTGTCAGGTGGCGTTTATCATAATATGACTGTGATTTATTATCAAGCAGCACCATAGTATTAAAAAGTCTGCTTTTATTATCTATATTTATTCTTCTATCAGCTCCAAAAATAACTGGAGTTTTTTCTGATACTTTATTAAGTACAGACATTATTATATCAGTAGAAAGCACTTTTGCAGGGTATGAGCTTTCTGGAAGTACTATCATATCCACATCAGCATTATATGCTTTAAGAACAAGACTGTTTACTTCATTGATTATTTGTATTCTATAATTATTATCCCACTTAATTTCCTGTCTGTATGCAGGCTGCACAACAGCTATTTTTTTAGTTTCTGTATATGGTATTGGGTTTACTGCTCTATATATTCCGGGCAGTATCATAATAATTACAGCACCAGCAAGCATATAATAATTTTTCTTATTTTTATAATCTTTTATAATATAATATAAAAAGAAGTTAATAAGCATAATAATAAAAGAAAGCCCGTATTCTCCAAATACTGAAACATTCTGCACAATTAATGTATTTTCATACTGAGATTGTGCCAGATTAAGCCACGGCACACCGCCAAAAAATACTTTACCTTTTACTGCTTCAAGCACAACAAATATAAAAGATAATATAACAGGGTTTTTACTGATTTTTGCAGCTGCATATGTAAAAGGGACAAAAAAGAAAAATCCGCCAGAGAGTGCTATGAATATTAATAAACCGAATGCTGCTGGAAGAGGTGCTCCGCCAAAATACCCAAAAGTAATCATCATCCATGAAAGGCATACTGACCAGTATAAAAAGCCTAAAAGCCAGCCACATATTACAGGGCGGTTTTTATCTGCATCTAATGCAAATAAAAGCGGTATAAAAGCAAAAAATACAGCCCATGACAGCCCAAACCCTGCAGTAGATAATATTAAAAGTGCAGCAGATAAAAGAGTCAATAAAATCTGCCCATACCATTTATTAGTAAAATTATAAATTAATTCTTTATTCATACCCTTAGCCTGTTAAAATTTATAAAACTATATACAGAAAAAAATATTTTAATATATAAAAATAATTTAGAGATAAGATAGTGCTTCTTTATTATCCCCTTTTTATTATTTTTAAGGGAACATTTCTTTAAAAAAAGATTTTTTCTTTACTTCTTTTTCCTGACCTGCTGATTTTTCGGATTTGCTTCTTTCTATTCTTTTATTATCTGTAATATTTTCAGATGTATTCATATTTTCCCGCGGCAGTTCATGAAGAGATACAGATATTTCACTTTTATCTATTTCTGCTATTTCTGATAATATTTCCTGCATACTCTCTATTAACCTTTTCTTCTGTGCCTGACTTATGCCTGGTAAATCTATTGAAATATGTGCCATATATTACCTTCTAATAACTTTTCCTATCTTTTTATAACTTTTCTCGGTTTTGCAGTGCCATCACTTGGCTCTAATATACCCCGTGATTCCATCATTTCTACAATACGGGCTGCCCTGTTATAGCCTATTTTAAACATTCTTTGTATCATAGATATTGATGCTGTTCCTTTATCCATTACCGCATCTACTGCCTGCTGATAAAGTACATCTTCATCTTCATCATCACTTCCTGTGGAATTTCCTTCACGCACTTCCTGCACCATATCCATATTATATTCAGGCTCGCCGTACTGCTCATGAAGATACTCTACAATACCCCTTACTTCATCATCTGATACAAATGCACCATGTATACGAAGAGCATCGCTTGTGCCCGGCGGTATAAAAAGACTATCCCCCATACCTAAAAGGGTGTCTGCTCCATTCTGGTCTAATATTACACGAGAATCATTTTTTTGTGATACTTTAAATGAAAGCCTTGCAGGCATATTTGCTTTAATAAGCCCTGTTATTACATTTGTAGTAGGTCTTTGTGTTGCAATTATTAAGTGTATCCCTACAGCCCGTGCCATTTGAGCAATGCGTGCAATAGACATTTCCACATCTTTTCCTGCTACCATCATTAAGTCTGCAAATTCATCTACTATAACTACTAAATAAGGCATCTTCTCTGCCTGCTCATCATCTTTTATTATTTCATTATAGCCGTCTAGATTTCTTACTTTTTTCTCTGCCAGCAGTGTATATCTTCTAGTCATTTCTGCAACTACATTTTTTAACACACTTGCTGCAAGCCTTGTGTCTGTTACAACCGGTGCCATTAAGTGTGGTATCCCATCATATATGCTTAATTCCACCATTTTAGGGTCTATCATTATAAACTTTACTTCATCAGGTGATGATTTATATAAAATAGAACAAATCATAGTATTAATACCAACTGATTTACCACTGCCTGTTGTGCCTGCTACAAGTAAATGTGGCATTTTACGAATATCAGACATATAAGGCCTGCCAGTAACATCTTTTCCTAATGCTACCGTAAGCGGTGATTTACTGTTTTTAAATTCACTTGTCTGTAATAATTCTTTTATAGATACTGACTGTCTGTTTTTATTTGGTATTTCTATACCTACTGCATTTTTACCGGGTATTGGAGCAATTATCCTTATTGATAAGGCACTCATACTTAATGCTAAATCACTTTCAAGAGATGCAATTTTAGAAACCCTTGTGCCAGCCACAGGCTCAAACTCAAACATAGTAACAACAGGGCCCGGCTGTATAGCACGCACTACACCAGATATACCAAAATCTAAAAGTTTCTGTGTCAATAAATCACCTTGAGCTTTCATTTCTTCTGCACTGTCCTGCTTTACATTATTTACAGTGTCTTTTAATATGCTTAAAGGTATATTATAGGAAGTAAAAAAAGCTTTTTTAGCTGTTTCCATCTCCCTTATTTCTATTTCTTCATCTTCTTTTTTGTTGTTTTCAGTTTTTTCTGCGCTATAAGCCTGCTTAATTAAAGGTTCTTGATATTCTACTGATTTTTTTTCTACTTCAAAAGGCACAGTTTCTTCTTTAATATTTTTTATTTCATTTTCATAATGGCTTAATTCTCTTTCAGGCTCAATATCTATTATCAAATTATCATCATCTTTTTCTGATGAATGGTCTTCTGAGCTGTTTAGAAATTTAATACTGGATATTGCTTCAAGCTCATCTTTATCAAGCAGTTTTTCAGGCTGTTTTTCATAAAGCTGTAAAGATGTAATTTGATTTTCTTCCCTTTCTTCTTTCTTTTCTTTTTTTATTAATGATTTTATTCTTTCTATTAATGACAGTTTTTCTTCATACTCTTCATCATCGCTTATTTTTTCATCTTCTATATATTCTTCATTTTCTTCTATATGTTTTTCTTTATTTTCTTTATTAAACAATCCTTTTATAAACAGTATAAACTTTTTAATATACGCAAAAAGTATTCTAAATCCATGCCCCATATCTGAAAAAGATATAGAAAAAAGCAGCATACCAAAGGCTAATGTGAGAAAGGAAAATACTATTATTCCACCAACTCTACCCATAAATGATAATATAAAACTACTGCCAAGAGCACCTAATGTGGCACCTGCTGGCTGTTTTGTAAAGTAAAAATCTATACCGCCAATAAGTCCACTTATAATTGCAAGGCTTATAATCACACCCATGCCATATACAAACCCTAAAACTGGGGAGAGCATAAAAGTAAGCCCTTTTTTATATCTATATAAAAGCACTGATATATATATGGAAAGAAATGGTATAAATAAAGCAGTCCAGCCAAAATATATTCCAAGAAAATCTGCAACATAGGCTCCAGCCTTGCCAAAAAGGTTTTCTGCTCTTATATCATTGTATTTTGAAAACTCTATTGTTGAATAACCTTGGTCCTGCTCAGAGTATGAAAGCAGGGAGAGCAGGAAAAATACTGCTATTAATCCAAAAAACAGCAAAAGAATATCGCTTGATATTCCTTTGTCATTTTTACTCTGTTTAACTATATTTTTGTTTACAGTATTTTTCCGTTTTTTCATAAGAAGATAACCACTGCTAAGCCTAATATTAAGCAGTATACTGCAAAGATTTTAAGCTGAGCTTTTCTAATAAATGCCATCATAACACCTATTACTATAAAGCCTGATATAAATGCTGCTATCATTCCTGCGCCATATGGAATAAGCATTTCTGCACTTGTTATTGTTAAATCTTTAAGATGCAAAATCATAGCACCAAGAATTGCAGGCACTGACAGAAGAAATGAAAATTCTGCCGCCTCATCTCTTTCTATACCAAGCATACAGCTGACAGCTATTGTTGTGCCGCTTCTTGAAATACCGGGAGTAACTGCAATCCCTTGAGCTATACCTATTATAATACTTTTACCAGCTGTTATTCTACCTTTGCCGTGAAAATTATCTGATATAATCAAAAGAATAGATGTTACAATTAATGCATATCCTACAAAAACTACAGTCTCAAAATATGCAAGTGCATATTTTTCAAATGCAAGTCCAATTATTGCGGTAGGGATTGATGCGATAATAATTCCCCATAAAAATCTTTTATTTTCAAAATAATCTTTTTGAAACCTTTTAAAAAATATACCAAAAAATGCTTTAATTATTAAAAATACACGCCTGCGGAAATAGATTAATACCACAAGCAGTGTGGCAACATGAAGCATTACATCAAAAAGCAAATCTGGTGTTTCAAAATTTAATATATGCTTGCCTATTGCTAAATGACCTGAGCTGCTCACTGGTAAAAATTCCGTCAAGCCTTGTAAAATTCCTAAAATTACTGCATTTATTGTGCTCATTATGATACTGCTCCATTATGTGTATTTATTATACTTATATGCGGCCGTTTGCTAAACCTTTTTTTAAAAAACCTTTTAACAGTCTGCTCTGCATATTCATTAAAATCTTCTTTTTTCTCTACATCAGTATTTTTCTGACTGTATTCTATAATTGACTGTTTTAATATATTTATATATTCTTTTTCAATAGAAAATCCAATCAGCTGTATAATTATATCTTTTTCATTAATATTTTCTATATTTTCTGCATTATTTACTACCACAACTGCCCCATTAATTGCAAGTTTTTTTCTATTTTTTAATTCATTAGGTGTTAAAAACTCTCCACTATTTAAATCAACATATCTTTTGCCTGCCTGAATATCCTGCTTTTCCAAAAATATAGAGTTTTCAAAAATTATCTTATTTCCTGCTAAAAAGAAAATAACATTATCATCACCCATGCCATGCTCTAAGGCAAGTTTTTTATGTTTTACTAAATGCTGCACTTCCCCATGGATAGGTACTAAATATTTTGGCTTTAATATATTTAATAAAAGCAGTGCATCTTCCTTTGCTGCATGGCCTGAAACATGTATCGGCAAATCATCAGCAGTTATGACAGTGCCGCCCTTTTCATACACATTATTAATAATATATATAAGCCTGTGTTCGTTACCGGGTATTATTCTTGATGAAAATACAAAAGTATCATCTTTCCTTACTTTTATATTTGAGTAATCATTTTCTGCTATCTTTGTGATAACACTTGCCCCCTCACCTTGAGAGCCTGTTGCTATAAAGCATATTGTTTTATCATCTAGCTTTTCCACCTGTTTTCTTGATATTAATATATCATCATTAAAAGAAAGCCTGCCATGTTTTCTTGCAGTATCCACATGCTTTATAAGTGATGAGCCTTCAAGTGCCACCTTTCTGTTATATTTTGCTGCTGTATTAAATACTGTCTGCAGTCTTTCTGTATTTGATGCAAAGGTTGTAAAAAATATACGGCCTTTTGCATTTTTAAAGACTTCATCTATACCTTTTATTACCTGATATTCGCCATTAGTAAAGCCACTTTTTGCTATATTTGTAGAATCTGCCATAAGCAGATCTATGCCATCTTTTCCAATATCAATAAATTCTTTTAATGGAAAAGGAGCACATGTTACAGGCGAAGCATCTATTTTATAATCTGATATATGCACTGCTTTAAATTCTTCTGCAATTTTAAGTATAACTGCATAAGTGCCATGTATTGAGTGGCTTACAGGGTATGCTGTAATCTCAAAATCGCCCCATTCAAAAGGCTTAAATTCATCTATATATATTTGATTAACTGATACACCATATTCATTAAGCCTTTTATTAAGTATATCCCATGAATATCTGCCACACACTACTGCAATCTCTGGATATTCTTTTATTAAATAAGGCACAGCACCTATATGGTCCTCATGAGCATGAGTTATTATCAGCATTATTTTTTTATGTTTTATAGTTTTTATGTAGGAAAAGTCGGGAATAATAAGGTCAACGCCTATTTCATCGCTTTTAGTAAATTTAACACCGCAATCAACAATTACTGCATATCTATCTGATTCATAGATATACATATTCATTCCTATCTCTCCGACACCGCCAAGGCTGGAAACAGATATTTTCATTAAGCTCCCTTAATTAATATTGATGAGGCAATGGCTGCTATTCCTTCCCCCCTGCCTGTAAAGCCCATTTTTTCTGTAGTTGTGGCTTTTATTGTTATTGATGTTGTTTTTATACCCATAATCTCAGCCAAAACTCTCTGCATTTCTGGTATATAAGGCACAAGCCTTGGCTCTTGGGCTATTATCTCTGCATCAATATGTGAAATACGCCAGTCATCATAATATATCATCTCTGATACACGCTGCAAAAGTATTTTAGAATCTATATCCTTATATTCATCATTACTGTCAGGGAAAAGCATACCTATATCTTTTCCAAATGCAGGGCCTGCAAGACTGTCTATAATTGCATGGATTAATACATCTGCATCGCTGTGGCCTAAAAGCCCTTTACTATGCGGGATTTCTATACCACCTAAAAACAGTTTTCTTGTTTCATCAAACTTATGTGCATCAAAGCCTATTCCACACTTAATATCCATAATCATACCATAACAAATTTATTTTTCTCATGCTACTGTGCTGGTTTTAGTATATATACTGCTTTTGGTGTTTTAAATATTTCTGCTGCTTTTAAAAGTGCATCTTTATTAATATGTTTTAATGTATCTACATATTTTTCATAGTAGTCTGCACCAAGCCCCATTGTTTCATAAAATGCCATCACCCACGCTACACTGCCGTTTGACTGTGTTTCCATAAGTGATGAACCGATTATAGATTTTCTTGCTTTTTCTATTTCTTCTTCTGTTATTGTTTTATCAAGATTTAAGTTTATTTCATCTATTTTATTTATAGCTGATTCCACATTTTTATAATCAAGCCCCATAGATATAAAAAATCTTGAAGAACAGTATCTTGTTGGATAGCCTGCACCAACTGCATAAGCATAGCTTGAGTTTTTACGAATTTCTGTAAAATATCTAGAACTCATACCTCCGCCAAGAATATCTGTAAGCACTTTTAATGCTGCATAGTCTTCACTTCTTGCATCAGGTGCTGTATAGCCTACATATACTTTTGCCTGCTGTATTCTAGAGTCTTCAACTTCCTGTCTTCTTTCTTCTAAAATAGCAGAGTTGCTGCAGTCATATACATAAGGACTGCCTTTATCAAGTTTTGCAATAGTCGAATTTAATGATATTGTAAGCCCTTCATCAAAATTACCAGCAATCACTGCCACAATATATGATGCTTTAATATTATTGTTATAATAATTTTTAATATCTTCAAATGTTATCTTTTCAACACTTTCTATCTTACCTTCTACAGGCATCTCATATGGAGAGCCTTTAAATGCAAGTGCCATAAACCCGTTCTGTGCTATTAAGTTAGGGTTATCAAGTGATGTTCTAAGCTCATCTATATGCTGCATTTTTTCTCTTTCAAAAATATCTTCTTTAAATTCAGGCTCTGCTAAAAAAGATGCAAAATCATTATATACATTATCTATTTTATCACTTGGTACAGAAAGCCTTACTTCTAATGCAAATGGCGATACTTTAGAACTGATACTGCCCCCGTAAAATTCTACTGTTTCAAGTACTTTGTTACTTTTTACCCATACTCTGCTGAAAAGTGAGCCTATGCCATTATTTTCTTGATTTTCAGCAAATAAACCGCCTTTTATCATTAACTGTATTGTAACTGTCTTTGTAAAATCTCTATGTTTTGTTAAAACTGTGGCACCATTATTTTCTGCCATCTTACTGCCTCCTGAAAGGAATACCATAACTGTCATATTTGCAAGCACTAAAAGTACTATAACTATTATTAATATTTTAAGTTTTTTCATATTATTTATCCAATACTTCTACCTTTCTGCCAGATACTTTAAGTCTGCCTGCTGCATATAAAGATAGAGCTTCACTGTATGCAATATGTTCCTGCTCTAATATCCGTGCAGATAATGTATCTTCTGTGTCATTATCGTATACTGGCACTGTCTTTTGCAGTATAACAGGCCCAGTATCCATACCACCGTCTACAAAATGCACTGTACAGCCTGTAACTTTTACACCATAATCTAAAGCCTGTTTTTGTGCATGAAGACCAGGAAAAGCTGGAAGCAATGCTGGGTGAATATTTATTATTCTATTTTTATATGCTTCTACAAGCTCTTCTGTAATTATCCGCATATAGCCTGCAAGACATATTAAATCAATATTATATTCTGCCAGTGCATTTATGATTTCTCTATCATACTCTATTCTGTCACTTCTATTTTTTGATGGTATAACTATTGTTTTTATACCTGCTTTTTCTGCATATTCTAAACCTTTTGCATTTGGATTGTTAGAAAATACTACTGCTATATGGCAGTTTTTTAAAACACCTTTTTCTATATTTTTAAGCAGGGCTAAAAAATTGCTCCCCCTGCCTGAAATAAATACTGCTGTATTAATCAAAATCTATCCCTTTTATTTTTACTGTATTATCGCCTTTTACTGCTTTACCTATAACAAATGCTTTTTCCCCTGCTTCTGCAGCTGCTTGTATTACATTATCTTTATCTTCGGGTGATACTACAAATATATAGCCAACACCCATATTAAATACTCGGTAAAGCTCATGTTTATCAATATCAGAAACTTCTGCAAACCTTTTTATTACTTTTGGCATTTCTACATTACTAATATCAATTTCTGCAGAAATATCTTTCGGCAGCACCCTGGGTATATTATCATAAAAGCCGCCGCCTGTAATGTGCACCATACCTTTTACATTAACTTGACTTACCACTTTCTGCACTACTTTTGCATATATTTTTGTAGGAATAAGCAGTGCATCTGCAACTGTAACATTATCATAAAAGATATCTGCTGCTTTATAGCCCATATCATTAAACAATACATTCCTAAGCAGAGAATAGCCGTTACTGTGAAAACCAGAGCTTGAAAGCCCTATAATAATATCACCATCTTTAATAGATGAGCCGTCTATTATTTTTTTTCTGTCTACAATCCCTACTGCAAAACCTGCTAAATCAAAATCTTTATTTGCATAAAGTCCGGGCATTTCTGCAGTTTCGCCACCAAGTAATGCACAGCATGCCTCTCTACAGCCTGCAGTTACTCCAAGCACTACATCTTTCATAGTTTCAGGTATTAGTTTACCAACTGCTACATAATCTAAGAAAAATAACGGTTTCGCACCTGTTACAAGCAGATCATTTACACTCATTGCAACTAAATCAATACCTACTGTATCATATTTTTCACTCATTAAGGCTACTTTTAGTTTTGTGCCAACACCGTCTGCACCAGAAACAAGCACAGGCTCTTCCATATTTTTAAATTCCATGAGACTAAAAAGCCCAGCAAAACCACCAATCCCGCCTATTACTCCGTTTATTTTAGTGCTGTCTACTGATGATTTAATAAGGGAAATAAACCTGTTGCCCTCATCAATATCAACTCCGCTTTGTCTATAACCTGTTTTTTGTGTTTCGCCACGCCTACTCATCGTTTTTTAACCTTTCTATTTCTTCTTTAATATATTTTTCTGCAATTGCAGGTACAATATTTCTAACAATTTCTTTCATATTAGATGCAATAACTTCTTTTACTGCCTCTTCAAGAAAATGTTTATCTATTGCATTTCCAAGCATTGCTATAATTTCATCTCTGCTTATTGTAACAGTTATACCGCCAAATCTGCCAGATTTTTCAGGGCTGTATTCTTCTGCCTGTTTCACTTCTACCTGATTAATATTTGCAGCCATCTGTTTATTATTTTCTTTCTGCTCTATTGGAAGAACTGTTTCTTCTATATATGGTTCTTCATTCACTGTTTCAGTATTTTCTGCTTTAACTTCTTCCGTCATATCAAATGATACAGGCATCTCTTCTTCAACCTGTTCCTGAATTTCAGGCATTACTTCTTCCATGTGTTCTTCTATAGGTGAAGTTTCTTCCTGTATATTATTATCATTATCTTCTACAAATATATTTTCTTCTTCATTTTCTTTATTTTCTGCAATATTAGATGTTTCTTCTGATAAATCTAACTGTGGCTCTTCTGCCTGTGTATTTGCAGTTATTTCTTCATAAGCAGCTGGTGCATCTGAAAGCCAGTCATCATCATCTATAAGTAAGTTTTCCTGCACTTCTTCGTGCTCTTCTGCATATTCATTTACTTCTTCATCTGCATTATTATCAACTGGAAGTTTTGGTGCAGGCTCTTCTGTGTTAAAAATATTATCAGTATTATCTGTTTCCTGTATCTGATTATATGCTGTTTCCTGTATATCCTGCACTTCATCTGCCTGCATATCATCAACCTCTGGAAAGTCTGGAAATTCATCAAGCATATCATTTTGGCTGATATTATCTGCCTTTTCTATATTATCCTGCATAACATATTCATCTGAAATATCTGCAGCATCATCAATATCTGGCAGTACTGGGTTATGAACTGCTGTAATATTGTCAGGTATTTCTATTTCTTCAGTATTCGCTGGTATATTTTCTTCTTCATATGTATCTTCTGATAAAGATGTATCTAAAACTGCTGCAGGCTCGTCAACTGCTGTTTCTGGTACAGATAATTCTTTATCTTCAATATTCTCTTCTATTGAAGGAATATCTATACCTTCTTCATTTTCTGCCACTTCTGCTGTTTCTTCCCTAGGTGCAAATAATGGTTCAACAGTTTCTGTATCTTCATTTAAAACTGTTTCTGAAACTTTATCGTTACCATTAAAAGCAATATTTTCTTTTTCATCTTCATTATTTTCTGCAATAATAATATCTTCCTCAGGGCTTTCTTCAATAATACTGCTTTCTTCTGCATCGTTACCTATTTCACTTTGCTCTTCTTCAGTATTTTCTTCCTGATTTTTCTGCCACGCTTCTTCTGCTTCTTGTGGCAGTTTATCAAATTCTAATGATGGGGCAGCATCTAAATCTTCCACATATCCATTATCTGTTAAATCATCAGGCTGCACTTCTTCTAAATTTTCTAAATATTCTTTTTTTGAAAGACCATCTATAACTTCTCCAGTAGTTAAAGATGATGTTGGAGCAATATAGTCATCATTATCTCTTGCAAAATCTGCCTCAGCTATTTTTTCCACAATACCAGCTGGCATCATATCTGCATCAGATGATAACTTCTCGTTTAATGACTGAGAATCAAAAGGCTTAACAAGATAATCATCAGCACCTGTTTTTTCTAAATCACTTTCATCAAACCTGTCAAACGCACCAACAAGAAGTATGATAAAGGCCGACGGCTGTGCTGTTTTCAATTCTTTTATATAATCTGATATGACAATATTATCTAGTTTATTATCAAGCAGAATATAATCAAACTGCTCTGACTGCATTTTTATAGCTGCATCTTCTTTGGAGAATACTTTAACAATGTCATACCTGTCTACATCAATAGAAAGGTCAATCACACGGTGTATTGTAACACTGTCATCAATAAGAAGTACTTTACTTTTCATTATGTGCCCTCGGGAAGTTATATTATAAGTTATAATAACATATCATTATATATGAAAAAAAGCAAATTTTATTTAATGGCTAAGCCCTATTTTTTTATATTTTATATTATTGTTTTACAAGTATTTAATATTAAAGATAATAACATAACTGGAATAGCTGATAAAATTTATAGACTCTTCGCTTTGCTCTGAGTGACAAAATGGTAAAAGTTTTTATTATTTTCTTCTTATATACATAGCATCGCCGTAGCTGAAAAATCTATAATTTTCCTGCACTGCCCTGTGGTATGCCTGCATTATTAAGTCATAGCCCCCAAGAGCTGTAACCATTGCTAAAAGTGTAGATTTTGGCAGGTGGAAATTTGTAATCATATTATCTACGATTTTAAAATTATATGGCTCCATAATAAAGATATTTGAGCTGTTTTCTCCTGCTTTTATTATTCCCTTATCATCTGATGCACTTTCTAATGCCCTAACACTTGTTGAGCCTACTGCTGTAAGTTTTTTCCCATTAGATTTAAGCCTGTTAATCCTTTCTGCTGCCTCATCTGATATATAGTATCTTTCATAATGCATTTCATGGTCTTCCATATATTCTGTTTTTACTGGCCTGAAAGTTCCAAGCCCTACATCTAAAGTTAATTCTATTACTTCCACCCCTTTATTTTCCAAAGCAGAAAGCAGGCTTTTAGTAAAATGCAGCCCTGCAGTTGGTGCAGCTGATGAACCTGTATATTTTGCATAAACTGTTTGATAATCTGTTTTATCCTGCTGAGTATCCATTCTGTCAATATATGGGGGGAGTGGTACATAACCTTTTTCCTGCATAATCTTCTCTATATCACTTTCCGCCTGAATAATCCATAATCCATCCTGCATCTTTTCAAGCAGCGTAAAATACATTCCTTCTGCAATAACTTTATCATTAGGCTTAAATTTACCACGAACAAGCCCCTTAAAATGAGTATTATCCATTACATCTGTAACAAATACTTCTGATGAACCGCCTGTCACTTTTTTTGCATAAAGCCTTGCATTTCTTACTTTTGTATTATTTACAACTAAAAACGAGTTTTCATCTAAAAGATTGACTATATCCGAAAAAATATGGTCTGTAATACATTTACTTTCTGTGTCTACCATCATAAGCCTGCACTTATCCCGCTTAGGTGCAGGATAAAGTGCTATTAATTCTTTTGGCAGATTATAATCAAATTTATCTACTTTTGTTGCCATTATTTTGCATGCTGAATAATAAAACTTTTTAAGTCCTGTAATTCAGGTGTTATTTTATATGACACTTTCCGCCTTTCTTCTAAATCATGCAGTCCTTCAGGCATTTCAGGCCATACACCTAATACTTCATGTATTACATCTGGAAATTTTGCAGGGTGAGCAGTTGATAAACATACTGTATTATCTGCTACAATATCCATCTGTTGTGCTGCATACACACCACATGCTGTATGCGGGTCTATCACATAGTCTGAATGTTCAAACACTTTCCTAATAGTATCTTTCATATCATTATCAGATGCTTCCCCGGCAATAAAATCTCTCTGCAGCTGCCCTAATAGGTGGCCTCTAATATCTATCTCTTTTTCTACTCTTAAAAGCTCCATAGCATCTGACACTTTTTCGCAGTCTTCACCATAAAGATAATAAAGATATCTTTCAAAATTACTTGCCACCTGTATATCCATAGCAGGACTTATTGTAGGATGCACCCTTTCTATACTGTAATCTCCAAATTTTACTGCTCTTGTTAAGATATTATTTCTGTTAGTTGCAATCATCAGTTTTGCTATAGGCAGCCCCATTCTTCTTGCTAAATATCCTGCAAAAATATTACCAAAGTTACCTGTCGGCACAACAACATTTATTTCATCGCCTACTCTATGCACTGTTTTGAAATATATCCAGAAATAATATACTGTCTGAGCTAAAATTCTCGCCCAGTTAATAGAATTAACTGCACCAAGATTATATTCTTCTTTAAATTCTATATCATTAAATGTGCGTTTAACTAAATCCTGACAGTTATCAAAATTACCACCAATTTCTAAGCAAAATACATTAGATGATTCTGTTGTAGTCATCTGCATTTCCTGCACTTGACTTACTCTGTTTGCAGGGTAAAGCATAAAAATATTTATATTATTTTTGCCTTTTACACCATAGATTGCTGCACTGCCAGTATCACCGCTTGTAGCACCTAATATATTTAACCTCTGACCATTTTTAGTTAATATGTATTCAAAAAGGTTACCTAAAAACTGCAGTGCTACATCTTTAAATGAATATGTTGGTCCATGATAAAGCTCCGCAATACGCATACCTGCTGCCTTTCTTACGGGTATCATATTTACAGTATCGTATTTTGCATAGCTTTTTTGAATAATAGCCATCAGGTCATTAGAAGGGATACCTTCCTGATATCTACTCATTATCTCATAAGCAAGTTTTGTATAAGAAAGTTCTGATAAATGTTTTAAATCTTTTTCATTTAGTAATGGTATTTTTTCAGGTATTAATAATCCGCCGTCACTTGCAAGCCCCATCATAACAGCCTCTTCAAATGAAAGTCCTGATACTCCACCTCTTGTGCTTTTATATCGCATATATTTCTCCTGCATAATATTATATCAATAACAATATATATATTATTTTTTATTACTGCAAGAATAAAATCTAAAAATGATTGCTATATAATAACAATTTATGAGTATGTGAAAAAGTCTGAAAATTGCAGTTTTCTATGATTATATTTTTTATATTCACTGCCTATTTTATTTTACATTTCTTTTACTTTACTATCTTTGACAATGTAAAATTATTATGTTAGAATAGGATATATTATAGGGGGCGGATATGGAACATATACAAAAGACTATTGCTGTTATAGATATAGGCAGTAACTCTATCAGGCTGCAGGTTGCCCGTGTGATAGACAGGACTTACAAGGTGATAAATGATTATAAAGCCACTGTCCGCATAGGTGATAATGTTTATAAAACAGGCAGGTTTTCAGATGAAGCCATAGAAACTCTCTTACAGGTGCTTACAAATATTAAAACGATGATGGATAGTGATAATGTGGAAATGTGCCGTGCTGTTGCTACTGCATCTTTCCGTGAAGCATCTAATGGTAAGGAAGTTGCAGAGTTTATAAAATCTAAAACTGGCATAGATATAGAGATTATAACAGGCGAGGAAGAAGCTCGTCTTATGTATCTTGCAGCATCATATTATTTTCAGATAAGTGATTATAATGTGCTGCTTGTGGATATGGGCGGTGGCAGTACTGAGTTCAGCTATGCAGAAAATGGAAGTCTTGTTTTTTCAGAAAGCACCCCACTTGGCTGTTCTAAATTAAACTATGAATATCTGCAGGGAGACCCGCCTAATTCTGAGCAGTTAAAAAATCTGCGTATTTATTTAAAAGAAGTGTTTGATAATATACTTCCTAAAAAGGGTGTTACTAAGTTAATATGTTCTGGCGGTACTATCAATAATATTTCAGCAATATATAATAAGCGTCAGAATTTATCAGATGCATCAGTTAAGTTTGTAGATACTGTTTTTGCAAAACATTTTCTTAATGAGATAGCGGGTAAAAAGATAGAAGAGCGGCTTAAAATATCTGGTGTAGAACCAACAAGGGCAGATATTATATTAAGTGCTACACTGCTTGTGAATATGCTTTTAAAACGGTATCATTTAGAAGGTTTTTATACGCTTTCAGGCGGTCTTCGTGCAGGGCTTACGATAGATGTAATGAATAAAATGGGTATAGAGCTGATTTTTCAGGGTGGCAATACTAATGTTCATTATGCAAGGCTTGTGGAGACTGGCAGGAAGTATTATTTTGATGATGCTCATGCAGAGCAGGTTACAAGGCTTTCAAAAATACTTTTTGAGAAACTGCAAAATATTTTAGATTTAAAAGATGAAGATTACAGGCTTTTAGAAGCTGCAGCAATGCTTCATGATATTGGTCAGCATATATCATATAAAAAGCATCATAAACATTCTTATTATCTTATTACAAATACAGAGCTGCCTGATTTTTCTGATGATGAGATAGCTGTTATTGCTAATATAGCAAGGTATCATAGAAGGTCTATGCCAAAATTAAGCCATGAGCATTATTTAAAATTATCTAATAATGCCCGTCTTAAAGTTTCTAAGCTGGCATCTATTTTAAGGGTAGCAGATGGGCTTGACAGAACTCACTCTCAGGCAGTAAAAGACATAAATGTAGATGTAAACAGTGAAAAAGTCATAATATCGTTAGAGATAGATAAAAACAGTAATATAGAAATGGAAAAGGCAGGCTTTGATAAAAAGAAAGATTTGCTTGAAAAAATAACAGGCAGGTCTGTGGAGCTGATATAGTATGAAAACATATCTATATGGTATAATAAATATTGGTGCCAGTGCATTCCGTATGGCAGTATCAGAAGTAGGTAAAGGATATATTAAAGAGATTGATTATCTTTTAAAGCCTTTGCGACTTGGTGTTGATACATTTTCTCAAGGATATATTTCATTAGAACATGTTAAATATGCTGCTGAGATACTGCGTGGTTTTAAAAACAAGCTGGACGAATATGGTATAAAGTATTACAAAGCAGTATGCACAAGTGGTGTACGGGAAGCAGGTAATAAAGATTTTTTTATAGATTATATTAAAATACATGCAGGTATAGATATTACTATATTAGAGCCGTCAGAAGAAGTATACATTAAATATTTAGCAGCAAAACTTTCTGTTGCAGGTTTTGATAATATGGAAAAAGCCGGGGTAGTGTTTGCTAATATTGCCAGCGGAAATATTACTCTTTCAGTTACAAAAGGTAATAATATTTTGTATTCTGGTGCACTTCCTTACGGCAGCTTAAGGCTTAGGCAGATGTTTAGACACATAAGCCCGTTAAAAAGACACAGAGCTTTTGACCAGTATGCAGAAAATATGGTTGCTACAGTTGCAGGCACTATCAATAAAAAAATGAAAGTAAAAAATCTTGTAGGCAGCGGAAGTTCTATTAATATGATGCTGAGAATTTTCAAGCCAAAAGATAAGTTTATATTAAGAGAAGATTTAGAAAGGCTTTACAATAAAATAAGGGTATATACTAAGCAGGAATTAGTTGATGAGCTTTTATTAAGAGATGATGAGGCAGAAGTTTTAGTGCCTACATTATGTACATATATTCATCTTTTAAAATATACAGAGGCGGACAGGTTTCATTTTTCACCTGTGGATTTTCCTACTACTTTAACCCAGTTTTACACAGGACAGCTTAAAGATATATCTTATCATAGACGCATGAGAAATACCACACTCGCTTTTGGTGAAAGGTTTAATATTAATATTTATCATGCAAGACATACTGCTAATTTTGCAAGAAAGCTTTTTATGGAATTTAATGATTTACATTCTCTTGATAAAGCAAAATATGATATATTAGAAATGGCAGCATTACTTTTTCAGGTGGGGGAATATATTGATGCCAAACGATATACATATAATTCTTACTACATTATAAAATCAATTAATATACCGGGTATAAGCAGTCGTGATATATTTTTAACTGCATGTGTTGTATATAGCATGGACAGCATTTCATTGTATAATGAAAGTATAGAAGGTAATTATCTTTCTCCGGAGGAACGGCTTATAATAAATAAACTTTCATGTATTTTAAGATTAGCAGTAGCTCTTGATGCAAGTAAGGCAGGGTTGATTGAAGATATTGATATTATACAGAAAGATAATATGATTATTATAAATGCAAAGGCTATTAAAGAACCTTTTGTTGAGCTTTTTACTTTTGATAAAGTTAAAAACAGTTTTGAAGAAACTTTTGGCATACCAATAGATATTAGAACAACGATGATATATGATTAATACAGCAGGTGCATATGGATACAAATAAAAAAGAATATTATATCGGCAGAGAATTAAGCTGGCTTGCATTTAATGAGAGGGTGCTTTCAGAAGCTCTGGATATTCATAATCCTTTAATGGAAAAATTAAAGTTTACTGCAATATTTTCATCAAATATGGACGAATTTTTTATGGTGAGAGTTGCAGGACTTATTGAGCAGATAAGTGCAGGTTACAAAAAAACAGATATAGCAGGCTACACTCCAGAAGAACAGCTTGTGGCAGTATCAAAAGAAACAGGTCGGTTAATAGAAAAACAGCAGTTGATTTTTAGAGAACTTATTTCTGAGCTTGAAAAATATAATATTCTTTTTAATCCAGTATTAAATGATGAATATGATGAAGATACAGAAGATATTTTCATTGATGCAGTTATGAGTGTTGTAAGCCCTGTAACACTAGACCCTGCTCACCCCTTTCCATTTATATATAATAAGCGCATGAGCCTTATTGCTGCACTTGAAAAGCAGGGTAAGGAATATTTTTCACTTATTATGCTGCCAGAAAATATACGCAGATATTTTGTGATTCATAAAGAGGGCAAAAAAGTAATATTTACAGTGGAAGAAGTTATTAAAAGACATATTCAGAAACTTTTTCGCGGTTATAATGTGAAAACAGTAAATGTTTTTAGAGTAACAAGAAATACAGATATTGAAATGCGTTCAGAAGAAGTGGCAGATATAATATTATCTATGAAAGATTTTCTTTCCCGCAGGGTAAAAGGTGCAGTTACAAGGGTGGAAATAGAGGCAGATACTCCAGCATATATTGTGGAATTTCTGCAGAAAATGGTAAATTTTAAAGATATGGATACCCAGTATATACATGGTGTTATAGATTTAACATTTTTATTCAGTCTTTCATCACTTATGCCAAATATGCAGTTTCCAGTGCATAAAAGTTTTTCTATACCTGATTTGCCGGAAAACAGTGAAATATTTAACAGAATAAAGGAAAAGGATATATTTTTCTTCCGTCCATACTATTCATTTTCCACTGTATCAAAGCTGATTGCAATAGCCGCAGAAGATAATGATGTACTTGCAATTAAGATGACATTATACAGAACAAACAGGGACTCATCTATCTTAGCTTCCCTTGTAAAAGCAGCGAAAAGTGGCAAACAGGTAAGTGTTGTCGTGGAATTAAAAGCAAGGTTTGATGAAGAAAGAAATATTGACTGGGCGAAAAACTTAGAAGATGCAGGCTGTATTGTTACTTACGGCATAGCAGGGCTTAAAATCCATGCAAAATGTCTTTTAATTGTCCGCAGGGAGCAGGAAAGTATTAAGCGATATACTCATATTGCAACCGGCAACTATAATGAAAATACTGCCAGTTTATATACTGATGTGGATTTAATAACATCAGATGACTGCATAGGCAGAGATGCTGCACAACTTTTTAACTATTTAATGGCTTATACAGAAGAGCAGATCTGGAAAGCATTAAGTGTTGCTCCATTTAATTTAAGGGAAAACCTATATAAGCTGTTTGATAACGAAATAAAGCAGGCAAAAGAGGGCAGAAAAGCACGCATTATTATGAAAATGAATTCTTTAATAGATAAAGAGATGATAGATAAAATGTATGAAGCATCAAATGCTGGTGTGCGCATAGATTTAATAGTCCGCGGAATATGCGGCTTAAAGGCAGGCTGTAAAGGGTTCAGCAGTAATATAAAAGTAAGAAGTATTGTGGGCAGGCTTTTAGAACACTCAAGGATATTTTATTTTGAAAATGCAGGAAATCCAAGATATTTTATATCATCAGCAGATATGATGCCTAGAAACTTAAACAGGCGTGTAGAGCTTATGGCAGAAATAAATGATGAAGATTTTAAAAATGCATTAAGTAAATTTTTAGATATAACATTGAAAGACAATATGAAAGCATGGCAGCTTATGGGCGATACTTTTGTAAAAATAAAAAAATCTGATGATGAAGAAGCAGTTAATTCGCAGGAATATTTTATGAACAACAGCTTGATTTAATGTTATTTCAGTATCCTGACAGGGCTTTTATTAATATTTTTTGAGATATATTTTAAAATAATCCATGATATTATAAGAGATAAAGCTGCAGAAATGGCAGTTAATGTGTCTTTATGAAAAATAGTATCAATAATTAAAGATACTGCAAACATTATTACAAGGGGCAGACCGTAAAGCAGTATTGAAAGTTTAAGCATATATTTTTCATTTATGATTAAAGAAACGGTGTCACCTTTATTATATTTTTTATCAGAATGAAGTGTGATTTTTTTAGAAGCTGCAGACATAATACAAGAAGAAGTGCAGTTTTCACAGCCTGCATCTATAAGAAGTGTAATATTATTTTTACTATCGCAAAAATCTACCTTTGCAGAGATAACTTTCTGGCAGTTATATATATTATTGTTCAACATTTATCATATCAGCCATATTATCACTAATTGCTACTCTGCCTGAGCCTACCATGCATATTTTATATGGTGAAGACTGGAGCAGTTTTATTTTACTGCCGGGAATAAACCCAAGAGCAGAAATACGCACTGCATCATTATGGTCATTACAGCTTAAAGATGATATTATATATGTATTATTTGCAACAGCATCACTTAATTTCATTTTATTACCCATACTATTATATATTATGATAATCAATATCAATTTGATAAATATAATTTATCACTAAATATATAAAAGTCAATAGAAATAATTTATGCTTCACCCCACCCCCATTTTTCATTAGGAAATGCTACAACTATTTGATAATATATGTAAAAATAGAAATAATTACAATAACTGTCATTCAGAGCGATAGCGAAGAATCTATATAGGTGCAGGGGAGTGTTTTTTGCGACGCAAGGACTTCCCGATAAATAGGCAGGAAAAAGAATTTGCACAGGCTTAGTATTTTTTATTATTGTTTAAAAGACAGGATGTCTTTTCGCTTGCGTAAGTGCGGGAGGGGTTCCCCCGACCAAACGCCTAAATAAAAATTTCATGGACGAAATTTTTATTATTGTTTAATTAGATTCTTCGCCCTTAATTACACTAGGGCTTAGAATAACGATATATGTGACTGCATAATCTATGTACTGTATATTCTTCTATTTTTTGCATATATCAGCTGTAACAATATTTTTATCCAACAACTGGAAGAAATGAAAATACTTTTGTAAGCCATACAGCAAGAGCTGACATTTGGTTAGTTAGAAGAAGCATACCTATTAAAACAAGAAGAGCCCCTGCAACTCTTTCTACCCATATAAGATATTTGCCAGCCTTGCGGATAGCATTAATTACTTCATTTACTGCCAAAGCTGCTATAAGAAATGGTATCCAAAGCCCAAGTGAATATACAAATAAAAGCACCATACCTTGAGTAACTGATGATTCCTGAGATGCAACTGCTAAAATGCCCGCTAAAATAGGTCCAACACATGGTGTCCAGCCTAAAACAAAAGCTATTCCTAAAAAGAAAGCATTTATAAAAAATGGGAATGATTTTTTTTCATAGTTTACTTTAGATGTTTTCATTAAGAATTTTATTTTAAAGACACCTATCATATGCAGACCAAAGATTATTACAATCACCCCTGCTATCTGAGAAAGTAAAGTCTGGTAGCTTTTTAAAACCTGCCCAAAAGATGTGGCAGTAGCACCTAGTGCCACAAAAACAATAGTAAAGCCAAGCCCAAAAAATAAAGCACCAAGAAATGCTTTTAATCGTGGTGAAAATTTACTTTGGTTTTCTTCTACTGCACCATTTTTTAAGCTTTCTAAACTTTCTCCAGACATAAATGATATATAGCCCGGAAGCAGTGGGAAAATACAGGGTGATAAAAATGTTAAAAGCCCTGCAATAAATGACGCAAATATTGATGGTATTTCTGGTGTAAACAATGTATCCTCCATTTATATATTACATATTAACATTACAATAATGAATTGTGTAGGTAATATATAGATTCTCATTATAATACAATGAAAAGTTGTAGATATTGTGTAATTAGATTTTTTTTGAATTTAATAATAAAACTTTTTAGTATAGATTAATATCATAGAAAATTAAGGGGTATTTATGAGCAGCAGAAAAAAACTTATTGCAGTAGGTGTAGTAGTAATTGGTGCATTAGCTTATTTATTAGCAAGCGGTTTTGAAGGTCATTCACTGCATGATGCAGAAGTTTCTGAAATAGTTAATAACCCCGAAAAGTTTCAAGGCAAGGGCATAAAAGTAAGCGGCACTGTTATGAGTGGCTCAGTTACAAAAGCACAGCTTGATTTAACCTTTGATATGAAAGATAAAAATAATGATAGCTTTATCAAGGTAGAATATAAAGGCATAGTGCCAGATGCTTTTCAAGAAGAAGTAGAAGTTATTGTAGAAGGCACTTATGACGAAGCAAATAAAAAGTTTGTGGCAAGCTCACTTTTAGCAAAATGTCCATCTCGCTATGATGGTATGGATAAAGAAGAACATAATAAAGCAATGGCGGAAATGAACGCAGATATATAAACTCCTCAAAAGATATTAGCTGTTATAAGGCTCGGTCTCCCCACCGAGCCTTATTTATATATTACTGCTTTTAGGCAATTGCAAAATAGATATGTTTATGATACTATTTATAAACTTAAATTTGTTTTTTCAGCAGTTAGTAAAGAATATTTTTATTATTATGCATATTTATAAAAAATAAAGGGCAAAAGGAACACTTTTTTATATGACAGAAGAAACAGAAAAAAGTCTAATTTCTTTAAAAAAGGCAGGCAAAATATACGGCACTGTTACAGCTTTAAAGAAAATAGATTTAGATATATATAAGGGGCAGTCTATTACGATTTTTGGCTCAAACGGTGCAGGCAAATCTACACTTCTTAAAGTTCTTTCTATGCAGACAAAATTAACTTCCGGCACACTTTTATATAACGGGGTGGAAAGTAAAAAACTGGCAGATATATACAGGGCGAATTTTGGTGTTATATCTCATCAGCCTTTTGTATATGAAAGCCTTTCTGCTATGGAAAATTTAGAATTTTACGGCTCACTTTATAATGTGGCAAATGTAAGGCAGAAAGCAGAAAGCCTTTTAAAACAGCTTGATTTATATTCCAGAAGAAATGATGCTGTCCGCACTTATTCCCGCGGTATGCTGCAGAGAATATCTATTGCAAGAGCATTAATCCATTCACCAGAAATTATATTTTTAGATGAGCCGTATACTGGGCTTGACAGTCTTGCAGGCAATAACCTTTCAAACCTTTTAAAAGAGCAGTTAAGCAATAATAAAACTATATTAATGGTTACTCATGATATCCATACAGGGCTTGATTTAGCAAGCCATGTAATTATTATGAAAAGCGGCCGAATAGTATTTAATAAACCAAAGTCAGAGATAGATACAGCATCCTTTGAGCAGATGTATTTAAATGTGGCAGGCGGTAAGGGTTTAAATGATGAATTACTTTAAAGCAGTATTTGCCATTTTAAAAAAAGATATATTAATGGAGCTTAGAACTAAGGAAACTGTTAATGCTACCTTAGTTTTTGGTGTGCTTATTACCCTTGTATTCAGCTTTATAACAGAACCGGGCAGTAAAACAGAGCAGGAAGCAGCAGGCGGTATTTTTTGGATAGCTGTTACATTTTCAGGTATTTTAGGGCTTAATAAAACTATGATGAGTGAAATACAAGGCGGCAATTTTGAAGCATTGATGCTTGCACCAATAGACAGAAGTGCTGTATTTTTTGGAAAAGTGCTTTCTAACTTTTTATTTTTAATTATACTTGAAATAATATTAGTGCCGCTGTTTTTAGTATTTTATAATATTAATATTGTTTCTCACTGGCTTATGGTTGTAATAATTCTGCTTGCAACTTACGGTTATTCAGTAACAGGCACATTATTTTCAATGATTAGTGTCCGCACAAATTCAAGGGAGATTATGCTTCCTCTTTTAATGCTGCCTATACTAATACCTGTTATTATTGCAGCTATACTTTCTACAAATATATTTATACTAGGCCATGATATAACACACAGTTATAACTGGATAAAACTTATGGTAGTATTTGATGTAATATTTACTGCTGTAATATTTGGCATATTTGGTGCCATTATAGAAGAATAATTTTATGGAGTATATATGAAAGGGTTAGCAAAGTTAGATAAAATATTTTCCATACTTCTTTTTATAGTAGTGCCTGTGGGGCTTTATTTTGCATTTTTTTATGCACCTGTTGAAAGGATTATGGGGATAGTTCAGAAAATATTTTACTTTCATGTGGCTTCTGCATGGATTGGTTTTTTTGCATTTTTTATAACATTTGCAGCAAGTATATTATATCTTATTACAAAGAAATATACTTTTGATGATATTGCAGCAGCTTCTGCAGAAATAGGGCTTGCTTTCTGCACTATTGTTATTTTAACAGGTCCATTATGGGCGCGCCCTACCTGGGGTAAGTTTTGGACATGGGACCCTCGCCTTACTTCCACACTGCTTTTATGGTTTATATATGTTGGCTATATTATGCTCAGGCAGTTTATGGCAGAAAGCGATAGAAGAGCAAAATTTTCTGCTGCTGTTGGTATTATAGGGTTTATTGATGTGCCTGTTGTATTTTTATCAATACAGTGGTGGAATAACACAATACACCCAAATGTAGTGCAGAAAGGGGGCGGCGGTCTTCACCCTGATATGCTTACGGCTATGCTTGTATGTTTAGGTGTTTTTACTATTATATATATTTCTCTTTTAATACGCAGACTAAGGCTTGTAAATCTGGAAAGGCGTATAAAATTACTAGAAACAGACTAGAAGGAGCTAAAAAATATGATGAATAACCTTGGATATTTAATCGGTGCTTATGCATTAATATGGATAGTTTTAGCATATTATTTTTATGCAACAGGCTCTAAATTAAAAAAGCTTGAAGAAAAGGTAAAAATATTAGAAGAAGAAAAAGAAGAACAATAACCGCTTTTTTAAATAAATATTTTAGTAAATATACATAATATCAAATGAGAAAAATAAAAAGTAAAGATAAACAGAAAAAATGTTTATATTGACTTATTTCTGCCGATATAATATAAAATAAGAATAAATAGGAAAATAATGGATATTATTTTAACATAAGCGGGGATAAATATGATAAAATCATTTACTGTTCAAAATTTTAAGTCAATATTGAATTTAACTCTTGATTTTTCATATTCTGAAGGAAAAGCCCCTAATGGATATGAAGAAATGGAAACTTTACCATTTTTAGAACTAGTAAAAAATAAAAAGAAACCTATCAGGCTTGTACCTTGTATGGCTTTATATGGAGCAAATGCAGCAGGAAAATCTAATATTATTTATGCATTATATACATTAAAAACAATTATATATAACGGAATAGAAAACCTATATACTCCAAATAAATTAAATTATAAATATGAAACAACGACTTTTATTTTAGAGATATATATAAAAAATATATTATATAAATATGAACTGCAATACAACAATACAGCAATAATAAATGAAATATTATCGGTAGATAATAAAAAAATATATTCCATAAATAGTGGTATTTTAGAAGCTAAAAAAATCGCAACAAAAACATATGATACAAAAAAGTTAAAAGAAATTTATCAAGTTGAATGCTGTAATGCAGATAAAATGCAGCAGAAAACATTTCTGCATATTATAGCTAAAAATTATGCTGGTTTAAATAAATTTATATATGATTTTGCTGCATATATTAACTTAAATGTACAGATATTAGGACACCCAGATTTTCCTGTTATTGCAGGGCTTGATATGTTAGAGAAATACTGTGGGCAGGATAAACAGCAGGCATTTAATAATATAGTAAACATATTAAGAAAATTTGATTTTGATATAACCAAGATGAAGTTTGAAGAAGAGCTGATAGCAGAAAATATTAGAGATGGTTTAAATAAGCAAAATATTAATGGTGAGTTATTTGTTCGTGATAATAAACTATATACTAACAAAATATATTCTTATCATAAAGATATTAATAATAATGAAGTTGAGTTTGATTTTAGAAAAGAAGAATCTCTTGGCACAAATATATTAGCTGGTTTATTAGGACCAATTTTGGCTACACTGCATTTAGGTTCTGTATTATGTATTGATGAGTTGGAACGCTCTATACATCCGTTAGTATTACGGGAAATTATAAAGATGTTTAAAAGCAAAAGATATAATAAAAATAATGCACAGCTTATTTTTACAGCCCATAATACAGATATATTAGATGATGATATATTAAGGGTTTCAGAAATATGCTTTACTTCTAAAAATATAGAAGATGGCACAGTTATTCGCAAAGCATCATCTTTTAAAGGCATAAGGAATGTAAACAATTTTCGTAAAAAATATTTACATGGTGAATTTGCTGCAATACCATACCCATATATATAGGTGATATATGGTGGAACAGTATATTTGTAATAAAACTTATATAATACTATGCGAAGGGAGTTCGGAAAAAGCATATATTCAGCTTATTAACAGGCTGCTTACAAAAAATAATATAAAAATTACTTTTGCAGCAAAAGAGATAGGCACTGGTCATTTTTCTGATGTAGAAAAAGCATATAAAAAGCAATGTAAAGAAAACAAAAAAATAGATAAAGTTATTTGGGTAGATAAAGATATTTATAAAAGAAATGATAGAAATAATGGTATAGAGTATGCTGGAAAAGCTGATAATATTCCAGATTTTTTATTTACCACATATAATTTTGAAGATTTTTTAGTAATGCATTTAGATGATAATATTATTGATACTTGGCAGCAAATACTAAATACAAAAGGTCATTTTAGCACCCCTTTAAAATCAAGTGAATATATACCACTTATAAAAGAAAATATAGATATTTTTAATAATTATGAAAAAGGTGATATTCCTTTTGAAATAACTCTTGATAATATAAGGCAGGCATATAAAATACACCAAAACACAACTATAAATTTTAAATGCGATTTTTTAAAATTTTTAAATGACAATATTATTAGTCTAGTTTAATTATTCATTAATAGTCGTTAATTCACTATAATTTTTGATTATATGGTAAAACTTTGGCTTACCTCCAAGTGTGATATATTCTAAATCTACCACATAGTAGGTAAATTCTAAAAACGGTTACAACATTTTAAGCAGTTGCTAAAGTTCTCATAAAAAATCTCCTTAGTAGATTTATAATTAAATAATTTTTATACATAATGATTAATCTAGTCTTGTATTTTCTTAATATCAGTTTTCTTTTTAATAAACTCATCTATAAGTTTATTATTATTTTCATTGCTGCCCCTTTCTCTGGAAACAATAAGGGTGAGCATAGAATATTGTAGTTCGTTTAGATAATTTATCATACACTGATTTTTCTAAACCTGCCATATCTAAAAATTCAACACCATTATCTTAGGATATTGTCATAAAAATAAATTATTTTTGATAGTATTTTGCCAGTTTAATAATCATAGCCAGACATTTTTTATGATTCCTCATTCTTCTCTTGGGAAAATTTTACCTTGCAAAAACCACTCTCCATATTTTATTAGGATACATTAGTGCTCTAAACTTAGATATATATCTAATTTTAGTTCAACAAATTAATTTTTAATATATACTAGTAGAAATTATTTTAATTTTAAAAAAATTAATGACTTTTTCAATAGTCTGAATTAAAAAATGCAGGATAAAATATCCTGCATTTTTTGTTTTGAGCATTGTATTTCTATTAATGAGTTTAATAGTCTTTGCTAATAATATTCCTTTCCGCCATTTATAAATACTTACATATACTAGATTTTAATAGATTCAGTTTTTTTAATAATAGTAACTTTACCTGCTTCAAATTTTACTTCAACAGAGCCATAAAAGCCTTGCTCCATAGTTTCTCTCATTATTTCATAAAGTTTAGTAAGCTGTGATTTTCCGCTAATTTGTTGTTCGCTTTTGTTAATATTTAATGCTGCCATAATGCTCCTCCTCAAATGTTTTGTTCGTTGCATTGTATTTTTATTTTATTTTTATATTCTTCCTATGCCTGTAAAAGTGATAATGCAATTGCAGGTATCTGGTTAGCCTGTGCAAGTATTGCAATATTTGCCTGATATGCAACCTGTGCAGTAGTCATGGCTGTTGTTTCTTTTGCTATATCAGTATCTCTTATTCTTGATTCACTTGCCGTTGTGTTTTCTTCTGCTATGGCAAGAGTATTTATTGTACTGTTAAGTCTGTTTACATGTGCACCAATTTTAGACCTTGCAGATACAACTTTTGTTAATGCGTTATCTATTTCAGTAATTGCTCTTTGAGCATCTTCCTGAGTATTAATATTAGTGTTGCCTATACCTAATGCTGCAGTATTTAATGCAGGAAGTGATACATCTAATTTTTCCCCTTTTTCAGTGCCTATTTGTATTTCTGTTCTTGCATCAACTATATGCAGATTTAAATTTTGGTTTTCAAGCCTTGAACTTGGTTTAAAATCAATTTTACCTGTACCTGTATTATAATAAGCATCAACACCAGTTCTTGTATCAACTATTAAATCAACTCCGCTGATAACATCTGTTACTCTTGAATTACTTGTTACCCTTTCACCAACTATTACTCCAGTTAAGTTATCTTTTGCAGTAATAGTTTGTATATTCTGGCTTGACTGCTGAACAACATCAAGCCCTAAAGCGTCCATTAATTTTTGGCTGCCTATAAAAGAAAGCTCGCCATCTTTACCAGTTAAGGCAGACTGAAGTATCATAGTGCCGGGAACTGTACCAAAACCAGTGCCTTCTATCTGGTTAAAAGATATAAGTTTTTTATCTACTTCTGTTAAGCCGCTGCCCATTCCTAAGTCTTGAGTAACTGCTTTTGTTATTTTCTCCACTACATCTTGAATAGTATCATCACCTTCTAAGTAAACTGTAGTATTTGTATTGTTGCCATATATTTTTAATTCCTGAGTTGAAGCAAAAAGTTCAACACCATTTTCATCTACAAAGTTTGCAAGCTCAGAAAGTTTTGTTGTAGAAGTAGCTGCTTCGCCGCCTTTACGAACTTCAATTGTTGCTGTTCCAGATAATGTCTGCCCATTTGAAGTAGTATTGCTTGTATTTTCTTTAAAACCTAATGTAATTTCACCAGTATCAAATGAGCCAGTTTCGCTGTCTAATGTTACCATATGGACTGTTACATCATTATATTCAACAATGCCATCTTTATCATCAGCTTTAGTTAATGAGTTTGGCTGGTTATAAACTATTACTGGGCCTTGCACACCGTTTTGGCTTATCTGTAATGCACCGCCACCGTTTTCCAGTAAATTTTCATTATTTTTAACACCTTTTGAATCAGTTACTGAAAAAAGGAATTTATCCCCGTCATTAACTGTATCTGCACCAGCAAGCATAGGTATTTCAAAGTTTAAATTAAAGCCGTTAGAATTATAAGAGCCTTTTAATGCTCCATCTTCTGTTTCAAAATCTATCCACTGACCTTCTTCGCCTGTTTCTGCTGATATAAATTTTACTCTGTAACTAGCACCATTTTCTGCGTTTGTGCTGTTTTCAGTAAATTCTACCATAAAGTAGCCGCTTTCATTTGTAGTAACAGCAGTAGCACTAACTGCACCAAATGCCATATTTGAGCCTTCTTTTTGGTAACTGTTTATAAAATCCATAGATGAAGTCATAATTGCAGTAGCTGCTCCCCCGTCTGTTGGGTTTGCAACTGTCACTTTATAACTGCCGTCTGCTGTATCTTTAATATTATCTGGATTGCTTGCTTGAGCTATATTTGTTGTGCCTTGACTGCCTACATATGCACCAAGCTCATCTTCTCTTAATGTAAAGATTTGAGTAGACTGCACCTGATTTTGACCGGGTTTAACATCAAAAGTAATATCATAGTTGCCGTCATCTACTGTGCCGTTAATTACTGCACTGATTTTATCAGTGCCGCTGTTCCATGCACCGCTTGATTCACCATTAATAAGTTTTTTTGTATTAAACTCAGTTGATTCTGAAATCCTGTCTATTTCTGCTTTTAACTGGTCTATTTCTTTTTGAATTTCTAATCTGTCATTAGCAGAATATATACCGTTTGCACCTTCAACTGCTAACTCTCTCATTCTTTGAAGCATACTAGATATTTCATTTGTAGCACCTTCTGCTGTTTGAAGATATGAAATACCATCTTGTGCATTTTGCGATGAAGTTTGCAGACCTAATATAAAGCCTCGCATTTTTTCAGATATTGACATACGAGATGGGTCGTCCATAAATGAGTTTATCCGTAAGCCTGAAGAAAGTTTGTTTATAGAACTGCTTAAATCGCTCTGATTTCTGCCAGCAGCAACTAAGCTTGATAAAGAAAACAAATTTGTGTTTGAAATCATACCTGTTGACATCTTGTCCTCCCTGACTTATTCAATAGAGTCCCAACCTTGTATGGTATATGTATCGTAAAATCTTAAAATAACTTTAATAAAATTTTAGTTTTTCTAATATTTTATCTTTCAGCATCTTTGCCTTTTTATTTTTATCGGTATATTAAAATAAAACTTTAGAAAATATTTTACTTATATTAAAAATAACTTTATACTTTCATATATAAAAGCATACGGAGTTCATATGAGCAGGTTTTTACTACTTTTTATACTTTTACTTCCATTTAATATATATGCAGAAAATACTACTCTTGACAGCAGCATTTATGAAGTAATGCGTATAGGATTTATGCTGCCACCTGCAGATTTAAAATGGGAAAATACTTCCGCTAATTCAAACTATAATGATGTTAAAGCAAAAATTAGAAAACAGCTTTTAGATGCTTTAGAACTTAATAAAAAATATCCAAATATCGCCCAAAACAAAAAAAATAATATTATATTCCGCTATAATCATTTACAGGCAGAGCTTAAAGACAGCATAAAAAGTAATAAGGTAAAAGGTGTAGAAATCTCACTTTATAAACTACTGCTGGATTTATCTATGATGAGTATAAATGAATATAAAAATAATATTTCAAACTTAGCTTCCTTTGATGAAAGCTACTTTTATGTGGCTTTAAGGTGCCGTATTTTAATAAGCTATATGTTATTTAATATTAATTATATGCCGGAAGAGCAGAAAATTATACTTGAATATACTAATATGTATATAGAAAAGTATAAAGAATATATGCAGAATGACTTTAAAACAAAAGTGACAAAGTATGACTACTATCAAACATATAAAAAGGCAGCTGATGAGCTTACAAAGGCGGTAGAAGAGCGATACAGCTTAAATAAAAGAATTAACCTTGCTGAAATTAAAGATAAAAACGGAAATGCATTAAAAGGTATATGGTACAGCATAGATTTTGACAAGGCAGGCAGCCCGCTTTTCACATCTTATTACAGTCTTTTCTTTGGCGGATATACTGGATACCATTATTATAACTTTTCAGCAGATTTTAATTTTGTTGAAACATTTCATACTAATGATAATGTTAGAACAACTTTATTATTATATCCAAAAGCTGCCTATATAAAAAATAATATAATATATGTTACTCTTGAAAATGACCCTGTAAATAACCAGTCTGAATATAAAAAGCCACTGTATATTCAGGCAAGATTTAAAGAATCTAAACTTTTAGAACTTACAGATTCTTATTATGACGGTGTATCCTTATTTGTAGATAATATGGATAAATATATAAAACCATACAGTATTAACCTTGCTTTAAACCATAAAGTTAATAAAGATAACCTTGAAAAAAATATATCATTGTTTATTAGAAAATCTGATAAACATGCAGATATTAAAAATGCAGGCAGGTTTATCATTAATAATAAAGCATACTATGTATTTATATCATACCATAACTATGCTTTTGGCTATGATGGTGTTAACAGCAGGTGGAAAGATATTGTTATTACATTCTGGGAAGATATTGGACAGTATGCAGTATTAAAAGATTACTCATATCTTGATAACGGCGGAATACTGCAAAAGTGCAGCTCGCAGAATAATATGATTATGTTTGATTTAATATACAGCGATGAAAGAAATGCTTACGGCAATAATTTTTATACTTATATATTAGATAATGATAAATTTTACTTATATTCTTATAAAAATAATACAGGTATAGATAACAAAAAAGTTTCATGCACATATTATGCCTATACTGCTGAAAATAAAAAAGCAATGCAGGATATTACTCTTGATTATCTTAAAAATTTAAGAGATAAATCATACAGCAGTAAAAAATGTGAAAGACTTGTTGGAATAGAATAAATAAGTTAATGCCTGCAGTTTAGCAATATTTATTAGATATTCCTCTGCTGCAAAAAATATTTTATTTTTTACCATGCAGAATACATACCTGCAATACTGTTACTGCCTGATAATGTAATATAATCAATATTTCCACTCCATCTGGTTATTGCAAACCCATACATGCCAAGCTGTTTATTATTATATCCTGTAGAAGTAATAAAGTGGCTGTCTTCACTGTTATAAGAATAAACTTCATCAATAAGTGAAGCAAGATTAAACCCGTTTCTAGTATATCCTTCTGTGCCTTCTATGTAATTAAATTCTTCTATATTATATCTGGTATCAGTTGTTACATTTCTTCCAGTAACTAAAATCATTTTAACAAAATCTAAAAACAGTTCATTAAAATCCATACCGACTGCTTCTTCCACAGCCATAATTCCTGTATATGCTGATGAATATATTTTTTTAATGAAATCATCTCCAAACCTTATCTGTAAATATCTTACAAAAAGATAGCTTAAACCGTAATCCTGCGATGAATCATTAGTTATTAGTGATATACCTTGGTTTATACTAAAATAATTATATAGATAATTATAGAGTGGTGCAGAATAGCCGGCATAATATTCAGAAAGCATAGAAAGTCCTTCATTTAACCATGTACCAACATCAGGATTTAAATTTAATCTTGTCCTGCTGTCAAAAAGAACCATATGCTGAAATTCATGTATAAATGTAGCTTTTAAATCAGTCTGGTATAGTGTCCATTTATCATTTGCAAAATAGTTATAGTTTACATAAAGCACATCTGCTTCATTAGATTTAATATTCTGTTGTAAATACTGCTGACTATATTTATCAGCAGTATAAAAAAATCCAAGTAAACCGTCTGGTAAATCTGCTATTAAAAATGATACTTTACCATTACCGTCTGTATCTGTTTCTTCACCATAATACTGGTGTATTAAATTATAATCTTTATCAAAAGCAGTTGTAATTTCTGTAATCTGCTCATTAGTTAAGGTGGTAAGCCCATCCTGCAGGAAAAAATATGCATTTTCAGATACTGCAATACATGTTGCACTGATTGTAGAAAATGTATCATTATCAACATTTAAAAGATTTATATTTTCCCATTTTGTGCCAATAGTTACAGACTGTGGTATAGTTCTTTTTATAATATTTGTGTTTTTATCAATAGATTTGATATTATTCTTATATGCAAACTGCTGAAAATTTTTATTAATATCATTAATTTTTTCTTTTATATCTTTTTCTATGTCAGCCTGCTTAGGAAAAACAGGGTGTACTGGTCTTATATCCTGCACCTGCTGTCCGTTTGCAGATATACTATACCCGTTTGTTATTGTATAGTTATTAGTTACAGTGCTTTGAGCTTGATATATTAAAGTATGAAAAGTTTTACTTTTATTATAATTTACCTGATTATTACCTATAGTAAGGAAATTTTCTTTGATAAGTGGTGCTGAAGTATCACCTTGAATATTAGTATAAGCATGATTATATAGATTATCACTGTCATCATAAGCACAGCTTAATATCATAAAAAATAAAGGTATAATTAATAATTTTTTCATACAATTTTCCATAAGTTATAAGTAGTATAATATAATAACTGAAATATTCAAGTGTTGTTATAAATAATATAAATTTATAACAAAATATTTTAATATAATGATAAATAAAAATGTAAAAAGTTTACTTATCATATTAAATAAAATGAATATAAAAAAGGCGGGACATATAAAAACCCGCCGTAATGTAATATAAGTTAAGTATTTTAGTATGCTCTGCCGCTTCTAGAATTTGCCATAGCCATAAGTTTTTCTATTCTGTCATCTACTGCTGGGTGAGTAGAAAAAAGGCTCATCATTTTCTGACCAGAAAACGGGCTTTCTATAAACATATGAGCTGTTGCAGGCTTAGCTTCTACCATTGGGTGCATTTGTATACCATAGGCTATTTTGTGCAGTGCTGATGCAAGTGCTCTTGGATTACCGCAGAACTCTGCACCTCGCTGGTCTGCAATATATTCTCTTGAGCGTGAAACTGCCATTTGTATTAATGTAGCAGCAAGTGGAGCAAGTATTATCATAGCTATAGAGCCTATAAAACCAAGTGGGTTGCCACCTTCCTCATCATCGCTGTTACCACCGCCTAAAATCATAGACCATTGGAAAATATCAACAATAGTCATAATAGTTCCTGCCATCATAGCTACAATTGTGCCGATTAAAATATCTTTGCCATAAATATGGGCAAGTTCATGGCCAATAACACCTGCTAATTCATCATCATCAAGCATATCCATTAATGTATTTGTAACAGCAACTGCCGCATGGTTTTTATTTCTGCCTGTAGCAAATGCGTTAGGTGAGCCGTTAAAAATAATATATACTTTTGGCATAGGAAGCCCTGCACGAGTAGCAAGATTTCTAACTATTCTGTATAATCTAGGATTGCCTGCTTCATCTACTTCCTCTGCTTTATACATTTTAAGAACTATTTTGTCACTAAACCAGTATGAAAAAAAGTTCATACCTACAGCAAAAACAAGTGCTATAATCATACCTGTTTTTCCGCCGATTAAATTACCTATAAATACTAATAATACAGTCATTAATGTAATTAAAAAAACTGTTTTTAATGTGTTCACTGTTGTCATTTTATACCCTTTATATTTTTAATATCTTTATAAGTGTAAATAAATTTTAATATAGCTACAAATATATTGAATAAATTTTTATATGCAATATTTTTTAAAGCATCATACATAATTTTTACAAAAATGTAAAAATATGATATAATCAACAATTACTGCTTATAAATAATAATTGGGTCAGCTATCTTTTCAAGCGGGGAATATTTTATAATATAATCAGTATATGCCTGTTTATCTGTCATATCAATTTTAACGGCAGAAACAGCATTATTATTTATAATTTCTTCATTTTGATATACATAAGAAGAAAGCACCACTTTATATATTTTATTATCATCAATATTTATGTATTCACTGCCGTTTAATATTTTCTTTTCAGTTAAAATATTATTATCTGCATCGTATTTAAATTTTGCACCATATAGACATGGAAATGAATTTACATTATTTGAATTGATAAAATTATAAACAGAAAACTGAATAAACTCATTTATTGCACTGCCTTTAATCTCTATAACATATAAATCATTCGCATAAGGGGCAGCCTGATTAAGCATACCGTAAGTAATACTGCCTTTTTGTATGTTTATCCTTAAAGCACCTGTATTAATAAGTGCTAAATCAGCATTATAATTTTGGTTTGCAGCAGCCATATATAATGCTTTTGAAAAAACTGTGCCAAGTGATGAAGCATAATGGTCATCATATGAATAGTCTGGGTTAACTTTTAGTGTATATAAATTATCAAGAGTTTCTCCAACTACTTTATTAATATCAAGGGCAATACTGCTGTATATATTTTCAATTTCTGTGGCAGCTGTTACATTTTCATTAATTAAAAGTGCATTTTTACTGCCTGAAATTTTATTATTTAAAGTATTATTATCAAGTGGATTAATAAGCATTTTAGGTGATGCATTTATTAATGATACATTTCCTTCCTGATTAAATGAAATATTAAGATTTCCTAAAATTAACCCTTGATAACCTGCTGTTACAATATATGTAGAAGAATTATCCGCCTTAAATGGATATTTTTTTTCATAAGATGATACCCCAATTTCTGAAAAATCGCCTTGTATAGTGTGGGAATGACCGCCAATAATTAAGTCTATATCAGGATATAATAAGGCAAGTTTTTTATCTTCTTCAAATCCTAAATGTGTAACAGCAATAATTTTATTTATGCCTTGAGCTTTAATTTCTGAAATAATTTTGCCAGCCGTTTCAAAAGGGTCAGACACTTTCATTCCAGTAATATTATTAAAACCAGACTCTGCTGTTGTAACTCCAAAATAAGCAACAGACTGATTTCCATACTGTTTTATAATATATGGTTTAATACTGTTTTGTATAGTTTTGTTATCAAAAGTAACATTTGCAAGCACAATATCAAAGCTGCATTTATCAGCATTAGCTGTAATATAATCAAAAAATAAGTTTAATATACCGGTATCAGTTTCATATAATTCATGGTTGCCAAGTGTTATAATATCAGGGGATGCTATGCAAAGCATATCAAAATCATATTTTCCATTAGTATAAGTGAAAAGTGGATAGCCCTGCTGGAACATATCGCCTGCAAAAATAACTTCTGTATAAGCATGTTTATCTGCACTAGATAATGATTCTATCAATCTAGGATAACCGCCAGCTTTGGCAGAAACAGAAGTATTATCAATATTTAATGGCATACTAAATGTTTCTGCTGAATGAATATCATTAAAATGAAATATATTTAGAGATAAGTTATTATTTGTGTTATCGCCTGCTTTATTACTGCATGCAGAAATAATAATAAATAAAGGTATAATAAAAATGTTTTTTATAATTTTATTTGCCAAATATTTTTCCTTTTTCTAATTGAAAGCCGGCTAGAAAGCTTTTTGTATCCATTCTTTTTTTGCCTTCAAGCTGCAGTTCAAATATTTTTAACCCATTTTGTCCGCATGCAATAGTAAAACTTTCCTTATCTATATCTATTACGGTGCCTGAATCAGCTGTATTGTTTATTTCTACCACATCACTTTTAAAAATTTTTACTTTTTTATTATCAAGTAATGTATAACTTGCAGGCCATGGAGTAAATGCTCTAATCATTCTTTCTATCTGCTCTGCATTCTGTGACCAGTCAATAAACCCCATTTCCTTATTCATCATAGGGGCTTTTGTTGCTTTATCATTATCTTGTGGAGCTGGTGTAATATTTTCAAATTCGTTTAATGTTTTAATAAGCAGTTCTGCACCAATAATAGAGAGCTCGTCTGCAAGTTCACCCGCATTTTTTTTAAGAATTTTAGTCTTAGCTGTTAAAAGAATATCGCCTGTATCCATACCAGCGTCCATCAGCATAGTATCAACACCTGTTTCTTCTTCACCATTCATAATTGCCCAGTTTACAGGGGCAGGCCCTCTGTATTTTGGAAGCAGAGAAAAATGTACATTAACTGGTGCGATTTTAGGAATATCAAGCACTTCCTGTGGAAGTATTTTTCCATAAGCTACAACAGCAAAAAAATCTGGTGATATACTTTTAAGTTTTTCCATAACTTCAGTATTATTTTTGATTTTTTCAGGCTGATATACTTCTAAACCAGCAGTTAATGCATACTCTTTTACAGGCGGAAATTGAATAGACTGTCCTCTGCCCTTTGGTTTATCCGTCTGAGTAATAACTAATGGAATATTAAATCCATTTTCAACTAATGCTTTTAATGATGGAACAGCTATTTCAGGCGTCCCCATAAATACTATTTTTTTCATAGAGTATAATTATATATGAAGAAAATAATTTATCAAGAAAAATTTATCTTTGCGATATTTTTATAATGAGAATAGCTTTTTCAACCTTATTAAATATAAGATAGATTATATGCTGATAAAAGTTATGATACAGTAGAAAATAATATTACATTAAAAAATTTATAAAATTTATAAAAAATTTCATTTTTTTTCATTGAATATTTAAAAATCTTTTGCTACACTTTTCAAATGAAAACTTTAAAAGATTTAAGAGAAGAAATTGACAGTATTGACAGCCAGATATTAGCACTTTTAAATAAGCGTGCAGGCTGTGTTATTGAAGTTGGCGAAATTAAGAAAAAGGAAGGCTCGCCTGTATGGGTTAATTCCAGGGAAGAGCAAATATACGCCCGCTTAAAAGAAGAAAATAAAGGTCCATTTCCACAGCATTCTTTAAGAAATGTTTTTCGTGAGATAATGAGTGCATCTTTATGCTTAGAGGAAGAAGTGCGGGTTGCTTTTTTAGGCCCTGTTGGCACTTTCTCTAACTTAGCAGCAGTAAAAAGGTTTGGCCAGTCTGCAAAACTTATACCTGTTAGAAATATTGGTGAAATATTTCAGGGAGTAGAAAAAGGTCATGTACATTATGGTATTGTGCCTGTTGAAAACTCTCTTGAAGGTGCAGTCAACCAGTCCCTTGATATGTTTATGGAAAGCGATGTTATTATTATGGGTGAAGTGTATGTGGAGATTGCAGAGAACCTGCTAAATAAAACAGGAAGAAAAGAAGATATTAAAAAAATATATTCTCACCCAAGCCCGCTGGGTCAGTGTTCAAAATGGCTTGCTAAAAATTTCCCAGATACAGAACTTATTCCATGCGAATCTACCGCCCTTGCTGCAGAAATGGCACAAAATGATGAATCAGTTGCAGCAATAGGCAGTGAACTTGCCGAAGCAGTATATAATTTAAAGGTTATAGAAAGACATATAGAAGACGGGCCGGGTAATTTTACAAGGTTTGTAGTAATCGGCAAAACTCAGCAGAATCCAACAGGTAATGACAAAACATCATTAATGTTCAGTGTTCACCATAAATCAGGTGCTTTATACGATGTATTAGAAATATTTAAGCATGGCAGCATTAATATGACTACTCTTGAAAGCAGGCCTTCAAAACAGAAACCATGGGAATATCTTTTTTATACAGATATAGACGGTCATAAAGATAATCCTGAAATAAAAAAAGTGTTAGATGAATTTATAGAAAAAACACCTATTGCAAAAGTATTAGGCTCATATCCAAAAGGAGAATTTTAAAATGGCAGATTATAAATCGTTAGTGTGGGACGGGCTTTTGGAATTATCAGCTTATGTTCCAGGCAAACCAGTAAAAGAGCTTCAAAGGGAGCTGGGTATAGAAAAGGTTGTAAAACTTGCATCTAATGAAAACCCTTATGGAGCAAGTCCAAAAGCGATAGCAGCTTTAAAAGAATATGAAAAAGAAATTACAAGATATCCAATAGGGGACAGCTATTATTTAAGGCAGGCAATAGCAGAATTTCACAATATTGATATTGATAATATTGTATGCGGTGCAGGCAGTGATGAAATTATACAGCTTTTATATATGGCATTTTTAACAAGTGATACTCATGCACTTGCACCAAGCCCGTCTTTTTCTGAATATGAGCTGCTTGCCCGTAGTTTACAATCACATTGCAGATGGGTGGAAACAAACAGCGATTTTTCAATTAATTTTGAAAATATTTTAAATGCTTGTAATGATAAAACACGCTTTATTATGCTTGCAAATCCAAATAACCCAACAGGCACTCTTTTTGGTGAAAAAGAGTTTATTGATTTTATGGATAAACTATCATCTAATGTGCTTGTTGTGCTTGATGAAGCATATATTGAGTTTGCAGAAGGTGATTATCCTGATGTCTTTGCACTTATGAAAAAGTATAATAACCTTATGACTATGCGCACTTTTTCAAAAGCATACGGACTTGCATCTATCAGATGCGGTTATTTAGTGGCAGATAAAGAATGTATATCATTAATAAATAGAATCCGCCCGCCATTTAATGTAAATTCAGCTGCTCAGATTATGTGTGCAGAAGCTGTCAAAGACCAGGAGCACATTAAAAAAGTTACTGCATTAAATAAAGCAGGAAAAGAATACTTATATAAAGAATTAACTGCTATGGGATTAGAATATGTAAAGACTGATACAAATTTTATGCTTATTAAAACAGGCGATGGCAAAAAAGTATTTGATGATTTACTAAAAGAAGGTGTTATCGCTAGATTTTTAGGCGGTAATAGATTAAGAGAATATATTAGAGTATCAATAGGAACAGATGAAGAAAATAAAATCTTTATCAGTGCATTAAAAAAAGTTTTAAATAAATAATAAAGATTTTCTGGGAGTTATATTATGATTATTGTAATGAAACATGATGCCTCAAAACAAGAAATAGGCAACTTAACTGACCATTTAAAAACATGTGGTTACAGATTAACTATTTCTGAAGGTGTGGAAAGAACAGTTATTGGTGCAATAGGTGATGAATCACTATTAAAAGGCAAACAGGTGCAGACATTTCCAGGTGTTGATGAAATTATACCTATTTCAAAGCCTTATAAACTTGTTAGCCGTGAATTTAAAAAAGAAGATACTGTTATTGATGTGAAAGGTGTCAAAATAGGGGGCAAAGAGCTTGCTATTATGAGCGGTCCATGCTCTGTTGAAAGTTTAGAGCAGGCTCGCACTGTTGCTATGAGAACAAGTGCAAAAGGTTCAAGAATATTAAGAGGCGGTGCTTATAAACCTCGCACAAGCCCATATTCATTTCAAGGAATGGGGCCTGAAGGTTTAATCTATTTAAGAAAAGCTGCTGATGAGTTTGGTATGGTTGTAGTAACAGAGCTTACAGACCCACGAGATTTAGATATTGTTTCAGAATATGCAGATATTATTCAAATCGGTGCAAGAAATATGCAGAATTTCCGTCTGTTACATGAAGTTGGTGCTCAGGAAAAACCAGTTCTTTTAAAAAGAGGCATGAGTGCTACATTAAAAGAGTTTTTACTGGCAGCAGAGCATATTGCTAAGGAAGGTAACTCAAATATTATTCTTTGCGAAAGAGGCATAAGAACATTTGAAACATATACAAGAAACACATTAGACTTATCTTGTGTTCCTGCTATTAAAAACCTTTCCCACCTGCCTATCATTGTAGACCCAAGTCATGGAACAGGCAAGATTGAATGTATTGGTCCTATGGCTCTTGCTGCTGTTGCTGCAGGTGCAGACGGCTTAATGATAGAAGTTCACCCAAATCCAGATGAGGCATTAAGTGACGGCGACCAGTCATTAACTCCAGACCAATACTGTGAAGTAGTAGATAAAGTAGAAATTATTGCAAAAGCAGTAGGAAAGGAAATTGCAAAATAATATGCAGTTTAAAAATATAGGAATTGCAGGTCTTGGCTTAATCGGCGGTTCATTTGCCAAAGCCTTTGCCTGCAAGGGTATAAAAATCTACGGTTTTGATTTACATAAGTCTGTACTTATACAGGCAGTGGAAAGCCGTATATTTGAAGGGGTTACTGATGAATTTGAGAAATTTATCAATTTTCCCCTTGATTTAATATATATATGCGTGCCTGTGCAGTCAGCAGTTAATTTTATTAATATGCTGGGCAGGGCTTCATATAAAAAACCAGTAACAGACAGCTGCAGTACAAAGACTACTATATTAGAAGCTGCAAAAAATAATAATCTTTATTTCTGTGGCGGCCATCCTATCAGAGGCAGGGAAACAAGTGGTTTTATTAATTCAGAAGCAGACTTGTATAATGGTGCCAAACATATATTAACTTCTATGGGTAATGCTGAGCTTGATAATGCACTTGAAGAGCTGCATAAATCTATAAATATGCAGGTATGCAGAATGACAAGCCATGAGCATGATAGGATTTTTGCCAATGTAAGCCACCTTCCCCATTTAATATCTTTTTGTTTAATGGATACAGTTTTAGATAAAAACAAGGAAGCACTATCTTTTGCAGGAGGTGGATTTAAAGATTTTACCCGTATTGCTGCAAGTGATGCTGCTATGTGGAGCGATATTTTTATAGATAATAAGAAAGCACTGCTTGAATGTGTAGAAAATTTAGAAAAAAATATCAGTATGTGGAAAAATATGATAAAAGAAGATAACAAAAAAATGCTTTTTGATAAAATAGAAGAAGTAAGCGGAGAACGCAGAAAACTTTAATAAAATATAAATAAGAAAATTACAGGTTTTTTAGCTGTATATATTAAGTTTATGCAGTTTATAAAAAACCATTTAATATAGATATAAAGGAGTACATATATGATTACATTCGATAAATGCAAATGTTTTAAAGGAAATATAAAAGTTCCAGCAGATAAATCTATTACACACAGGGCAGTGATAATGGGTAGTATGGCAGATGGTGTTTCTGTTGTAAGAAATCCGCTTATTTCAAGAGATACACTTGCTACTATGAATATTATGCAGCAGTTAGGTGTAAACATTGTTAATGAGCGTTCAAGGCTTCTTATACATTCAGAAGGTGTTAAAAATTTTAAAGAGCCATATGATGTATTAAACTGTGATAATTCTGGTACAACAGCCCGTTTAGTTATGGGGGTGCTTGCTCCAAATAATTTTTATTCAGTATTAACAGGCGATGCATCTCTTTTACGCAGACCAATGGCAAGAGTAATAGAGCCGCTTACAAAACTTGGTGCAGTAATAAAAGCAAAAGATAATAACAGACTGCTTCCTGCAACAGTACTTCCCGGCAGTATGAAAGCATGTGAAATTGCAGCAGAAACAAAATCTGCTCAGGTAAAAGGTGCTGTTTTATTAGCTGGTGCTCAGTTAGATGGTGCAGTTACTTATATAGAAAAAACACCAACAAGAGACCATACAGAAAGAATGCTGCAGGCTTTTGGCATAAAATGTGAAAATAATAATGGGCGGATAACAGTTTACGGCGGCGATTTTAAACAGACACAATTAGATGTGCCGGCTGATTTTTCTTCTGCTGCATTTTATATAGGTGCTGGTTTGATTTTTGAAGGCTCAGAAATAGTTATAGAAAACTGCGGCTTAAATCCAAGCAGAATAGGTTTACTAAATGTGTTAAAGGATTTAGGTGTTGATATAAAATATGAAATAACAAGTAACGAATATGAGCCTATAGGTAATATTTATGTAACAAGTGGAAAAATTAAAGGTGGCAGAGTAAGTGGTGATATTATAGCTAATATGATAGATGAAGTGCCTGTTTTAGCAATGACTGCACTTTTTGGTGAAGCACCACTTGAAATAAGAGATGCAAAAGAACTTCGTGTAAAAGAATCAGACAGAATAGCAGCACTTATAAATAATTTTAGAGCATTAGGTGCAGAAATAGAAGAATATGAAGATGGATTAAAAATACACCCACTTACAAAAGAACCTGAAAAAGCAAAACTTTTAGCTTATGATGACCATAGAATATCAATGGTAAATATTATTCTTGCTAAAAAATTTGGTGTACATGTATTAATGGATAATATAGCATCACTTGATGTATCATATCCTGATTTTATAGGTGATTTATTATCACTGGAAGAAAAATAATAAGGTGAGGTTATGCAGGTAGCAATAGACGGGCCGGCAGGAAGTGGCAAAAGTTCAGTATGTAAAATAGTTGCAGAAAAATATTCTCTTACATATATTGATACTGGTGCAATGTATAGAAGTATAGCATGGCTTAGTGTCCATTTTGGAGAAGATAATCTTGCAGCAAAGGCAGAAAATACAGAGTTTATTTTAGAAGATAATGGTAGAAAAATCTCTATAAAATATAATGGTAAAATATATGATTTAACAAAGGAAATCCGTACCCCTGAAATTTCTTCTAAAGTCGCTTTTGTTGCTGCAGATAGTGATATAAGAAAAATTTTAGTGAAAAAACAGCAGTTTTATGCAGAAGGAAGTGATGTGATTATGGAAGGCAGAGATATTACAACTGTTGTGCTTCCTAATGCTGATATTAAAATATTTTTAACTGCGAGCCCGGAAGAAAGAGCGAAAAGACGCTTTAAAGAATGGGAAGGTATAGATAAAGCATCAGAATATACAAAAGTATTAGAAGAAATAAAAAAACGGGATGAAATGGATATGACAAGAAAGGAGAGCCCCCTTTTACAGTCAGAAGATGCAGTTTTGCTTGATACTACAGGACTTTCTTTAGAGCAGGTGGCAGATAAAATTGGTGAAATGATAATATCTTATAAACATAACCACTAAAAAAGTGTTGTAAAATATTCTATTTTATTTGCCAAATGAAAAAAATTAGTATAAAATAATAATCCTAAGCTTGAAAGGAGCATTAATGGAAATAATGATTGCACGACATGCTGGTTTCTGTTTTGGTGTTGAACGTGCTATTGATATAGTAAAAGATGCTGCAAAAGAGTATAGCCATGTAGTAACTTTTGGCCCTATTATACATAATCCGCAGGTTGTTGGTGAGCTTAAAGAGGCGGGAGTTGCAACAATTAAATCTCTTGATGAAGTATCAAAAGATATGTCTGTGGTAGTAAGAAGCCATGGTATAGAAAGGAAAGAAGCAGAATATTTGGCAGAAAATGCTGGCAATGTAATAGATGCTGCCTGTCCTTTTGTTAAAAAAGCGCAAAAAGCAGCAGCAAGATTATCTAAAAGCTGCGATTATATAGTTATCCTTGGGGAATCTGACCATCCAGAAGTAAAAGGTATTGTCAGTTATATAGATATTCCCTATAAAGTAATAGAGAGTGCAGAAGAAGCCAGCGCACTTGAATATGTGGAAAAATATGGGTTTTTAGCCCAGACAACACAAAATATAGGCATATTTGAAAGTGCTGCAGAAAAATTGAAGCAGAAATGCAGCGAGCTTGTAATAGCAAAAACAATATGCTCAGCTACTGAAAAACGGCAGGAAGCTGCTATTGAGGTAGCATCAAAAGTAGAAGTAATGATAGTTGTTGGCGGTAAAAACAGTGCCAATACTACAAGGCTCTACCACCTGTGTAAAGAGATTTGTCCATATACTTATCACATAGAAACAGTCTCAGAGTTATCGCTTGATATGTTTCAGGGTATAAGTAAAGTGGGGCTGACAGCAGGGGCAAGCACCCCTACATATCTGCTTGAAAAGGTGCGTGAATATATTTTAGAGGTCGCAAGATGAGTAATGAAAACAGACAAAACGAAGAACGCATGGAAGATTTTGAGTCCTACTTTGAAGAGTCTCTCCAGCAATATCACACAGGTGCAGAAGTTAAAGGCACTATTGTAGAAATCAAAGGAGATACTGCTCTTATTAACTTTGGCTATAAAACAGAAGGTATAGCTCAGATGTCAGAATTAGAAGGAGCAAAAATTGGTGATGAAGTAGAACTTAGCATCGTTAAAATGAATAATGACGGCGTTTTTCTATCTAAAAAAGCAATCAACGCTAGAAGCGACTGGAGTGCTATTAAAGAAAAAGAAAACAGGGGAGAACCTGTAGAAGTAAAAATCACAGAATATGTTAATACTGAAAAAGTAAAAGGATACCGTGGTAAAGTTGGTGAAATAGAAGCATTTATCCCAGAAACACATATTGATATCCACTTAAAAGATATAGACCCAGCAAAATTTTTACATAAAACAGTTCTTGCAAAAATATTAAAAGCACATGGCGGTAAAAAACATTCAGTTTTAGTATCTCCTCGTCAGTATTTAGCTGATGAAGCTAAAAAGTTAAAAAACGAATTTTTTGAAAAATATAAAGTAGGCGACAAAATAAAAGGTGCTGTTAAAACTTTAAAAGATTATGGTGCATTTATCAGCCTTGGTGGGATAGACGGCTTTCTGCATAAAAATGAAATGAGCTGGGGCAGAGTGAAAAACCCTGCAAAATTTTTAGCAGAAAACGATGTTGTGGAAGTTGTAATATTAGAAATTGATAAGGCAGCTGATAAAGTTGCTGTTGGTATGAAACAATTGCAAATTGACCCATGGGGTGATGCTGCAAAAAATTATCCAGAAGGTTCTACTGTTAAAGGAACAGTTGTAGCAAGAAAAAGAGCTGGTTATGTTGTAGAAATTGCACCAGGCATTGATGGCTTTGTGCCAAATGAAGAAATAGGCTGGCTTAAAAATACTAAATCTACATTAAATATTAAAGATATAGTAGAAGGCAGAGTTACAGGATATGATAACGAACGAAAAAGAGTTATCATGAGTGTTAAAGACTTAATAGATAACCCATGGAAAACTTTAAAAGCAGAACATCCAGAAGGCTCTGTTGTAAGAGGAACTATTAAAAATATTACTGACTTTGGCTTATTTGTAGATTTTGGCAGTTTCTTAGACGGTTTAGTTCGTAAAGGCGATATTTCCTGGAGAGAGGAACCTGCAGATTTAAATGAGCTTTACAAAGTAGGTGATACTATTGAAGCAAAAATCCTGAATATTGATGAAGATAAAGAGCGTATCAGCTTAGGTATAAAACAGTTAGAATCAAACCCATGGAAAGAAGTAACAAAACTTCTGCCACAGGGTAAGGCAGTTGAAGTAAAAATCACAGCAGTAAATAAACAAGGTTTAGAAGTTGAGCTTCCACTTGAAATTAAAGGTGTAATAGCTGCTGCTGATTTAGACCCTGCAAAAGCATCACTAGATCAGTATAATGTAGGGGATACAGTAACTGCAACAGTAATCAAAGCAGATAATAAAGAGAAACAGGTTATTCTTTCTATTAAAAAATATCTGCAGGATTCTGAACGCAGAGAAACAAAAGAATACATGAAAAAAATGGAAACAAATACCGATGCAGGCTTTGGCAACATTTTCATGGATAAATTTGATAAATAAGTAAAAAACTTATAAATCATAAAAAAGGGCTTAAAGGTTATTTTAAGCCCTTTTTTCATAAAAATAATACAAAAATATGTGTAAAATAGTAATATTATGTAGCTTTTCCATTTCCCTATTGCTTTTTTCAAATATTCTTGCAATATTATATAAAATTTAAAGATAAGGGTAAAATATGAATATATTAATAGCAATAATAGTTTTAGGTGTGCTTGTATTTGTCCATGAATTTGGCCATTTTATAGTAGCAAAATGGGCTGGAGTATATGTTGAAAAGTTTTCAATAGGTTTTGGCCCTGTTCTTTTAAGGAAAAAATATGGGGAAACAGAATATGTGCTTTCTGCACTGCCCCTTGGTGGCTATGTAAAAATGTATGGTGAGCAGAATAATGATGAGCCGGGGCAGGAAACTTACGACCCTGCAAAAGAAGGCCGTTCTTTTAAAGATAAATCAGGCTGGCATAAGGCAGCAATTATTTTTGCAGGGCCGCTTTTTAATGTAATATTTGCAATACTTATTTTCTGGGGCTTATATATGACTGGTATTCCATCATATTCTGCGGTAGTAGGTATGGTAGAAAAAGGTTCAGTGGCAGAAAGCGCAGGTCTTAAAACAGGCGATAAAATAGTATCTGTTGATAATGAAAAAATACGCTCATGGAATGAGTTTGCACAGGTTATCGCAGATAAGCCAAATGAAAAAGTAACTATTACCTTATCCGATAACAGGCAGATAAATTTAACTGTTAGTGAAAAAGAAGTATCAGATATTTTTGGGGATAAAGAGAAAATAGGCTCAATTGGAGCAGGTCTTCATATAGATGCAGTTATTGGCGAAGTAATGCCAAATATGGCAGCAGCAGAAGCAGGGCTTTTAAAGGGTGATAAAATAATATCAATTAATGGTGAGAAAATATCATCATGGAATGATTCTGCTGATATAATAAGAAGCAGTCCGGGACAGGAATTAACAGTAACAGTTGAAAGAGAGTCAAAAGAGCTTACATTTAAATTAACACCAAAAGAAACAGAGCAGGGCAGCGGTGAAAATAAAAAAATAGTAGGTTTAATAGGGATAGCACCAATAGATGGCGATACAACTGTTCGTTATGGTCCAATAGACGCAATGGTGATGGGTTTAGAAAAATCTTATGAGTTGACAAAAATAATATATATCGGATTTGCAAAGCTTATTCAAAGAGAGATACCGGCAGATTCTCTTGGCGGCCCTATATTAATTGTGGAAACAGCAGCACAGTCAGCAGAATCAGGTTTTGCAGCCCTTTTAATATTTATGGCTGCAATCAGTATAAACTTAGCAGTATTTAACCTGCTGCCTATTCCTGTATTAGACGGCGGTCAGCTTGCAATCATTGGCGCTGAAGGAATAATGGGCAGACCACTTGGAGAAAAAGCATTAGGTGCTTTTCAAATGTTTGGGCTGCTTGTAATAATATCTTTAATGGTATTTGCTTTTTATAACGATATAATGCGTTTAATTAAATAAAAACTGCCCCGTTTTTTTGGGGCAGAAAACAAATTTAACTGATTTGAATATACTTATTTTTCTTTCAATGATGGAAATTGTTTTGCATATTCCATAATTTCAGTAAAATATTCACCTGATAAGATTTTAATAACAAACATAGTAACATCTTCAATAGATATTCTATCAGCATCAGCATGCCACTGTTTGAAAGCCATAGTTAATCCACCTGCAATAAATGAGTTTGCAACACTATCGCCAACTGAAATAGAGCCTCGTTCATAAAGAATAGTTTTATCAAGGTGCTCTTTTAGTATATCAGCTAATATACCGCCTAGAACTTCGCTGGAATAAAGCTGAGCAAGTTTTTCATCTTCTGTAATACCTAGTAAAAAAAATAATATTAAATCGTATAAGGAATTGACGCCGTTAGTTTTTGCCTGCTGCCTCCACTGGTTAAAAGTGTCTGCCAGATAAAATCTGATAACATCTTCTTTAGTACCAAAAAGAGAATAAAATGTCTGGCGTGAAATACCAGCTTTTACACATATTTCTTTTATAGATACATCATAGTAAGACCTTTCCAGCAGTATATTAAAAAATGCTTCAGATATAGCTTTTTGAGATTTAACTGCTGTTTTATGCTTTCCTTTATACATATTTTAACCCCCTATATAATAAAGCAACTAAGTGGTTATTGGATGACATTATAAAGTAAAAAAATATTTTAATCAATAGCAATGATATAAAATATTGATATATATGCAAAACATTAATATAAAAATTGTAATAAAATTATAAAAAGGAAAATTTGTTATAGTAAAATAAAATGATATAGTATATAATCAGCACTGATAAGAATATATAAATATACAAGAGGTATAAAATGTTAAAAAAATATCTTATAACTCCGGGACCTACATCAGTGCCGGAACAGGTGCTTTTAGATATGGCACGCCCTATGATACATCACAGAACACCAGAATTTGAAGAAATATTTAAAGAAGCTAGAAACGGTTTAAAAAAAGTTTTTAAAACTGAGCAGGAACCATTAATTCTTGCAAGCAGCGGCACTGGTGCTATGGAAGCAGCAGTTGTTAATACTTTAAATCAGGGTGATAAAGTATTAGTTATAAACGGCGGTAAATTTGGCGAACGCTGGATAAAAATATGCCAGTCTTATGGTATAAATGCAGAAAGTATTACTGTTGAGTGGGGGCATTCTGTAAACCCAGCAGATGTTAAAGCATTTCTTGATAAAAACCCAGATACTAAGGCAGTATTTATTCAGGGCAGTGAAACATCTACTACAGTTTATCACCCTGTACAAGAGCTTGCAGCAATAACTAAAGAAATGCCTGAAACATTACTTGTGGTAGACGGCATTACAAGTGCAGGTGTTCATGATACTCGTTTTGATGAGTGGGGGATAGATATTTTAATTACAGGAAGCCAGAAAGCATTTATGCTGCCACCGGGCCTTGCTTTTATTACATTAAGCCAGAAAGCATGGAATATGGTAGAAAAATCTACACTTCCTAAATTTTACTTTAACTTAAAAACTGAGCTTAAAAACCAGTTAAAAAATACTACTGCATGGACTGCAGGTGTAAGCCTGATAGTTGGTTTAAAAACAGTTATTTCTATGATGGAAAAAGAAGGTATAGATAATGTATTTGCTCGCCATGCTATTAATGCAGAAGCTACAAGAGCAGCAGTTAAAGCATTAGGATTAAAGCTTTTAGCTCAGGATTTACCATCAAATGCAGCTACAGGCTGTTTTCTGCCAGAAAATATAGATGGCAAAGCATTTGTTAAATATTTAAGAGATAAATGCGGTGTATCTCTTGCAGGCGGGCAGGACCATTTAGCAGGAAAAATACTTCGTATTTCTCATCTTGGCTACCATGATGCATTTGATACTATTACAGCAGTCAGTGCTATTGAAATGGGGCTTAAAATATTTGGTGCAGATATTAAGTTAGGCACTGGTGTTGCAGCTGCACAGGCTGTGTTAATGGGAGAAATGCCAGCAATATGACAACTATTTCAAAAGAGCAGAATATAGAAAGAAGCGGCAGAATAGAGAATGCCTTAAATATTATAAAAGGTACGCTCAATCAGTATGGCTATACAGAGCTGAATCTGCCGATTTATGAATATTATGATTTGCTGCAGGATACTGTTTTTAATTTTTCTGATGAAAGTATTATCCGTTTTATAGACAGGCATACTGGCAAAACATTAGTGCTGCGTCCAGACTTTACTCCACAGGTATGCCGCATAGTCTCAGGTATGGAAAATCTGCCGCTGCCATTTAGAGTGTGTTATAAAGGCACAGTTTTTCGCTCAGTAGAAAAGGATAGAGGCATAAAGGGAGAAGAAAACCAAACAGGCTGGGAAATTTTTGGTGAAAGCGGTATTTTTGGAGATATAGAGATAGTTTTAACTGCAAATGCAGCACTAGATAAAATGGGGCTTAAAGATTTCTGTTTTACTTTTGGAGATACTTTATTTTTAAACAGAATAAAAGCTCTTGCAGGTGAAAAAGGGGATAAAATACTTGAAGCTGTATCTGACAGAAGAACTCATGACTTAAAAAAATTAGTATCAGAAATAAATATAAGCCAAAATTTAAAAGATTTAATAATTAAACTTCCACTTGCTTTTGGCGGTATGGATAATATAGATGCTCTTGCAGCACTTTCATCATTTGACAAAGAGCTTTATGAAAGAATAGAGTTTATTAAAAATCTTTTTAATCAGCTTATAAGCTGCGGGATAGATAAGAATATATTAATTTTTGATGCTGCAGAATCAAAAGGTCTTGATTACTATACAGGTGTTCATTTTGAAATACTACATGAAAATTACGGCAGTATATTAGGAAGTGGCGGAAGATATGACAAACTAATGTCTAAATTTGGCAAGGATTTAACAGCATGTGGTGCTGCATTAAATATTGATAATCTGCTTCATTTTCCGATATGCGAAAGTAAGGTGCAGGAATATGACTATCTTGTTACAGGCAGTGATAACTTTAAAAAAGCTATATCATTTCGCAGGGAAGGAAAGAGTGTTATATTTGCAGCAGATATTACTCAGAAAGAAAACTTTATAAAGAATTATACTTTTAAAAATATAATTTAATGGGGGAAATAATGAGCTGTTCAGCAGTGCTTGGTGCCCAGTGGGGCGATGAAGGAAAGGGAAAAATAGTAGATATGTATTCGGAGCAGGCAGATGTTGTTGTCAGATACCAAGGCGGCCACAATGCAGGCCATACAGTATGGGTTGATGGTGTTAAATACATTCTTCGTCTTATCCCTTCAGGCATTATCCATGAAAAAACAATCAATATAATAGGTAACGGCACAGTAATTGAGCTTGATGCTTTATTTAAGGAAATTAATGAGCTTAAAGAAAAAGGTATAAAATTTGACGGCAGATTTTATATTAGCGACAGGGCTCATGTAATTATGCCATACCATATCTTTTTTGATAAACATAAAGAAGAATTAAAAGGTGCTAACAAAATAGGCACAACAGGCAGAGGTATAGGCCCTACATATATGGATAAAACAGCCAGAAACGGTATCCGTATAGGTGATTTATTTAATGAAAAACTGCTTGATGAAAAAATTAAAACAAATGTGGAAGAGCTTAATAGATATGCTGTTAAAGCTTATGGTATAGACTCTATTAACATAGATGAAGCAAAAGAATACTGTAAACGCCATATAAACGACTTAAAAAAATATGTTACAGATACATCATATTTAATAAACAAATTAATAGATGAAGGCAAAAAAGTAATGCTTGAAGGTGCACAGGGCACAATGCTTGATGTGGATTTTGGAACATACCCATTTGTTACATCATCAAACGGCACAGCAGGTGGAGCCTGCACAGGAACAGGTATCTCTCCAAGAAAAATATCATGTATAGCTGGCGTTATGAAAGCATACACAACAAGAGTTGGCAGTGGTCCTTTCCCAACAGAGCTTTTTGACGCAGAAGGTGAGGCATTAAGAGCAGCAGGCCATGAGTTTGGTGCAGTTACTGGCAGACCAAGAAGATGCGGCTGGCTTGATTTAGTAGCTGCAAAATATGCTGTTATGGTAAACGGTCTTGATTATATAGCACTTACTAAAATGGATGTGCTTGATAATATGCCTGTAATAAAAGTATGCACTGCATATGAAATAGACGGTAAAATAGTGGAGCAGTTCCCTGCTGATTTAGACAGTCTTGAAAAAATAAAGCCAGTATATAAAGAATTTAAAGGCTGGCAGACAGACCTTACAAAAACTAAAAAAATAGAAGACCTTCCAAAAGAAGCAAAAGAATATATTGATTTTATATCAAACTATTTAGGCATTCCATACTGTGTGGTATCTGTAGGCACAGATAGAAGCCAGACAATAGTATTAAATGAAATATTTAAGTAAAAAATAATTTATCAATGGGGAGCATAGAAACTCCCTTTATTAGTATAAATAACTTTTATACATAAAATACTTGAAAAAGTAAAAAAATACATAATAAATGATAAAAATTATTGATAAAATAGTATATTAAAACTTTTTTTAAAAAAGTTAAAAAAAAATGTTGACTTTTATTTTTTACTCTGTTATATATTACTTCCACCCGAGATTAGCCGAACTTGCTCGGTTGTGGTTATGAGCCGTTAGCTCAGACGGTAGAGCAATTGCCTTTTAAGCAATGGGTCATTGGTTCGATCCCAATACGGCTCACCATTTACTTTTTATATACGACCCGTTCGTCTAGCTCGGCCTAGGACATCGGCCTTTCACGCCGACAACAGGGGTTCAAATCCCCTACGGGTCGCTTTACCAAACGGACGGTTAGCTCAGCTGGGAGAGCATCGGCCTTACAAGCCGAGGGTCACAGGTTCGATCCCTGTACCGTCCATTTTTAGCATGGGGGCGTAGTTCAGTTGGTTAGAACGCTGGCCTGTCACGCCAGAGGTCGCGAGTTCGAGTCTCGTCGTCCCCGTTCCAAGCTCTGTTTAGACAGAGCTTTTTTTATATCTTTTTATAATTCTTAGTTTTTACCACCTGTATAAAAGAAAATTAAAAACATATAAATTAGTATTTGAAATTATTTTACATTGATGTATAATAATAGATGATACAGGTGTGATTTTAAATAGTTGGAGAAAAAAATGGCAGATAAACCAAAAGACCATGTGTATGTTGAAGAAGGCGAGTTAAGAAAAATGCGCGACCCTAGAACAGGGCAGATAAAAGAGGTTGATTTAAGTTTGCCAGCTTTATCAAGAACAATGGAAAATATCCGTAAAAGTGCAGAAATTATTAATCAGCCAAATGTAAGCTTTGATATGGCTATGGGCAGGTTTGAATATATTAAAGAGTTAGTTCTTGATTCTGCTCAGTTTTCACCAAGGCTGCAAAATTTACAGATTAAAATACTAAATAGAAATATAGAAATAGTAAAACATATAGAAGAACTTGATGAAGTAAAATCTCAATTTGCTAAACAACACTATATAAAAGAAGCTAAAAATATTTTAGCTAAAACTGATAAAAAATCCGGCTTTCATAGAGTAGATTCTCTGCAAAGTGCCATTGAACTTCTTATGAAAGGTAAAAAATATATTGGTGATGATGAAGAATATAATAAATATATAGTAGCACTTAGAAAAGAATTAATTGAACATCATAAATCAGCATCTAATCTTACAAAAGGTATCTAATAAATAAGCAGGGTTAAAAGCCCTGCTTTTTTTATTCTGTGTTACAAATCTCTAATATAAATATATGTAATATATAAATTGCTTTTATTTATTTTTACTAATATACTGTAAATAATATATTAAAGGAGAAGAGTATGAAAAAGCTATTTTTATTATTATTTATTTTTGCAGCATTTACTGCTTATGCAGAAAGCAGTCTGCTTGAAGAAGTAGAAGTTAGTGACGAGTATGGATATGATAATGTGGATTGCAGATATACAGGCAAAGCAAAATTCATGTTAGAAAACAGTGGCATACTTTACAGCTCAAATATATGTGCAAAAGAATATAAAGCAAAAACAGACAGCATTGAAAAAGCATATGCGGAATTTATTAATACGAAAAATTATTCAGAAATAGTGAAAGTGCTGCCTGCAAAAATACCTTTAAAAAGTGGAAAATATAAAAATAATGATAAAATTATAGAATTTAATATGCAGGAAAACAGTCTGCTTGTAACTGTTACATTAAATAATATTGATTATAATATTTCATTTCAGAAAAAAGATGATAAAGTATATATTTATGATTTTACATGGTTTTACAGTTTTTTTGGTTTTGGAAGCCCAGGGACAAAAGGGGCTGTTGAAAAAATTAATGATAAATTAAGTGTTGTAGACTTATATGGTATGTATGAAGGCAGTAATTTAACACATACTGCTTCAGGAGTAACTGTCCGTAATGTATATTCTGATGGGGAAAATGTAAGCTTTGTAGAGTATATAGTTAATACTCCGAGTATGGACGAAGCCTATAAAATAATAAGAGATTATGTATATAAAAATTCAGAAAGCTATGCTATAGACCCAGAAAATGCAGAACAATATTATCCTAAAACATTAGATGAAAATAAAGGCACAGAGAGAATAAGTAATGATTTTATAAAAACTAAGCTGTTTATAGGCGTAGTAGATGAAAGCAATGTTTATCTTCTAAGAGAAGGCAGTCAGATAAAAGGTTATGCAGATATTGCAGAGCCTTAGGATAAATAATTGGGGGTACCCCATTTTTTTATTAAAAAATATTATAACTGCTTGATAATATATGTAAAAATATAAATAATAGTAATAACTGTCATTCAGAGCCTACGATAGTAGGCGAAGAATCTTATAATGTTCTAATTAGTAAAAATTATAGACTCTTCGGCTTCGCTAGACGCTCCGCCTCTGAGTGACATAAGGTGTTGTAAAAAAATGGGGTACCACCATGATAAATAAATCTTGACAAATAAAGAAAATTTTTATATTTATAATTAGAAAAACTAAGTGTATCCAGCTTTAAATGGAAATGAAAAAAATAAAGCATACAGAGTAAATGTCTGTATGCTTTATATATATATATAGAAATTATATTATATTGATGATGATTATATAATGTATTTAAGAAAGTTTGAGAATAAAATAATCTATAATACAAAGACTATATCATCACATAAAAGAATATATACGGGTATGGTTTTTAGTATTTATGATATAACTTATTTTGCTCCACTAACATCACCAAAACCTAATAAGCCTCTTATGAAAAAATTAATTTATAATATAAATAATGGGGAACTGGGACATATTTTATTAAATAATATGATACCATGCTGTCAAGATAATATAAGTTTGATAAATTTCAAATCTATTCAGGATATTAAATATAGAAATCTGTTAGATAATCAGTATAGAAGCATTTTATCAAATGAACAAATAATTATCCATAAAGCAAATAAAATATATAAAAAGGTTGTAAATGAAATTGAAATATATAAAAAATACTGCTGTGATTTTAAAAAACTAGAAGAAGTGTATAAGAATTATCAAAAATAAGTATATAAAATATTACATAATACATACTTTTGATAATGGACTCCCTTGCCTGTTTCTAAGCTGAATTGGCGGCTGCCTAAACCCTTGGCATAGATTAATATGATTTTCTGGTCTATGGATAATATATCTTTTTGACTCTTACCCTCCGTCATTACTACTTTGTGTGCTGGTTTCTTCCTTTGTGCCATAATTAAGCTCCTTGAATATATTTTTAGTATATCATAGAAAACTTAAGTTGGCACTATTTACAGACTTTTTTCACAGGCTCGAAAATTAAAAAAGCCTTCCATGTAGGAAGGCTAAATTTGGTGTGAGTGAATACCCACTTATTACTGTATTCACCACAATATTTAATATGTTATAAGAGAAATATATTTTATTTCAGTATTCTTGTCAAGTTTTTTTTACTGCTTTACTCCCATTAGTAAATTCTAAAAACGATTGCAACAGTTTAAGCAGTCATTCAAGTTCTCATAAAAAATATCTTTAGCCAATTTATAATTAAATAATTTTCTAGGATAGTTATTAATCCAGTCTTGTATTTTTTTAATATAACTACTAGAGAAATTTTTAATATCAGTTTTCTTTTTAATAAACTCATCTATAAGTTTATTATTATTTTCATTACTACCTCTTTCTCGGGGAACAATAAGGATGAGCATAGTATATTGTAGTTCGTTTAGATAATTTATCATACACTGATTTTTCTAAACCTGCCATATCTAAAAATTCAACACCATTATCTACTGTTATACTTTTAAATATTAAGCTGAATTTATCTTTATATTCTTTTTCCAGCTTGTCAAGGGCTGATATTACACTTTTTTGAGTTCTATCCTTTAGCTTCATTATTATCTCAAAGAGAAAATTATATAAACTATTGCAATGTGATTTATAATTGTATAATATTATCCATATTATTTTTGGAGATTTTTAGTCAATGTTTGAATTTAATTCCCTTGTTATACTTTCTGATAAAAAAGATAAGCAGTATATGGTTACTTTAAAGGAGGGTGCAAGGTTTTCTACTCAATATGGATATATAGAGCATAATGATATTGCTGCACTTGATGAAGGTGACATCATTAAAAGCACATTAGGGCATCCTTACCTTGTTTATAAGCCAACATATATGGATTTTGTAATGAATATAAAAAGGCAGGCTCAGATTATCTATCCAAAAGATGCTGCAGCAATGCTTATGTGGTGTGATGTTGCTCCTAACCAGAAGATTTTAGAATCGGGCATAGGGCAGGGTGCATTATCGCTTGCAATATTAAGAGCTTTGGCTGGAACAGGCAGCCTTACAAGTTATGAAATAAGAGCTGATTTTGCAGAGCAGTCTGCAAAATTTATAAAGCAGTTTATGGGTGAAACACCTGCAAACCATACAATAGAAGTAAGAAGCATATATGATGGTATAGACGGTACCTATGACAGAGTGCTGCTTGATTTACCAGAGCCATGGCATGTGGTGCCTCATCTTAAAGCCGGACTTAAAAACGGTGGTCTTATAGTAGCTTATCTGCCTACTATCCTGCAGGTAAAAACTTATGTAGATGCTTTAAAAGAATGTGGATATTTTTCAGATATTGAAACAGCTGAATTTACCAGACGGCCTTGGAAAGTAGACGGTATGTCTGTTCGTCCTGAAATGTGGATTTATAACCACAGTGCATTTCTTATAAGTGCTAGAAAACTTAGAACATTTGATTAATATATATTATACAGGGGATAAAAATGGATACAACTAAAACGAGCTTTAAATTAAAATTTTTCTTCATACTTTTATATCTTTTAGTAGTAATAATATTATCTGAATTAAACATACTGCCTACAAGTCTTTCCTTAGTGCTTTATGGATTATATTTTCCTATTGTATTTATTGCTGTAAGAAATATTTTAAATTCTATTTTACATATTGCGAAAGTTATGGCTACAGAAGAAGATGAAATAGTTGATTTAAGAAAGCGTGCAAACCAAAATGTAAGATGCGAGCACTGTAAAAGTATTGCAAAATCTCTTAACCATATGATGAGAAATACTGATAAAACAATTTTAGAGTTTTACAGACTGATAGTTAGTGCAGAGGGCAGGTCATTAAGAGTAGCATCATCTATTGCAACAGTTGATGAAAGTATTACAAAAAATGCTATAAGTGCACAAAATATTTATAAATCTATCAACGAACTTGTAGGTTATATTAGTAAAATTACTAAAACTTCATCAGAAATTAATTCTGATATTAACAAATCACTTGATTTAACAAAAACAGGTTTTGAGACTATGGAGCATGCAAAAACATTAATGGAAAATATCTCCAATGCAGCATCAACTTTAGAATCAAAAATTTCAGAATTAAATGCAGGGGCAGAAAAAATTGGAGTTATTGTTTCAGTTATTGATGACATATCAGAGCAGACTGCACTGCTTTCATTAAATGCAGCTATTGAGGCAGCAAGAGCTGGAGAGGCAGGACGAGGATTTGCTGTTGTTGCTGATGAAGTTAGAAAATTAGCAGATAAAACAACTAAATCTACTAATGAGATTAAAGAAATGGTGGCAGATATTCAAAGCCATATAGGTGAAGTTTCTAATGAAACAAGTAATATTTTTCACCATATTATGAAGCAAAAAGACCAAACAGAAATAGTATATAAAAACTTTAACGATATTTTAAATTTTTCTGAAAGAGTGAGTGTTACAAGTGATGATATTACAAAAACTATGGAACTTCATTCCGGAGTAAATGAACAGATTGCTAGAGATGCCAATGATATAATAGAAGTTTCAGAAACAACTGATAACTTAATGCAGGAGCTTGTTGCAAACTACAATAGAATGATTGACGCTATGAGTGAATTAACTGTCCGTGTTTCAACTATCAAATATTCAAGCCGTGCAGTGCATTTTCTTAGAGTAAAAAGTGCCCATCTTAAATTTATGTATAATGTTTATACCCACTATATGCATAATGAAGCTGCTACACTTACTACACATAAAACATGTGCATTTGGGCAGTTTTATTACAGTAAAGGTCAGGAATTATTTTCAAATAATCAGCTTTACAGAGAAATTGAGCCAATCCATATAAAAGTCCATGAGTTAGGTCATAATATTATGGATAAAATAAATGCAGGTGATAGAATAGGTGCTTATAAATATTTACAGGAGCTGCAGCAAAATGTAGACCAGCTTATAGATATGCTTGATAAGCTGATTGACCAGTATCTTGTAGGCGACTGGCTGAATTATTAATATAAATCATTATGAAAAAGATATTATTAACTATATTATTTACTTTTATTTTTTTAAATCTTTATGCAGCACCTTTGCAGTTCAGCCCTGCACCAGATATTTCATCATATTTAAGTGATGATTTTCAAAATAATATACTGCCAAAAATTAATCCATCATCAGATACCTATTTTAAAAAAGCTGTAAAAAAATATATCCAAATATATCCACTAGACAGTTTTATTTTATATCAGAATAAAATTGATGATAACCTAAGCATAAAAATTGATAAACAATACCTGATGCCTAATTCTACCCTTTCTATGCAGGTATATTTAGTAGAAAATCAAGGTAAATTCAGTTTTGTTGAAATATTTTTTATAGAATCTACTGGTAAAATCTGCCAGATATATTCTGTATCAGGCTATGTATATACTTCCTTATTTGATGCAGATAATAAAAGTTTTTCATATAAACCCCAGTGGCTTTATGGCACACTTGCATTAATATATCACGACAGCACAGAATATACCGATTATGATATTTTAACAGATAAAAAAAGTGTACGCCCTGCATCATTAATATTTATACCGGATAATAAAGAATACTTTTCAATAATTAATAATATGGCAGAATACCCTGCATTAGATGTAATAAATAAAAAAAATGTGCTTACATTTTTGGTGCGTGACAGGCGTGTATTAGAATATTTTAAGAAATATGAAGTAGAGCCACAGGGAACTTTTCATAAATATCTTGGTGGTGCTGTTACTATGAAAGCATATATTTATGCTTACAGTTACAGTATAAGCACTATGAAAGACGGTAAAACAAAAGTAGAAATATTATCTATTCCTGCACTTTTTCAACTAACGAGCGATAAAGGATATAACAGAAGCTATGCATATCAAAAATCATTTTATAAAAGCTTATCTATCAAAGAAACAAGCGACTATATGCGGGTGCTTGAAAAACCAAATGGAAATGAATTAACTGTTATAGAAAAAGTATATTACAGGTCAAGGGATATACTATATACTCCGTGGAATAACGAAATAACAGGCGATGATTTATGGTATGCTGTAATACTTCCGAAGCTGAATAAAACTGGCTATGTTATAAGCAGTCAGGCAGATGTAACAGAAAAAGGTGCAAGGTAATGAATTATAAAAATATATTAATATTAACAAACGGATATACTGGCAGCAAAGTATTACAGAGATTAAAGCAGTTAAGACTTACACCATTTATTGCAACATCAGAACAGACTGATTTAAGAAAAAAAGCAAGCGGTAATATTTTATCATTTTCAAAAGATTTTCAGGTATATGAAATAAACGGAGAAAGTTACAGCAGAGCAAAAGATATTCTTCCAAATGCTGATATTATAATATGTATAGACTGGAAAAAAGATTATTTTGAAAATGATAAGGCAGCCTGCCCAGTATATTATATGCAGCCATCACTTTTGCCAAAATATAGAGGCTATGGAGCTGTCAGTGAACAGTTTATTCGTGGAGTAGTATATTCTGGTGTTACAATATATGAATATAATGGTGTGATAGACGGTGGCGATATAATATATCAGCAGGAAATAAAAATAGAAAATTATTTTAAGGTATCAGATTTAATGGACAGGCAGGCACATATTACTGCAGAGTTTATTTCATCTTTATATAAAGGTGAAAAATACAGCAGAAGAAAACAGCAGGACGAATACGCTTTTTACCTGCCAAAAATAAGAAAAAACAGTAAAAAAATAGATTTTAATGCAGATGCATTATCTGTATATAACTTTATAAGAGCATATACCTATCCTTTCAGCGGTGCAGTATTTTATTTTAAAGGGGAAGAATATAAAATCACTGATGCGGCTCTTGAATCATGGAGCGGAACAGAAGGCAGACCTGGTGAAATTGTATCAGTAAATGATTATGGTATTGTGGCAGCATGTGGAGAAGGCTCTGTTTTAATAAAGGAAGTAGAATATAACGGGCAGATTATGAAATCATTGATGATGAATATATATGATGGAGAACTACTTATATAAATAATAAGTGTTTATAGTATTATAAATCAAAGAACTGGCAGAAAATATACCGCTGCCAGTATATATATTATATTATTTTTTTATCAGTATAAAAACAGCAACATTTGGTTCAAATGAAATAAGCCTGCCATTTTCTTCCTTAAATGATAAAAGATTTTTTATATTCTCAGGAAAATCATTTAAAAGTTTTAATACTTCCTGCTGACTGGATGTATCTTTTACATGCTGCACTATATCTTCAATATAAATCTCTTCTTTAAAATTAATAAAATAGCTGAGCCTTGCATAATCTTTTATAAAATCAAGGATTTCATTAACAGTGTAAAAACGCCTGTGTTTATCATACACCTGAGCAGTGGCAGCATTTAAATATGCATCTTCATCATATACTATTGTTTCAGTAATAACTATCACACTGCCCTGCTCTATATTCTGAAAAAAATCATTTAAAAATTCTTTTGGATTATCCTGCACAGAAAGTTTGTATCTTAAAATATATACATTATTTTTATGAATATGGTAATTATCAATATACTTATCCACAATCTGCTTGTCTTTATTAAAGGAACTAAGCATATTTTTTCCTCCTTGCTTTTTCTAAAAATGAAAAAGTAACAGCAGATAAATCATCAAATTCAAGTAAAAATGCATCATGACCATAATCAGAATCTATTGTTACCCGCTCAACTTTATTATCATACTTTTTCATAATATCATACATTTCGTCCATTTGGTAGGCTGGAAATAAAAAATCTGTAGTAAAATCTATTAAAAGAGTATTAGCTTTCAATCTTTTCAATGCATCTTCATAAGAGCCGTATCCATAAGACAAATCAAAAATATCCATAGCTTTTAAAATATATAAGTAACTATTTGCATCAAACCTTTCAGTAAATTTATAGCCATTATATTTTAAATAATTTTCTACTTCATAGCTGCTGGAAAAATCAAATATAGAGTCCTGATATCCAAGCCGCCTGCCAAATTTAGCATTAAATGAAGCATCTGAAAGATATGTAATATGCCCTGCCATTCTGGCTATTGCAAGGCCGTCTTTTGGTGCAGTTTTACCGTAATAACTGCCTCCCTGCCAGTTAGGGTCTTTAGTGATTGCATATCTTGCTACTGTATTAAAAGCCATAGCCATAGGGGTAATACGCCCCGCTGCAGAAATTATTACAGCATTTTCCACCATTTCTGGAAAAGTGATTGCCCATTCAAGTGACTGCATACCGCCCATAGAGCCGCCTATTACACAGAAAAGTGTTTCAATATTTAGATAATTCAGCAGTTTTTTCTGAGCTTTTACCATATCCCTGATAGTAACAACAGGAAATTTTAGTGCATACCTTGTGCCAGTATATGGGTCAACACTTGCAGGCCCTGTAGAGCCGTAGCAGCTGCCTAGTATATTTGAACATATGACAAAATATTTATTAGTATCAATTGTTTTGCCCGGCCCTATCATAGGGTCCCACCAGCCTGCTGAACTATCTTCCGGAGAAGAAAGCCCTGCAGCATGTGCAGAGCCTGTTAATGCATGGCATACAAGTATTACATTATCTTTATTATCATTTAATGTGCCGTAAGTTTCATAAGCAATAGTAACAGGAGATAAAATCCTGCCGCTTTCTAAAAAGAACTCATCTTTAAATGTTACATACTGTGTTTTAACTATACCAAGAGAATTTTCTTTATCCATTAGTCGCCCAGAGCCTTGTCAAAATCAGCTATTATATCATCTATATTTTCAATACCTGTAGATACCCTTATTAAATCAGCAGTAATGCCTGACGATAAAAGTTCCTGTTCAGATAACTGCCTGTGGGTTGTACTTGCTGGGTGAGTTACAATAGTTTTAATATCACCAAGGTTTGAAACATGCAGTGCAAGATTAACTTTTTCTATAAACTGTCTGCTTTTTTCAAAGCCACCTTTAACACCAAAAGTAAAAAGCGAACCGCCACCAAGAGATAAAAATTTATCAGCATTTTTATGGTTTTTATTATCTTTTAATCCATTATAGTCAACCCATGCAACATTTTTGTGGTTTTGTAAAAATTTAGCAAGTTTTTTTGCATTTTCTACATGTCTTTCCATTCTAACATGTAAAGTGCCTATCCCCTGCTGAATAAGATATGAATTAAATGGGCTTATAGTGCCGCCAATATCTCTCATAGCACTTACTCTCATTTTTGCAGCAAATGCAGCTTTTCCAAAATGTTCTGTAAATATAAGACCATGGTAGCTTTCATCTGGAGTTGTAAGCTCTGGAAATCTTCCACTTGCTGCCCAGTCAAACTTACCACTGTCTACTACAATACCGCCAAGAACAGCACCATGACCGCCTAAAAATTTAGTAGCTGAATGTATAATAATATCGGCACCATACTTAATAGGTTTTACTAAATATGGAGTAGCACATGTATTATCAACTACAAGCGGCACTTTATATTTTTTTGCAAGGTTTGCAAATTTTTTAAAGTTAGGGACATACCCTTGAGGATTAGCAATTGATTCTATATATAATGCTTTTGTATTATCATCTATTAATTTTTCAAAATCATCAATATTATGTGGGTCTGCAAATCTTATTTCTACACCAAACCTTGCAAGCTGGTTTGCAAAAAGAGTATGTGTGCCACCATAAAGCAGGCTGGAAGTTACTATATTATCGCCACATTTTGCAAGAGTAGCAATAGTTATAAATTCAGCAAACTGGCCAGTAGCACATGCAAGAGCAGCAATGCCGCCTTCAAGAGCAGCAACTGTTTCTTCTAAAACATTAGTAGTAGGGTTATTAAGCCTTGAATATATATAACCTGCTTCTGATAAATCAAAAAGGTTTGCTGCATGGGTAGAATCTTTAAACTGAAATGCATTTGATAAGTATATTGCAGGATTAGTTGCTCCTGTTTCATCTTTTTTGTATGTGCCATGAACAGCAATAGTTTCAATAGAAAGCTTTTTTTTCATAAAATACACCTCATAATAAAATATACAGCTTACCGTAAAGGGTTTATTATAAAGGCAGGTAGAAAAGAACTAAATAAAATAAGAACTTATCTCTCCCCTAAATATGGAGCAGGAATTAGCACCATCTGCTATGAAAGATATAGCCGGTTGCTGCAGCTTCAAAGGGCCTGTCCCTCCACCGCTCACGATAAGGTATAGATTAGTATAAGAGAAAATCTTTATATGTCAAGAAATATATTTTTGGATATCCTATTTTTTATTAAAAATGTAACATATGTCATATTAGTTAAAAAACACCATATTCTAAAAATTATATTTTACAATTTTAAATGTGCCATTATACCAGCCATAAAATCATAACCTTCTGACTGCTCTGTACTGGAATTCATATTATTAAATAGAGATATCTCTGGTATAATACTAAAATATTTATTAAGCATTATTTCTAAATTTAAATATCCACCCAAAGCATCATCTATACTTTGATAATTATGTGCATAATTAAAAGTATAGCCTAAGCCAGTTTGTGCTGTTAGATAATCATTATATTTATACTTAAAACCAACAGCAATGCCAAAGGAATGTATATTTGTAACTGTAAATATATTATTTATAGTAGAACTATTAGATAAAGCATTTGTCATATTAAGATTATATCCATAAAATATTGACATATTCATAGATGTTTTATCGTCTATTATAAAATTATTTCCAATACCTGCATTAGCAGAATGCACTATATATTTTTTATCTCTTTCATATATATATATGCCATAGCCAGCAAATACTTTTAAATCTATATATTTTGATTGATAGTTATATGCTGTTTCAATACGAGGTATATTTATAAAGCCATCATATAAAGATGATGTATCATTAACATACTGACTGTTCCACTCACTTAAATACGGCAGGATTAGAGCTATTTGAAAATTTTTTATTCCATACTTTAACTGCACTCTTCTATTATCTGCTAATGTTCCATAGTCATTAAGTTCTGCCAGATTTTTTGCAATTTGACCAAATGAATAATATGCAAGAGTTGTATCTCTGCCTATTAAGATAAAATGATTTTCTTCATTACTAATATTGTATTTTATATAATATTTACGAATAATATCTGATATACCTGCTTCAAACAGGATATTTATTTTACTATAATTCATATTTAGGCCAATATGTGATGAACCTGTAAAGGCACTGCTTGAAAAATAATTTGTTATATCATTTACATAGTTAGAAGGCTTATTATAACTGTAAAAAAAATCACCATAAATATTAGAATATATATTTAATGTAAAATTATCAATTTTAAATTCTGCTGCATATAAAATATTTGAGTATAAAAATATAAAAGCAATTATAAATAATTTTCTTTTCATTACTAACTCCCTAAAACCATGCTGCTTGTATTAAATTTTTCGTATACTCATTTTGTGGATTATGTATTATTGCATTACTTTTACCATATTCTACTACTTTGCCGTCTTTCATCACTATCATATTATTACAGATAGATTCTACTATATGTAAATCATGACTTATAAAAATATAAGTAATTTTATATTCCTGCTGTAAATCTTTTAATAATTTTAAAATTTGCAGTTGAATATTTTTATCTAATGATGATGTTGGTTCATCAAAAATAATAACTTTTGGTTTCATTACAATAGCCCTTGCAATAGCTATTCTCTGCCTTTGACCTCCAGAAAATTCATGCGGATATCTATTTTTACAATCTTTCGTAAGTCCTATTTTTAATAAAATATCTTCCACTTCTTGATTTATTTCTGACTTAGATTTATTTCCAAAAGTTTTTAAACCTTCGCTGATAATCATACCTGCAGTCATTCTTGGATTTAAACTGCCAAATGGGTCTTGAAATACTATTTGAATATTTTTTCTTGCTTTCCTTAATGAATCTTTTGTAAGAGAAGAAAAGTTTATATTATCAAACTGAATTTCTCCGCTAAACTCTATTAAATGCAAAAGAGCTTTAACTAGACTTGTTTTACCAGAACCGCTTTCTCCTACAATACCAAGGCTGTCCCCTTCTAATATTGAAAAATTAATATTTTTAACTGCATGGAAATAAGTTTGTTTTTTTAAAAATTTCTTAGGTAGTTTATATTTAACATTAATATCTGATACCTTAAATATTTCTTTACTGCTGTATGGCGGAACAGGGCTTCCATATTCTGTATTAATAAGAGTTTTTGTATATTCATTTTTAGGATTATTAAATATTTCTTCACAAGTGCCTTTTTCTACTACTTCACCATTTTTCACCACAACAATATTATCTGCATATTTTTTCACTACCCCTAAATCATGAGTAATAAGTAATACAGACATTTTAAACTTTTCTTTTAATTCTTTGATTAAATCTAAAATCTGCTGTTGAACAGTTACATCTAATGCTGTTGTAGGCTCATCAGCAATTAAAAGTTTTGGATTACAAGCTAAGGCTGTTGCAATCATAATACGCTGTCTTTCGCCGCCAGAAAAATTGTGCGGATAATCATTTAATCTGTTTTCTGCATTTTTTATACCGCATAATGTTAGTAATTCTACAGCTTTAAGACTGGCTTCTTTTTTGTTGTAACCTTCTACATAAATAAGCCTTTCTGTAATCTGTTTTGAGATAGTGTGTAAAGGGTTAAGGGATACCATAGGCTCTTGAAAAATATATGCTATTTCACCACCGCGTATTTCATGTAATCTTTTTTCATCAGTATAATCTATTGCTTTGCCTTCAAATAATATTCTACCTTTTGAAATAACAGCACCCTGTTCTTTTAAAAGCCCTGTTATAGAAAGAGCACATACAGATTTTCCAGAGCCGCTTTCTCCTACTACTGCCATTATCTCACCTTTTTTTACGTGAAATGAAAAATCCTTTACTGCTTTTACTAAACCAATCTCTGTATTAAAAATTATTTCTATATTTTCTACTTTCAGCATTGCCGTCTCCTATACTTTATTTGGGTCAAAAGCATCTCTTAAACCTTCTCCTATAAAAACTAAAAGGCTTAATAGCAGCGATAGTAAAACAAAGGCTGAAATGCCAAGCCATGGAGCATGAATATTTGCTTTACCTGATGATAATAGTTCGCCTAAAGATGGTGAGCCAGCAGGCATACCAAACCCTAAAAAATCTAATGATGTTAGAGATGTGATAGAACCGCTTAAAATAAATGGTAAAAATGTTATAGATGCCACTAATGCATTAGGTAAAATATGCCTGAAAATAATTACCTTATCTTTAACACCCATCGCTTTTGCTGCTTGTATATATTCCAAATTTCTTGCTTTTAAAAACTCTGCACGCACCACACCTACAAGCTTCATCCAGCCAAAAAGTGTCATTATAAATAACAGCCACCAAAAACCCGGTCTTAATATACTGTTTATCATAATAAGCAGGTAAAGCATAGGAATACCTGACCATATTTCCATAAACCTTTGCCCTGCAATATCTACTTTGCCACCATAATATCCCTGTAATGCTCCTGCAATGATGCCTATAATAGAAGTTGTAATAGTTAGTAATATTCCAAATATTACAGACAGCCTAAATCCATATATCAGCCTTGCAAAAACATCTCTTCCTTGAGCATCTATACCTAAAGGGTTATCAAAAGATGGTGGCAGTGGGGGTGGTGATTGTAGATTATACTCTATAGTGTCATAGCTGTATTGTATTAAAGGCCATACTGCCCAGCCATTTTTTGTTATTTCTGAAAAAGTAAATTCATCTTTATAATCTGCTTCTGTATCAAAAAAACCACCAAACTCCTTATCACTATATGTAAATAGTATTGGAAAGTAATATTTATCATTATAATTTACTATTATAGGTTTATCGTTTGCTATTAATTCTGCAAATAAGCTTACAATAAATAAAAAAGTAAAAATAATTAATGAAATAAAAGCACGCTTATTATTTTTAAATCGTTTTAATCTTCTTTTAAAAATTGGGCTCATATTATCCTCATTCTGCAGCTTTGAAAGATATTCTTGGGTCTACAAGTGTATATGTAATATCACTAATTAAATTAAGCAAAAGCCCCATAAGAGTAAAAATATATAGAGTACTAAACATTACAGGATAATCCCTGTTAAGAGCTGCTTCAAAGCCCATAAGCCCCATTCCATTTAAAGAAAATATTACTTCTATAAGTAAAGAACCTGAAAAAAACATAGAAATAAATGTGGCAGGAAGACCTGATATAACTATAAGCATTGCATTTCTAAATACATGACCATATAACACTCTTTTTTCTGATATTCCTTTTGCTCTTGCAGTTATAACATACTGCTTATGCAGTTCATCTAAAAATGAATTTTTTGTTAGCATAGTAAGCCCTGCAAACCCACCTATTACCATACTAAATATTGGCAGAAAAATATGCCACAAGTAATCGGTAATTTTACCGATAAATGACATATATTCAAAGCCCTCTGAAGTAAGCCCTCTAAGCGGAAACCATGCAAAATAATTGCCTCCTGCAAAAAATATAATTAATATTACTGCAAATAAAAAAACAGGGATAGCAGAACCTAAAATAATAAAAAATGAGCTCCATACATCAAATTTAGAGCCATGTTTTACTGCTTTTCTTATACCCAGCGGTATGCTTATCAAATATATTAAAACAGTGCTCCACACACCTAGCGATATAGATACAGGAAGTCGTTCTTTTATCATTTGTATTACACTTTTATCCACAAAAAAACTATCACCAAAATCAAAACAAATATAGTTTTTTAATGTTAAAAAATATCTTTCTATAATTGGCTTATCAAAACCATAGAGAGTTTCTATTTCCTTTATTAATTCTGGAGAAAGATACTGTCCACCTGCATATTTTGATGACAAATCATTTGTTTCTTCTGCAAGCTCTACTCTTTCATTAGAAGTATCCTGTCCTAAAGCTCTATCTTCTATACTTATAGTCTGCCCTGTTATTTTGGCTATCATTGTATCAACAGGTCCTCCAGGTGCAGCTTGTATTAAGAAAAAATTTATAGTAAATATACCGAGCAAAGTAGGAATAATAAGAAATAACCGTTTTAGTATATAGTTGTTCATATTATTTTATTACCATTTCATTGATTTTTCTTTCTTTTTCAGTATTAATCCACCAGCTGGATATGCTTAAACTGTAATGGGGTGTAATTTTTGGTTTTTCAAATTTATCCCAGTATGCAAGCCTGTATTTATCAGAAAATCCAGATGGTATCACATACCAACCCATAAGCAATATTCTGTCTAGTGCCTGAGTATAAAGTTCCAAATCTTTGCGATTAGGTGCCTTTATTATTAAGTCTATTAATTTATCAACAGCTTTATCACGAACAGCAGCATAGTTTCTAGTGCCTTTTTCTAATGCTGCACTACTGCTCCACATAGAACGCTGCTCATTACCCGGAGATTCTGACTGACGCATACCTGTATAAATAAGCATAAAATCTTTATTTCTAACTTTTTCTATATACTGGCTGTTATCAAGAAATAGTATTTTTAACTCTACTCCAATTCTTGCAAGTGCTTTTTGAAAAATTACAAGCTCATTTTCAAGAGATTTAGATGTTAAGCCTATTTCTAAAATAAGAGGCCTGCCATTTTTATCTACCATTTTGCCATCTACATTTTTATAACCTGCCTGCTGCAACAGCTTCACTGCTTCAATTAAGTTTTTTCTATTTGTGTTATCTCCTTGATTTTTAGGAAAATAAAATGGTGAAGTTAAAAATGTTTCGTCTGCATCTGGCTTTACCTGCTTAATAATATCCTGCACTTCTTTTGATGGCACTACCCCGCTTGATAATGGTGAATTTGAAAAAAAGCTGTCGCACCTTTTGTAGTTTCCAAAATAAAGATTTTTATTTATCCATTCATAATCATAAGCATAGTTTAAAGCTTTTCTTACATTAATATTGTTAAGTGGATATTTTAATGTATTCATAAAAATACCACGCATACCCTGCCCATTATTAAAAGGTATTTCTTCTTTTTTAATATAACCTAAATCAAAATATCTGCCTGTATAACCTCTATACCACCTTTTGCCAGAACCTTCAGAAATTAAATCAAACTGACCTGCCTTAAAAGCTTCAAATGCAACTGTCTGGTCTCTAAAATATTCAAAAATTATTTTGTCAAAATTATCCATACCTTTATTAACTGGGATATCTTTACCCCAGTAATTATCTACTCTTTCTAATACTACAGATTTACCAGCAGAATAATCAGCTATTTTATATGGGCCGCTGCCTAACGGCACTTCAAGAGTAGCTTTTGATAAATTTCTTACCTGCCAGTAATGTTTTGGAATAATAGTTAGCTGGCCTGCAATAAGCGGCATTTCCCTGCTTGTTTCTCCTTTTTTAAATGTAAATTTAACTCTATATTTATCAAGAGATTCTGCTTTTGTAATTAATGCATAATAGTTTTTATAATATGGACTTACTTTTGTTATTTCATTAAAACTAAATACAACATCATCACTAGTAATAGGTTTGCCATCATGCCAGTAAGCATTTTTTCTTAAATTAAAAATAACCCATGAATAATCATCAGGATATTCAATACTTTCTGCTAAAAGACCATAATATGTTCCAGCTTCATCAGATGAGCTTGTTAAAAGGCTGTCATAAATATAACCTAAACCACTCATAGATACACCTTTAACTGCAAACATATTAAAGCTGTCATAAGTGCCGTATAATGCACGGCGAAATGTTCCACCTTTTGGTGCATTTGGATTTACATATTCATAGTGCTTAAAATCAGCACCATACTTTATTGTATCTGTTAATGATATTGCATGAGTTTTAATTATTTGCTGACAAAAACCAGCATTAACAACAAACAAAACTAATAATATAACAAAAAATCTAGTCATGATTTTTCTCCGGATTGAATATGCTTATAAAAGTATCAGCTCCATATAAACTTTCTTTGATAAATTTATTAACATCAGCAACTGTTAAGTTATCAATAATACTATTGATTTCTTCTAAAGAATATATATCAAGTCCCATTAAATTGTTGTATGATAATGTATTTATCCAGTATTTATTTTCTTTAACCGCAGAACTGTAATTATTTTTTAATACCAGTTTAGCTGCCTGTAATTCTTCATCACTTATTCCTTTTTCAAGAAACTTATTATAGATATTTACTGCTTTCTCTTTTACTTCATCTTTTCTTGATGGGTCACATGGGAAAGAGATTCTTGTAAAAACTTCTGTTTTTGGAATTTCTATATATCTTATAAAAGTAGAGACAGAATATGCACCACTTGATTCTTCTCGTATATCTTCTCTCATTCTAATGCTTAGAATATTCCTTGCAAGCCCTGCAATATATCTGCCTTTATCATTATGGTTTGGCTGAGTCATTTTCATAATATTTAATGTAGTTCTATTTTCTATATCACCATAATCTTCATAAAGTGCATCATGCTTTCTAAAATTCAGATTTCTATCTACATAATATGCTTTTTTATTAACCTTATTTAATGAGCCTAAATATTTTGCTCCTAATTCAATTACTTTTTCTATTTCAATATCGCCAGAAACTGCAAAAATATAGTTATTAACATCTAAATAATTATTATTAAAAATATTTAACAATTTTTCTGCACTAATATTTTTTAAATCTTTCTCTAAAAGATAGTTTCTTCTGTAATTATCATTATACATTACCTCAGTTGCTTTTCTACCAAACTGTATTTTCGCATCATTTTTTTCTAAAGTAATTTTAGTAGAAAGAGAGTTTATATATGCATTTAAAAACTTTTCATCAATTACTGGAGCTGTATAATATTTATATAGAAGCTGAAAAGCACTTTCCATATCTTCTGAAAAGCCAGCACCTGTGAAATCAAAAGTATATTCTGTAACTGCAGGTGCAATATTTATATTTTTGCCAGCCATTAGTTCATCAAGATTTCTTTTTGAAATATTTTTAAAACCACTTTTGCTTATTACTTTTGTCATTAAATCAGCATATATATAATCATCATCTGATAATACAGAAAGTCCGCCTTGTTTTTTACCAGTGAGTGCAAATTTATTATTTTCTTCTTTATTATCTTTTATATATAGTTTTACACCATTTTCATATACAACTTCTGTAACATTAAGTGATTTATTTTCTGTTTGTGATATAACTTTGCCCGGTTGTATTTCTTCATTAATAAGTTTACCTGTAAATGCCTGAGAAGCTGCTTGTGTAAGCTGGCTTTTTTTTGCAGTTTCATACATTTTATTAAATATTTCATTAGATATTTTAATATCTGCTGACTGATTTTCTGGTGCAGAAACTATTAACAGCATATCATTAGAATCAAGCATATTTTGAAATGCTCTATTAAAACTTGTAATATTTGTTTCATTAAATACTCTTTCTACAAGCGCTTTATCTTGATAAAATTCTGTAAAATAGCCACCATTTGTATCATAAAAACTTAACTGGTCTGCATATTTATTTGATGGAAATTTATAATCAGGCTTAGAAGCTTTTTCTAAAAATGCAAGCTGAGTTTTTTTAAAATATTCTAATTCTTCTTTTGTAAAACCAAACCTTTTAACTCTTTCTATTTCTAAAAACATAGTCTGCAAAGACTCGTTAAATGTATTAGGAATAAATGAACCTGAAAATGTAACCAATTTAGTGCTGTCTCCAAAAATATTTGCATTACCTCTTAAAGATAACAGATTGAGTTTTTTTTCTTGAATATCAAGTGTCATTCTTCTTGCAAACATACTCATTGCACCACTTTCTAATATATCTTCTTTAAACTCATTATAAGTTTTTGTTCTATTTCCTTTATGATATATATAAAGTGTTGCAAATATACCTTTTGCTTCCTTATCTGTAACAACTGCAGTTCTTATGCCTTTTGGGTAATCTACATCTCTATCTGCTGGTTTTACATAATCCATTGGCTGGATATCTGCAAAATTATCTGTTATTAATTTTTTTGCTTTTTCTGTATCTATATTACCAACAACAATAATCGCCATATTATCAGGACGATACCATTTTTTATAATATCCTTCTAAAAGCTCTTTATTTGCCTTTTTAATTATATCTATAAGTCCTATAGGGTCTCTTTCTGGATATAATGAACCAGCTAATGTATATTTACGGCTTTCAACGCTCATTCTATACCTTACATCATTTCTTGCTCTCCATTCTTCTATAATAACACCTTTTTCCTTTTCTATCTCTTTTTCATCAAATGTTATATTTACAGCCCAGTCTTTTAATATTAAAAAACCAGTATTAATTAGCCTGTCATTATCATAAGGGATAGTAAGCTGGTAGTTAGTATAATCAGTTGAAGTGGCAGCATTTGAATCTTTACCAAAAACTAGACCTGCTTCTTCCATAAATTTAATTACATCATTACTTTTAAAGTTTTTTGTGCCATTAAATGCCATATGCTCTACAAAATGAGCAAGTCCTCTTTCTTCCTCTGTTTCATTTAATGAACCACTTCTAACATTTAAACGAAGTTCTACTTTATCTGATGGAAAATCATTTTGCCTTATGTAATATTTTAAGCCATTGTCTAATGTGCCAGTAACGACTTTGTCACTAAAAGGAAGTAATTCTGTTTCTACCTGTGTGATTTCGCTTTTTTTGCAGCCTGCAATTAATGCAGTCTGTAAAATAAATAAAATAAAAAATAATTTTTTAAATCTTTTACTCATTATGTATCTCCAAATTTTATTTTTCGTCTAATTTAAAGTTAAGTTTTACAACCATAGCAACCTTTACATCTTTACCATCTTTTTTTGCAGGTTTAAATTTCCACTGGTTAACAGCCTTTAATGCTGCATTTTCAAACATATTATCTGGGACTGCTTTTATTACCTGCGAATTAGTTACTCTGCCTTTATCATCAAGAATAAATCTTACCTGAACATAACCTTCTATACGCATATTTTTTGCATATTCTGGGTATATCGGGCGGACACTTTTTAAAGATTTTGGTATATTATCCACTTCTTTTAAAGAATAAACGCCATCTGCCCCGCCTTTTGATTTTGGTGCACCGTCCATTTTTCCATTTTCACCAGCCCCCTTGCCTGCAGCCTTACCTTTTGCAGCCATTAATGCCCCTTGGGAGCTTTTCTTATTTACTTCCTGCTTTTTATTTACTTTTTCTTTTTTTATATCTTCTTTTTTTAAAGCTGCTGTTTTTAACTTGTTTTTATTTAATTCTTTTTGTATTACTTCTTTTTTCTCTACAATATTATTTTGTGCATTCTGCAATGCATTTGCATTTTGCTGCATATTAATATTTGCATTAGATGATTCTATACCCTTAGCCATACTACCACTGCCTTCATTATTATTAAAAACTTCCATTGAAAGCTGTATATATGAAGGATTTACTGTTTTCATAGAAAATGAACTTATTACAGCTATTAATAAAACAAAAGTAGAGTGTATTATTAATGAAAATATAAATGCATTCTTCATATTATTTTTTCACCTCTATTTGTAAGCTGACTTTTTCAAATTTATTTTCTTTTAAATATCCCATCAATTCTGCTAATGGCTGAATAGCTGCCCGCCTGTCTGCAAATATTGTAATAAATGTAGTTTTAGGGTCATGCTTTTTCATTAATTCACTAATTTCGGTTATATTTACCTGCTTATCGTTGAGATATATTTTACTATCCTGTGAAATAGTCACCACCACCCCTTCTACCTGCTGACTTGATGCAGATGTTTCAGGCAGTTTTACAGGTATTGCACCAGTTTGTATAAATGTAGCAGTTGCAAGCACTATCGTTAAAAGCACAAGCATAATATCTATAAATGGAACTACATTAATTGAATCAAAGCTTTTCTCTCTCAAGCTCATCCTCCTTTAAAAGCAGTAATTCATTTACCTTTCTGTGTAAAATGTTATATAATATAATAGCTGGTATAGCTGTTACTAAACCAGCAGCAGTTGCTTTAAGTGCAAGAGCAAGCCCTGTCATAATATCATTAACATTTGCTCCTGCACCTTCACCCATAACAGAAAAAGTAAACATAATACCAAGCACTGTTCCTAAAAGCCCTACATAAGGTGCATTTGAACCAATAGTAGCAATAATATGCAGGTGTCTTGTAAGCTCTAACTCTAATATTTCAAGAGTTTTATACTCACTAACATTTACTTTTTTAAAAAATTTAAATCTTTCAATAGCAACAGCTACTGCAATAATACTCATAACTGCTAAAATTGCTATTACACCATAATCAACAATGTGTTTTATTCCCATAAAGTATCCTTTTTAAAATTTTGTAATAATATTAATGCTGTAAATCCATAAATTCCACTTAAAGCAATAACAAATATATCTATAACTGTTGTTTTAGATATGCTTTTAAAATATCTGCATATTACAATATAAATACATAGTAAAAATATTATAAATACAGCAGATAAAAGTAAATTTTCTGTTTTTTCTATTTTTAAATAACCTGCTGCTGAATAAGCGTCATGATATATGCTGAAAGGAAAAAGCATATTATAAATATCAAGCCTGTATCCACTTAGACTGCTTTCTATATCTAGTGAATAACTCTTTAATAAATTATAATTTTTATCATAAATATAAGTATACTGATATTTATCTGTAGAAATATTTAATAAAATATGCAGTGGGTTTATATTTATACGCATAGTATCTTTATTTGGATTATAATTATCTACTGTTATTTTACTTAATGTATGATTTATGTTTATAAGAAAAATATTACCAGATTTTGCAATCATAAATCCGTAAAAATCTGCATATTTATTTTCTCTAATAGATATATATATAATTTCTTCATTACTAATATTTGTATTATATTTTTCAACTACTGGTTTTCCTTTAACCATATAAAGCCTGAAAAGAGTATTATTTTTATCTAGCAAAAAAGTTCCCACATCATAAGGTTTTCTTACATCTGGGTTTGTTCCATAGAGTTTTACAGGAAATGTAAAGCCTTTATTAATTAATTCATTTGTAAAATGTTCTGATTTTTCCTTATCTATTTCTCTTGTTCTTGCATTAATAAAAGTAATATCTTTTCCTATGCGTGCTAAATCAACAGGCATAGTAAGGTTTGCGGAACCGCTTTGTGTTTCAAATACTGGACTTAATTTTATTCTGATACGCTCTTCATCAATATTTTTTGCTCTAGCAGAAAGATAAAAGTTATATTTTATCATATCTTCAGCACTAATAATTCTATTATTAATAATTTCAGAATAACTGTTAGTTAAAACTAAATCTCTAACATATACCTGTGGAAGTATCTGCTTAAATTCTTTTTCTGTATAAGTATTGCCTGCTTTATCTCTATATATAAAACTTCTATTCTGAGTAAAAGTGCTTACTGCAAAATCATCTATTATTTCACTATAATACACAAAATCTTTACTTGTATTTTCTATAAAAATAATAGAATAAAAATATGGCATTATAATGCTGAAAGAAAATACAGCTATTAAAACAATTAAATATTTAGAATATAATTTCATCTTATAACCCCTTTCTAAATCTTAATGCTGGAAAATAAATAGAAAAACAGTAAAAAACTGCAAATAAAAATGCTGTAACTGCATAACTTAAGCTGCTGTTATATACTTCCATTTTAAAAGCCCATATACAGCCAGCCATCATTAATGCAAGCCTTAGTTTCACATTCCAAGATGCTTCAAGAGTTAAAGATGAAGCAAAAGTATATATAATTAATGAATTAATATACCAGTAAAACATTACAAGAGGTATTGCTCTATAAATATCTATAGGAAAAAACTGGGAAGCTAATAATACAACACCTGCCATATCTATTAACCATAATACTGTTAAAACAATAATACCAAATAAAGATGTATAAAAAATCATTTTATATTCATTTAATGGCAAATGACATGATAAACGAAATCTTTTACGCTCAAATTCTGGATAAAACTGCATAACACCAAGCAGTAAGGCAGATACATATAAAGCTGTTTCTACTTTGCTGTAAAATATTCCATTTCTTAAAATAATATCAAGCCAGATACCGCTGGGTTCATTTAACATAATACCTACACGAACTCTAAAAAAAGTATATATTAAAACAGCTGCATTTATAATTATAACTGCAAGTAAAATACGGTTTAATTTTATTTTTTCTTTATAAAATATATGTTTCATCTAATATCTCCGCTTCTAATATTTACCTGTAAGAGCTATGAAAGCATCTTCAAAAGAAACGTTATAAGGAATAATATTTTCTGATAAGGTTATACCTTGAAAATATTTTTTACTTTCTTCTAAAGTCAGCCTTGTAATTATTTCATAAGATTCTTTTGTTATAGAAATATCTAATATTCTTTTATCTTTCTTAATATTTTTAATATCAGCATTTAATGGCAGCCTGTAACCATATATGCCGTCTTTTATTTTAGAAAGTGGAGCAGAAAGCAGCACCTGACCTTTATTAATTATAACTGCCTCATCAACAAATCTTTCTAAATCCTGCACTATATGGGAAGTAATTAATATTGTTTTATTATTATCTTTTACAAACTGATTTAAATGATCTAAAAAAAGCCTTCTATAACCTGCATCAAGTCCCATTGAAAAATCATCTAATATTAATGTTTCAGCACCTTGTGCCATTAAAACAGCTAATGCCACTTGTGAACGCTGTCCGCATGACATATGTTTAATTTTTCTATTTTTTGGAAGACCTAACTTTTCCATAAAATAAGCAAATGTTTTACTTTCCCATTTTGGAAAAAAACCTTTATAAAATTTTTCTGTCTGCTCTAATGTCATAAAATCATAACTAATATGACCTTCATGTAAAAGCCCTATACGGCTTTTGTTTTCATTACTTAACTGTGATGATTTTTCACCATATATTAAACAGTCACCTTTTTCTGGTGTTAAAAAACCCATTAATATATTAATTGTAGTTGTTTTTCCTGCACCATTCTTACCAAAAAGACCAAAGATTTTACCTTTTTCTACTGTAAAATTAAGCCCTTTTAATACTTTTGCAGAGCCATAGCTGTGTTCTAAACCAGAAACAGATATAATTGTATTATTAAAACTCATAACTTGCTCCAATCCATAATTGTGTTCCTAACTCATAATCATCTACCATTGAAGAAGACTGATTACTGTAACCTATTTTATTTTGTGTATTAAAAAGATTATATACTTCTGCATATAAAGTAAGTTTTGTATCTGCCCATAATGTCTGCTCCCAATATACTGCTAAATCTACAGTAACATTATGGTCATATCTAACATCTTCATAAGCAGAAACTGATTCCTGCACTGTTTCTCCAGTTACTGGGTCAACATAAGAATGACCTACACTTATATCATCTACCTGCATTATTGTTGTATAAGGTGAACGGTATTTTAATAATGCTGAAATAGTAAGCCTTTTATCAAAGAATTTACCTACATAGCCAAAGTTTAAAATTATAGGTCTTGCAAAATTATCATTAGGCAGTTCATACCTTTTTACAGGCTTGCCGTTATAATATATTGTATTTTCCATATCTATAGCATCAAGGTTATCATCATAACTTGTGCCAGAGCTTTCTGACATAGACCATGTGAAATTTGCCATAATACGATGGTTTTCCCATCCTTTACTCCATCTTATCTGAACAGAACGATATAACCCTGTGGCATTATTATTATACGTATAATATGTTACTCCGTCTTTATCAGTAACACCTCTATTCATAGCAATACCATCTTTATTGTGACGCTCAACATATTTTGCATTAATAAAACTTCCTAAAACTTTTTGATTAATACTTGCAGAATATTCATCAGTATAAGGTGTTTTCAGGTCTGAAAATTTATATGTAGAATGGGCAGACATAGTGTTTACTATCCAGTCCTGCACTTCATTATTTGTTGTATATCTATTTTCTTCAATATCTGGCAGGCGGCCTTCTCTTAATTTATAAGTTAATAATGCTTGAGCATAATATCTATTATAACCACCAGTTAAAATTGTGCCTTTATTGTTAAATACATCTATGGATAATTTTACCCTTGGTGATACAGTAAAATTATTCATATAGTCTTCATAATTCAGCCTGACACCTATACGTAAATTAACCCTTTCTATTGTATAATCATCTTCTGCATAAGCATAAACATTATTTATATATGCTTTTACATCTGATATTGGAGAAATTCGCCTTGAAGTAAAATACTGGTCACCATCAACACATGTTCCATAATCACCATTACAAATAACATCTACACGACTTACAGCACCATTATATGTGTATGCATTTTCATATCGGTTATATCTGCCATAGTTAAAAATATACCCTGCACCATAATTTATTTTATGTTCCCCTAAAAACTGTAACGGTGTAACATTTAAATCAATAGAAGCTTTTATACTTTGTTCCTCTTTATCAATGCTGCCAAAACCGCCTTCACGACTGTAATACTCTCCATCTACATTTTCTGTAACAGTATTTTCTCCATAACCCCAGTCTTTATATTTTGACGCTATCCATGATTTATATTCATTTGGAGCCTTTTTAGAATTTTCAGCATAAGAATAATCTATATGAGCAGTTATTTTATGAGACTCTAATTCATTAACATAATTTACTGCCCCAAAATAGCCGCCACCATTTATTTTATACTGGCTGTCTTTTGTATTTCTAATAAAATATGTGCCATTATATGGAGAATAAGATGCAGAAATATCTATATAACTAGAACCGCTTATATTATACAAACCTTTTGCATAATAACTTTCTGATGTTCTTTCCTGGTCGTTCCAGTCATCAAAATATTTCATAGGAATTGTAGACCAGTTTCTATTGTAGCTTAATAGTAACCCACCATCTGAAGTTATTGGTATATCAAGAGAAGCACTTAAAAAGTTTTTAAAAAACTTAAGCTGCTTTGTTTGACTTCCACCTATTTCCCAGTTATCTAAATCTGATTCATTTAAAAAATAATTTGTTAAATAACTACTTGTCCCTTTGTATGATAACTTTCCACTAAATTCTTTTCCAGGTTTTCTAGTTTTAACATCTACAACACCACCTTGAAAATCACCATATTTAGCTGAAATATCACTATCATGCAAAGAAATATCTTCTATAAGCCATGAATCTATAAAAAATTTCTGAGGATTTCCAGAAACATCACTTGCTAAGTTAGGATTACTGGAATTTGGGTCTAATAAACTGGAATTATTCATTCCATCAACTGTAAACAAGTTATCATATATGCTTCCACCAGAAATAGAAACATTTGCAGGAGCTATCTCACCGGCGGAAGAAGCACCTCTATATTCTTCATCAAACTGCACACTAGGTGCAACTGTTAAAATATCAGTAATACCACCATTACCTGCAGGAACATATTTAATTATATCTCTTGGTATTTCTACCGTCCCCGAATCTGCACCTTCACCAATAGATTCTATAACATCCATATCTTCCATAATAAATGTATCTTCTATATCATATTCACTGCTGTTATCTGTATTTTCTTCAGCAAATACTGTAACTGCAAACAACAGCAAAATACTAAGCATAAAAAATATCATTAACTTTATGCTTTTATTTGTATCCCTGTTCTCCATTAACTAAAACCTAATAAAAGACCTATGCCTGTTATAAACAGGCATAGGCTGATATTATTATTTGTTTGCTACATATGGTAATGTATCTTCATTATCATTTATACCATCACCATCAATATCCTCATCAAGAGTTAATCCAGACTGAGAAATATCTGCTTTTGTTACCCATGGGTAGAAAAAGTCTGGCTTGCCATCTTTATCAGTATCAACTGTTGCATATTCTGAATCTTCAAAATCATTTTTAGTAGTAACAATATTCACAAGCTCATTGATTAAATTATTTCTATTAACAGCATCTGTTCCAAACTCTAATGCTTTTTCATAACCAATATCTACTTGTTCATTTTCACCATATGCTTTTACAATACTTGTATATGCACCTACTTTAGTTGTTGATGTATTAATCTTATGTGCTGTATCTTCTGCTAAACTTAAAAGGGCAAGCATTTTTTCTGTATTATTAATATTATAATACTCTTTTGCTGCATATATGTAATAGTCAGCCTGTGTTTTATATGTGGTATCATCACTTCCAATATTTTTAATAAGAGTTTCTGCTGCACTTAGATTTGTATTTACTGTATTTACTCTATCACTAGCTTTAAAGTAGTTTGCATCTACTGCTTTTAAAATATGCAGGTATGCTTTATTAGCATCTGTTGCAGCAGATATGCCATCTAATGTAACAGCCATAGCTGCATTATAATATTTTTCATATAATGCATTATCCCCTGCTGATTTAGCCATATTTGCAAGTGCCATATTGTAATCATATTTTGCAATAGAATTATCAAGTGTAGCTATGTAATTATCACCTAATTTTATTGCTTCAGCAGCCTTTGTATTATTGCCTAATGCAATATATGCTTTTGCTAATGCTGTAACACCATGAGGATTATATTTACCTGCCATACTTGCACCGCTGCTTGTACCGTTTGCAATAAGTTTGTTTTTAACTGTAACAGGCAGAGCATTAATAGTATTTGCATCTTTCATAACTTCTTGAAGTTTTGTATACATATAATCTACTGCTTTTAAAGCATCATCTGTTTTACCATTTCTAATGGCTGCATATACATAGCCTTGGTTTTCTGCTGTTGCTGTTGCTCCTACTACTCGTTCTAAATAATCACTCATTAAGTTACTTTTATCAGCTGCAAGGGGCAGAGCTTGTTCTAAATATTTAATACCAGCATCAAACCCTTCTTTTAAGGCTTTACCTTTAAACATTGCTGCAGCTGCATCATCTTTCCAGCCTTGAACTGTCTTTTTATATGCTTCTGTTGAAGGTGCATTCGGGTCTATCATATTATATATTTCCATAGCTGCAGTTTCATCACCTGCCACATAATATAAAGCACTAACTAAATCAATAAAAGAAAGAGCAAAATAATATTTCTCGTTATCTTTTGTGCCTATTTTTATTGCTTCATCTTTTAAGATAATCATTTTATCTTTTATTGCTAAAACCATATCTTTAAGCTGTGTATGATAAGTGCCAGATGTATCTTTATTATAAAAATGCTCTATCATAGCAAGCTGTGCCGAATAACCAACAAGTTGAGTATTTCTGCTTGTAGATGCTGTTCTTTCTTCAGCATTATCTACAGCTTCTTCTCTTACTTTTAAAAGCTCAAATGCTTCACTTAAACGGTTATCATCTATCACTGTATATATAAGAGATGTTTTACTTGCATTACCAATAGCATTATATGCCCTTGCATAATATGTGGACCTGTATGGTGCTTTACCACCTATACCATCAATTGGAAACTGATTTAATTTATTATACAATTCATCCTTTATTGTCACAACATTATCACTATCTTGAATAGCAGCATAAGCATGGATAAAAGACATATAAGTAGAAATATAATCATTTGACACTTCTGGATTTGTTGCATTAAATGCATTCATATCACTTACTGCTTTATCTACATATGCTTTTACCTGTGCATTATTTTGAAAATATTTACTTCCGCTGTTTGTTATACCTGCATATATCTGCATTCTTTGAAGTGAATCTTTTATTTGAACACTTGCTAATTTCTCAGCCTTATCAAATAAACCATAACCTGCATAATTAGAAATAATTGATGAATATATACCTTCAATAATACTGTCATCTAACACAAGTTGTGTTAATTTCATTGCCTGATAATTTAAATCTTTTGTAGAATTAAAATAATAATCTACTCTTTTTTGATTATCCATTCCTAACGGACTATTAAGTGGAACTGTTGTAGAATTAACGGTTTCAGATGCAAGAGTGTTAATGTTTTCAATTATACCAGCATCTGCTGTTAAAGAACTTAATATTGTTTCAAACTCACTTGCTGTAACATTAAATGAAACATATTCACCCATATTCACTTCATTTATGGTTTGAGATGCAATATATCTCACAATCTGCTCTATTTGAAACTGGCTTGTTGGCAGTGTAACTTTTTCCTTAATGCCATTAAAAAGTGATGTAATATTTGTTACAGCCTGTTCTGAAACTGCTGCTTCATTTAAAACTGCCTCATACGCAGAAACAAACATACGAGTTTTTTCTGCATTTTGAATACCATTTAAAATATCTTCAACATTAGCTCCAGATATAGAAGTAACTGAATTATGCATTGCATTTATTTCTTCAATATATTCTGCATTATTTGGAAAAAGTTCACTTAATATATTATCAATATCAGTGCTAAAACTGCTGTATTTATTTAAAACACCAGCCAGTGTATCCATGACATTATCTGCTGTATTAGAAGATAATAAGCCTGCTGTTTGAGTTATTATGTATGATATTTTTAATAAATTACTATCTGTTTCTGGGTCATTTAGTAAAATATCTTGACTAATTCCAAAAAGAGCAGATAATTTTTCTAAAGCCTGCTCTTTTGTCATATTCTGCTTCATAAAAGACTGATATAATGATGATACTGGTGATATGATAATATTTTCATGATTACCATTATAAAAATCTAAATCACTGTAAAAAGATACAGGAATTTCTACCCCATATGCAGTATCTTCTCCACCTGTAGATTTTACTGTAAAATTAGTAACATCTGTTCCTAGTGGTAAAACAAATTGAAATGTTCCATCTTCTTTTGTCCAAACATTGCAAAGAGTATTAGCATTTACTCCGCATTTTGCATATAACACATTACTACTGTCAAAAAGCTCTACTTTGGCTCCCTTTACAGCTGGGTCACTAACTTTACCTGCTATTGTTTGAACTTGTGGTGCACTAGAACCACTTCCTGAATCATTATTATTATTGCTGCACCCTGCAGATACTACTGCAAGCGCCATCAATAACGCCGATGCTTTCTTCATGTTTCAACTCCTAAATATTATTGATACAAATTGTCAATAATATTATTTATATTATTTGTCAATAGAAAAATCATATTTTATATAAACTACTATTAAATAACAGTATTTATTATATATTATATATATTAAAAATTTTAAATATACTAAATTTTTAATATATTTAAATATATTTTTAGCTTTAACTAAAAATAATTTGAAATTATAAATAAGTAAAATCAATAATAAATTCTAGTGGCATTCCATTTTTTTTATTAAAAAATGTTATAATTACTTGATAATATATGTAAAAATAGAAATAATCTCAGGTAAACTGTCATTCTGAGCATTACCGGTTGCAGTTGCTGCACGAGAAATAACAGGAAAAATACATAATGTATTTTCTTCAGTAAGCATATACGAATTTATTTCGGAATTTGGGGCGAAGTAGAAAATAAATTATATTGACAATGGTAACTAAATTATTATTATTTCCATAATGGAGGTAAATATGGCACAAAATATTAAAGATGACAAAATAGAAAAGATAATTAAAGAAACTATTATACCAGATTTAGAAAAGCTTTTATCAAAAGAATATCAAACAGATGCGGAGATTTTAAATGCATTAGATAAGTTAGAAGCATCTTGGAAAAATCTAGATATCCCTAAGGAATATGATAAATCATTTGATATGCTTACTTATGAAAAATGTTCAAAGGAAGATATATATAATCTGCTGCCATACATTCATATTTATATATATGTAATGAAACTAATAACTTATCTTTTTTATGAAAGCAGCAAGTTTGATACAGAACTTTCTCTGCTTTCATCACTTAATCAGATATGTATAGACAAAGCAGAGGATAAAGAAAAAGCCGAATATATAATGGAACATATAAGCTATCAGCAGGATATAGCAATGGCAAAAGATGAAGAAAAAGAATTATTAATAAAAGCTGCTATGGCAGAAAATGCAGAAGCCTTTAAAAAAATATGCTGTTAGTAATATTATATAAATACGATTGCAGTATAAATAGCAAATAACAATATAAATAAAATCAAATAAGAAATATATGAAGATAATTTTGACATATTAAAACTGTTTACTGTAAAATATGATATTATAGATGACAGCAGCACACCTGAAGACAGAGTTATCATCAGCTCTATGCTTATAAAAAGTGTATGTTTTATATGGAAAATGGAATGGTTTAATGCATAGGATACCATTAATATCACCATAAAAATTGCAAAATCAAACATAACAGAATCATATACTTTAATAATTTTTAAAGGCAGTGATTTATAAAGTGGAATAACAGCCAGCACATATATTAGATATAAAGCAAATGCTGCAATACAAAATATCTGCATATACAGAGTAATAATATTAGTTATCATAATTTCTCCATTTAAAATATGATTATAGTATAATTATATAATAAAATCTATATTTTTACTAATTTATTAAGTAAAAAATACCGATAAGTATGTAAAACCGCCGTATAAACACATATATCAGGTAAAGTTATTGACTATATTTTATTTTTATGTGATTATATAGAAGTAGTATATATGGAGTAAATAATGAGTCAACACCCTTTAATAGTAGGAATAGGTGAGCTTTTATGGGACAGGCTGCCTAGTGGAAAAAGAGTTGGCGGAGCACCTGCTAATGTTGTATATCATGCGTCGTGCCTTGGAGCAGAAGGTTATGCCATTAGTGCAGTAGGTAAAGATAGACTTGGTGATGAGCTTTTAGAAGCAATTTCTAAAACAAATATTCACACAGCTATTGAAAGGGTTGATTATCCAACAGGTTCTATTCATGTTACATTAAATTATGGTATTCCCGAATATAATATTGTAGAAAATACTGCATGGGACTATATACCATTAACAGATAATGCATTAACTCTTGTGAAAAAAGCTGATGCAATATGCTATGGCACACTAGCAAGCAGAAATGATGTATCACACAATACTATTATTACTTTATTAAAACATACAAACCCATCATCATTAAGACTTTTTGATATTAATTTGAGAGCATCTTATTATTCTAAACAGCTTATAACAGAGCTTATTACTTATGCTAATATTTTTAAGATAAATAGTGATGAAGCCATTATACTAAAAAGTATGCTTGATGTAGATATATCTGATGATGATTTATGCAGAATGTTTTTAGAAAAATATAATTTAAAATATTTAATTTATACAAATGGTAGTTTAGGTTCAAGCATATATACTACAGATACAGTCTCCACCTTAAAAACTCCATCTGTTAGAGTAAATGATACGATAGGTGCAGGCGATGCATTTTCTGGTGCTTTTTTATACTATACATTATCGGGGCTTTCTTTAGAAGATGCTCACCATATGGCAGTAAATATATCTGCCTTTGTATGCACTCAAAGTGGAGCATGGCCAAAATATCCTGAAACTATGCAGAAATTTATATAGATTAGAGCTTTTTATATGTATAATGCATATAAATTAGTAAAAATTATAGACCCTTCATATATTCTCAAAAAATAGTGTGCCACCAGTAAAATATATTTAAGGTTTTTGTTGTATATATTAGTATGCTTTTTTGATAGCTTATAAAAAATAATATGATTGAATATAAAATAAATCTGCTTCACCCCCATTTTTTTATAAATACTAATAACTATATAATAATGAAAATAAAATATTTACTAGAATAAAAAATAGAGCTTAAAAATTAGTATATATTAATATGACATTATTTCCGCTTTTAAGGGATGCACCCATGTTATTTTATTACCTTTGCGACTTAATTTCTTATGAGCTGTTTTTTTGAAATGTCGAGCGATTTTTGCGAGGGCACTTTTTCCCTAGCGAGTAGCGTAGGAATCAGAAAAGGTGGCTGGATAGCGATTTTTGCGACGCAAGGACTTCCCGACGAATAGGCAGGAAAAGGAAGTCCGCAGCTGGACCGAAATTTTTATTATTGTTTAAAAGACAGGATGTCTTTCCGCTTGCGTAAGCAGCCAAACTGATTTACTCGGTGGCTGCGTCTAAATAAAAAGTCTAGGACGAGCTTGCGAGGACTGCCAAATTCCCGAGTGAGTAGCGAGGAATTAGAATTTGCACAGGCTTAGGACTTTTTATTATTGATAATAAGATTCTTCGCCTACTATCGCAGGCTCTGAATGACAGTTATTACAATTATTTATATTTTTACATATATTATCAAGTGGTTATAGCATTTTTTTATAAAAAAATGGGGGTGAAGTAGTTTTGTTTGCAATTATTTTTTGAGTTTTATCACACTAATACTATAATTTAACATACTTTTGATATATAAAAAAACCCGCCTTATATTTCAGGGCGGGTGCTGTATAATAAATGATTATATTTAATATTATTACATTAATTCTATGCCAGTGAAGAAAAATCCAACTTCTTCTGCTGCTGTTTCTGGTGCATCTGAGCCGTGAACTGCATTGTTATCAATATTTTTACCATATAATTTACGAAGAGTATTAGCTTCTGCTGCTTCTGGATTAGTTGCACCCATTAAAGCTCTCCAGCCTTTTATTGCATCTTCTTTTTCTAAGCACATAACTATACATGGACCTGAACTCATAAAGTTAGTTAAGTCATTATAAAATGGACGCTCTCTATGAACAAAATAAAACCTTTCTGCTATAGCTTTTGTCATGTGGATTTTTTTCATAGCTTTAATAGTAAAACCTTCTGATTCTATTCTATCAATAATTTTACCTGCATTTTTTGCAGCAACTGCATCTGGTTTGATAATTGCAAATGTTTTTTCAAGCATTATTTTCTCCTTATTTTTTCATTTAAACTTGTTTACAAAATTGCTTTTACTATTTTTTTTATATTATTTCAAGATATTTTAAAAATATCTGCAAATTTTAACCAATAATTACTGCAATAAAATCTAATTTCCCATTTTTTGAAGAAAGCCCATGATATTCTCCCTTATTACATAGCATAACATCATTAACAGTAACTTCTACTTCCTTACCGTTATCATTATATATACCTGTGCCTGCTGTGATTATGTATATCTCTAAATCATCTACATGCTGATGATAGCCTATTGCAGAATCTTCTTCTAATCTCATGTGATTAAAAGCCTTTACTTTGCCATCTATCCCTTTTAATATTTCATAAGGAAAACTAAAAGCTGTTCCTTTGCCATCTCTTGGGGCTGTCATTTCCATTGGATTGATTAAATCAAATTTTAATATCATAATCATACACTCCTTTTCTTTAACTTATATTTTTAAAAATCTATCTCTTTTGCTTTATATTCCAGCACTTTTATATATTTATCAATATCCTTTTTAGGAATATTATTTTTTTCAGGCACCATTATAACTTCTATTTTTTTATAATAGTTCCACATATCTATCTCTATTATATCACCAGCTTTTAACTGTAAGGCAGGTTTAGAATCTCTACCGTTTACCTTTATAAAGCCTTCATCAGCTGCTTCGTTTGCTGCTGTTCGCCGTTTTATAAGCTGAGCTGTTTTCAGAAATTTATCTAATCTCATTATTTCACCTTAAACCTGTCTGATGCTTTTAATACAATAATGGTTTCTTTATGCTTTTTCAACCATTCTGCAACAGATTTTGCAAAAAGTGCCTCACCTATTGCATTTCTTATTTTACCTTCTGTTTCATTATCCATTGTATATTTACTCATAAACTCATCAACATAGCAGACAGCCCATAAATCATTATATTTAAATGGCTCAGTAAGACCGCCTTTTTGTGCCTTTTCTAAAGCTTTTTCCATTTCTATAGGAACATAAGTTACATCTACCCAGCCTATACTGCCACCATCTGCAGCACTTGCGTCAAGAGAGCTTTTCCGTGCCTCATCGCTGAAATCTGCTCCCTGCTTTATATTTTTTATAATTTTATTTATTTCAGATTTTGACTGAGCAGTAATCAATTTTGCTTTATACTTATCTTTAAGGCCATATTCATCGCCCTTTTCATCAACCATATTATATATATCTTCTTCAGTAATAACTACCTGCGGCATAAATATCTGGCTACGGATTCTAGCTTGAATAATCTGCCCCTTAATCTGATAGCGGTATTGAGCTAAACTTAAACCTTCCTTAGCTATCATTTTTTCAAACTGTTCCATACTTACTTTATTATTTGCAGCAATCTCAGATACAGCCCTGTCCACCTCTGCATCAGTCACTTTTATACCTTCCCTTTCTGCAGCTATCTCCATAATAGTTGCCTCTATTAAGAAATTCAGCGCCTGCGACTTATACTGCTCAAGCTGTGTGTTCCTTGTTTCTTCATCAGGTATAGAAAGCAGCCTTTTATATGTGATAGGGTCAAGCCCTTCTATATCATAAGAAGTTATTATCTTATTGCCAACATGGGCTTCTATCTTACCTATAACTTCCGCTTTTAGATGATAAGGAAGCATCACTAAGGTTAATGTCAGTAAGATATTCAATATCTGCATTTTTGTAAAGTTCATTAATTAATTCCTCTATTTTTTTATCCTGCTCTTTATTATAAAGAGAAAAATGTATTTGTGTTTTTACATCATCATAGCCTATTCTTTTTGGCTTGCTGTATGCTTTTACTAAAAAAATATGGTAACCGTATTCACTTTTTACTATATCGCTTATTTTACCGGGTTTTAATTTAAATGCTTCACCAAAAATTTCAGGGTAATCTGTGTCTATTATAAATCCTAAATCTCCACCATCTTCTTTTTCAGGCCCTTCAGAATAGCGAGATGCTACCTCGTTAAATGATAACCCCCTTTTTAACTCTGCCATTGCTTTTTCTGCCACCTGCTTATCTGTTGTAAATATCTGAAAAAGGTGTGCTTTCCTAGAAGGCTCTTTTTGGCTGTATACATCTATATATTCCTGCTTGATTTCATCTTCTTTAATATCTATATTGCTGTTTATCATATCAGAAATAAGAGTTTCCACCATAAATTTTTCTCTTAATATCTCTGATAATGCTTTTGCATCTGTATCGTAAGAACCTGAATATACTTTTAAATCCTGTGTGCCTGATTCTGATAAAAAACTTTCTGTTACTGCACTTATTTTCTTTTCATCTACTTTTATATTACGACGCTGAGCTTCCTGCAAAAGTAAATTATGCTCTATAAAGTTTTTAACAAGATATTCTTTCACTTCCTGATTTTTTAAATCATCTTTATCCATTTCTTTTAACACAACACCTGCAAACTTAAAGAAATCATCTGTATATAAAGTTGTGCCATTAATAATCACATAAGCAGTTCTGTTATCTTTTTGAATATTTAGTTTTTCTGCTTCCTTTTCTTTTTCAAAAAGGCTGCAGCCTGCTATATTAAATAGTAATAATATTGCTAAAATACTAACCTTTTTCATCTACTCTCCTTATACCTAATCTGCCCTTGAAAGTGTATATAAATCTTGAAAAAAATCTGCTGTTACTTTCAATGGCTCATCTGTATCCACAGCCAGCGAAAGCTCATACTCAGAAATAAATCTGTAAAGTATCTTTCTATCCTGAGAGCATTTTACAATTAATGCAGGGTTTAGCTTTGTTTCCTTTGCAAATGTAATTTTAGCAGCACCAGATTTAGAAAGCATAAGTTTTTCTGCTCCCAGCATACTTGCAAAATTTTTAATAAGCATGATTAATGAAAGATTTAATACTTCGTTCGGCAGTTCTCCATAGCCAGCCTCTATTTCATTTAAAAGCTCATACATACTACTAATATCATAAATATCTGCAAACCGTCTATAAAAATCAAACCGTATTCGCGGATTTTCTATATAATCTGCCGGTATAAAATATGCAATATTAGAGTTTATCTCTGTATCTGTAATATTTGTATACTCTCCCTTCATTTCCTGCACAGCTTCTTCTATCATTGCAACATATAATTCATAACCTACTTTGACAACAAACCCAGACTGCTCCGCACCTAAAATATTGCCAGCCCCCCTTAACTGTAAGTCATACATTGCTATTTTAAAACCACTGCCTAAATCTGAAAGCTGCTGGATAATAGAAAGCCTTTTTTGTGCAATATCATTTAACCTTGCAAAATCATCTACTGCTAAATAACAGTAACCTCTTCTGTCACTTCTGCCAACTCTGCCTTTTAACTGATAAAGCTGAGATAACCCAAAATGAGCAGCATTATTTATTATAATTGTATTTACATTCGGAATATTTATACCGTTTTCTATAATTGTTGTAGCTACAAGCACATCTATATCCCCATTATAAAAAGAAGAAAGTATCTGCTCCATTGTTTTTGCGTCCATCTGACCATGAGCATAATCAACTCTTGCAAGTGGAAGTTCCCGTTTTATTTCAAGGGCTGCTTCCTGTATATCCTGCACCTTATTATGCAGAAAAAATACCTGCCCGCCTCTTTCAAGCTCTGCTTTTATTGCTTTTATTCTTTCCTGCAGGCCTTTTATAACTTTCACTATTACAGGTAATCTGTTTTCCGGCGGTGTTTCTATTATACTCATATCCCTTATACCTGATAAGGAAAGCTGTAATGTTCTTGGTATCGGTGTAGCACTTAATGTTAATGTATCCACATTTCTTTTAATAGATGCAATTTTTTCCTTATGACTTACTCCAAACCGCTGTTCTTCATCTATTACTAAAAGCCCTAAATCCTTAAATGATAAATCCTTTGATAAAATCTTATGTGTGCCTATTAATATATCAACTGAGCCTTCTGATATTTTATTAAATATTGATTTTGTTTCCTTATCTGTTCTAAACCGTGAAACATACTCAATATTTATAGGAAGCCCTTTAAACCTTTCTGTAAATGTTTCATAATGCTGCCTTGCAAGTATAGTTGTAGGCACAAGCACCGCCACCTGCTTACTACATGCAACAGCCTTGCAGGCTGCACGCATGGCAACCTCTGTTTTTCCAAATCCAACATCGCCACATACAAGCCGTTCCATTGGTGTTTCACTTTCCATATCATTATAAACATCATATATAGCAGAAAGCTGGTCTTCTGTTTCTGTATATTCAAAGTTTCTTTCAAATATCTCTATTAATGAGCCATCGTCATTAAAAGCAAACCCTTTCCTTGCTTTTCTTTCTGCATACAGGCGAAGCAGGTCTTCTGCAATATGCTTTGCACTTTCTTTCGCATGCTTTTTCAGCTTCTGCCATGCAGAACTTTTTAAGCTGTGTAGTTTTGGTGGCTGGTTCTGCATGCCTACATATTTCTGTATCTGGCCTATAGAATGAAGCGGCACATAAAGCAGGTCCTCCCCCTCATACATAATTGATAAAAAATCGCCCTCACTGCCAGCTATAACCATATGTTTTATGCCTTGATATATACCTATACCATGGTTTACATGGACTACATAATCACCTTCTTCTAAGTCTGAAAGTTTAGTGTTAAAGGCATCTTTCTTTTTAGGTTTTGGTTTTCTTTTTGTAAAACCAAATATATCCATATCAGAAATAACTGACAATAAGTTTTCTTTATCAATAAATCCACCTGAAATATGCTTTCTGTATATATTTATGGACGGTTTTTCTATTTCTGAAAGTTTTTTTATTTCTTTTGGAAAAATATCATAATCTCTAAGAAAGTCTTTAAATATACCAGTAAACTTTTCACTTTCTACAGAAAATACTATCTTCATATTCTCTTTTAAAAGTGCAAGTAATGTTTCTGCAGCATTCGTCATAGACTGGTATAAGTTTTTTTTCTCAAATGAAAAGCGTGTCTTTGAGCTTGCAAAACTTAATGGTGTGCTTGCAACACTGTCTGTGATTTCTGAGATTATATATATATTATTTTTACTTAATTTTTCTACTGCATCTTTTGCTGATAAAAAACATTCTTTTTGAATATCATCTTGAGCTGATGATTCTATTATATCATAATAGCCATATATACTGTCCTGCATATTGTTCATAAAACATGCTGTATCATAACTGCCTAAATATTCAAAAATATCTGACTGTTCTTTATGTATATATGGAGCAAGCCAGTGAAAGCCTGCAAACTTGCCAAAATTTTCCGCCTTTTCTTTCAGCTCATTATCTTCAAGCAGGCTTTCAAACTCTTCTGTTGTAATCAATAAATCTGAAACAGGCAGGATTTTTATATTACTTATTTCTTTTTTTCTTGTCTGACTATCCTTATTATATGTAAAAATACTTTCTATTTCGTTATCAAAATATTCTATACGAACAGGGTCATCATACTCCGCTGGAAAAATATCTGCAATACCGCCGCGGAAAGTATATTCGCCAGCATCTGTTACAAATTCCACATGAATATAGCCTAATTTATCAAGCTCCCTTTCAAGCCTTTGCATTGGGTATTCTTTATCTTTTTCTAAACTGATAATGCTTTCTAAAAATTCATTTTTAAATGGTATTTTTTTAAGCATAGAATATGGTGATAAAAGCAGGATATAATCTTTTTCATTAAGTATATTATAAAGAGTTCTGCTTCTTGCAGCCATTATGGAAGTTAACGGCCTTGCCTCTTCAAATGGGTTTTGGGTATAAGATGGATACTCTAATACTTTTAAATCAGAGAAAAGCTCTAATTCATTTTTTACACTTTCCATAATAGATTTATTTTCCGGCAGAAAAATAACTAAAGGAACACCTTTCTTCTTTTTGCTGCATGCATAAAAAGAAGCAGATGCTCCCCATGCATTATGATATTCAAAATAGTTAGACATTCCTAACCTGCAAACCTGCCAAACATTATTTCATCTACAAGGCCACATATAATATGGGCACTCATAATATGTATTTCCTGTATTCTTGCTGTTGACTGATGGTTTACTATAAGTATCTTATCACAAAGTCCCGGCATTTTACCGCCGTCTCTGCCTGCAAACCCGATTGTTTTTGCTTCGCATTTAATGGCTCTTTTTAAGCCTCTTATTACATTTTCAGAATTACCACTTGTAGATATTCCCCACACTACATCTCCGGGGTTTGCAAGTGCTGATACCTGTTTTTCAAATACTTCATAAAAGGAATAATCATTACCTACTGCTGTTAATAAAGATGTGTCTGTAGTTAATGCAATAGCTGCAAGGGGTGGCCTTTCCATTACAAAACGGCTTGCAAACTCTGCTGCAATATGCTGAGCATCTGCTGCTGAACCACCATTGCCAAAAATAAGCACCTTGTTTCCATTTTCAAAACATTCTACTATTGTTTTTGCTATATCTTCTATAATACCTGCATGGTCTAATGCAAACTCTTTATGGGCTTTTATTGCCTCATCAAACATATCTTCAATATATTTTTTCATAATATCTCCTTAGATACATACTAAAATAATAGATATTTTATAAAATAGCAAGGGTTTATACAACTATGGGTACCCCATTTTTTTTACAACACCTTATGTCACTCAGAGCGAAGCGAAGAGTCTATAATTTTTACTAACTAGAACATTATAAGATTCTTCGCCTACTATCGCAGGCTCTGAATGACAGTTATTACGGCTACTTATTTTTTACATATATTATCAAGTAGTTATAGCATTTTTTAATAAAAAAATGGGATACCCATAGTTTATACAAGCGAACTTATCTAAAAAATTTGGAATAAGCCATATAAAAAGCTTAATAAAGATTTAACTTATGGTTACAGTTATAGATTATTATTAAGAATATTAAAAAAGACTGTCAAAAAAATATTTTTTTAACAGTCTCAGCTTGTAGATATTATTGTTCTATATTACATGCACCACCTGAACAACATGAACCTGTTGAACAGCATGATGGAGCAGCATTCTTATCTGTGTTATAAAAACCGCTGCCTGTTAAATGGTATGATGTAACAGATACTTTTCTTTCTGCCTGTTTACCGCAGTATATACATTCTGTTTCTCTGTTATCATTATTAATGCTTTGCATTTTTTCAAAATCTTTACCGCATGATGTGCAGTGATATTCATATATTGGCATATTATCCCTCACTTATTATTTGTTAAATAATTAATTTATTACTTTATAAAATTATTGCAATAGTTTTTATTCTGCTGAGCCTGCTAAATCTTCACAAACAATATAAACTGGGTGACCAATATATGTAATAGAGCCAACTCCATAACCAATATTGCCGTCAACTGCTCCAAGATTTGCCGCTCCCTGATAGTGTGTATTAATTAAAAATCTACTGCCTATAATAGCATTATAGCCTTCTTTTTCTGCTATACTTTGTGCCTCATTTATTAAATCACCCTGATATTTATGCACTACTTTGCTAAAATTTCTATTATTATTAAAATCTTCCCTTTCAGGTGCGCGAAATTCTGTTGTGGAGCGTATAACAGATGGTCTTATTTTAATTATCTCGCAGCCTGTTACAGGGTATGAATCTATAAAAAATACACCTAAAAATTCTTTACTTTTACTAGTTTGTGTAGATACTTTCTGCTCCTGCTCACTGTTTTGTGCCTGTGCATATACTGCAAACGGCATAACACATGCAAACAATAATGCTGTAAACCCTTTAATCATTAGATACCCCTTTTTAAAGTCCTTTATTTAAGGTGCTTTCTCTTATTTCTTTTAATATTTTCCAGCTTCCTTCTTCTAATACAAAATATGATTTTGAATAATAGTTAATAAGTTTATCTTCCTTTAAGTCCCTGACTTTTTCCAAAAATAGTATTTCTACACTTTCATTATTATAAAAAACTTTATAAATTTCAATAGATTCAGGCATAAATATTTCAATCAGATTATAAAAATGTTCTCCATATTTATCACTTGTTTCAAAATATCTGCGAAATTCACTTTTGTAACTATATATATCGTATATATTTTTGTAATCTTTATTTTTAAAATATTCCAGCCTGTTTTGCAATATATTTTCTGCCTTAATCATTAAAACCCTCAATACCTTCTTTAAAAAAATAGTAGCCTATCTTATTTAGCATATCAGCAAATGTTGCCCGCTTAAATGCACTAACATATACTGCATCGCTGTATTCTTTTTTTATTTCATTAAGCTCTTCGCTGCTTAATTTATCTATCTTATTAAATACAAGCACTCTTTCTTTTTCCATTAAATCCATTTCTTCCAGCACTTTCTCCACTGACTTTATATGCTTTTTAAAGTGCTTGTCGCTTATATCTACCACATGCAAAAACATATCTGCATTATGCAGTTCTTCTAATGTTGATTTAAAAGCACCTGCTAAATTTGCAGGTAAATCTCTTATAAAGCCAACTGTATCTGTTATAATAACATCTTTTTCCTTTGGAAACCTTATTCTTTTACTTGATGTATCAAGAGTAGCAAAAAGCAGATTATCTGCATACACATCTGATTTTGTAAGGCTGTTTAGTAATGTAGATTTTCCTGCATTAGTGTATCCTATAATAGATACAACAGGCAGGGAATTTTTTTCCCTTCTTGCTCTTTGAATATCACGCGCCTGCTCTGCTTTTTTCAGCTTTTCATTTAAAAAAGCAATCCTGTCGCTTATCCGTCTTTTATCTATTTCCAGCTTTGTTTCACCCGGCCCTCTGCCACCAATACCGCCAGTTAACCTTGATAAAGAATCATCTTTTACTCCAAGCCGTGGCAGAATATATTTAAGCTGTGCAAGCTCTACTCGTATCTTACCTTCGTTACTTTTTGCACGCCTTGCAAAAATATCTAATATAAGCTGTGTTCTATCTAATATTTTAAGCTCAGTAAATTCTGAAACCGCTCTTGACTGAGATGGAGATAAGCTGTTATCAAAAATAATATATTCTGCACCTGTAAGCAGGGCTTTAATAACCGCCTCTCTCAGTTTTCCCGGACCTACTACATATTTTGGGTGGATTTCTTTTTTTACCTGTGGCATGCGGGCTATTATATGAACACCTGCACTTCGTGCAAGCTCTTCAAGCTCATCTAAATTTATATCACATTCTTCTTTACTTTTAAATACACCTGTTAATACTGCATACTCGCCATCTTTAGATATATGCATCTGGCTTGTTTTCCGCTGTATTTCATCATCTAATGCTTCTATAAATAGTGGATAGTCTGTTTTTTGGTTATATGGGTCATTATCTTCTAAATATCCAAACTCAGTCTGCTCTGCATTATCTTCCGGCGGTAAAATATATGCAGTATCTAAAAACTGTGGGTAGCCTTTATTATCCATAGCACAGGCTGTTACACTGTCTAACCTTAATAGTGCTAAGTCTGCCATATCATCATGGTCTAATTTATCACCTTTTGGATGAGTGTGGATTAGTCTTAGGCCTCTTAATCTTCCGGGAGCCAGCTTAAATCGTGAGAGAACAGGTATCATTATGCTGTCATAACTGCCTACAAGTATATATTCAATACCACCTGCCCTGTTGATTAAAAGCCCAAGCTGCCTGCTGGTTAAGTGAGAATAGGAACATAACTGCTTTAAAAGGTCAATAGATATAATATCTGTTCCATGACTTTTTTTATTTTCCAGCTTTTCTATCTGTTTTATTATTTTTTGGGAGATACCCTCTAAACTGCCGTATAAAATTTGACTATCCTTTTATTTTTTTCATATATATACAAGTTTTAAACTATTTTTTCAAGGATAATTATATTTATTGACACATTTATACTCTTTTATTATAAATCCTATATGGAAAATTACAGCTATATTGAAATATATAAAGATAAAAATATCCTTGCAGTGCAGAAAAACCACGGTATATATGTTATACCAGACAGGCAGAAGACAGTTACTCCATTAATAGATATTTTAAGACATGATTATGGAGAAGTATATGTTACCCACAGGCTTGATGCAGGCACTGGCGGATTAATGGTATTTGCAAGAAATAAATATGCTCACAGGCACTTATCTTTTCAGTTTGAAAAATCTGCTGTTACAAAATATTATATTGCCATTGCTTCATGTAAAATTTTTCCACAGTCTTTAATGCTGCCCCTTGCTAAATCAAACCATGGAAAATACTCTGTTAATTTTAAAAGCGGTAAAAAAGCTGTTACTTCCTTTTATAATCTTTCATCAAGTAATAAAGGTGCATTAATACTTGCTGAACCTAAAACCGGCAGAACTCACCAGATTAGAGTCCATCTTAAAGCATTAAAAGCACCTCTTTATCAAGACTTTCTCTATAATAAAAAAACAGATGATAAACGGCTTACTTTGCAGTGCTTTTATATGGGGCTTTTAAACCCTGAAAATGAAAAATATATTAGTTTTAAATCAAATATTACAAATTTTATGCTAAAACATATCAATCTACTTGAATTATCAGAAAAAAGTGTGTATCAATATAGTTATGAGAGCAAACAACCAGTTTAAAAATATACTTGTATTTAACCCCGCTTATTTAGGGGATACTATAATAACTACTCCATTAATAAGAGCTATACATGTGCTTTATCCTAAAGCAAGAATATCTTTCTGTGTCCGTCCTGAACATGCTGACCTTTTTTATAATGTTCCGTTTATTGATGAAGTTATCATTTTTGATAAAAGAAACACTCAAAAAGGATTTTCTGGGCTTTTAAAGTTTGTAAAAATTATTTCAAACTATCAGTTTGATTTGATTATTGACCTTCACTTATCACTTCGCTCTACAACTTTATTTTCTATGATAAAAAATTCTTATATTATAGGCTTTTCTTCTGCAGTTATGAGCTATCTTTTTAATAAAAGGGTGGAAAAGAAACAGGAACTTTGCGAAGTAGAAAGAAATCTTATGATATTAAGTGCATTATGTGATGATTTTTCTCTTGAAGAAGCTAAAAAAATAGGCGGGACACTTACTACTTATATTGATGAACATTTAAAAGAAAATACTATTTCTTATTTTTCTGTTGCAGCAGCTGGTAAAAAAACAGCAGGTATTGCTCCCGGAAGTGTATGGCCTACAAAAAGATACCCTGTAGAATATTTTGTAAAAGTGGCAGAAGAATTATATCATAAAGGATATGCCATAGCATTATTTGGTGGCAAAGATGATAAAGAAAGCCTTGATGAATTTGCAAAGCTTTTTAAATACCCTTATTTTGATTTTGCGTATAAAACAACTTTAAGAGAACTGCCTGCAATCCTTTCTGCATGTGATTTACTTATTTCTAATGACAGCGGTGCGATGCATATTGCAATATCTGGTGGCATTCCTGTGGTAGCAGTATTTGGACCTACTGTTAAATCATTAGGCTTTTTTCCTTATGATGAGAAAAGTATTGTTGTAGAAAATAATGATATTAACTGCAGACCATGTGGAAAACACGGCGGTCATACATGTCCTAAGGGACATTTTAAGTGTATGAAAGATATCAAACCTGAAAGGGTGTTAATTGCTGCCCTTTCTATTTTACAGCAGGGCTGATATATGAAAGAAATATTAGTCGTCCGCTTTAGTTCACTTGGTGATATTGTTCTGCTTACAGGCGTTTTAAAATATGTAAAAGAAAATGTTTCAGAAGATATCGCTATAGATTTACTTACATACTCTCATTTTGCAGGTGTTTTGCAGGATTACCCATATATTAGAAATATATATACAATAAAAAAAGGCGATTCCTTAGTTGATTTAAATGAAACAGCAGCAGCTATGCCAAACTATGATACTGTTTTTGATTTGCATAATAATATTCGCTCAAGGTTTATTCGCCTTATTTCTTCCTGTAAAAGCTATGTGTATAATAAAAATGCCCTTGCAAGAAGGCTTTATGTTAAATACAGGTTATGCCGCTCTAAACTGCAGGAACATACTGTTGTAAAATATTACAAGCCTTTTATGAAAGCGTTTAAACTTAATATGCCTGATATTGAACAGCTAAGACCATATCTCCCTTTTCCTAATATTGAAAAAAATAATTCATTAAAAAATGCCGTCATCCACCCTTTTGCTTCAAAATCAACTAAAGAGTGGCCTTTTTTTACTGAGCTTGGGAATATGCTTGCTGATGACGGGCTGAATGTTACATATATTGGTAATGGTGAAATAAATATTCCAGCTTCAGCTGCTGATAAAACAGGTAAAGTATCACTTTCTGCATTAGTAGAGTTTATTGCACAGGCTGATGTGTTTATTACAACAGATTCTGGGCCTATGCATATTGCAACAGCTTTAAATATTCCTACTATTGCTATTTTTGGACCAACTACAAAAGAGCTTGGGTTTTACCCGCCATTTAGAAATACAAAAGTATTAGAATATGCCCGCTTAAAATGCAGACCATGCCATATTCACGGAAGCAGCTACTGTTATAAAAAACATTTTAAGTGTATGCTTGATATTGGTGTAGAAGAAGTGCGATACCATGTTAATAATATTATCAGCATTAATTCAAAAATTACAGGTTAGTTTATGAAATATATTTTTACTTTATTTTTTACTTTTTTTTCTTTCAGCGTATTTGCCCAGAATGTTTTTAACCCTGTTATTATTGATGAATATAATGCATTAGACAGCCAAAGTGCCGTAGAATATATGCAAAGAAAATTAAACTCTAAATTTCCAAAAGATACACATATTAAAATTGATGATATAACCCTTTCAGGTGAAAATTTTAAAATGATTTCATTTTATTATTCAGAATATGACGGGGCAACAAGAGGCACAAGCCAGTATTTTATATCTTTTTGGAAAGATAATAAAAAATATCTTACATGCTTAGGCTCTAATATCTTAAATGTTTTTGACCCAGTAGTGACTATATCTAATAATATTATAACCATAAAAGCATACAAACGATTTGAGCCATTATCTGTATATTATTACTCATTTATATACGAAAGACCAAAAATTTTATTTCATTCCATTATGGAAATTTCAACCGACGGGGATAATAATACAAAAATGAAATACCATTATTTATCTTCTGACAAGCCTGTAAATATTAACTCCATATTTGCTGATAAATTAATTAAAAAATAAAAAGAATAATTATTTAAAATATTCCTTTGCTTTATCTACTGCATCAATTACAGCTGATTTTTCTGGCTTTTTATTTTTAGTGCAAAACCACATTGTCCAGTCATTATCTTTGATTGATACTTTATATTCTTTTTTACCTGTTTTAAAAATTACTGTATCTATTTCTTCAAAATTTAAGAAATTTTTTCATATTTTCTACCTTGCATTTTTCTTAATAGTCAACACCCTGCCTGCATAAATATTAGATGATTTTAGTCTGTTAATACTTTTTATACTTGCAATTGATGTATTAAATTTTTTAGCAATACTCCATAAAGAATCGCCGCTTTTTACTCTGTATTTTACATTTGCTGCCTGTCGTGTTGCTTTTCTTGCAGCATAGCTTACATTAGTATATCCGTCTTTTGTTACCATTATATACTGGCCGGGATATATCCTGCTTGGCCTTATATTAGGGTTTAACCTCTGCAAATCTTTCATACGCATATTGTGGTTGTGTGCTATGCCTATAAAAGTATCGCCTTTTCTAACTTTATAATATTTCGGATCAATTTTTTCTAATACTTGAGCAAACATACTGTCTATTTTTATATTGCTGTATTCTTTTATAGGTATAAATACTTTTCTTGCAGTTAAAAGACTTTCTCTTTTAATACCATTTACTCTTAATATATCGTCTTTTGATACATCAAATTTTTTTGCTATTTCTGCAACGCTTTCACCGCGTCTGCCCTCATAAATTTTATACCTTGCTCTCTCTTCTGCCCCAGCTTTTTCAAGTATTTCTTTTGCTTCCTTATCCCTTAAATAAGGCACTCTTATTTTGTATGTGGAAGGTGGAGTAATAGGCAGCTTTAATGCAGGGTTTAAATCACGCATTAATTCATAGCTTATACCAAGCTCATCTGCCAGCCAGTAAATATTAGTTGATGCTGGTGCTTCTACTGTAGAAAATAAAAGCGGCATATCTGTAGGCGGTGTAAAGCCGTATTTTAAATAGTTTTTATAAATAATAAGCTGAGCTAAATATTTAGGAACATAATCTCTTGTTTCAAGCTTTAATGTATTCCTGCTTGATATTTTAAAAAAGTCATTTGTATCATGTTTCTGTATTGCTCTTGCCATTCTTCCAGGCCCTGCATTATATGCAGCAAGTGCTAAATACCAGTCGCCAAACCTTTCATAAAGTGATTTTAAATATTTTGCAGCAGCTCTTGTTGCTTTTTCAAAATCTCTTCTTTCATCTATCCAGAAATTCTGCTCCATACCATACATTTTACCAGTGCCCTGCATAAACTGCCACATTCCTGTTGCGCCTGCATGGCTTACTGCATGGGTATTATAGCCGCTTTCTGTAAATGCAAGTACCACTAAATCACTAGGCAGCCCTTCCTGTAAAAATATATCTTTTACTAGATACATATATTTATTAGAACGGTTAAGCCAGCTTTGAGTAGTAGCAGGCACTCGCTCTGTATAATATTTTATATAGGCATTTACTCTTCCAGTCATAGCCATTGGCACATTAAACTCTTTAAATTCTTCATAATATGGAGAATTTTCTTCTATATCATCAGATGTATATGATGAATATATATTTAAATCCGGCAGTGGAAGTGTATTATCATCAATAGCTGTAAATATCTCATAATAATCAGAATTTTCTTTTGCTATTTTCCCTGCTTCTCTTATGGTTTCCTTTACCTGCTGGTTTGCTGTTCCTGCGCAGCCTGTTATTATAAATACCCCTGCAAGTATAATGCTTAATTTACTTTTCTTCATTAAATATTAACCCTTTTATTTTGGCAGTGATTCTGTGCCTTCTTCTATTTTTGGCTTAAATTTGCTTTTTTCTACTAATTTATAACCATCTGCATACAAAAGAACTGGAGTTCTCACTGCATATCCGTTTACTATTTCATCTATATTAGTAATATATTTACCAGTTTCATCTTTATTCACTATTTTATTTATATATGTGATAATATCATATCCTAATGCACTTTTACCACTCATTGGAACACCATAAAAACCTTTATAGTCATTTGATATTCTGCTGTATTCTTCATTGCCTGCTAAAAATGCAGAAGTTAATATATACACACCTTTAAAATATGAACGCTGGTCATTTGTTATATCATATTCTGGAATATAGCTTGTCATTACAAGTACATCTTGTATTGTGCTGTTTATATGCCAGTATTTTGCAATAGGTATAATATCAAGTATTTCTTTTTCATCTGCCATAATGATAATTACATAAGGAGTTTCTTTATCTTCCTGTAATATATTCTGCAGCTCTACTTGATATCTGCCTGATGTTTTTACAACAAATGCTTCTTTACCTGCACTTTTAAATGTATCAGCAATTATTCTGCCATGTGCTTCATGTAAATCTGAAGTAACAATCACTGCTTTTGATTTATTTTTTACTATTTTTAATTTGCCTGCAATCTCACTTAACTGTAACCAGTCTACCCCAAGGTTTGATTTATGGCCGCCTATAAATAAATCATAATTATTTAATCTTAAAAGCATATCTGTTTTATTTTCTTCATATGCTGCAAAGTCTGATACCGGTTCAAGCTGATAATTATTATTATATTTACCCATGCCGTATATTATACCTGCTGCCACATCATCAAATATATCGCCCCCTGCTAAATTGATTTTTGCATCAGCTTTTATATCTATCTCTTCTATCATATCTGCATCTGATGAAACAGTATCCATATTTTCTACTGCCCCGCCTATGCCTATTGCCTGCAGATATTCTTCATAAGTCATATTATCTGTCATAATAGGAAGCGGCTGTTCTTCTATTGTATCTGCTGCTATCTCTTTAAATTTTTCTTTTCCATCTACTGCTGTGTCAATACATGTATTTATCTCATCATCGTTTGTTACAAGTACACCAAGCTGGTTACAGTATATCTGCATTACACGCATATATACAGGTGTTCTTCTCATCTCTCTTACATTATTTGCCATATTAATAGCTGCACCCTTTTCGCCATCTCTAAGCAGCGACTCCATTTTCCACAGCTGTCCAAATATAGTCATTTCTTCATCAAGGTTTTTTGAATTATAGCTTTTATCAATAAGCAGCCTGCCGTAATTTTCATCACCATAGTATAAATAATATGAACCTAAAAGCAGTGTTGCAGAATCTGCAATAAATAAATCAGGATTAACTGTTAATTCTCTTAACTTAACGATATCCTGATTCTGCAGCTGCCTTGCTGCATAATATTCTGGATAGAATGTTTTACTTTGCTGTCCTTTTACAGCACAACCATTTAATATTATTACAGCACTAACGGCTAATAATACAGTAAGTCCGCGTAATTGGTGATTCAATCCTAATCTTTTCAACATTTAAACCTCGCTTTTCTATTACAGGTAATGCTTCTTTTAATTCTTCCTCCAGCCTTTCACCTTTATACATTACCCATTTAGTATTTTGTTTTGATATTTGATATGAGTTCTTTAAAAGCTCTTTTACAGTGGACACTCCCCTTGCGGTAATTATATCAAAACTTTTATCTTTTATATTTTCTGCCCGTGTATTTAATATTTCAATATTTTTAAGCTCTAATACTTTTGCTGCTTCTTCTAAAAATCTGCATTTTTTTCCTATACTTTCAATAAGAGTAATTTTTAAATCAGGGTAAAAAATGCCAAGCACTATCCCGGGGAAGCCACCACCGCTGCCTATATCTGCTAAACTACCCAGTGGTAACTCATACTGCTGGAAATAGTATATACTATCAAAATAATGTTTCAAGTAAAATTCTTCTTTTTCCTTTATTGCAGTTAGGTTTATTTGACAATTTAAATGTAATTCATAAAACTTTTCAAGTTTTTTTTCTATTTTTTCTGTTGTTTTTATTAATTTATCCATTATTTCTCTTCTCTTTATTCATTGCAATCTCTAATATTGATATTGCAGACATACTCATTCCCGGTATTCTTAAAGCCTGCCCCAGAGTTTTTGGTTTTATTTTAGTAAGTTTTTCCCTGTATTCTCTTCTTAATCCTGAAATATTGCTGTAATCAAAATCAGCAGGTATTTTTTTATCCTCTAATGTTTTATATTTTTTAATATCCTCTTCCTGCAGACTGATATATCCAGAATATTTTATTATTGTTTCTACCTGCTTTGCTGCTCTGCCTGTAAGTGATGTAAGCCCCATATCATAAATCATTTCTATATTTGTTTCAGGTCTTTTTAAAAACTCATAGCAGGATATACCCCTGTCTAATGATATATGGTATTTTTCCAGTTTTTCTTTATGTTCTTTTAATCTTATTGTTTCTTTTTTAAACCGTTCTACTTCTTTGTATACACTTTCTTTTTCTGATAAAAATCTTTCATACCTTTCTTTTGAAATAAGACTAAATTTATATCCATATTCTAGTAACCTGTATTCTGCATTATCTTCCCTTAAATGAAGCCTGTATTCTCCCCGAGAAGTAAACATTCTATATGGTTCATCTACCCCTTTTGTAACTAAATCATCAGTTAATACACCTATATAACTTTCGTTTCTTCCAAGTATAAATGGCTCTTTATTATCAAGAGCTAAAACTGCATTAATACCTGCCATAAGCCCCTGACATGCTGCCTCTTCATAGCCGCTTGTGCCATTAATCTGCCCTGCAAAATACAAACCTTTTATTATTTTTGTTTCATAAGATGGATATAATATTGTAGGCTGAAATGCCTCATATTCTATTGCGTAAGCTGGGCGGATAAATTCACATTTTTCAAGCCCTTTTATAGTCCTGTATGCTGCAAGCTGTGCATCAACTGGTAATGATGTAGAAAATCCGTTAGGATACACTTCTCTGCTGTTATAACCTTCTCTTTCTAGTATTATCTGGTGCCTTGTTCTTTCTGGAAATTTTGCGATTTTATCTTCCATACTTGGACAGTATCTTGGACCTATTCCTTTATCTGTAGAATTATAATATATACTTCTATAAATATTCTCTTTTACTATTTTATGTGTTTCTTCGTTAGTGTATGTTGCATAGCATTTAATCTGCGGCAGCTTAAAACTTTCATTTTCAAAAGAAAATGGCACTTTCTCACCTTCCATTTCATACACTTCTAGTTTAGAGAAATCTATAGTACGAATATCTATTCTTGCCGGTGTGCCTGTTTTTAATCTTACAGCAGTAAACCCTATCCCTTTTAGTGATTTGGAAAGCTCAATTGAAGGTTTTTCATAAGTTCTTCCTGCAGGGTAGCTTGTTTCTCCTATGAATACTTTGCCGTTTAGGAATGTACCTGTGCAGATAACTGCTTTTTTACATTTAAAATTTTCACCCCATATATTACCTATGCCACATACTTCATTATCTTTTATATAAATCTGAGATACTTCACCCTGCTTTACTTCAAGACTGCTTTGGCTCATTAATATATTTATCATTCTTCCAATATATATTTTTTTATCAGCCTGACCTCGTGAACTTTTTGCAGCAGCTCCCTTTTTACTATTAAGCATTTGAAACTGAATACAAGCATCGTCAATATTTTTTGCTATTTCACCACCTAGTGCATCAATATCTTTTACAAGATTACCTTTTGCAAGCCCACCAATTGCCGGATTACAGCTCATTTGTGCAATACTATCTATTGTTGATGTTAAAAGCAGAGTTTTTGCACCCATTCTGCTGGCTGAAAGTGCTGCTTCACAGCCTGCATGGCCTCCACCTACAACTATTATATCATATGTTTTTTCAAACTTCATATATACCTTGTTTTTTTAATTTTTATTCAGAAAAATATTATATCATCTTTTCTTAATATCTGCTATATGTTTATTTTATTTTTTATATTCTAAAATACTTTTCCTGCAATTATTTGTACAGTAAGCGGTATAAGCCCTAATATAAACCCTTGATTTATTGCTAAATTTCTTTTTGAATAATATTCTTTAGGTTCTAATATATTTATTTCTTCTTTTTTTATTTTATTTTTTCCAGCTTGTATAATTATTACTAGTAATGCAAAAGTGATTCCTGCATGTGTATATTCTGTTTGAAATATATCTGTTTTTATTAGATAAAAAAGCTCCATAAAAGGTGTAAGTATAAAGTTTATATATTCACTATTTTTGTATGCTAATCTAAAAAATAATTGTTGTACAATGTTTATTGAAAATATTATATACATTATAAGCATAACTACAAACACACTAAATAAATAAGTTCTTTTAAATTTTTCCCATATTTTTTTGTATCCATAAAAATATATTATTGTAAAAGGTATTATTTCTATAAACAGTACTTCCTTTAATATGCTGCTCCATTCAGTATTTAATACTGATATATCATACAGCATTATTTCTATTATAAATGTCATCATCAGTATAATTATTATACCTTGAAAATAACTTTTAAATTTCATATACATATAATTCCTTTTTAAATATTTCTAAGAATAACTGCTGTTGTTAATGCAGTAAGCAGTGAAAAAACAAAACTGTTTCTCTGGCTTTTTCCACTCCAAATATATGCAAAATTCAGCAGCACTAAAAATAATGGTATTAAATAAATATATTTCATTCCTGTATCAAAATATGTTCTTATAACAGCCGATAGTGTGCCTGTTATTATTACTAACGACATTGTGAAAAAGAAAATTATTTTAAATGCTTTCCATTTAGTCTTTCAGAATTATTAAATATTTCATACTTTATTATAGATATAGCTGGATTTATAATAGCTAACATTATAAATACATCTGTAAGCCAGTAAAACATTATTTTTAAATTACATTCTTTATCTATCATAATTATTTTTTGTTTCACGTGAAACATAATAATAACTTACATATATACTGTTTTAATTTGTTCGTATAAAATTATAAACACGCAAACAGTAGTTCCGCTATTAAAACTAAAAAATATTTCAATAATAAGTTTTTTTGTTGTGTTGTGTTCGTATAGTGTATTATTATCATCTTCATTATTAGCATATAATATTTGCTTGTTATTATTTTTTATTTCTGTTTTTTTGTTAAATATATAAAATATACCAATAAAAAATAATGATATCATCATACCTATATGCGCATAAACTTTATAACCTGCTTCAAGCAACGGGCTTATATAAATATAAGCTAAATTAAATATAAATATAAAAAAAGCTGACAATATAAAATATAACGATAAATTAAAACCTTTATCATATTTTTTAAATATATTCTCACCTGTCATACCCATAAATAAAATAGATATTAAGGGTATAATATCTACAACTAAATATTCATAAATTTTACCATCTTTTAACAAGTTTCCCACAATAAAATTATCAATGATAAAAATCAATAAAGCACTTATTACAAAAAGTTTTAAATATTTTAATACTAAATCATTACTATTTTTCATACTATTACTCCATGGTTTAATCTCTACTTTTATTATATTTATAAATTTCAACAGCCAAAACAGATATTGCAGTTTTTGTAAGCCCCGGTATCCTTAAAGCCTGCCCTAATGTTTTAGGCTTAACACTTTTTAGCTTATCAGAATATTCCAGCCTTAATCCTGAAATATTATCATAAGAAAAATCATCTGGTATAATTATACTTTCTATATCTTCACTGTTGCTTTCTTCCATACTTTCTATATAGCCGGAATATTTTATTTTAATTTCAATCTGACTTGCCTTTCTTCCACTTAATCCGCCACCTATTAATTTGATAATATCATTATAACTTAACTGTGGTCTTTTTAATAACTCTTCTGCTTTAAAAGACTGGCTTATACTCACGCCAAATTTTGAAAGGTATGCTTCATTTTCTGCTGTTTTCTTAATAAGTGTATTTTTAAGCCTTTCTATTTCATTATTTATTTCCTGCATATCCTGCTGATATCTTTCATACCTTGTTTTAGAAATGAGACCTAGTTTATATCCATACTCTATTAATCTTTCTTCAGCATTATCTTCACGAGTTAAAAGCCTGTATTCACTGCGGGAAGTAAACATTCTATATGGCTCTGTAATACCTTTTAATACTAAATCATCAGTTAAAACACCAATATAGCTTTCGTTTCTGCCTAAAACAAATGGCTCTTTATTATCAAGGGAAAGAACTGCATTTACGCCTGCCATAAATCCCTGCACTGCAGCTTCTTCATATCCACTTGTGCCGTTAAGCTGACCGCCAAAAAACAGACCTTTTATAAGTTTTGTTTCATAAGAATGGTATAAACCTGTTGGCTGATATGCATCATACTGTATAGCATAAGCTGGGCGGATAAACTTACAGTTTTCCATTCCCTTAACTGTTCTATATGCTTTGATTTGTGCCTCTACTGGTATAGAGCATGAAAAACCATTTATATGAACTTCTTTTGTATTTAAGCCTTCAGGTTCAATAACAAGTTTATGAGAAACCTTTTCTGGAAACTTTAAAACTTTATCTTCCATACTTGGACAATATCTAGGGCCATTACTCTCTCTTGCTCCATTATAAAATAAACTTTTTTCTGCGGCTTCTCTTATTATTTTATGTGTTTCTTTATTTGTTTGTGTGCCGTAGCATTTTATCTGTGGAAGATTAATGGATTTTGTTTCTGCAGAAAAAGGTATCATTACATCATCACTAACATATTCTTCAAGTCCGTTAAAATTTAAGCTGTCAATATGCAGCCTCGCTGGTGTATCAGTTTTAAGTCTTATAGGATTAAAGCCTATTTTTTTAAGTGAAAGAGAAAGTCCAGTTGCTGATGGTTCATACATTCTGCCTGCTTCTATTACCCTATCACCTATAAATATTTCTCCACCAATAAATGTTCCGCCACAAATAACAACTTTTCTTCCTAAAAAAGTTTGACCGCATGCAGTCTCTACTCCACAAACTGCACCATTTTCAACTAATATTTCTGTAACTATCCCCTGCTTTACATCAAGCGATGGAGTATTCATTATTACTGTTTGAAATCTGTCTTTATATAAATGTTTATCAGCCTGAGCTCTGCTGCACCATACTGCTGGGCCTTTTCTTTTATTAAGAACTCTAAACTGAATACCTGTTTCATCAATATTTTTTGCCATTTCTCCGCCAAGAGCGTCCATATCTTTTACAAGATTACCTTTTCCAATACCACCTATTGCCGGGTTGCATGGCATTAAAGCAATATTATCAATAGAGATAGTAAGCAGTAAAGTATCTGCCCCCATTCTTGCTGCTGCAAGAGATGCTTCACAGCCTGCATGACCTGCACCAACAACTATTACATCATATTTTTTTTGAAAATCCATTATCAAAACCTTATAAAATTTTTGATGATTATAATAGTTTTTTTTTGATACTTTGTAAAGATATTAATTACTTACTGCTACACAACTTATCCACAAGTTATACAGCAGATATTTTTATGTATCAAATAAATATACTATTGAATTAAAATTTAAGCCTTACCTGCTTAATACTATTTCCTTATTTTTTTATATCATTAGTTTCTTCTACTGACATTGACTTACTTTTTTCCTGTTCCAACTTTAAAGCAGGCTGCAAAGATTGCTGAATATTTTTCAATACTTCATCACGAGACAAACCATTATTATTTACATCAAGGCACACTTTTGCAGAAGATACTGTTTTTTCTGTATAGTCAATTTTACCAGATATATTGTAAGTCTGTGCTGGTGGTGGGTATTTTTTGACTAAATAACTAATTTATAAAAAAATGTTTCACATGAAACATTAAGAATATATTAAGTGATAATATATTATTATAAAGGATAATTTTAGAATTTATCTGCTATGTAGAATAATAAATAAAAATATATACAAAAATAATTATTTATAATATTGTAAATAAATAAAAAAAGGGATAAAATATAATTAATAATGAAATAAAACAAAAAAGAATGATGGGACCAGACTGTATTTTAATAATAGATGAGCTTTTAAAAGATTACGAAAATAAAAATGATATTAAAATATTAGATTTAGGCTGCGGTAAAGGTTTAACATCAATATATTTAGCAGAAAAATATAAAAATGCAGAAATATTTGCAGTAGATTTATGGGTAGATGCAAATGACAATTATATTTTTTTTAAAGAAAACAATTTAGATAATAGAATAATACCACTAAACTGTAATGCAGAAAAGCTACCCTTTGCTGAAAATTATTTTGATATAGTGGTAAGTGTTGACGCATACCATTACTTTGGATTAGATAAAGATTATTTTAAATATAACATAAAACCGCTGCTTAAAGAAAAGGGAGAAATATATACAGCAGTACCCGGTCTAAAAAATGATTATGAAAAAATACCGGAAGAATTAAAATATCATATTAATGAAGATGATTTCAGATTTTTTAAAAGCATAAATTACTGGAAAAAACTGCTTATAAAAGATTTAAAAGAAATAAAAGTGCAGGAAATGAAATGTTTTAATGAAGCATGGCAAAGCTGGCTAAACTGTGATAATCCTTATGCAGTAAATGATACAGAGCTTTTAAAAGCAGATAATGGAAAATATTTAAACTTAATATCTATAAAAGGTGAAATTTAACTGCTTTAAAATATGCCATATAATCAATTTTAGAATATAATAACACATTAATTACAGCAAAAACGCCTTACAGGGCAAAATATGAAACCATTAATATAACTTATTGATAATGCAAGCAATTTTAAGATACAAAAATGTGGATATTATATGCAGCAGCATCAGCAGTATGTGCTGGTATTACAACAATATTTTTAAAAAAGGGCGTGCATACAACAAATACAGATATTGCTGTAGCAGTAAGAACTATTGTAGTGCTGATATTTTCTATTATAATAGTTTTTATTGCAGGAAGTTATAATCAAATATTTATCATAGATGCAAAAACATAGGTATTTTTAACACTTTCAGGTCTATCAACTGGTGGTGGATGGCTTTTATATTATAAAGCACTGCAAACTGGTGTAACTTCTGCAGTAGCTGCCATAGATAAATTAAGCATATTAATTGCAATAATTCTCTCATATTTTATATTTGATGAAAAAATGAATAAGAAAACTATTGCAGGGCTGATACTTATACTTGCAGGAACAATTGGGCTGGCTTTAAAAATATAATTATTTGCCTATACAGAATGATGAAAATACTATATCAAGCACTTTCTCTGTATAATTATCACCTGTTATTTCTGAAAGCAGATTTATTGCTTTTTCTAAATCAATACAAAGCATATCAATAGGATAAATACCAAGAGAAGAGTTTATTTTTTCAATAATTTCTTTTATCTCTATTAGTATAGTATGGTGTCTTTCTGTAACAGCTGCCGCATTAGATTTCACTTCATTATCATGCATGCTTGTTTTTTCTCTTAGTATATCTACCAGCTTTTCTATATTTATACCAGTTTTTGCTGAAATATATATATCTGCCTTATCATAAGATTTATTATCTGCAATATCCAGCTTATTGCCAATAATTATACGGTTAGAGTTTTTAGTTTCTTTTAAAATATTATAATCTTCTTCAGTTAGGGGGCTTGATACATCAAGCATTAAAAGAACAATATCTGCCACTCCTATTTTCTGTCTGCTTCTATCTATCCCTATCTGCTCTATATTTTCATCTGATAGACGGATACCTGCTGTATCTGTTAAATGAACAGGAACACCCCCAATATATAAACTTTCCTTTATGAAATCTCTTGTTGTACCCGGGATATTTGAAACAATAGCTCTCTCTTCCCTTAAAAAAGCATTCATTAAAGAAGACTTACCAACATTTGGTTTTCCTGCAATAACTATTTCTAATCCGCGGTTTGCGTTTCTATAGCTTTTATATGATAAAATAAGTTTATTAATAACTGATAAAATATTTTCGCAGTCCTGCTTTAAAACAGGCAGTTCTTCATCAACAGTATCTTCATCTGGAAAATCTATTTTTGCTTCCATTACAGCTTTCATTTTTAAAAGCTTATCTTTTATACTGTCAAGCTCATGTTTTAAAGAACCCTGCAGCTGATTATAGGCAGAATTAACACCTTCTATAGATTTTGCAGAGATTAATTCCTGAATAGACTCTGCCTGAGTTAAATCTATTTTGCCGTTTAAAAAAGCACGCTTAGAAAATTCGCCGCCTTCTGCATGTCTTATATTTAATGAATAGATTGCAGAAAGTGCAGCATTAACAAGCACAGGATTTCCATGAAATGATATTTCTACCACATCTTCCCCAGTAAAAGAATGGGGAGCCTTAAAATAAACTGCTAAAACATCATCATGAAGATTCTCTTTTTCAATATTAAAACGGTAAAGACTCACATAGTTTGGCTTAATATCGGCTGTATTGATACTTCTGCCACCCTTTTCCATTAAAGAGTAAACTTTTAATGCATTACTTCCTGAAATACGAATTGTAATAACGGGACTTGTAACAAGTGGTGTAATAGGAGCAGCAATAGTATCAATATTAATCACTATAAACTCTCAATCATTTTAAATGCTTTTAAAGTATTCTGCATAAGTGTAGTAATAGTCATAGGACCAACACCGCCGGGAACAGGTGTAATATAAGAGCATTTATCTTTTACATCTTCAAAATCAACATCGCCGCAGAGTTTGCCGTCCACCCTGTTTATACCTACATCTATGACAACTGCACCATCTTTAACAAATTCTTTTGTAACAAATTTAGGTTTACCGATAGCTGCCACTAAAATATCAGCATTTGCACATACTGATGCCAAATCTTTTGTTTTAGAGTGACATATAGTAACTGTTGCATTAGCTTTAGTAAGCATAGCAGCAACAGGTTTACCAACTATATTACTTCTGCCAATAACAACGGCGTTTTTGCCAGTTAATTCTATGCCGTAATCAGCCATCATATTCATTACACCAAAAGGTGTACATGGCATAAGGCAGTCTTCACCAATATTTAAAAGCCCTACATTATAAGGGTGAAAACCGTCCACATCTTTTTCAGGTTTTATTGCCCTTAAAATTCTTTTTTCGTCGCAGCCTTTTGGGAGGGGAAGCTGTACTAATATTCCATGTATTTTATCATCATTATTATATTTATTTACAAGTGCAAGTATATCTTCAGTAGTAACATCAGTGCTTATTCTTTCAACAACTGAATAAAACCCAGCATCTAATGCTGCTTTTTCTTTTGAATTAACATATACATTGCTGGCAGGGTCATCACCTGCCAAAATTACAGCTATACCCGGTATTTTACCTGTTTTAGCTTTTAATTCTGCTGTTTCCTTTTTCAGATTTTCTCTAAATTTAGCAGATAACATTTTACCATCAAGAATTACTGCCATTATCTTCCCCCTGCATTTCTCCCTCATTTTCGCTCTCATCTTTTGGAACAACAGTAAATGATATAATTTCATCACCTGATGTATTCATAAGTCTTGTGCCTTGTGTATTTCTGCCTATAACTGAGACTTCAGATGCTGCTATCCTTATTGTTTTGCCGTTTTTAGTAATAAGCATAATATCATCTTCATCTTGATGTATCTGCCTAACACCTACTACAAGCCCAGTTTTAGAAGTAAGTTTCATAAGTTTTAAGCCCTTACCACCGCGAGACTGGAGCCTGTATTCATCTTTATCTGTTCCCTTGCCATAGCCAAGTGATGTTACAGCTAAAAGCGGACTGTCTTCTTCTACAACTTCAGCAGAAACAACAACATCATCTCTTTCAAGCATAATACCTCTTACACCTGTAGCAGTCCTGCCCATAGGTCGCACATCTTCTACACTAAACTGAATAGTTTTGCCGTCCCTTGTAGCAAGGAATACTTTATCATTATCTCCAGTTAATAATGTAGTAACAATTTCGTCATTATCTTTTAAGTTAAGTGCAATAATACCGCTTCTGCCGCTTTTAAATTCAATAGTTTTAACTCGTTTAACAACGCCGAATTTAGTAGCAAAGAAAATAGATTTTGTTTCATCTTTTTCAGGCAGTGTTAAGAATGATGCTATTTTTTCATTTTCATCTAAAGTTAAAAGGTTAGAAATATGTCTGCCTTTAGAATCTCTTGACTGTTCAGGTATCTGATACACTTTTAAGAAATGCACTTTACCTTTAGTAGTAAATATAAAAAGATGGCTTTTATTTGTTGTATATATTATTTCTTCAACAAAATCTTCGCTTTTATTTGCTGCACCTATTTTACCTTTACCGCCTCTTTTTTGTGCAGTAAAGTTATTAAGAAGTGTTCTTTTAATGTAACCGTTATGAGTGATTGTAACAACCATTTCATCATTTGGTATTAAATCTTCATAATCAATATCATCAATACTGTCAGCAATTTCTGTTTTTCTTTCATCGCCGTATCTTGTTTTAATATCAACTATTTCTTCTCTAATAACACTCATAAGTTTTGATTTAGAATTAAGTATAGAGTTATAATATTCTATATCTTTTTTAAGCTGTTCATATTCTTCATTTAATTTATCAATTTCAAGCCCTGTAATTTTAGCAAGACGCATATCAAGTATTGCCTGAGACTGCACTTCTGATAAATCAAACCTGTCCATTAATGCTTTTTTAGCAGTAGGTGTATCTTTTGATTCTTTAATTATTTTAACTACTTCATCAATATTTTGAACAGCTATTCTTAAACCTTCAACTATGTGCATTCTTTCTTCTGCTTTCATAAGTTTATAGCGTGTTCTTCTAGTAACAACTTCTATTCTGTGGTTTAAAAATTCTGTTAATATATTTTCAAGAGATAAAAGCTGCGGTCTGCCACCAACAAGAGCAACCATATTAAAACCAAAAGAAGATTCTAATGCAGTAAATTTGTAAAGTCTGTTTAATATAACTTCTGCCGACTCACCTTTTTTAACATCTATTAATATTTTAATACCTTTCATACTTGATACATCTCTAATATCAGTAATACCCGGTATTTTTTTCTCATTAACAAGTTCTGCTATTTTTTCAACAAGCACAGATTTATTCACCTGATAAGGTATTTCTGTAATAACTATCTGTTCTTTACCGCCCTTAACTTCTACTATTTCAGCCCTTGCTCTTATTTTTATACTTGCTCTGCCAGTTTTATAAGCATTAATAATATCCCCTTTTCCCATAATAATACCGCTTGTAGGGAAATCTGGACCTTTAATAATATTAAATAAACCTTCTTCTGTATAGTTTTCTTCATCTATCATATAAAGAAGTCCATCCATAACTTCTGTTAAGTTATGGGGCGGGATATTTGTAGCCATACCAACTGCAATACCAGAAATACCATTTATTAAAAGGTTAGGTATTTTAGTAGGGAAAACTGTAGGCTCAGTCATAGAGCCGTCATAGTTTGGCATAAAATCTACTGTGTTACAGTCAATATCTGCCATAAGTTCATCACTTATTCTTGCCATTCTAGCTTCAGTATAACGCGATGCTGCAGCGCTGTCCCCATCTATTGAGCCAAAGTTACCCTGACCAATAACTAGTGGATAACGCATAGAGAAATCCTGAGCAAGCCTAACTAGCGCATCATAAATAGCACTATCACCATGTGGGTGGAGCTTACCCATAGTATCCCCAACTATACGGGCAGATTTCTTATTAGGTTTATTATACTGCACACCCATTTCATTCATTGTAAACAGAACACGCCTGTGAACAGGTTTTAAACCGTCCCTCACATCTGGCAGTGCCCTTCCTGCAATAACACTCATTGCATAATCTAAGTAGCTGTTTTTAAGAGTATCTTCTATACTTACATCTTGAATATTTTTATCTAACATATCACTCATTTATTATCACCATTCCTATATATCAAGGTTTCGTACATTTAATGCATTCATTTCAATAAACTCTCTTCTAGGTCCAACAGTATCACCCATCAGTAATGAAAAAAGTTCATCAGCTGCTTCTGCATCTTCTATATTGATTTTGTAAAGACTTCTTTTTTCAGGGTCCATTGTAGTCTCCCAAAGCTGTTCTGGGTTCATTTCACCAAGACCTTTAAATCTTGAAATATCAAGCCCTTTTCTGCCCCTTGTATCTACAAAATTAATTAAAGATGAAAGTTTATCAAATTCCATTGTAGAGTTATCTTTTAAAGTAATTTTATAAGGTGCTGAGCCTATCTCTGAAATATATGAACCTATACGGCGAAGCTCTTTAAAATCACCACTTAATACAAGATGAGTATCTATAAATATTTTCTCATGTTTTTTTTCAAAAGAAATACAATATTTAGAAAACTCTTCATTATACACTATTTCAGCATTTTTATAGTCTTCAAAAGCATTAATGCTCTCAAGATATGATTTTAATTTTTCAACCTGCTGCTTAGATTCAAAAAGTTTTGTATCCATATCTTTATATGTGGCAAAAGTTTCTACCATTTCTTCGTTATAACCTTTTTTAATTAACTTATCTAAATGTTTCTGATATTTTAAAAGCTGTATAAATAAAGGTTTAGACCTTTCCTGTTTTAAATTATCCATAGTAAAATCAGAAAGTGCAGAGTCAAGTAAAAAGTTTTCAAGCTCATCATCGTTTTTTACAAATCTGCTTGATTTACCTCTAGTTACTTTATATAAAGGCGGGTTAGCAAGGTATACATAACCTCTTTCTATTAACTCTCTCATATGACGGAAGAAGAATGTTAAAAGCAGTGTAGCAATATGAGCACCGTCCACATCTGCGTCTGTCATAATAATAATTTTATGATATCGCAGTTTTTCAGGATTAAATGCATCTTTACCAATACCTGCACCAAAAGCAGTAATCATATTTCTAATTTCCTGAGAAGAGAGCATTTTATCAAGTCGTGCTTTTTCTACATTTAATATTTTACCACGAAGTGGAAGTATTGCCTGAAAATCTGAATTTCTTCCCTGCTTTGCTGAACCGCCTGCAGAATCCCCTTCAACTATAAACACTTCAGCTTTTGCTGGGTCTTTTTCATGACAGTCTGCAAGTTTACCAGGAAGAGAATCTCTTTCTAGTGCTGATTTTCTTCTAGTTAATTCTTTTGCTTTCCTTGCAGCCTCCCTTGCCATATATGCCTGCATTGCTTTTTCAAGGATTTTTTTAACAATAACACCGTTTTCTTCCATATAATCCTGTAAAGCAGGGCTGACAATTGATTCTACGGCTGTTTTTGCATTATTTGAACCAAGTTTAGTTTTTGTCTGACCTTCAAATACTGGGTCAGTCATCTTAATAGATAATACAGCAGACATTCCTTCTCTTATATCTTCACCTGATAAGTTGTTTTCTTTAACAAGGTTGTTTTTTGTAACATAAGAGTTAAAAGCCTTAGTTAAAGCTGCTTTAAAACCTGCCTCATGTGTGCCGCCTTCTTCTGTATGAATATTATTTACATAAGAATATATACTTTCATTATAAGAGTCATTATATACAATAGCAAGCTCAACTACAATATTATTTGATTCACCTTTAACATATATAGGTTCATCAAAAATAAGATTTTTTGTTTTATTAATATATTTAACAAAGCTTGGAATACCGCCTTCTGCATGAAATTCCTCGCTTACATCAAACCTTTCATCTACAAGTTTTATTTTTATGCCACTGTTAAGATATGCAAGCTCTCTAAATCTTTTTGCAAGAGTTTCATAGTTTAATTCTAATGTTTCAAATATCTGACCGTCTGGTTTGAAAGTGATTTTTGTACCAGTTTTAGAGCTGTCCCCTGTTCTCTGCACTTCACCTGTTGGTTTACCCCTTTCAAAACTTTGAGTAAATATACCACCGTCACGCTGAACTACTGCTGTTAAAGTTTCGGATAAAGCATTAACAACTGATACACCAACACCATGAAGACCACCTGATGTTTTATAAGAATTAGTATCAAATTTACCGCCAGCATGTAAAACTGTTAAAACTACCTGCAGTGTAGAAACTTTTGCAGTAGGGTGAATACCTACAGGTATACCACGGCCGTCATCTTCAACTGTAACACTGCCATCTACATGAAGTGTAACAGTAATATTTTTACAATATCCTGCCATAGCTTCATCTATAGAGTTATCTATTACTTCATATACTAAATGATGAAGTCCTCTAACTCCAGTTGAACCAATATACATACCAGGACGCTGCCTTACTGCCTGCAAACCCTCTAATACTTTAATACTACTTTCACTGTAATTTTCTGACATAACCTTCCCTTATATATTTATTTTATATTTATAACATTTTCAAAATTAAGCCGAGTATTATCAACACCTGTGTATAAAACTTGTCTGTTATTTGAAAAAATATTTTTTATAAATTCAGCCCGTTTTCTGTCAAGAGCTGCTTCAAAATCATCTAAAAGAGTAATTATACTTATTTTTCTATTTTCTTCAATAATTTTTATAAAGCTGTATAAACATAACAGTATAAATGTTTTTTTCTGACCAGTTGATGAAAATTTTTCTATAATTTTGTCATTTAGACACATTTCTATTTTATCACGATGGATGCCGTATAATGACTTTTTTATAAATTTTTCTTTATTTAATAAAGATATATCTGAAATATTACTGGAATAACTTATAAAAACATTTTCCATAGTGAAATCTAAACTGTTATATAATTCTTTTAGACTTTTATTAACCTCATCAATAATTTTAACCCGCTTACTGGATATTTTATTTGAAAGATATACTATTTTTTCGTTTAATACATCTAAATATATAAAATCAGATGATTCTTTATCAAATTCTGCCTGCTTTTGCGATAAAAGTCTGTTATAGTGCTTTATATCATATATATGTTCTTTATCATAGTAAAAAATGAAACGGTCTATAAAATTACGCCTGTCCTGCTGGTCTTTTGATAATATTCCAAGCATCTCAGGTGTGTAACATGCTACAGGATGATTATATACATAATCTGCAATATCATTTATATCTTCACCATTAACCGTCGTTATTCTTTTATTTTTAAATATACATACTGCATCACTTATAAGCTGGCCTTCTTTTATTTCACTTTCTATTCTGAAAAATTCCTCATTAAAAGTAACAGCTGATGATAAAGCCTGTTTTTTAAAACTTTTAAGACCAAGTAATATATATATCGCTTCAAGTATTGTAGTTTTACCTGAACCGTTTTCACCTATAAATAAAGTTTCCATACTAAGCTCATAAAAAGAGTTAGTATGGTTTCTTAAATTTATAAGTTTTAAATTTGATGCATACATTTATTATACTTTATCAATAGATATAGGCACAACTAAATATCTGTAGTTATTATCATTTGGAGTGATTAAGACAGGTGAACGCCTGTCACTCATTTCAAGTGTAAAATCTTCTGTTTCAATATTATTTAGTATTTCATTTACATGCCTTGCATTTAATATTATTTCAAAAGGTTCTGAATTAAATTCTAAAATATCAATCATTTCAGAGCCTTCACCATATATTGTTTCAAGGCTTGACATCTTAAGTGTGGAGTTATTAAATTCTAATATAATACCCGGTGTTTCTTCACTTGTAATAGCTGAAACCCTTTTAGATGCTTCTATAAATAATTTCCTGTTTATTTTAGCTTTTATAGGATATTTATCAGCTGCAAAAAGTCTTTCTATATTTTTAACAAATTTTTCTATTAATTTAGAATAAACAGTAATATTATCAGATTTAAAAGAAATCTGTCTTCTGTCTGTTTCTATTTCTATTAATCCTTTGTTTTCAAATACTCTGATAATCTCTGAAACAGTTTTTTTAGGAATATTTACTGTAAAATCATTTGAATATTCTGTATCAAACTTAACAGACGCTGTTGCTACCCTCTGCATTCCTGTTGCTGATATTTCTAAAATATCTCTGTTTACAGTAAACTGTGCACCAGTATATTCCAGCTTTTGAGAATCATTTAATATACAAAATACTGTTCTTTTTAATAATGTAATTAAATCAGATGAATTTATTTTAAGAAAATACTCTGGTATAATCTCTCCCATAGATGGGAAATTTTCTGATGGTATAGTGGAAAGTTTAAATTTAGATTTTCCGCATATTACATTTAATCTTGTATCATCATATTGAAAATCTATTAATGCTCCATCTGGTAATTCTTTTATAATATCTAAAAGCTTTCTGCAGCTTACAGTAATTCTACCTTCCTGTTCTATATTATTAACTTCAAAATTACATGAAAAACCCATCTGGTAATTTGTTGCTTTAATATTTACCATATTATTTTCTGCTTCTATGTATATATTTTGAAGAATATCGTTTAAACCTCTTGGATTAGTAAAACTATTGGCATACTGTAAGTATTTTAATATGTCTTCTTTAATAACTGAAAAATGCATAATTACCTCATTAGTTATAAGCTAAAAATTACTTTGTTTATATATAAAAGTTTGTTATTGTTGTTGAGATGTGGATATCTCAAACAAGTATTAAAAATTATATATTTTATAACAAATTTTAGCAATATTAAATTGTTATTCTAAACTAAGATTTTAAAAAAAATATTATAAAATTTCAAGGATTTTATTTAAATTTCTTTTAATTTTCCAAAAATATTACAAATTAATTACCTATATTATAAATATTATTAATGGTAATAACTTTAATAACTTTATAAATTATTAATAAATAAAATAATTATATTATAATAACCTGTGGATAACTTTTTAATAATATTTTAACTATCTTTGAAAAAGTTTCATTCTATTTGAAAGTTCTTTTAATGTATTAACTGTATAGTCATTATTAGCTGCTATTTCTTTATCTATTTTATTTATTGAGTTTTTTATTGTTGAGTGGTCTCTTTTAAATATTGCACCAATAGAAGCTAAAGATGATGGTGTATTTTTATAAATAAGATATATAGCCATATTTCGTGGTATAACAATGTTTACTGCTCTGCTTTTTGACTGCATATCTATAGGTTTTATTTTATAATAGTCACATACTATTTGGATTATCTCATTAGGGGATAACACCCTGTCTCTTTGCAGAAAAAAGTTTTTAAGCTCGTTTTGTATATAATCAATAGTTACTTCTATATTATAAAGCTTTCCTTTAACTACTATAGTATTAATTACACCAAGTAAATCCCTTGTGCTGTCAGATTTTATATTTTCAGCTACAAACTTAATTACTTCATCACTTATATAGTATTTATTTATTTTTAAATAGTTTTCTATAATAGCTGTTTTTTCATCAACTGAAGGTGTGCCTATTTCTACAATTAAACCGCTTTGAAAACGGCTTGAAAGACGCCTGTCTAAATTAATTATATCATCAGGCAGTGAGTTGGAAGTTAAAATTATCTGCTTATCATTACTGTAAAGTTTTGAAAAAAGAAAGAAAAACTCTTCCATTGTAGCTTCGCCTCTTGAAATAAACTGCACATCATCAAAAAGCAGAACATCAGCAGCTTCATATTTTATATTAAATTCACTTAAACGGTTTGTTTTTAAAGAGTTTAAAAACTCCCTTAAATAAAGCTCGCCAGTAACACACAGCACATTTTTCTTAGGGAAATTAACACGCATATAGTTGCCTACTGCATGCATAAGGTGAGTTTTACCAAGACCAACATCACCATGAATATAAATAGGGTTATTTAACCTTTCAAAACCTTTAGCAGCATTCATACATGCAGCATAAGCAAACCTGTTAGATTTACCTGCAACAAATGTTTCAAATGTATACTGCTTGTTTAAAGGAACACTATAATAATCATTACTGTAACTCTGATTATTTTCTTTATCTTCAATTAAACTGCCTGATTTATCTTTTTCTGTTTCTCTGCTGCCTTTTAATGTGATTTTTATATTTGCATCTATAATATGAAATACATTTTTTAAAAGTTCTTTAAGATAATCTAAATAATGGTCTTCCACCCACATTTTTATATATTTATTAGGTGCTTCAAGTGAAATAGTATTTGCTTCTATTGATATAATATTTAAATCTTTAATCCATTTTAAAACTTCATCATCAGTAACTTTTTCTTTAATTTCATCAAATATATGCTGCCATGATTCATTTTTATTATTAGACATATTATTCTCCATTAAAAAAAAGCAGAAATATCTATTCCTGCAGAATATCCTATACCTGTGCTGCCAGTGTTAAATAACTGCACCTGTTTTGATACATAATTATGGCCGTCTATTATAAACTCCACATAAGGACTTAATCTAACTATATCCTTTATTGTAAGACTGTATCTAAAGCGGGCAGCAATTCTATCTACATAATACTTTTCCTGTTCACTGTAATATACATCTTTTATAAGATTTGAAAGTTTATACATATCATTTTCCATTTCAAACTGAAACTGGAAAATATTACTTTTATTTACCCCAAGATTAAGTGAAAAAAATACATCAATAACTGGAACATATTCAAACTCAATTGATGAAAATTTTAAAAAATCTACCTTAAAGTAAGTTAAAGGAAGACCAAATATAACATTAACACCGGGCTTATTATACTCATATCTTATAACAGGAAGTGGGTAGCCGTCTAAAAAATCCCTGCTTGTAGAATATTCTACACCTAGATAAAGCCTTGAATAATAAGGCAGTGCTTTTCCCTTTATATTTTCATATTCTGTAACATGCTGAAATATTCTAAAAGCATAAAAAACATCAAAATCTATCAAATTAAGCGAAGTAAATGGCTTGTCGCTGGCAGAAGTTATACCAAAACCTGCCCAGTGACTGCCTGCTTTATATCCATAAGTTAAGCCTATATGAGATAATATATCCTGGCCTAACACCTGTTTAAATTCATATCCAAACTGATGAGGCGTGCTTGTATGAAGCCCTGATACTTCTATGGTATGTGTATCATAATTTACAGTATCAAGCCATCTGTATTTTATATCAAGCCCCTCATAAGGCTTATATAAAGCGTTAGATGCATAACTGTTAAAAGATATTAATAATATAACAAATAAAAAGAATATCTTTTTATTCATCATCTACCTGAAAAAGTGTATTTTTTTCCACTTCAATATTTTTTAAAAACAGCGGTGCAAATCTTACACCAGTCCATAAAGGAATATTATTCAGCACTGCAAATTCACAGGCATAAGAAAGCGGTGTAACATTTTCTAAAATCATGCCTTTTGCATTTTTATAATTTTTCAGCTTAGTAAACGGCAGATTATATGCAGATATTATTTTATCAGAATAATCATCAAGTGATAAATCAGTTTCCACTTTACCTGCACAGTTTATTCTGTTTAATCCATAAACTTTAAAAGCCTCTGTATCTTTATATCTTATTATCATATCTTCTGCAATATGGGCAGTGTCAGATAAATCATAAGCATATATTTCTGGCGGCATAAGCTGAGCAGCATATCTTTTATTTCGCCATTTTCTAAAATATACAATCTCTTTTGTTTCACCAAACAGTGTATCATGATATAGTCTGCGGATTTCATCATGGTCTAGCAGGAAAATATCTTCTTTATTATCCAGCTTACCTTTCGTAACACCAAGCTCACCTGCTTTTAAAAGTGCTTTCTGAGTATTAATTATAAAAGAAGACGCAGTTAAGTAAAGCTCATCTCGCATATCTAACAGCTTATGCATATTATTTACTGCCTTTTTTAGTTTAGATTTTCTAGTAAAAAATGGCAGGTTTTTTAAATATGTTTTTAATTTATCAGTGTTTTTTTCCATATTAAAAGAAACTGAAGATATATTAGATGAAAAATCAAGATAATCAGGCATTATCATCTCATCATTTTTATAAAAAATAGAATTTTCTCTAGTTTTATATACGACATTTAATACAAGTGATATATTAGGGAATTTTTTAAGCATCACTGATAAATTATTTATAAATTCAATAGTTATATATTCATATATAATAGCAAACTGAACAGGCAGGTCATAGAAACTTTTTTCAGCAATATTATTAATACTTATTTTTGATACTGAATTTTTAAGCTCTTTTAATATTTCGTCTATTTCATCAAATGTAACAGGGAAAAAAGAGCGGTTTAATTTCTCTAGTTTAGATATACCCATTTTTAAAAACAGGTTTGGAGAAAATACACGCCTGTATAATGACTTATTAAGACCGATAGTATGCATCATTTTCTCAAATGCTGTCATATTTATATATATTCTGCCGTCAACTACTACAACTGACGGCGATGATGTTTTAAGATTGCATGAAACAAAAAGTGGATTTAATATATCAAGCATATCATTAAAAAGAGATGCGGTAAAATGAGAACATACCTGTGGATAAAAAGAAGCAAAATATCCGCTTGATAGTATAATCTCTTCATCATATATTCTAGATTTACTTTCACTATATTCAGAAGCTGAAAGCGGTCTTGGTATTGTGTAATCTCTCATATCATCTTTAAATGTTTCTCTAACTTTTACAGCATTTTTTATAAAACAGTCATCATCGGTTAAGAATATATCCATTTCAAGAGGACTCTTTGCAACTCTCTCTGCTTTAAAAATTGTATCAAGAAGTGTATTGATTTCTGCATTATTTAAATCATGTCTTCCATATATATTTCTTATATTATCAGAATACTGCCCCTTTAATATTATAAACTGTATATTATCTATAACAGCATGGAAAAAACCAAAATTATTATGATAATGTGGATATATTTTTATATCTTTGCCAGTTATTACTGCAGGCTCTGTATTTTCAGTATTATCTTCTTCGCCTGCTTTTTTATTATTACTGTTTTCTTCTGCACTTTTATTAATCACAGCACCATATATTTTTAAGCCAGACTTACTAAGTAGTTCAAGAAGATTTTCTTTTACTGATAAATCATTCATTTATATAAAACCTCACATCAATAACTTCAAAACATAAAAAGGTAGAATAAAGTACCAACCTGTTATTATAAAAAAGTGCTGAACTTAAAATATATTAAGTTCAGTATATATATTATTCTGCTGTTAAAAGCTCAGCAATTTCTCTATATCTTTTAGAAGTTTCTTTTGATATATTTTCTGGCAGAACAGGTCCCGGAGCCTTTTTATCCCAGTCAAGAGTTTCAAGATAGTTACGGACAATCTGTTTATCCATACTATCCTGCAGCTGACCTGGTTTATATTTATCTGCAAACCAAAAACGAGATGAATCAGGTGTTAATACTTCATCTATTAATATTACTTCTCCATCATAAAGCCCAAATTCTAATTTTGTATCTGCTATAATAATATCTTTTTTAAGTGCATAATCTGCTGCAAATGTATATATTTTTATAGTATAATCACGCATTTTTTCAGCATATTCTTTGCCTACAATATCACACATTTTTTCATATGATATACTTTCGTCGTGGCCAACATCAGCTTTTGTAGATGGTGTAAAAATAGGATTTGGAAGTTTATCTGCCTCTTTTAATCCTGCAGGCAGCTTTATACCACATACTGCACCTGTTTTTAAATAATCCTTCATACCTGAGCCTGTAATATAGCCACGAACAACACATTCTGCTAAAAGTGGTTTAGCTTTTTTTACAAGCATACTTCTGCCATCAAGTATATCTTTATATTTATGGACATTTTCAGGCATTTCTTCTATTTTAGTAGTAATAAGATGGTTTTTTATAATATGAGAAGTTTTATCAAACCAGAATTTTGAAAGCTCTGTTAAAACTTTTCCTTTACCTTCTATACCTTCTGGAAGGATTACATCAAAAGCAGATAATCTGTCTGTTGAAACTATTAATAATTTATCATCTAAATCGTAAATATCTCTTACTTTTCCTCTGCCTATAAGTTTTAAATCAGGAAATTCTGTTTTCATTACTATATTCATATATTCACCTCGCAACTTTATATTGATAATATTTTTCTCAGCTAAAATCAAGAATTATAATTATATTAACCATATTTTTTTATAAATAAAAAATACAAAAATGATAAAATATTATATAAAAGATTAATTTTTATGGAAAAACATAAAATTATACAAAAAAAATTAACTATTAACTTGAAATATAATATAATTTGGTTTATATATATTATTGGTTTGAAAAGCGAGGTGAAATATGGCTCTTGATTCTATAGATGTTCAAATTTTAAATATGCTTATAGAAAACGGCAGAATATCATATACTGATATTGCCAAAGAAGTTGGTATGAAACCACCTTCCGTTATTGACAGAATAAAGAAAATGGAAAGTGACGGTATAATTTATGACTATACTGCAAGAGTAGACTATCGTAAAATGGGTTTTGACATGGTTGCTTTTGTTGGTGTTGTTATGGATAACCCTGTATATATTGATGATTTTGAAAATATTTTTAAAAATGTAGATGAAGATATAGTTGAATGTTACCATGTTACTGGTGATTTTACACTGCTTTTAAAAGTAATAACTAAAAATACAAATACACTTGCAGGTATTATTCGTAAATTAAGAGAGCTGCCGGGAGTGGCAAGTACAAACACAATTTTAGTTTTTTCAAACCTAGTTAATAGAGTTCATAAAATATAAATATATGCATACTGTATCTGTAATTATACCTGTTTACAACAGGACTTTTTCAATCAGAGATGCAGTAGAAAGTGTGTTAATACAATCATTTAAGCCGTCAGAGATAATTGTTATTGATGACGGCTCTTCTTTTGATATGGCTTCATATCTTAAAAATTATATGCACCATATCCGCCTGATAAAATTAAATGAAAATAAAGGTGTCAGCTTTGCTAGAAATACAGGCATAAAAGCAGCAAAAGGTGAATATATTGCCTTTTTAGATTCAGATGACTTATTTCTTCCAAAAAAACTTGAATATCAGTTAAAATATATGACTGAAAATAATTTATATATAAGCCATACTGATGAATTTTGGTATAGAAAAGACAGGTGGGTAAATCAGGGAAAAAGTAATAAGCGGTATGGTGGTTATATTTTTAATAAAATACTTGATAAATGCAGAATAAGCCCATCTTCTTTAATGGTGCATAAGTCAGTTTTTGATGAGGCTGGATATTTTAATGAAGATTTAAGAGTATGTGAAGATTATGAAATATCTATAAGGTTTGCCTTAAAATATAAGATAGGATACTTAGAAAAAAAGCTGATTATAAAAAGAGCTGTTGAAGAAAACAGTTTAAGTGCCACTATTAAGCATATAGAATATATAAGGTATAAAATATTAAATAAAATTTATGAAAAAAATAAATCGTTACTAAGTAAAGAATATAAAACATCAGTAGAACAAGAGATATTAAGAAAGAAACAAATTATTGGTGATTATCATAAAATATAATAAAAATAGATTTTTTGTGTTGTAATTGAAAATTTTTTACAAAAAACTTTACTATGTTTATAAAAGTATGATATCAAAAGGTTTATTACAGATTAAATTTATTAGAACTTTATCAAATTTAATTTGTATAACTTATTGCAAAATACAGGAGTTAAAATTTTATGAAATTTATTAAAATGTTTTGCTCAATATATACAACAATTGTGTTGTTAGCTGTTTATGCCATACTATGTGCAGTTGCTACATTTATAGAGGCAGATGCATCATACGGCACTCAGGCAGCTCAGGATATGATTTACCGCACAACTTTATTTAATATTGTGCATCTTCTTTTGCTGCTTAATCTTATCGCAGTTTTTGTATATAGAAAGGTATGGAAATCAAAAAAATATTTCAGCATAATCCTGCACCTGTCTTTTATTGTGATTTTATTAGGTGCAGCATTAACAAGGTTTTATGGCTTTGAAGGTATTGTGCATATTAGGGAAGGTAATTCTACTAATGTAATACTAACAGATAGTGATTATCTTAATATCCGTGTTATTGTGGGAGAAGATGTTTACTATACTAATTTCCCAGTAAGATATAACCGTGTTACACAGACAAATTTTCACAAAACATTCCCGTTAAATGATTCAAATTTAGAAGTAAAATATAAGTCATACACACAAGGGACAAAGGATAGGCCAGCATATATTAATCTTGATGTAACATATAATGGAAAAAGTAAAAATATAAATTTACCACAAAGTTATCTTGATGCAAATCTTGGAGAAACATTTGAATTAGGTGGAATGTATTTCCAGTTTGTATGGGGCCCTGCAGAGATAGAAGTTCCTTTTGAAATGTATTTACAAGATTTTATTTTAACAAGGTATCCCGGCTCTAAAAGCCCTTCTTCTTATAAATCAAAAATACAAGTTACAGATTATAAGGATAATTCCAGCTTTGAATATGAGATATTTATGAATAATGTATTAGATTATAAAGGATATAGATTTTTTCAGTCATCTTATGACCCAGATGAAAAAGGCACAATTTTTAGTGTAAATAAAGACCCGGGTAAAATACCAACATATATTGGTTACTTTTTATTAACCGTTGGTTTTATTTTATCTTTTTTTGGTAAAGGAAGCAGAGTATGGAAATTAAGCCGATATATAAGTAAACAAAAGATTTATGTTTATTTTATAGCATTTTCATCATTTATTTTGCTTTCTGCATCAAATATTTATGCACAGGAGCAGGATAATTCATCAAACAGCCATACTGTATCTGCACCAGCTCAGGCAGATGTAGATAATCTTGTAAAAAATATATCAGATAAATGGCAGAGTAATTCAGAAAAAGCAGGCAGAATACTTGTGCAGGATACACAAGGCCGTATTAAGCCACTTGATACACTTGCTTTTGACTTGATGCATAAATTAATTAGAAAAGATGATTTTCAAGGAATGAACCATATTGAAATATTTCTTGGAATGATGATATACAGCGATTATTTTAAATATCTTAAAATGTTTCCAGTTAAATCTGATGAGTTAAAACAAATACTTGGCATACCGTTAGACGAAAAATATGTATCATTTGCAGATGCTTTTAATAATCAGGGAGAATATAAATTAAAAACTTATATGGAGCAGGCATACCAAAAAAATCCAGCTCATAGAAATAAGTTTGATAAAGAGTTAATTAAGTTTGATGAAAAAGTGGGGCTTGCTTATTATGTTTATACAGGCCAAATGTTTGTAGTTTTTCCAGATATTACAGGCAAAACTACTGGCTTTTTATCACCAGCAGCTGCTATCTCATCTTTTGATAAAGAAAATGTATTAAAAATACAGGATTTATTAAAACTATTTTTTGATGGTGTAGATAAAGGTTTAAGCCAAAATAACTGGCTTGATGCTGATAAAGCTGTGGATATGCTTATAAGCTGCCAAAAAACAAATGGAGCAAATCTTATACCTGCAGACAGCCGTATAAGCGTTGAAATTATGATGAATAAATATAATCCTTTTAAAAATTTAACTATGGTTTATATTTTATTAGGTATTATAATGTTTATTTTTGTAATGACTGCTATTATAAAAAACAAGGCAGTTAATAAAACAGCAGGTAAAATATTTTTTATATTTACGATTATACTTGTTATTCTGCATACATTAGCCCTTGCAGGCAGGTGGTATATTGCAGGCTATGCGCCGTGGAGTAATGCTTATGAATCTATGATATATATAGCATGGGCTGGTGCTTTAGCTGGTCTTTTATTTTTCCAAAGGTCGCTTTTAGCAATAGCAGCTACTAACTTTGTGGCAGGTATTACTTTATTTGTTGCAAATCTTGGATTTATGGACCCTCAGATTGGTACATTAGTTCCCGTATTAAAATCATACTGGCTGAATATTCATGTATCAGTTATTGTAGCAAGCTACAGCTTTTTTGGCTTATGCTTTGTATTAGGCATTATAAGTATGGTGCTTTTTATTTTAAGAAGCCCAAAAAGAGCACATATTGATAAGAGTATAATAAATGTGCACTGCATTAATGAAATAAGTATGATTTTAGGATTAGGCCTGCTTACAGTAGGCACATTTTTAGGCGGTGTATGGGCAAATGAAAGCTGGGGCAGATACTGGGGCTGGGACCCTAAAGAAACATGGTCGCTTATTACTGTTGTAGCATATACAATAATACTCCATGTAAGGCTTATTAACAGGTTTAACAAACCTTATGTATTTAGTGTATTAAGTACACTAGGTTTTTATACTGTGCTTATGACATATTTTGGTGTAAACTTCTATTTAGCAGGTATGCACTCCTATGCATCAGGTGAGCCAGTGCCAGTGCCTGCATTTTTATATGTAATGGCTGCACTGCATATTGCATTAATTGCAGTATCATTTACGAAAAGAAAACTTAATATGCCAGTATTAAGCTCAAATGATGGAAATATAAAATAAAAAAATACCCCAGTTTAATCAAATTAAGCTGGGGTATTATTATATATAAACAGAAGAAAATATAAATTACTTAAAACCTGTAACCTGCTTCTATACCAACTTTAACATTATTAAGCACTGGATTATGTGCGTTAATGTTTGTAGTAGCTGAATTTTGCTGCATAAGAATATAGTCTAATCTTGCACCAGCATATAAATTATTTTTAAAATTATACCTTAACCCTGCTTGAAATAAGAAACCTAATCCATTATTTAAGTCTTCTGTTGTTATTTCAGTTCCAGAAGTAGTATCTTTTTCAGTTATTTTATTTGAATAAAGAGTAAAACCTAAACCAGCCCATGGAACAAAACCTGATTCACCTCTTTTTGTTTCATATTGAAAAATAATAGAAGGGCTGAAAGTAAAAAGTGACATACTGCGAGTGTATTTTCCTGTAATACCAGTTTGTCCTGTATAAACAATATTTGTAATATCTGTTTCAGGAGAACCGCTGATAGATAAATCAAGCCCTACTGCAAGCCATCTTTTAAGATTGATTTTTCCATTAAAAGCAAGCCCCCCCCCATGATTTACTGGATATTTTACTCCAAGAGTTTCTACTCCAGCCTCAATAGTTTTGCCACCTCTTCCGGGAATAACTGCATCATAATAAACAAATAAACCAGCAGTAATACCGTATGGCAGTTCCCGTTTATACTCATCACTTAGCCATGAGCGGCTGTCAGCACCATTATAACTTTCTCTCTGCTGAGCATAAGTTTTTTCAGCAAAACTGCTGAAAAATAGAAATAAAACTAGAAAATAAAGCAATTTTTTCATCAAGACACCTCTTAATAAATTAAATAAATATATAAATTATATATTATTTGTATTTACAATTATATAATATATAAAAAAAATAAATCAAAATAATATTAAATAAACAAAATTTTTACACAAAAATTTAAAAAATAAATATATACTTTTGATTTTATATAATTTTTTATGCAAGTATATATTTTAATATTTTATATATCATACTAAAATAATAGTAATTTTGTAAAATTTAGAAATTATTTTAAAAAATAAGATAAAGCATTAACTGTTAAGGGTTTTTAAAAAAATACTTGCATTGTGAAATAAAATATGTTAATAAAGTGAATAGTAATATATAAAAGGAGAATTATTATGGGAAAATTTATTAAGTTAATCGTTACACTGCTGGCAGTACCTATGGTATTTATCAGCTGTAATGCAGTGCAAGATGGGGGAGAGAATCTTCTTGGTGAAAATAGTTCAGGCGGTAGTTCACTATCTGATAAAATATTAACTAAAATTAGTATTTATACAGTTAACTTTTCCGTTAATGATGATGGGCTTTTGATACCTGGTAATGCGCTATATAAGTGGACTTTTGGAGATGGCGCAACAGGCGAAGGAAGAACACCTGTGCATACTTATCAAGGTGCTGGAACATATGATGTTTCTGTTACAATAACTGGCACAGCATCAGATGGAACACCTGTTAATTATAATTTTAATACATCAGTTGTGTTAGAAAAACAGTCTATTGAGGCATCTAATTCTTATCTTTATGCAGAAAAAAATAAAGAAAATCCATTGCGTTATTCATTTTATACACCTTTAGAATTTTCAGGTATTGCACCAGAAGATGTTATATATAAGTGGCAGTATGATATTACATCTACATCAACAGTTACTTCAAGAAGTAATGTAGGCAGCTATACATATGACAAATTTGGTAAAAAATATACAGCACAGGTTGTTGCAGAAACTACCACAGGTTTAACAAGTAAAGCAACAGTAGATATAGATATTCCAAATCCGCAGATTAATCTTATTTGTTCTTCACAAGGTCTAACTGTAACTTGTTATCCAGAGCTTTCCCTTGACGGTGAAGAAGTAAATATACCTATGAATTTTGAATGGCAGTGTGGCAATGACGAAAGCTATACAAAAACAAATGGTGCGGAGCCAAAAACATGTGTATATAATGAAAATGATGGAAAAGAGCAGACTATTAAAGTTACAGGCACTTCAAATAATTTAGAAAACCCTATTACAGGTGAAGAAACTGTATCTATATCTAATATATTAAATGTAGGTAAGCTGGCATGTGAATTAGGTGGAAGTGTTGACCATTTAACATGGAATTGTTATATATACACAACACTTAAAGATGATACAGCACAAGGCTCTCTTAAATACAGGTGGAATTTTGGTGATGTAAACAGCTCATGGACAGACTGGGAAGAAGCACCTGCAGGTTATAATTCAAAAACTTATACATATCAGCAATATAGAACAAATGAAAGCCCATCTTATAATGTAGAGGTAGAAGTTCTTTATGAAGGTGACAATAATTATAACGAACAAGGTAAATCTTCTACAACCATTACTATTGATGCACCTGCTGTTACAATAAATGAAAGTGCTGAAAGTGGCAATAACTTTAAAAGAACATTTACAGCAGTATGGCCTGACTATACTCCAAAAGGAAATGTAGAGTATATTTGGAATTTTGGTGACGGTAAAAGAAAACAGGGAGACAGTATTATTTCACATACTTATACAAAAAATGGGGAATATGAAGTTGAAGTATCTGTTAAGTCTACTGAAAATGTATTTCCAGAAGGATTTATAGAAACAGCTAAATTAAATTTAAAAATAGATGACAAATTAAATGTGCCATCTGGTGAGAATGCTATCATAAAAACTCAACATGAAGATAATCCATTAAAATGGGATTTTAAAATAGATGGTGTTACATCTACCAGTGGCGAAATAGTATATCAGTGGAAAAAAGATGATGTTGAAATTCCAGGTGCTAATGGTAAAGAGCTCAAAAATGTAGAGCTTGATAAATTTGGCAAACCATACTCTATATCTGTAGATATATCTATCAAAGGCACTAATATAACAGAAACAAGAACTACTAGTGTTATGGTAGAGCCACCAGTTGTAGAGATTATTCTGCCAAATAATATAGTAGCAGGTAAAGAAGCTGTATTTGAAAATACTATCAAATATAACAATAAAGATGTTAAAGGTATGCTTAAAAATATCCAATATTCATGGATAATTGATGGCGATAACAGTCAGAAAACTGAAACAGCTAGAAAAACATGGAAAGAAGAAGGTGAAGATAAAGTAGCTGATCTTACTGTAACTGCCAGCAATGTAGAGGGCGAAATGGCAGCGCATCAGAAAATGTTTAGTGTGCTTCCTGGACAAAAATTTGGCAATATAATAGCACAATGTGCTACACCAGAGCCAAAATTTGATACTATTCGTCATATATGCTCTGGCTATGCAGTAGACCAGAACGGTAATAAACTAGAAAATATTAACCCAGAAAAATATCGTTTTGTTTGGACAGCAGCAGGAGGAATAGATAGTAATGGTAAAGAGCATTATAATGATGGAAGTGCTGAAATTATCTTAAACTGGCCTGATGAAAAAAGAGCAAATAAAATAGGTGATGAAGCCAAGAAATCATTTAATGTTTGGGTAGCTGTTTATGATACAGAAGAAGGTAATAGAAAAGTCTGGAATGGTGGCACTACATTAACAGTTAAAAGAAATATAGGCTACAAAGCCAGCGTTCGTAACACTAATAATGGTAAGGGAGAAAATATTAAAAATATTATAGATATAACAGATATTACAGGCCCTGATAATGCAGAATATAAATGGGTGCATCAGTTAAACACTAGAAAAAATGGAATATCAAATTCTAGTGTTGATAAACCATTTAAAACAGGAAAAGTAAAAGAACTTGATTTTACACAAGAAGCTAATGAGGTAGGATTTATCGGTAAAGTATCATATAATCCATTTAATGGTGCTAATGGTGTAGCCCTTGAAGTATCGGGTGAAGGCTTATCTGCACCAGTAAGGATATGGGGCTTAGATGTAGCTGATAATGACTATCAAATGTTTGGTCCATCAATTAAATGGTGCACAGGAAGTAATATAGTTCGTGCATTACAATATGAGGCTGGAGCAAGAAAACAACAGCCAGGCTTTGACTGGGGAGATACTGGCAACGGACCTGGTAACTTAATCTACTTATGGCAGAATAATCAAATATATACAGATGCAAAAGTGTCAAAAGAAGTTGGAGATTTTGCAAAAATCACTGTGCTTACGGGTGCTGCTAGATCCTTAGCTAATGTAAATTTACATGTAGATGAAAATATATTAACTACTGCATATGAAATTGGACTTAGCAGTGAAGGCCCTAATACAATAGGTAACGGTCTGGCATTTTTCTTTGGTCAAGATTATAAAGACAGACACAAAGGTAATCTTGATACATTATTAGAGGTAAAAGATACTACTAATGGTTATTATGGAAAATGGTATACTTACGGAACATGCTCTACACCTTATGAGCAAAATAAGACACATTGATTACTTAGTGATACTAGTAATTAAAAAATAATAAAGTAGGCTCTTCCTCAGTTAAAAATACAAGAATAACAAAGGGGAAGAGCTTTTATATTATCTAAAATATTTTAAAAATATGTCGTTCATACCATAGCCGAAAAGTTTATATTTTTTACTAGACGGAAGTTTTTCCAGCCACTGTTTTCTGGTTCCTCAGCAATAGCTCGGGAAAACTAGTGTCCTCGCAAAAACCGCTCGTCTGAGTGACAAAATGGTAATAGTTGCCAATATACATTGTCATTCAGAGCCTGAGTAATCAGGCGAAGAATCTTATTTAACAATAATAAAAAGTCCTAAGCCTGTGCAAATTCTTTTACCTCAGCAATAGCTCGGGAAATCGGCAGTCTACGCAAAAACCGCTCGGCAAGGTGATATAAGGTGTTGTAAAAAAAATGGGGTACCCCTAGAGGAGGTATATATGGATAAAAAAATATTTTTGAATAAATAGCATATAAGTATTCTACTGATTTATTTGATAATCACCTTGATTTATGCGTTTTTTAATATGTTTTTTTATAGTTTCTCTTTTAGTGCTGGTAAGCCTGTCAATAAAAAGGGTGCCATCAAGATGGTCAGATTCATGCTGTAATATTCTTGACAGTCTGTCAGTTGCTTCTACTACTTTTTCATTACCAAATCTATCCTGATATTTAACTTTTACTTTCATATATCTTTTAACATATGCATATTCGCCGGGAATAGAAAGGCAGCCTTCTTCTTCTAATATTTCCCCTTCTTTTTCCAAAAATACAGGATTAATAATCTCCATAGGGTTTTTATTATCAGGCCCAGTTAAGTCATCAAGCACAAAAAACCGTTTAGATACTCCAACCTGTGGAGCAGCAAGTCCTATCCCTTTTGCTTCATACATTGTTTCAAACATATTATCAATCAAAGTATGCAGTTCTTCGTTAAACTCTGTAACATCTTCTGATTTTTTTCTTAATATTTCACTTGGAAATGTTTTTATTTCTAATATCATAACTTATCCTTTTTATTTAATTATCCAGTCTTCAAATCTGTTATGCTGGAAATAATTTGTTAAATATTTTTCAAAATCTTCTGCTATTTTTTTATTATTAAGTTTTTTCGTATAAATTTCAATGTATTTTTTACATTTATCTGAAAGTTGATAAGTTTTACTATCTTTTTTGATTTTACTATATTTAGGGCTGTATTTAAATACTACATTTAATACATCTAAACCATTTTCATTTAGTTTTATTTTAAAATCTTCTGTCATAAATGAAAGGTCGCTATACCATAGATTATCATGAACTTTAATGATTAGTGTTTTTGTGTATGGGTCAAAACTGTATGGAGTTGTTACCTGTTGTAAATTATCCATTATCAAAGAATACCATATTTTATAAATATGCTGCATTTGCAGCACTGCACTATTAGAGCTGTTCTGTAGTATCTGACTTAGTTTCTTCATAATCTTTCCTGTGAGCCTTTACCATATCAGAAATATATTCTATTAATTCTTTTGTGCCACTGTGGGTAAGTGATGAAATTCTAAAAAGAGTGATATTTTTTTCTTCTGCATATTTTTCAAATTCAAAAAATACATCATCATTGCAGCTGTCCATTTTTGTAGCAGCTACTATCTCTTTTTTATCTTTTAAAGTTTCTGCATAAAGTGAAAGTTCATTTCTGATAGTTTTATATCTTTCTATCATAGATTCTTCGCTTGATGCATCTACAAAATGTAGTAAAAGAGAAGTTCTTTCAATATGCCTTAAAAACTGCTGTCCAAGCCCTGCACCAGCATGAGCATTTTCAATTAAACCGGGCATATCAGCAATTACAAAACTGCCACCATGGCCGTCTTTTATTACTCCTAGATTTGGAGTAAGTGTAGTAAATGGATAATCTGCTATTTTTGGCTTTGCAGCAGATACAACAGAAATAAATGTAGATTTTCCTGCATTAGGAAAGCCGATAATACCAACATCTGCTAAAAGTTTAAGCTCAAGCTCTACTTCAATTTCCTGACCAGGCTTGCCATCTTCTGCATATCGTGGCGCTCTCTGCTCAGGTGTAGCAAAGTTCATATTTCCTCTGCCCCCTCTGCCACCAAGAGCTGCCAGCACTTTTTCGCCGTCATGAGTAATATCTGCAATAATATCGCCAGTATCAGCATTTTTTATAATAGTGCCAAGTGGAACAGGAAGTATTAAATCTTCCCCTGCCTTTCCGTGCATATCGCTGCCTTTACCTTTTTCTCCGTCTGGTGCTTTATATATAGATTTATAGCGGAAATCCATTAATGTATGGCGTGCTTTATCGCCTATAAAATAAATGCTGGCACCATTGCCGCCGTTGCCGCCATTTGGACCGCCTTTTGGTACATATTTTTCTCTGCGAAAGCTGATACAGCCGTCGCCACCGTTACCTGCTTTTAATTTGATAGATGCTGTATCAATAAATTTCATATAGCTATAACCTGTGGGATTGTGGAATAAATAAAAAAAGCCGGTATAAACCGGCTCATAAACCATATAAATGGTATAATTAACATGCTTTTTCAGTTTCAATTGTTACAAACTGACCAAGTCTGCCCTTATCAACAAACTTAACATAGCCGGGAATAAGAGCGAATAAAGTATCATCTTTACCGATACCAACACCTTCGCCCGGTTTATATTTAGTGCCTCTTTGGCGAATAATAATATTACCGGCTTTAACTAATTCGCCGCCAAATTTTTTAACACCTAATCTTTTGGAATGGCTGTCCCTGCCGTTACGAGAACTACCGCCTGCTTTCTTGTGAGCCATTGCTATCTCCTATCCATTAATTTTAACAACTTTTACTTTAGTAAACATTTGTCTGTGACCTTGGCGTTTACGATAATCTTTTCTTCTTTTCTTTTTAAATATGTAAACCCTGTCAGCTTTTCCGTGCTCAAGCACTTCAACTTCGATAGAAGCCCCTTTAACAAAAGGCGAACCTGCAGTTTGCTTATCACCTGAAATAAAAAGAACTTCTTCAAATTTATGAGTGGCACCTACTTCAACATCTAATTTTTCAACATTGAATATATCGCCTTCTTTTACGGTGTATTGTTTTCCACCAGTTTTAATTACTGCGAACATGCAGAACCTCCACCTATTATTAAGGAAGATAAATTTAATATAAAAAAATAATGCTGTCAAGCAAAATTTTAGTTTTCCTGTAATTTTTCTATGCCACTGCCTTTTAGTGTAACTTCCCGCCTTTCCCCAGAGTTGCTCATTATAATAATTTTCTTTGTAAAATCTGCGTTTCTATCTGGTGCAAAAGTAAAGCCTAAATAGCAGGACTGACCTTTTTTCAACATAAAATTAGTTTCATTATTATTAGAAATACATGATGGCAGATTTTTATTATTTACAACCACCAGTCTAAAATTTGAGTCTTTGCTTTCTGATAAAATAGAATAATGCTGGTCTATATCGCTTGTATTAGATATTAATATTTTTTGAACATTGCCACCAAAATATACTGTGCCAAAATCAAGCACATCAGAAGCAGAGCCGTAAAGAGTATACTCTTTTGCACCTGATAATATTCTTTTATTAAATACTAATTTAGCAGAAAAATCACCTGCTGAGCCCGGCAGAAAGCTGATAACTATACCACATGAATTATCCTCAGGCTCTTTTATTTCGTTTCCTGATATTTTACATGTACTTAGGCTTGAATCTATTTGAAAAGCAGCATCACCGTTTATCTCATAAGTCAGTGGTGATGTATCTTTTTGATTTGTTTTTGATATTTTAATAAAAGCATATTTATCGCTTTTTGTACCTGCAGTTTCATTCTGCCATTTTATAGAATATTCTGCTCTTTTATTATCAATATTTTCACCGCTGTTATCTGTATAATATAATATAGTAAAATCAGGCATTAAGATGCCTCTGCCTGTAATATTATATTCAAGAGTATCTTTTTGGCTTTTAATATATATTTTTTCAGAATATTCTTTTACTTCAGTTGGTGAGAATGTAAGATGCAGGCGGCATTTATGACCTGCTGCAATAGAAAATACTGTTTCGCCGTAATGCTGAATACAGGAATCTTCTGCAATGGTAGAAAATGTTTCTTTAGTTTCATTATCAAATATTTCTTCAGTTAATGGTGCAGCTTTAATATCACTTGTCTGCATAGAAATATGGGAAGAAAATGAAACAGTATATTCCATAGCTATGGACGCATTATTTTCTACAGTAATAATCTGGCTTATAGAGTTAGCTCTGTCTTTATTAAAGAAAGAATTACCAAAATTAATTGTATCTGCAAAAGCAGAACTTGATGTAATTATCAATATAAAAGCAATAACTGCTTTGTATCTCATATATTCTCCTAATCTACATATAAATACATTATATACTCTTTTTTTGCAACATAAAAGTATAACTTAAAAATCTTTTGGATTTACTTTATAAACTACACCATAAGGGAACTGGCTTATAACAGGTGTAAAATACTTTTCATCAGCATTTTGCATCAGAAACAGCTGAACAAATGATGAGTTTAAAAGTGATGGTGAAAGTATATAAGTAATAAATCCATTACCAGCAGGCATTAAAACAGCAGAGTAACCCATTTGCAGCGTATAAGTCTCTGTATTACTTAGTTTACCGTTTTCTGTAAGCATTAGTTTACTAAGCTGTATTTTATTTGCATTAGCTGAAAGCATACCTGTTTCCACATTAATATTAATATTATTTGAGCATAAAAGAGTGTTATCATTTCCGGGCTGGCAGAATGTAGTAAGTATTGATTCAGCCTTTCCTGCTAAGTAAGATATGGCACTATATTTTTGTATCATATCAAAAGTAAATAATACATAAATATTTTCTTTTTCAGGCCCTTTGTCATAAGCAGACATAACCTGCGATACTTCATCAACAGTTTTATTATCTTCAAACATTTTCTGCACTTCTTCGTATCCACCAGATGCAATATATGATGATATATTATAAAGCTCTTCCTGACTTCCTGTAAGGCTTTTTGCAATCATCCATGTTTTTGGAGTAGACTGGCTCATACCGCTGTGATATACAGGAAAGCCTGTAACATCAGTAATAGCAAGGCCGTAATCCCACCATGTATATACTGTTGAGTTATCGGGCAGTTCTTTTCCCATTTTATCTATTAAAGCATAAATTGATGTATCAATGGAAGGACCGGGCACCATACCATAAGCAGTTAATTTAGAGGCAAATATACCAGTTAAAAGCATAACTGTAAGTAAAAGCGGTGCAAAAGTGTTTATATAAATACTGCGGTTTTTATACTGCATTGATATTTTTCTAAAAATATAATGAGAAGCGATATATATCAGATATCCAAACCCGACAGCAATAACAGGCATTAAAAACATAGCAAATCTGCCTGAGCTTATAAAAGTAACAAATCCCATTGCAAAAATTGGAGTAAGGGGCAGTGCTTTTTTAATATTAGCAATAAAAAATAAAATACCGCCTGCAATACCTAATATGAAAAGCAGTGTATTTTGGATAGTGAAATTAACTATACCGCTGAAAGATTCTGCAGCAGCTTCACTGATTGTATTATATACCCATGGAATAGGCGAGTTAGCTTCTAAATTATTTGGAATAAACGGAATATATACAGCCATAGAGCCTATTAATGCACCAAGTGAGTCTATAAACACAAGAGGGTTGGAGGTAATAATATATATAATAAGTGCAGCTAATATGTTTTTATATTTATGGTTATATATAAATAATGAGATAGCAAACACTACAAAATAAACAAGATTAAAAAGTATATGGTTATAAAAGTGTTGAAAAGCAAGCATAGTAAGCCCTAAGCATGCTGAAAGGATATAAAGATATATTTCTTTTTTGCTTTTAGATGCAGTAAGAACAAAAAGGCTTGCAAGAAAAAGGAAAAACATATTTCCGCCGTCTGTATCAAACCTGCCTATTGATGTTCTGCCATAATATACTGGTGCAAATGTGGTTAAAAGCCCTGTAATTATACCTATTGACGGATAGCCTGCAAAGTAAAAATAAAGGCACACTGCAAGTATAAATACACTTCCAAGCCATGGCACCATATTAATAGCAGCATTATAATAATCAACGCCAGTGATATTATGTATTTTTGCAAGCATAACACTTAAAAGCGGGGCAGGGTCATAAAAAGGGACACCTTCTGGGTAAAATATATCTATATCATCGCCAGCGGGTATATACTCCCCTGCATTTAGCTCTTTTGCATGTCTTGTATACTTATAAGCATCAAGAGTAGTCATCATTGGAGTATTTTCATAAAAAAACTGCTCTTTATTCTGCTTCCATACATCAAACTGGTCATACCTTGCATTAACTGAAATAAAAAATGCAGTAAGAGCAGCTATCAGAAAAACAGCAAAAGAGTATTTTGAGTTTACTGATGGAAAGTTAATGTATGAAGTTATTTTATCATATTTTGCACAAAATGCCTTTATTACTTTATTTTGTCTAATATCTGCCATTATCTGCCTCTAAATAATGATTTGTTAAAAACTGAAATAAAAGCCTTAAACCAAACCCAGTAGCTTCTTTTCCAAAAATAGGATGATGTTTTTCTAAATAAACAGGCCCTGCAATATCTAGATGTATCCATGGGTAGTTATCTACAAATTGTTTTAAGAAAAGTGCGGCATGGAGAGCACCGCCCTCTCTTCCAAATGTACTCATATTCTGAATATCAGCAACAGTGCTGTTTATACCCTGTTCATATCCGTCAAAAAGCGGCAGTTCCCACACATCTTCTGACACTTCCCATGAAATATCGCTTATTTGCTTGCTTAAAAATTTTCTGTTTGAGAAAAGTCCTGCACAAAATGGCCCGAGAGCTACAACACATGCCCCAGTTAAAGTGGCAGCATCAATAATTATTTCAGGGTCTGTTTTTGTTGCCATATAGAGAGCATCAGCTAAAATCAGCCTGCCTTCTGCATCTGTATTTAATATTTCTACAGTTTTGCCACTTGCTGAAGTTATCACATCACCGGGTACAAGGGCGTCTCTGCCTATAATATTTTCTGCCAAAGGAATATATGTGTTAATATTGATTTTAAGTTCAAGTTCTGCAATAAGTTTTGTTAGTGTAAACATTAAGGCAGCACCAGCCATATCTGTTTTCATAGTAGTCATACTGGCAGCAGGTTTTAAGCTGGAGCCGCCGCTGTCAAAAGTGATACCTTTTCCAACAAGTGCAGTATTTTTACTTGTTTCTGGTGCACCCTTATATTCAATATGTATAAATCGTGGTGTATTGCTGCTGCTTCTGCCTACTGCATCTAAAAGATTTAAATTATTTTCTTTTATTTCTTTTTCGTCCCATATATTTATTTTCATATCCTTATGGCTGTTAGATTTAACAAATTCGGCAAATAATGCAGGTGTTAAATGGTTTGCTGGAGTATTTATTAAATCTTTCATTATATTAATATTTGTAAAAACTGTATTCCATTTTTCTGCATTATCATCAATATATTTTTTAAGTCGTGGCATAGCTGTTATTATTTCCGCCTCAAAAGTATGTTCCGGCGATTTTTTAGATTTAAAGTTTTCAAAGGAATAGTCTGCAAACATAAATCCTTCTAAAAATGCTTTTGTGCTGGAAAAATCTTTTTTCTCATTATAGATATCTTCAAAAGAAATTACAGAAAATGATGATATTTTATCTTTTTTGAAAATAGATGCAGTTTTTGCACCAAGCTCCATATAAAACCTTGCATCTTCCTGCTCTTTTGGAATATGTATAATATATATTTTTTTAAGTTTTTTATTAACATCTAAATAAAAGCTTTTAGATTCTTTTTCTTCAAAGTTGAAATAGTCTGACTGGATAATTTTTTGTATTTCGTCATCTATTTTTTTACCGGTAATCAGTCTTAAAGAGCGTATATTTTTATATACTGGTATAATTATTGCATCTTTTTTAGAATCAACTGCGATTTTTTTTCTGCATGAAATCTTCATAATAATCACCTGAAAAATAATAGTATATAAATTTCTGCAAATACTTATAATAAATTTTTTCAAAAAAAAACATAAAAATTTTGATTTTAAACAAAAATTTTTAAAATTTTATAATTATAAAAAAAGTTCGTTGCAATATTATAAGGTATATATATAATGAACTGTGGAGTAATAAATGGTAAAAACTTATGAAAAGCCATTGTTTTATGGTCAGAAAATATTATTATTAACAGCCTTAGAGTTTGTGCTGGCATTTTCCGGCTTAGGTTATTTTATTCCTTATGGCAGTGCAACAATAATGTATATACCTGTAATAGCAGGGGCCTATTTTTACGGTATAAAAGCAGGTGTTCTTCTTGGGGCTGTTTTTGGAATAACAAGCATATGGAAAGCATCAATGGCTGGAGTGAGCAGTTTTGATTTAATGTTTTCGCCTTTTTTCAGCACCAGTATTGCAGGCAGTTTATATATTGCTCTTGGTGCAAGGATATTATTTGGATTTGCTGCAGGTGTGCTTTTTGCTCTGTTTAAAAATGTAAAAATTAATGAATATGTAAAAGTAACTGTTTTATCAATTACGGCTCATTTAGTGCATACATTTCTTGTGCTTATACCTATGGGATATTTTTTTCCTGATGCTCATATAGATAAAAAATATATTGCTGAAAGCATATTTTCTTTTAAAGAGATATTGCAGGTTATATTACTAACATTAAGTATGTGTGTGATTTTATATATATCAAAAAATAAAAGGCTTGCAGAGATAGAGAAAATTTTAGACGAAGGCAGGCAGTCATATTATACTAAACGACTTAAACTAGAAGGTGGTTTTTTTGTATTTTTTTTATTTCTGATTATACTTGCATTAATGGTGCATCTGCATGATATGACTATCATGGTTGTAAATGCAACAAATATTGAGCTGCCATTTGAAGCACGGATAATGTTTATAAATCTGCAAATACAGTTTTTAGCAGGTGTTGCAGCTATATCATACATAATAGGTTTTTTTGTTACATCTTACAGGGTGTATTCTGTTTATCATATAAATAATGCAGATAAAGATTTAATGACAGGTTTATACAGTAAAGCAACAGCAGTAGATTATGGTGCAACTGTTATTAATAATAAGAAAGATTTTCCAGATACATATTTTATGATTATAGATATTGATAATTTTAAGGGTATAAATGATACATATGGTCATCTAATGGGTGATAAAGTAATTATAAATATTGCAAGATTTTTAGAAAAGCATTTTGGTGCTTATGGTTTAGTATCCAGATTTGGCGGTGATGAATTTGCAGTATTTATTACAAGGTCGCTGGATGAGAATGATATAGAAAGAAAAATAAAGGAATTTCTATCTGATGCAGCAAGTATATCATTAGATAATGACAGGAAAGTAACATGCAGCATTGGTATATGCCATGTGGATAGTGAGAAAAAGTTTGATGAAGTATATAAAAAAGCAGATGCAATGCTGTATCATGTAAAAACAGCAGGCAGAAATGGCTATAAATTTTATAAAAAATGTAGGAAATCAGTAAAAATATAAATAAATTTAAAGATTTATAAAAGAAAAACTTGCAAGCTTTGAAATATAATGATATTAGATATAGATTATATTGTCTTTTTATAGGGAAAATGTTGTTATATACAGGGGGACTGGTAATTATATGAGTTGCAAGGTTATAGCTGTAGCTAACCAAAAAGGCGGTGTTGGCAAAACGACCACAGCAGTAAACCTTTCTGCATCACTTGCAGTAGCAGAAGCTAGAGTTTTATTAATAGATTTTGACCCTCAGGGTAATGCAACCAGTGGACTAGGCTTTACTTCTGATACAATAAATAATGATATATATGATGTTTTAGTTAATGGTGCTGATATTAATTCTGCACTTTGCCATACAGAAATAGAAGGGCTTGATTTAGTGCCTGCAAGGATAGAGCTTTCTGCTGCAGAAGTAGAGCTTATTCAAGAGCTTTCAAGAGAAACTAAATTAAAAAGAGCTGTTGCAGAATTAAAAGAAAGCTATGATTATATTTTAATAGACTGCCCGCCATCATTAGGGCTTTTAACAGTTAATGCATTAACTGCTGCAGATTCTGTTTTAATTCCACTGCAGTGTGAATATTATGCAATGGAAGGTTTAGGGCAGCTTTTGAATACCATTAATTTAATAAAAGAAAACTTAAATCCTTCATTAGTTTTAGAAGGTATTTTACTTACAATGTATGATTCAAGAAACAATCTTTCAAAAGAGGTTATGAATCAGGTAAGGCAGCATTTTCCTGATAAAGCATTTAAAACTATTGTGCAGAGAAATGTATCTTTAAGTGAAGCGCCAAGCTATGGCAAGCCTGTCATATTATATCAGGCTAAGTCCAAAGGCTCAGAATGTTATATAGAACTTGCAAAAGAAATGCTTAATAAAGAAAATAACAACAAGCAGGATAAACAATGAAAAAACCATTAGGCAGAGGGCTTGATTCATTAATACCACGCAGCAGTGAGGAAGCACAGGCAAAAAACAGTGGAGTTGTTACATCTAATTTTTTTGAGTTAGGCTTATCTGAAATTGTGCCAAACGATAACCAGCCACGCCGAGTTTTTGATAAAGAGCTTTTAGAAGAGCTTGCTGAAAGTATTAAACTAAAAGGTGTAATTCAGCCTATTATTGTTACTAAGCTGGATAACGGCAAGTATATGATAATAGAAGGTGAACGCAGATGGCGTGCTTCTGGTATGGCAGGCAGGCAGAGTATCCCTGTGGTTGTCCGCAATACAGATACAGCAAAAGAGCGTTTAGAGCTTGCATTAATAACTAATGCTCAAAGAGAAGATTTAAACCCTGTTGAGCTTGCTGTTGCATATAAAAAACTTATGGACGAGCATAACTATAAGCATGAAGATTTAGGTGTAATAGTTGGCAAAAGCCGTTCAGCAGTCACTAACAGGCTAAGGCTTTTAAATCTTCCGCAGGTTGTGCTTGATTTAATTGAAAAAAAAGAAATCAGTGAAGGTCATGCAAGAGCACTGCTTTCACTTGATGATAAAGCAGAGATTATTCGTATTGCACATTTAATTAAAGATAAAAAATTATCTGTTAGAGATGTGGAGAATATGATAAAATCTCAGAGTAAACCATCTGCAAAACATAAGAAAAAGCAGGACGCAAACCTGCTTGAGCTTTCAAGGGAGATGGAAGTATTTTTTAACTCAAAGGTAGATATTAAGCCGTCTAAAAAAGGCGGAGTTATAAATATTAAATATAATTCTGATGATGAGCTTGATACAATTATAAAAAAAATTAGAGGGGAACAATGCTGAAAGTAGCAAAAGAAACCGGTGGCGGCATAGACGCATTTTTAGGACAAAATACATCATTTAATGGTACATTAGTTTTTGAAGGTATTGTTAGATTAGACGGTAACTTTGAAGGAAATGTTAAAAGTAATGATACATTAGTTATTGCAGAAAGTGGTAATGTTAATGCTCAGATAGAGGCTGGTATAGTTAAAATATCTGGTACATTTGATGGTTTAGTTATTGCTAAAAATAAAGTAGAGCTTTATAAGCCTGCTGTTGTATCTGGCACAATAAGAACACCTGTACTTAAAATGGAAGAAGGTGTTATCTTTAATGGCACACTTGAAATGGATAATGGCAGAAATAAACCGCTGACAGGTAAAAAAGAAGAAGAAAAATAGCAGATTATTGAAAAGGCATTTAAATTTTAATTGTATAATAGTATTTATATTGATATATTAAAATTTAATTTAATAAATTAAACTTAAACATATATTCAAGTTTTTTGGCAGATATGAAAATATCAGTTATTTTATAATTTTAGACAGCAGCAAAGGAGGTCTACTATGAGTCGTAAACCATTAATTGCAGGTAACTGGAAAATGAATAAAAATGTATCTGAAGGTGCCGCATTAGCAGCAGAAATCGCAGGTGCAGATATTGATTATTCAACTAGAGATGTGCTTTTTGCTCCGCCATTTACTGGTATATATGCAGTAGCAGAAGCAGTTAAAAAAGCAGGCGGTAAGGCATTAGTTGCAGCACAAAATATTTATTTTGAAGAAAGCGGTGCTTTTACAGGAGAAGTTTCATCTTCTATGATAAAATCTGCAGGTGCTTCATGGGTTATACTTGGACACTCAGAACGCAGAAGTATTTTTGGCGAAACAGATGAAATAATAAATAAAAAAGTGAAAAAAGCATTAGCTGATGGTTTATCAGTTATATTATGTGTTGGTGAAACTTTGTGGGAGCGTGAAGCAAAAGCAGAGGTTGAAACAGTGCTTGCTCAAACAGGCAAGGGTTTAGAAGGTGTAGAAGACCTTTCTAATGTGGTGATTGCTTATGAGCCGGTATGGGCTATAGGGACAGGTAAGACTGCATCACCTGCTGATGCTGAGGCAATGCATAAAGCAATCAGGGAATATATTGCAAAAATCCGTTCTTCTAGTGCAGCTGAAAATATACGCATTTTATATGGCGGCAGTATGAAACCGGAAAATGCAAAAGAGTTAATGGCATGTCCTGATATTGATGGTGGTCTTGTTGGTGGTGCCAGCCTTAAAGCAGACCAGTTTTTAAAAATAATTAATTTTGATAAATAGTTAATTGAATATCACTGGCTTATTAAAAAATAAGCCAGATAAATTTATGGAGGTTAGAGGGATATACCCTTAAAAGTTAGGAAGTTATGTATACAATTGTTTTAGCACTATATGTATTTGTATGTATTTTATTGATAATTGCAGTTTTATTACAGAACAGTAAAGGTTCTGATTTAGGTGCAGCATTAGGCGGCGGCAGTGGAGAAATGTTTGGTCCGAAAGCACCTGCAAGCATTATGAATAAAATTACAACTGTTATTGCAGCAGCATTTCTAGTGCTTTCGCTTATTTTAGCTATTATGTCAGGCTTAGGTAATGATAGTGTTATGAGAAAAGCGAATGTTCTTTCACAGCAGCTGCCAGCTGAGGCGACTACACAGGCACCAGCAAATACACCTGCTCAGGGAAACAGTCCAGTTATTCCATCTAACACTCCTGCTAAATAATAAGTGTTGTTATTTGCTTAAAAGGTTGTGAATGTGAAGAGAAATATTTTACTAATATTATTGTATCTAATTATAGCATTAATTTTTAGTTCCTGTAAAAATAAGCCTGAAAAAGAGGCTGTGCAGGAAATAAATATAGAGCCGGCAGAACAGGCGGCAGTAGAAATACCTTATGGTGATGCATTATCTACTGGTGAGATTGCTGAGCCTATAAACCTTATTCCAGCACTTGCGTCAGATTCTGCAAGCCATAATGTAACACAGTATATTTATAATGGTTTAGTAAAATATGATAAAGATTTAAATTTAGTTGGTGATTTAGCAGAACGCTGGGAAATATCTGACGATAAAAAAGTTTTTATATTTTATCTAAAAAAAGGTGTAAAATGGCATGACGGAGTAGAATTTACAGCAGACGATGTTAAATTTACTTATGAATTTATGATTTCAGATGATACACCGACTGCTTATGATGGTGATTTTAGAGCAGTAGAAAGTGTAGAAGTAATAGATAAATATACAGTGAAAGTTACTTATAAAGATGTATTGTCTCCGGCACTTGCAAGCTGGGGCATATGGATGATGCCTAAACATGCTTTAACAGATAAGCCAAGCCGTTCCCCGCTGCAAAGAAAACCAATAGGCACAGGTCCATATAAGCTGGAGTCATGGAAAGCAGGCCAGTCTGTTATATTAACAGCATTTCATGACTATTTTGAAGGCAGACCAAAAATAGAAAAAGTCTTTATTCGTATTATCCCTAATCAGACAACTCAATATTTAGAGCTTTTAAACGGGACAATAGATATTATGGGGCTTACCCCTAAGCAGGAAGCACTTGATACAAATACCCCTAAATATAAAGATAATTACAACACATATTCTTTTCTTGATTTTTCATATACTTATGTAGGTTATAATTTTAAAAGCGCACCATTTGATAATAAACTTGTCCGCCGTGCCTTAACCCATGCAATAAATAAGCAGAGCATAGTAGACGGTATTCTTTACGGTAAAGGTATTGTGGCAGAAGGTCCATATAAACCGGATTCTTACTGGTATAATCCAAATGCAAAAGGCCCTGAATATAATGTTGAAAAAGCAAAAGCATTGCTTGCAGAGGCAGGTTTTAAAGATACAGACGGCGATGGTATACTTGAATATAACGGCAAAAAGTTTAAGATAGAATTAATGACTAACTTAAATAATGATGTTCGTGGGAAAATTGCAGAGCTTGTTCAACAGAGCTGGGCGCGTATTGGCATAGATGTGCAGATAAAAGTTTTAGAATGGGCAACAATGCTAGGAGAGCTCAATAAAGGTAATTTTCAGGCGGTTATACTAGGGTGGACATCAGTATTAGACCCAGACCAGTATGATATATGGGCAAGTGAAAGATGCGGCGGCAATGGTCAAAACTATATATGTTACAGCAATGAAGAAGTAGACAGGCTTTTAATAGAAGGCAGAAAAGTTTTTGATAATGAAGAAAGAAGGCATTATTATGATAAAGTGCAGGAAATACTGGCAGATGAACAGCCTTATACATTTTTATATTTTCCATACAGCAATATCGCATTAAGTAAACGGTTTCAAAATGTCGAGCCGGCAAAAGCAGGTATTACATATAATTTTATAGACTGGTATGTGCCACAGCAGTATCAGAAATACAAAGTAATGGTGGAATAAAGGATAGGGGGGGGGAATGTAGTGAAGCGAATTTGTCTTTTTGCTGGATACAGCAGCAAAGGAGTAATTGAAGATTATGTTCTTTACTATTTGCAGGAGCTTTCAAAAGTATCAGATGTTTATTATTTAGCAGATAATAAGATACTAGTAGAAGAGTTTGAAAAAATTAAACCATATGTAAAATGTGCTTATGGGTATTATCATGGCAAATATGATTTTGGCTCATGGCAGGAATTAATAAATATAATCAGCTGGGAAAAGATGGCAGAATATGACGAGCTGATATTAACAAATGACAGTGTTTTTGGTCCTTTATGCAATTTTAAAGATTTTATAGAAAGTTTAGAAAAAGATAAAGAGTGGGATTTATGCGGCATTAATACAGCATATGATTTCCATACATGGCATCTCAGCAGTTATTTTTTAATATTTAGAAAAAATGGATTTTTATCCGATACCTTTAAAGAGCATATAAACTCTATAGAAAAAGAAGATAATTTTAAAAAAGTAGTAGAGAAATATGAAATTGGTCTTTCAAGAAAAATGCTGAAGGCAGGTTTTAGTGTAAAAAATGCAGTAGATTTTAAAAAAAATATATATATATCATGGCGTAATTTTGTAATGTCTGGTTCGCCTTTAATCAAGCGTAAAATTTTTAATGACGAACTGTTTTTAATATGCAGAACATTAGGCTGGGAACGGTTTTTGAATACACATACAAAATATAATACATCACTTCTTTATGACTATGTAAACAGCTTTAAAAGCAAATTTAGAATACTCAGGCTGATTAACAATAAGATTTTCTGGCAGTATGCAGGTAAGGGAATCATCAAAATAGTTTTTACAAAAGAACGAAAACTTATCCGTATATTTGGAATATATCTGCTTAATGTTTATAACTATGACAATAATAAAATCAAACTGGTGGAAAGGTAGATGAACATAAATAATGTAGACTACATTAACTGCACAGGTTGTGCTGCCTGCTCTTCTATATGTCATAGTGATGCCATAATAATGCAGGAAAATATGGAAGGGTTTAAATATCCAAAAGTTATAGAAGAAAAATGCACTGACTGTAATATATGCGTAAAAATATGTCCTGCATTAAATATTAGTGACCATATAAATAAGAATCAAATATGCTATGCTGTAAAAGGACAAGACGATATAAGATATAAAAGTTCATCTGGCGGTTTTTTTACATATATTGCTGAATATGTAATAGAAATGGGGGGGGGCTGTGTTGCAGGGGCAGCCTTTGATGAAAATCTATATTTATCGCATATTATAGTAGATAATAAGCATGATTTAGAAAAACTTAAAAAGTCAAAATATATTCAAAGTGATATCAATAATACATTTAGAGAAATAAAAAAATTACTTAAAAATGATAGATATGTATTATTTTCAGGCACACCATGTCAAGTTGCAGGTTTAAAATCATATTTAAAAAAGGACTATGATAATTTAATAACACTAGATTTAGTATGTCATGGAGTTCCACCGCAAAAATTATTTCATAAATATTTAGAAGAAAACTTCCCAAATGAAAAAATAATAAGTTACGATTTTAGAGATAAAAGTAAAGGCTGGGAAACATTAGTAGAATATATTAAAACAGAAAATAATAAGTTTAAAGAAGATTTAAATAAAACAGTATATGGAAAAGCATTTTTACAAAATATTTCATTAAGAGAATGCTGTGGTAAATGTGATTATACAAATCTAAATAGAAGTGGTGATATAACTATTGGTGATTTCTGGGGTATAAATGAATATAAAAAAAGCATTAGTGATAATAAAGGAATATCTCTTATTTTGCTTAATACTACAAAAGGAAAAGAAATATTTGATAATATAAAAACAGAGTTAAAAGAATATGAGCAGATTCCAATAGATTATGCAGTTAGAGGCAATCCAGTTTTGCAAAGACCTGTATCTATGCATATTAATAGAGATAAGTTTTTTCAAACCTTAGAAGAGAAATCTGTAGAAGAAGCATATAATATATGCATACATAATACAGCAGGTAATATTGGTATAATAAATTTTTCACACAGCAACTGGAATTTTGGAGCTGTATTAACAGGATATGCTTTACAGCATTATTTAAGGCAAGAGTATAAAGATAAAAATATATTTAATATACAATTTGATTTAGAGAATAGTCTGCAGCAGGGGAAAAATATCCACTTTGAAAAATTTAGAAATCAATATTTTAATCAAACAGAAATTATACAACAAGTGGATATTAAAAAATTTATTAAATATATAAGCACATGTGAAACAATATTATATGGTTCAGACCAGATTTTTAGATTTGAATATATAAATAAATATTTATATATATATCTTGGTATATTATCAAAAACAGCAGCAAAACTTATTTCTATAGCAGCAGGGTTTGGTGATAGTGCAAAGCAAAATATACCAAAAAAATATATCTGTTTATACCAAAATGCACTTAAAAGATTTTCAGCAATTAGTGTAAGAGAAGAAATTGGATTAGAGATTTGTAAACAACTTGGTATCAGTAATGCAAATCTATTAATTGACCCTGTTTTTTTACTAGAAGAAAAAGATTATATGAATGTACATAATAGTACAGCAGAGAAAGTAGAAGTATTTGTATATAAACTATTCTCAGATGAGAGAGAATTTACAAATAACGAATTAAGTGATTTAGTAAATAAAATCGGATATAAAAAAATAAAAACAATTATTGCTGATGAGCGTAACTGCAGCATTGAAGAGTGGCTTACTTATATTGCTGAAAGTGATTTTATAATAACATCATCTTTTCATGGAGCTGCATTTGCAATAATTTTTGAAAAAGAATTTATTTTTATTAATAAATATGAAGACAGAGTCGGCAGAATAAATTCACTTGCAAAGCAGCTGAATATTAACAGCAGAGTATATAGTGAAATAAGTGATATAGATATTAAATATATCAGAAATAATAAAATAGACTATAATAAAGTAAAAGAAAAATTAGCAAATTTAAAAAAGCATGCAAAAGAGTTTATTAGAGAATCTATTGCATATAAGCTTACTGATAATGAAATAACAGATAAAAAAATATATTTAAATAAAATCTTAAAAATTTATAAGAAGATGTATATTAATGCATATATAAAATATAAAATATACAGTATAAAATTAAAATTATATAAATTTTTTGGGAAATATGAAAGAATATATAATAAGTATATATTGATAAAAGAAAGAAAAAATGAAATTAAATTTATATTAAAACAACTAAAAAAGAACCTGTGAAAAAAGTCTGTAAATTCAGTTTTCTATTTTATTTTTTTATTAAAAATGTAGCATATGCCCTATTAGTTAAGAATTTTTGCTATATATACTCCGATAAATTACTTGTAAAAAATTTCAATTTAATATACACTTTAACATAAATAGTAAAAATGTCAATAAGCTAGGGAGAATATGGCAAAACTAAGTGTTATAGTTCCAGTATATAATACATATCCTTATTTAAGAGAATGTTTAGACAGTATTATAAACCAAACACATAAAAATCTTGAGATAATAATAGTAAATGATGCATCACCTTGTGAAGAAGATGATATTATATGCAAAGAGTATGCAGAAAGAGATAATAGAATAATATATATAAAACATATAGAAAACAAGTATCAAGGTGGAGCAAGAAATACTGGTATCAAAACAGCTACAGGTGAATATATTACTTTTGTAGATAGTGATGATTTTTTATGCGATATAAATACTTATCAACATTGTATGAGTAAAATATATATAAATCAAGATGTTGATATTGTATGTTTTGATAATTACATGCTTAATGAAGCAAGAAAAGAAAAGTTATATAATAAAACATGTAGCAACTATTATAAACACAAACATTATATAATTGCTGATAAATTTCCACAAGAATTAGTAGTTAATAAAATATTCAAAAGAGAGTTATTTCAGGATGATACACTGTTTTGTGAAGGTATCAAATTTGAAGATACAGAATTTTGGTATAGATTGAATTTTATTAAAAAGATAAAGTTACTATATATTGATAGAGCCTATTATATGTATAGATATAATGAATATTCCACCACAAATTCTCAAAATAGTTATTTAAGTGTCCATTATGTTTTGTTTAAAATTTATGAAAATATGATTAAATATAAAAAAGAAGAATATAAAAAGAATATTATGGATTTTATAAATATTAATCAGAGTAAGTATGAACAATTTAGTGATAACATAAAAAAACAGTATATCAAAAACCACATTGAATTTATAAAAAAAATTGGCATATCTGGAAAAGATATATTGAAATATGGTAATATTTATACACTAATAAGCCTTGTAGATGATGAATATATAAGAAATATTTATTTAGAAGCATTTGAAGCATATAAAAAAATTAATTACAAAATAGTAATACCAAATATGAAAGTATATAAATTTAATCGCGAAATTAAAAGAATAATTAATCAAATAAAAAATTTATTTAAAAAGATATAATACTAATAAACTGGGGGTATTCCCAGTTTAGGGAGAAATATGGCAAAACTAAGTGTTATAGTTCCAGTGTATAATACATATCCTTATTTAAGAGAATGTTTAGACAGTATTATAAACCAAACACATAAAAATCTTGAGATAATAATAGTCAATGATGCATCACCTTATGAAGAAGATGATATTATCTGTAAAGAGTATGCAGAAAAAGATAATAGAATAATATATATAAAACATATAGAAAATAAAGGTGCAGGTGGAGCAAAACAAACTGGTATAGATAACGCCACAGGTGAATATATTACATTTGTAGACAGCGATGATTATCTGTTAGATAAACAATTATATAATATTATATTAAAGAAGTTTACTAATAATATTGATATTGTATCATTTAAAATAAAACAAGATAGCAGTAAGAATAAAAAAAGTTCATGTAAAGTAATATATGTAAATGAAAATAATATCATAAAAGATGAAGGGACAATTTTATGTAATAAAATATTCAAAAGTATGCAATTAAAAAAAATAAAATTTAATGAAAATATAAAATATGATGATATACCATTTTGGTTTGAATTTTGTATAGTTAATAAACCTGTAATATATAAAACAGGATTTTATGGATATTTTTATAGAGAAAATTTAAATTCAATTACCAAGAATAAAAATAATAATTATAAAATGATAGAAACATTTAATGAAGTATTAAATATAGCTAATAAGTATAATTGTGAAAAAAAAATACATCAATCTATTGCAGATGTAATAAATGCATGTGCATACAATTTTTACAAAGATATAGAAGATAAAGATATTAAAGAAAAATATAGAAAAGAAATGCAAATAATACTCTCTAACAAGTTATTAGGTATCAAAAATATAGGATATACTCTTAATTTATTTAATTATATATATTTTATAGATAGTGAGGAAGCCAGAGATAAAATGATAAAAGATATAGAGATGTATAAAATTAATAAATATCTATATATTGAGCCGAATATAATGATATTCAAAATAAACAGGGAAATCAAAAGAATAATTAATCAAATAAAAAATTTACTTAAAAAGATATGATACTAATAAACTGGTGGTACCCCATTTTTTTTATTAAAAAATGCTATAATTATTTGATAATATATGTAAGAATAGAAATAATCTCAGGTAACTGTCATTCAGAGCCTGCGATAGTAGGCGAAGAATCTTATAATGTTCTAGTTAGTAAAAATTATAGACTCTTCGGCTCCGCTAGCACTTCGCATCAAGGTGACATAAAATGTTGTAAAAAAATGGGGTACCACCAGATACTAATAAACTATTGACAATTTAGTGATATTACTTCATTCTATATTTATTAAGGAATTTCTTTTTCCGGAGGTCAATGCAATGTCTAAAATAAGAGTATTAATCGCAAAACCGGGTCTTGACGGCCATGATAGAGGTGCAAAGGTTGTTGCCCGCTCATTAAGAGATGCTGGCTATGAAGTTATTTACACAGGTCTTCGTCAGACACCTGAAGCAATTGTCGCAACAGCTATTCAGGAAGATGTTGATGCTATCGGCTTATCTATCCTTTCTGGTGCTCATAATACAGTATTTCCTAGAATTATTGAACTTTTAAAAGAAAAAAATGCATCAGATATTGTAGTATTTGGTGGTGGTGTCATTCCAGAAACGGATATTCCAGGTCTTTTAAAAGCTGGTGTTGCTCATATTTTTACACCAGGCACACCAACAGAAGATACAGTTAAATTTTTAGAAGAAAATGTTACACCAAAAAGCAGAGCATAACAAGAAAATATATTTTTAGTTTACTAGGGGGCAAATAAAACTGCTCCCATTTTTTTATAGGTGGAGTTATGAACGAATTTTGCAATAAAGTTTTTAGTGGAGATGTGCGTGCATCAGCCAGACTTATGAGACTTGTTGATGATAGGGCAGAAGGTTATGAAGAATATATGAAAGAAGTATGGAAACATACTGGCCATGCTCATATAATAGGCATAACAGGTGCGCCGGGTGCTGGTAAATCTACCATGACAGATAAACTTATTGCAAAATACAGAAGTATGGGCAAAACAGTAGGTGTTGTAGCTATTGACCCTACAAGTCCTTTTTCTGGCGGTGCTATTTTAGGGGATAGAATAAGAATGGCAGACCATGCAACTGATGAAGGTGTTTTTATTCGCAGTGTAGGCACAAGGGGGCACCTTGGCGGGCTTTCTGTATCTACTATGGATATTGTTGCTGTAATGGATGCTATGGGTAAAGATATTGTTATCATTGAAACAGTTGGTGTTGGTCAGGACGAAGTAGAAATTGCAATGGTTGCTGATACTTGTATTGTTGTAACAGTTCCTGGGCTTGGTGATGATATACAGGCAATTAAAGCAGGTATTTTTGAGATAGCTGATATTTTTATAGTTAATAAGGCAGACAGAGAAGGTGTTGAAAGAACTGTTAAAGATTTAGAAATGATGCTTGAAATGGTGCATCAAAGAACAGGCTGGAATGTGGAAGTATTAAAAACAGTTGCTGCAAGAGATGAAGGTATAGATGAAGTTATAAATGCAGTTACAAAACATGCAGAATTTTTTGATAAAAATATTAAGCCAAAAAGAATGGAAGACAGGCAGCTTCATGTGGCTTATGGTGTAGTCAGAGAAAAAATAGTAAAAGAAATATTTAAAGAAGAAGAAATCAGAAAACTGCTGCAAGGCGGCTTTGACCCATATTCTGCAGTAGAAAAATTATGGGGAAATAGATAAATGAAAAGAATATGTCTTTTTGCAGGTTATGATAAGAATAATATTATTCATGATTATGTAGTATATTACTTAAAAGAATTATCATCTGTATCAGATGTATATTATATGGCAGATAATGAAATAAGTGATGAAGAAAAAGGAAAAATATTACCTTATGTAAATGGGGGGGGGTATACGGCTTTAACCATAAGAAATATGACTTTGGCTCATGGCAGGAATTAATAAATATTATAGGCTGGGATAAAATATCAGAATATGATGAGCTAATCTTAGCAAATGACAGTGTATTTGGACCACTTTATTCTATGAAAGATTTTTTTAATAAAATAGAAGATGATAAAGAGTGGGATGTATGTGGAATAACAGAAGAATGTTCTGTTGGTAAAAATCAAACTCAATATATTATAGAAAATTTTTTACAAAGTTATTTTATTGTTTTAAAAAAGTATGTTTTTGCACAGAATTTTTTTAAACAGTTTTTTAAAGATTATAAACGATATGAAAGAAAAGAAGATGTTGTTTTAAATGGAGAAAAAAGGTTGTCAAGGTTGTTACTAGATAATAAGATTGTAATAAAAAAAGTAGTGAGAAACCTTTATGACCCATTTAAAGAGTGGAAAAGTGTTGTAAATGCTGGCTCCCCTTTTATAAAAAAATCAAAATTTATAAATAAAAAATATAGTCAAAAATATGAAATGTTATATAAATATAAAAACTTTATACAAAAACATACAGTATATAATAGCGAATTAATAGATAGATATTTAACTGCTAATAATATTAATATAAGTTATTTTTATTCAATACAATACTGTATTATAACAGTATACGAAAATATTAAGTATATTAGAAAAAAATTATTTACTATTAATTTAAAGCCATATAAAAAGGTAGTAAAAATTTTTGGTATTAATATTATTAAAAATACTTATAAACAATCAGGATTTCAAACGATTAAATAATGAGGTCATATGGAAGAAAAATTAGTATCTGTTATATTGCCAGCATATAATTCAGCAAAATATATAGAATATACCTTAAAATCTTTGCAAAACCAAACATATAAAAATATAGAAATTATAGTAATAAATGACTGCTCACAAGATAATACTATTGAGATAGTAAAGAAAATTGCAGAAAAAGATAGTCGTATAAAAATTTATGAAAATAAAAAAAATCAAGGATTAGCATATACAACTAATAAGGGTATTAAACTATCATCTGGTGAATATATTGTGCAGGCAGACCATGATGATTTATCGTTACAAAATAGAATAGAGGTATGTTATAAATACCTAGAAATAAATAAAGAAACAGCAGGTGTATCTGGAAGAGTAAAGCATATAGATAGTAAAACTTTAACTCCTTTAACTAAAGATGAAAGAGATGCAGTTGTAAAATCTGATTATGAAGAAGTAAATTGTGAAGCTGTATGGGGTGGTATTATTTCAAATCCTACAATAATGTATAGGAAATCTATTACTGAAAATATACCTGAATGTTATAATGTAACTTATAGAGTTAGTGCAGATATGGATTTTTTTGAAAAAACATTGTCTCATGGTGCAAAATGGGTTTGTTTAGATAATATTTTAATAGAATATAGAAGACATAGGTCAAACACATCTAGAATACTTGTAAAAGAAAAAGTAGTAGAAAAACAAAAAGTATTAAAAGAAACATTAAAACGATTTATGCCAGAAGTATCAAAAGAAGAAGTAGAGCTTCATGTTAAACTTGCATGCAGGCTTGATACTTTTAATAAAAATGAGCAAAAGAACATACAGGCATGGTTTATAAAACTAATTGAGCATAACAAAAAAAACAATTTTTTTAATCATGAGAAATGGCTGAAAGTATTAGCTGTAAATTATAGATATGCTTGTGCATTATCAAATATATACACACCTTTTCAAGGTTATAAAATGTTTCATTCCATACAAGAGCTTATCCCATATCTTGCAAAAGATAAAAAATATTTTTATGAATGGCAGAAAAGATTTTTTAGAGCATTAAGCTGGAAGATAGAAGGGAAAAAATAAATATGCAAACTACAGAACGTATTATTTTATATGTAATTTATCAAAAAGATGGTGTTTTAGATAACTGGTATGAAACATTATTTCAAGAATTTCATAATCATGGTTCATATTTTTTATGTGTAGTTAATGGTTTTTTAAATACAGATAGCAGACAAATTTTAGATAAATATTTTAATAAAGTATTATATAGGGAAAATACTGGTTATGATGTGACAGCATATAAAGAAGGTATATTATTTCTATATCAGGAAGCATTATTAGACAAAGAACTTATAATATGTAATAATTCTTTTTTTGCACCGATTTATCCATTCAAGGATATGTTTGATACAATGAATAAAAAGGATTATGATTTCTGGGGTATTACAAGTATTAAGGCTGATGGTCAGATACCATATCATATACAATCATATTTTTATTTATTTAAGACAAATGTTATTAAAAGTAATGAATTTATACAATTCTTTATGAATATGAAAAAAATAAAATCATATCAGAATGCTGTTAATTATGTAGAATTAAAATTAACAAACTATCTACTCAGTTATGGATATAAAGCAGGCTCATATATGGATGAAATTATAGATGGAAGTTACAGCTATGATTTATTATCCTTAATAAAAAATGGGTGTCCTGTTTTAAAACGAAGAAAATTAATATACAGCAAAAAATATGGCTATAATCATGGAATAAATAATAGCTACCTTTTATCATATATAGAAGATAATACATCTTTTGATGTTAATGAAATTTATAAGAACTTATGTAAAGAATTTCCTTTTGATTATTTAGATTTTTGTTTAAGCAATACATATATATTAGATAATCATATTTATAATGAAATAGAAATAAATAATAAAATTAAGTACATAGTAAGTTATAATGAAAAAAGCAAAGAAATATTAGAACAGCTTAAAAATAAATATAATTTTATAAATGGTATAGAATATATTAATACTAACAATATAAAAGATGTATTTGATGTTATTACAGCAGATGATAGTCATGATTATTATGTCCATGCAGGATTAGTATGGAGAGAATTTTTATCAAAAGAAATCAATTTTATTTTTTTAGAGTATCTATTTTTATCTACAATTGGTAACAAACACTATCAAAAAAATATTTTTAACTTTTTTAATAAACATAAGTATGTAGGAATGTGTTTACCACTAGACTTTTTTCATGGTATTAAATTTAATAATATGATTAATAATGTAAGAAAAAATAATGATATACCATATAATATTATAAAAAATTATGCAAATATCCCCTATTCTAAAGAAAAAAATATTTTAGCTTTATCTTCATCTTTTATTATTAATAAAGAAATACAGCAGATTTTAACCAAAATAGATTATTCAGCTATTAGAAGTGGTTATAGTTCATATATTGATGGCGGTATACTTTTAAGGTATTTAGCACATTTAAAAGGTAAAGTTTCTTTTAAAATATCAGAAAGAGAGCTTGCAGGTAAAACTATATCAAACTATGCATACAAATATAGTAATAACAAGTTGGAAGACAATATAAAATCTTGGTGGCTGACTAAAAAAAATCATAAAAAACATATGTAACTATATCAGCTCTGTAAATTTAGCTAAAATATCATCAATATTTACTTTATTGTCTAGTTTATTTTTGTATGATATTCTATATAAATTTTTATCAGCTGCATTAATTGGTATGACAGGGGTATAATTTTTTGTAGAATACCCACATATTTCAATAAATTTTGTATTTAATGCTGTTGCAATGTGAATAATAGCTGTATCAACAGAAATAACTAAATCAGCATTATTAACTAGTGCAAAAGAATCTTCCACATTAGTTTTATATGTGAGGAAAACTCGGTTTTTATCGGTAGAATTAATTATATTAGTATATTTTTCAATAACACCAGCACCATTATAGCCCATAAAAAATATATTAATATTATTATATTGGCTAAGGATAGCGTTTGTAATATTTATTATCTCATCAGCTGGCAATGATTTTAATCCTGAGCCTTCCCCATTGATAATAATATTATAAGTACCATCTTTTTTATAGTTATTAAAATAGTCAGCTGCTTTTTTATTATATTCATCACTTACATACAGCTCTGGCACAGGTATTTCATTAATGCCTAGTGCTTCAAAAGGATAACCAGAGGTAAATTCATCAAAAAGATTTTTATTTTTTAATTTAGCAGATTTTGGATTTTTTTTTGCGATAAGTTTAGCCGAAGTATTGTTTTTTAAGTATTCAAGCATTTTAAGATTTGGCTTATTATAATGACTATCTATATCAAGTATATAATCATAATTATTTTTAGCAGCTTTCTTTAAAGCCCCCCCCCAATACTTTTGAATAAAAACATTATATATAATTTTTTCCTGACGAACAGTTTTCCATGGTTTATAATAATTTTTAAAATAATAAATATTAGAAATATAAGGATTATTTTTTAATGCATTAGCATGCATAGGTGTGCAGTATATATCAATTTCAATATCATTATATTTTTCTTTTAATGCTTTATAATATCCTGTAAAAAAAACTCCATCACCTAATGCCCTGTGTTGATTATATACTAAAATTCTCATGATATAACTCCAATTACTATTTATATCACTTTATTTTAAATGGCTGAATGAATAAATTACGATATATACGCATCAATTTTATGAACAAATAACCGCCAATCCCCCCCCCATTTTAACAGCAGTTTGAAATCTTTTGAACCATACTTTCTGCCAGTATAATATGGAGGAAGTTTCTATATTAAAATTTAATATTTTATCTTTATTTGTCTTTAAAATATTAATAGTATTTTTTGCATCTAGTTTACGAATCCATGTCATAGCAAATTGAGAACCTAGAAAGAGAGAAACAAAATTTTGCTCAATAAAGCCTTTATATTTATCATAGGCATTGTATTTTTTGTAAAAATTTTCTAATTTGGCATTAAATTCCATAGCAGAATAACACATTTTATCTAAATTATTTTTAGTTGACTGTCCCTGTCTGAACTGAACATAAAAATATGTTGCATCACCTGAATAAGCAGCTTTGTCAGAATTAAAGAAAACTTCATTTCCAAATAAAAAGTCTTCATAATTTTGGAGATTGTTGTCAAACCTTATATTATTATTTTTTATTATATTGGATTTGATAACTTTGTGTGAGACATTTACTGCCATTGAGAAATAATGAGTGTCATTTAAAGAGATTATATCAGATGTATTATAAACTACCATCGGTTTCGTTTTACCATTTTTTAGATTATATTGAATAAACGAGAATTGAACAAAAGAAATGGATGCATCAAGGTTAAAATATTCTACAGCTATTTTAAAATAATTATCTGTGATAAAATCATCGCCATCAATAAAAGCAATATATTCTCCTTGTGCTAATTCTATTCCTTTATTTCTTGCATTAGAAACACCAATAGTATCTAATCTATGTAATTTAAATCTTTTATCCTTATTGCAATAATCCTGTGCGACACTAACAGTATCATCGCTAGAGCCATTTTCCATAAGCAGCACTTCAAAATCAGTATATGTTTGAGCAAGAAGACTATCTAGACATCTTTTTAAACAATAATCACCTTTGCTGCCTAAGTTATGTAATGGAACTATAACACTAATCATTTAACACCGTAAATTAATTTTATTGAAAAATTATATAATATAATATAATAAAAATCAATAAGTATGATAGAATATAAGCACTTTAAAAATTTTTTTAAAAAAATAAAAATTTTTTGTTGACAACTTAAATTTCTTTTGATATATATACACTCCCTTGATACTATAAGTAACTTATGTTAAAGAGCTTTAAAAATAATTTTAAAAAATATTTAAAAAAGTTCTTGACA
>CALURO010000002.1 GCA_944323205.1 uncultured Mucispirillum sp. | reverse complement strand
CTTCAAATTTCATGTAACTCTACTTATGCTTTTTTATAACATAGTTTTTTTGATTACACAAAATTTTTTACAGTGCCCAAGGTAAAGCTTCTACCCTTTAATGGGTAGTGCTGCCTTGTTTCATATAATGTGTCTGTAATATTTCGGACTGCAAAATCTATCTGGAAATGTTCATTTATAAAAAAGTTTACATTTAAATGTGCTAAAAATAGCCATCTAATTCATTAATGCCGTAAATATCTGCATATCTTGAAGTAGTATACTCTACAACTGGTGTAACTGCAATATACTGGCATGGTGTAATTTTTATGTATGCTTTACCTGTAAAAAGCGGATAATATGTCATAACTTCTGCTTTTGACTGGCTTTTATCTATATTATAAGCATTAACTGATAAATTAAGCCCAAGTTCAGCATAATCTAAAATATAAATATTTGATAAAAGCTCAAATCCATATAATGATACTTTATCTAAATTCATAAGATAGTCTACCTGAGTAGTTGGCAGCACAGGGTTTGGCACCTGTATAACCACCATTTTATCTGATACACTGCTGTAATATAAGGCTGATTCAATATAAAGCATATTAAATAATGAGCCTTTATATCCCAGCTCCACATGGTCTGCTGTTTCAGGCTTTAAATTAGGGTTTGGCAGGTTTTCACCAAGCTGTGTAGAATATCTGTCGCTCATTGTGGGAAACTGATTTCTTCTTGCATAAGTTAAATATAAATTATTATCATCAATAAATTCATAAAATATACCAAACTGACCTGCAAATAAAAACCTGTTTACAACATCTACATTATATGCTGATAAACCAAGTTTATTATTAAAGCTGTTTTCTTTACTGTAAAAATTAGAGGGTATTAATCCATCAAACCCTAATGTAGCAGAAATTGTAAGCTTATCTACTATTTTATAATCATATTCTACACCAAAAGACAGTTTGTTTTCTGTAACATCTATATCTTCTTCTGTGCCTAAGCTGTCACTGCTTAAACCTATATGGTTATCCTGCCTGTAAGTAATGGCAGATTTTATAATATGCTCATCTGTTATATCATATCCTGCGTTTATGCTGAAACCTGCAGCGTATTCATCATATATACTTGTGCGGTATGGGGATTTATAATCAACATGTATAAGGCTTGAATACATACTCATAGAGTTATCATAAGTATCATAAAAAGCTAAAAAATTAAGCTTTAACTTATCTTTCTCATATTTTCCATGGAGTGATACACTCATGTGATAGTCATAATTCCAGCCCCATAATGAATATACAGAGCTGACTTCAGGGCTTACCATTCCCTTATCCACATCACTGTAAATATATGTAAGCCATATATCAAGGCCGTCAACTGGTGTTGTGCCTGCTATTAATGTATTTTTAATATCATTTCTATCAGAAAAAAGCCTGTTTCTGTCTTTCTGGATACTTCCCTGCATAGGTTTATAACTTTTTGGAAGCAGGTAATGGTCTATCTCCCTATACTGCAAAGTATATTTAAAATAAAATTTAGAAGTTTTAGAGCCAATACTTGCGATATTATAAACTGATGCAAAATCAAAATTATCATCATTTTCTATGGTTGTTTTAAAAAATCCTTCAAACTTTTTCTTTGGTTTTGCAAGGGTTAAAAGCACTGCTCCGCCCATACCATTTGCGCCATAAAGCATTGAAGAATAGCCTTTCTGCACTGTAACAGATTCTGTATCACCTAAAAGCATAGATGCACTGTCGCTTAAACCGTTATATGGGTTTAATGTGGATATACCGTCTATTATTACAGGGATTGCAGAGCTTGAAAAACCCCTTATTCTAAATGTGGTATCGCCCCTTGCGCCGCTCTCATCTATCATAACGCCAGGGCTTAATGTTAATGCATCTGATAATGAATAAATATTCATACTCTGCATATCTTCCTGTATTATAGTCTGACCTTTCTCTTTTGTTTTAGTATCTGTTACAATAACAGTATCAGTTTCCACCTGCTCAACATCTTCTGCATAGCTAATACTAAAAGTAAAAATAATAAAACAAAAAATAAAGTATTTTGCCATATATGCTCCAGAAAAGGGAAAAGGGGGTTAACCTTTTCCCTTTATAAAATTCTAATTAATTTCCTGCATTAAAGTCATTTGCAGTGTTTCCAGGCACTCCGCCATATAATTTTATTCTGCCGTCTAAATATGGGGAAATGCTGTTTTTATATGCAATATATTCTGCAACAGCTTTAAGCATTGTAACAGGCTGATTATTTTCATCTAATACTGGAATTACTGTTTTACCTAAAAATGCTACATACATTTCTTTTGCAGTTTTAGTTGTTGTAATAACTCTATACTGTTTATCACTTGATACTGCCTGACCATTTATAAATAAACTGCCATTTTGTATTCTGCCTCTTTTATATCCCATAACACTTGTTTCTGTAGGGTTGCCAGATTCTGGGTTAGCCTTCTCATAAGTTAAAAGATAACAGTTTTTTGGGTCTGCAACTGCATCATATAAAGCACCTGTTTCGCTGTCTATACCTGTAGATTTATTAACAGTTGCACAGTTTGTATCAAATTTTATATTAAATTTATCAATACTGTATGGAAGGTATTCTATTGCATATCGCACTTCGCTTGACGGTATACCCCACCATTTGCCATTATATGTTGTGCCGCCAGAACCACCGTAATGGTTATTTCTGTAAACTGAGGCAGCCTGCCCAAAAAGTGTTTTTGTGTATGGGTTTGAGCTGTCCCCCACTGCTGGATATGAGTTTAAATCAAGGCTGTAATCTGCATCTGTAATTAAATCTGAGCCATTTAATGTTACATAAACTAATGTATCTTCTAAATAATCAGAAGTAATTATAGTTTGTAAAAATGCTGGTGTAATAATCTGGTTAGCTTGAATACCCTGACCTATCATATCACCTATAAGCCATGCAAAATCTGGGTTTATATTAGTCATTTCTGAGCCATACCATTTTACTGCATCAGCAAACATATTGCCCAGAGCTGTTTCTTTACCACGAACTAATCTGTCAGTATTTGGTCTGCCACCTGCATTAAAGTTTGTACTTATTCGCCAGAAATCACTGTGGGGCACATCTTCTGCATATATAAAATCACCTGCTGCTGTACCTAAATACTGATTTAAGTCATTTAAATCAATGGGAGTATATACAGGTGTAACACTTACTGCATCACTTTCTACCCATGTATTATTTGCACTTGAATTTGCCGCACGAAGTTTAATGTAATATGTCATATCATTTTCAAGGCCGCTTATAATAGATGATGCTCTATCTTGAGTAAATGGAATAGATGAATCTATCCATGTATAATTTGTGCCATCAAGAGAATATCCTGCCTGATAATCTGAAACGGCAGCATCTCCAACAGATACTGTATTAAATGAAAACTCTGCCCTTTTATTTTTGCCATGCATACTGCTACTTTCTATTACTGGTTTTGCTGGAGCCTGAACAGCAGCTTTTCCCTGCATAAGTGCTTTATCTTCTGCTGAGGAAAAAATATCTTTTCCAAACACTTTCCATGTACTTACACTATCAGCATCTAAAAAGCCGTTTGCATTATGGGAAACTATACATACTGTATGATTTGAGCCCTCATATAAATCAGTATTATTTGCAAGTTCTATAATATAATGGTCAGAATTTAAAGAAAAAGCTGGAGTCCATTTGTTATACTGCCCTGCTTTTGACGGACAGTCATCAATATGCACTGCATAAAGCTCACCCTGTTTTTTAGTCCATGAAATACGAAGATGTTTATCTCCCTGCTGAACTTGTACATTTTCAATCTGACTTGGTAATGGTATTGGTGTAGATTTTACAGAAGTATAATTAGACTGACCATATCCGCATCTTGAAAAATTAGACCTTATCCATATAGTATATTCCACATTATCCTGTAAATCAGCATGATATAAAAATGGAAATCCTTCTGCACTGTCTGCTTCGCTTTGAGATTTTTTTACAGCAAACCTTACAAGCAGACTGTCATTTGGTTCAACTGTGCCTAAGTCTAATGCATTATTAATGTTATCATCTGTACCTATTTTAACATCATAATAAGGAAGACATGCATCCGTTTCTTCTGCACCTATTCCACTTACTCTGTTAAACTGAACAGTAATTCTTTCATGAAGTGCTGTTGGTGAAACATCTAAAGGATAATAAGATGAAACATCAAGACCGCCATTGCCTGATGATTTACTGTCCTGTTCACTGCAGGCAGCAAGCAATGCCGTCATCATTATAAGTAAAAATAAAATTTTTACATTGGCTAAAGAGAAATGCTTTTTCATATACCACTCCTTTTATTATTTATCGTTATATTTATTAATATATAATAAAATAAAAGTCAATAATTAATTATATCAATAATATTAACAATCGTTATTATTTTTTTATATAATAAAGTTTTATACACCAAAAAGTACTTAAAATTATTACTAACACATTTAAATTAAAAATTTTAAATATATTATAACATTGTTTTTATTAAATATATAATTATTTATTAAATATTTATCCTAAATCATATAAAATAATAAAAACATTTTTATTTACAAATTAGTATTTTAATATTATCATTTTATATAAAATTGTTTTGGAGGATAATATGAGCGGAGTGCTGGGTGTTATTTTTGGGACAATATGTGTTATTGCTGCCATTGTGCTTTTAATAAAAAGATACGAAACAAAAACAGTGCTGTTTGGTACAGGGCTTGTTATGACAATTGCAGCTCTTGAGCCACTGCTTGCCTTTGATGCCTTTCAAAAATCTATGATTTCTGATGGGCTTATCTGGAGTATTTGCTCAGTTATGGGCTTTTCTTATGTAATGAAGATAACTGAAGTTGATAAGCATTTAGTTAACGGACTTGCAAAAATATTAATGAAAGCAAGGCCTGTTCTTATCCCTGGTGTTGTAATATGCACATTTTTAGTGAATATTTCTCTTACAAGTGCTGCAGGTGTTACTGCTGCCGTTGGTGCTATATTTATCCCCCTGCTTATATCTGTTGGTGTCCGCCCTGCTACAGCAGCTGCTGCCGTTATATTTGGCACATGGGGCTCAATGTTAAGCCCAGGACTCAGCCACCAGCCAATTATTGCTAAAATCTCTAATATGGATGTTATAGAAGTTATAAAAGTCCATGCTGTTACAGATATTGTTGCTATGCTTGTAGCAGCTGCAACTCTTACTATTATGGCAAAAATTCTTAAAGAAGATAAAGGCTATGTTGATGAAACAAACAGTTTTAATGTAGATAAAGATTTTAAAGTAAACCCATTTTATGCAGTTATGCCACTTGTGCCTGTTGTAATGCTGCTTGTATTAAGTATGCAGGATGTGCGTGCTGCTGTTCCTTGGGCTTCCCGTATAGGTATACCACATGCAATGCTTATTGGTGCAATATTATGTATTGCAGCAACTAGAACAAATCCTGCAAAAGCTACTAATGAATTTTTCTCTGGTATGGGCAAAGGCTATGGAGATATTTTAGGTATTATCATGTGTGCAGCAGTATTTGTTGCAGGTATGAAATCATTAGGGCTTGTAGATGCTTTTATTAACGGACTTAAAAACTCTGAACATATAGTATCTATTGCCGCTACATACGGACCATTCTTATTAGGTGTGGTTTCTGGCTCTGGAGATGCTGCAACTATCGCATTTAATGAATCAGTTACAATTCATGCTCAAGTATTTGGACTTGAACCTGTAAATATGGGTTCTATTGCTGCTCTTGCAGGTGCTATAGGCAGAGCTGCTTCCCCTATTGCTGGTGCAACAATTGTTGCTGCAGGTATTGCAAAAGTAAGCCCATTTGAAATAGCTAAAAGAACAGCGCCTGGAGCAGTGCTTGCTTCTATTGTATCAATGATTATGCTTCTTTATATGTAATTAAAAGGTGATATTATGGAAAACTTTAATTTAGATGAATTTTTAAAAGACTTAGAAGAACTTGTTTCTATTGAAAGCGGCACATCAGATACAGAAGGTGTTATAAAAATAGGCAATGTTATAAAAGAAAAATTTTCAGCAATTTCTAATACTATTACAGCAAGAAATGCAGAAATGGCTACCACAAAAGCACCATGTTTAGAAATATTTAATAAAGATGATAAAGCCTTTGATGTGCTGCTTTTATGCCACATGGATACAGTTTTTACACACGGCACACTGGAAAAAGTACCTTTTAAAATAGAAAACGGCAAAATATATGGTGCTGGTGCTCATGATATGAAAGCATCTATTGTTATGGCTTATCATGTATTTAAAATGCTTCACAGCAATAATGAACTTGATAAAATATCTATCTGCCTTGCAGTTAATGCAGAAGAAGAAATAGGCTCAAGAAATGCAAAAGCATGGATTGAAAGTTTAGCAAAAAAAAGCAAATATGTTATATGCTGCGAGCCTGCAAGAGAAAATGGTGCAATGATTATGGAAAGAAAAGGCTTAGGCAGGCTGAAAATTGAAATACATGGCAAGGCAGTTCATGCTGGAGTTAACCCATGGGACGGAGTAAGTGCCATAAATATACTTGCTCGCTGGATAATAGAGCTTAATAAATTAAATAATTATGAAATAGGTACTTCTTTAAATATGGGATTAATAAATGGCGGTATTGGTGTAAATACTGTTGCAGATTATGCCTGTGGTCAGCTTGATTTACGGGTAGAAGATATGAAAGAATACGATAAAATTATGGCAAAAGTTGAAGAATTAAAAGAGTGGACTGCAAAAGAAAAAGGTAAAGCAGAAGTTTCAGGCGGTATTACAAGACCTGTTATGAAAGCTACCGAAAAATCAATGGAATTTACTAAAATAGTTAGTGAAGTTGCTGCAAAATATAACTTTACTCCAGAATGGATAAAAACAGGGGGCGGCTCAGATGCAAACTTTACAGCTGCTCTTGGCGTGCCTACATTAGACGGCTTTGGTCCTGCTGGAGCTGGTGCACATTCTGAGCATGAATATGTGGTAATGGATACTATTATACCACATACTAACTTAACTTATGATACAATTATAGCAATAGGTAAAAAACTTCACGGATAATATTTATGATAGAAAAAATTAAAACATTAGCAAAAGAAAAAGAAAATGACATTATAAAATGCAGGCGAGATTTACACAAACACCCAGAACCAGGCTGGACAGAATTCCGCACTTCATCTATTGCTCAAAAAAGAATGGCAGAACTAGGCTATACCATAACTATGGGCGAAAAAGCAAATAATAAAGACTATATGATGGGCGTGCCTTCTGAAGAAGTGTTAAAAGAAAATCAGCAGCGTGCCATATCTCAAGGTGCAGATGCTGCTGTTGTTGAGAAAATGACTCACGGTTATACAGGATTCTGGGCAGATATGAAATTTAGCGATGACGGCCCTCACCTTGCTTTCCGCTTTGATATGGATAGTAACGATGTTACAGAAACAAGTGATAACAACCACAGACCAAATAAAGAAAACTTTGCATCAGTAAATAAAGGAGCAATGCACGCCTGCGGTCATGATGCCCATGTATCTTTAGGGCTTGCTGCTGCAGAAATTATTGCAAAAATTAAAGACAGCTTAAAAGGAAGTATCCGTTTCATATTTCAGCCTGCAGAAGAAGGACTTCGTGGTGCTATGCCTATGATAAAAGCTGGTGCCTGTGACGGTATTACACATATAATAGGTATGCATATTGGCTTTCAGGCAGGTGACAGCAGCACTGTTATATGCGGAGCAGATAAATTTCTTGCTTCTACAAAGTTTGATGTAACATTTTACGGCAAACAGGCTCATGCTGGAGCATATCCAGAAGAAGGTAAAAATGCCCTGCTTGCTGCCTGCAATGCAGCCCTTAACCTGCATGCTATAAGCAGAAACGGCAAAGGTACTACAAGAATAAATGTTGGAAAACTGACTGCTGGAGAAGGTAGAAATGTTATTCCTGCTACAGCTGAACTTATTATGGAAACAAGAGGCGAAACAAGCCAGTTAAATGACTATATGGTAGAAGAAACTAAAAGAATATTAGAAGCATCTGCATTAATGGAAGGCTGCACTTATTCCATAAAAACTGCAGGCGGCTCAAGCAGCGGACAAAGCAGTAAAGAAATGATAGAATTTGTTAAAGAAGCAGTAAAATATGTGCCGGAATATAAAAAAATAATAGAGAATGTCAGCTTTGGTGCTGGGGAAGACTATGCCAGCATGATGAGCTATGTGCAGGAACATAACGGTATTGGTACATATATTCAAGCAGGTATTGACAGATATGCAGGTCACCACAATGATTATTTTGATTTTGATGAAAAAAATCTTATACCTGCTCTGCAGACTGCTGTAATTTCTGCATATCTTATTTTAAAAAAATAATTTAACTCCAATATTACACAATTTCAGACCTGATATATTTATATGTCAGGTCTATTTTATTAAATATCATAAAAATTTAATGTAATTTCATAAAAATACTATTGTTATCTTATATTATCTATTATGCAACACCATTGCATATATGCAAACACCCTTTATTTTTTCTTGATTTAAAAGGCTTTTTTAAAACAAACTGCTTGACAAATAATTTTTTATAATATATTCCTAAAATATATTTAATATTTTGGGTAGTAAATGCAAAAATTATATTTTAAATTATTAAGTGCCAGTATTCTGGCTTTATTGTGTATAAATTTAATATCTTTCATTGCTGGGTTTAATCCTAAACAGTTAATTAATCCATCTTTTTTTGATGAGCGGGTTACAGCTCTCTATTATTTAGCAAAAAATATTGTTTTAGAAACAGGTGTTAATTTAGATGCTGTTTCTCAGGAAGATATTGAGATTCTTATAGAAAAAGCATCAGATATTTACGATGTTGATAAAAATATGCTTACTGTTTTAATCTCTAAACCGCACCAGTATTCACTTACATTAACAGGCGGTATGGGGCTTACTACTATATCATGCTATGATTTTCTTAACAGTTCATTTTCAAACCCTTATAACAGCGAAGAAAATATTATGGCTGCAGCTGAAACAATAAGCAGAATGCAAAAAAGCGGTATGTCGCCAGAAGATATTATTATAAGGTTTATAGCAGGCAGAAATATGGATAATGTGCAGGTGCTTGCAAACAGCGAATATAAACGCGCTCATTTACTTGCAAATACATACAGGATAAACCATGCAGGGTTAAAATAATAAATGTTTGAAAGCAGCATTGTTATTTTTTTCCCTACTTTTTTAGAATGTAAAAAAGTTTTAAATATTTCTGATTTTTCATCATTTAGTTATTTTGATACTGCCGTATATAAATCAGTCCCTATAATTATAACAGGTGCCGGCAAATCAAACGCTGCAATGATTTCTGCCCTTTTCTTTTCACAATTTAAGCCAAAATATCCACTTTTAACTGGAATATGCGGAGCATACCAAAATACCCATATTAAAACAAGTGATGTGGTAAGTATAGAATATGATTATTTCGTAGATGAAGCAAACTATAATGGCTTATCTATTACTACAATACACGAAAAAGGATTTATTACAGCAAAAGATAACAGAGCAGAATTTCAGGTATATGAAAACTATAAACAGGTTTCATCTAACACTGTTTCATTAATACCACAGTTTGACAGCCTTTCTAACTTATATATGACAAAAACAAATGCACTTGTAGAAAATATGGAAGGAGCAGCTTTTGGCATGGCTGCAAATAAGCAGTGTGTAAAACCATATCATATTAGAGCTGTTTCAAACTACTGCGGAAATACTGAAAAACAGCAGTGGGATATAAATAATGCATGCATATCTTTAAAAAAAGCAGTAGATTTATTTATTGAAACATATAAATAAATATTAAATACACTATTTAAAACATATAACTTAATACTTTCTTTCTATAACCGTTTTAAGCATATTTTGAGAAATATCTGGGCTTGCTGAGACTATTTTTTCATATAATTCCTGTGGCAGCTGCAAAATATAGCCCGGCACCTGGCACACAGCATCTATATCATATATGCACTCGCCTACTACCCCGCTTTCTCCAAAAAAAGAATTTACAGCAATATCTGAAACAAAATTTTTATCTTTTTCTAAAAATACTACACCAGATAAAAGCAGAAAAATATAACCCCCTTTATCACCCTGCTTAAATATTACTTCATCTTTTGCTACTGCCTTTTGATAGCACTTTAAAGAAGATAATGAGTTATAAAAAAATATTTTATCCACCATACCTGCTTTGCCGTTAACAGCACTATACCATTTTATAAATTCAAGCTCTATATAATGGCTTTGCACATATATAAAAACAGCAAAAAAGTAAAATAAAGAAAAAAGTATATATGTCCAAAAAAGAGCAATAATTAATGCACTTATAACACCATATAATATATGATATTTAGACCATGAAATAAATAAGCCTAATATTTTTTGAGTTAAAATCATAGTGGCTACAAATAATATAGCACCAGTTAAAGCATAAGTGCCTTTTATTTTCACATTAGGAATAAACCTGTAAAGCATAAAGGCAATAAAAACTGCCAAAATTACTGGATAAAAACCTGTAAGACTGTCTAAAAATGATAAATCAATTATATTATTTAATTCAAATGCATTTATTAATTTATTTAACTGTTTAATTACAGCTCCTGCAAAAAAGAAAACAGTTGTAGCTATAAAAATAATAGGTAAAAATATTAATGAAATAAGGTTACTTCGTATAAGCCCCCTTTGGTGCTTACTTGGAAATATTACATCAAAACCGTTTCTTATACTTGTAAAAACAAGCCTTGCACTCCATAATAAACCAATAATACCCACAACCCCATAAATAGAGCTGCCGCCTTTTAAAAGACCTAAATTTTCAAAAAACTGCTTATTAATTTCTGGATTAATTTCAGATAAAAGCTGAAAAAAATAATCTGATACTTTGCCATAACCTGAAAGCCATGAATCAAGTACAAATACAAAAAATAAAGCAAGGGGTACAATAGAAAGCAGGAAATAAAACGCACCAGAAGCTGCATGGTTTATAAGGCTTTTATTAGAAAAAAAAGTAAAAGTTAAATAAATACGCCTTAAAAGTGTAAGTGGATAAAATGATTTTATAAGCTCTACAGGCTCAATATCTATCTTTTCTATAATATCATTTGTAGAATAAAAATGCTTTTCCTGCAATGCTGTGCCCCTGAAAAATATTTGCATTATTTTACTATTAGAAGATGAATATTACAAGTATTATAAATAACTAAGGGTACCCCCATTTTTTTACAACATCTTATGTCACTCAGACGAGCGGTTTATGCGAGGACTGCCGATTTCCCGACTGAATAAGGAGGAAATAGAAATGCGTAGCTGGAAAGAATTTGAAAATAAAAGTTTAAATAGATTCTTCGCCTACTATCGTAGGCTCTGAATGACAGTTATTACAATAATTTATATTTTTACATATATTATAAAGTAGTTATAGCATTTTTTAATAAAAAAATGGGATATTCGCAGCGAGTAATTTATAATTGATTATAATTAAAAAATAATATATAATCATACAAATAAGATATAAAAAACAGGTAAAAATGATAGATTTAAATAAATTAGGTATAGAAAAAAACAGCAGAGTTATAGTTGCAATGTCTGGCGGTGTGGACAGCTCTGTTACAGCATTAATGGCAAAAGAAGCAGGACTTATACCTATAGGAATAACTTTGCAGATGTTTGATAATCAAAATGAATTTTGGCATGATGCTAAAAATATGGCTGATTTTTTAGGCATAGAATGGCATTTAGTAGATTATACAGAACATTTCATACCAGATGTTATAGGCTACTTTATTAGAGAGTATAAAATGGGCAGAACTCCAAACCCATGTGCTAAATGCAACAGAGTAGCAAAAACAAAATATCTTTTTGACCAAATGCAGAAACATAACTGCAAGTATATTTTAACAGGTCACTATGCAAAAACAAAGCTTATTGGTGAACAGTATTATATACAAAAAGCAGACTATACAGAAAAAGACCAGTCATACTATCTTTCCATGATAGAGCCATTTCATATTAATCTGCTGAAATTCCCGCTTGGAGAAATGGAAAAACCACAAATAAGAGCAATAGCTGCAAAATATAACCTGCCTGTTGCAGAAAAAAAAGACTCTCAGGAAGCATGCTTTCTAGAAGATAAAGATTATAGAGAATTTTTAAAACCATATATAAAAAATGCCAGAAAGGGAAACTTTATATTAAATGGTAAAGTAATTGGTGAAAATAAAGGAATATATAACTATACACCCGGTCAAAGAAGGGGGCTTGAAATAAGCTATAAAGAGCCTTTATATGTAAAATCAATCGACAGTAAAACTGGTGATGTATACCTTGCTGTAAAAAAAGAAGTGTTTTTTAAAGGGGTATCATTAAAGGACTGCCAGTTTTTTAATGACACACCATATATAGGCAAATATACTGCAAAACTTAGATATAGAATGAAAGATGAGCCTTGTCTTTTAGAAAGACAGCCAGAAAACAGGGCTAAACTTCTTTTTGATAATTTTCAGTTTGCACCTGCTGCAGGGCAGACTGCTGCAATATATAATGGCGATATCATTATAGGAAGTGGTGTTATAGACGATACTTTTTAACTTGTGGAGGATAATATAAATGGCTTCGTTTGATACTGTAAGTGAAGTAAATATGCAGGAACTTGATAATGCTGTAAATAACTTAAAAAAAGAGCTGAATACAAGGTTTGATTTTAAAGGCTCTAATACAGAAGTAGAATTAAATAAAAAAGATAAGCTGATTAAAATAACTACTACTGATGATATGAAAATGAATATGCTTAGAGAAATGCTTATTTCTGTTGTTACAAAAAGAAGCGTAGATTCTAGATGTCTTGAATTTGGTGAAGTGGAAAAAGCTGGCGGCTCTATGCTTAGGCGTGAAGTAAAAATTAAAGAAGGTATTGATAAAGATACTGCTAAAAAAATCACAACAGCAGTTAAAGAAAGTAAACTAAAAGTGCAGGCTTCTATTATGGACGATAAAGTTAGAATACAAGGTAAAAAAATAGATGACCTGCAGGCTGTTATACAAATATTAAAAGGGCTGGATTTACCACTGCCTTTACAATTTATAAATATGAAAAGTTAATGGATTAGTGTATGATTTTTTATTTTTCAGGTTCTGGGAATAGTTATTATGCAGCAAATATGATTGCTGAAAAGCTGGATACTCCGCTTATATCTATGGCAGAGTGTTTAAAATCAAGCAAACTGGATTTTGACGCAAGGCAGGATAAATACTGCGGATTTGTTTTCCCTGTGCATTTTTGGGGTGTGCCCTATTTAGTTACTGAATTTATTAAAAATATGCAGCTTAAATTAAATAATGATACTTATGTATTTGCTGTTTATACATGCGGCGGTGGTGCAGGAAATACCTCAAAAATGATTGAAAAATTATTAAAAAATTCTGGTGTTAATCTATCAAGCTGTTTTTCTGTTAAACAGATAGACATATTTGTCCCGTTTTTTAAAATACCACCTAAAAATAAAAGAGAAGAGATTATTTTAAAATCAAATATAGAAATTGAAAATATTATAAAACATCTTCAAAATTTTGATAAAGGTGACTTTGATGAGAATAAAGGCTCACTGCCTTTTCTTGCTACCGCCCTTTTATATCCACTATATTCATATTACAGAAATACATCAAAATTTAGAGTATCAGACTTATGCACTGCCTGCAAAAAATGCGAAAGTATATGTCCATTAAAAGTTATAGAAATTAAAGACGGTAAACCTATATGGAAACAGAAAAAATGTACGCTCTGTTTTGCCTGTCTGCATGTATGCCCTGCCCAAGCTATAAACTATGGAAAAGTGCTTTTCTTCTATGACAGTAAAAATAAAGGCAGATATAGAAACCCATATGCACCAAAAAGCTATTAATATATTTATCATTGTAATATCTTTATTATTTACTGCCTGTGCAGAAGATAGTAAAGATAATCAAGATAATATTTTACAGGATAACACCACAAAATACGATTTTGTATATAATGAACCATCTGTTGTATATTTGATTGCTGGAAGTTATGATACAGGCACTATTGAAAAAAATATAATAATAGAAAATATTAGATTATCTTTTAATAATGTGCGAAATGAAGAAGTATATATATTAATACCAGAAAGTGATGATAATAAGGCTGACGGTGTAAGTTTTACTATTTCAAATGCTGGAATAAAATGCAGCCCGCTTGCTGAATGCAGTATAGCTTTTAATATGCTTATAAAAGAGCAAAGCCCGCTTAATAATGATTTTACAGTATACTTACCTGTTACACTTTTAAACCAGAAGGAAATGAATACTTTTCTAGAAATGAATATGGAAGAAAAATATAAAACTTTTGCTATGAAATACTTAACTAACAGGATATATATAAAATTTAGAATAACAGGCAGTGTTTCATAATTATAAATCAAAACATACATAGAAATATATAACTGGTGCTATATAATATAAATCCTATAATTTACTTATTTAAAAGTTCTGCAATCTTTTCTGCTGCTGTTTTTGATGGTGTTTTACCTTCAAAAAGAGCTGATATTTTTTCAAGTTCTTCTTTTATTTTATCTATATTTGATAATGCTTTATTATATGCTTCAATAATAAGTTCTTTTTTTGCACTACCCTCACCTATACAGTGCACTTCTGGCAGCAGCTCATAGCCTGCTATAATATTTGGCAGACCGATAGTTCTTAAATTAGACAGCTTTTTTGCTAAAAATACATTTATTTTAGACGCACTGTATGCAATAATCATAGGTTTTTTCATTATGGCAGTTTCAAGAGTTACTGTTCCAGAACATGCCCATATAAAATCGCTGTATTTCATTATGTCATACTGAGCTTTTGGAAGTATTTTTATATTATGCCCTTCTGGAACATATTCTCTTATTAAATCATCGCTTATATTATCCGCCTTACTGATTACAAAATCAATATCATCATATTCTAAAGCTGCATCAATAAAAGCAGGCATAAGTGATGATATTTCCCTTTTTCTGCTGCCCGGAAGAATGCCAATTATTTTTCTATCGCCAGAAAAAGATAATGCTTTTAAAAACTCATGTTTATTTGAAAAATTAAATTTAAAGTTATCTATTACAGGGTTACCTGCATATACTGCATTTACATTTTCTTTTTTAAAATATTCCATTTCAAAAGGAAATATAGAAATAGTTAAATCACAGTATTCTTTTAGTGTGAATATTCTACTGTAATGCCATACCCAAAACTGAGGTGCTATAAAATATATTACTGGGATATTATATTTTTTTATTTTTTTTGCAAACCTAAGATTAAACCCGGGATAATCTATTAATATAACAGCATCAGGTTTCTCTTCTGCAACAGCTTTTTCAAGGGTAGAAAACATATTAAAAATAAAAGGAAGTTTTTTAAATACTTCAATAAACCCAATAATAGCCATATCTGAATCAGTAAAATACTGTTTCTGCCCTAATGATTTTAAATTTATACCGCCAGTGCCTGAAAATTCTGCTTTTGGATATATTTTTAAAAGCTCTCTTGCTAAATTTGCACCATGCACATCACCAGATGCTTCCCCTGCTACTATAAAAAATTTCATATTATTCACCAGTATATTTTATTTGCCTGCATATATTATTATATTATTATCAACTTTATCTATTGATATATAAGGCTTTTTTACTACCCTGCCTGTATAAAGTCTTATTTCTGTTACTTCTGATTTATTCATAATATCAATCTGTTTAAAAACTGCACCTTTCAGTAACTTACTGTGTGGTATATTCTGCAATGGCTCATACCTGCCCTTTAATATAATAGTTGTATAGCCCGATGTTATATTTGACGCAGCTATTTCTATATTTTTTGAAAATTCCAGCTTAATTTTTTGTGTTTTTAATGTTTTTACTTCATTAATATCTGTTAAATACATTTTACTGTTATTATTTTTATTAGAAATAATAATATTTTGACCATCACTATATAAACTAGTATTATCTTTATTTAAAAAATAGCGAACTCTTTTAGGATAGCGAAGTAAAACAGGGGCAGATACTCCACATTGATTATTATGAATATATCCTTTTTTCAGTGATATATTGTAAATATCTATATAGTTTCTACCATCATATAATGAGCCGTTATTAAAAATAACTGCACCATTGCTTTTTATAACTGTTTTATTATTACTGCATACTGTTTCTTCAATATATCCTGCTTTCCGTTCTGGTATATTTAAAATTGCATTTTGTGTGTAAGTAAAAGAACTGCTGTTTTTATTTTGGCTAAGGCTGCCACTTGATGCAAAAAATAAAAGTATCTCTTTATCATTTTTTTTAATTAATGGAAGAGCTTTTTTTATACTCTTTTCTGCCTTTGGAGTAAATGCAGAAAATGAGCCGTTTTCTACTTCTATTTTCCAAATATTTTCTGGCATTTTATGAATAGTATATTTACAGCCGTTATCCTGCATTAAAAGGTTAATACTGCCATTATCACTGCTTATCAAAAGCGATGATGAAATACATTCGCTTTTCTGCTTTACTGCACAAGATGATACTATTAATGCAATACATAAATATAAGAAAAACTTCATATAATTAATACACCAGCCCATGAAGAGCAAGCCCTAATACTACAGAATAGCTGTATTTATCTGCCTGCTTCACTTTACCTGCATTTTCTGGCATAACAATAAATTCCCAAGGATCAAGATATTCAACAGGTACACCGTATTTATCATGGAGAGCTTTTACAAGCCCAAATGTCTGGCATGCACCACCTGAAAGATATATATGGTTAGGAAGAGAACCGCCTCTTAAAAGATAAAATTTTAGAGCATAATCTACTTCCTGAATATATTCTATAGAAAAAATCCTATCAAGTGTATTGCGAACCTTTTCTGGCTCAGAATATTCTTCAGGGTTGATTTTAATCTTTTCAGCAGTTTCATTATCCACATCTAAATCATGCTTAATCAAGTCTGTAAAATATTTACCGCCACGGCTTACTTCTCTGCAGTAATCAAAAAAACCATTTTTGATAATAATAACAAATGAACCTATATAGCCAACATGTAAAATAAGCTGTATTTCTGAATTATTTGTTTTTTTAAGAGCTCTAAAAAGACGAACTATTGACATAGCTTCTGATTCAATAGCATAAGGCTGTAATTTTGCAGATTCCAGCACTGAAACAAAATCTGTTATAGTATCTTTTTTGGCAGCAGTCATTACTATACTTGTGTGGTTATATAAGTCCTGAGAAGGCAGTGTTTCAAAATCTATACACATTTCTTCAGGCTCTACATATGCATACTGATTTGCTATCCAGCGAAATTCTTTTAAATCACCTAAGCTGTCATTATTTACAAGCATTTTACGAACAAGCACTGATGGTCCTTTTAATGCAACTGCTACTTTACGAATAGGAAAAGAGTCATCTATTGTATCTAATATTCTGTTTACAAGCTCACCATAATCATTTATGACACCATTTTCTGTAACAACACCTTCAAATGTATTGTTACGAAACTTATCAACAACAAATCCAGTTTTTGTTGGGCTTAATAATACAGCTTTAACAGCATTTGCACCAATATCAAGCCCTATATGGTATTTATCAGACATTAGAACATACTCTCCATATATTTAATCTATTTTGTAAGCTCTCTAAAAAAACAGCTTTTTTCTCCAGTATGGCATGCTGGACCAGTTTGATGGACTATATATAAAAGACAGTCTTCATCACAGTCTACCATTACTTTTACAATCTTTTGCAGATGACCTGAAGTTTCCCCTTTTTTCCATAAAGACTTTCTGCTTCTAGAATAGTAATAAGCATAACCTTCTTTTAATGTAAGCTCTAATGCTTCCTTATTTACATAAGCCTGCATAAGCACTTCTTTTGTATCCGCTTCCTGCACAACAACAGGCACTAAACCAGCACCTTTTTCAAAATCAATACTGATATTCATATATTTGTAACTGCCTTAACATATTCTAGGTAAAAGCTCGCCCGGTGGTAAGTCTATATGGCGTTTACCACCAGAAATTGTATTTAATACAACTTTGTTATCATTTGTAACTTCGCCAATTACTGCGGCTCTTTCACCTTCTTTTACTGATTTTAAAGCTGCAAGCACTTTTTCACAGTCTTCGCTACTGCATATTATAACTGCAGCCCCTTCATTTGCAACACTTAAAGGGTCAAACCCTAAAGTATCGCATAACTCTGCTACTTCCTGCCTTAATGGTATTTTTTCTTCATCTATTAAAAACCCTTTACCACTTTGCTCAGCTATCTCATTTAAAACAGCCGCTAAACCACCCCTTGTAGCATCTCTTGAAAATTTTACATTATAATGATAAACTGCTTTCATCATATGGTTTAAACATGCACAGTCGCTTGCAATATTTCCTGCAAAACCAAACTGCCCCCTTTCAAGCATTACTGCCATACCATGACGGGCGATATCTGATGTTACAATTACTTTATCACCTTCCTTTAAAGAAGAAAAATCATTTAAATTTTTAATAACTCTGCCCACACCGCATGTATTAATAATAACACCATCTATACCGCCCCGTTCTACAACCTTTGTATCACCACAGACTATTTTTACTCCAGCTTTTTTTGCTTCTGCTGCTGCACTCTCAACTATTTTTTCTAATTTTTCATAGCTGTAGCCTTCTGCAACAATCAAAGCAAATGATAAATATAAAGGCTCAGCACCGCTTACTGCTAAATCATTAACAGTGCCGCATATAGACAGTTTGCCAATATTGCCACCATTAAAAAATTCTGGGCGGATAACAAAAGAATCTGTTGTAAAAGCAGTATTTGTGCTTGTTTCTAAATGAGAAGCATCGCCTAGATTATTTAATATATCATTATCAAAATATTTTAAGATAATATCTTTTATAAAATTAGATGTCTGCCTGCCGCCTCCACCAATAGAAAGTGTAACTATCTTCTCTTCCATAATATACCTATCTTAAAAATTTATAATAAGCTGCACATGTTCCTTCACCAGAAACCATACATGGCCCAACAGGATTTTCTGGAGTGCAGCGTTTAGCAAAAAGAGGACAGTCTTGCGGTTTGATTTTACCAGTTAATACCTGCCCGCATTTGCAGCCTTTTATTTCTGTAATATTTTTAGGCTTCAGATTAAAGTGTTTTAATGCATCATATTCAGCATATTCTTCTCTAATTGAAAGCCCGCTTTTTTTAAGCTCACCAAGACCACGCCATACTGCATCACTTTCATAAAATACTTTTGAAAGTATTGCCCGTGCCTGAGCATTGCCATCATCTGGTACAACCCGTCTATATTTATTTACTATATGAAAGTCTTTACTATTTGCCTGTTTTATTATTTCATATACTGCATCAAGCATTTCTACAGGTTCAAACCCAGCTACTACCGCAGCTTTTCCTGCTTTCACTAATGGTTCATATAACTGCACACCTGTTATAGCTGTTACATGACCGGGACATAAAAAACCGTCTAAATGCAACTCTTTATCACTTAATATTAAATCAAAAGCTGCAGGCATTGTTTTACAGAAAGACAAAACTGATAAATTTTTTAACCCTTTCTCTTTTGCTGCCATAATCAATGCTGCAACAGCAGGGGCAGTTGTTTCAAAACCAATACCTAAAAATGTGTAATGTTTATCTAGATTATTTTCTGCCAGCTTTATTGTATCAAGCGGCGAATATACAACATTTACATCTGCTCCACGGGCTCTTTTATCAATAAGAGTTTCGCCATTACTGCCAGGAATACGGAGTAAATCACCAAAGCTGGCAACTGATACACCACAGTTAAGCAGTTCAAAAAATAAATCAATCTCTCCTTGACTTGTTACACATACCGGACAACCCGGGCCAGATATAAGCTCTACATTTGCAGGCAGCATACTTCTAAGCCCAGAGCGAGCTATCGCCATAGTATGAGTACCGCATACTTCCATTATTTTATATGTTCTAGATGCATCTGCTTCATTTTTTATTGACCGGCTTACTTTTAAAGCAGTCTCTTTATCTCTAAAAGGTATGTTTGGATTCATCTGTATAGTCCAGTAAAAATTCTAGTGTTTCTTTTGCTTCTTGCTCATCTATTTTAGAAATAGCAAAGCCAGCATGGACAACTACCCAGTCGCCAACTTTTACATCGTCACCTAAAAATATAGTGGAAATCTCCCGTTTTGTTCCAGCAACATCTACAGTTGCCACATGCATATCTAATTTTTCAATTAATCCCGGAAAACCTAAGCACATAATAATAACTCCCTTTATTTATTATTTGATTTTTGTTTTCTTTTTTCTGCCAGTTTAATAAATATACCTATTACTACACCAGATAAAAAGCCGCCAATATGTGTCCAGTATGCAACATTTGATATATTTATAAACCTTTTTTTAACACCTATATATTCCTGAAAGGAATGAAGATGCTTATTTAAATCAAAAAACTGCTCACCATACCACAAGGAAAGCTGAAATATTAAAAACAGTAAAACAATTATAACCGCTGGTATATTTTTTATTATTGCATATATTAATAAAAATATAAATGTTTTTATTTTTGAAAATGGAAAAAATATAACAAACAGTCCCATAATACCTGCAACTGCACCACTTGAACCAACAACTGGATATTCTAAATAAGGCATCATAAATGCTTCAACTATTACTGCCATGACACCAAAAACAATGTAAAGACATATAAATTTTACAGTACCAAGGTATTCTTCCACATTTTTACCAAAAACATATAAAAAATACATATTTACAGCAACATGTAAAAAACTGCTGTGCAAAAACATATATGTAAAAAATGATGACATTTTTTCGCTGACACTTACTATATCTGAAGGCATAGAAAGCTTTAAAGGTAAAAAACCGTGGTCTGCAAAAAGCAGCCCATGATAATTTATGCGAAAATATATATAAATGGCCATATTTATTAGTATTATCAGCCATACACCATAAGAAAATCTTGTTACCGGGATATTAGTTTTTAATGGAAACATAGCCCCTCTCATTAATATGAAAATTATTATAGTAGTTTGAAAAAATAATTGCAAATAGTTTTATAAAAAAAGAATAAATGAAACAAAAAAGGCAGATGATGTCATCTGCCTGTTAATGTGTAATTAATTGAATTTTAAAAAATATGCTATTTAGTTCTTGTATAAGATACTGGACCACCTACTCTTCCCCATGGGTCTACATGGAAGAAGAATGAATTGCCACTGCCGTCTTTAACATACACTCTAAAAGCCTGCATGCCTCTGCCTGCTTTATTAAAAGTTTCTACTGTTTCTATATAATAGCCTTTTAAATTTTGTATGTATTTCTCAACAGCATTTTTTGCCTGGTCAGTAGTAACAATTACAGGCTCGCCCATAGGCATACCTTTACCACCTCTGCCTGCTCTTGGGCCATAAACACCACTTGTGCATAATGGACAATCAGGATAAGGACAGTTATAATATGCGCCATTATTACTGTTTGCATTTTTTGCCCCTGCATTACCTTGAGCAAAAACAAAGCCTGCCATAACAAAAATCAAAAGAAATGATAATACTATCCGTTTCATAATATACCTCCCAAACTTAAATATTTATATACCACTTTCTAATATAAAAGACAGGAAAATAAATATAAAGTTCTATAAAGTAATATAATTTTTTAATTATTTTGTACTAAATCAGATAAAGGCCCTCTTGCAAAGCCAAATGGGTTAACAAAATAGTATAACTGATTGCCAGCACCATCTTTAACATTTACTTTATAGGCAGTTCCTCTGCGAACTTGTATTTCATCTGTAGAAGTAATAGTGTAGCCTTTTAAATTAGCAATCGCTTGTTTTACAATCTCTTCTGCCTGAGCTACGCTTGTAACAGTTGCTTGACCATTATTCATCATTCCATAGCCACCCATCATACCGTGGTGCATACCTCGTCCCATACCATGTCCCATACCATAACCGTAGCCACAGCCAGTATTACAGAAATTATCAGCTACTTCACTAGTTACAGGACCTCTTGCAAAACCAAATGGAGTTACAACATAATATTCTGTGCTGCCTGCTGCATTTTTAACAGCCACTTTATAGCCAGTACCTCTGCGAAGCTGCACTTCTTCAGAACCTGTTACGGAATAACCATCTTTTGACGCAATAACACCTTTAACTATATCTTCAGCCTGAGCTGATGATGTAACTTGTGTGCCGTTTGACCAGCAGCCACCCATACCCATTTGTGCATAAGCAAATGAGCCTAATGCTAAAATAATAAATGATATTAAAATTAATTTTTTCATGGTATCACCTCATTTTTGTACCTGAATTTTTATATATCTATAATATTTTTACAGCAGCTGTTAAATAAGTAGATAACTTAATTTAAAATAAGTTCATTTTATAATTTAATTTTTGTTTTATAACATATATATAAAATATTTAATAAAAATATATAATAAACTGGCAGATAAATATTATTATTTAAGGGATAAAATGTATATAGTATCTGCCAGTTTATATTCTATCTAAAAAGGATAACTTCACCCCATGGGTTTACATGGTATTCATAAGTTTTGCCGTTATCATCAGATATATTAATGATATACATTTTACCTCTGCGGCCCTGCCCTTCTGATGTGGAAACAATTTTTGCACCTTTAATATTAGAAACATGCTGCATCACTAATGCTTTGGCTTCATCTATATTGGTAACGCTTGTATGCTGAGTACCTGCTCTGCCCATACCTCTACCCATGCCCATTTGAGCATAAGCTGCCATACTGATAGTAAGAGTTAACATAACTACTAATGACATTATTTTTCTCATAAATATCTCCCTATATGTAAGGCTTTTTTATTTATTTTATTCTTACCGCCTTATGCTTGATAGACAGCATACTTATATAAAAGTTTTAAAAAAACAAAATTTTTTAAATTAATAAAATATATTCTACTAAATAAGTAATGAAGATAGAAAGTTATATATAGATATTAAAAAAAGATAAAAAAAGGCTGCTTATTAAGCAGCCAAAAAATCGGGGCGACAGGATTTGAACCTGCGACATCATGTTCCCAAGACATGCGCGCTACCCCTGCGCTACGCCCCGCCTGAGAGTATTATGTATATATTAAACTCTTATTCTTGTCAACAGTTTTTTTAAATTTTTTTTCAAAAACTTTGTTATCTATTTTTGATAAAAATTATTTAATTTCTGTAAAAAAAAAATGTTAGACATATAATTAAATAAGTTATATACTAAAAAAATATACTATATAGTTTTTTAAACATCAATATAAGGGATATATTATGCAGATAATCATGAACTCATCAATAGCTAAATTGCTTAATCAGTCACCAATACCTGCTGTTATAATAAATGGAGAAACAAGTAATATATGGTATAATGATGCATACATTAATACATTGAAAGATTTTCCTAACTTAATTGATGCTCTGCAAAACCTTTTTTCTATGAGTGAAAATGAAGTATTTAGTTTTATTAACAGCAGGCACTCTGAAAAACTAGAAGCAAAATATAAAAATGTAAAATATTATGTTTTAAAAGAATATAGAAAATCTATTAACTTTACTATTATATCAATAATCCCAGAAAATAAATATGATTTTAACCGTGAAAGTGCTACAATTACTGAAAATTATTTTTTTATGAATATACCTCAACCTTGTGTTATATTTGATTTTTATACTAAAAAAGTAGAAACAGCTAATAATGCGTTTTTAAACATATGTGGTATTCCTGTTGAGCATATTAGAAATATGTATATAGCAAGTCTTTTCCATGAAAGTGCACATTTAATAAACAACTACTTAAATTCACCTATTCCATATACTAAAACATTTTTAATTAACCAGTATAATTTAGATATTAATAAAATAATGATATTTGAAGTCATACCTATAATTAAAGAAGAATCAAATGATAATAAAAAAGAATATAAAGTTATATTCATGATGAGAGATATTTTTGGTGAAATAGAAACTCAAAGAGACCAAATCAGTGAAGATTTTCTCCGTTATCAGTTTTTAACACGCTCTATTTCTGATGGTATGCTTATTGTAAACAATGGTATAATAATAGAAGCAAATAATGCTGCATGTACTTTATGGCGTTATGAAAAAGAAGAATTAATTAATAAACCACTTTCTTTAATAATTCCAGATGCTTCTCAATATATAGATAATGCATCTACAGTAAAAGGAAACTCTATTAGGTTTGTTGGTATTAGAAAAGATAAAACTCAGTTTAATGGTGCATTAAAAGTGCAGGCTTTTGATAACTTAAATAAGCGCTCGATGGTATATATTATTAGAGATTTAACTGACCATATTGCAGTCGCAAGACTTATGGAAACACAATCTGATTTTACACTAGAAATATTTGATACTCAGCCAAATATGATTGCTGTTTTTAATGAAAATCATATGCTTATAAGATGCAATAAACTATTTTTAGATTTTTTTGGTTATACATCTATAGAAGATGCTATTCATAATATCGGCGAAATTTCTTCAAGATTTTTAGATTCTAATGATAAAACATTTATAACAAGTGCTAGTAAAGATAACTGGTTCATACTGCCTATTGAACACCAAAATATAGAATATATGGTGGGTATGAATGATAAAACAGGCAGCTACAATATTTTTAGCTTAAAATCTACATTAATGGAAAATGAAACAAATATTTTTTATGTAGTTTCTTTTACTAATATTACAGAAATAATTGAAAGACATAGATGTTTAAAAGAAGCAAATAATTTAATACAGTCATATAGTGATGAGTTAAAAAGCACTATTGAATCAAATATGGTAACTTTAGCACAGTATCAAAAACTTGCAACAATAGGAACTATGATTGGATTTATTACTCATCAGTGGAAACAGCCTCTTAATGCTATTGGACTTATTGCTCAAAACACTGAAGATATTTTAGAAGAAGATGATGAATTTGATAAAGAAGAATTAATAGACATGATGCAGTCTATTATGAACCATGTTATGTTTATGTCTGAAACTATGGAAAACTTTAAAAACTTCTTTAAACCAGAAGATGTCAGCATTCCTTTTAAAGTAAATCAGGCAATTAAATCTATAATGGTGCTTTTAACACCTGTTTTGAAAAAAAGTAATATTGAAATTATATATGATATGCCTGCTCAATGTGAAAATATAAAGGTCTTTGGTTTTACTAATGATTTAAAACAGGTTATTATGAATATTATAGTTAACAGCAAAGATGCTATTATACAAAGAAAAGAAAACGAGCCAGAATTAAAAGGACAGATAGTTATTAAATTAGATAAACATAATGAAGAAAGGATATTAATTACAATTACAGATAATGGCACAGGTCTTAGTGAAGAAACTTTAAAGAAAATATTTGAAATGCACTATACAACTAAAGGCTCACAAGGAACTGGTATAGGTATGTATATGGCTCAAATGATTATAGAAAAAATGAATGGTATTTTACATGTTAAAAATAGAGATGACGGAGAAAAAGGCGCTCAAATAATTTTAAACCTGCCTGTTCATAACGGATAGTAAATAATTTTAAATTACATATTACTATAAAGGCTGATATATAAAAGTTATCAATCTGTTATATCTCTACCAGCCATATATTAAATCATATATGAAGTTAATAAATATAAGAAAAGCCGCACTTAATAATACTTGTCATATAAGGTATAAAATAAATATGAATATATCTAACACTTTTATATGCCAGTAATTTTCAGATTTATACCCTGCAATATCAACCTTATACTTTTTTAAATAATATGTATATTTTTTATCACATACTATCCCTTATATAAAAAGATGTGATTTTGCAGGCATCAGGCTTTTGAAAATATCTGCTGCTTTATCTATATTTTTAAGGAATTTTTCAACTATCACAGGGTCAAAATGGATACCAGACTGACTTTTTAAATATTCTACAGTCTGCTCTAAAGTCCATGAATTTTTATAAACTCTTTCTGAAATTAATGCATCAAAAACATCAGCAACTGCAACAATTCTGCCATATAAAGGTATGCTCTCCCCTTTTAGTCCATTAGGATAGCCGCTGCCGTTATATTTTTCATGGTGTGATAAGGCAATAATAGCACCTGCTTCTAAATACTTACTTTTCGTACCTGATAGTATCTCATATCCTTTTGTAGTATGCGTTTTCATTATATTATATTCTTCTTCTGTAAGTTTTGATGACTTATTTAATATGCTGTCTGCAATACCTATTTTACCTACATCATGTAAAGGTGCAGAGTAAAGCATTAATTCTACATCTTCATCACTGCCACCTAGACTTTCCATTATCATAGCAGAATATTTACCCACCCTTAAAATATGGCTTGCAGTATCTTTATCTTTATATTCTGAAGCTCTGCCAAGTAAAAGCAGTGATTCAAGCTCCCTTTCTTTAACAGTTTTTACTGCCTGCACTACTTCATACTGCAAAATATTTGTTTTATTATGCAGCTTAAGCCGTGAACCGCGAAGACCAGCCATATTTTTAAGGACAGCCTGTAATACATGACTGCTTAAGGGAAGCAAAAAATAATCTATTACTCCAGCATTATATGCTTTGATTTTTTCTTCATCGCTTTCAATATCTGTTATAAAATAGATAAGTAAATCTTCATCATACTTATGTACTGTAGAAACTAAATCTATTACAGCATCACTGCCGTCATAGTCAAGAAACAGCATATCTGTATTATTACTGCTCATTATATACTTCATTACTACATCTATATCATCAGTATATGAAATACTTATATCTATAGGTATTGCTGCATTTGTTACTATATCTCTGCATTTAGGAAATATATTATAATATAAAAGATTTAATTTTCTTGTATCCGTCATTTAAAGAGCCTGATAGAATTTTTTATTTTATATATAACATCTTTTAGTTCATCAATTAATGAAAAAATATGTTCATTCATGCCATCTTCAATATTATGCTTTATTTTATGAAGCACATTAACAGCAGATGAAAACTGATATTGTTCTGATAAAACAAGCATTTTATCAATTATATATAATGATGAACCTTCATTAAATTCACTGACTGCATGGAAAAGAGTTTGAGCATAATGCCATGAAATCTGACAGTATTCATTCACTGCTGCAGAAATTAATTCAGGGTCATCAGATTTAATATATTCTGCAACACCTTTTGCCAAATCTTCATTAAGAGATGACTGTTCTTTATTTAAGTATCTGTTCAAGACTGCTTCCAGCTTATTTTTGATAATAGGCTTTGCAACAAAATCATCCATTCCAACAGCAATATATTCTTCTATATCATCTTCTATCACATTTGCAGTAAGAGCAACAATAGGAACATGGTGAAGCCCCATTTCTTTTTCATAAGCTACAATTTCTTTTGCTGCAGTAAGTCCGTCTTTTACAGGCATATATATATCCATAAAAATTAAATCATATTGGTTTTGCTTGTATTTATCAACAGCAACCTGTCCATTTTCTGCCACTTCTACTTTAAGTCCCATATTTTTAAGCAGAATTTCTGAAAGTTTGCTGTTTACTTCATTATCATCTACCAGCATAACTGTGCCAGAAAAAGATATATTTTTTATTTTTTTATTATTGGCAAGATATGACTTATTATATCCAAGAATATCTGATAATACAGATATAAGTTTTGACATACTAAGAGGTGGAACAAGGGGATAAACATTTGTACCGCCTAAATCATATATTTTATTATCAAGAGATGTAGCACTAAATATGATAAAAGCCTTATTAGGAAATTCGTTTACAACTTTTTTAATAAAGTTATAGTCATTATTATCATAGCGGATACCAACTATTTTTATATCATCAGGGCGTATATCATCTATAGATGTAGTATAGTGAACTTCTGCTTTAATATTTTTAATATATTCTTCATAAAGCTCTTTTTCAGGATAGTTTTCTTCGCATCCTAAAAGCATTATCTGTATATTAGAAAAATCTGTTTTCATTTGTATATCTTTTTTCTCAGTAACAGGCAGTTCTAATGTAAAATAAAACTCACTGCCTTTGCCATATTCACTATATACATTTAATGATGAATGCATAGACTGAGTAAGGCTTTTAGATATTGCAAGCCCTAGGCCGCTGCCACCATACTGACGGGTAGTAGATGTATCTGCCTGAGAAAATGCATCCATAATAATCTTCTGCTGGTCTTTTGTAATACCTATACCGTTATCTTTAATAGATATTCTTACTTTGCATTTTTCACTTGTTTTAGAAACTACTGTTGCCCTTAAAATAACTCTTCCTTTTACATCAGTAAATTTAATAGCGTTAGAAATAAGGTTAGTTATTATCTGCCTGATGCGAAGCGGGTCACCTAAAAAATATTTAGGCATATCTATGCTAAATAAACACATTAATAAAATATTTTTATCCATAGCTTTTGCAGCATAAATTGCAACAGAATCTTCAAATACATTCCAAGAATTAAATTCTATTGATTCCAGCTGCATTTTACCGCTTTCTATTTTAGAAAAATCAAGTATATCATTAATAATACTAAATAATCCATCTGAACTAGAATTAATAATTTTTAAATATTCTTTTTGAGTATTATCAAGATTTGTTTCTTTTAATAAGTCAATAAATCCCATAATACCATTAAGAGGCGTGCGGATTTCATGGCTCATATTTGCAAGAAATTCACTTTTTGTCCTTTCTGCATCTTTTGCCCGTTTAAGAGCTGCCTGCAATTCCCTTTCTTTTTTCTTTCTAAGAGATGCATCTCTTAATATATATAATATGCTAAGTTTTCCCTGATACATTATTTTTGATATTGATATATCCACAGGAAATTTAGATTTATCAGAACGAAGAGCTTCTATCTCTATAGATTTTCCTTCCTGAGTATATGAAAGAATAACATTTTTATATTCGTTTGAAATAATATTATTAATAACAGGCTTGCCAACTAAATCAACATAATCTACCTCAAAAAGTGATTCGAAAGATTTATTTACAAGTAAAATATTATTATTTTCATCTGCAATCAATATAGCATCATATGCATTAGAAAAAATCATATGGAACATTGCTGCATTTTCTTTTGAACTTTTTTCTGCTTCATATCTTTCTGTAACATTTACACCTATTGCTGTTATATACTGTACAAGATGCCCATCTTCTAAATCTCTGCTTGTAAATACAGAAAAATTCCATTCTATAAATATAGTTTTATCATTCACTTTATTTTCAGTTATTAAATGTGGAACTTGGGCATCACCACCCCTAAGCAGAGATACAATAGAAACAATCCTGTGTTTATATTCATCAGGCACAATATCTTCATAATTTAAGCCAACTAATTCTACTTCTGGATAATATGATTGAATAGCATTATTAGTTCTAATAATTTTATCATTATCATCAATAACAAATATAATAAAATCTTTTGCATCAAGTATACGCGAAATAAAATCCTTTTCTTCTTTTAATGCCTGAGCGATAACAGTCTGATTAAGCAGAGAATCTTCTAATGCTTTTTTTACTTCATCTGTATGTTTTTCATTTTCTATTAATGTTGTAACCATTGCTTCAAATGATTTTACTAAATCATTTATTTCTTTATAAGAGCCATGTATATCTATTGATGAGCTTTCACCAGATGCAATAGCCATACAGCTTTTCTGCATCTGTCTAATAGGTTTTGTAATAAAATATGCAAAAGCAGCAGTTACTGTCAAAAGAATAATAAATACAGGTATAATCATATTACGCATTAAAATTTTAACAGGCACTACTTCACTTATTATCTCACTTAATTCCATACGGATAAATAATATCCATTTAAGGTTACCTATACTAATTGGTGAATAATATGTAACAATATCTATACCATCAACAGTTTTAGAAAATTCATATCCTTTATTTCCTTCATATGCATCTAATGGAAGCTTTCTCAAAATAGATGAATAATAAGCAACAGTACCAAGTTTTTCCACCATATTATATACAACTGAAGGATTTTTGATATTTTTTAAAAGAGAAAGATAATTTTGTGAATTTTCAATTAAATCTCTTTTATTTGAACGAAATATACCATTTAAAGTTGTAATATAGGCATCACCTGTTTTACCTAAGCCTTCTTCACTCCAATTATTATTGTCTGATAATATTGTATCTAAAAATAAAGATGATAAAACTAAAATAATACTTCCATAATATTTACTATCTTTAAATATTGGAGAAACAATAAAAAAAACAGGATATCCATCTAACGGCATATATGGCTGCATATCTACAAAATAATAATTACTGCCACTTTCGTGTGCCATAGTATGAAACTTTGAAACCTGATTAGAAAGACCTTTTACCCAGTATGATGAAACAACATTATGACCTAAAACAGAGCTTTTCCGTGGAGTAAATACAATATCATCATCTGCAGAAACAAATAAAATATTTTCAAAACCAGTTGTATCTAAAAGCAGAGAAAAAGTATTGGAAAAATTTTCTGAAATCTCTTTATATTTTTTAATAGAAGGCACATTATCATTAATATCTTCCATAGATTCTATGCCTACTTGCTCCATTAGGTCTAAACATTGAGCAATAACACCAGAATTACTAACAGGTACCGCATCGTCAGATGATATATTAAGATAATCTAGAACTGGCTCATTATTATATTTACCTGCATATTGTTTTGAAAGCTCACTTCTGCACACTTCTATAGTTTGGCTGCTTATTCCATTTGTCAAATCATTATAAGCATTAATGATTTTATTTAATCCGTATGCATCTGAATTATTTTTTAAAAACCTAAGAAGAGGATTTTCCATATTATTAACAGCATTTTGAAGCTGTTTAGCCTTTATATTATAAATACTCTCTAAACGGTCAATTCTAGTATTAAGAACATTGCTTTTAACTGTAAAATAAACAATAACCATCATCAATAATATGGCTATTGCACTTGTTAAAAAGAAACCTATAAAGAACTTTACTGCTACACTATTATTACGCAGCATAATATATCCTCACGCAATACTTAAACACTATTTTAATCGTTTTATTAAATCATATTTATTATATGAAATCAATTAAAAATCTATCGCTGGTGATACCCCATTTTTTACAACACCCTATGTTACTCAGACGAGAGTTTTTTGCGAGGTGAGATTTTCCCGAGCGAATAGTGAGGAATCAGAAATCGCACAGGCTATCAAACGGAGCCGAAGAATCTATAATTTTTACTAGCTAGAACATTATAAGATTCTTCGCTATCGCTCTGAATGACAAGGTAGGCTCAGGGGAGCAAAGCGACGCAAGCATTTCCCGACTGAATAAGGAGGAAATAGAAATGCGTAGCTGGAACTTATTCCGCAAATGCGTAGTTTTTCAAATTCACGGGGAGCGTCTTTTGCGACGCAAGGACTTTCCGACCGAATAGGAAGGAATCAAAAGTCCGTAGCTGGAAAGAATTTGAAAATAAAAGTTTAAATAGAATAAAAAACATTATTTTTTTTAAAAATATGCCGATAGGTTAATAAAATTGCAGGGGTGTCTAGTATGAGTTACGAAGAATTTATTACAAGTATCCAGCAGGCAGTAGAAGAACATTTAAGTGCTGGTAATATAATATTTGGCATATTTTTGCTGATAGGTATAATTATTGGACTTGTTTTCTTTTTCATCTATGTTAGAAAAGAATACTACAGAAAACGCTCAGAGATAGATAATTTTCTTATAGAAGACCAGCATAAAACAGATATATTTGTTCCCGGACTCTCCGATAAACCTGCTAAGAGCAGTAAAAAAGAGAAATTTCTTGAAAGATTATACAGGAAATTAAACAGGGATAATTAAAAAAAGGAGTGCATTTCTACACTCCTTTCTATATTATTCTTTATTATCAGCTAAATGTTCAGCCATAATATGCAGTATTCTATTTCTGCGGTTAAGTTTTGTTGATGCCATATCTACAAGTTTTTTATATTTTTCTGGATTAGCTTTTTTAGTTAATCGGAACCTGTTTTCTCCGTCCATAAATCCTGCTAAGTCATCTCCCGGCTCTTTACTGTCAATAATAAGCGGGCTTTTGCCTTCTTCCATTAATTCAGGATTAAATCTAAGCAGTGTCCAGTAACCTGCATTTATTGCCTTTTTCTGCTCTGATGAACCTTTTGTCATATCAATACCCTGAGCAATACAGTGTGCATAAGCTATAATAATAGACGGTCCATTATAACGCTCTGCTTCAATAAATGCTTTAATACACTGAGCAGGGTTTGACAGAGAAACTTTTGCAACATATATACTGCCATAAGTCATAGATATCATTGCTAAATCTTTTTTCTCTCTCACTTTTCCACTTGTAGCAAATTTTGCAGAAGCACCAAGTGGTGTAGCTTTTGACGCCTGACCACCAGTATTTGAATATACTTCTGTATCAAGCACCAGCACATTAATATTTTCACCACTTGCAAGCACATGGTCTAAGCCGCCGTAACCTATATCATAAGCCCAGCCGTCACCACCTAATATCCACACTGATTTTGGTGTTAAATAATCAGCAATGCTTAAAAAGTCATCTTTATCTGCAATATTTGATGATTTTACTGCATCTTTTAATTTTGCTACTCTAGTACGCTGCCTCTCTACTTCTTCCTGGTTATGAGTATCTGTATTTGCAAGTATATCATCAATAAGTGCTGCATCAGCAATATTTTTATTTGCATTTAAATAATCTACTGCCTTACCTTTAAAATAATCAACAGCTAAACGCATACCAAACCCAAACTCAGCATTATCTTCAAATAATGAGTTACTCCATGCAGGCCCTTTACCGTCGCTACGGGTGCAGTATGGAGTTGTAGGCAGGTTGCCGCCATAAATTGATGAACAGCCTGTTGCATTTGCCATTAAAAGCCTGTCACCAAAAAGCTGAGTTAAAAGTTTAATATAAGGTGTTTCCCCACAGCCTGCACAAGCACCAGAAAATTCAAAGAAATGCGGAGCTAACTGACTGCCTTTAATTGTTGATTTATTATATTTTTCAACAGCAAGTTCTGGGATAGATTCAAAAAATTCAAAATTTTCTACTTCCTGAGCTCTTAACGGTATTTGAGGCTCCATATTAATAGCTTTTCTTTCAGGATTAGCTTTATTAACTGCAGGACAGTCTATAACACAGGCATTACAACCTGTGCAGTCTTCTGGTGCAACTTGAATAGTTGCTGCATAGCCTGCAAACTCTTTACCTTTTGCATCTGCATATTTAAAAGTTTCAGGAGCATTTTTAAGATACTCTTTATCATAATATTTCATACGGATTGCAGAATGTGGGCATACAAAAGAACATATTCCACACTGAATACATACAGCTGGGTCCCATACAGGAATATTTACTGCAATATTTCTTTTTTCAAATCTTGCAGTGCCAGTAGGCCATGTACCGTCAACAGGCATTTGAGATACTTTGATTTTATCCCCTTCCCCTGCAACTAATACGCTTGTCACTTCTTTTACAAAGCTGCCTGCTTTTTTATCTGTTAAGCAGCCGTTAATTAATGTATGCAGTGCACTTTCATCTTTTAATGAAGAATAATCTACTTTGTAAAGTTTTTCAAAGCCTGCATCTGCTGCAGCATTATTTTTTGCAACAGTTTCTTCGCCGTATTTACCATAAGTTTTTTGTATTGCACCTTTAATTGCATTAAGTGCCTTATCTTTTTCTATAATATTAGATATAGCAAAGAAAGCAGCCTGTAAGATTACATTTATACGAGAGCCTAGTCCTAATTCCTGTGCTATTTTAACAGCATCAACCACATAAAATTCAGCTTCTTTTTCTCTAATTTCTTTTTGAACAAGCGATGGCAGTTTATTCCATACTTCATCTTTATTATATTGACTGTTTAAAAGAAATACGCCACCGTGTTTTAATGGAGAAAGTAAATCATACCTTTCTAAAAAGCTGAAATTATGGCAGCCAATAAAATCTGCTTCTTGAATAAGATATGAGCTTTTTATCTGTTCTGCACCAAAACGAACATGGCTTGTAGTCATAGAGCCTGCTTTTTTAGAATCATATACAAAATATGCCTGAGAATTTTTGCCAGTTTCTGCAAAAATAATTTTTGCAGTATTTTTATTTGCACCAACAGTGCCGTCAGAGCCCAGTCCATAAAACATAGCATTATAACTTTTTGAAGGAATAAGCCATGAAGCATCAAATTTTAATGATTTATGAGTAACATCATCTTCTATACCAACAGTAAAACCAAAAACTGGATTATCTGATGCTGCATTTTCATAAACTGACTTTACCATAGCAGGTGTAAAATCTTTTGAGCCAAGACCAAATCTGCCGCCAAGTACTCGTGGATATTTTTTTAAATAAGTGATTTTAGCAGCCATTGCTTCGCCTATTGCTGTGCGAACTGCTAAATATAACGGCTCACCAACTGCTCCCGGCTCTTTTGTTCTATCAAGCACTGCAATATTTTCTACAGTTTCAGGCAGTGCATCTACAAATGCTTTTACTGGAAATGGCTGAAATAAGTGAATTTTTATAACACCAAGTTTTTCACCATTGGCATTAAGATAGTCAATAGTTTCTTCTATTACATCACATGCTGAGCCCATAGCAACAATAACACTTTTAGCATCACTCGCACCATAATAATCAACTAAATGATACTGCCTGCCAGTTAATGCCGCAAATTTATCCATTTCGCTCTGCATAACAGCACCAACATTATCCATATATTGATTAACAGTTTCTCTGCCTTGAAAATATACATCAGGGTTTTGGGAAGTGCCTTTAATTGTTGGGCTATCTGGTGTGAGACTTCTTTTTCTATGCTCTCTTACAAGCTCATCATCAATCATATGATGCATATCATCAAAAGTTAATTCTTCCACAACAGAAAGCTCATGTGATGTTCTAAATCCATCAAAAAAATGCAGAAATGGAATACGGCTTTTAAGAGATACTGCCTGAGAGATTAATGCCATATCCATAACTTCCTGTGGATTATTAGAAGCAAGCATAGCCCAGCCACATGCACGACATGCCATAACATCAGAATGGTCGCCAAAAATAGAAAGCCCCTGTGCAGCTAATGCCCTTGCACTTACATGGAAAACCGTAGGAGTAAGTTCCCCTGCTATTTTATACATATTAGGTATCATTAATAAGAGACCTTGAGAAGCTGTAAAAGTAGTAGTTAAAGCACCAGCAGTTAATGAACCATGTACAGTACCTGCTGCACCGCCTTCAGACTGCAGCTCAACTACATGTGGGACTGAACCCCATATATTCACCTGACCTTTTGCACTTTTTTCATCAGATATTTCACCCATAACTGATGATGGTGTAATAGGATAAATAGCTATTACCTCATTTACAGCATGAGCCACATGGGCTGCTGCCATATTACCATCCATAATAGTTTTTTTGCGTGCCATGCTTCCTCCACTTAAAATATGCAATTTTAGCACAATTTATTTTTATGTTCTATTTTACTAATAAAAAATTTCTAAGTCAAACAAAAAAGTTTATGTTTGAATATTGCTAGACTACCATATAAGAATATTCTAGTCAAGCAAAGGTATTTCCCTGCTTCACCCCCCCCCATTTTTTTGAAACACCTTATGTTACTCAGAGACGGAGCCGAAGAGTCTATACTTTTTACTAACTAGAACATTATAAGATTCTTCGCCTACTATCGTAGGCTCTGAATGACAGTTATTACAATTATTTATATTTTTACATATATTATCAAGTAGTTATAGCATTTTTAATAAAAAAGTGGGGTACCCCTAGCTAATATCTAGCAAAAATATGACACTTGAAAAAACTCTTGCATAAATAATGCTTGGTATTGGAAATAATATGAGAGCCTGTGAAAAAAAGTCTGTAAATTTAGTTTTCTATGATTATATCTTCCATATCCTGCTCTATGAATAACAGAATTTATAAACACACCAGTGATTTTATTTATACATATTTAATATACCATATTTTAATCGTAACAAATAATTTAAAATATAAAAAGCCCTTCCCCAGTAAGACTTATTCTCGCTTTTAGGGAAGGGCTAATTAGTTATTACTTTATTGGTTAGCAATCTATTATAAATAATGTCTAATATAGTGTCTTATAAGATGTAGGACATTTTCCATAAACATGCCAAGATCCACTACCAGTATTAGATGTATCTTTTACTTCTAGTTTTACATCAAGTGTTCCTCGCTCTTTTTGTCCATAATTTTTATCAAAATAAAATGCTAAACCTTCACCAACAGAGACATTCCCATCAGTGCTTATTTCAATTGTATTTCTAATAGTTTTTAAGTTATTTCGTACAAATAGACCTGCAGAATCCAATGATTTTGCATTACTGTTAAGAACTGTAATTTTTGCAAATGTGCCACTATCTTTTGATACTTTTGAAGTTGTAGTTATATTACCATTTTGTTTTTGCCATAAGTATATAAAATTACTGTTCTTTTTACTTCCTCTACTATCTTGTCCCCATTGCATACCTGTGTTTTGAGTATTTGCTTCGTTTTCATATGGAGTTGCATGCATAATACTGCTACCTGAACACCAAGTAATTGACGGTCCAAAGAATTGGTTATCATCTGCCACACCATACAGTCGCATGTCTCTTGATAATTTATCACCTTTAGGTATATAAAGACCTATACCATTCCCTCCATTAAATGGATTCCCAGTTATTTTACCTACAAAGCCTATTTGATTTACTTGACTTTCTAAATTAATCTCTGTGATTTCCCTTCCAGTTATATTTGTATTATCTACATTTACCTGTTGAGTACCATGACTAGTTTGCAACTTATATACCCATTTATATGTTGCACCTTCAGGACCTTGAAGACCACTTATATTAATAATATTTTTAATATTTTCGCCTTTTCCATCACTATTGCGTACTCTACCTGTATAAGTTATGTTTCTTTCAACTGTTACTGGATATTCTTGAGCATTAACAACTCTTGTTTCATTTATTGTATCAAAAACATTAACTTTAATTGTATATTTTTTAGTAGCTGTTTTATTTGCTTTGTTATCTTCAGGCCACTCCAAAATAAGTATAGCTTTTTCACCATTATTTGTTATTTTTTTAGTTTCTGCTGTATCACTGACAGCTGGATCTACCCACCATTCATAACGATATCTTCCAGCATCAACTTTCATTGGTTCGCCTTTTTCATCTAAAGCCGTTCCTGTGCATTCCCAACGGATAGTATCATAGTTTGATAAACCATTATTATCACATATCATTTCAACGCTACCAAATTCTTGTGCAGGTAGCACATTAAAAGTTCTCTCTTGTGCTTTCATTTCACCTTCTACATTGCTGGCAGTAACAGTAAGATTAGCTTTTTTACCATTGTTAGCTTGCCTCCAATTTTTAGTAACTTTATCTTCGCTAATCGTTTTTGGATCATTATCAACATTCCACCTATATTTTGTATTTTCAAGCATACTTTTTACATCTAAATTAAATTTTTCATATTTAACAGTGCTAGTAAATACAGCATCTTTTTCTGTTACTATTGTACTTGGAACAATAATTTCTACAACTGGTCTATCTATTGTTACAATAGTAGATACTGTTTCTTTAATATCAGTGCCCTCAATAGATACATCTACAGATATAGAATATGACTTACCAAACTTCTCAAACTCTACTTCCAGCTCTTGCTTATTCTCACCTTCAAGATTAACATTATCTTTTTTCCATTGATATACTATATTACCAGTAGAAGATGATACATTTTCTATTTTAAAAGTCCATTTTAAAGGGTTATCTTTATCTTGAGTTTTTATGATAGCATTGTCGCCACTTGGTACATTTAAGCTTTCATTAATATTTAAATCCAATGTAGCAGTTTTTATAAAGCCAGTTGGGAATACTTTTTGAGTTTCATCAGACTCAACACTTACTGAAACATGGTACTTACCATTACTTGAATAAGTATGTGAAATATTTTTATCACCTTCTTTTGTACTGCCATCACCAAAATTCCAAATATATTTTACATTACCTTTTGGCATATAATCAAATACAGCTGTAAAGGTTCTTTCAAAGTTATTATTACTTGCAGGTTCATTTTTTATTGTCACAACAGGTGCGTCAATACGGATTTTTGTAGAAGATGCACCTTGTTCTGAATATTCGTTTGTATTAGCTGTTTCTGCTGTCTGTGCAGCTACTGTGCCAGCATCAGCTTTATATCGCACTTCTACCTGCACATCATACTCTGGGCTGTTATCATTTCTATATTTTGAATATACATGTGATTTTTGATAATCACCCGGTTGAGCTGACTCCCAGTTTGTCCATGTGCCATCTTTTTCGCCAAAATGCCACCTGTATTCAAGTGTGCCAGTTTCTCCTTCTTTTGAAACTGTTGTATTTATATTACAATTCCATTTTAAATGGTCAGACTGATCGCCTAAACTACATTTAACCTGCCCTACATTTAATATACTGGATATATAAACAGTTTCTTCACCTGTAATACTTCCTTCTATATTATCAGATTCACCTGTAACTGTGATAGTCTGCTCTTTATTGTCCTCCTCTTTATATTTACATGTTTTTGGCTCTGTGCCACTTGTTTTTGTATAATTATCATCACCACAATTCCATTCAAAATCCATTGGGATGTCTACTTTTTCGCCATCAAGAGTTATTTCTGGATAACATGTTACAGATAAACCTTGTGTAGTGCATATAAGGTCTATTTCCGGGTTTGGAATATTTATATTAACAGAAGCCTTACTTTCTAAGCCTGTTCCTGTTTTTGCAATAACTTGTGCTGTATATTGTTTACCATATTTTGTATATGTATGGTCATATACATTACTTTTTGTAGTACCATCTTCTTCTACTACTGTATTATCAGGCTGCCAATTATATGTAATATCGTCTGAAGAAACACCTGAAAATACCATAGGTGTGTAAAATGAATATTGTAATGGATTATTTTTGCTTTTTTCTGCATAAAGATAAGAATTAGATGCTTCAGTAGAGATATCAGTTATTCTAATTTCTCTATCAATTTTATGTATTATCTCTTTGCCTTCGCTTGTTTGCCCCGTTACTGTTACTGCAACAGTATAAGTACCAGTATTTGCATAAATATGTGTTGGGTTTGAAATAGTGCTGATTTCGCTTGAATCACCAAAATTCCATTCATATGATGGAGTAGCAGGCATTTCAAGCCCTTTACCATTAAAAGAAAAGCTAGCTGTATTGCCAATAATTTCAGCTACTATTCTATCAGACTGTGAACTACCACCTGAATTATCACCGACTGGAGCGTCTACCCCCCCCCGTTCTGTACTGCGTCGCAACTAATCAACACAAAAGGTATTGCAAGCAGTGTCATGATTAAATAAATAAATCTTCTCATAACAATTCTCCTATTATATATTATTATGATAATATTAACAGATTTTATTACATATGACAAGTATTTTTTCTGCTTCACCCCCATCTTTTTATTAAAAAATGCTATAACTACTTGATAATATATGTAAAAATATAAATAATTGCACTAACTGTCATTCAGAGCCTACGATAGTAGGCGAAGAATCTTATTATCAATAATAAAAATTTCGTCCATGAAATTTTTATTTAGGCGCAACCACCGAGTAAATCGGTTTGGTTGCTTACGCAAGCGGGCGGGCATCCTACCCTTGTCATTCAGAGCTACAGCGAAGAATCTTATTATCAATAATAAAAAGTCCTAAGCCTGTGCGATTTCTGATTCCTCACTATTCGCTCGGGAAATCGGCAGTCCTCGCAAAAACCGCTCGTCTGAGTGACATAAGGTGTTTTAAAAAAAATGGGGGGGGGTGAAGCAGAAGGTATTTCAAGACATATTTTAAAAAATGCAGCTGCTGATTTATTATTAAAATACATAAACTTAAAACAGTTAAAAAATAAAAATAATATTAGCTGGTAAAATATATTGATATTAAACAAAAAAAAGTGTAGTATGTTTAGTATGTATAAATTATTATATAAAATAGGCTCAAATGTTATAGCCGTTGGCAGTTTTTTTAAAGGCCACAGCCTTTTCTGCCTGCAGGTTTCATCAAAGGGTATTTTTAGTAAATACTCTTATTCACCAGCAGTGCAGGCGGCTGTATTAAAACAAATATATTTTTCTGGTTTTGAGCTTATTATTATTATGACTATTACTGCTCTACTTTTGGGAATGACTTTAGTTGGCACCATTACAAGAGTGCTTATTGCCCTTGATGCTGCACCAAATATTGGGCCAATATTAACTACAGTTATTATCAGAATTACAGGACCATTAGTAAGCGGAATACTTATTATATTAAGAACATCTACAACTTTGCTTGTTGATGTGGGTATGATGAAATTTAACAGGGAAATTAAAGCATTAGAAGCTATGAATATTGACCCTTATATATATTTATATTTTCCCCGTGTAGTTGCAAGTGTAGTATCTATGGTTGTGCTTTCCATATATTTTTCTACCCTTGCTATTATTGGCGGCTATACATTATTGAGCTTTCAGTCAAATACTTCGCTTGATTATGTATTAAACCAGATTGTTTCTACTATCTCGTTATCAGATGTAGCAACTTTTGTTTTTAAAACGGTATTAATAGGGTTTATCGCAGCATCTATCCCTATATATATAGCACAAAAAATGCAGAACTCACAAACTGCCCTTATTCAAGGAATGATGAGTGCAATGATTGGTATATTTTTTACCTTTATTATCATCATTATTTTAGGTGAAATTTTTATATGAAAAACCTTGTAACATTAAAAGCTAACTATTTAGCTGATACAATGCAGAGTGAGTTAATGAAAAAAACTATATGGAGTAGTGTAAGTATTGTATCTTATAATATTCCATTAATTGCAACACTTTCAATATACGAAAATATTTCACTGCCTTTGCAGTATTTTGAAAATGTTAAACACAAAGATGCTGAAAGTATAGTATTAAATATGCTTAAAAAATACAATATGGCTCATGCTATGTATTATAAGCCTAAAAAATTAAATGAATTTGAGCTTTTGATAGTAAAGTATCTGCGGGCGTCAATTAGAAAGCCAGAGCATATATTTTTCTTTCTGCCACATAGAATGCTTTTAACTGATGACTACTCACCTTTTATACATTTTATAAAAGATATTGATGGGATTAAAGTAACTGTGGTAGAAAATTATAGATATTTTAATGAATATAAAGACTTAGATTTTAAGGAGATACCATATAACTCATGGCAGACCCTCGTTTTAAAAATTTAGAAATAAAAGTAGGACTTTTTGTTGTTATTGCTGTTGTTATCATTATAGCACTTGTTATTGCTATCGGTATAAGCCGCGATATTTTCACAACCAAAGTTTATATAGATGTATATACTGATACTGGCGAAAACCTTGCAAAAGGTATGCCTGTGAAATATGCAGGTTTCCAAATAGCCAGAGTTAATGACTTATCACTGCAGGACGATGGCAGAGTTATTATGCAGATAGGTATTCCTACAAAATATGTTAAATGGATTAGGCAGGATTCTGTATTTTCCTTAAGCCTGCAGAATATTATAGGAAACAGCTATATTGATGTAAAAACAAACCTGCAAAGCGAATCACCAAATATCGAAACAGGCAGTATTTTCAGCCTTAAAAGAGACCAGGGACTGCAGGGTATTTTAGAACAGGTAACACCTGTTGTTGCTGATTTAAGAGAAATAGTAGCAAGTGTTAATACTATCTTAATAAGGTTTGCAGATAAAGATGGCGACTTTAATAAGTTAATGAGTGGCTTAGGCTCTCTTGGCTCTGATATTGCAAATAAAGAAGGCTCTTTAGGATATTTACGCTCAGATGTTGTACAAAATGAAATACAAAACTTTTTGCAGGATTTAAGAAGTTTCAGCGAATCTGCTGTGCGTATGGCTCATAATGTGGAAAGCGGAAGTGTTACACTAAAACGCTCATTGGAAATATTTGACGAACATTCTGAACCTATTGCTGTAGGAACAAGCGAAGTAGTAAGCGAAGTGCAGAATATGGTGCGCATTATTGCACCTATCGTTTCAAGGCTTGACCAGATAGCAGCAAACTTAGAGCGTGCTTCACAAAATGCAGCAGACGGCACAGAAAACTTAGATGAACTTAGAAGTGAAATACAATCTATTGTTGAAAGCGGTAACGAATTAATCTTAAAAATACAAAACACATGGCCTATCAGCATAGGTAATGAAAAAACACCGGAGAAAGTTCCTTTAAAATGATAAATAAATTTAAAATAATGCTGGCTGTATGTTTATGCATTATAATTACAGCCTGTTCAAGTAAGACAAAAAGAGATGATATGCTGCTTGGTATGAATCTTGTAGAGAGAGCTGTAGACTATCAACTGCAGGGCAGAGAGCGTATGGCCTCATATACATATAACCGTGCAGTTGCAAAATTTAGAGATATGGGTAACTTCTGTAATATGGCTCGCACAGCAATAGTTATAGTTACCGCAGACCCAGAAGAAAGCCTGTCGCTTTTAGAAGATGCAAGAGCATTTGCAGCTCTTGGAAAATGTCAGGAAGAATTAAATATAATTAACTTTTTAAGTTATAATGATTATGATATAAAAACACTGCCTGCACCTTATAACACTATGGCGAAATTTTACAAAACAGGTGATATTGCTTATTTATTAAAGATTGCAAACAGTTCTTCATCAAGTGAAAGAATGAAAAGCTATGCTTTTAGACAGGCAGCAAACCATATTGTAGATAAAGACCCAGAATATGCAATTGAACTTATTAATAAAGCATCTGTCATAGATAGTAAAAAAACATGGACTTTAAACCTTGTAAAAAATGAAAAAATACGGCTGAATGCATTGAGAAATATGGGGCTTCCTGATGATTTAGCAGTCCAAAGATTAAAGATATTAGAGCAGGCACTTAATGAGAAATAGTAAAATATTTTCAGCAGTAATTGTATTATTTATTTCTATTTCCTGCGCTGGTGGAGAATACGGCGCAGAATATGAAAACTGGTTTGGCTATTATTCAAGATATAAAGGGCAGACTAACCATGCATATTATAATGGTTATGCTGATGCAGAAGTAATGGCAGAAAAAGTTGTTGAAGGTATTAATATGGCTAAAAAGCTGTATAGAACAAGTGTTAATGCCCTTATTCCACCTATTTTTTTAGATAATTCTACTACTTATATGTATCATGATAACCTTTCTACCTGCCCTGCAAGTTCAGGTTATAGAGAATATAATTCTATGCCTATAAGGTCTATTCCAAATCCAGATAATTATACCTTTGAATGTTTTATAAATTATTATAATTACTGCTTAAATGATAATTTAGACAGCTCTCCTAGAACTGTTACTGTAAACTATCAAAATACTGCTGCAAGACAGAGAATATGGGCAAATTATAGAGGAGCTGTAGGAGCCAGTAAAAGAATAAATTATGAATTAGAAGCTGAAGATATTAATATTTCAATCAGGGAAAGCACCGGTAATGACAATATGACTATATTTGGGCTTGTTATAAAAGATGCCACATACTCTACTGATAATATTACAGCAGAAGACCCATTTGTTCCTAAAACAGTTACATTAAGGCTTGATATGCCAAACGACGAAGAAAATTACAGGTTTGATTTTTACAGCGATAACGGCACACTTAATTTTTATCATTACCAGTATGGATATGTCACCGTTGATATTTCAGAATTTTTAAGTGATACAAGACCAATAGATGAAAGAACAAAAATAACTATGGTTTATCAGGAAAATAGAGAATGCACATTTTCTCGAGAAGAATTTGTCAATTCCGACTGGTTTAACTGTGATGATTACCCAGATTATCCACAAAATTAAATACTTTTTTCTTTATTAAGCCTATATTTTATAAAATGATATACAGTACTTATTAATGAAAATGGCAAAAGATGAATATATAAAGGCAGTGCAGATTTAAAGCCGTCAGATATATCATATATGCCTTTTGATATAACTTTCAGCATCTCTTTCTGAGCTGCAAAATATATATTAGCTGTTTTTATTGCTGCAATACCTTCTATATAGTAAGCTCTACCCATTACTTTATAGCCTTTCATATAAAGCATTAACCATAGTGGAATATATGACATTTCAGGAAAAAACGGAGCTTTATATATAATATATGCTTTATTATTTTTACCATTTGGTAGATTTTTATAAAGTTTATACATAAATGCCATATTTAATGATGCAAATTTTGCTTCTACATAAATAACAATATTATTTTCAGCCTTTTCTATATTATCAAGTACTGTAATCTCCCCTTTTATATCATAAAGCCCTTCTTTCAATGCTGATAATATCTGGTTTCCTGTTTCATCATTACATTCTTTAATAAATGACCAGTCAAGAGATTCCTCTACTTTTATAAACAGTCCTTTAAAATTTATTAATATATTTATAAAACAAATTAGTATAACTATATAATCTATTAAAGAACTGTATGATATATAAGTTAAATATGACCAAAAAATAATATAACCATAAGAAAGAAATGCAGCAGGGAGCCTGCCTGCTCTGTATGCCATAATCAAAAGAATATTAGTAAGTGGTATAAGATAAACTGCAAAAATATTGTCTGTAATAAAATATAATATTAAAACTGGTAAAAATATAGTAAATACTTCTATCAATGCTGCCCAGAAACCAATAGATGCAAAAAGGGCAGTAGCTGCAAGCAGCATAAAAAGTGCTGCAGGAATATTATAACCTTTTGATATTACATAAAATATTATCGCAAATAAAAACCATAATTTAATTATTCTTCTACATTCTGCACATAACTGCATACCCATACCTCTTGACTATATATATAATATAGAATAAAATTAAACAATGTAAAAATCTTTTTTTAATATTTTATATTTTTTTATTAATGATATAATTTTATATTGATTTTTTTAGTAGGTATGGTAGAGTAAATAAGTTATGAAAAGAATAATAGTTTGTATAGAAAATAAAGATTTTTTAGAACAGATAGAATCTTTTTGTCATGAAGAAAAAATTGCCATTCATGCTGTCTCTTCACCAGAAGAGCTGGATAACGAGCCTTTTATAGTTATTATTACAGACAAAAAAGATTTAATTGAAGCATTTTCTACAGCAGGTAAAACATGCATTATAACAAACGATAAAATTCTTAATAATGTTTACTGTCTTAAAGAGAGCTTTAATCATACACATCTTCGTCTGTTGGTAGATATTATTTTTCATGGTGCTTTATTTACAAACTATTCCCCATCCCTTATGCCATATGTTTTCCATAAAGAATATACAATATCTAATGATTTCTTTAATATTGACAGACTTGTATATGCTATGACAGCAGAATTTGTGCTGTTTTTTAAATTTTCTGAGCTTGAAAAAATGCGTGTAGGTATATCTGAAATGCTTACTAACTCTATAGAGCATGGTAATTTAGAAATTACTGCAGAAGAAAAATTTAAAGCTACAGAAGAAGGTACTTATTATAAACTTTTAAATGAAAGACTTAGCAATAAAGAGCTGGCAGAAAGAACTACACATATTAATATTGATTTAAGAGATAATACATTAACTGTTACTATAACAGACCAGGGTAATGGTTTTGATACTACAAAATTTCCAGACCCTACAGATACAGAGCATCTTTTAAAACTGCATGGAAGAGGTATATTTATTACAAGAATGTATTTTTCTGAAATCAAATATAATAAAAAAGGCAACGAAGTAACACTTATTAAAAGACTACCATAATCTTATTATCATTTATTTTTTATAATTTATTTTTATTATACAATTTTTATAGTAAATCACATTATAATCGTATTATTTAAAATTATTAAATCAAACTTATTAAAATTTAAATATTATATTTTGCTGTTATATTACTAATTTATTATTAATATTAGTGAAATTCTCTTAATTTTTCAAATGTAATAATCTTATCACCTTTTGTATTATTTTCTTTTTTACAAACACTATACCCCATGCTTTCATAAAAAGCTATATTTTTAGGCATTGTATCAGGTGTCTGTATTTCACAGCGTATACCTGAATAAAGATGCTCTACGGCAAAAACAAGCTTTCTGCCTATTCCCTTATTTCGCCTTTCTTTTTTTACCATAACAGCTATAATTGATACTGTATCATTATTTTCCCTAGCACATATAAGCCCTGATATAGAGCCGTCATCATCTACTGCTTTTAAAAAATCATACTTTTCAAAACATACTTTTAAATCATCAAGAGATGTAACCTGATTAAAATAATCAAGCCCTGTTAAAAGCGGCTCTTCTTTAAATACACTTTCCTGTATAGAAAAAATACTCTCCAGGTCATTATTATCAACATTTGTTATTATCATATTATACCGCCATAATTTTAATATATATATTGTATCAACTTTTTTAAATATGAAAAGAGTTTTTTATAAGTTTAGTAGTAATTATTTTAATTTTAAAAAAATTAATGACTTTTTTAACAGTCTGATATAATAATACTATAAAAAAACTTGAGGTAATTTCATGAATGAATTTTCTGTTAATACATTTGACTCTCTTAAATTAAGTATGGCTTCAGCAGAAACAGATAATCCAAAAGCAGTCATTCAAATAATTCATGGCTTAAAAGAGCATAAAAGAAGATATTATGATTTTGCAGAATATCTTAAAAATAACGGATATGCTGTATTTATGTCTGATAACAGAGGTCATGGATATTCTGTAAATGATGAATACCCTTTAGGATATATGGCAGATATTCATTTACTTGTAAAAGACCAGTATGAAATTACAAAATATATAAAATCAAAATATAAAAATATACCATTATATATGCTTGGCCATTCTTACGGCTCTATGATTGCAAGAACATACCTGCAAAACTATGATACTGAAATTACAAAACTGATTTTAAGCGGAACAGTTGCTTATAATAAGTTTGTAAATACAGGGCTTTTACTTGGAAAAATAATCAATCTTATTAAAGGTAAAAAAGGAAACAGTATAATTTTACAATATTTTGCAGATAATGATAATACTTCATGGGTATGTTCAAACCCTGAAACTATGGCACAATATAAATCAGATAAATTCTGTACTGGCTATAAATATATGAATATCTCAATTTATAATATATTTAAAGGAATGAAAGAACTGCATAATATAAATGCATATAAATGCCAAAATCCAGAGCTTAAAATATTAAGCATTACTGGTGAAAAAGACCCTGTTACACAAGGTGAAAAAGGTATTGCTGACAGTATATTCTCTCTTAAAAAAGCAGGGTATAAAAATATAGAAAGCATAATATATAAAAATATGCTCCATGAAGTGCTTAATGAAGTAAATAAGGAACAGGTTTATAAAGATGTGCTTGAATTTATAGAAAAATAATAAAAAATTATATTACAGAAATATTTAATTTATACTTTATAATATATTGATAATATTAATATAATATTTTTCTTACTTTATATCACCTTATAAATATATACTTTTTTTTATTTTATTTAATAAATTATCTTACATTTATCCAGTTTTTTACAAAAAATTAGTAATTTTATATTATTTTTTATATAAAATTTATATAAAAATCGCTTTTATACTTATTTTATATATAATAAAAACTATATATATCAATAATATATAAAAATAATTATAATTTAGTATTATTTTATAAAAAACACTATTTTTATATAAAAAACTATTGACATTAAAATTGAAGTGTGATAAATGCAATGACTAAGTTTTAGTATTATTTATATATATACAGAAAAACTTACCTGACCATTCTAATAATTATTTTTAGAATTATGGCCATACGGACAGCCAGGTCAACTGCCGAATACTTTGATTGAGTTAAAAGCTCAAATTTTATGAGTTGGTTACTTTACAACCATGCGTGTATTTAACACAAACTTATGAAACGGTCAATTATTTGAGAGTAGTAAGAGTAAGTCTTTGCTGTATAGACTCTTATATGTAGATTTTTCTACTTTACTTTATTTCCATTTCATTTTTATATGTGTTATATATCCGCAGGTATACTGGGAGATATGCTACATGGAAGAAAAAATCAAACTTTATGGCTTTAATAACCTTACTAAAACTTTAAGCTTTAATATTTATGATGTATGCTATGCAAAAAGCCAGAGAGAGCAGAAAGATTACATTGCTTATATTGATGAACAGTATAATTCAGAAAGGCTTACTAATATATTATGTAAAGTTACAGATATTATTGGAGCACATGTTCTAAATGTATCTAAACAGGACTATGACCCGCAGGGTGCATCTGTTACGATACTTATTACAGAAGAAAAATTAGATGACCATTTAGTAGATAAATCATGCAACAAAGGAACATATCTGCTTGCAGATAGAGAAACAGTGCTTGCTCATCTTGATAAAAGCCATGTTACTGTTCATACATACCCAGAATATCACCCAGATAATGCTATATCCACATTTAGAGTAGATATAGATGTTTCTACATGCGGTGAAATATCTCCACTTAATGCACTTGATTTTTTAATAGGCAGTTTTGATTCTGATATTATTACAATAGATTACCGTGTTCGTGGTTTTACTAGAGATTTATCTGGTAAAAAATATTATATAGACCATAACATAACTTCTATACAGGATTATATAGATGATGCCACATTAACGAAATATGATGCAATAGATGTAAATGTGTATCAGTCAAATATATTCCATACTAAAATGCTTATTAAGGAAATAGAACTTCAAAACTATCTTTTTAAAACAGATGTATATGAGCTGCCCCCTAAAAAGCGTTTAGAGATAACAGACAGCCTTCGCAAAGAAATGATAGAAATATTCAGCGGCACAAATATATATAACGAGAAGTAATATGCAGCAGAATATTGCACCTATATACAAAGCATTACTTAACCATAAGAAAAAACGGGTAGTTCCTTTTGATGTTCCGGGACATAAAGGTGGCAGAGGCACTCCACTTTTAACAGAATTTTTAGGGCAGGACTGTTTAAAGGTAGATGTTAACTCTATGAAGCCCCTTGATAACCTGTGCCACCCTGTATCTGTTATATTAGAAGCAGAAAATTTAGCAGCAGATGCTTTTGGAGCAGCCCACGCTTTTTTTATGGTAGGCGGTACAACTTCTTCTGTGCAGGCTATGATTATGACTGCATGTAAAGCTGGAGATAAAATAATACTTCCTAGAAATGTGCATAGAAGTGTAATAAATGCCCTTGTGGTATGTGGTGCAGAGCCAGTATATGTTAATCCCGGCTTAAATAAAAGGCTTGGTATTCCACTTGGAATGTCTAAAGAAGATGTAGAAAAAGCTGTGCTTGCTCACCCAGAAGCAAAAGCTGTGCTTATAAATAACCCTACATATTATGGAATATGCTCAGATATTTCTGAGATTGTGCATATTGCTCATAAGGCTGGAATGCTTGTTTTAGCAGATGAAGCCCACGGCACACACTTTTATTTTGGTGATAACCTGCCTGTGCCTGCAATAAAGGCAGGGGCTGACATGGCAGCAGTAAGTATGCATAAAACTGGCGGTTCCCTTACTCAAAGTTCATTTTTATTAATTGGTAAAAATGTGAATCAGGGCTATACAAGGCAGATTATAAATTTAACCCAGACTACAAGCGGTTCATATCTTTTAATGAGCTCTCTTGATATTGCCAGAATGAACCTTGCATTAAATGGTAAAGAAATATTTAAAAAAACGCTTGATTTAGCAGAATATGCAAGAAATGAAATAAATAAAATCGGCGGCTATTATGCATTTGGCAGAGAGCTGATAAATAACGATACAATATATGATTTTGACGGCACAAAACTTTCTGTGCATACTCTTGATATTGGTCTTGCTGGTATTGAAGTTTATGATATTTTAAGAGATGAATATGAAATACAAATAGAGTTTGGTGATTTAGGCAACCTGCTTGCAATTATCAGTGCAGGGGATAGAGCTTTTGAAATAGAGCGGCTTATTTCTGCCCTTTCTGAAATAAAAAGATTATATGCTCGCGAAAAAACAGGTATGTTTGACCATGAATATATTAACCCGGAAGTAGTGATTACACCACAGAAAGCCTTTTATGGAGATAAAAAATCTATACCTGTAAAAGAAAGCGAAGGTTTAATATGTGGTGAATTTATTATGAGCTATCCGCCGGGTATCCCTATACTTGCACCAGGGGAGAGAATAACAAAAGAAATTATTGAATATATTATATATTCCAAAGAAAAAGGCTGTTCTTTAACAGGAACAGAAGATAAAAATGCAGAAAATATTAATGTATTAAAGGAGATATAAAATGGAATTATGGTATACAGAAGAACATTCTGAAAATGTAAGATTTTCCATAAAAGTAGAAGAACAGTTATATTCAGCACAAAGTCAGTTTCAAAGAATTGATGTATTTCAGTCAAAAGAATTTGGCAGATTTTTCACTCTTGACGGTCTTATGATGGTAACAGAAAAAGATGAGTTTATATACCATGATATGATTACTCATGTGGCTATGGCGACTAATCCAAATATCAAAAAAGTGCTTGTTATTGGTGCAGGCGACGGTGGCACTGTTAGAGAGCTTACAAGATATTCTACTATTGAACATATAGATATGGTAGAAATAGATAAAATGGTAGTAGATGTATGTATAAAATATCTTCCACAGACTGCATGTAAACTTAATGATAAAAGAGTAAACCTGCTTTTTGAAGACGGCTTAAAATTTGTCCGCACAAAAACTAACGAATATGATTTAATTATAGTTGATTCTACTGACCCGTTTGGTCCGGGCGAAGGTCTTTTTACAAAAGAATTTTACGGCAACTGCTTTAACGCATTAAAAGAGGACGGCATACTTGTAAACCAGCATGAAACGCCATATTATGACAGTTATGCAAAATCAATGCAGCGAGCTCATAAAAGGATAAAAGAATTTTTCCCTGTATGCAGAGTGTATCAGGCACATATCCCTACTTATCCATCTGGGCACTGGCTTTTTGGTTTTGCTTCTAAAAAATATGACCCTGTAAAAGATTTAGATGCTGAAAAATGGAATAAATTAGGGCTTAAAACAAAATATTATAATACTGATATTCATACTGGCTCTTTTGCTCTGCCAAACTATGTTATTGATTTATTAAAGGCAGATTATGAATAAAAATATACATACATTTATCGGCTGTGATAATGAATATGATGAAAGCCAGATTGTGATATTTGGTGCACCTTTTGACGGCACTACAAGCTACCGACCAGGCACAAGGTTTGCTGCAGCTGCTATGCGTAATGAAAGCATAGGTATAGAAACATATAGTCCATATCAGGATAAAGATTTAGAAGATTATAATTTTTTTGACGGCGGTGATTTAGAATTTAGCTTTGGCAACCCTGCAAAAGTTGTATCAAAAATAAAAGAATATACTGCTGGCATTTTAAAAGATAACAAAATACCTGCTATGATAGGCGGCGAACATTTAGTAACACTTGGAGCAGTGCAGGCTGCTGCTGAAAAATATAATGATTTGCATATTATCCATTTTGATGCTCATGCAGATTTAAGAGATGATTATTTAGGCGAAAAATTATCTCATGCAACAGTGCTTCGCAGAGTGTGGGATATTGTTGGCGATAATAAAATATTCCAGTTTGGTATAAGAAGTGGCGAAAGAGCTGAATTTGAGTTTGCAAAAAATCATACTTATATGCATAAGTTTGATATGAAAACATTAGATGAAATTATCACAAAGCTTAAAAATAAGCCTGTATATATTACTATAGATTTAGATGTGCTTGACAGCTCAGTTTTTCCGGGAACAGGCACTCCAGAAGCTGGTGGCATTACTTTTAAAGAATTAATAAATGCTGTTATGCTTTTTCAGAATTTAGAAAATATAGTGGCATTTGATATTAATGAACTATCCCCTATGCTTGATGCAGGCGGTGCATCAACAGCATGTGCCTGTAAAGTATTAAGAGAAATGCTGCTTGCAGTTTCAAAATAAATTAAGCCCTTTAATAAGGGCTTAATTTATACTATCATCATATTTTTAAAGCTGTCACTAGGGTTATTTATCCCCTGCTCTATAAAAAATCTATCTTTTATTATACCATTTTCTAAAAATATAATATCATCGCACAGTTTTAATATTATTCTTATATCATGAGATATTACAAGGTATGAAAGATTATATTTTTCCTTTAATTCTTCTAACAGTTTAATAATTTCTGCCTGTATTATCATATCAAGGCTGCTTAATGCTTCATCAAGTATTAATAATTTAGGACGAACAGATAATGCTCTTGCAATAGCCACTCTCTGCTGCTCTCCACCGCTTAAATGCATTATATTTTTGTAAAGTTTATCTTCACTTAGCTTGACTGCAGAAAGCAGATTAAGAACAATATCTTTTATTTCATCTTTTTTATAATTATAATAATTTTCAATAGGTTCTTTTATTACATCATATACAGTAAACTGTGGGTTCATAGAGCTTTGAGGGTTTTGAAACACTACCTGCATATCTTTATATATATTTTTTAATTCATTATATTTTAAGCTGTGAATATTTTTACCCATAAATATAACAGAGCCTTCTTCTGCCTTTTCAAGCCCTAGTATTATACGCATTAATGTGCTTTTACCAGCTCCATTTCTGCCTGCAAACCCCATACTTCTGCCCTGCTTTAAGTGAAAGGATATATTTTCAAGCACTTTTATACTTTCTTTTTTTGAAAACCAGCTTTTATCATTATATATTTTACTAATATTCTCACATTTCAGCATTATTTTCCCCTAAATCAATATCCCACTTATTTTCATAAAGCCAGTTATTTGCAGAAATAAGTTCTTTAGTATATCTATGGCGTTTTTCTGCAAATAGTTCAGTTTTATTAAAAAAATCTACAATTCTGCCCTGCTCCATAACTGCAATTTTATCTGCACAGCTTTTTGCAACTGCAAGATTATGGGTTATCATAAGGATAGATTTATTTTCATTTTTTAATTTTAAGATTAAATCAATAATTTCTTTCTGACCTGCAATATCTAAATCTGATGTTGGCTCATCTGCAATAATCACTTTACTGTCAAGGGATAAAGCTATTGCAATCATTACCCTTTGAAGCATACCGCCTGATAACTGAAATGGATATGAATTTAAAATATCATGCGGGTTTTTAAGCTCAACTTTTTCTATCATAGAACATACTCTTTCTATAGAATATTCTTTATTATTAGATATTAAAATATCTTTAAACTGAGCCCCTATTGTAAAAACGCTGTCAAAACATGAAGCAGGCGACTGCATTATCATACTTATAAAAGAGCCACGCATATTTTCATTAAACGGCTTATCATCATATAATATAGTGCCAGAAGTCTGCATTACATTAACAGGCAGCATATTTAAAATAGAAAGAGCTGTCATAGTTTTACCAGAGCCAGACTGACCTAAAAGGCAGACAATTTCACATTCATTTATATCAAATGATATATCATGAAGTATCTGATGATTTTTAGTTCCAGCAGATAACTTATTAATACTTATTAATTTTTTATTCATATTTCACTCTCTCTGCTGTATTGTGCTGCTTCATATATATCTCTTAGTTTTTCCCCTATGCTGTTAAATACTGCAACTGTAATAAATATACATATTCCGGGATATAACATTAATTCTGGGTGCTCTCTAATATATGGAGCAGCATCATTTATCATAACGCCCCATTCTGCTGTAGGTGCCTGCACTCCAAGTCCTAAAAAGCTAAGCCCTGCTACATGGAGCATCATATGCCCTAAATCTAGTGTAGCTAAAATTATAACTTGAGATAAAACTTTCGGCATAATATGTTTTAATATGATTTTAAGCCTTGATGAACCTAAGCATTTTGCAGCAGTCACATAGTTTTTCTGTTTTGTTTCAAGCACAATACTTCGGACAATACGAGCATACCAAGCCCAGTGGGTTAAGGCTATAGCGATAATAACATTTACAAGCCCAACACCCAGCACACCAATAAAAAATAAGGCAAGTATAAATGTAGGGAATGTAAGAAATACATCGCATATTCTCATTAATATGCTGTCAAAAAGCCCGCCGCGAAACCCTGCAATACTTCCAACTATTAAAGAAAATAAAAGCACTAGGAATATTGTTGCTAAAATACTTATAAGTGACATTCTTGTTCCATATATTATTCTTGAAAATACATCTCTTCCTAAATGGTCTGTGCCTAAAATATGGCTGGAAGTAACTGGTGCAAATTTATTTGTTATATCTACTTCATAAGGGCTGTATGGAGCAATAAATGGAGCAAATAATGCACTTAATATAATTAAAGCAAGTATTGAAAAAAGTATAATCAATCCTTTATCTTTCATATTATGCTCCATATTTTATTTTTGGGTTTAGATATACATATATTATATCTATAATTAAGTTTACTATTATAAATACACCAGTCATTAGTATCATAAAGCACTGAATAACTGGATAGTCATGGTTAGTGATAGATGAAACCACATATCTTCCCACTCCGGGCAGAGCAAAAAGCACTTCTACAACTACTGCCCCGCCTATTAACTCACCAAAATGCATTCCAAGAGAAGTAATCACTGGCAGCATGGAATTTTTAAGCACATATTTTCCCATAATAGTGCTTTTCTGCACACCATTTACTTTTAAATACCACACAGAGCGGTTATTTATATGCTCTAAAAAACTTGTTCTTGTAATACGGGTATTAATAGCACTGGACATTAAACCAAGAGTTAAAATAGGCATAATCCAGTTAGAAATTCCATCTAATCCAAAAGGCGGCAGAATATTTAATTTTAAAGTAAACACATATATAAGCAGAAATCCAAACCAGAAACTAGGGGTTGATACTCCAATAAATGAGAAAAATTTTATTAGTTTATCTGCCAGACTGTCTTTTTTTACAGCACCTAATATACCAAGCGGGATACTTACAATTATCACAACTATCATAGCCAAAAAGGTAACTTTTAATGTAGTAGGAAAATAATACATTAAATCGCCAAAAGCATCTCGTTTAGTCATATAAGACAAGCCAAAATCAAGCTGCACTGCACCTTTAAGCCATAATGCATATTGAGTAAAAAATGGCTTATCAAGCCCTAATTCTGCCCTTGTAACAGATAACGCTTCTTCTGTTGGCGGTATTCTTGAATTAAGAAGATATGCCTGCGCTGGGTCAACAGGCCCAAGCCTAAGCACAGTAAAAACTATAAATGATACTGCAAACATAACTGGTATAATAAGCAGCAGTCGTTTTATAATATATTTAATCATTATAAGGCTCCAAAGTATGCAGCATAAATTCTGTTATCATATTACCAAACTGAAAGTTTTTTACTCTGTCTTTTCTAATAAGAGCTAAATCAAGCTCATAGCTGATTGGAAGATATACTGCTTCGTTATGGAAAATATTAAGCATTTCTTTATATTTTTCTGTAATATTTGTATTATTATCTGATATTATTAACTCATCTATTAAATTATCAATATATGCTTTTTCTTTCAGTCCCCGTTGTGCCTGAAAGTCTGCATGTGATGGTTTTCTCATACTGCCTGCAAATGTGCCCGGGTCAAATGGCGGCCCCCATGTTTTATTAAATATCATATCAAAATTACCATTTGCCTGTAAGCTGTAAAATATAGTGCTTTCTTCTGCAATTAAATTCAGCTTAATACCTGCCTGCATTAAATCTGCCTGAATAATCTCTGCTATTGCTTTTTGTTTTGGGTCTATGCCTATATAATGTAAATCAATAGATAATAATGCACCGTCTTTTTCTCTATATAGGCCTTTTTTCTTCCAGCCAGCATTTTCTAATATTTTATTTGCTTCATTAATATCATATTTATAAGGAATAATGCCTACATTACAGTATTCAAGCTCTGGATTAAATATCTGCTCTGCCTTTATTTCCTGATTAAGTAAAATATATTTTATAATATTATCTTTATTTACTGACATCATAACGGCTTTTCTAACATTTACATCTTTTGTATTATTTCTTGCAGTGTTTATTGCTATCATATTTGTTACTCTTGGCTCAGATTTATAAGCTGCAATATCTTTATTTTTAGACAGGCGGACAAAGTTTTCAATAGTAAAGCTGCCTTCCCCTAAAAGCATATCTATTTTACCAGTTTCTAAAGCGATTATCCTGCTGTTTGCATCAGGCAGCACTAAAACTTTTACATATTTATATTTAGGTTTTTCGCCCCAGTAGTATTCATTTCTTTCAAAAATATCATATTCGCCAAGCCTTGAATCTATAAGTTTCCATGGACCTGAACCGATAGGTGCTTTTATACCTTTACTTGTATTTTCATTATCTAAAAATCCATTTGGGGCAAGTATGCGGAAAGGACGAGCCACACTTAATTCTTTTAAAGTAAGGTTATAAGGTTTTGAAAGTTTAAGTATAAATGTTTTTTCATCTTTTGCAGAAAAACTTTCTATCATGCTGACTAATGCTATCCAGTTATGGCGGGCTTTATTTTGCATAACTGCATTAAAATTCATCACTACTGCTTGTGCTGTAACAGGACTGCCGTCAGAAAATTTTGCATTACGCAGTTTAAATGTATAAGTTAACCTATCATCACTTATGCTCCAGCTTTCTGCCAGTGCTGCCTCCATACCATTTGGAGTATAGCGGACAAGACTATCATATACCATAGTTTGAGCATACATTTGGTTTGGGTTATATAAGTGCGGGTTTATCGGCCCAGCATTTACTGGATATGCCATAGTGAGAGTTGCATCATCTTTTGCATAAGCTGCTGTAGATAATAATAAAATAAAGAAAATGATTATATACTTCTTCATCATAAACCTCTTTTACTGTGTTACGATTTATAAGTTTTATAACACAGCAAATATATTTATGCAATATAATTTTTACTCTGGGTACCCCATTTTTTACAGCTTATTTTAATAACATATTTTATCGCAATTTAGTCGCATATATTCTTCGCCTTATAAATAGGCTCAGAAATGGAAGTAATATAGAGTTTTTTACATTATTCTTCTAATATGCTTATATCTACAATATCATCAATATGTATTTTTGTATTATTAATAATAATCAACCTGTTATATGTATCTATTTTTTTTACACTGCCAGTTAATTTTACAAACCTGCCACCGCTTTTTTTCTCATCTTCTATAAAGTATTTTACATATATATTATTCATATTATCTATATTGCATAAAATATGTTGTAAAATATCATTAATTCTTTCCTTTTCTTCTTCATCAAGGCTGTGATATGTTTCTGTAAGTCTTTCTGTTTCTTTCACTGCATCATTATGACCTGGAAGAGCAGAAAATGGTGCAAACTGTGCAGCACGGTTTATTATATTCATAGGTGCATGTATATTAGATATTCTTCTAGGCATATTTATAATATCACCATAATATTTATAGCTGTCATTATCCATTAGGCTCTATGTCCCCCTATTTGATTATTTCTGTCTATTGTGGTGGCACCTTCAAAAAGATTCATACATTTTATTACTGCATTTTTACCAAACCGCTTTTTTATATTAATTAAGGCTTTCTGTATATCTTTTTCTTTAAGTCTGCTTTTATTATCAATTTTTGCATCATCTTCTAAAAAATCTAATATTGTTAAAGGTTTATGAGATGCCTGGTATGTGTTTTCTGATATTACATGGTTAAATGTAATACTAAGCCTTCTAATCCATAAGTTTTTATCTGCAATGCTGTCATATAAAGAAGATACTGATGCAACTATATCTTTTGTAGATGATGTATAATTTTCTAAATTAATAGTACCGTGAGCACTTTTTGGCTTCATTCTCCCATAACTGTCTATTTTTAATTCTCCACTATATTCAATTAAATCTTTCCTTGATAAGTTGCCTGCATCATAACCTACTGTTAAAACTATCTGGTTTGTAACAAACCCTTTTTCTACTAAATCAAGGGATAAAATATCTGCCATTTCTTTTACTGCTGTGCGTGCTTTTTCCCATGTATATGGGCTGTGCAGCACCTGTGCAGAACCTATACTTTTACTTTCAGGCTTATATGCTTTAATATGGGCAATAGTGCAAGGCTCATATCCCCAGGCATGATCTATTAAAAGCTCTGCATTTATACCAAAAAGTTTATAAAGCAGTTCTTCATTATAAAAGTCATTACTGCTTATAGAACATCTGGCAATATCTCCCATAGTATATATGCCATATTTTTCAAGTTTTTCAGCATATCCTTTACCTACCCTCCAAAAATCAGTAATAGGCTTATGTGCCCATAGTTTATAACGGTAAAGCATTTCATCAAGATATGCTATGCGGACGCCGTCTTCATCTGACGGGATAAATTTTGCAATAATATCCATTGCTACCTTTGCAAGATATAAGTTTGTGCCGATACCAGCTATTGCTGTAATGCCTGTTTTTTTATAAATATCCTGCACAATTATTTTTGCAAGACTATAAGGGGTAAGATTATACACTTTTAAATAGCCTGTAATATCCATAAATACTTCATCTATAGAATAAACATGTATATCTTCTGGAGCGATATATTTTAAATATATTTCATAAATTAATGTGCTGTATTTTATATAATGAGCCATTCTTGGCGGAGCTGCTATGAAAGCAAGTGCCAGACTTGGATTATGCTGCAGCTCAGTAATATTATATGATTTACCAGTAAACTGTTTAAATGGGGAACGGATAAGCCTTTTTTTATTAATATTTTCTACCTGCTGCAAAACTTCAAAAAGACGAGGTCTGCTGGATATACCAAACGATTTTAATGACGGAGTGACTGCTAAGCAGATTGTTTTTGCACTGCGTGATTTATCTGCCACTACAAGATTAGTGGTAATAGGGTCAAGCCCTAAATCAACACATTCCACAGATGCATAAAAAGATTTTAGGTCTATACATAAATATATACTTTCCGCCATATCTTTCTCCAATAAACAAAATTATCGAACAAATGTATTATATATAATTTTAAAAAAAAGAAAAGCAGAAAATAAAGGAAAAGGAAGTGGACTTACCCAAAAAATATTGAACTAAGCCACCTAAATGACAAGCTAATAAAAAAGACTGCCTATTGGCAGCCTTGACCAGCAGAAGAAATAATTACTTCACCAAAATAATTTGAAAATGTATTATTTAATGCAGTATTAATGCCATTGCCATTGAACTCACTTGCAACCATTTCTATTTCAAGGCTGTATGTGCCGTCTTGTAAATTACCTATCATATTTCTAGTAAGCTCTACATCTAATGAAGTTTCAGCATTATATCTAAGATTTTCTGGAACAGGAATAATATCTATTGCCGTATCATTTAAATAAAGCCTTGCCCTGTCAAAACGAAGATAACTATTTCTAATAACTGAATCTACATCTGTACCAGGACCATAATGGCCTTCTGATTTTAAAGTATATCTTATTACTCCACCACCTTTAGTAAAATCTATACATGCAGGTGGTACTGTATAAGTATTTGTGCCATTTGTTACACTATCAATCTTAACTGACGCCGTAGTAAACTGAAAAATACTGCTTACACTGTCTGACTGTTCCTTTTCAAATGCACATGATATTATAAAAAAAGGCATAATTAGTGCCAGTAAATATTTCATATTTTAACTCCTTATTTTTACTATGATATCATAAAATAAAATTAGTTCGCAAGAGAAAAAATTGTCTGCTTCACACCCCCCCCATTTTTTATTAAAAAATGCTATAACTACTTGATAATATATATAAAAATAGAAATAATAGCAATAACTGTCATTCAGAGCCTGCGATAGTAGGCGAAGAATCTTATAATGTTCTAGTTAGTAAAAATTATAGACTCTTCGCTCCGGTCTAGCCTGTGCGATTTCTGATTCCTCAGCAATAGCTCGGGAAATCGGCAGTCCTCGCAAAAACCGCTCGTCTGAGTGACATAAGGTGTTTTAAAAAAATGGTGGTGAAGCAGAAAAAATTGTAAGTATAAATAGATTATGTTTATATATTTAGAAATAAAAAACTGCCACATAATGTGGCAGGAAATTATTTATCTAATAAACTTTTTAAATATTCGTAATCTGCTTTGATAAAGCCATCGATAAAATATAATGCAGGAAGATAAAATGTATAGCTTTCTTTAAACTTAATTGTTCGTTTAATTAATAAATCTATCCATTTTAAAATGTGCTTTTCTAAAAACTCTTTTTGTATTTCTAAAAGTTTTACTGCCATATCATTATCTTCTTTATATTTTTTGCTTATGTTTTTAGATAGAAACGACATAAACATAAGCTCATAAGATAAATGGTCCTGCGGTTCATTTGATTTACAATCCATCTCAAAATTACATTTTTTATATAAATGATATACTTCTGATTCAATTTCGCTTTGAGTTAAATGAGATGGCGATAAATAAACTGATTCTGATAAATCTACACCATTTCCTAAGCAGAATAACCTTGTATATTCTCGTATTCTTTCGTTTTTAAATTCTTCCTGATGCTCTGCAGATAATGAATTATATTCTTTAATAAATTTACTAAGAACAGATACACCATCATTAATCAGCAAATCATCTTTATTATCAGTTTTAAGTGTTTCAATAAAAGGCATAATATCTGACAGCATTTTATATGCATTATCATCTAATGTATTTATAAAAATCCGTGAAAAACATGCATATATTACTTCTCTGCCTTTATTATATTCTATAATTTCATTTACTTCTGCCATATTATCCCCATAAAATAGTAAAAAACAGGGAGAGTTTTTCCCTCTCCCTGTTTCATTTTTAAATTTACTTAATTAATGGCTTAATAACCATATTTGTTTTTTTCTTTTTAATAAAGAATGATGGTTTAGTTTCAACACCATTTAAGTTGCTGTATGCATAAGGAAAATCTTGTTTATTTAACCTTACAGCACCAGAATATTTTGATTGTAATTCATTAATTTCGCCCCAGTCTAAAGCTCTAACAGGGCAGGCATCAACACATACTGGTTTTCCAAGCCCTGCTTCCACCCTTTCATAGCAGCCTTTACATTTCTGCATAGGGTGAGCTATAGCCCAGCTTTCTTTTTTAGATGGTTCCTGTTTATCTTCAGCAATATGAGTTGCTGCAAACGGACAGGCTTCTATACATGCCTGTAAACCCTGACATAAATCTCTATCTACATAAACTATACCATTGCTTCTTTTTTTAATAGCACCATAATAACATGCTTTCATACATGCTGGTTCTTCGCAGTGGTTACAGCTCATAGTTAAGTTTTCAAATACATTATTATACTGATGAGCTTCCTGTCTTCTCCATCTAATAGGTCCCGGTTCAACTTGGTTCCAGTCTTTGCATGATACTGTGCAGGCATTGCAGCCTATACATCTTGTTTGGTCAAAATAAAATCCTAATTGCATGGCACTTACCTCCTATTATCCATTATACCTTTCAATTTTAACCATTGCTGACTGCACACCATTACCATGGTCTAATCGTGATGGTGTAGACGGCATTAATGTATTACAGTTGCCGCCAACATCTATTAAACTTGCTGTATTATTAATGTCACCGCGAAGGTCTACCCAGCAGCCTTGATGTAAGCCAACATAGCCCGGAACACATCTATCTGTTTTTCTAATTGTGCATAGGACAGCACCGATTTCGTTATAAACTTTAACTAAATCACCATCTTCATAGCCTGCAAAATCAGAGCTGTTTACCCAAATATCTGTATAACTTGCTCTATCTTCATAGCCTTGAGCTGGTAAGCCGTTATCCTGTATAAGAGAGTTAAGTGGATAAAATTCTATATTATCACTTGTTTTAGCTACAGCATAATGACCATAATCATTACCAGAATATAACTCTCCACCTTTTACTCTGTGAGTAAGCTCCCTTAAATATGGGTTTTCAGCCTGAGATGAGTGAGCCCTAAACCTATCATGTGTAGTAGTAAGTAAATATCTGCCATTTAATTCATCATTAGATGTTAATCCATAAGCAACTCTAAAATGGTCTTGATAGTCAAAATATACAGGAATAGGCCATGCAATTGGGTCGCCCTCTTCATCTTTGTTTATCTGCCCCTGCTGTGCTTTTGGAAGATAACCATGCCATTTGCTGTATAAGTTTTCATACCGCCATACAAGTGTGCCAGAATAAACATGAAACATACCTGTTTGTTTTGGACAGCTTTCTGTTTCTGCAAATCCATGAATGCCACTATCATTCGGATCATTACAGAAACCAAATACACCACTTTCATTTGAATAGTCAACAGTAGTAACTCCCGGATAGAAAGGCTGAGTTTTATCTGCTGTCCATACATCATAAGCTGCTCTTATAGAGTTAGTTTCAGATTCTGGTATATCAGTAGATGGCTTAGCATGGGAAATAGGTTTTTCTAAGAACTGCTCCCAAGTTTTACCAAAATATGGGCTTTCTGGTGTTTTAGAAATTGTATTTTCAAATGCATCACGAACTACATCATCAAACCTTACTTCACTTGCTGGTTTGCCATTTTTAGTATCGCCACCAATAAACTGATTTAATGCCTCAGCTCCACTGCGAGCAGCAATCAAATCTCTTACAAATTCCCAGCTTGATTTTGATTCACCAGGTCCTTCTTTTACTGCATCTACATAAAGGTTACCACTATTTTCAATTGCTACAAAATCTGCCTGTTCCCATGTAGTCTGAGCTGGTAATACATAATCTGAATATCTTGCACTAGGAGACATAAAGTTATCAAAAGTAACAAGATAGAATGCATCATCTATAGCAACTTGATGGTTGCCATATCCATAAGTAGGAAGTGCTTTATACATTCTTGCACTATCAATTGGGTTTGCATGCTGGTTCATAGGAATATTGCCAGCAGAATTTAATATAAAGCGAAAGCCAGAAAATAACACTCCACTATCATTAGTTTTATCAGTTAAATCTCCAGATAATGATTGATTATTAGAATACCCACTGCCTTTAAAGTTATAATATGTGTGAGTAACTGCTGTTTCCCCTTTCCCCGGAATATTTACATTAATTGTTGTAGTAAATGTTTCAGGGCTGTCTATTCCTACACCAGTAATGCCTTGACGGTTTACAAGTGATTTAACACCACCATCATCAAAATAAACCTGTCCTTTTTTACCAGCAGTATATTTTGGTTTACCTAATCCACTTGCCTTTGTCCAGTCTGGAATGTTTGGTGTATAACCATTGGCTTTAAGTTCTTCTGCAAAAGCCATTTTAATAGCATTATGCCATTGAGTAACAGAAATTTTTGGGTGTGGTCCCATTTGTGGAACATCATTCCACGAAGCAGGGCGAACAGCATTTGCAGATATTTCATTAGGGTCATTAGATTTTGTAACACCTATTGTATTATTTGCAATACCTGTGCCAGTATATCCCCAGTTTTTAGTAGCAATTAATAATGCCTGAATAGCATATAATGTAATAGTGCCGTCATTTTGTTTTAACTGACCACCTGCCCATTCATTATATACAGGTATTTTACTATTACCACATCTTAAATAAAATTCTGCTAATTCTTTAATATCATTTACAGCAATACCAGTTATTTTAGATGCCCATTCTGGAGTTTTAGCAACATTCATATTATTTTTATAAGCATATTTAGTAGATGCTAAATTACTAAATGTATAACTTGCTGCCTGAGTATTTCTTGCTAAATTTGGATTATTAGTACTAAACTGGTTAGCCATATAGTTATTGCTTGCAGAATATAATGCTTTTGTAAGCCTTGTATCGCTGCCCATAATATAAGCAGAGAATGACTGACCTGCTGGTATTGCAGCAACATAAACATAATCTGTTTCATCAGATGGTTTTGTAAGAGAAATAGTGCCATTTTTAGTATTTCTCCAGTATTCTGGAGTTTCAAAGAAACCATAAACCATTTGGTCAAGATAATCTACATCAAGACCATTACCTGTAGGTGAGCCGTTTTCATTAAAAGTTAATGTTATCATGTGATAAAGCATACCTAAAATTAATGCCACATCAGTATATGGTCTTGTTTGATACCATACATCAGCCTGTGCCAGACCAATTTCAGAAAGTTCTGGTCCAATAAATTTAATAGTGCCACCATGTTTTTTAATGCCTTCAATAGCTTTTGTCCAAGAGAAAGCTTTAGGGTTGTGAGTTGTAGGAATGTTTGAGCCCCACATAACAAAATGTTTTTCACTTTTTGATTCATAAAAAAGTGGAGCAGCACCCATATTTATCATACCAGAATATGCTGTTCCATAACCGCCCATATAAGAGCCTTGATGGAAAGAATAGTCTGATGTATAACCAGAAGCACCATCTAATAAACGAAGTGCAGGCGAGATTCTTCCAAAGTCATTAACTTCAAATAAACCAGTATATGAGCCACCTTGAAATGATGAAGCAATATTACCGCATGCATAAACTGGGTGAAATGCTTCTGCACCATATTTGCCTTGAACAGCTTTTAATCTTTCAGATATTTCTGATATTGCTTGTTCCCATGTAATTCTTTGAAAACCAGTAATATCGCCCCTTTCTTTTGTTTGTTTTAAAGGATATTTTAATCGTCCCGGGTGATATAATCTGCCTTTATAAGCACGGCACCTTGAACAAGCTCTAGCCTGTGTTGTATTTGCACCATCATTATCAATTACAGAGCCGTCATAAGCATGAGTTGTTTCATCTGTTAAAAATCTAACAATACGGTTACCATCAACAACTTGCGCTCTAATAATACAACGACCGCCACAGTTGTGAGTAGATGTGCCATAACGGTAAACTGGTGTAGTTGTAAAATAATCATCATCACCCAAACCTCTATCTCCTGCACTATATATTGCATCTTCTTCTCTACTGCAACCATAAACGGCAGCCATTGCACCAAGTGCAGCTGTACCTTTTAAGAAAGAGCGTCTTGATATTGATTTATTTTCAAGTAATTCTTTTACTTTTTCCATTGTTTTCCTCCGGTAAATTTTCGCATTACACATTTACATTCTGCATTATCTTACAGGGTGAGCCTGACCAGCAAATGGGCTATCTGGGTTAGATATGATAGGCCTTGTTTGGTGGCATACAATACAGTTTTGTGCAGCATTCATTTTCCAGTTAGAAGATGTTAACTGGCAGCTTGTGTTACAGTGGAAACCAACACTATCTCTATCAGCAAAACCTGACCTATTATGGCTCATAGGATATGCTGTTTCGTGACATGCATCACAAAAATCTTGTCTATGACAAGTTTGGCAAGATGTTTTATCCCATCTTGATTCCATACCATGAGTTCTGTTTACAAATGTAGAAGTGTGGCTTCTAGGAGCTGTATCTTCGTGACACATAATACATTCGTTTCTATCTTCGTGACATGTAAAACATTCTGCTTCATTTGCTTTAGCAGCATTACCGTGAAGTTCTATCCAGTTTGTGTTATGAGTAGATGGCTTAGTGCTGTCTACAGCGTAAGCAACAGCTGCAATGAGCATTATCATTACAAATATAGTTAACTTTTTCATTATACTCTCCTTACCATACAAAGTTTACCCACATTTCTACAGTGTGGACATCTGGTTGTAAATCTGCACTTTTGAAAAGGTCAGCATATTCAAATGTATAGTCAAGCTGTAATGCACACCAGTCAACTGGTTTATACATTGCACCTATATATGCTAAAGTTGTATTTTCATTCATGCGTCTTTGATTAATTTCTTCAAAACCATAGCTTAAGCCATTCATTTTGATTGGGCTGTTTCTGTATTGGAAGTTTTGAACGTTTACACCAAGCCATGCTTCTAATTTATCAGTAAATACTTGAGTCATTCTAAAACCACCTAATACTTTTGATGATTCATTTTGGTGACCAAGTGCTGCAACATTATAGTAGTCAACAATAAAGCTTAAGTAGTTGTTTTTGTGTATTAAGCCTACTAAATCAATGTTACCAAATACTCTTTGGTAGTCTCTATCGCCATAAGCTATGCTGAAATTGTATCTGCCTTCATAACCTACACCAATTAAAAGGAAATCTTTAATGCCTTGAGTAAGTTTTACACCACCCATTACATACGCAGTTGAACCAAGCATTCCTTCATAAAGAGATACATAGTTATTGATAGGGTCATCATTTGTAGTTGCTTGACCTGTTACATAAGCAGATATACCAGTTTTACTTGGGTGGATATTTGCATCAAAACCAACTTCGTATAAGAAAGCACTGCCTATCATATCGCCTTCTGCATAGATAGAAGCACCAACTGCATTAAAAGATAATGCTTGGTCTAATCTTAATCTTGCAACATGAGTATTATAGTCACCACCATCTTCGCTGATAAAATAGCTGTATGCACCTTGAATTTTTGTGCCAGTTGCTTCTACTGGTATCTCAATATTTGCACCTGCTACCTGAGTTTTTAAGTTGCTGTAATAGCTTACAGGTAAACCATAGTAAATATTCATATTAAAATATTCTGATGGGTCTACTTTAAATTTGATACCATCAATTTTATAACCGTCAATAGCTGCAAGATACATTCTACCAAGAGATACATCAGTTAAAGGTATAACTTTGTTTAATTCAAGGTTAGCTTGATAAATACGAAAATCGCCATCTAAGCTTTTTGTCTGCCTTGTAAATTCATTATATGAGCGGGCAGTGTATAAGCCGTCATAAAATCTGTGATAGTTTCTGTCTCCAATTGTTGGAGAATCATCATAAGCACCGCGCATATTAATGTTCATATTTAATTCGCCATCGCCTACTTTTGTACCGCTTAAGCGAAGTCTTGCATATTCATATATAGACCAGTCACTTTCGTCACTAAATCTAAGCTTAACACGAGTAGTATAGCCCATTTTTAATGTGCCAGAATCACCAAAAGATAAGCCATTAGTAAATGATTTAACACCATTTGGGCTTACATGTTTACCCCAGGAGTCTGGAGTAACAAACTCATCCCCAACATAAGCAAAAGACATGAAAGGGACTAAAAGTGTAGTTAATGTTATTATTAATAATATTTTCCCAAGTTTCATAAATAACCCCATTATTTATTGATTATCTGATAAAAGCTGTTGTAATAAATTTTTATCCTCATATAAGTAACCTCTGGCAATATATACAAGGCTTCTGTATAAAAGCTCATCTTCGCCGCAGGCAAAAAGCACTTTATTAAAAAACTCTTCTACCCATTTATCAAAATGGTTTGTATAAAAATCAAGCTGTTCATTAAGCAAACCAGTATAAAGAGTGCTGTCAGATACTTTTTCTGCTGAAAGATACGCCAGATATGACATAAACTTAAATTCAACAGAAATATGGTCATAATAAAGACCATATTTCTTATCCAGCACAAGCTGATATTTGTTTAGTAAAGCCACCATTTCATCATGGGATTCCTGATTTAAAAGATGGTCTTTTGATGTATAAAATGATTCTTCCTGTGGTGCAACATTAGGCAGACACATTATACTTGTATATTTCCTCATGCACTCAAGCTCAAACTCGTCTACATCTTTGCCTTTTAAGCTGGCTTTAACTTGTAAAAATTTATCTAACAGAGTAACTCCGTTATTAATATCTTCATTATATGCAGCAAGCTCTTTAAGCTGTGGTAAAATTTCTGATAACATTTTATAAAAATCATTATCAGGCTGGTTTAAATATACATTGCTTAAAAAAGCATATATTCTACCTCTTGCATTATGTATGTTTGTTATTTCTGTATCAGTAACCATTCAATACACCTTGTTATACTTGCCAGTATATTCTTAGCCGTTATAGCCATCTGCTAAATTAGAGATAACTGGTTGTTTTGTTTTTCTGCGAACAAAAAAGTTTGGCTGAGTTTCTGTTGTTGAGTTAACATACGCATAAGGGAATTCAGAAGAATTCATTCTTACAGCATCAGGATAAGTAGAAGTAACATACTCTACTGTTCCCCAGTCAAGAGCTCTGCCAACGCAGCTTGCAACACATGCTGGTTTTTGACCATTTGCAACACGGTCTTTGCACATATCACATTTTTGCATAGGGTGAGAAACTCTCCAGCCATTTATAGTTTGTAAATCAGTGCTTTCCTGTTTATCTTCAGCAATCAATGTTTTGCCGAATGGACATGCTTTAATACAGCCTTTTAAGTGTTCGCATTTAGCTCTATCTACATATACAATACCTGTATTTGCATCTTTAATAACAGCACCTAATGCACAGCCTTTAACACATGCTGGATCTGAGCAGTGGTTACAGCCCATAGAAAGTGGGAAAAATCCGCCATTTTCTTCATATGTAAATTGTTTACGCCAGGCAACAGGACCGGGCTCTACCTGATTCCAGTCTTTACATGCCACAGTGCAAGAGTTGCATGACATACATCTAGTTTGGTCAAAATAAAATGCGTATTGAGCCATATTTATCCTCCTACCTTAAATCATAACCAGTTTTAGAAATTTTTACATAAGCAAACTGTTGAGCATTACCCCTGTCATATCGTGATGGGTGGCTTGATATTAATGTATTAGCACAGCCGCCGTCATCAACACCATCTGCAGGGTTTGGGTCATACCATGAACCTTGATGAAGGTTTAAATGCCCTTTCATTATACGGTTAGATACTCTTGCAATTACCCTTACTTTACCGATAGGGTTTTCTACTAAACATAAATCACCGTCACTAATACCCCGTTCTGCTGCATCTTCTGTTGATATCCATATTTCATGCCATGAAGCTGTTGCTCTGCTTTTATTATAGATTGCAGAACTTAACATTGGAGTAACTGAAACATTTGCATTTTCTGCTATTTCAGTTTGCGGCATAACTGCATATTCATTCCAGTCATTACCACTTGCCCAGCCACCACCAACTACTCTATGGTTTAATTCTCTCATTAATGGGTTTTCTGCATGTGTAGAGTGCACTCTGTATCTATCATGAGTTGTACTCATAGTAAGTGGTTTGTTTCTGCCTGTTCCTTGAAAGAATGATGCATTTTTACCATTAGAAAAACCATCGTATGCTTCTTTAAAGCAGTCTTCAAAAGCTATATACATAGGGATTGGATAAACAATCATATCACCTTCCCTGTCTTCATTAGACTGCCCTCTTTTCTCTGCTGGTAACCAGCCATGATATTTTGAAAGCCTGTGTGCATAATCCCACACTGCTGCTTCATTATATACATGCATTTTACCTGAAAAATTAGGTCTGTCAGCTATACCGCCAGCAACAGTGCTGTTACTTGCTCTTACAGAGCTGTAAACTTCTGCACCAAAGCTGTTAGTTACACCATTTTGTCTTGTCCAAATAAATGGAGTTGTTTCTTTCTCAGCAGAATTTAGATATGCTTCTAAATTTTTACGAATTTGACCAGATGTATCAGTTTTATATGGATCTGATGTTTTAGTTTCTTCAGTATTTGCCCTTGGCACATACTGGCGGGCATAAAGTTCATCTTTTGTCATACCATAAAATCTAGATGATGGATTAACTATTGCTGCATCAAGTACTTCATCTGCAATATTTTGTATATCCCTGTAAGCCCCATTAGTTGATTTTACATAATCAAAATGAGCATTTTTGTTTACTACTGCACCTTCAAAATCACCAAGCTCTGCCTGTGCTTTATATGCAAGAAAAGCCCATTCCCAGCCTGATTTTGCATCGCCTTTTGGCTCAACTACTGCAGGGCGGTATATAGTTTCTCCACCTATACTCATTGTATCTGCAGCTTCTAATGCAACTGTGCATGGGATAACATAGTCCGCAAATCTTGCTGTTGGACTCATATATATATCAAAAGTTACTAAGCAGAATGTATCAGCATTTGTTGAATCACCTGATATAGGAAGAGCTTTATACATTGCAGCAGTATCGTTTGTATTTGAGTGCTGATTTAAAGGTATACCACCTGCTGCAGAAATAATCATTCTTGTGCCAGCAAATACTGGATTATGATTACCACTGCCAGATGTATCTCTTCCTTCAAAATCGTAATACTCTATACCATTGTCTTGATATGTCATGATGTCGCCTTTTTTATATGTGCCGTTAGGGTCATCTGCTGTATATCTTTTCCAAACAACACCAGCTTTAACACCAGCATCATCATTACTGTATCTATCATTACCTGAAAAATCCCAGTCTGGAATATTTGCACCAGTATAACCGCCGCTTTGTAAATCTTCTTTAAATGCAAACTTAATACCATTGAACCACTGAGTACATGATACAGATGCTGTAGACTGTTTAACATTTACTGATATACCAGCTGAACCACTGCCAATACTGCTTAAATCTAAAAATTCTGTATCACCTGTTGTGCCTGAAATATCCTTCCCATTAGGGTTTATAATAGTAGAAGCCCAAGGGCCATACATTCCGCCACCCCATTTGCCAAAGGTTTTGCATACAACTAAAAGTGCACTTAATGCAAATACATTCATAACACCGTTTTCCTGCTTTTGAAAACCACCGCACCACTCTGTTAATACATTATTATCAGGGTTTGCATAAAGTTCAGCAAGTTCTATGATTTTCTCAACAGGAACACCCGTTATTTTAGATGCCCATTCTGGAGTTTTTGGTGTATTAAAATCATTTTTATATTGATATTCTGATGTGTCACTTGTGTTTGTTCCTATTGGATATGTGCATCCACTTCCAAAACGCTTATTATTGCCAAACTGTTTTGCTGTATAAGTAGAGCCAGTATCTGCATAAGTAATATTTTGCAGTTTTGCTGCATCACTTCCAAGAATATAATCAGCTAATGACCTGCCTGCTGGAACAGCATTGATTTTAATTGCACCCGGTTTGAAATATGCATATTCACCTTTACCATTTGTATACTGCATTCTTTCTGAATAATATCCATATGTAATAAAAGCATCTTGTGGCTTTTCTTTCACTACATCATTTACTTTATGATTTGGGTCTGGGTCTTCAGTATAGCCATCTTCTTCTATATTTCTTGGATTAGAAGTATCTACAACTTTTACCCAGCATTGTGTGCCATTATCCCACTCTCCAACAGGTGTATTTATGTCTTCCTGACTCATATATACCTTATTGTCCTGCGGACTAACAATATATTCAGAAGCTATACTGATATCAGAATTATATACATTATCATTATACATTATCCAGTATTCCGGCGAAGCAAAGAAACCATATACGCACTCATCTAAATAATCAATATCAAGCATAGGGCTGCTTTTTACATCGCCAGTTGTTAAATCAAAAGTATTAGTAAGCATATGATAGAGCATAGCCATAATTAAAGCAGCATCTGTATAGTTGCGAAGCTTTACCCATTCACTGTGACATGTAACACCAGTATCTGTAAATTCTGGCCCAATAAAGTATGCTTTACCACCATTATTTTTTAAATACTCAACAGCCCTGATATAACCATAGCTTACGCTGTTATTTGTTGATAAAACATTTGAACCCCATGATACAAGGTTTTTAATAGCACCACCTGCCATAGCATGAAAATTTGCACCAATATTATTTGTTTTAGAGTATGGACCACCAATATCTGGGTGCCCTGTTAATGGGTTAGCATAGTTATACTGATGATAACTGTAATCAGAAAATGCAGAGCGAGTAGAACCAACTGATGTTAATGCAGACCTTGCAGCACTTGGGTTTGAAAATGTTCCACCATAGCTTGCAGATGTGCCATAAGTATTATAAATTGCTCCTGCTCCATATTTTGTATAAATTGACCTGTATTTTTGAGCAATTTCGTTCATTGCCTGCTCTGGTGAAATTCTAATAAAGCCTGTAACATCGCCCCTTGCTTTTGTTTGTTTTAATACATATTGAAGCCTTCCCGGGTGATGAACACGGTATTTATATGAGCGACCTTTTGGACATGTTAAAGCACGAGAATCATTATACTGCTTTTTATTACGGTATGAACCGTCATAAGCAGTATCACTTTCGTCTGATGTAACTCTTACTATTCTACCATTAACTACATGTATTTTAGAAACACAGCGAACACCTGTTCCGCAGTTGTGAACACAACCAGCATAATAGATTTTAGGGTTTGCAAAATCAGAACCAGAAAGGTTACCCTCACCTGATGAGCCCCCCCCCGTTTGAATAACAGAATTATCATCAGAATTAGAACAGCCAGCTACAGCACCAAGAGCACCAATAGCTGCAAGACCTTTCATAAATGAACGCCTTGACACAGAAAGACTATCTAATGTTTTTAAAACATTATTATCTTTTCCCATAATGTCCTCCATTAAATTATTTGCTATTATTTATATATATGTACTAGGAATTAAATGCAAGCATAATTTGTGTATAAATAATGAATATATGACATATTAGACTTATTTGTTGATATTATATTATATTTTAATACTATTTTTCGTATATAAAATAAAAATATATTATTATTAATATTTTATACCATTTTTATCCTGTTATAAAAAACTGGTTTTTAGATTATTTAAAGAATATAGTTTTTATAATTGCTATTGGATTATTTATTTCTTTATATATTTATTTTTATTATATATAACACCGTTATATTTTTGATATATATTATAATTATTTAGATGTATTTATTGACTATTAATACCTTATCACTCATAAACAACGCCGAAGAGTATATTAAAACATACCAAAAAATATATACAAAATGATTCTATTACTACATCACCCCCATTTTTTAAAAACTATGATTAAAAATGCTAATTTATAATAAACTTAGTAATTATTATTTATGTATTTGTAGTATATTTTAAACTATCGAACCTGTGCAAATCTCATAAATCAAATTTTTTGTTATTTTAAACATATTACACTTTTATATAAAAATTCATCCCTGAATTTTTATAACCACGCATATCCGAAATAAATTCGTCTATGCTTACTAAAAGAAAATACTTCCTGTATTTTTTGCTCCAATTGTATAAACATTCTCAATTTTTTCTATCAGCCACTTTTTTTATTTCCTCCTTACTCAGTCGGGCGTAGTGTCCTCGTAAAAAACACTCGCATTGCTGCAGCAACTCGCTATCGCTTAAGACTTTCTGTCAGCAAATCATTCCGAAAAAATTGTTCATATACAATTAAGTCGCAAAGGTAATAAAATAACAGGGGAACATCCTTTAAAAGCGGATATAATGCCATATTAATATATTATAATTTTTAAGCTTTATTTTTAACTCTAGTAAATATTTTATTTTAATTATTATATAGTTATTAGTATTATTATAAAAAAATGGGGGTGAAGCAGCTCTATTAACCTTGTAATATAAAAATATATATGTTATCTTAAATAATATACTTTGATATGAGGGGGTAATATGAGTAATATTAAAGTTTTATTTGTTGCAAGTGAAATAGAGCCTTATGCAAAAACAGGTGGTTTAGCAGATGTTTCTTCTGCACTGCCAAAAGCATTAGCAGGTAAAGGGATAAAAGTAAAATCTGTTATGCCTCTTTACTCAAAAGTAAATAGAGAAAAATATAAACTTAAAAAAGTTATGGATATGGCTTGTGTCCATATGGGTAACTGCGAAGAATGGTATAGTGTATACCATACAACTGAGCCTTACGGCAATGATGTATATTTTATAGAATTTAATAAATATTTTGACAGACCGGGGATATATCATGAAAGTTTTGGAGAATATGCTGATAACCCATACAGGTATGCTTTTTTCTGCCGTGCTGCTATGCAGCTTGCAAAAGATTTAAACTTTCAGCCAGATATTATACACACTAACGACTGGCAGACTGCCTTTATACCTTATTATCTTAAATGCGGTGAAGATGCGTTTTTCTGGGGCACTCGCTCAGTTCTTACTATACACAATATTGGCTATCAAGGTAATTTTGATACAAGTGTATTAGACTATGCAAAAATATACATGCAGGATTTTAATGCAGGTGCATTTGAATCTTTTGGCAGATTAAATATTTTAAAAGGTGGTATCGCTTTTGCAGATAAAATCACAACAGTAAGCCCTACTTATGCACACGAAATAATGGGGCCTGTTGGCTCAGGCGGTCTGCATGACCTGTTACGCAGCCGTTCTGCTGATTTATGCGGTATATTAAACGGAATAGATACAAAAGTATGGAACCCTGCAACTGATAAATTAATACCAAAGCAGTATGATGTAAAAACATATAAATCTGGCAAAAAAGCAAATAAAAAAGCACTGCAAAAAATGTTTGACTTAAATGATGCACCAAATATACCACTTTTTGGATTTATTGGCAGATTTGCCGCACAAAAAGGGCTTGGTCTTTTAGCTGGTGCAGTTGAAAGGGCTGTTAACTCTATGGTGTGTCAGGTTGTAATATTAGGCTCTGGCGATGAAGCTGCTCAGTGGTATTTTGGCGGGCTTCCTGCAAGATATCCCGGCAGAATTGGTGCTTACATTGGCTATGATGAAACACGCTCCCACTTAATAGAGGCAGGAAGCGATTTCTTCCTTATGCCTTCCCTTTATGAGCCATGCGGTTTAAACCAGCTTTATAGTCAAGTTTACGGCACTCTCCCTGTTGTGCGTGCAACTGGCGGGCTTGATGATACAATAGAACAGTATGATGAATATAACGGCACAGGCACAGGGTTTAAATTTTATGATATTGACCCTCATGCTCTTTATAATACTATGGGCTGGGCAGTATCTACTTATTTTGACAGACCAAAACATATGGATAATATGATAAAACAGGCTATGAAAAAAGATTATTCATGGTCTATCCCTGCTGATTTATATATAGGTATATATAAAGAATTATCAGGGAAATAAACAGATTGTCAAAAAAATATTTTTTTTGCCAGTCTGAAATACTCTCTGCCTGTTTAATAGGGCAGGGTTTATTATGTAGTATATGGAGTAAATGCTTATGCTCTTTAAAAGCAATGGCAAATTTGTAGATAATGTAGTAGACAGCTTTAACAGGTTTGGTTTGCAGACAAAACTATCAGAAAAAGGGGTATCAAAAAATACTCAAAAATTTGAAATGTATGATTCAATACATGATTCTGGGTATGTTGCAGTAGCAGTTGATAAGCCTTTTGGTAAAAATGCTGCAAAAGAATGGAACAGTTTAATTGAAAAAGACCTTATCCCTACATTAATAAATGAAAATAATGCAAACACAAACCCAGCCTCAGCCTTAATAGTGCCGTCAAAAGATATAGATATGGTTGAACAGCTTTTAAAGAAAAAAGGGCTTTCTCCTACTGTTTACCAGCTTTTTCCGGGATATGTAGTTGCAGGAATAAGCAAAAAAGATACATCTAAAATAGTAAATGAATATATAGAAAAACAAAAAGAAAAGGAAAAAGAGCAGAAAAAGGAAGACAGTAAAAAAACTGAAGAAAAACTGCCTGAAATGCCGCCTGCTTTAAAAAAAGAAGAACTGCCAGATAAAGAAACACCTAAAAAAGAAGATATTAAAAAACAAAAAGAAGATATGCTTGCAAACCTTTCTAATATGAAAGAAACTAAAAGCATAAATAGTGATATAAAGCAGAAAAAGAAAGAGCCAGTTATTGAGCCTAAAATAGAAAAATCAAAAGATACACCTAAAAAAACATTATCTACTGCTAAAAAACTGGCAACTGCTGCACTTTTAGGCACAACCATAGGGCTTGGAACACTCAGTGCCCCAGATATTAAAGATAAAATAGATAACTATATGATGAGCCCGGAAGAAAAAACAGAAAGAAAAGTTATTGATAATGCTGCAAAAAAATACTTTGAAAATATAAAAAACGGGTTTTTAGAAGATGATGAGCTTTTAAAAATTATAGCAGAAAATCCTCAGCTTGCACAGGAATATATTAATGAACTTGCACATACTCCAGTGCAGACTTATACATTAAAAAATAAAGCAGCTGACCCTAATATGCTGCGAGAAAAAGCATCATCTGATGATGAAGCAGTCCGTGCTGCCGTTGCAGAAAATCCAAATACTCCACCTGATGTTTTAGAACGCCTTGCAAAAGATAAATCAAATAATGTACTTAAATCTCTTTCTAAAAATCCATCTATTTCAAAAGATATGATGGAAGAATTAAGTAATTATTCAGGACTTCACAGTGATATGCTTGAAAACCCTGCTGTTACACCAGAAATTTTACGGAAAATATCTGCTGGTAAAAACAGGGACTGCGATTTTAATAAAAAATATATGTCAAACCCATGCCTTTCTCTTGATGAAATACTTTATAATGTAAATAATCCAGATGAATGTGTCCGTATGGGGCTTGCTGCAAATCCAAAAACACCGCCAGAAGCTGTTGCTGCCTTAGCTGAAGATAGAAATCCACTTGTAAAAAATACAGCTTACAAACACCCTAATATGCCACAGGACAAATTAAACAAACTTTTTCCAGAAAGATGGGTGCCTGAACCTGATAATATTATAAAAGAAGCAGAAAGAATGGCAGCACTTGAAAACCCAAACATAAGCCCTGAAATAAAAGAAAAAGCAATATTAATGGCACCAGAAAAATATGCAAAAGCAGTTGCTGCAAATAAAAATGCAGAGCCGGGACTGGTTAATAAACTAAAAAATATGGCTCAGGGTAAAAAAGGGCTGGAAAATTTAATTTATTCTGCAAATAATATAAAAAATAACCCTGAAAAATTAGCAGATATTAAAAGCCAGATGGACAATAATAAAGAAACGATAGAAAAACCAGTTAGAAGAATGATGAATAAAGAGTTTGTAAACAGTGTTTATGACCCGTATAAATTAATAGAAGATATGCGAAAAATACCTTCAAAAAAGAAAAAATATAATATTAAAAAAGATAATGAAGGGGCAAAAGATAATAATTCTAAAAATTATGCAGGGTATGAAAATATCGTACCTGCTGGTAATGAAGCACCAACAATATTAGATAAATTTGGCAATGCACCAGAATATTTTGCTTCTAAACCGCTGCCACCACTTAATAAAGGTGATATTTCATATAATCCTGATGCAGAAAGAGCTGCTCTTAAAACTGCTGATGATATTATTACTGACCTTATGAGCGATGTTCTGCCAGATATTGAAAAATCTCTTAAAACAAGCTCATTTACTCCACGCAATAATAAGGCAGGTAACAGCGGCAGCAGTAATGCAGGCGGTGCAAATACAGGAAATAATGCAGCAGGGAGCGTGCCGTCTTTATCTGATGCAGTAAATAATAAATCAAATATGGAAAATAAATACTTAACTGACAGACAACAGGATATGTATGAGAATGCCTGTAAAAAGATTGACGGATTACATAAGATGTTTTAATATGGAATATAGTTTATGATGTAGTATTAAAGTATAATAATGCATAATTAAAATTATAAAATTATCATACATTATAAATTTATGGAGCGACAGGTAACCTAAAATAAATTATGAGTGAAAAAGATATTAATAATAAACAGTCATTTATAAATCTGATTGCAAGAACAATGCGTTCTATGGAGCTGAAAATATTAGTAAGTGGTATAGATTACAGCTCGCCGCTGCCTCATCTTGTGGCAGTATATCCAGATAAGGAAAAATATTATCTTATAGAGCCTATAAGTATGGAATGTTTCAGCGAAGAAAGCCCGCGACTTTATAAACAGGACGAACATAAGGAAGTAAGGCAATACTGCTATCGTCTTTTTAAAGATGACATTGCAAAGGCTGCTGCGGTTGCTTCCATACTATGTGATTTGGCTGCTGGTGTTGAAATGTTTACATATAAACTTGTTGGCACATATGAGCTTATATCTATGGCAAAATATGCCTGCCTTGCTGTGCCATGCTCTATGGAAGCAAAAACATGCGAAGCGCTTGATTATTTAAAGCTGGAATACAGACCATTAAATGTACTTGATAAATTTACATTAATATTAATAGATAAAGTGCAGACTGCAAAACTGCCTGAAATTAAAAAGTTTATTAAATTTATTTTAAATAATAAATAATTACTCTAAACTGACAGGCTTTTCCTGCATATAGTTTTCAAAATCACTAGCATAGTATTTTTTAAGCTCTTCCTGCAAATACTCTTTTCCCTTTTCTGCAAGTGTTTTGTTATCCATAACTAAATGTATAAAGTGCTGGCCTGCAGGTGATACCCAGCTGTCAACTGTATATATTTTGCTGTCTAAACTGTTTACTGCTTTTGCTGCTGCCTGCCAGAGTATCCGTTTTTTACCTTCAATATTATCAACAGCAGTTATTTCATTTTCACGAACTAAATCGCCTAAAACCTGCCTTACAATATTATTTTTAAGCTGAGATTTTGCAGTAAGCAGTGCGTCATATTCAGAACTGCCGTTTCCTACTGCATTATTTTTAGGAAGATTTTTTCTATTTGCTACCCAGCTTGGAATTTTTGTTGCCATTAATTCTTCAATATCTTTTACCTTTGGCTCATTTGGAGTGTCTGCTGATTTTGGCTCTTTTGCCACTTTTATATTATCATCTATATTAACATCTGCCACCTGCCCCACTGCTTTTACTTCTGGAACAGTCAGATTACCATCAGTAAATGAAATAACTGGTCCTTTTACCTGCATAGGTTCATTTACTTTTGGAGCAGGCACATCATATATTTCATCAACTTCATCTATCTGCACATTCCCAATATCCATACTTGCAGGGCTGTATACCCCTGCAACCATTGCAGCTATCGGAGCACAGACTTTATCTCTATTATATTCCTGTTTTTCTAAACTAGAACCAGCAGCCGCTGCTATAAATGATGCTGAAATATTCGTGCCGTATAGTGCTTCTGGTGGATAAAAATTAACAACACCAAGGCTGTCTACTGCTATTGTACCTACATGAATATTTTGTTTTAAATCATATATTTTTATAAAATTTAAGCCGCTGAAAGCTGCAAAATTTGCACCATCGCTTTTTATTATACCGCCATTTGCTCCATCAAGAGCAATAACAGGCCGCATAGCAGGATAATCATATACAGTAAAGCCTAAATCAGTCATTACTTCAAGTCTGCTTGAAAAATTTTCTATAAAAACTGATATAACTTTACCATTTAATATTTTTTCCATAGTAAAATCATCTTTTGATATGCTGTATAATCCATTATTAGATGAAGCTAAAAATTTACCTGTCTTTTCATCAAATATCATAGATGTTACAGGGTTTGAAAGAGTAACATTTTTCTGCAGTTTGCCAGAAAATGTCCATACTGAAAGCCTGCCGTTTCTTTCTGCAACATATAAAAGGTTTGATTCTATATCTGGATAAACAGCAGCTATGCCGCCAGAAAATTCTTTTGAATAAAGCTTAACAAGCCCTTCTTTTTTAAACTGATAAAGCCCAACAGTTATGCCGTCACTAGCTGCAATAAACTGCCCCATATCTGACTGACTTATAAGATATACATTTCTTAAAAAATCATCAAAGGACTGAACAAGTTTACCATCCTGCATATTATATACATATAACTTACTGCCGCCTGCAACTGCATAAGCTGAAATATATTCTGATACTATCATCTGCCTGATGCTTTTATCTACAGAAAAACTTGATTCCTGCTGACAGTTTCTAAGGTTAACACGGATAATCTTTTTATCTTTATTTACATCTGCTAAAATATTTAAAGATGCAGCAAGGGAAATAAATTCACCGCTTAATATACGGCTTGCTGCAAAAGAAGTATTATAAAGTAAGAAAAAAAGTAATGCACTACTTATTATTTTTAATATATTTTTCAAAAACATTCTTAAAACCAGTAAATTCATGACCTGAAGCAGTATTTATATCAAACTCAATATATTCTTTCACACCTTTATGAAAATAAGGCTTTGTTAAAACACTGTGGTTTATAAGCTGGTCATCAGTTACCCAGACAGAAATATTATCTTTATTGTAATGTTCATATGCATATAAAGAAAGTTTCTGAGCAATCACAACAGCAGAAACTGGTACATCATCTGTAACTTTTGGCACTATTACCATAGGCACTAATGCAGGGTTTAAAAGTATAGATTTACAGTTTGCTTTTGTGGCAACATAAAGAGCATATAAACCACCAAGCGAGCTGCCAACAATACATACTTCTTCACGGCTGGCGCTGATTTCATCTATCAGATTATCAAATAAATCTGATACTTCTTCAACTGATACATTAAAATCTGGCGCAGATACATTTTCTGCCCCTAATATTTCACGCATTGCTTCTGCTTTGCAGGCACTTGGTGAACTGCCATATCCATGAAAATAGTAGTATTTCATATAACACACCTACTTAGCTAAATTTTTTAATGTCTGGTATAAAAGACGAGCACCCTGCTCTATATCTTCTTTTAATATTTCTTCATTCTGATGATGACTTACACCGCTGTCATTTTTTACAAATATCATACCACATTCAGTAATTTCAGCCATATTCATTGTATCGTGACCTGCACCACTTACAGTATGCATGTAAGGTATTTTTAATTCCTTACATGATTTTTCTATAATATCAGAAACATAGTTATTTAACATACATGGTTTTTCTGAAGATAATAACTCTATTTCGCATGATGCTTTATATCTGAGAGCAATTTTTGAAGATTCCGCCCTTATTAATCCGAAAAGCTCATCAATAGTTTTACTGTTTATCCCTCTTATGTCTATATACATAACTGCAGTTCCCGGCACTACATTCATAACTGATGGAAAAATATCCAGCTTAGAAACAGTTGCAATAGCATTTCTTTCATCATAGGCAAGTGATAAATTACGAACAGCAAGCACAAGTTCACTTGCTATAACAAGAGCATCTTTTCTATACCGCATAGCTGTAGAGCCAGAATGTGCTGCTTCTCCATGAATAGTAACTTTTACCCTTAATGGTGCAGCAATGCCGTCTACCACTGCTACTGGTTTATCTTCATATTTCATTGTTTTGCTTTGGTCTATATGCAGCTCAACAAAAGCCTTATACCTGTCTTTTTCTACAACACTTTTATTAATGTCATAAAAATTATACCCTGCTTCTTTCATAGCTTCCACAAGAGAAATACCGTTATTATCAGCACTCTGCTCCCACTGCACAAAATTATCAAGCTTTCCTGCCATAATTTTGCTGCCCATAGTAGAATGACCGAAACGGCTTGATTCTTCTGCCTGAAAAACTATTAATTCTAACGGACGGCTTATATGAATATTTTTTTCTTTTATAGTTTTAATTGCTGCAAGGCTTGATATAACACCTAAAAGACCATCATATTTACCGCCGTTTGGAACAGTATCAATATGTGAGCCTGTGCCTATTATCTGCCCTTCAGCACCAGTTGGTTTATATAATGCAAACATATTGCCAAAAGTATCTTCTCTATACTCTAAACCTATATCATCTATAAGTTTTTTAAGATAGGCTCTTGCTTTTAAGTCATTTTCTGAAAAAGCAAGCCGTGTAACACCATTAACTGTCATACCTATCTGGCTGATATTATTTATTTCTTCTAAAATCCATGCTGTATTCATTTATTCAACTCTTCCTTTTACTGCAAGCATATTTATTAAATGTGCCTGATTTGCTGCACCAAAACCATTATCAATATTTACAACGCTTACACCAGACGCACATGAATTAAGCATACCAAGTAGTGCCGCTATACCACCAAGATTTGCTCCATAACCTACAGATGTAGGGACAGCTATAACAGGAACTGCCACAAGCCCAGCTATTACAGAAGGCAGTGCACCTTCCATACCTGCAACAGCTATAATACAGTTTGAGCTTCTAAGAATATCCACATTATCCATAAGCCTGTGTATTCCTGCAACACCTACATCATAAAGACGGACAGCCTTGCTTCCATAGGCTTCTAAAATAACTGCTGCCTCTTCTGCAACTGGAATATCTGAAGTGCCACCTGTTGCAACACATACCTGACCTAGAAGCTCTCTTTTTAAGTTATTATAAATAATGATTTTTGCTGTTTCTATATATTCTGCATCAGGCACAAGAGAAATAACAGCCTCTGCCATCTCTTTTGAAGCACGAGTGCATATTGCAGCATTACCATTTTCTTTAATGCGCTTAAATATAACAGCTGCCTGCTCACATGTTTTGCCAGCACCGAATATAACTTCTGGATAGCCCTGCCTTTTCTGCCTGTCGTGGTCAATCTTAGCAAAGCCTATATCTTCATAACCTTTATTATTAACATTATTGCTCATACATTATACATATATTGTATTATAAAAAAAGGCAATAAAATATTTTAAAAAATATTTTACTTTACACTTTATAAAAATACTTTTATTATTTGTAAAAGTATGATACCATATTGTCTCATAAATACAGCAGTGGAGTGCTATATAACTATGGAACAAAAGGAAAAAAAGACTAAAATCCTTATTGTTGATGATGACCCAGTTATTCGTGGTCTTATTAAATCTATCTTTATGAACAGCGAATTTAGTATTAACGAGGCTGACAGCGGAGAAATGGCTCTTGAAATTCTGCCTGATATTATGCCTGATATTATTTTACTTGATATTATTATGAGCGGTATGGACGGCTTTGAAGTTTTAAAGGCTGTAAGAAGTGATGAAAAACTTAAATATATACGCATTATCCTGCTTTCTTCTAAAAGTGATATTAACGAAAGGCTAAAAGGTTACGGACTTGGCACCGATGATTATATGACTAAACCATTTGTTGGTAATGAACTGCTTGCAAAAGTAAATGTATTTGCTAAACTAAAACATTCTGAAGAGCGTAACTTATCATTAACAGAATTAGTTGAGAGCGAAATTAAAAAACGCATGGAAAAAGAAAAATATATTCAAGACCAAGAAAGGCTTATCTCTATGAGCGATATGATTATTTCTATTGCTCATTACTGGCGGCAGCCTTTAAATGCACTTGGTATTACTGTGCAGGATATATATGATGCTTATACACATAATGAGCTTACAGAAGAATACCTTAAAGAAAGTGTTGACCAGTCTATGCGTCATATTACTTTTATGTCTAATATAATTGATTCTTTCCAAAGTATTATTGATGCAGAAAATGATAATGTTTCTGAAACTATACATATACCGGCACTGCTTAGAGAAGCGTTAGTTTCAATTAAAGATATGCTTGACCTGTCAAATGTAAAATGCACTATTAACGGTATTGATTATTTAAAATATGCAGATATTTCCACTATTGATTTAATTATAGAATCAGAGCCGGCAGCACTTAGGCAGATTATTACTAAAATAGTTATTACAGTTAACCATCTTATACAAAACTATCAGAAAATGTGTGTTGATGATAAATTTCATGGACTTATTAAAATTAAACTTTATACTACTTCTGATAAAATAATTATTCAAGTGCAGGGAAATGGTGTGCAGTTAACTGATAATGAAATATCACATTTCTTTGAACCATACTATGCTTTGGGAGAAAACAGGTTTTCAAATGAAGGATTAGGGCTGTTTTTTACAAAAATGCTTGTAGAGCAGCACTGTAACGGTGAACTTTTTATAAAAAAAGAAAATGATTTAAGTATTTTCCAACTTGAACTTCCGTATCCCCCCCCCAATCATTAAATAGAAAGCTATATACTATCAAGCATAAAAAATAAATACCTTGATTATAGGTATAATCAAGGTATTTATATAAGTGTTAATATAATCAAATTACTAAACTACTGGTATTTTTTTTCGTATTCTATAACTTCAATATCTAATTTATCCATCACTTCTTTAGGAAGATGCTTTACTCCAAAAGGATAAACTACATTATCTTCCTTATATGCATGGCGAATAAGTAAATCACAGTATGATAAAGCATAGCATAAAATATCAAGCTTATTTTCATCTGTTCTTTCTTTCTCATAAGCAGCAACAGCTTTTTCTAAAGATGATACATTATATCTTGCAGCATCATGCTCTATAAGCATACCATATTTTATAATATTTTCAGCCTTTACACCAATATACTCAGTCATTGCCTTAAATAAAAGCTCTTCTTCTTTCTGGTGGTGGCGTTTGTCTGCATAATTTTTAATAAAATTAACTGCTGCATAAAATTCTGCAATATCTATTTTATCATACTTCATAAAATCAAGACACATACTGCGAAGCTTTGCAATAAATTTTACTATCTCTTTATGCTCATTCATTAATATTTCTATTATTTTACTCATTACTATACTTCCATAATCCTAAATGTATTTTCAGAAAGCCTTGCATAGTCAATATTAAAACTGCCTGCAAAAAAACCCTGAAGCCATCTATCTCTTAATGTTAAAAATATCTGGCTGCTGATACCAGCCTTATCATAAAATGGAGTATGTACCTGCATATTTATGCTCCATACTATTTCAGAGCCGTCATTGCTTTCAACAACAATACCGCCATCACACGGCATACCATCAAGCAGGTACATATTAAGTGCATTAAAAAGCTCTTCTGCAACAATAATATCTGCATAATCAAGCCTTGCTGCCACCCCATGAGAATAAAATATGTCAGATACTTTATCTAAAAGAGAGTTATCTTTTTCCATAATGAGTTTCAGAGCTAATGCCATTCTGCTTTCTGCTATGCTTACCTGATTATTTAACCAGTTATGGATATTATTTTCATCAATAACAGTTTCAAGTGGAGCTGTTTCATTTTCGCCACAACTTTCTTTCAGCTTGTCTGCTAAATCACTTACCCAGTGGTTTTCTTCACCTGCCTTGATTATTTCATTTAATAATTCATTCTGCCTTTGTATTTTATTATACAGCATAAAATGGACAGGTCCTAAAAAAGCACTCATTAATTTACCTCTTATTTATTTAGTTTGTTTAATATATCATCAACTGATACATTATGCACTTCACATGCATCCTGCAATGATTCTGCCTGAGATGCAGGGCAGCCTAAGCACATCATACCCATTTCTTTAAAAACTGCCTCAGCCGCTGAGTTTACTTTTAATATATCGCTGATAATCATATCTTTTGTTATTTTACTACTGCTTCCTATATCTTCACCAAAAAACATTTTCATATCTTCTTCCACTGATGATATACCACCTATACCAAAATTATCAATAAGAATTTTAGCAACATTTGGTGATAAAAATGCTGGTAAAGTAGGCCCTAAATGAATATTTTTTACACCTAAATATAAAAGTGCAAGTAAAACTATTGCAGCTTTCTGCTCATACCATGCAATATTATAAATAATAGGAAGTTTATTTATATCATCAAGATTAAATACTTCTTTTAATTTTAATGCAATCACTGCCAAAGAATATGAATCATTACACTGACCAGCATCTAAAACTCTAGGTATTCCACCTATATTTCCAAGATTTAATTTATTATATCTATATTTTGCGCATCCTGCTGTTAATATTATAGTATCCTGTGGAAGCTGCTTTGCAAATTCTGTATAATATGAGCGGCTTTTCTGTCTGCCGTCACAGCCTGCCATAACAACAAATTTTTTCACAGCTCCACAATTTATAGCTTCCACCACTTTATCTGCTAATGCTAATATTTGATTATGTGCAAAACCGCCTGTAATAGTGCCAGTTTCTATTTCTTTTGGACTTTCGCATTTTTTTGCATGTTCTATAATTATGCTGAAATCCTTTTCTTCGCCGATTTTACTAGTAATATGTTTGCACCCTGTAAATCCAACTGCACCTGTTGTATAAACTCTATCTTTATAGCTTTCTTTTGGTGGAACAAGACAGTTAGTTGTTAAAAGTACAGGACCTGAAAAGTTTTCAAAGTCTTCTTTCTGGTTATGCCATGCACCGCCATAGTTGCCTGCAAAATGACTGTATTTTTTAAATGCTGGATAATAATGGGCAGGCAGCATTTCTGAATGAGTATATACATCAACACCTGTTCCTTCTGTCTGTTTTAAAAGCATTTCTAAATCTTTTAAATCATGGCCTGATATTAATATTGCAGGGTTTTTCCTAACACCAAGATTTACTTCAGTTATTTCTGGATTGCCATATGCTTTTGTATTTGCCCCGTCAAGCAATGCCATTACATCAACACCGTATTTACCAGTTTCTAAAATTAATGCAACTAATTCATCAACAGATTTATCACTTAATGTATCAGCAAGTGCAGACTGTAAAAATATATCAATATCTTCATTTTCTGCTAAAAGCACATTTGCATGATGCAGATACGCAGCTAAACCTTTTAAACCAAAAGTTATCAATGCCTTTAAACTTCTTATGTCTTCATTTTCTATTGATAAAAAGCCAACAGTTTTTGATGCTTCTTCATAATTTTCTCTAGCAGTTTCATATTTTGCGCTTTCACTAAGTGCTGAAATATCTTTTAACTGAGAAATAATTTCCTTTTTTATTTTAAATGTATTTTCAATGCTGTTTTTAATAGACTCATCATCAAAATTAGCATTAGTAATAGTAATAAATAAATTTTCGCTTATAAGATGATTTATTTCTTTTGATACATTAATACCTTCTTTTCTTGCTGCGCTTAAAACTTCTGAAAGAGCTTTTACAGCAAAAACAAGTAAATCCTGTAAATTAGATGTTATATTAGTTTTACCGCATACACCATTTATAGTGCAGCCTTTATTACCTGCAGTTTCTTGACACTGATAGCAAAACATTTTTGTTTCCATGTAATCCTCCAAAACTATATAAGACTATTTTTGTCTTATATAGAAATACAATATTTTTTTTAATAAAGAAATGATATAAGTCAAGAAATGCAAAAAAAATGAAATTTAGATAAAAAAAAGTGAAAAAATACTCTTATAAATTATTTACCAGTAATATAATCATCATTTGCAAGACTGTCTACAAGGTTTTCCACTTTATCAAGTGCGTCATAAAGCACAGCATTATCCTGTAAAGAAAAATCATCGTTAGAAAGTTCTGTATTATCCATCATAATTTTTAATTCTTCAACAGAACGCTGCAGGGATAATAAATTCCCCTGTGCTTTTGCCATAAGCTCTACTGCATCTAAAAGAGTATTAAATTCATCTGATTCTAAAATAGTATAAGCATCTAGGTTAGTATCTTTTGTTTCCATACTATCTCTCCCATAATAAAAACATTATACTATTTCAAAAGCAAAAAGAGTGCCAAAAACTAATTTTCTTTAAAAATTAAATTATTAATAATATATACTGCCGCTTCTATACAGCCATTACAGCTTTTTAAAACCTGACCAGTTTCTACTCCCTTTATTTCTTTGCATACCATTGAACCAACAAGATCTGTAAACTGATTATTTATCTGGGAAGCAAGCCTGTATGTTTTTGATTTTGTGCGGACTTGTGCATCTTTGCCACCACTGTTATATATACCTGCAATCATCACTGCTGCAGATAATGCACCACAGCTGCCCTGCAAATTACCCATACCTGCACCAAAACCTTCACTTATTTTAAATAAAATATCTTCATCTATATTTAATTTATCTGCAAAAGCAAGACATATTGATTGGCAGCAGTTATTACCCTGACTATGTAATTTTAATGCTTTTTCTGTATATTTATCCATCTTTTTACTAATTCCTTTTTAAATACTGCTATCTTATAACACTATAAACATATTTTTTCAACAAAAAACATACAAATTTTATTCCAAAAACTTATAAATTAAACAAAATACCTTAATTTTTAACGATAAATATACTAGAAAATACTTGTTTATAAAAAAGCCTGTAAATTTTACTTTACAGGCTTTAGACTGTAGAAAAAGTAATTTTTTGACAATCTCTATTAATATACATATTGTATTAATAAAAATCATCATTACAATTTGATAAACAATTAAATAAAGTGATATATAATTATATAATTATATTATTATTTTACCATATTATAAACTATCTTACCGCCACAAATCTCATATATCAATCTTTCGTTATTTTATTACTTATGCTCCAATTCCTTAAGCATTCGCTGTTTTTTCTCCACAGCAACTGCAACTCGCTATCGCTCAGACAATCAGCTTGCTAACCGTTCCAAAAAAACAGCTCATAAGAAATTAAGTCGCAAAGATAATAAAATAACTAGGGCAGCTCATAAATAAGGAATTATTTATTATTAATATATTTATATTGAAAGTATCAGTGAATAAAACTATATAAGGTAAGACTTGTATCTTATAAAATGTAGGTGCAGGATGCACCGTCGCTTGCGTAAGTGCGGGAGGGGAGCGTGTTTTGCGACGCAAGGACTTTCCGACCAAATCGGAAGGAATGAAAAGTCCGCAGCTGGACCGAAATTTTTATTATTGTTAAATAAGATTCTTCGCTATCGCTCTGAATGACAAGGTAGGCTCAGGACGAGCCGTCGCTTGCGAAAGCAATGAGGGGTTTCCCCGAAATTGTGTGGTTTAAAAAATACACGGATGTATTTTTTAATAAAAGTTTAATTAGATTCTTCGCCTACTATCGTAGGCTCTGAATGACAGTTTACCTGAGATTATTTATATTTTTACATATATTATCAAGTAATTATAGCATTTTCTAATAAAAAAATAGGATACCCCTAGGTATATTAATAGAAATTGTTAGAAAACTTATTTTTAGACAGTATAAGCCTGTAAATTTTACTTTACAGGCTTAAAAATATATAAAGCAAAAATATTACTTTACAGAATTTGCGTCACTTCCGTCCCACTGAGTGATTGCATCGCTTTCTATTTCAGGAATATCACCTTTTATATATACAGGTATTTTTTCCTGATTCCACTGGCTGATATAGTGATTTAATAAGGCCGCAACAGGTTTATAAAGTATAACAAGCACTGCAATATTAATTAATGCCATAAAGCCCATTAAAAAGTCGCCTAAGTTCCATATTGTAGTAAGGTTAGCAATAGAGCCACCTAAAACAAGCATTAATGTCATTAATACTACTATATAATACGATAATTTATTATCTTTTATAGCAGTTACACCTGTCTGAATATAGAAAAAGTTACCTAAAATAGAGCTGAATGCAAATAATATTACACATAAAGTAATAAATAATGAACCAAACTCTCCAAAGTGGGTATCCATTGCATACTGCATAAGGTTAATGCCTTTTAATTCGCCTATTTTAGACATAGCTTCTGGAGAAAGTAAAAGTATAAAACCTGAAACTGAGCATATTATTAATGTATCTGTAAATACTGAAAACATCTGAATAAAACCTTGACGAGCTGGGTGAGTAGTTGTAGCAGCAGCTGCAGCATGTGGAGCACCACCCATACCTGCCTCATTTGAGAAAAGTCCTCTTCTTAAACCAGTTGTCATTGTCTGACCTACAGCACCACCAAAAGCAGCTTCCGGCATAAATGCCTGTGTGATAATCACATAAAACATATGCGGAACCATTGAGATATTCATTATCACAACTACTAAGCCAAATAATATAAAAGGAATAGCCATAACAGGCACAATATAAGTGCAGGCTTTAATAACTGCTGTTCTACCAGGACTAAATAATATAAATGCTGTAATAAGTGCTAAAATAATACCTGTAATAGCTGGGTCTAAATCATAAGATGCTAATGCTCCAGCAATAGTATTTGCCTGAACACCGTTAAAGGCTGTATAAGTTAATATCATAATTGCTGCAAATATAACTGATAATACAGGAAGTTTTAATTTACTGCGGATATAAAAAGATGCACCACCAACATACTGTCCAAGAGAATTTTTTTCCTTATAAAGCTGTGCAAGAGTTGCTTCTGCAAAAGCTAGTGCAGAACCAAATAATGCCATTACCCACATCCAAAATAATGCACCGGGACCACCTACAGATATTGCAACCATAATACCTGCCATATTACCTGTGCCAACACGGCTTGCTGTGCTTATTGCATAACTTGCAAAGCCTGATGTGCCACCTCCATGATGTTTTGCAAATAATAAACTGCCTGCATGAAACATATACTTAAATTGTGAGCCTTTAAGTAAAACTGTAAATAATATTGCCACAATAATAAATATATAAAATACTATATTAGAAAAAAGTATTTCTGTACCTTTTAAAAGAAAATTATCAATAGATGCTGTTAATGCTGACTGACCTTCCATTATTTCCTCCATATATATTGATTTACTAAAATATAAATTTTGTATAATTTTGTCAAATAAAATCGGAAAAAATCATAATATAAAGTTAATATTTAAGGATTATTTTTATCTTTTTTTAATAAATTAAGAATATATATAAATGGAAAAAATATACTTTCTAATTTTATAAAAAACAGCTTTCTTGTATCCTTAAAACATAAGTCTATTAAGAAAAATGAAATAAAAGATGAAATTAAAAGAGATGCACTGAACCCTTTTAAATAATACAGGCTGCCTAAAATATAATTTAGCACTATAATCAGTATAAAAGATAAGATACTTCTTAATAATAAATGTTTTACTTTATTTTCCAGTATAAAACATTTACTTGATATTATATAAAAAGATATAAAAGGAACAGACCATATTATTAAGGCTAAAACGATACTTGACTGAATATACTTTTCGCCATAAAGGATTTTTATAATAAACGGAGATAATAAGGCAGTAAAACAAGCCATTAATATAAATGGGATACTTGTTACATAAAAAAGAGCTTTTATTCTTTTCATATATTCTTCTTCGCTTATCTGCTTTGCCTTTACTACTGCGGGGAAAAAAGCTGTCATTAAAACAGCAGGCACTAAATACCATATTTCTGCAAGCCTTAAAGCAGCACTATAAATGCCTGATGCATAATCAGAATACATACTACTGATAATAATAACTGTAATTTTTTGATAAAATGTATAAAAAAGCACTGCTGTAAATAATGGAACAGCACTTTTTAATATGTATTTTATATAAGATATATCTATATGCCAGCCTGAAACAGTATAATTTTTATATTTATACATTAAAATAACAGTTAAATATAAGACTGCATAGTCAATAAAAACTGCAAATGCAAAATATGTAACAGGTGCTTTTATTATTATTAATATTATTTTCAGTAAAGATGATAATGTATAACTTACCATTCTTGCAATTGATGTATATTTTGCCTGAGCATTTATTAAAAAAATACATGAAAAAACAGAAAGTGGCTGAAATAAAACTGCTGCTGATATTATTAATACAGAATAAAGTTTATCGCCACTGTAATTCATAATACAGTATATAAAAATAATAACATATACTATAAAAGCAGCTGCAAATTTAATAAAAAGTGCTGAACCTTGAATACCACCCTGCTTTTCTGCAAACTGCATCATATCTTTCATAATAATATCATCAATGCCAAGAGCTGCTATAATAATTGCAACAGCATATACAGCAGTGGCAAAGGCAATAATACCATACATTTCAGGCCCCAAGTATCTTGCAACTGCAATACCAACAATCAGTGAGGCAGTAAGTGAAAAAATATAATCACCCATCTGCCACGAAAAATTAGAGAGATATTTTTTCAAGCTATCACTAGATAATCCAGACTGTAAGGATATATATTTTAGTATCTTTTTTATATTACACCTGACAATTTAATATTTTTATTAATTTTACATTTTATACTATTGAAAAGCAAGCTAATATATGGTAGCTTAAAACATTGATAAAAATATGAGGTGAATTATGAGCAGGCAGATTCCGTTTGCAGATTTAAAATCACAATATAATGCTTATAAATCAGAATTAGATAAAGCAGTGCTTGATGTTATGGGCTCATCTATGTATATTATGGGGCCAGAAGTAGAAAAATTAGAAAAAAACTTAGCCTCTTATGTTGGAGCTCGTCATGCATTAAGCGTTTCTTCCGGCACTGACGCACTTTTACTTGCTCTTATGGCATACGGTATAAAAGCAGGTGATGAAGTTATTACTACACCATTTACATTTATTGCAACGGCAGAAGTTATTGCATTAGCTGGTGCAAAACCTGTTTTTGCAGATATTGATGAAACAACATATAATCTTGATGTGGAAAAAGTAAAACCACTTATTAATGAAAGAACAAAAGCAATTATCCCTGTATCATTATACGGGCTTCCTGCTGATATGGATAAATTTGCCGAGCTTACAAAAGGCACAGATATTAAACTTATAGAAGATGCCTGCCAGAGCTTTGGTGCTACTGATAAAGGCAAATACAGCTGTAACTATAACAGCATGGGCTGTACAAGTTTCTTCCCGTCTAAACCTCTTGGCTGCTATGGTGATGGCGGTGCAGTATTTACTAATGATGATAAAGAAGCTGAAATGATTGCAAACCTTAGAAACCATGGACAGATTGCAAGATATAAACATAAATATATTGGTATAAACGGCAGGCTTGATGCTGTGCAGGCAGCAGTTCTTAATGTAAAACTTGCTCATTTTAAAGAAGAAGCTGCTGAAAGAATAAGAATAGGTAATGATTATACAGCAAAAATTAAAGCCGCATATAAAGGTGATACTGCTGATATAATCACACCATATATTCCTGAAGGAAAAGTAAGTGTTTATGCCCAGTATTCTGTTAGAGTGAAAAACAGAGAAGAAGTTGCTAAAAAACTTAATGAAAAAGGTATCCCTACAGCTATCCATTACCCTATTCCTTTACATATGCAGGAATGTTATGAAGACTGCGGATTTAAAGAAGGTGATTTACCAATAAGTGAAAAAGTTTCAAAAGAAATTATGAGCCTTCCTATGAGTGCATTTTTAAAAGCTGATGACCAAGATTATATTGTTGAAACTCTGTGTAAAGCAGTGCAGGAAACAAAATAATTTATAATATTATAGTTAGTAAAATTAAAAACTCTTCGGCTTCGCCTTTTGAGTAACACGGTATTAATAGTTTACCACCGCTGCTGTCATTCAAAGCGAAGCGAAGAAGATTATTATCAATAATAAAAAATACAGTCCAGCTGCGGACTTTTGATTCCTTCCTATTCGTCGGGAAGTCCTTGCGTCGCAAAAAACGCTCGTCTGAGTGACATAAGGTGTTTCAAAAAAATGGGGGTGAAGCAGAATGACTTAATAAGCCAAATCGGGATAAATCAAAAGTCAGTAGATGGAATAATTTTTTGAATAAAAATTAAATAATGCTCATAAAAGAAAAAATTACATAGAAATGAGGGGGTGAGTAGTACATGCGCGTATACTCTCACACCCCAGCATTTCATATGCGAATCAAAGCCCGACCCTGAGTTGTTTCTCTTTTGTGGAGTGCTTTGAAATCCCTTAGGGTTCACCGGAGCGAATGGCTTGCCCTAAGAGAAAATTTTAATCAACTATCTATCCTAACGCTTCATGTTAAGTAACTCTTGTATCATCTCATCGGAGGTAGAGATAACTTTAGAGTTTGATTGATACGCTCTTTGTGTTGTAATCATATTTACAAGCTCTTCTGATAAATCAACATTTGAGTTTTCAAGCATAGATGCAGCAATTTCGCCTCTATCACCAGTCATTGGCTCGCCTATTGTAGCCTGTCCTGAAGCACCTGTTGCCTGAAACATTGTATCGCCTACTTTTTCTAAACCTCTTTCATTTACAAAAGTAGCAAGTGCAACTTGTGCTAAAACTCTTGTTTGACCATTTGAATATGTGCCAACAAGTTCACCAGCTGGGTTAAACATAGTCTGAGTTAAATCACCAACACTATAACCATCAGTAGAAGCTCGTGTAATACCGCCACCATTAGCAGCTATTGATAAGCCGTCGTTTTCACCTGCTGTCCCTAAGTTTAATGCAATTGGGTCAATAGTATTTGTTCCGTTTGCAGCAGAAAACCTAAGTGTAGGGTTAGATATTACTTTTGATGGAACAGTAAACCTGTCATACATATGGCTTAGAGTGCCATCAGCATTAAACCTTAAAATAAGTTCATTTTGGCTTGCTCCATTAATTGCAACACTATTTAATGGGTCATCTGTTTCTATTTCCATTCGCCATTCATTTAATTCTTCATTCCATAAGCTGAATGTAAAATTAATATTATGTTTATTACCCTGTTCATCATATACTTCCATAGTTCTATAAGCTATACCATCAGTTGCTTCAGTAACTGTTCCCTGCATAACATTATTGAAAATCATATTAGATGTTTCAGAGCCGCCAGTTGCATTAATAGTTAAATAATCAATATTATTTCTAGCACCTTTTTCACCAGTTACTTTAATAACACCATTTTCTATTTTAACATTATCGTAAGTATTATGGCCACCGTTTAAGTCTACAAACTGTTCAAGAGCAAGCATATAGTCTGCAAGTGTGCTTGTGGCACCTATTGAAAAGTAGCCATTATTAGTGATTTCTTCACCATTAATACTTCCTTTAATTTCAAGTGTAGACTGGTTTTCTACAAAGTTCATATAGTTACCGTTTTCATTAAATAAATTCATCATCAATGTTGTTTCATCAGCAGTTGTTAAAAACTGTTCAGATGTAATAGATTTACCTATTCCTAATGTGCCGGTAGTTTCTCCCGCAAACATGTTATTATTAAAAATTTCACCTTGATTTGCTTTTGTAATATCAAAATCTACAATATTATCTACAATATTTGATTCACCTTCTATTGTATAGCCTGCATCTGTAATATTCTGACCAACTAACCCTGCTGATAACATTTCTTTTAAAAATGGTGTTTTAGCAGTAGTTTCTATTCTTGAAAATGCAAGAGTCTGACCACCTGCAGCAGTTACTGTAAATGTATTTGCTGCCTGGTTATATGTAACTGATGCACCAGTAAAATTACCACCAGCAGCTCGTATTGCAGTTTGTAATTGTGTTGCTAATTCGGTAGCATTTGAAAATGTTGCAGTCGCAGGAGCAGTTGCAGGACCACCAGCACTATTATATTCTAATATAATAGGGTTAGCCATATCAGAAATTCTAAAAATAAGAGTTTCGCCATCCTGCATATAAAGATTATTAGTAGACATATCTACAAGAGTATTTTCTTCTGTATCTTCAAAATTGTAAACTATTCTACCTTTACCAGCAATTGCTTCTATATCAACAGTTGATACAGCATCATTTAACTGTTTAGGTGTAACAATATTATTAGCACCGTATGTATTTAATGAATTATCAAAAATCATTTTTAAATATGTATTTGGTGTTGCTGTGCTGCCTAATGCCTGATGAAGTGTGCTTTCACCAAAAGATATAGCATGGCTTGCTCCTGTTACAGAAAAGCTTAACTGGTTACCATCAAGACCAAATGATACTCGTGTAGTTACACCATTACCATATGCCGCTAATTCCTCATTAACTGCATCAGTAATTAACCTTCCTAATTCCTGAATAGTGTGGAACTGGTTTGCAATAGTAGGGTTTACAGTTTCTGTATAAGTAAATGGTCCTATTTGCAGTGTAGTCATAGCAGTGCCTGTGCCTGGATCGTATATTGTAATATCATCAAAAGATATACCTTCGCCTTCATCTAAACCAAAGTCATTTTCAAGAAACTCTGCACTAAATCCATTAGGCACAACTCCACCGTTTATAGAGTTTGTAATCCTGTCTGATAACTGCTCTATACTTGTAAAATCCTGCTTATATATAACTTCTTTTTGATAAGTTAATTCAGAAGAATACTCTGTTTTACCAGCTTTATAAGTTGTTGCCAGTGGTGAAAGTAATGCTGCTAATTGAGAAGAACCACTTATGCCGTTAATTTCAAATTCATGTCCATAGTTTGCTTCAATTGCAAATTTACCATCTTTAAAAGTCATTGTTGCAATTGGTGTGCCTGCTGTATTTGTAGCAGTATCCACATGCTCTCTTGTTGCCTGAGCAAATATATTATTTACTTCCTGCAGGAAGTCTTCAATTGTAGTGTATTTACCATCATTTAAAGAACCACCGCCAAGAGAAGTATAGTTTAATGAATAAGAAGAACCATTAATTCTAAAAGTTACATTACCATTAAGTTCACTTACACCTAATGATGTTCCATTGCCGTCAGAAAGCTGGCTCATAGGGGTATAAAGTGATGGGCTTGCAGAAATTCTTACTTTTTCCCCGTCTGCTAAGTCCATAGCTACACCGCTTGAACTAAGCATTGTATTTATATCCTGTTTAGCTGATGCTTGAGTTAAAAGTTTACCATAAGTAACAGTAGAAGCTGTTGCTGTTGTATCTAATGCACCAGACATATTAATTTCAGTAGATTCTTTTGGTTTCATAACTTGATAGTTAGTGCCTAAAACAATATCTCCCACACCTACCTGCTGATTCATTTCACCAGTATCAGGGTCTGCCATCCAGCCTTGAACTCTGTAACCTGATGGAGTAGTAAGAGTATTTGTATTATCAAAGTTAAAATCACCAGCACGAGTATAATAATTTTCGCTGGAACCTTCACCACGAACAACAAAAAAGCCTGTTCCCTGAATAGCTAAATCTGTTGTGCTTGAAGTTGATTTTAATACACCAGATGTAAAAATATTATCAACTGCTGCAAGATAAACACCATTACCAACTTGACGAGGATTAATACCGCCTCTTGAATCTGTTGGGGTTTTACCACCTATTAATGTTTGGCTCATTAAGTCTTGAAATACAGCACGACCCATTTTAAAGCCAATAGTGTTTACATTTGCAATATTATTACCTAAAACATCCATAGCTTTTTGGTTTGCACCTAATCCGCTTACTGCATTATATAATGACTTTAACATAAAAGCACCTCCGAATGCTTATCAAACAGGTTTGACGCTCCTTTCAAACCTACCCGAATATTTATTTTATTATTTTATTATTTTATTATTTTATTATTTTATTATTTTATTATTTTATTATTTTATTATTTTTATTACTTTTTTAATTAAATTGCCTGTTCATCTGTTGAACCATTATCAGATGAACCATCATCTGTGCTGCCTTCCCCTTCGTTTTTAATACTAGGGTCATACACAGAATAAACATATTCACTTGAAACAACACCATCACCAATATCAAAGTAAAGCACACCGTTTGACATTTTAACACCTTGAACAATACCAGTGCCATATTCTTGAACTGCCACCTGCTCTCCAGCTGAATTAAATGCCTGCACTTCAAAGTAATAAGTGCCGTCTGCAACTTCTACTCCACCAACACCTGTGCCGTCCCAATGGATAACATTTTGTCCTGATGTTAAGTCTTTATCAGGTTTAACTATAGCAACACATGCACCCTCTTCATTATAAATATTGATTTGGGATTTTTCTGCTAATGCATCGCCATCAAGATAGAAGGAAATATTTTTCAAGCTGTCGCCGCCAACTGTTACAGTGTTAGTCTGGTATTCAATTTCTTTACCAATAAAGTTAGCACCAGAAGTTAATGAGCTGTTATTATAAGACTGCATAGTAAGAAGCTCTACTACCTGCTCTAAGCTGGAATTCATAGTAGTCATCTCATTCAACTGCGAAAATGCTGTTGTTTGGCTCATAAATTCAGACTGTTCTGTCGGATTTAATGGGTCCTGATTTTGCAACTGAGTAACAAGCAGGTTCAAAAAATCCTGTTGGTCAAGGTCTGAATCACCAACACCTTCTTTTGTGCTGTTTTGCTGTTGTGTAATTGTTGTAGGCTCAATTTGCCCTAATAAATTAGTTTGCATTTTTTTCCTCTTATCTTAGGCATATATTCCTGTTGACTTATTATTAGCAACTTGCGTGCCAACTTCTAAATCTTCTTCCTGATTTTTTAAACCTTTATTCCTTTGAGACTGTTTAGATGCACGCCTTCCATGTTCTTCACCAGTCTGCTGTTTACTCATAGCGTCATTAAAAGCAAACTCCATATTATCTATAACTATTCCTTTTTCTGAAAGCTGATTTTTTAATAAATCACTTTGTGCCATTATGATTTTATGGCTGTTTTCATTATCTGATAAGAACTTCGCAGTAACTTTGCCACCGCTTTCTGTTAACTGTATTTGTAATTTTCCTAAATTTTCTGGCGTTAATACTACTGTTAATTTAGATTCACCTTTATTAACTGATGACTGCATAGTTCTTACAAGCCTTTCTATATCTCTTGGCTCTTTCATATTATATGGTGCCTGTGCTTCTTTGCTTTGTAATGTTTCATATTTTGCCTGAGCTTCTGCTGATGATTTTAGAAAATAGTTGAAATTATTTCCCTTATCACTTTGAGAAGTAGAAAAATTTTCCTCTGCACTATTTTGCCCTGTCATCATTTCTTTTTGGTTTAAGTTATTTTGTAAATTTTTACCTGTTTCATTAAAAGTAACAGTATTTGCTTTTATATCTGCTTTTGCAGCACTTTCTCCACGCAGGCTTTCTGTTACTTCCACATTTGCTGTTTTAAATTCTTTCTGAATATCTTTTACTGATACAGTATCTGACTGTTTTACTGTATCTTTAATAGTTTCTTTTAATACATCTTTTAGATTTTCTTTTACTGATTTGTTTTCTGCAATAATATCATCACTTACTGCTGTATCAGTTAATAGTTCAGCACTTTCCTGTAAACTTTCTGTATCTATATTAGAATGTGTTTCCTGCTGTTTTACTTCTGTTTTATTAGCTTTATTACTATTTACTGTATCAGTTAATAATTCAGTACTTTCCTGTAAACTTTCTGCATCTATATTAGAATGTGCTTCCTGCTGTTTTACTTCTGTTTTATTAGCTTTATTACTATTCACTGTATCAGTTAATAATTCAGCAGTTTCCTGTAATTTTGCTTCTATTTTATTAGTATTATTAATATCTACATTCAATATTGTATCATCAGATAATTTATTATTTATAATAACAGTTTCATCTAATACTTCACTGCCTGACTGAACTACCTGCTGTTCAACCTGATTTGGCTGCATTATCATATTTTTAGCAGCATTTTGAACTGCCTGTAAAATATCTTTTGCAAGTCTTAATGTTTCACTGTTATCACTTAAATCTGACTGGTTAACTGCCTCATCAATTAAAGATGATATATTATCAATTATTTTAGAAATATTATTATCTTCAGATTTTACATGGCTGGATAAAATATTAGTTTTAAGCTTGTTAATATCAGCATCTATATTTTCTTTACTATTTTCATTAATATTAAGCTGGGAAATTTTTTCTTCCAATACTGTATATGCTTTTTCAAGTGATTCTTTATCTTTTTCATTTCCTAATATTTTATCAGATATTTCTTCAAGAGAAATATTTTTCTCATTTATATTAGATAAATTAAAATCATCAGATAACACACTAATATAGGCTGAAAACTGCTCTAAATCAGACTGGGACATATTTTCTAATGATGAAATAATATTTCTAAGCTGTGTTTTTAAATCATCAGATATATTCAGTTTTGAAAGTGTACTATCCATATCCTGCAACACTGCCTGTAAATCTATATTTTTAATATCTTCTACTACATTGTCATCATTTGAAATATCAGCATTACTTACTTTTGCAGCTGTTTGCAGTAATGCTAAAATATCTTTTATAGATACTGTATTATCTTTAGAATCTTCCTGCATATTATTTTGGTTTGATTGATGTATATTATTTGCAGAATTTTCTGTATTATTTGATGTTTTACTGCTGTTTATAGATTTAATATCTTTTTTCTCAAATACATTCTGTTCTTTTACTGTATTTGTGTCTTTAATATTTCTGCTTGATGGGCTGTCATCTCTAAATTCTTTTCTTTCAATAGCAGTATAGTTTTCTTTATCATTATTTTTACTATATTTTTTTTCTTCATTTCTATATTCATTATAATTATTTTTATCAGAATATGTTGAATATGAATTTTTTTCCCTGTATGATGAAAAACTATTTTCTTTTTTACTGTATATACTGTTTGAAAAATCAGATGAGTTTTCTTTAAATGAATTAAAAATAGACTGAAAAGAATCTCCTGAAATATCAGCAGTTTCTGTAAAATCTGGCAATAAAGATTGTGCAGTATTTGCTTTGTTTACAGTGTTGAAATTTATCATAATCAAACCTCCACACTGTAATACAAGCAAATATCAAGCCAAAATTTAAAAAATTAAAAAGAAAAGTATAATTTATACTAAAATTTACTCAACTATTTCTAAACCATAGCTGGCAAGAAGATTTAATGCTTTTGGACTGTTACCTAAAAGCTTAATTTTTTTAAGCCCTAACATTCTTAAACACATAGCACCAAAACCAAAACCTTCTGCATTTGTTTCATTAGGGTTATGGGGGCTTAACATTCCTTCTGGTGAACTTAAAAAACCAGTTTTTGATGTATCTTTATAAATATAAAGCACTACCCCTCTGCCTTTTTCTTCTATTGTATGAAGTGCATTATGTAATTTAGTACCGCAGCCGCATACTGATGAAGCAAAAATATCGCCAGTTAAACATTGAGAATGAACCCGTACTAAAACAGGCTCATCTCCAGATATATCACCTTTGATTATAGCAACGGCTTCTTTTTCATCACTTGTATTTAAAAATCCTTTTATCCTGAAACTGCCATATGCTGAAGGCATTAATGCTGTTTCTATTTCCTGCACTATCGGCTCATGTTCAAGCCTGTATTTAATCAAATCTGCAACAGTAACAATTTTAAGATTATGCTCTTTTGCAAACTCAACTAGTCTAGGCATTCTTGCCATAGAGCCATCATCGTCCATTATCTCGCATATTACACCGCTTGGATAAAGTCCTGCCATTCTTGCTAAATCGTAAGAACCTTCTGTCTGACCTGCACGCACAAGTACGCCGCCCTTTTTGGCTCTTAATGGGAACATATGCCCCGGAGTAACTATATCTCTAAATGTAGCAGCAGGGTTTATTAAGGTTTTAATTGTAACTGCCCTGTCGTAAGCAGATATACCTGTTGTTACTCCCTCCCTTGCTTCTACAGAAACAGTAAATGCTGTACCAAACTTACATGTATTTTCATGCACCATAGGATAAAGCTGCAGTTCATCACATCTTTCTACAGGAAGACTTACACATATTAAACCCCTACCATATTTTGCCATAAAATTAATATGGTCTGCTGTGATAAATTCTGAAGCAACAACTAAATCACCTTCATTTTCTCGTGTTTCATCATCGGTAAGTATAAGCATACCACCATTTTTTATAATTTGAACAGCAGTTTCTGCTGACACTCTAACACTTTCCATTAAATAATACTCCAAATATTACTCAAGATTATTAATCTTAGTCCATACCATTATTCTTTCATTTGTATTTAGCTGACTATTTAATGCTTTTTTAACAGTTTCACTAAGTTTTGCAAAATTTATTGGTTTAGAAATAAATCCATTCATACCACATAATAAAACTTTTTCTTCTGTTTCTTTAAAAGCATCAGCAGTAACAGCTATAATAGGGACTGTTAATGCATCCATTTTATCAGAACGCCTTATCTTTTCAGCAGCTTCATAGCCATTCATATTAGGCATATGAATATCCATAAAGATTATATTATAATAGCCTGCAGGTGAGTGTATATATTTTTCAATAGCTTCTTCACCGCTTTCGGCTTCTTCCATTTTTATACCTGTTTTTTCTAAAAATGTACATAAAACTTTTCTATTTAATAATGCATCATCTACAATTAATGCTCTATATTGAGAAAGAGAGCCGTCTTCTAATAATAAAGATTTACTGCTGTCTGTATCACATAATACTCCATAATCAAATGTTACATCAAACCAAAAACGGCTGCCCTGCCCCAGCTTACTTTCTACATTAATTTTACCACCCATTAACTCTACTATACTTTTAGATATGCTTAAACCTAAGCCTGTACCACCAAAACTTCTAGTAATACTTGTATCTGCCTGTTCAAAAGGATTAAATATTTTATCAAGTTTTTCCTGACTCATACCTATCCCCTCATCAATAACCATAAAACGAATAGAAATATTTTTATTAGTTTTATTAAGCACTTTTACTGATAATGTAACATTTTTATTCTTTTCAGTAAACTTCATAGCATTAGATAATAAGTTTATCAGCACTTGATTAAGCCTTAATTTATCACCATTAACTACAATATCTTCAAGACCTTCTGTTTCAACAATAAGCGATAATTCCTGTTCACGAGCTTTCGCTGATATTAAAAGCTGTAAATGAGTAATATCTTCCTCTATGGAAAAAGGCGAATTTGATAATTCTAATTTGCCGGCATCAATTTTTGACATATCTAATATATCATTTAAAAGACTTAACAGGTGAGTAGATGCTACATTAATATCTGCAAAAGTATCTTGTTTTTTCTTATCATCAAAATTAGAACGCATACCAAGCTGTGCCATACCAATAATAACATTTAACGGTGTTCTTATTTCATGGCTCATCATTGCTAAAAAATCACCTTTTGCAGCAGCAAGAGATATTTTTTCCTGCACAAGCTGTTTTTCTGATAAAAGAAGATTACGCAAACGGCTTACCATAGAATTAATACTGTCTGAAAGAATAGAAAACTCTTCACAAGTATTTAATTCAACCTTAGTATCAAGGTTATCTTTTGTTATAGAGTTTAAGCAGCTTATAATATATGATATACCACTTATAATGTGCTGATTTACTACCTGCAGCATAAACAACTGCATAAAAATTACCATTAATGTAATAGATGCAATAATTATAAATAGATAAATATAAACACTGAAATAAACATCTTTTTTAAATGCGATAGCAATAAATGAATAATCGCCACTGTCTCTAAGCAGAGCAAAAGCCTTTTGGTCTTCCACTATCACTTTTGATACTTCCATTGATGAACGCAGTGTATCTACATTTATACCTAAGTCTGCAATATCTATTCCTAAAAATTTATTATCTTTATAGCTTATAATAGTATGGCTGTCTTTATCTATTACAGCTACAAAGCCGTTTTTATATATAGAATATATTGATGATAAATTATCCATAATAGATGCTTTAATAAGATTTTTAATATTCCCGCCTCTTTTGCCTATTATTACTACACCGGGCTTATCAAGCCTTGAAACACCAGTATACTGAATAAACTCTTTATATTTGTCACAAAAAACAGGCTCTGTATATTTTTGGAAATTATTTTGATATATCCCTGAAACAAAACTATTAAGACGGACACAGCCAGACTGCATATTATTTTCAGTTGATGATACTGCAGCCATATTCATATTTATATCTGTAATCAAAATTTCATCTAATTTTAATGTTCTACGAAGCTCATCAAGTTTTGCTTGATTTGTTAAATAAGTATTATCTGCTTTAATTAACATAGCAATATTTGACGCTGTAAGTAATACTGATGATTTGTATTCATCAAACATCATATCATGCTGAGATTTATCATATTCTATAATATTTATACTGCTCTGAAGATAACTTTCAAGTGTGCGTTCAAGAGTTGCCATAGTAGAGCGGGAAAGAGATGCCCAAACTAATGTAATAACACTTATTCCAATAATCAAAGCATACTTAATAACTTCGCTAATAAATATTTTTTTCATAAATGCACTTTATCATAGATTTATGAAATTGTTAATAAAAATTTTACATTTGAAAACGATAAAGATTATTTTAATGAACTAATTTTAAAGTATCTGAAACAGCTGCACTTTTAATCATTACAAAAAGTATGCAGTCTTTAGCAACATTAAGCTCATTAAACGCACCTTTTGATATTCTTGCCCATATTTTATCGCCAATATCTATTAAAATATCATAAAAATTATTAGGCTGCTTTACTATTTCTATAACTTTTCCTTGATATATATTTCTTATACTAATATTTTCTGGTTTTTTAGTGCTTAAAACTACATCGTGAATATTTACTGAAAACCTTATTTTTCTGCCCTTTTCCACCTTTTCACATGATGACTCTACATATCCACCGCCAAACTTAATTAATACAGTGCTGCTTTCTTCATCATATTTTTCTATTTCCCCTTCAAAAATAGTATTATAACTTGTATGGCTGTTTATTTTTACAGATGCCTTATTTAATACATCTACTGTTCTGCCAAAATATTTTGATATGCCTTCTTCCATATATAAAGCCATATCAGCAAGCTGCAGTATCTCATCTACAGAATGGGAAACATATAATATAGGAAGTTTATAATGTTTTTGGATAATATTAATATATGAAATTAATTCAGAGCGTCTTGATTCATCAAGAGATGCCAGTGGCTCGTCCATTAAAAGTATTTCAGGGTTTGAAAGAAGCGCTCTGCCTATTGCTACACGCTGTTTTTCCCCGCCTGATAAATTCTGCGGATACCTGTCTAAAAGATGGGAAATACCAAGTAAAGAACATACATCATCTAAATTACATTTTAAAGATGCAGGACTTTTTCTTAATGCACCATAAAGCAGATTTTTTTTAACTTTCATATTTGGAAAAAGCCTTGATTCTTGAAATACATAACCTGTAAATCTTTTGTTTGCAGGTATATTTATTTTTTTAGAAGAATTATAAAAGTCTCTTCCATTATATGAAATTATACCTTTATCTGGAGTGATTAAACCAGCTATCATATTAATAATACTTGTTTTGCCAGCACCTGAAAAGCCACATATTGCAGTAATACCGGGATAATCCATTTCAAAACTGCATTTTATTAGTATATTTCCAAGCTGTTTTTCTATATTGATTTTAAACATTATATCCTGCCAGACTGTTTATATTTTTTTGACCTGCGGGCAAAATATTCTGAAACTATCAGTGAGCCAAATGCTATAATTAATGAAATTACCGCAAGACGGGCTGCATAAAATTCGCTGTCAGGCACCTGCAAAACAGCAGAAAGAGCAAGCGGCAGTGTCTGGGTTGCCCCTTGAGTATTTCCTACAAATGTTACAGTTGCACCAAACTCACCAAGACTGCGAGCAAAAGCCAGCACTATACCAGAAATAATACCCGGTAATGCAAGTGGAAGTGTAATTGTAAAAAATATTTTCATCTGGCTGGCACCTAATGTTTTAGCCGCCTGCTCTAATCCTAAATCAATAGATTCAACAGAAAGCCTTATGGCTCTCACCATTAACGGAAATGATACTACAGCACTGGCAAGAGCTGCACCTTTCCAGTCAAAAGCAAAAGAAAGTCCAAATGTATCATAGAGCCATGGACCAAATACACCATTTCTTCTGCCAAAAAGTATTAAAAGAATATAACCTGTTACAACAGGCGGCACAACAAGGGGCAGATGCAGAAACCCGTCAAGTATAGATTTACCTAAAAAATCATAACGGGCTAAAAGCCAGCCAAAAAATATGCCAAAGGGCAGGCTTGCTGCCACTGACCAAAACCCAACAACCATACTTAATTTTACAGCAGACAGCTCTGCCTGACTTAAAATAAAAATCTCTAACATTCTGCCCTTTATTATCTTATATATTAATAAACTTTAAATCCATATTTTTCATAGATTTTTTTAGCTTCATCACTTATTAAAAAGTTATAAAGTTTTTTAACTTCATTATTACTGTTATCTTTAATTACTGCAACAGGATAGCTTATATCATCATGAGTATTACTTGGAAACTCTGCCACTACTGTTACATTTTTATCAGCAATAGCATCTGTTCCAAAAACAACACCTAATAATGCTTCACCACGAGAAACAAAAGAAAGCACATCTCTAACATTTGCTGCTGTTACAATATTTTTTTGCAGACTATCCCAATATCCTAATTTTGTAAAGGCTTGTTTTGCATACTGGCCAGCTGGTACACTTTCTGGAGCACCTATAACTAATTTTTCATTTTTTAAAATAGATGCAAAATCTACTTTTTTACTAAAATCAACTTTTATATTATTATTTTTTTTGTTAGTAATTAAAACAAGTTTATTGCCAACAAGGTTTTGGCGAGTGCCATTTTCTAATGCACCTTCTTCTTCCAGCTTATCCATCCATTCCTGATTTGCTGATATAAAAATACCTGCTGGTGCACCAGACTGTATCTGCTTAACTAATGCACCAGAAGAAGCATAGCTGCCTGACGCATTGCCACCTTTTTTATTATAAACAGCTAAAACTTCATCTATCATATTAGTAGTAGAAGCTGCTGCAAAAATAATAACTTTATCCGCAGCAAAAGAAACTGCAGGAATAAGTGTAAGCAGTGAAATTAAAAGTATTAATGACTTTCTCATAATTACCCCCATGCGTAATATTTTTTTACATATATCATTTCTTACTTATAAAATCAATATAAAGTATTGCATTTTAATTATTTTTAATATTTTATTAATTTTTCTATTGACACACTATATATTTTAATATATAACGATATTAGAGTTACTTTTCCCTAGTTAACTTCCAAATTTTTGCTTTCACCCTCTGCCAGCCTCCCATACAGGCAGAGGGTAAATTTTTATAATCAAAATATATTCCTATTTTTTCATTTTTTTGGGTATCACTAGAATTTTTAGATATTATATTTATCACAAAAATTCATTGATAAATATTATCAGATATATTATATTAGTATTACGATAATATCGTATTACTTTTTTAACAGGAGAGTATTATGTCAAAAACAATCAGTTTAAAGATAGATGATAATTTATTTAACAATATTAAAAAAGTATCAGCTTTATTTAATATGTCTTCATCAGAGTTTATCCGCAATGCAGTTATTAAAGAGCTAGACAATAAAAATAATGATTTCATTGTAAGGCTTTCCAATGTGCCATTATGTGATAAAGCCGAAGAAAATGAGATAAAAGAGCTGCTCAATAACCTTACTGATGATGATATAAAGATAGTCAAAAGAGATATTATTGAATTATGAAAAATATCACAGTTAATATAAGTAAAATAGCTGAAAAATTTTTTAATAAACACACAGATATATATAGCAAATTTATAGAAAATATTAAGTCCATTTATTATAACAATAACCATAATGTAGACATTAAAGCAATGAAAAATTATAATAATATATATAGAATGCGAATACAAAAATACCGTGTTATATACAAGTTAGTCAATGATGAAATTATAATTATAGATATTCTTGCAGCAGGCAGCAGAGGTGATATTTACAAAGATTTTGCAAACAAATAAAGCTCCCTAATGGGAGCTGAAATAATTTATAGAGCCTGTGAAAAAAGTCTGTAAATTTAGTTTTCTATGATTATATTTTTCCATATTCTACTCTATGAATACCAGAATAAAGTTATTCAGTCAAGAGCAGGAATTTTCTGGGGGTACACAATTTTTTTATTAAAAAATGCTATAACTGCTTGATAATATCGGAAAGTCCTTGCGTCGCAAAAATCGCTCCCCATGAAATTTTTATTTAGGCGTTTGGTCGGGGGAACCCCACCCGCACTTACACAAGCGACGGCTCGTCCTAAGCCTATATAGACTCTTCGCTTCGCTCTGAGTGACATAATGTGCTTTGAAAAAATGGGAGTGATGTAGACAAATTTATCTTGTAATTTTATTATTTTTGGTGTTATAAAATATAAGCACGGTTTGGCTGTGGCTGGTAGCCTCCTTAGAAAGGAGGTGCTTTATGGTAACAGAAGTATATCATTTATACATAATCTTTATCATACTTGTAAGCATAATTTTATTTTATATAAAAAAATAACCGCCCAACTACCAAAGATGAACGGTTATTTAACCAGTTAATCGGGGGCTGCCTAGTCCAGCCTTCCCATGCTCCTAATATAATCAATATTTCATATAATTTCAAGTATTTTTTGCTCTGCACAGTAAATATTTTCCTGCTTCACCCCCATTTTTTTATTGACTGTCAAGGCAAGAATATATAAAGTAAGTAGTTATTTTTTAAATTTGGAGCTGTTTCGCAGAAAGATGATTAAAATTGAAAACTTATCAAAACAATTTAACGGCAAAAATGGCACAGTAACTGCTCTTGATAATATTAATGTAGAAATGCATGATGGCGATATTTTCGGCATTATTGGTATGAGCGGTGCTGGTAAATCTACACTGCTTAGATGCATTACTCTTTTAGAAAGACCTGACAGCGGTAGTATTTATATTGACGGCAATGATATTTTAAAATTAAATAAACAGGAACTTAGGAAAGCTAGAAGAAAAATGGGAGTTGTTTTCCAGCACTATAATCTTTTAATGCAGGAAACTGTTGCAAAAAATGTGGCATTCCCTATGGAAATAGCAGGAATGGAAAAAAATCAAATTAAAGAAAGGGTTAATGAACTTTTAACTCTTGTAAAAATTGGCGATAAAGCAGATTTCTACCCAGCTCAGCTTTCAGGCGGTCAAAGACAGAGAGTTGCTATTGCCAGAGCTCTTGCTACAAATCCAGAAGCATTATTATGTGATGAGCCTACAAGTGCATTAGATGTGCTTACAACAAAACAGGTACTCAATCTTTTAAAAGAAATTAATAAAAGTCTTAATACAACTATTATAATTATTACTCATGAAATGTCTGCTGTAAAAGCAGTATGTAACAAAGTTGCTGTTATTAATGATGGCAGATTTGTAGAAATGGGGCTTACAAAAGATGTTTTTGCTAATCCTTCCCATGATGTAACAAAAATGCTTTTAGGCATTGGGGAGATGTAATATGGAAGCATTTATAAACCAGTATGGTGCTTTACTTCTAAACGCTACATGGGAAACTATATATATGACAGTGGTATCCACTCTATTCTCTTATATTTTAGGTGTGCCGCTTGGCGTTGCTCTCTCTATTACTAAAAAAGGCGGCATAGCTTCTTCACCTACATTTAATTATGTAACAGGCTGGATAGTAAATATTTTAAGAAGTGTTCCTTTCGTTATTCTTATGGTATTTATTGTACCTTTTACAAGGCTTATTGCCGGCACTTCCATTGGACCAAATGCTGCAAATATTCCACTAATTATTGCAGCTACACCATTTGTTGCAAGAATTGTAGAACAAAGCATAGAAGAAGTAGATTATGGACTAATTGAAGCAGCAAAATGTATGGGTGCTTCAAACTTCCAGATTATTACAAAAGTAATGCTTGTAGAAAGCAAACCATCTTTAATAAGGGGGCTTTCCATAAGCTCTATTACAATACTAAGCTATACTGCAATTACAGGTATTATTGGTGCAGGCGGTCTTGGTAATATTGCCATTACTTATGGTTACCAAAGGTATATTGAATCAATGCGATACAGCACTGTTATACTGCTTATTATACTTGTTGTGCTTATCCAGTGGTTATGTAATATTTGGGCTTTTAAAGCTGATAAAAGAAATAGAAATTAATAAATTATAAGGAAGGTTAATAATGAAAAAAATATTATTAATTGTATCATTTGCAGTGCTTGCAATAACTGCAGGCTGTAAAAAACAGGCACAAACTGATGAAATAATTATAGGTGCTTCACCTACTCCACATGCTGAAATACTTTATTTTGCGCGTCCTTATTTTGAACAAGCAGGGTTAAAAGTAAAAGTTTTAGAAATGAGCGACTATATCATTCCTAATACTGCATTAGACAGTAACGATATTCAAGCAAACTATATGCAGCATGAACCATACTTAATAGACTTTAATAACAAGAATAAGTTAAAAAATCACCTTGTTTCTGCTGGTAAAATCCATTTTGAACCATTAAGTGTATATGCTGGTAAAAGCTCAGATATTGAAAATGTAAAAAATGGGGCAGTTATAGGCATACCAAATGACCCTACAAATGGTGCAAGAGCTTTATGGCTGCTTGATGAACTTGGTATATTAAAAATCAATAAAAATAAAGGCTTTGAAGCAACAGAGTTAGATATTATTGATAACCCTAAAAAAATCACTATTAAAGCAATGGAAGCTGCACAGCTGCCAGTAAGCCTTCCTGATTTAGACTTTGCAGTTATTAACGGCAACTACGCTCTTGGTGCTGGTGTGCTTGATAAAGCAATTATTGGCGAATCAAGCTCATCTACTTCTGCTTCTACTTTTGGCAACATCATAGCTGTAAAAGAACAGGATTTAAATAACCCACAGATACAAAAAATTGTTGAAATATTAAAAAGCGAACCTGTAAAACAATATATTAGAGATACTTATAAAGGTGTTGTTATACCTTTTTAATTTTTATTCAAAAATTCATCCTTGAATTTTTGAAAACACGGAATGACATGCAAAGCAAGTTCATTCCTTACGCATGCGAAGCCACTTCCATGTGGCTTGCTAATTTTTATTCAAAAATTCATTCCAGCTACGGACTTTTGATTCCTCCCTACTCGGTCGGAAAGTCCTTGCGTCGCAAAAGACGCTCCCCTTGAATTTTTGAAAACACGGAATAACATGCAAAGCAAGTTCAGTCACGAGCATAGACAAATTTATTTCGGATATGCATGGTTATAAAAATTCAGGGATGATTTTTTATATAAATAGGGTAAAATAATGGCAAATATTGAAGACTATATTTTATGGCGTGGAGATTTAACTGTAGCACAGGCACCATTTAATAATGTTGATAACTTAATACTTTCAAATCTTGTATATCTTATATTTAAAGATATTGTGCCAGAGCTTGCAAATACAAAACCTACCATATTAAATAAAATTACTGGCTTATTTAAGCAGGATAATTCATCAGAAAATCAATATATTACAATACACGATGCTATTGCTGATATGAATATACAAACAGAAGGTAAACACCGTGTGCGTGTAGATAAAGATGCTGAAATGGCAGTAAAACTTGCTAACTCAAAAAGATTTGGCAATATGAAATTAATGTATTATGTTGATAAATATGATGAAGATATAGAAACTCAGTTTGCAGCTTTTACTGTTATTATGGAAGATAATACTGCTTATATTGCCTTTCGCGGCACAGATACAAGCCTTGTAGGCTGGAAAGAAGATTTTAATATGAGCTTTATGGATAAAGTGCCGGCACAAGCAGAAGCATTAAAATATCTTCAAACTGTATCTTCTATTATAAACATACCTTTGCGTATTGGCGGACATTCAAAAGGCGGCAATCTGGCAGTTTATTCTGCACTGCATATTGATAAAAGTGTGCAGGACAGGATTATAAAAGTATATAATAATGACGGCCCGGGCTTTAAATCAAGCATAATTGAAACTGCAGAATATAAAGCTGTAAAGGATAAAATAGATACCATTGTGCCACAGACTTCTATTATAGGTATGCTTTTAGAACATGAAGAAGAATATATTGTTATAAAAAGCAACGAAACACTTATTATGCAGCATGACCCTTACTCATGGCAGGTAATGGGACCTGATTTTGTAAAAATGGAAGGCACAACATCAAGTTCCCAGTTTATAGATACCACTCTAAGACAGTGGATTAATGATATGACTATAGAGCAGAGAGAACAGTTTATTGACTTAATATGGGAAGTAATGGGAGCAACAAAAGCAAAATCTTTTACAGAAATGGCAGAAAGCCTTTTTGCAAATGCTGTAAAAATAGGAAAGAAAATCAACCAGCTTGATGATAAATCAAAAGATATACTTTCTACTGCATTATCTATGCTTGTAAAAAGTGCAAAAAATGCTCTTATAGAAGGGTTTAAATAAATAATATTAAATTAAAAAATTGTGTTTACCTGCCTTGAAAATAAGGCAGGTTATTTTTATATTACTTATTTTTTTCATAAGCAAGCAGCAGATTTTCTGCAAAAAACTTCCTTGCTTCTTTAGTTTTTATCTCAAAATATGGAGCATAAGGCATAAGGTCCATATATAAAGACATATAATTATATACTATTACCCTAATAGTAAAAGGATTTTCTGAAAGTATCTGCATATCTTTAAAAATAGGTCTGTCTATAAAATATTCTTTTATACAATCATCTAAAATCATTTCTACTTCCAGTTCTTCAGTGCCAAACCATATTGATGTTGTATTTTCTATCACTTTTTTTGATTTTTCATCAAGTTCTACATAGCCTGTTTCATCAGGTAAAGGTGATATATTTTCAATATAATCAAGCCTGTATGCTCTTATTTCCTTATTATCATTACAGCCTATTAAATACCAAAACCCATTATAGTAAAGTATTTTATAAGGTGAAGTAGCTTTTTCTGAATTATTTTTCTTATACATAAAATGTATTTTCATATGGTTTTTTATATAAAATGATAAATCAGTTACAACAGTCTGCACTTTATTAAAATCAACTGATGATGATTCTAATACTTGAATAGTTGGCTCTATACTTGTAATATTAAAGAGTTTAAATAAATTTTCAACAGTATCATGGCGGCTTTTTGGAAACATTGATTTTGCATACTGTAAAAGTGTAGCTGTTAAATAGCTGTCATCTCGTTTAATATGCTGACTCAGCTTGTCTTTATGGATAAGAGTATAGCTGTCGTCATCATTTTTTTTAATCTCTAAAAACTCCATAATATTTTGGATATAACGCTGAGCACTCCGCCTGCTCATACCTGTTTCATCAGCAATAAGCTGTGTAGTTACAGAAGTTCTTCCTAAAAATAACTTAAGCACTTTGAAAAGTTTTTCAATAACACTATCGCCACCTGCTTTTTTCATAAAATCCCCCTTGTTTTTCTATAATATATTAATTTAAGCGACAATACAAGTCGCATAAAAAATAAACTTTTAAAATTTCTTATTATTTTATATAATAGAGTATGGAAAAATATAAAAAGATACCAAAAACTTATATATTTTTAATACTTGCTGTTGCTGCTGCTATTTTATACCCTTTTTCTAAAATACTTTTTTTAATAACTGGTATATCAGCAGTTATTTTTACAATTAAGAAACCCTATAATTTATTTTTTACATTAGTTTTTGTAGTAATACATTTAACTATTAATTCATTTTTTATAGTTGTAGATGTTAATGAGTATGCAAAAATAAACTCTATACAGTTTGGTAGTGGCAAATGCTACACCAATAAAAATATTAAAATATTCTCTGGTGATATTTTATTTGGTAATTTTTATATTGATAAAGAAAAATCAAAGCCTTTTTTTAAGCCTGTATATAAGTATAATGGCAAACTGTCTGTTTTTAAAGCACCTATTATTTCTAAAATACTGCAGTTTAGAAGTCATATCTCAAACTATATATTTTATTCATCTGGCGGTAAAATCACTGTTGCTCAAGCCCTAATTTTAGGTGACAAGCAGTTTATAAGTGATAATTTAAAAGATGCTTATACTATATCTGGGCTTTTTCATCTGCTTTCTATGAGCGGAAGCCATGTTGCAATAGTTACAGCTATATTTTTATCAGTGCTTTTCTTTCTGCCTTTAAAAATCCGCTTTATTACAGCATCCCTTGGTGCATTATTTTTAATAATACTTGGCGGCTTTAATATTACAGTTATAAGAGCTTCTATTTTTGCTTCAATTATTATGACGGCTTATGTGTTTGATTTAAAAGTAGATTCTAAAAAATTTATATTATTTATTGCAGGATTATTTTTACTTATATCACCTGCATCTATTAATGATATTTCATTTTTAATGTCATTTGGTGCAGTTTTTGGTATTATTTACCTTATGAAATCAGGGTATGGTATAATCAAAACAGCAGTTATTACAGGTATTGCTGCTACATTGATTACTGCCCCGCTTTCTATGTATGTTTTTGGCACAACCAACCATTTAAGTATATTATCTACAATGATTATTTCGCCAGTAATATATATGCATATTCTTTTTGCAATATTTGCATTAATTGCTCCAAATATTGCTGCAGCACCGCTTTTAATTATAGAAAATATATCAAATAATATGGTATATTTTCTTGCTGATATTACATATTTCAGCTTTATTTTTAAAACTATTCCTTTTTATATAATGGCTCTTACTATACTCTACACGGTTTGGACTCTCTTTTTGAATGACAGAAAAAAATTATTATCATTATTAAGCCTTTTAATTATTTTCTACCCAGCAGAAAAGCCGCCAAAATATTTCTTTCCAGATATTTCCCCTAGAGATAAAGGCTTTATTATTTTTGCAGATAATAAAAAAGAAATATTTTATCAGGGCAGTGAATCAGGCTTTAGATATACATTTATGCCGATAGTTGCAAAATACGGCGTAAAAGTCTTTGATTATGGCTTAATTACTGTTTTCGGCGGCAAAAACAACTTTATAAAAATAAAAAACACAGGCAAAGATAATTTTACTAACCTGTGCTTAAATGAATATAATAAAAAATGCAGTTATTTTTACCATACACGCTCAAATTCTATAAAAAGTGATGATATTAATGATAATATCACCCATATTATCTGGAAAAATAATATAAGTGATAAATCTATTATAGAAATAAGCAAGCAAGGCTCATACTATGTAAAATAGTTTTATCTTGCTCTACTTCTATTATATATTATGATAATACTAACAATAAAAAATAAGATTAATGGTCCAAAAGTTGCATTAAAAGGTGATAATACTCCAGCATCACCCATCGCTTTTCCTATATTTTGTGATAAAATAAAAATCATTGCAACTCCAAAAGTAATAGCTGCATTTTTTATAATAGAATAATTTCTTGAAAAATTAATAGATATAGGGAAAAGTAATAGAACTAATACAATTACAGAAATTGCTGATGCAAACTTATAATATAAGTTCATTACATAAATAGTGCTGTTTAATCCTTTTTCTTTTGATAATTTTACCATAATATATAATTCTTTTGGGTTTAATGCTTTAATATTTGTAGTTGAAAGTGTAATAAGTTTATCCCATATTCCAGCATCTGCTGTAATGTTTTTTAAAGCTATTTTACTATACTGCGGCGGATTAACACCAACATTACGGATTGTAATATTATCTGCAAACCATTCGTTACCATTTTTATATATTCGCTCAATATTTTGTATCTGAGTGATTTTATCGTTTGATATTATATATTCTACAACATTATATACTTCTTTTTCACTAATAGAAACAAGCCCTACATTTGTAATTACATTATTTTGGTTAATAAACCATGTATTATAAAACCCACTTGCTCTATTACTTAAAACACCACTTTTGACTCGTGACATTTCAAAATCCTTAATTATTCTTGATTCAGGCACTATTTTATATTCAATAAATATCATTAATATACTAATACATACACCTATTAAAAAAAAAGGAATAACTAACATGCCAACAGAACCACCAATTGTCATATATCCTAATAACTCATTACTACGCATTAACATTAATATTGTAATCATAACTGTAACTGCAACTATAATTGGTATAACTTTATTAATATCAATTAAAGCAGAAGCTGCTGAAATAACTAATACATCATGTAATGTATATGACACTTCAGATAACGAAAAAGTTGTACTATATACTGCCGATAAACATAATAGCATAAAAATTAATAGTGCAACTATAAATAAATATTTGATAAAGGATTTAATTGTATATAAATAAAATTTATTCATAAAAGATAATATAATAAATTATATTTTTTATCAATTAAAAAAAGCTGCTAAAAATATACAGGATTTTAGCAGCTTAGATAGTTAATGCTGAGGGGTGTATGGTTCAAGCATCCTGTTTTCTGATGCCTGATTATTAGTTTGAGTGTTTACTGGTGCTGCACTGTTTTGCACATTACTATTTTGAGCAGGTGCAGTTTTTTGATAGAAACCATTTTTTTCTGCATAATTTCTCCAGTATCTGCAAGTCATACCTTTATACTCATATCCTAATATACATTTATAATAATCTTCTAAATAGTCATCATAATCATCCCTGACATAAAAAGGCACAGAACTCATTGGTGGAGGCGGCGGCAGGCTCATAACAGTATAACCATTATATGGGTTATATGATGGTGAACCGCTGTAATAGAAATCATCTGCTATTGCAAAATTAACTGCTGCAAGTAAAATGCTGAAAAATAATAGTAAAAAAGATACTCGCTTCATTTGTAACTCCTTTAATCATATATCTTACATCATAAGACGAAAGAAATATAATAAAGTTACAAATAAAGCATAAATATTATACATGACGAGTAAGGTAGTTTGTATAATCAATAGTTACAGGTTTATAGTCTTCTTCAAAAAGGTGAGAAGAAATAACAAAGTCTGCTGTTGAACGAGTGCAGGCAATTACCACATTATATACTGAACATAAACGCTCTAATGCTTTAATATCCACATCATGAGGCTGAGTAGTCATAGGGTCTATAAAGAATATTAAAATATCTACATGACCGCTTGCAATTAATGAGCCCATTTGCTGGTCGCCACCTAGTGGGCCTGATTTTAATTTAATAATATCAACTGCTTTATCTGGCTCTCTGCGTAAAAATACTTCTTCTACTAAACGACCGGTTGTGCCTGTACATATCAATTTGTGGGGCATTAATCTTTTATAGTTAAATTCTACCCATTCTACCATATCTCTTTTTCTTGCGTCATGTGCCACAAGACCAATAGATTTGATTTTTTTCATATCTTAAAACAACTCCTTATAGATATATTATTTTTATTAAGCTAAAATTTATATACCTATTTTTAGCTAAATACAATATTTATTTTTATATATTTTTATTAATTCTACTTAACTTATTTATAATTTAGGATATATATTTGCAAAATTTTTGTAAAAAGTCATAAAATAGTAAAATTATGGCATGAGAAATTAGACAATAACTCTAATACTGAAGATATATAGAAATATCACTGCTGAATAATTTATTTGGTTTTTGGGGGTACCCCATTTTTTTATTAAAAAATATTATAACTGCTTGATAATATATGTAAAAATATAAATAATAGTAATAACTGTCATTCAGAGCCTACGATAGTAGGCGAAGAATCTTATTATCAATAATAAAAAGTCCGTCCTAGACTTTTTATTTAGGCGGGCTTATGGAATAAATCCATTTAAGCCCTTACTAAAGAGCCACTTCCTGTGGCTTTGTCATTCAGAGCCTACGATAGTAGGCGAAGAATCTTATAATGTTCTAATTAGTAAAAATTATAGACTCTTCGGCTTCGCTAGACGCTCCGCCTCTGAGTGACATAAGGTGTTGTAAAAAAATGGGGTACCACCAGTTTGGTTTTTCTTGATTTATAATCTATTTTAATATATAGTTTTGGATATGGAGATATAAAATCAATGTATATAACAGATACATATAGCACCCTTGGCAATAAAAATTATACAACAGAATTAAATAAAATAAAACCATTTCTAAAATGGGCTGGTGGTAAAGGACAACTAATCTCCGAAATTGAGAAATATTATCCTTTTGATACCTCTAATATTAACAAATATGCAGAACCATTTATCGGTGGCGGAGCTATTCTTTTTGATATATTAAATAAATACAATCTACAAGATATATATATTAGTGATATTAATAAAGAATTAATTAATACATATAAAGTCATCCAAAAAAATATTGATGACTTAATTGAATTATTAAGTGATATGGAAAATAAATATCTTCATGCAGATAATCACTTAAGAAAAAAAATTTACTTAACCTCCAGAGATAATTTCAATAACATAAAATTAGATATTAATAACCTATGTAATGTAGAAAAAGCTGCTCTCATGATATTTCTTAATAAAACATGTTTCAATGGTTTATATAGAGTTAATAAACAAGGATTATTTAATGTACCTATGGGAGCATATAAAAATCCAACTATATGTAACATAGTTAATTTATATAATATCTCAGCAAAAATCCAAAATATTAATATAATATGTGGTGATTATAGTAAATCTGCTGATTTTATAGATGAATATACTTTTGTATATATTGACCCACCGTATAGACCGTTAACATCAACATCAAACTTTACATCATATTCAGAAAATAATTTTGATGATAATGAACAAGTCAGATTAGCTAAATTTATAGATAAAATACATTTAAAAGGTGCGAAATTAGTAATTAGCAACTCTGACCCTGCAAATACTAATGAGCAAGATGATTTCTTTTATAAACTATATAGCTCATATAATATTAACAAGGTAAATGCCACAAGAATGATTAACTCTAATGGAAAATCTAGAGGTAAAATAAAAGAATTACTAATTACAAATTTTATATAGGATAATTTAAATGATAAAAAATGGTAAAGGTGGTGGAAACACAATAACTGGACTTTATTTTGAAGGAAAAACAGATTTAGCAACATTCTTAAATGAACAAAATGATTATCATGTTATAGATGACTCTGTGTATTATCAAAATAAATTGGTTGCTTATATTTTTAAAAAGCATAAATTTTATAAATATTTAAAAAAAAATGGTGTTAATTGGAAACAAATTATTTCTAATAAAATCTTACCAGATGATGCCATATATGTTATTATAAATAATACTTTATTTATAATTGAAGTCAAATATCAGCAAGTTGCAGGTTCTGTAGATGAAAAATTACAAACATGCGATTTTAAAAAGAAACAGTATCAGAAATTAATGTCTCAATTAAATATTGATGTAGAATATATTTATATTCTTAATGATTGGTTTAAACAACCAAAATATAAAGATGTATTAGATTACATCATTAGTGTTCGATGTCAATATTATTTTAATTATATACCCCTTAAAAAACTTGGCTTACCAGTCCCTGAACAATAAAGTTTGTCAGTTACAATTATTCTATTATTAATCATGATATTAGCAAATTTAAATAGAAATGTATTATCAACTATTCATAACATAATAAAACTAACCATACATATTATAAAGCAGCAATATAAAATTTAGTAGTTTATACGCAATTAAATATAAAATCCTTATATAATAAAAATATGGTTACATAAATATGTTTCTTCCTTGAAAACTATTATTTTATAATATAATATAGAAAATGGAGATATTATGACAAAAGAAAAAGCGCTTGAAATTTTTGCTTCCAAATTTATGGGCACATCAGATTTAAAAATTGTAGAAGCTGTTAAACCAATAACAAAAATAATTACACTTGAAAATAAATATACACTTTTTAATGAAAATGAAAAAGCAGATTTTTTCTACTATGTAATAAATGGTAATATTAAGTTATCAAAAATAAGCCATGACGGTAAAGAAATTATTATTAGAATAGTCCATAATAATGAAATATTTGCAGAAGCTGTGCTTTATGGAAGAAATACTTACCCTGTAAATGCTGTATCTATTAATAAAACATATCTTTTAGCAATAAGTATATCTGGCTTTAAAGAGCTTTGTTTTACCAATCAGGAATTTATGCTTAAACTTTTTATTACAATGAGCCACCAGCTGCGGTATTTTGTGGATATGGTAAATGACTTAACATCGGCAGATACTACTTCAAGACTTTTAAAATATTTATATAATTTAAAAGCAAAAACAGGCAGCAGCACAATAACTCTGCCTATTTCCAAGCGGGATTTAGCCATGCTTTTAGGTGCTGCACCAGAAACTGTATCCCGCATATTTACAAAACTACAAAATGATGGGGTTATATCTTTTAACGGTAAAGAAATTACCATAATAAAAAATATAAACGATTATATAAATTAAAGACTTCCGTAACTGTGCAGTCCAGGGAATAAAAGATTAACACCTAAATATGTAAAAATAGTTACTAAAAAGCCTATTAATGCAATAGATGCAGCCATTTCTTTTGACCACCTGCCAGAATACCTGCCATGAAGATATATGCCGTAAATTACCCATGTAATAAATGCCCATGTTTCTTTTGGGTCCCAGCTCCAGTATCTGCCCCAGGAAGTTTCAGCCCATACTGCTCCGAAAACTAAACCGCCTATTGTAAAAATTGCAAAACCTGCTGTTATAAACTTATATATTATTTTTTCAAGCATATCTAAATCAAAATCTATATTTTTAAATAAATTTTTAATAGAAAGCCCATATATATAAAAAAGAATGCTGCATATTATCATTAAAAGCATATATAATATATCAATAAAGCTGCTTGAGCCAAAAACTTTTGTTAAAATTAAATATATTATTGTTGCAGAAGATACCCCTAAAACTAATGTCCATATAATATAATAGTAGCTTTTTCTTTTTTGTGATACTTTTATTAAATAAAGTAAAGCTGCAATAGCAGATACTGCAAAGCATACATAAGCTATAAAACTTAATGATACATGAGCTAAAAGCCAGTTGCTTTGCAGTGCAGGCACAAGTGGGTTTAAATTAGAAGATGCTCCTACTGCACTTATAAAAAGCACTGTTGCACCGCTTATTGCAAAAGCAAAAGCACCAAGAGATTTATTTTTTGTTTTAAACTCTATAACAACATAAAATAATGCAAGTAAAAGAGCAAAAAACATAAGTGATTCATAAAGGTTTGTAATAGGCACAGCCCTTAATATACCGCCCCCTGCAAATTCATAAAACTCTACCCATCTCATAAAAAACGAAATAAGATGAATAGCTGTGCCAACTACCCCTGCGGCTGTTGCTGCAAGAGAAGTATTTTTATTTTTAAAAATCAGGTAAAATGTATATAACACCATAGCTAAAATATATAATATACCAGCTATGCCAACCATTTTATCAGTTATTACTGTAAGAGTTGATGCTGCATGTTCCATAAAAACTATTTCTCCTTACTTATATTAAAATGTTTGTAAAATTTATCAGCAGGGTTTACAAGCGGAAACTTTCTGTGAGTAAATACTCTATACTTTAATACACCGTTGGATACTGTAAAAATAATGGCAGTATAGTTTAAAAGGTATATAAAAACTACACCAAAGCATAAAAGTATGCCGCCTAAATAAACAATAGAAATACCAGGGTTATACTTTACAGAAAAACCGCTGTATACCACATCTTTTAATTCCTTAAACTGAAAAGACATTTTAAGAGGCTCTACATAAGCAGGCTCTTGAGAATAAAGGGGAAGCCAGCCGCCCATAAGCCCTTTACCCTCTTTATCATATACTGCTAAATATAAAGCAGGGTTTGCAAGGTTATATGATTTATTATAATATTCTCCAGTCTGGCTGTTATAAGCAATATCTGTATAAAAATCTCTTACTACTATTTTATAATCATCAAAATCATAAGCATTATTATATTTTAAATCTACTGTTTCTGATTTATTATCTTTTGATATAAATACATTCATCAGCATATCATTATGTGGCGACTGACCATAACTTGCCTGATAAAAAACTACATCTTTATATTTTAACGGGTGGTTTACATTAATATCTACATTTTTTACTTCATTACCATTTTCTATAATACTTATATTACTTGTAAATGCTTTTGCAGTTTTTGAGCCTTCATAAAATTCAATATTAAAATCATTTAATCTAACAGAAAAATTTAACTTTACATTTTCACCATTCTTTTTTTCCACTTCGTTTGACATCTGGTTTTCAAAAACAAGCATAGAGCCTGAAAATCCCATATAATATCCAACAAAAGCACCTATCATAATAAATATAATACCAAAGTGAGTAATTATTACTCCATATCTGCCTGATTTATGCTTTTCTGCTTTTACTAGATTATTATTTTCAGGGCTGCGTGTAACATGCCAGCCTTCTTTATGAAAAAAAGCTGTGACTTCTGAAATATCATCTTTAAAAACTATTTCATTTTTTAAACTGTTTTCATCTGTAAAAGGAAACCCTTTTTTTGCAAATGGAAAAAGCTTAAAAGTGCATATAAGCAGGTTAATTGTAAAAAGAGAAAGTAATGTAATAAATAATGGGCTTGTATAAATATTTAAAAGTCCAAACGCAGATGCAAACTCTTTAAATCCATCAGTTGAGGGGTCAAAAAATAAAGAAATTATAAAATTATACTTAATTTTCTCAATAGAAGTGTCTGAAATTATACTTCCAATTATAGATAAAATAACAAGACATATAATTAAAAAAAATGCAAATTTTATAGAACCTAGAATTTTAAAAGCTGGTTTAATATATAAACTATAAAAATTTCTCATCATAGCTGTCCTTGAATATTTTATAAGTAACTTATATATAATAAATTATTTATAAAATGAACAAGAAATAATAAAGCATTCAATTTTTCTACACAGTCAAAAAAAACAGGGTAAAATGAATTTACCCTGTTTTACTATATTTTATTATTTTGCTGCCATTTTTTTCATAGCTGCATCAAGCATATCATAGCCTTTCATAGATTCATTAATTGATTGAGTTAATGATTCCCTGGCAAGTGCTGGGTTATGGAAACCGTCAGAGTTTTCAGCTGTCCAGTATTCCCAAAGGATATGAGCTTTTGTATGTTGAGTTCTTGCTGCATCTAATGTAGCTTTATCAACACCTAAGCGTTCTGCTAATGCTATTGTATCTATTAACTGAGCAAGCCAGAATTCAGCTTTTCTCATTTTACCAGTAGTATAAGTTTTAATAGAGTCAATAGAATATTTTGCATCTTCTGGTGTCCAGTTAGTAGAAACTTTTACATATTCAGCATCTTTACCCTGCCAGTTAGCATGTTTTTCTGCACCTGTGCCATGACAGTCAGAAGTTAAGCATGTAGCATCAAGTATATATCTTGGTGATTGAACAAAGTGCGAAGTATATTCTAATTTGCCATCTTTTTCAACTGCTTCCATATGACATTGAACACATGATACACCTGCTTTATCGTGGATAGAGTTGTAATATGTTTCAAATTCCGGGTGCTGACCTTTCCAAAGCATTGCACCAGAAAATTTATTTTTAAAGTCAGCAAATTTTAAGTTCACAAAGTAGTGGTCATATAATGCAAGTGCATTTTTAAGTGGGAAATGGTTAGTTCTAGGGTCTGCCATAGTTACCGGTTTGCCTGTGCCTAAATCAGTTCCTGCTCCACAGTTATATTCTACGTGGCACTGAGCACACTGTAAAGTTTGTCTTCTTGGGTCATCTTTTGGAAGAATAGCAATTTTTCTAATCATTTTTGGCTCATTTTCATCAGCAAACATACTTCTTGTAGTAATAACACGAACTTCTGCTTTAACTTTATTAGGGTCAGATTGATACAGATTATTTTTAGCATAATCAGCATCACTTGTCATTGCTTCAATTAAAGCATCTCTAACAATGCGTGGTTCTGCAGAGTGTGGGTCATGGCAGAAGAAACAGTTGAGAGCATGGTTCATATTTTTAGCCATTTCAACTGGATTAGAAAGTCTAGACCATTTAGCTTTTGGATTTGGTTCGCCAAGATATGCCCAGTCAAGCATATGGTCCATAGTTTTACAGTTCATACAAACTGGGTTAACAGCCCTTGCAGTTTGTGGAAGGTCTTTAAAATTAGGGTCTTTTTCTTTTGCATCATATAATACATCCCAAACTGGACCTGATTCAAAAATATAATTCCACCCGTCTTTTGGCTGGAACTGACCACCGAATGCTCTATCAACAACAAATTGGTCAATAAGCATTAATGAGTGAGAACGAGTTGCAGCATGTTCTTTTGTAAAACCATAAGGCGACATTAATTTATCCCATGCTGGGTTTGGAGAACGGCCGTTAAAGTTTGATTTTTCAAAACGAGCTGGTCTGTGTTTACCAACATCTAAGAATGAGTGCATTTGGTTATCGTGGCATTGACCACATGCTTCCCAATTCATATTCACTTTTGGTCTGTTTTCTGGTGCAGGCTGTTCTGTATGTTCTGCTGTAATGTCATAGTGGCAGTTAGTACAGTCTAAATCTTTATGGGCTCCTCTTGTATGAAGCTCACTTACACCTTCGTGACATGAAAAACATGTTTCTTTATCAGTTTTTCCTGTCTGCGACTTTACTTTTTCTGCTGCAAGAGTAAAATCAGCTTTTGTTGCAGCTAATGCACCCCTGTCATAGCCTGCTTTAACAAATGCTTTATCTGCTGCAGGCTGAGCAGCCGTGCTGTTATTATTTGTACATGCAGAAACTATTACAAATAATAAAGCTGTGATAAAAGCAAGGCTTGAATATTTTAGCGTTTTTTTCATAACATCCTCCTCATAAGATATTATTTTTCATAAATATAGCATACATGTAATAAAGTAAATGTGTTGCAAAAGTGAAGTAAAAATTGTAAAGATATATCTTTACATAATTTTTCTCCATAATGACAAACTTAACAACATATTTTCATAATATATGATATATTAAATATGTAAGCAAAATATTTGGAGGAATGTATGAAACAATCTATCATATTTCTAACGCTTTTATTTTCACTTATTTTTTCTATATCTTATGCTCAAAAAGTGGAACACCCATTACCAATGGAAGGCAAAGACTGTGCAGTATGCCATGCTCCCGGAAGCACTGAAGAAATACCAGCAGACCCACAAGCCTATCAAGAATGGGCAGATTCTATGCATGGACTTAACAGTGTAAAATGTGTCACATGTCACGGAGAAGAATCTACATTTAAAGCAGATTCTGATGTTAATATATGTTTATCATGTCACCCAACAGAAACAACAGTTATTAACAGAAAAGCAGATATTGCAGATAATGGTCTTATTTGCTCTGCATGTCACAAAGTTCACAGTTTTACTGTAACAAAAGAAGCAAAACCTGTTCATACTAAATAAAGGGGGCTATTAATATGGATATTTCAAGAAGAAATTTAATAAAAACATCACTTGCAGCAAGTGCAGCAGCTGCAGCAGGCCTTACATTAGGTTGTAAGAAAAAAGAACCATCACAGACATCTGCCGGGCAAACATCTTCAGAGACAACAGCTCAGGCAGTTTCTACTCAGGAAGTAGATAAATGGGTAAAAGGTGTATGCCGTATGTGCGGAACAGGCTGCAGCATATATGTTGGTGTTAAAAATGGCAAAATGGTTGCAATAAAAGGTAATGTTGATTCTAAAACAAATACAAAAGGCTTTTTATGTATTAAAGGTATGAATATATGGAAAGTTGCATATCACCCAGATAGATTAACTACACCTCTTATTAGAAAAAATGGTAAATTAGAGCCTGCTTCATGGGAAGAAGCTCTCTCTTTAATAGAAACAAAATTTAAAGAATTTCATAAAAAATATGGCTATGACTCTGTTGCATACTATGGCTCTGGTCAATGTACAACTGAAGAAAGCTATACTTTTAATAAAATATGGAAAGGCGGTTTTGGCTCTAATATGATGGACGGTAACCCAAGGTTATGTATGGCTTCTGCAGTTGCAGGATACCTTTCATCATTAGGTTCAGATGAGCCTGCTGGTGCTTATGAAGATATAGAAAATGCAAAATGTATATTTTTAACAGGTTCTAATACTTCTGAAGCTCACCCTATTCTTTTTAGAAGAATTGCAAGATATAAAAAAGAAAATCCTGATGTAAAAATAATCGTATGTGAACCAAGGAAAACTCAAACTTCAAATATTGCTGATTTATGGATGCCTTCTCTTCCCGGAACAGATTTAGCAATATTTAACGGTATGGCTAGAGAAATTATTAAAAACAACTGGCATGATAAAGAGTTTATTTCAAAACATGCAAGATTTACATCTGGTGACGGTTCAAAAGCTGCAACTTTTGATGAATATATTAAATTTATAGATAAATACACTCCAGAATATGTAGAAAAAGTTACAGGCTGCCCAGCTGCATCTGTTAAACAGGCTGCAGAATGGTTTGCAAAAAGCGGTGCTACAATGTCACTGTGGTGCATGGGCTTAAACCAGCGTTCAAATGGTGTATGGGCTAACAACCTTATCCATAATCTTCATGTTATTACTGGTAACTTTGGCAAACCGGGAGCTGATTCTTTCTCACTTACAGGTCAGCCTAATGCATGCGGCGGTGTTAGAGAAACAGGCTCTCTTGCCCATCTTTTACCGGGCTGTAAGCCAATTACAATTGAACCATGGAGAAAACATGTAGAAAAATACTGGAAAGTTGCTGAATATAGTATTAACCCATCTAAATCAATTAATCCAAAACCGGGATTTCCTGCTGTAAAACTTTTTTCAAGTCTTGGTGGTGAAAATGAAAAAGATAAACCAGTAAAAGCTGTTATTATTTCTACAACTAACCCAGCACAAACACTGCCAAATTTAAATAAATTTATACCTAATATAAAAAATGCATTTACTGTTGTAATAGATATATTTCCAACAAGAACAGCTCAGCTTGCTTCAGTTGTGCTGCCTGCTGCATTTTTATATGAAAAAGGTGGAGTATATGGCTGTTCTGAAAGAAGAAGTTTCTTAACAGAAAAAGCAGTAGAAGCTCCAGCTGGTGCAAAACCAGACCTTTGGATTGCATGCCAGATAGCTAAAAGAATGGGGCTTGAAAAATATATTGCATGGAGTAATGAAGAAGATATAGTTAAAATGGCAGAAATGGCTTGGAATGACTATATAGGCTGCACAGCAAACAGTGAAAAAACTCTTGCAGGTGCTACATATAAAAGACTTAGAGAATCTACAACTGGGGTTCAATGGCCATGCCCTTCTGAAGACCACCCAGGCACATATAAAAGATATGTTAAAGGAATGGACCCTATTTTTGACAACCCTGCAAAATACGGCTTAAAAATACCTGCTGATGCTGATATATATTTCTATGGCAGACCAGATGGTAAAGCTAATGTATTTATGAGAGATGCTGAGCCAAAAGCTAGTGAAAAAATCTCTAAAGAATATCCATTCTTAATGACAACAGGCCGTGTTATTGAACAGTGGCATACAGGCACTATGACTATGCGTATACCAGAAACTGCATCAGCTCACCCTAACTCATATATTGAAATACATGTTCAAGATGCAAAAAAACTTGGACTAAATCAAGGCGATATGGTAAAAGTAGAAAGTGTTCGTGGTGTAAATATATTACCTGTAAAAGTAGTTAATATGACTCTTGAAGGTGTATGTTTTGTGCCTATGCATGACCAAAAAGGAAACCGTATGGTAAACTTTATATGCAGCGATGTGGTAGATGCTACTTCTGGTGAACCAGATTATAAAGTATCTGCTGTTAAAATAACAAAAGTAAGCGGACCTGAAAAAGTTGATGATAGATATATAGTTACAAAAGCAGAGTTAGATAACCCAACATTCAGCTAAAAACCCATATTACAACTTACCCTGCTGAGTATCCCCTTACTTAGCAGGGTTAATATTATAACTTATGGTGGTACATGATTATTGCAGCAAGTGTATTATATTTTGATGAAAAAAAATATGATGAAGTTTTAAAGCTATTAAAAAAATATAAAAATATAGAAACTCACCAGCAGGATATAGAAAATGGCAAAATGGTAATAACTATTGAAGCTGAAAATAATAAAGATATAGAAGATATTGAGCAGGATTTTAGAGAAAAAGATTTTATTATTGACTTAGCACATTTTGCTTTTCACTTTGGAGAGGAAGTAGAAAATGTTTTAGCTGGTGGCGAAGTTCCTGATTTTGATATAAATAAACCATTTAGCAGGAAAAGGCTGCAATGAGTATATGGGAAGAAATAAAAAATACACTAAATAATTTTCCAATTAAAAGTTCATATCAAATAAACCGTATGCGTCCACCCGGCTCTTGCGATGAAGAAATGTTTATGAAACTTTGTGTTAGATGTGCAAGATGTGTGGAAGCATGCCCATATAGAGTATTACGCCGTTCTTCTGCTACAAAAAACGGCGAAATAGGCACACCTTATATTTATGCAGATATTGCCGGCTGTCAGCTATGTATGAAATGCACAAGTGTTTGTCCAACGGGAGCAATAGACAGCTCAACAGTTGAAATGCAGCAGGTTGCAATAGGTGTTGCAAGAATTAATGAAGATACATGTATGAATTATCTTTATTCAAAAGTAGAATCAGGCGAAATAGAAGCAACAGGCAGTATGGCCTTATGTAATTCATGCTTAAATTCATGCCCATTAAGAGAGGAAGCTATTTATTTAAAAGATGGTATAATACCTACTATTACAGAAAAATGTACAGGCTGCGGCTTATGTGTTGAACGATGCCCTATTAAACCTGTGAAAGCTATAGCCGTTATACCAAAAGGTATGCCTGATGCAGAAACAGCAGGATATTTCCACTATTTAAAAAGGCTTGGTAAATAATATGCAAAAACTTAGAAAAATATTTCAGTTTATTTTTTTAGCACCACTATTTATTGTGCCGATACTTAATCTGCTTGAAATATATTTTATTAAAGGCACATATATTTCTCTTGATGTTGGCGGGCTTTCTATTTCTGACCCTGTTGCTGTGCTGCAAGCCCTTTTCATATCCCACAGCGTCCGCCCTATTATGCTTGCTTCTATTGCAATTCCTGCAATAATCGTAGTATTTTTTGGCAGAGTATGGTGCAGCTGGGCCTGTCCCTACTATCTTATGCTTGATGGTTTTGAAAAGTTAAGGAAAAAATTAAAATTAAAACCATTAAAACCTAAATATAACCCAGAAATAAAAAGAAAAGCTAATATATCAAGACTTGGGATATTTATTACAGGGCTTATTATTGTGGGAATATTAGGTATTCCATTAATGTATCTTATATCGCCGCCATCTATAATGAGCTCACAGGCTGTACTTTTAATAAAATATGCTTATATTACTGCAGAATTTATACTGCTCCCTGTACTTGTTATTATAGAATTTTTCTTTGGATATAGAATATGGTGCAGGTATATCTGCCCTACTGGCACATGCTTAAGCCTTATGCAGTCAAAATTTTCAATGTATGTAGAATATTCTGGTGACTGCTCTAAATGCCAGAAATGTATTCATGTATGCCCTATGATATTAGATCCCAAAACAGACAGTCTTTCTTCTGCATGTAATAACTGCGGAGAATGTATCTCTGCATGCCCCGATAATAAAAAAAGACCAACTCTTTATTTTAAATCACATTAAATTATTGAAATAAAAAGCTGGATAAGGTATAGTAAACTATGCGGTTAATGAGTAAAATTATACTAATAATTTGTGTTGTAGTATTAATAGTTTCTATACCTGCTATCACTCTGCTTTGGAAAAACCAGCAGGAAACAGTTAGGGAACAGGCTCATATTCGTGCTCAGGCGATTTATCAAATGATAGTTGTTACAAGGCAGTGGGTGGCAGATAACAGAGACGCAGTTGACCCTGTGCCTGCTGTTGTTACAAAAGAACTGGCAAAATATGCAGACCATATGGCTACATTTAAATTTCATATTACAAGTGACAGACTTGTAAACCCTGAAAATGCCCCTAATAACTTTGAAAAATATGCTCTTAAAAAAATAGAAAATGAAAACCTGCTGGAATATGCAGATGTTCATATTGACGATAATAAAAATAAATTTTACAGGTATGCTGCCCCTCTTTATATTAACCAGTCATGTCTTGCCTGTCATGATAATCAGGATTACAGGATAGATGATGTACGAGGCTTAATATCTATTGAATTTCCACTTGAAGAAATGGAAAGCTCTATTGCAAGCAGTAATAAAATCACTTCCTATGCTGTAATTATTGGCCTTATTATATTAATTGCAAGCATCAGTTTTTCTATTTATATACTTGTTATAAGGCATTTAAGAACACTGCAAAAAGCTGCAGATGCTATGCGGCAGGGAATAAGAGAAGAAACAAATATAAAAACAGATGATGAAATAGAAAATTTATCACTTGCTTTTGACCAAATGAGCCTGCAGATTGTTAATAATGAAGAAATATTAAAAAATAATCTGCAGCAGGCAGTATCAAAATATATTGATTTAGTTAAAGAATTAGAATTAAAAAATAAAAAACTGGATAGTTTAAATAAATTAAAATCAGATTTACTTGATTCTGTAGCTCATGAAATACGAACTCCCCTTACAAAAATACTTTCCTATTCTGAACTTTTAAATGATGAAAGAGTATTAGAACAGTATGATATGCGGGAAAAATTTACTTCAGCTTTAAAACACAATGTAAATGTATTAAAAAATATGTTTAATGATATTATTACATTAAGCCGCTTAGAGCATGACCAGCATACATATCACCCTATCCCTATACAAATAGAATATTTAATACAGGATTTATTATATAATAACGAAATAGATATTATCAGCAAAAATTTACAGATTATGCAGGATATTGAACCATATACAATTAATGTAGACGGTGAAACATTTTCTATTGCAATATCAAATATTTTATCTAACGCTATAAAATATTCAAAAAACAGCGGTGTTATAGAAATTAAAGGCATAAAAGAAAATAATAACTATATTTTTATATTTAAAGATTATGGTATAGGTATCACTCAGGAAGATATATCAAAACTTTTTGAAAGATTCCACAGGGGAGCAAATGCTAAAAAAGAATATCCCGGCACTGGGCTTGGGTTATCAATAGTAGCAAGAATAATAAAAGCACATAAAGGAAATATTGAAATACAGTCAGAACTAAACCAATATACGATAGTTACTGTTACTATTCCATTAACAAATGACAGCAGATAAAGCTATAATATTTTATCCTTTTTCATAATACCTATCATAATGCCTGTTAAAAATAAAGCCTGCATAGAAGACAAGGAAAGCCCAGTATTATATTCTGTAAGTGCTTCTATAAAATAACCTGTCATAACTGCTGCCCCGCAAAATGCATAAGGTGATTTAAAAATATTTTTTAATAAATCAAATGCTATCTTTCCATAAAAAAGGCAGAATGTAATAAAGCCAAATATACCAAAAGTAATTAAATGCATAAGAAAGCTGTTATGTGCATGAGATAATGGAAGCAATATATTATTTTCAGGCATTACTTTAACCATAAAAGATTCATAAGCATTAACACCTATTCCAAATAACGGATATTCCTTAAAAACTTCTATTCCATTTTTCCATAAAAGTATACGCCAGCCGTTGCTGGATAATGGCTCATTAAATGATGCAAAGAAATTATCAAACCTTGCAAGTATATAATCATTTGAGATTACATAAATAAAAAAACTTATTAATATCAAAAGTGCAGCCAGCACTCCTTTCCACCTTAATTTTATAATAAGCATTAATGATGTAACAGCAAGCACAGTAAGCAAAGGCATTCTAGTAGCAGTAATCAGTATAATATGGAAAGAAGTAATAATTACAATAATATAAAAGAAAATAATATATTTATTTCTTTCAAGCTTTGATAAAATAACTGATACAAGAAATATAATACCAATAGACAGCAAATGTGCTGTCATCATATAGCCACCTGCTAAACTGTGGCTGCGGAAAAACCTGTAATCAGTTTCACCAAATCTTATATAATAGTAATAACCTGATAATGTCATTATAAATAAGCCAACCGCAAAAGCAAATACTATATATTGCTGGTATTTTTTTTCAATAAAATAAATAGATGTAAAAAAGATAAGCATAGGCCATGGACTTGCAAGCCCTTTGCCAAGTGCTGCATATTCACTGCCTAAAAAGGTAGATAAAAAAGCAGAAATCCAGTAAAAAGTAAATAAAGTAAAATAAATATCCTTAACAAAAATATTATATTTATTATCAATAAGATAAATAATAAGACATAAAAGCAGCACACCAAGAGAGATTTGAGACAAAGAAATAGAAATATTTAAGCACAAACTTAAAATTATTAAAAATGATGAAGTTATAATATGAAAATATTTATTTAATGTTATTTTTGCCATATGATACCTTATTCTTTAACATAACTTTATACAATAATACTATTTTTGTCAAGTTTGAAGTCAGTGCTGGGTGTACCACATTTTTTAAAAACACCTTATGTCACTCAGACGAGCGGTTTTTGCGAGGACTGCCGATTTCCCGAGCTATTGCTGAGGAATTAGAATTTGCACAGGCTAGACCGAAGCGAAGAGTCTATATAGGTGCAGAGGAGCGTTTTTTGCGACGCAAGGACTTTCCGACGAATAGGAAGGAATCAAAAGTCCGCAGCTGGACCGCATCGTCGCTTGCGAGAGCAACAAGAAATTTATTTCCCTAACCACGGTGGATGGTTGACTATTACTACCTTATATTACATGTTTATAAGCATAATGATTTCTCACCCTGCCCTACTGCTGTTTCTTTTTCGGTGTTACATTAAACATTCTTTTATATTCTCTTGTAAACTGGCTTATGCTTTCATACCCTACTTTAAAAGCTGCTTCAGAAACAGTTGCATGTTCATACTGAATAATGCGGTCTGCTTCTAAAAGTCTTAATGATTTTTGATACTGTATAGGGCTTAATGTAGTGACCATTTTAAAATGACGGTGAAATGTAGCTGGCGACATATTAACCATTTCTGCTAAATAATTTATACTAAAACGCTTGCTGTAATTTTCTTTTAAATAGTTAATTGTTTTTACTATTTTATTATTCTGGCTTGATGTAATTGCAAAAGGAATAAGCTTTTCCCTTAACTCACTTTTTAATAAAAAATAGTATATTTCCTTAATAATAAGCGGTGATAATACCTTTATATCATTATCAGATTTATTTAATAAATCAGCAAGTCTTATAAAGCTGTCAACAAGTTCTCTACCTGCGTCTATTTTACCAAGACTTGAATATGAATGTATCATAGCAGATGTATCTATATCATCAAGTGAATATATAACTTCACTCATAATATGCATATCCACTGCTAACACTATAGCCACATAAGGTGTTTTCTCTGTCGCCTTTAAAACATAACTAGAACATGGCATTGCAGCACCTTGAAACACTATCTGCCCCTGTTTATAATCTATTATCTCACTTCCTGCTGCATATCTTTTTTCTCCCTGAATAGAAAATATTAATACAGGCTGCTGTAAACATGTTTCTGACTGGACAGGTTTATCTCGTTTAACAATTATAAGATTATCTATCTTAGTGTTATAAGACAGAGAGTCGGGCATTAATGGAAGCAGTGCATCTAATAATTTATATTTATTTTCTTCAAAATAGCTGTTCATTTATCCTCCAATCCATAATATAGTATATTATAATATATATAAAAGTCTACTTTTTAATAAAATTATGCAAAAAAATGACAGAATTGTATCTTTTTATTTTTTATTACTATATTATATTATAAATTGAATATATGTATAGGAGGACTGTATGTCAGATATATCTAGAAGAAATGTTTTAAAAGCAGGTCTTATTGCACCGGCAGTATTATCCAGTGTTACTGTTGATGATTTATATGCACAGGAAAATACATCAACAGTTTATATGACAAAAGATTTAAGTGCAGAAGGCCTTAAAAAAATATATTCATATATTAATAAAGAAATAACAGGAAAAGTAGCCATAAAACTTCATACTGGTGAGCCACATGGTCCAAATATTATACCGCCTGCATGGGTTAAAGAGTTTTTAACTGTTGTAAAAAACCCTTCTATTGTAGAATGTAATGTTCTTTATCCAAGTCCAAGACAAAATACAAAAGGACATTTAGAAACGCTTAAAACTAACGGCTGGACATTTGCTCCTGTTGATATAATGGATGCAGAGGGCGAAGTAAATCTTCCTGTTAAAGGTGGAAAACATTTTAAAAATATAGCCTTTGGAAAAAATATTTTAAACTATGATTCCATGATTGTTCTTACCCACTTTAAAGGTCATGCAATGGGTGGCTTTGGCGGCTCATTAAAAAATATTTCAATAGGCTGTGCTTCAGGTAAAACTGGTAAATCTCAGCTGCATGAGGGAATGTGGGGTGCATCTGGTGAAAAATTTATGGAAAATATGGTAGAAGGCGGAAAAGCAGTTATAGACCATTTTGGCAAAAAAATTGTATTTATAAATGTTATGCGAAATATGAGTGTAGACTGCGACTGTGCAGGAACATCAGCTGAAAAACCTACAGTGCCAAACTATGGCATACTTGCTTCAACTGATATTTTAGCTATTGATAAGGCAAGTGTTGATATTATTTATAATATGAAAAATAATGCAGGAAAAGATTTAATTGAAAGAATAGAATCAAGACAGGGGCTGCGTCAGCTTTCATATATGAAAGAAATGAAAATGGGTAACGATAATTATAAAATAGTAGAAATATAATAACTCTTTAAATTTCATACTCCATAAACCTTATTTGCAAAAAGCGGAAGCATTATTTAAAATACTTCCGCTTATTTTTTACTATTTTATGGTAAAGCAGCTGTAGCTGTAGGAACACTGCCAAATAAATCTATTGCAAATGGAGCAACTAAAAATCCAAGAGCAACAGAAAATACAATCATTAATATACCAATAACTAAAAAGGAATGATTAAATACATATTTTCCAATTCTTGTTGAGCCAGTATAATCCATCTGCACAGCACCTAATAATGTCGGATATGTAGGCAGAATAAATAATGCAGATACTGCTGCAAATGAAGCAACAATTATCCAAACATCACCATTATTAGCAGGAGTAATTCCCAGTGCCAAAATCGCCGAAGGCATAATAGCCTTAGCAGTTGCTGCCTGAGAATATAAAAGCATTGCTGCAAACATTAATGCAATAGCAAGAACAAATGGATACTGACCAACTATATTTTGTGCAATCCCAGTAATGCTTTCAATATGACCTTTAACAAAAGTATCGCCAAGCCATGCAACACCTAATACACAAACTGTTGCAGTCATACCAGATTTAAATGTGCTTGTTTCTACAAGTTTTGAAACATCAAGCTTACAAAATATTGTTATAAAAGTTGCAACTGCAAGCATAAAACTTATAATGGCATGGTCTCTTTTCATTATAACAGGGTCTATCAACTTCAAATTTTCACTTATTGCTGTGGCATAACATACAACAGCAATAACACCAAGAAGGAATATTAAAACTGAAAGTTTTGCTCCTTTTGGTAACACTCTATCCTGGATAGATGTATCTGACTCTCTAATCAAACCCTGAGCAAGCCTTTCTTGATATACAGGGTCATCAGAAAGTTTTATTTTAGCAAATTTATTTACTAAAAACGCAGGTATCATACAGCCTAAATATGTAGTAGGTATACAAATAGCAAGCAATAATGGATAACTTACACCCAAAGGCTCTAAAACACCGCTTAAAAATATAACCGCCGCACTAACTGGTGAAGCAGTTATCGCTATCTGAGAAGAAACAACAGACAAAGCTAAAGGTGCTGATGGTTTAATATTCTGTTCTTTTGCAACATCTACAATTACTGGTATCATAGAAAAAGCCGTATGTCCTGTTCCTGCAAAGAGTGTAAGCAAATATGTAATAGTAGGAGCAAGATAGTTGATTTGTTTAGGATTTTTACGGAGAATTCTTTCTGCCACCTGAACTAAATAATCAAGCCCGCCAGCTACCTGCATAGCTGTAATAGCTGCAATAACTGACATGATAATAAGTATAACATCCCATGGAATAGCTCCCGGCTCCATACCAAGAACAAGGGATAATACTATAACGCCTAAGCCACCGGCATAACCAATAGCTATACCACCTAAACGAACACCTAAAAATATTGCAGCCAATAGAACAATAAACTGCAGAACTAACATTAAAGTATCCATAATGCACCTTTTAGAGATATTTTTTTAAAAATTATAAAACATATTTATATTTTATAATTTCTTTTATATTACAATATATAATAAATTTTTGTCAATATTTTTTTTAGGTATAAAGAAAAAAAATTAATGTTTATTTATATTATAATTATTAAATAATATAAAATATTTTCATTATTTATATGCAAGTATATTCCTTAAAATTTAATGCAGTTATAAAAAATAATTATCAAGACATAAATATTACTGCTTCCCCCCCCCATTTTTTTATTAAAAAATGCTATAACTACTTGATAATATATGTAAAAATATAAATAATTGTAATAACTGTCATTCAGAGCCTGCGATAGCAGGCGAAGTGAACATGGCCAGAATCTTATAATATTCCAGCTAGTAAAAATTACAGACTCTTCGGTCGCAGGCTCCCTCTGAGTGACATATGTCTTTTATCTATATATACCTTGTCATTCAGAGCGACAGCGAAGAATCTTATAACATTCCAGCTAGTAAAAATTATAGACTCTTCGGTCGCAGGCTCCCTCTGAGTGACATATGTCTTTTATCTATATATACCTTGTCATTCAGAGCGACAGCGAAGAATCTTATAACATTCCAGCTAGTAAAAATTATAGACTCTTCGGTCGCAGGCTCCCTCTGAGTGACAAGTTAGGCACAGGGGAGCGTTTTTTGCGACGCAAGGACTTTCCGACCGAATAGGAAGGAATCAAAAGTCCGTAGCTGGACCGTGCCGTCGCCTGCGAAAGCAAAAACCGCTCTGAGTGTCATAAGGTGTTTTAAAAAAATGGGGGTGAAGCAGATAAATATTAACATATTTGACTTTACTGTTAATACTTATAAGCATAAAACACTATTTTTTCTTTAATATCAATATATTATAAAATTTTAAAAAAATTAGCACTCATCACTTGACAGTGCTAATAATTTTTATATATTTAGTATTATAAGGCAAAAAGCTATAAAACATTATATATAGTAAGGAGATAAAATATGTTACCAGTAATTTTTAACAACCAGCTTTTTAGAGATTTACTCAATAATGACTTTACAAAAGATATGGAGAAAGTATTTCGCAGAAGCGAGTGTGATTTAATGAGAACAGACATTAAAGAAAATGACAAAGGATTTGAAATCCACATTGATTTACCCGGATTTAAAAAAGAAGAAATTAATGCTGAATTAAAAGACGGTTACTTAACTGTAAGCACAAACAAAAATGTGGAAAATAATTCTGATGACAGTAAATTCATTTTAAGAGAAAGATACAGCAGCAACTGTTCAAGGAGCTTTTATGTAGGTGATGCAGTATCTGAAAATGATATACATGCTGCTTTTGATAATGGAATTTTAACAATATCTATACCTAAAAAAGAACCAGAAGAAGCACCTAAAAAAATGATTAACATTAAATAATACTCCAATCATAAGCGGAAAACCTCCAACAGAACACAAGCCTTTTTGATTACTCAAAAAGGCTTTTTTAATATTAAGTTTTATTTATCTGCAAATAAAATTTCCATCTTTATCTGCTAAATTATGCTTTTCTAAAAGATAAACTGTATAATAAAATAAATTTGCAAGTCTGCTGTTCATATTATCATATACACCAGAATAGTAAAACATTATTTCATCATAATATTTACCAAATACTTCTTTAATTATATTACTTTTACCAAGCCCTTTTTCATAATCACCAGAATATTTTATCCCCTGCATAGAAAGCATATAGTATGACATAAATAAATCTCTGCCTAATATTCTTAAATCTCCATCATCTGCAGCAATAGTCATAGGAAGAAACATTATGCCAAGATAGTATGCTTTTTTAATTTCTGTCTTTTCCTGTTCAGTAAAATTATCTTTATTAGAGTGGTATGCTTTATTACGATAGAGAATAAAATCTTCAGCAATTTTATCAATCTGCTCTGCTGTTTTATCATCATATAAAGATTTTGCTTTTTCCTGACAGCATGATTTCATAGAATAAAAAAGCCGGTCTAAATAAGATATTTCATTACTTGCACATATTGCTTTTTCTATTGGAAATTCTGCCGTATCACAGTTAAAAGAAGGCTGAAATTTATTTTGAAGTTTTACTTCTTTAAAATCCCTGCCGTAAGCAAAAATAGAAACAATATCCCCTTTTTCATTTGCAATACTATCATAAGAAGATAAAAAAGAAAAACACTCGCTTTCTTTAATATTTTTTGTTTCTTTATCATTTAAAATAATCTGTTTTCTATCACCATTTATAAAAAAGCTTATATCATCACTTTTATAGAGAATACCTTTTAACTGTCCTTTATCATCTAATACAACTTCCCCATTAAGAGAAAGTTTTTCGCTGTTTTGTTTATAAGAAATAAAAAGCTGATGATTTACACCATATTTTTGTTTACTTGATTTATCATAACTTGTTTTTAAAAGAAACTTGTCTGCAGTATAACATTTTGACACAGGTTCAGAAAATGCTGCAAATGGTATAAGAAAACAAATAAACATTATTTGCATATAGACTTTTAGCACATTATACCTCACTATTTATATAATATAAATTTAATTTTAAAGTATGCAGTATGCAATGTCAAATATTAATTATTTAAAATATCAATATAATATAATATTAGATTATTTTTATCTAAATTAATCTTTTAAAATAAAAAATTTTATGTTATCTTTACTAATAATTTAAGAATTAATTACTAAAAATACAAAAATAATATAAAATAATAAAATAAAATTTATATTTTGGAGAAAAAAATGAAAAAAATTATTGTTATGTTTTCAGCAGTTTTAATGGCTGTTTCAATTGCAGGCTGTAAAAAAAGCGACAATACAGCTCAGGAAAAGCTGCCTACAATAGGAATAGCAAAACTGCTTGCCCACCCAGCATTAAACTCTGTTGAAAAAGGTATTCAAGACGAATTAGCAGCAAAAGGCATAAAAGTCAATTATGACCTGCAAAATGCAAATGCTGATATGAATATTGCAACATCTATTGCAAATAAATTTAAATCAGATGGTGCTGATATAACTGTCGGTATAGGTACACCTATGGCTGTTGCACTACTTAATACATTGCAGGATACTCCAATAGTTTTTGCTGCTATAAGCGACCCTGTTGCTGCTCACCTTGTGCCAAGTCGTGATAAAGGCGGTAAAAATATTACAGGTGTTTCTGATGCTGTAGATATTGAAAGCCAAATTAATGCTTTCCGCTCTATCGTTCCATTTACAAGGCTTGGTATGATTTATACAAGCTCAGAAGATAATTCTGTTGTAATGCATAAAGTAACAAAAGAAGTATGTGATAAACTTGGTATTAAATTAATCAGCCAGCCTATTACTAATATTAATGAAATAAAACAGGCTGCTGAAAGTTTAATAGGCAGAGTTGATGCTTTTTATGTTGTTACAGATAACAATGTATGTTCATCATTAAACTCTATTACTTCAACAGCATCTGCAAATAATCTGCCTGTATTTTCTGCAGACCCATCATCATCTTTACAGTTTGGCGGTGTTTTATATACAGCAGGGGCTGATTATTATGTAATAGGCAGGCTTGCAGGCCAGCAAATTATAGATATTTTAAATGGCAAAAAAACTGAAAACATACCAACAAGATATATGAAAGGTGCAAAAGAAACTAAAACTATTATTGATAATGATGCTGCAAAAGCACTGGGCGTAACTATACCGCAAGAGCTTATTTCTGAAAATACAATATTTTTAGAAAATGGCAAAGAAGTAAAAAAATAGGGTATTATTATGAAAAAAATATTATTTATTATACTTACTATCTGCCTTACTGCAGGCTTTACAGCATGTAAGAAAAATGAAGAAAAAAAACCTGAACTGCCAACTATTGGTATTGCAAAATTAATATCACATAATTCACTAAATGATGCTGAAAAAGGCATACTTGATGAACTAGAAGATTTAAATGTAAAGGCTAATATTGATTTACAGAATGCTAATGGCGATTTAAATATATCATCAGCTATTGCAAGTAAATTTAAAAGTGATAATGTTGATGTGGCAGTAGGTATTGCAACCCCTATTACAGTTACTCTTGCAAACCAGCTCCCAAATATACCTGTTGTTTTTACTGCTGTTACTGACCCAGTGAAAGCAGGTATTGCCTCATCTATTACACAAGGTAATAAAAATATTACTGGAGTTATAGACGCTATACCTATAAAAGAACAGCTTACTGAGTTTAAAAAAATATATGATTTTAAAAAACTCGGTATTATCTATACAACATCTGAATCAAACTCTGTAAGTATGGCAGAAACAACGAAAAAAGTGTGTGATGAACTTGGTGTTGAGCTAATTATACAAACTATTGCAACACCTGCAGAAGTTAAACAGGCAGCAGAAAGCCTTGTATCAAGAGTTGATGCTTTTTACTGCTTTACAGATAACTCTATTGCAACAGCAATGTCTGCATTAACTGATACTGCTAAACAAAATAAAATACCAGTTTTTGGCGGCGATATTACTCCAACATTAAATGGCGGTGTTGTTTATGCATTAGGTTTCAGCTATTATGAAATGGGTAGAATGACAGGTAAACTTATTGCAGAAGTGCTGCAGGGTAAAAAAGCAGAAGAGCTGCCTATACAGTCATTAAATGACCCTAAATATTATAATAAACTACTTGATTTAGATACTGCAAAATTATTGGGTATTACTTTTAGTGATGAATTAATTAATTCTGCTCAGTATATTATTAAAGATGGCAAGCTAATTACAAAATAATTTTATATGCCTGCTAAAATTGTGGAGATATTTTGGCAGGCTGTTTTATTTCATATTATTTATAAATATTATTTTTTATCTTTATTATCAATATATTACATATCTATCTCTTTTATTGTCTATCAAATGTGTAGAAATTATATATATAATATTATATTTTTTTATTTTAATACTTGATTTTTATCTAAAAATACTTATATTCATAATATAAGACAATTTTAGTCTTTTTTATTCTTTCCCATATATATTGATTTTCAAATATAAACTACCTCCCCTGTGTTATATTTGAACTCCTATGCAGCTATAAGCTGAATTTGACTGCTGAAAATAATTTTCAGCAGTCTTTTTTATTGTCAAATATCATATATTTGTAAATATATAAGTAATTTTTCTTGATAAGTGTCAGCAATAAATATATACTTTTCTTTTTAGTGAAAGGAGAGATGTTAAAATGATGATATTTATTATCATACAGAATATTATTTTTTCTATATATGCTGCATATCACTTATATTTTTCTTTTTTTACAAAATATAATAGACCAGCAGTAACTGCATCTATAATGCTTTTATGTAATGCATTTATTATTACTAGAAGTATTGAAAAATTTTCAAGCTATTATATTCATGATGTTTTTATTTTTATTTCCGATATTATTTTAGCATTATTCATATATATATTTTTCTTTTATTTACTTACTGATTTTATAAAAGTGGTTTTTAAACTGTTTAAAACACCTTTTATTAATCATTATATTCAAGGCATTGTTTCTGTAACACTGTCTGTTATTATATGTATACTTGGTTTTATAAACAGTCATATTACAAAAATCAATGAATATAATATTACTTTAAATAAAACAGTATATACCCCATTTACTTTTGCAGCTCTTGCAGATATCCATATTGGCTCTGATATGACACCGGCAAGACTTAGCAGGGAAATACAGCACATAAACAGTTTAGAGCCGGATTTTGTTGTAATAGCTGGGGATATTATAGATAATAATGTATATGACTTTACAGAAGAATATATTGAAGAATTTAAAAAGCTGGAAGCACCACTTGGTGTATATGTTGTTTTTGGCAACCATGAATATTACAGCGGCACCCAGCAAGAAGTATTATCAGTTTTTAATAAAGCTGGATTTAAAACATTAATAGATGATGTTGCATACATTCCAGAAAAAGAAGTATATATTATAGGCAGGGACAGCCTGCGTCACACTAATTCATCTAATGATGAAAGAATAAATATTGAAACATTATACAGTAAAATAAAAGATAAAACAAAACCAGTGATTATACTTGACCATATACCAAAATCATCACAAGATGGAAGAAAAATAAATGCTGATATTCAAATTTCAGGGCATACTCATGACGGGCAGTTTTTCCCTTTAAATCTTGTTGTAAAAAAAATGTATGAGTTATCACATGGTATGATAAAATATGACGGATTTCATTATTTTGTTACAAGCGGTCTTGGTTTATGGGGGCCACCTGTTAGAGTAGGCACTGATTCTGAAATAATGCTTATTAATGTAACAAGTAAGTAAAAATATAAAATCTGTATATTATATATTAAATGGTGCAAATATGGGTATTATTTTATTAATTTTACTTCAAAATATTGTATTTGGTTCATATATTGCTTTCAGACTTTATCAGGCATTTTTTAGTAAATATAATATGTGGCTTGTTATTATTATTTTTCTTATTTTATCCAGCACTTTTTTAATTGCAAGGGTTTTAGTTAGAACATTTGGCCTGCATGTACCAAACAGCATTGTTTTTGCAACACATTTAATACTTGCCTTTACTAATTATCTTTTTATGTATCTTATAGCAACAGATATTATCAGGCTTATTTTTAAACTGTTTAATGCTCCATTTTTAAGCCATACAGTTCAGCTGTCTATTGTGCTGCTTCTTACACTTATTACAACAATCTATGGATATATAAACAGCCATGATACAAAAATTACAGAATATAATATTACTTTAAAAAAAGATTTAAAAGAAAATTTTAAAATAGCTGCATTTTCTGATTTGCATATTGGTGCAGATATGAGCCATAAAAGACTTGGCAAAGAAGTAAGCATTATTAATAATCTAAAGCCTGATATAATTTTTATTATAGGTGATATTATTGACCATAATATAGAAGATTTAACTCAGGCACATCTTGATGAATTAAAAAAATTAAATGCTCCACTTGGTGTTTATGCAGTTATGGGCAACCATGATTATTACAGTGCAGATGCTGCAGCAATAAAAAATTTGCTGGCACAGGCAGATATTAATATGCTGATAGATAATGTAACATATATTTCAGAAAAAGGTTTTTACATTATAGGCAGGGACAGCCTGCGTCATACTAATGATGACGGCAGTAAAAGACAAAATATTCAAGCTCTTTATGAAAAAGTAGAAGATAAAACTAAACCAGTAATTATACTTGACCATGTGCCAAAAGGAATAGAAGACGGTAAAAAAATAAATGCTGATATACAAATTTCAGGGCATACTCATGACGGCCAAACATTCCCACTTAATTTATTAGTTCGTAAAATTTCATACCTTGCACACGGTATGTTTTTAGATGATGGGTTTTACTACATAGTATCAAGCGGTATAGGGCTTTGGGGCCCGCCTGTAAGAATTGGAACTAATGCTGAAATAATATTTATTAATGTATACGGCAGGAATACAAACCCATAAAATATTGAATATTTTGCAATATCATAAAATAAAAGTATTTAAAATATAAATGTATTATTTTATAATATAGAAATGAGAAAAAATTTATGTATTTTAGAGCGAACGAAACTATACTTATTACGAAAATAATAAGTGAAAAACAATATCAGACAACAGATATAAAATACAGCATGGCTGCCTTATGTAAAATAAGGCAGCTCTTATATATTCAAAAGGGGGAAAAATGCCCCTTAAAAAAAGCTATACTACATTTTAATTAAGCCTTTTTTCTCCAGCTCACTTTTACATTCTGTGCAGTATCTTGCAAATGGAACATACTCAAGTCTGCGAGGACTTATTTCTTCCTCACATTCTATACATACTCCATATGTATCATTTTCAATTCTCTGCAAAGCCTGATCAACAAGTCTTAGTTTAAGAGCATCTGTTTCAACTCTGCCAAGCATAATATTCTTATTATAAAGATTATATGCTTCATCTGCTGTATCCTGAATACCGTCAGAACCAAGCTCTAATGCTTCGTTATACTTGCTGTTTAGTGCTTCAATAAGCTCTTGTTTCATAGCAAGTAGTTTTTCGCGGAAATGCTCCTTAGTCGCCTTATCCATCTTACGCTCCTACTTGTGATAGGGGTGACCTGTGATAATTGTTACAGCCCTGTATATCTGCTCTGCCATAACCATAAGACTTAGCTTATATGAAAATGTCATATCAGAAAGGGATATAAATTCACATGCTGCTGCTTTCGCCTTCTTAGACAGCCCTGTTGCCTCACCTATTACAAAAGTTATATTTTTTGAAAGGCTGCGTTTAGCATCAAACCATTCTGCAAACCCTTCGCTTGTAAACTTTTTACCGCCTGCATCCATTGCAATAAATATTTCAGATGCAGCCTGCTGTTTACTTAATTTTTCAAAATATCTGCCCCCTTCCCCCAGTTCTAAAAGCTCCAGCTTAAAATATGGGGAAAGGCGTTTTTGGTATTCGCTGATAAAATCTAGTATAATCTTATCTTTCACCCTGCCTTCTACTGCAAGCCTGACAACTGCCATATATTACCTGTTACCTGCTGAAAAGCTGATAAAGTATAACAGCACAGCTCATAGATGCATTAAGAGAATCTATATCAGATACCATACCAATTTTAAGTTTATAATCGGCTCTTTCAAGGATACTTTCTCTAATACCCCTGCCCTCTGAGCCTATTATAACACCAAGTGGAAATTTTACAATACTTGATGTTGATTTTAAGTTAATATCACCATTAATATCTGCTGCTGCAATAGAAAAACCTTTGTTTTTAAACTCATCTACTGCCTGCCCAAGATTTACAACTTCGCATATTTCTGTATAAAACAATGAGCCAGCACTTGCTTTATATACAGCAGGGCTGACACGCGCCTGGTCATGTCGTGGAACAATAATATGCCTTATGCCAAAGCAGTGGCAGGCTCTTATTACTGCACCAAAATTATGGGGGTCCTGTATTTTATCTAAAAATACTATGCCTTGAATAGATGATGATTTTTTAAGAATATCTTTTAAATCTGTATATTCAAAATCATCTACCTCACACACTACACCTTGAGTTTCTGTGCCGTATTTTTCTTCAAAAGCTCGTCTACCCAGCACTTCAAAAGGTATATTTATATTATCAAAATGGATACTTGCCCCCTGTCTGACAATTATCTTTTTAGCTTTACCGCATTTTTTCGCTTCTATTACAGGGTTTCTTCCAGAAATTATCAACTATGCACCCATTTCTTTAAGAATATTTTCTGCAACTTTTTCAGGGCTTAATGAAAGCATATCATATACTTCATCAGATTTACCAGACATTGGAAACTCATTAACACCAAAATATGATACATCTATAAATTTCTTTCTGCTTAAAGCCATATTAGCTATTGTGCCAAATAAACCAGTTGATGAAATATGGTCTTCATAAGTAAATATTTTTTTATATTCTGCTATTTTATTAAATGCTTCATCATTTATATATGCAGGGCTTGGCACATTAATAACTGCAAAATTTAAGCCTTTTGATTTTAATATATCATGCACATGAACTGCTCTGTATAAAGTTGAGCCGTAAGCTAATACTGCACCATCACTGCCCTGCCTTATAACATCAGTTTGCCCATAATGATATATATAATCTTCATTAAAAAATACTGAGCCGTCTTCTTTTGTAATTACAGGTATTTTTGACCTGCCCATAGCCACATGAAAATTGCCATGTTCTTTTGCTGCATATCTTATAACAATATCAACTTGATTAGGGTCAGCAGGCACAATTATTTTAAAATCAAATATATTTCTTAAAAGCCCTATATAGTCTATACACATGTGAGTTTTGCCGTCTTCGCCAACATCTATGCCTACATGGGTAGTAACTACTTTTATATTAGCGGAGTTGATTTCATTTAAACGCTGCTGGTTATAAACTTCATCAACACCAAACATACCAAAATCTGCAAAAAAGCTTATAACACCATTAACTGACGCAGCACCAGCACATACTGCTGTATGATGTTCTGAAATACCGCACTGGAAGAAATTTTCAGGGTAGTTTTTTTCTACACCATTTGTTTTTACAGAGCCAGCTAAATCACAGTCAAAAACAACAACATCTGTATATCCTTCAGATTTATTTAATTTTACTAAATCTAATAAGGCAGCACCAAAAGCACTTCTATTATCTGTTTTAACATCTGCATTATACATAATACGGCTGCCTGGGTTTATATTTATTTTAGGATTTTCAGCTTTTATATGTGGAGCTGCCCACATAAAGCCTTTACGCATTTCTTTATATTTTTCAAGAGTTGGCTCTAATTTTAACTCTTTCATAGCTTCATAATACTGCTCTTCTGAAAGTGGTGCACCATGGAAGCCTGCTTTATGCTCCATAAAAGAAACACCGCTGCCCATTGCAGTTTCTGCTATAATACATACAGGCTTACTGCATGATTTTGCTTTTAATAAAGCAGCAGCTATTTCTTTAAAATTATGACCGTCTATCTGCAATACTTCCCAGCCGTCTGATTTGTAACTTTCTGCAATATTCATTGAAGGCATAACATTAGAAATGTCGCCAGATATTTGCAATGTATTATAATCTACTATTACAGTAATATTTGAAAGGTTATATTTAACAGCAAATCTTCTTGCTTCTGTAATCTGGCCTTTTTCATGCTCTCCGTCACCCATAAATACATAAATATCAAACTCATTGCCATTAACTTTTCCTGCAACGGCTGCACCACATGCTGCAGAAAGCCCCTGACCAAGATTACCTGTTGTCCACTCAACACCGGGAATAGAGCGTTCAATATGACCTTCATACATACTGCCAGCCTTTCTAAAATATGCAATATATTCGTCCTGTGGTAAAATACCCTTCCTTGCAAGACAAGAATAAACTGCAGGTGATATATGACCATGAGAAACAAAAATTCTATCTCTGTTTAAATCATGAAGATTATTGCGGTTAATATTTGCGATGTTGTAAACTGTTAAAAGTGCATCAATTGAAGACATGGAACCGCCAGGGTGACCGCTTGCTGCAAGTGTTGTCATAGTAAGAATATCACCTCTGCATAAGAGAGCGTCCTGTTTTAATCTGTTATAATCAAGACCTGCGATTTTGTCTGAAAAACTTTGAAAGTCCATAACTTTAACCCTTCGTACTGTAATACAGTTACTTAATACATAACTACTTGAAATGGAAGATAGCGGTATATGACTTATATGTCAATAAAAAAGATAGATTTTTTAAATTTATTTTTTTTATTTGACATTACTTTATAAATGTGTTAGATTGGATAATATAAGGACTAAAATTATGAATTTATATCCACAATACTCACTTTTTTCTAAACTATCTTTTGACAGGTTTTTTATTAAACCACCACTTCATATTCTTTTTTAATTCAAACAGTATTTTTCTATATTTTTATATGTAAAAAATACTACTTTACAACATACAGGTAGGAATATCTTATCTGTAATATTGGGCTTTTGTAAATTTTTAAATTATAAATAATATTTTTTTTAAATTTTCTTCAATATATTTTCAAAGGCTCATCATAATATACATATGTATATTTAAATATTATTTTAGGATTATATTTATGAATAAACAACAGTCAGATATAACAACATTAAATGAAATATATCTGTTTTTTAAGTATGCTTTGCCTAATATTTTTGGTCTGTTAATATACAGCTCAGCTGGTATAGTTGATGCTGTATTTATAGGTATGTATGCTGGTGAATTAAATCTTGCCGCTGTTAATATAGCAAACCCTGTTTTTAGTTTTGTATGGGGTATTTCTATAATGGTTACAATAGGAGGGGCAGTAGCAGCAGGAAAATATCTTGGTGAAAAACAAATTAATAAAGCATGCCATATATTTACAAAATCTATTGTAACAATAGCTTTGTTATCTGCATTAGTAATTATAATATTTTATTTTTTTGCAGAAGATATAATTAAAAAAATTGGCGGAAGCGATATAACAACACCACTGGCAGCAAAATACATTGAAACTTTAATACCTTTTATATTTTTTAATACAATAGGGTACAGCTTAACTGTTTTTGCAAGAGTAGATGGGTTTCCTTTTACTGCATCATTTGCAATTATAACAGGTGCAGTAACTAATGTTATTCTAGACTATATTTTTATTGCTGTTATGGGCTATGGACTAACTGGTGCAGCTTATGCCACAGGTATATCATTTACAGTATGTTTTTTAATAATGGTTATACATTTTCTATTAAGAAAAGGTGTTTTAAAATTTATAAAAATTAAAGATTTAAAAGGAATTATAAAAACAAGCTTTAATGGATTTTCTGAATTTTTAAATGAAATATCCATTGGTTTCACTATGGCACTTTTTAATATTATTATAATGAAATATGCATATGAAGAAGGTGTTGCTGCATTTGCTGCTATTAATTATTTAATGTGGATTGCAGGAACAATATTTTACGGAACAGCAGATGCATTAAACCCATTAATATCTACAAATTATGGAGCAGGTAATTTTACTCGTATAAAAAAGTTTTTAAAAATTGGTATTATTTTTTCATCTGTAAATGGGATTTTATTATTTATAATCGCAACATTATTTGATGAAAATCTTACTGGTCTATTTATTACAAACAAAGATTCAAATTCTTTTATAATGGCAGTAGAGTTTATGTCTTTTATAAAATGGGGCTTTTTATTCAGCGGCACTAATATGATATTATCCGCTTATTTTACTGCAATGTTAAGACCAAAGGAATCATCTGTTATAGCAGTTTTAGATGCTCTTATACTGCCATCTGCTATGATTTTAACTTTACCATATATACTTGGAAAAACAGGTATTTATATAGCATTTCCTGTAAGCGAATTTATGACTTTATTATTTGCATCTACTTTATTTATGTTAAGTAGAAAATTTTTATTAAAGAGGTGATATTATGAAATATAATGAATTAGAAATTGCATCAGGCAATATTTACAAAACTTTTTTTAAGTTTACTTTACCAAATATGGTAGGGCTTATTGCTATGAGCTCTGTTGCACTAGTTGATGGTTATTTTGTAGGTAACTATGTAAACAGTGTTGCTCTTGCTGCTGTCAATATAATTATCCCACTTATAACAGTAGTATTTGGTATTTCTATTATGCTTACAATTGGTGCTGCTGTGCTTATTGGCACATATCTTGGAGAAGGAAAAGTAAATAAAGCATCAGCCGTTTTTACAAAAGTAATGATAACTATAACTGTAATATCACTATTTTTTACTGTTTTGTGTTTTATATTCAGTGAAGAAGTATCAAGGCTTTTAGGTGCTAATGATGAAATAATGGTGTATGCTGTGCCATATCTTAAAATGGTATCTATTTTCTTTTTATTTCAGGCATTAGAATATTCGCTCTCTGTAATAATAAGAACTGACGGCAACCCATATCTTGCTTCTACTGCTGTCCTTTTTGGTGCAGTATTAAACTTTATACTTGACTATATTTTTATAGTAAAAATGAATATGGGTATATCTGGTGCAGCACTTGGAACAGGGATTTCATTTATGACTTCTACATTCTTAATGTTATTTCACTTTATACTAAAAAAAGGCAGAGTGTATTTAACAAAACAAATAGGAAAATGGAAAGAAATAATATATGCTTCATATAACGGCTCATCTGAGCTTTTAAGTGAAGCATCTGTTGCTGTTGTTGCATACTTATTTAATAATATAATGGTGCAGAACCTTGGCACTTATGGTGTAGAAGCATTTGCTGTAATAAACTATGCTTTATGGGCAACAAATATGCTCTGTTATGCAGTAGGTGATTCCCTTGTGCCATTAATCTCTATAAACTATGGTGCTATGCAGTATAAAAGAATACAAAAAATATTATCTCTTTCTCGTATTTCTGTAATATTTATTGGTGCTTCTGTTTTTGCATTATTTACATTTATACCTGAAAAAATAATAGCAACACTTTTAAACCCTGTAACAGATAAAGATGCTTTTGATATTGCTCTTGTCTTTGCAGATTATATGAAATATGCTTTTTTAATTCTTGGTTTAAATATGGTATACAGTTCTTCTTTTACAGCTTTTCAAAAACCACTTCATTCTGTTGTAGTGGCATTATCTAGGGGATTAATACTGCCTGTGATTTTTATATTTACTATGCCTTTATTTTTTGAAGAAACAGGCATTTATATTGCAGTGCCACTTGCTGAAACTGCTACACTTATATTAGGCTTTATATTGTGGAGAAATACTGCTGTTATTAAAAAAGTAATGGGAAGATAAGTATAGAAATAAACTTAATAAATATATTTATATTTGAGCAAAAGCGAAGAATCTTAAAATATAAATAAGATACTTCGCAAAAGCTCATGTCTTCATAGTAGATATATATAATTTATGATAATTTATAAATTTGATTATATAATGAACAAGGCTGTATTTAAATATATATTTTACCTGCTTATTTTTTCTATAAATTTATTATAAAAATCATTCTGGTCATAAATTTTTATAAAGCCTTTTTTCTCTTTTATTAAAAAAGCGAGCCTTTCATCATCATATAAATCATATCTAAATTCACTTGGAAGCATTTCAGGAAGCACCCCTGCATTGCTTGATATAACAGGCACTCCGCATGCCATAAACTCCATAGCAACTCTACATACAGCTTCACTGCCCAAAGAAGATATTACCCCTAAATCTGATGCATTCATTATTCCTGTAATATCATCAACTTTACCTGTAATAATAGTTATATCTTTTAAGCCATTATCTTCTATCATCTGCTCAATTTCCTGCACAGATATATTTTCAGGAAAGCCTGCAAGTATAATTTTTAATTCCTTTAAACCATTTTTATATGCAGCACCACATGCTTTTAAAAATATTTCATGGCCTTTTACTGGGTCAAACCTGCCTACAACACTTACTACATAATCATCATCTTTAAAATTGTAATACTGCCTTATATTCTTTCGTTTTTCATCATCTTTATAAAAAACTTTTCTATTTACACCACCATAAATCGTATCTACATGGCTTGCCTTAGTTTTTACTTTTTCAATAAAAAATTTTCTAATAAACTCTGCAGAAGTAATAATATGACTGCATGCAATATTATGGGTAAATTTACTGAATATATCAGTTTTAGGCGGTCTTACATCACCACGCACCCTTATTAGTTTATATTTTCTTCTAAATATAAACTTATCAAGAGCTATTATCCAAAACATTTCGCCCCTGTGGCATACAAGCACATCTGCATCTATATCCTTAATCAACTTGTGTATTTTTTTCAGGTTTTTAAAAAATTCAAAAAAGTTATTAGAAGTAAATGGTGCTTCAACAGTCTTTACCCCTAATTCTTTTGCCTTCTTAATTACTGGAGAATCATAAAGCCCTGCAACAGCTGCCTTATCACCTGCAAGTATACCGCTTTCTATTAACCTAAAAGCATACCATGCGGTGGCATTAAACCACCGCACATTGATTAAATGGACGATATTCATATTAGTCGTTTTGTTTCCTTAAATATGTTGGTATTTCAAAATAATCTTCATTTAATCTATTGCTTATACCTTGAAGATTATGGTCTTCCTTAGATATTTTTTTAAGTTTATCCTGCATGCTTGTAACTACTGCACCAGTTGGTTTTGCCTTTTTAATTTCATCTACTTTTGTTAAATTTTCTGCACCTTTGCCATTATTAATACCAGTTGCAACAATTGTTACAGATATAGTGCCGTCAGTTCTGTCATCATAACCGATACCGTCAATAATTAATGCATCGTTACCTGCATGCTCATTTACAAGAGCCTGAATTTCAGCTACTTCATCCATTAATAAATCATCTTCATTGCCAGAAATATTTAATAAAACTGCGTAAGCACCTTTAATATTAGTATCTGATAAAAGCGGGCTTTTTAATGCATTTTCAAAAGCCTGTTTAGCTCTGTTATCGCCGCCTGCTGTACCTATACCCATAACAGCTTTACCCTGCTGTCCCATAGCTGTTCTAACATCGGCAAAGTCAATATTAATATGGCCTCTAACACCAGCTATTTCGCATATTCCTTGAATACTTTGGCGAAGAACATCATCAGCCATTCTTAATGCTTCTTTATGTGTAAGTTTGTGGCCTGCATCCTGCATACCATCGTTTGGAACTACTATATAAGAATCTACATAGTTAATAAGTTCTGCTAAGCCTTCTTTTGCAATATTAATTCTTCTAACACCTGCAGTTGTATGTGGAGTAGAAACTACTGCAACAGTTAATGCACCGCTTGCTTTTGCTTCTGCTGCAATAACTGGAGCTGCCCCTGTTCCTGTACCGCCGCCCATACCAGCAGTAATAAATACCATATCTGCGCCTTTAATAGCGTTTCTAATTTCATCAATTGCTTCAAGTGCATATTCTTTACCTTTTTCAGGTCTGCCGCCTGCACCTAAACCTAATTTACTAATAAGTATAGAAGTACTTGCACCACTTGCTTTTAAAGCCTGTGCATCAGTATTTACTGCAATATATTCCACATTGCCAATATCTGCTGCAACCATATTTGCCACTGCGTTGCCACCTGCACCGCCTACACCTACTACCTTGATAACTGCACCATGTTCATAAGGTATTTGTTCATTTAAAAATAAATCGTCCATATAATATCCCCTTTTGCCGTTATTTTCCGCCATAATAAATAACAGCATTTGATTTTTTATTTATTTACTTTTTATTTACTTACTATATAATTTACTTTTAGAAAAACTCTTTTAACCAGTCTTTCATTCTATCTCCGACTTTTTTAAATAATCCGTCTTCACTATAATCACTGCTTATTAGGTTTTGTGAATGACCTTTTTTAGCATGAAGTTTTGCAAGTCCCACTGCTGTTGCATATATAGGATTATTTACCTGGTCAGAAAGCCCGCCAATATTAACTGGGTGACCTACTCTCACATTTAACCCTAAAACATGGGAAGCAAGCTCTTCAATACCTTTAAAGTTTGACATACCGCCAGTCATCACTACACCTGCAGGCAGCATATCTATTAATTTTTTATTTTTAAGCTCGCCTAAAAACAGCTCACATATTTCTTCAGCTCTTAACTGCAGAATTTGTGCCATAACCGATTTAGATATAGTTCGTGGAGGTCTGCCGCCAACTGAAGGCACACTTATTACTTCATCAGGCCCTACTAAGTCAGTTAAAACACAGCCTTCTGTTATTTTAATTCTTTCTGCTTCTGCCTCACTTGTAGAAAGACCGCTTGTTAAATCTCTTGTAAAGTTATTACCGCCTATCTGTAAAACAGCTGTGTGGTAGCATGCACCTCTGTTAAATACAGCCATATCAGTTGTGCCACCGCCACCGTCAATTAAGCAAACACCAATCTCTCTTTCTTCATCAGTTAATACAGCCTCGCTTGATGCCAGCTGCTCTAAATAAATATCTTCTACTGCAATACCTGCCTTTGAGCATGATTTAGTAATATTTGCAGCTGAAGAAACTGCACCTGTAACAATATGCACATCAACTTCTAAACGGACACCACTCATACCTATCGGATCTTTTATTTCGTCCTGCCCGTCCAGCTTAAACTGCTGTGGAAGAATATGCAGCACTTCATAGCCTACTGGTATATTTTTAGCTGAAGCTGATTCTATTACTCTTGCTACATCTTGAGCAGTAACCTCACCATTTTTTACAGCTACAACACCATTTTCATTAAAACTTTCAATATGGCCGCCTGCTATACCTGCACATACACTTTTAATTGTAACACCACTCATTCTTTCTGCCATAGCAACAGAATCTTTTATTGCCTTAACAGTAGAATCAATATTTACAACAACACCTTTGCGGATACCTGTGCTTGGAGCTGAACCAAGCCCAATAATATCAATACCGCCCTCTGCATTTTGGCGGGCAACAACTGTGCATACTTTTGTTGTACCAATATCCAGCCCTACATAAATATTATCCTTATGAGGCATGGAGCACCCCCTTTACATATATTCTATTATTTACAGTTAAATCAGCATATTCAATGCTTTTATATCTTTCTTTAATTGTGCTTTCATATAATGCATAATTGTTTTTTAAAAGCTCATAATCATAAGGACAGTGCAGCACTTCTTTATCCATTACTACTTCAAAACTGTAATCTTTTAAAATAATCTGCTTATCTCTAAGTTCTGGCATCTGCTCTAAAATAGCAGCAAACTTCATAGCATTATCAAAATGAATTTTGTTTTCTGTTTTTATCTTTACATTATCACAGTTTGCAGCCATCTCTTTGCCGCTGCCAGTAAATACAAAACACTTGTTCTGCCTGTTTTTAAAAGGAAATAATGCTTTTTCCTCATAAACTATTAAGTTAACTTTATCAGGTAATACTTTACTTGCTATTATTCGCTGTACCCATGGATCATCTGAAACAATAGTTTCTTTCAGCCTGCTGTCAAAAAGGTTAAGCCCTATAAACTGAGCACCTATTTTTTTAATAGCCTGCCTGTCTGCATTTATCACACCCTGCACTTCTACACTTTTAATGACAAATACATTAGTCTGCTTTATTTTATTAACTATTGTTGCAGCACCAAAGCCTACACAAATTACAAGCCCTGATAATAATACAAGTTTGATAATGCCGCCTTTCATTATCCTATCCCCTTCCTTTATTTGTTATCAAGTGATGCACTTTCTGCAATTCTTTTTACAATTTCATCAAAAGAAATACCTAGTTTACTGGCAGATTTTGGCACAAGGGAAGTGGCAGTCATACCAGGAACAGTATTTACTTCTATTACATAAAATTTTTTATCTGTTGCAATAAAATCTATCCTTGCCATAGACCTGCACCCGCATGCATGATAAGCCTGCACTGCAAGTTTTTTTAAGGTTTTAAGCCTTGATGAACTTAAACCAGTATCAAGTAAATATTCTGTCATACCGGCAGTATATTTATTTTCATAGTTATAAAAGCCTTTTTTAGGGCGTATCCATATAGGTGGGAATGCCTCCCCCTCCATAACAGGAATAGTCAGTTCTTTACCATCTATAAATTCTTCACATAATACTTTACTGTCATATTTAAATGCAGCTTTCACAGCTGCTGCATAGTCTTTTTTATCTTTAACTATTGTTACCCCAATACTTGAACCCTGTCTTGCTGGTTTCACAACACATGGCATAAATGGCGGCTCTGTATCACCTTCTTTTAATATAGTATATTTTGGTGTTGGAAGTTTATAGTCAATAAATGTATGTTTTGCTAAAAGTTTATCAAAAGCAACAGCACTTGCAGCAACACCAGCACCAGTATAAGGTATTCCCATCATTTCAAGCATACCTTGAACACAGCCGTCTTCTCCGTATGTACCATGCAGTGCAATAACACATAAATCAGGTTTTAATGCTGATATTTTTTCAGCCAAAGAAAAATCTGCATCAATTAAAGTAACATTTGGGAAATTTTTTAAAAGAGCATCTGCCATATTTTTCCCACTTTTAAGGGATACTTCTCTTTCTGCACTCATTCCACCGTAAATAACACATATTTTACTGTTTTTATCCATTATTTACCCCTTTCTTTTAAATAATCTGCAGCTACAAATGAAAAATTTGTAATACTGCCTGCACCAAAAGTCATAATAATTGTATGTTTATCACTGTTTTCATTAAGGCAGGGTAGGAAATCATTTAAATTTGGAAGATATGATACATCTTTAAATCCATGATTTTTTACTTCTCCAATTAATTTTTCTGCTGTTATGCCTTCAATAGATTTTTCACTTGCTGCATATATATCTGTAATATAGAGTTTATCTGCGTCCATAAAACATTTTGCAAAATCGCTCATTAAATCTCTTGTTCTTGTATATCTGTGTGGCTGGAATATAACCACAATACTGCTTTCAGGGCTTGCTTCACGAACAGCTTTTAATGTAGTTGCGATTTCTGTTGGGTGGTGGCCGTAATCATCTATAACGATATATTTACTGCTTTTATATCTTATAGACATTCTTCTCTGTACACCTGAAAAACTTTTAAGAGTTTCTGCAATTACATCAAACTCTATACCCATTTCCATAGCAGCTGTTAATGCTGCAAGAGAGTTTAATACAATATGATCGCCCGGAAGATTTATATCTATATGACCTAAAATCTCTTCCCCTTTTTTAACATCATAAGATACACTAAATCCATCTTTTTTAATATTTACTGCTCTAATATCTGCCTGAGCTTTTGTGCCGTAAGTAATAAATCTTTTTGTAATGTTTGGAATAATATCTGCCACATTATTATTATCAATACAAAGTACACTTGCTCCATAAAAAGGCACCATATTAGCAAACTCTGTAAAGCTCGTCTTTACATCATCAAAATCTTTATAGCTTTCCATATGTTCATGGTCTATATTTGTAATAATAGCAATAGATGGATAAAGCATTAAAAATGACCTGTCGCTTTCGTCTGCTTCTGCAATCATTATATTACTTTTGCCATAGCTTGCATTATTGTTAGTGCTGTTTAATCTGCCGCCTATTAATATAGTAGGGTCTAATTTAGCAGCTTTCACAATCTCTGCCACCATAGAAGTAGTTGTAGTTTTACCATGAGAGCCTGCAACAGCTACTGCAAACTTTAACCGCATAAGCTCAGAAAGCATTTCGCCACGCTTAATAACTGGTTTTCTTTCCTGCCTTGCTTTTACAAGCTCAGGGTTATCATCACGGGCTGCACTTGTATAAACTATTACATCTGCTCCTTCCACATTCGCTGCATCATGACCTATGCTTATTTTAATGCCCATATCTCTAAGCATTTTCACATTAGCATTTTCGCTTATGTCTGAACCAGTAACTATAAACCCCATATTATGCAGCACTTCAGCAATACCGCTCATTCCGATACCGCCTATACCTACAAAATGTATATGGGAAAATCTGCCAAATACACTATTCAATTCTACACTCCATCTACATAATATCTAATTCTTTAAATATAATCTCACTGCTTCTCTGCACAGGGCTTTTTTCTAAATTTGCCCTGAAAACTGCAATATTATCTTTTATTTCCATTAAAGCATCTTTAAGTGAAGCAGTATCTGCCTTATCTTCTTCTAATATTATGCAGCATCCTTTATTTTTTTCTTCTAATGCATTATAATACTGATGATTTTCGCTGGCTGCAGCATATGGTATATATACTGCCGCACATCTTAATGCTTTTATTTCAAAAACAGCACCAGCTCCAGAGCGGGAAACTATAATATCAGCCTTGCCCATTTCATCAACTGCATTTTCTATATAAGGCTTTAAAATAAGCCTGTCATTATATTCATCTAACTTACTGCCATACATCTGCATTGTTTCATCATACAGCTTTGCACCGCACTGATGAGTAACATTAAAGCCTAACTTAATTATCTCATCAATTGATGATGAAATTAATTTGTTTATTTTTCTGCTTCCTTGAGAGCCGCCTAAAATAAGCAGACTGCCAGTATAATCTTTTTTAGGTGCCATATTATAAAAAACTTCTCTTACAGGGTTGCCTGTAACAATTAAGTTACCTTTTGCATTTTTAGTATTTTCAAAGGATAAAAATACTTTTTTGCTAAACCTTGCAAATATTCTATTAACAAGCCCCATTACACTGTTCTGCTCATGGAGATATAAGTCGCAGCCTTTTAAAATAGCAGCTATTGCAGAAGGTGCAGCAGCAAAACCACCAGTTAATATTACTTTATCACCTTTCTGCACTACCTTTAATGCTCTGCCTGTAGCTTTTATCATATTAAACACTGCTTTTATTTTGCCAGTTAGTGACTGACTCATATAAGCAGACACTTTCTGTTCTTCAAACTTACAGTTTAAAGGGCGTAAAATATTTCTTTCTATGCCCCTGTCTGATACCATAAAATAATAATCTATATTATGCTTTTTTAACTGCTCACTAATTGCAACAGCAGGATATAAATGCCCGCCAGTGCCGCCGCCTGCAAATACTACCTTCATTTTTTCTTATGCCTCATCTATTGACCGTAAAATTACACCTATAAAAAACATTGTAACAACAATAGCCGAGCCACCATATGATACAAAAGGAAGTGTTAAGCCTTTTGTAGGAAGCAGACCAATTACAACAAATACATGTACAAAACTTTGTACAAATATTAAAAAGGAAAGACCAAAAACAAGCAGTCTTTTAAATTTATCTTCATGGATAAAAGCAGCCTGTAAGTTTTTCCTAAATAAAAATACTATTATAAGAAAAACTATGCTTGCTCCAATAAGCCCTGTTTCTTCTGCAATAATTGCATATATAAAGTCAGTATGTGCTTCAGGCAGAAAGAAAAGTTTTTGTGTAGAGTTTCCAAGCCCTCTGCCAAATAAACCGCCGCTGCCAACTGATGCAAGGCTCTGAATTAATTGATAGCCTACACCATACTGGTCCTGCCATGGGTCTAAAAAGTTTAAAAGTCTTGCTTTCCTGTATTCCCCTGCAAGCAGTGCTGCCACTAATACTGGAAGAACTATACCTATTATACCAAAAATATGGGTAAGTCTTGCTCCACCAACTATAAACATTGTAAAAGCAACAATAACTATTAATGTAGTTGTTCCAAAATCCGGCTCTACAATGATTAAGGCTGCTAATATACCTACAAGCAGTGTAGCAGGCAGAAATCCAGTCATAAAATCCCACATTTTGTCATTTTTTTTATCTAAATAATGGGCTAAATAAAGCACAACTGTAAATTTTGCAATCTCTGAAGGCTGAAAAGTTAAAAAAGGAAGATATATCCATCTTTTTGCTCCATTTGCTCCCGGCATAAAAAATACTACAATTAAAAGCAGAAGTGTAATAAAAAATATAGGCATTACAAACCTTCTGTAAAATTCTAAAGGTATTTTATATGCTATCATTAAGGCTATAAAGCCTATTATAACATGAATAAACTGCTTAATGAAAAAATAAAGCTCATGTTTTTCAAGTCTTATTGCCTGCGGCGCACTTGTATTGTATATAAAAATAAGCCCTATCATAATAAGCAGTGCACATATGCTAAGTATCTGAAAACGAATATCTTTAATATTTATCATATACTTACTCCATTATTTAGTATATTCAAGCACATATTCTCTAAATTTTTCGCCCCTGTCCTCATAGCTTTTAAACTCATCAAAACTTGTGCAGGCTGGGGAAAGTAATATAGTTGTGCCTGATGCAGTATTCTTTGCAAGTGAATATACACAGTTTTTCAAACTGTCATAACTTTCTTCTTCTACACCTTTTAAAAGTGATGAAATCTGATTTTTAATTAAATCAGCTGCTTCACCAAAATAACATATCTTGCTTATATTTTTATTTATTAAGTCCACAAGTGGCCTGTAATCACTTTTTTTATCTCTGCCACCTATTAGTAAAATAGATGGCTTTTCTATGCTTTTAAGGGCAGTATAAACAGAATCTACATTTGTTGCCTTAGAGTCATTTATCCATTTAACACCATTTATTTCAGCTGTCAGCTCAGTTCTGTGTGGCATACTTGTTAAATTTTCTAACAAGTAAGATACATCACCTTTAAAATCACACACTTTATCTGCCATAGTTAAGGCGAATGATAAGTTTATAAGGTTATGTTTTCCAAACAGCTTGAATTTAGAAGTGTCTGCACTAAATTTGCTAAAATCTAATATTCTCCCCAAATATTTTGGAAATACTTTTAAATCATCATCAATATATTTAGTTTCTATATTATATTTTTCTACTTCTGTTTTTATTATTTTATCAGTATTTGTTACAAATAAGCCATTTTTATCTATAAAATTTAAAAGCATTAGTTTTGCTTTATAATATTTATCCATAGTGCCGTATCTATCTAAATGGTCCTGCGTTACATTTATAATACAGCCGGAAACTGCATTAAAATTTTTTAAAAGCTCTATTTGAAAGCTGGATAACTCTATAACATATACTTCTACATCTTTTTCTAAAACTGCTTTACTATAAGGATAGCCAATATTTCCACATGAAACAGCCTTTTTCCCTGCATTATTAATTATCTGAGCAGTTAAGTGAGTAGTAGTAGATTTGCCGTTTGTACCTGTAATTGCAATAATTTTTGCATTTTTATCCATTTTTTCATATGCAAGCTCTATTTCACTTGTAATATTACCGCTGATATTTGTATATTTATTTAAATCAATACCCGGGCTTACACATGTTAATTTATATTCATTTTTATATTCTGAAATATTTGCATACTGCTCTGCTTTATCATCAAAAATATCAATATTTTCAAAGCCTTTTAACCTTAATAATTTTTCTGCTGCGGCACCGCTTTTGCCGTATCCTATAATTGCAGCTTTCATACTATAACCTACCTTAATTTAAGTGTGCTTATTGCAAGTATTGCAAGTATAAATGTTATTATCCAAAACCTGATAATAATTTTTGGCTCACTCCAGCCTTTTAGTTCAAAATGGTGGTGAAGTGGTGCCATTCTAAAAAGCCTTTTACCATGTGTAATTTTAAAATAACCTACCTGTAATATTACAGATAATGCTTCTACTACAAATAAACCGCCAACAATAACAAGCAGTATTTCCTGTTTAACCATACATGCAATTAAGCCTAATGAGCCACCTATAGATAGTGAGCCAACATCTCCCATAAAAATAGTTGCAGGAAATGTATTAAACCATAAAAATCCAAGCCCTGCTCCAAACATTGCTCCACAGAATACTGCCAGCTCCCCAGTCTGTGGAAGATGCGGCAGATATAAGTAGCTTGTAAATGTATAGTTACTCATAATGTATGCAAATAAACCATAAACTGCAAAGGCAGTAATTGCAGGCACTGTAACAAGTCCGTCTAAACCATCAGTTAAGTTTACTGCATTACTGCATGCAACTATTACAAAAACAGCAAACGGCAGATACAGCCAGTTAATATCTATTATAAAATTTTTCAAAAATGGTAAAGTTATGCTTGTTACTTTACCAGAGTTATCAAGCATTATTAATAAATAAACTACTATTGTAGATATAATAATTTCATATACAAGTTTTGTTTTGCCATGCAGCCCTTCAGGGTTTCTTTTAATAGTTTTAACATAATCATCAGCAAACCCTATTGCTCCAAAGCCTAAAAATAATATTAAAAGCAGTATTATATAATGGTTATTAATATCTGCCCATAATAAAGTAGAAAGCACTGTAGTTCCAATAATCATTATACCGCCCATAGTTGGTGTACCTTCTTTTGCCTTATGGCGTTTTGGTTCATAACCTTTTGTAATTTGAGCAAGCTTCCACCTTTTTAGCATATCTGTTACAATATCGCCTATAAACATTGTAATGATTAAGGCCGTTAATGTAGCAAACATAGTCCTAAATGTAATGTATTGAAATACATTCAGAAATGTAAACTGCGATGAAAGCGGGTATAATAAATTATAAAGCATACTCTGCTCCTACTTATCTTTTATTGCTTTTACTATATCTTCAAACTTTTTAGCTCTTGAAGCCTTTACTATAATTATGCCATTTTTTATTTCTTTTACTGCTTTTATACAGTCATCTTTTGTTAAAAAGATTTTTCTGTTTTCTAATTCTTTTGCCTTTGCATAGCTTTTCCCTGTAAGATAAAAGTTAATATCAGGATAAGAAAAAGCAAGCTGAGTAATTTCATTATAAAATTCTTCTTCATACCCTTCTATTTCGCCCATTTCGCCATATACTGCATATTTTGGTGTTTTAGTCATTAAATGCAGACTTTCAGTACAAGTTATAAATGATTCAAACCCTGCATTATAGCTGTCATCAATCAAAAATATATCGCCAATATTTTCAAAACTGCCATGTCCTTTTGCTGATTTATATTCTAATAAACCACGAACAATTTTTTCTTCATCAATATTTGATAAAAGAGCTGCATATACAGCACAAAGTGAGTTTTCTGCAATATGCATATATGGGTGATTTATTCTAAACTCAGTTTTTGTCAAGTTTGTTTTAAAAGTTATATATTCACCATGGTGAGTATGCTCTGTAATTCTTATGCCAGAATAAGCACTTTCACCAAAAGTTCTAAATTTAAAATCACCTTTTGGCACAAATGGTGTCAGTTTTGTAGGGATAATAAATTCGCCCCCTTTTGTTAAGCCGTCACTTATAGACATTTTTTCAAATATAAGCCTTTCAAATGTTTTAAACCTGCCTATATGAGCATGGCCTACACTTGTAACAATTGCTATATTTGGGCGGACAATCTCTGTTAACTCTTTAATTTCGCCAAAATTATTTGAGCCAAGCTCTATTATAACTGTCCCAGCCTTGTCATCTATACCGCAGCCTGTAAGCATAACACCAAGCATATTATTTTTATTGCCTTCTGTTGCATATACTCTTTCCTGCTCTCTGAAAATATATTTAAGCATTTCTTTCATACCAGTCTTGCCAAAAGAGCCTGTAACAGCTATCACTCTTTTTCCTGAATTATGCAGTTCATCAAACCGTATTTTTCCTAATTTCTGCATAAATTCTAAAGTATCATTTACTAATAATTTATTTCCCTTAACTTCATTGTAGATGCTTTCATTATCCATAATAACTGCAGCAGCACCTAAATCTAATGCTTTTTGAGCATATAAGTTGCCATCCAGCTTTTCTCCGCAGCATGCAAAAAATAATGAACCTGCATGCACAAGTCTGGAATCAAGAAAAGCACCATTTACTTCTTCATCCTTTATAATTTCACTTTTAATAACAGGGATTTTTTTTGAAATATCTGATACTTTCATTATAATGCTCCAAGATATTTCTGCACTACCAGCCTGTCATCAAAATGATGTTTAGTTTTGCCGATAATCTGATAATCTTCATGACCTTTGCCTGCAATAAAGATAATATCATGTTCTTTTGCAATAGATACTGCCATTGCTATCGCTTTTTCCCTGTCTGCTTCTACATAATATTTGCTGCCCTCTACCACACCTTTTAAAATATCATCTATTATTTTATGCGGATTTTCTGTTCTTGGATTATCGCTTGTAATAATAGTAATATCTGAAAGCTCTGTGGAAGCACGAGCCATTCTAGGACGCTTTGTTGCATCTCTATCGCCGCCTGCTCCAAATACAGTGATTATTCTGCCACAGGCAACCTGCCTAAGTGATGAGATTGCATTTATAAGTGCATCATCAGTATGAGCATAATCTACAAATGCAGTAATATTTTTATTACTAAATTTTTCAAGCCTACCCGGAACATTTTTAAGATTTTTTATACCATTAACTATATTATCTAAACTTATTCCTAATGAATAAGCAGCCCCTGTCACACCTAAAATATTTTCTAAATTATATTCACCTATAAGCATAGAGTGAATATTTATTGTTTTGCTAAATACAGATATTTCTGCATCTATTCCATGCACTGTTGATGTATATTTTACTGGGTAAATATCTGCGTCATTATCAAAAGCATTAAAAGTGATTAAGTTATCTTTTATTCTGCCGGCTAATTTTCTGCCATATTCATGGCTTATATTTACAACTCTGTATTTACTGTAAATATCTGTAAAAAGCAGAGCTTTTGCCTCAAAATAGTTTTCCATATTTTTATGAAAATCTAAATGGTCGCCTGTTAAGTTAGTAAATACTGCTGTTTCAAAAAAAGCACCATTTATACGGCCTTGTGCAAGTGCATGGCTTGATACTTCCATAGTTAATGCTGTGCAGCCAATATCTAATCCATGTGCAAGACTTGAATATACAAGCTCAGGTGATGGGGTAGTATTATCTATTTCCACAAACTCATTGTCTATCATGATACCAGTTGTGCCTATTCTGCATGTTTTCATACCCGCTTCATGAAAAATGCTTTCCATAAGATATGTAGAAGTAGTTTTACCGTTTGTTCCAGTAACTGCCATAGAGCGATATTTTTTCATAGGCTCCCCATAAAAAGCAGATACTGCAACAGCTAAAAGCTGCCTGCCATTTTTTATAACTGCATGAGCAATATTATCCCCTAACTCTTCTTCGCATATAATAAACTCTGCCTGACCATTTTTATATATATTTTCTGCATCTTTATTAGAATCATAACTTTCGCCTTTATATGCAAAAAATACTGTGCCTTTTGGGTTTCTAGAATCCTGAGCAATATTTTTAACTTCTATATTTTCTTTACCGCAGTAATTAACTTTTACTGGGTTTAATTTTTCCACCAACTCTTTAATTTTCATGAACTGCCACCTCTATTTCTGGTTCAAAATAATGTTTTTCAGTAGATATAAATTCTGCAATCTGCCTAAAAACATCTGCAGCAGTTGAACCGCCATATATTGAACTTCTAGGTGATTCATATACTACCACCATAGCTACTTGTGGATTTTCTGCAGGAAAAACTCCTGCAAAACTTGCTGAATAGTTTTGAGTAGAATATGCACCTGCCTTATTATCATATACCCTTGCTGTCCCTGTTTTACCAGCTATTCTTGTTATTTGAGTTTTAGCTTTCTTACCTGTGCCATCTTCAACAGTTTTCTGCATTAAATCAAGCATATAGCTTGCAGTTTCTTTTGATAACACCTGTGTTTCTACATGCTCTGGTATTGCTATTTCATTACCTTTAACTATTTTAGAAATAATTTTAGGGTTTACCATTATTCCGTTATTTGCAAGGGCACCATAAAAGCGAACAACCTGTAATGGAGTAACAAGCACCTCATAGCCAATAGCCATAGAAGTAAGGCTTGTTTTAGACCATGCAGAAATCGGCTTAACAATACCAGCCTCTTCACTTGCTCCATATATTCCTGTTTTTTCTCCAAATCCTGAATTTATTAAAAAGTTATAAAAACCATTCTTATTATTATTTTCATTTCTAATAAGCTGAGTCATACCAATATTACTAGAATGAGTAAATACTTCATCTACTGTTAATGTGCCGTAATATTTTGTATCTGAATAAGTATATTTTCCGATAGTAATTTTTTTACTTGTATCTATAAGCCTGTTTCTATCCAGCTTATCATTATTATGCAGATAGCTGAATGCTACAGTTTTAAAAATAGAACCCGGCTCAAAAACATAATTAAAGCTGTGGTTGCTCCAGTATGAACTTGGATATTTCCAGTATGCATGGGGATTAAAACTATTTACATTAGCAGAAAGCAGGATTTCCCCTGTTTTTATATCCATTGCAACAACAGAGCCGTTTTTTGCACCAAAAGTTTTTGCACCTTCCCTTAATATATGTTCAGCACCTGCCTGTATTCTTGATGATAAAGTCAAATATACCTGTGTATCAGGACGAGCAAGCTCACCCTTATCTTCAAAAAGAATAACTTTTCTTCTGGAATCTTTTATACTTGTAATGTTAACTTTTTTACCTTCTAATGTGCTGTTTAAAAAGTATTCTATACCACTTCTGCCTATATTATCTGAACCAGTAAAGCCCACAATATTAGCCATTAATGAGCCTTGTGGATAAAACCTTGCATCTTCAACAAAATATTCAAGACCTTGTATTTTATCAGCAAGCCTTTCTGCTTTTTCTAAATCAATCTGTCTTGCAATCCATGTAAACGAATCTGTTTCTTTTAATGCTTTTTTAGTTTTCTGGCTTACTTTTATACCATTTTCTTCTAATGCTTTAAAAAATTCATATTTATTTGGTATATTTTTTCTATATGCATAAAGAGAGCCTGCACTTTTATTCCTTGCTAAAAGCCTGCCCTCTTTGTCATAAATATAGCCTCTGTCAGTAAATACAGATAACCTTGGGTCACTCTGTATTTCTACCATTTTCTCATATTTATCACCCTGTATTATCTGCAGATAAAACAGTTTGATGAATACTATGCCAAAGATAACAAATGAAAATATACTAAACAGCTTAAATATTGTGCTATTTTTGAACATAATATACTTTACCGCCTACAGGAAAAATAAACCCCATATCTTCTGCCTTATTAAAAAGCACTTCCCACCTTAATGCATCAGAATATTTTTGAGAGACAGCTTCATACTGTAATGCTTTTTTATCAAGCTCTATAGCAAGTTCTGATATTTTATAACCTTCACTTATACAGTGCTGACGAAATATCATAAGTATTGCCATACAAAACACAAAAATTAATGTGCTGATAACCATCACAGGTGCTAATGATACACCTAAACCTGCTACACTATCTTGACTTATTACTCTCATTATATTCGCTCCGCTACCCTTAATTTTGCACTGCGGGAAAGAGGGTTCTGGGTTACCTCTTTTTCACTTGGTACAATAGGTTTTCTAGTTATTACTCTCATTTCTGGCTTTTTGCCACATACACATACAGGAAAGCTGTCAGGACATGTACATGGTGCTGCATAATGATTAAGCCATTCTTTTACTATTCTATCCTCTAATGAATGGAATGAGATAGCTGCAAACCGTCCATTAGGTTTTAGAAGAGAAGATATCTTACTCATTAATGTTTCTACTGCGTCAAGCTCTCCATTTACAAATATTCTAAAAGCTTGAAAAGTTTTTGTTGCTGGGTTTATGCCTTTTTTATAAAATTTCTTAGGTATTGCACCCTTAACAACTTCTGCAAAATCTAATGTTGCAGAAAATGGTTTTACTGCACGCCTTTTCACAATAGCAGAAGCTATCTGACGCGAAAACCTTTCCTCTCCATATTTAAATATTATAGTAGAAAGGTTGCTTTCAGAATAAGTATTTATTATTTCACTTACAGGCTCTCCACATGTAGTATCCATACGCATATCAAGCGGCCCGTCTTTTCTAAAAGAAAAACCACGCTCAGCTTCCTGCAGCTGAAAAGATGATACGCCAAAGTCTGCATATATACCATCTACTTTTTCAATATTTCTGCTTAAAAGAGCAGTATCTATATCTGCAAAATTACTGTGTACTACTTCCACTCTTTTATCTTCTGCAAACTTATCTTTAAGCCTTGCAACAGCATCTATATCCCTGTCAAGTATAATGAGTGCGCCCTTGTCTCCAAGTCTTTCAAGCAGTAAGCTGGCATGGCCTCCACCACCGCCAGTGCAGTCCACATATATTCCATCAGCAGAAATATTTAAATTATCAATTAATTCATAATATAAAACGGAGATATGCATTTATATTACTCCGAAATAATCATATCCATAAAACCTGATAACACACCAGCATTATCTTCTAAATCTATATCAAAAGCAGCACTTTCTTTTTCCCATCTATCTTTGTTCCAAAGCTCTATAACATCATAAGCTCCGATAACATAACATTCTTCTTTTAAATCAGCACTCTGCCTGATTTGTGCAGGTATATTCATTCTGCCTGAGCTGTTTATATCTATTGCAAAAGCTGATGAACTTATTTTTCTAAATACTTTATATGCTGCAGCATCTTTACTTGCCGCTTCATGCATATTTTTCATTTTCATATCATAAACGGATTTTGGATAAACTTTCACTATCCCGCCAAAGGTATAAGCCATTAACGCATCATTGCCAAAGCCTGCACGGAGTTCTTCACGCATTTTTGCAGGAAGACTTAAACGGCCAGCTTCATCAAATTTGTTCAGATAGTTACCTGAAAACCCCACTTAATCCTCTCTATACATATTATGACATTTTAATACATTATATGCCACTCTTTCCCATTTGTAATAAAATTTTTAGAATAAGTCAAGCAATTTAAGCATATGCACCTATATTATTTTTTTATAAAAATATTAAATAATTATATTTTTTATGACTTTTAAATTATTTTTTAATATAAAATTAGATGATTATATTAAAATATCATATATACCATTTTATATAAAAAAATCTTTACTGTAACTTTTGATAAAAATATTGTGGTTTATCAATAAGATATGAATACAATATTAACACATACTGCAATTTATAAAATAAAATAAAAATTTTTTTAATTTTTTTTATTTTTTTCTTGATATAACTAATAAAATGCAACATTTGTTCTATATATCCTTGCTTAAGTATTAAGCAATATAAACAAATTTTATTTTACAAATACATTTATCTGCATAAATCTTTTTTTATTGAAAAAATACAGATATTCTTCATATAAAATAGTGATTTTTTTGGAGATACCCCATTTTTATTTAAAAATGCTATAATTACTTGATAATATATGTAAAAATATAAATAATTGTAATAACTGTCATTCAGAATCTAATTAAACAATAATAAAAATTTCGGTCCAGCTGCGGACTTTTCATTCCTTCCTATTCGTCGGAAAGTCCTTGCGTCGCAAAAATCGCTCCCCTGCACCTATATAGACTCTTCGCTTCGCTCTGAGTGACATAAGGTGTTTTAAAAAAATGGGGTGCTACCAGTGATTATTTTTACTTGCAAAATAATAAAATATAGTTTATATTGTATATAGTAAATTATGTGAAAGGTTGATATTAAGGCAGCACGCCTGATTTCTTCCATTATTAGTGAGGAAATTATGAGTGTTTCTGCTTTAACAAATTCTTTTTACAATTATGTTCCAGTTACTTCATCTCAGTATGATACATCAAGCACTAATAATGCATCTAATTCTCAAGCACAGGAAAATGTTAAAGCAGTAGATGAGAAAAATATACAAACTCAAATTATATCAAGCATTTATAAAGAAAATAATGAAAACACTTCAAGTAATAATTCTAATGATAATGAAAATACATCTTCATATTTAACTGGTGAAGAAATACTAGCATCTAGACCTGATAAAAGCACTAATTCTGATAAACAGCTTACAGAAGAAGAGCAAAAACAAATAGAAGAGCTGAAATCAAGAGATAGAGAAGTTAAAAATCACGAGCAGGCACATATAGCAGCAGGCGGCTCTTATGTTAAGGGTGGAGCAACTTATGATTATCAAACTGGTCCAGATGGTAAGCAGTATGCCGTTGGCGGCAGTGTAAATATTGATACTTCCCCTGTTGACGGTGACCCAGAAGCAACTATTGCAAAAGCTCAGGTAGTTATTAAAGCAGCTCTCGCACCTGCTGAGCCGTCAGGTCAGGACCAAAAAGTAGCCTCAGCTGCAAGACAGATGATGAGCGAAGCAAGAAAAGAGCTAAATAGTCAAAAAAATGCAGCAAATAATACAGAAACAGGTAATATTTTGTCGAAAGAAAGTGCAGATAAAGCAAATAATACTAATAATACATTTGAAACACAGGCACCAGCTCAAAATACAATAGAAAGCAATGTTCCATCAATACAGCAAAAAAATAATCAGAATATAAGTGTATCTTCTTATAATACTGGCTTGCTTATATCATTAACTGCTTAATAACATCAGCTAGAATATCAATTTAAACAATAATAAAAAATATAGTCCAGCTACGGACTTCTTGTCCCTGCCTATTCATCGGGAAGTTCCTGCGTCGCAAAAAACGCTCCCCTAACTTATTTTTTATGATTTTTTAAACCTTCTACTTGATAAAAATATAATTTAAATTCACCATCTTTTACACTCATAAATCTGTAAATATTTGCTTCACTAACTTTTGAAAAATATTTATCTAAATTATCTTCCTGCTTTTTTGATACAAATACACCTGATATGCTGTCACATTCTTCTATCGTGCAGGCTTCTGGATAAGTATATGTATTATATGATAAAATAGATGATAATTCTTTCTCATAACTGAAAATACAGTCGTCATTACTTCCTAAAATATCCTGCATAGACATATGGATAGATTCATATACCCTTGTATTATTCATATATTTTGGTGTAAGCATAGAATTACTATTTATATTTGTATATGCTGATACAAGCACTAAAACAGCTAAAATAATACCACTTGTTCTTTTATAGCCATACATTTCATAATAATAACCTGTAAGCACTACTGCAGGAATAAGCAAAGCACCTAAATTACGAACATCATAATTAGATATTAAACTAAAAATAATACCACCAGCTGCAAAAATGATACATGCTGTAAATAACGGCAGCACCGTATTATCTATTTTTCTATCTCTAATTGATACAGAAATAATAAATATAACAGGCAGATAGATAATCAGAAAAAGCAGCACTCTGTATATTAGCTGGTTTTCTGTATTAACTGGATATTTATAGAATAAATCAAAAACTCCATAATAATCACATAATACAAGTATTATTAATGAAACAATAGAAATAACTGTAACAAATGTATAATTTTTATCAGAAAGTTTATCCTTTTTAATAAGACTGTATACAATATGAGTTAATAAAAGCAGTATTCCAGAAAAATGAATACTAACAGCACATATTATAGATATAGCAAGCCATATATAATATTTTACAGATTTATCTCCAGATGTAATCATATAAAAAGCATAAATATATAAAGCTGTGCAGAAAATTAAAAGTGCATTTGGAGTCATAGACATATATGAGTATGTTATTGATGGCGAAACAAAAAATAATATCATACTAAACCATGCACCATAAGTATCTGATATTTTTAATGTAAGTTCATATACAATAAGAGCAGATAAAGAAATAAAAATAATAGACGGCAGCCTTAACTGTAATGCAGATGAACCAAAAAAATCCATTCCTTTAAGGATATATTCAACTAAACCAGTTGGTGCAAGAGTTGTCCATGAAAGCCCTACACTTTTTAAATAAATATATGCTTCATCTCCCCTTACAGGTATTACATACCCATTCCAGCAGTAATATATTGCTGCTAAAATAATAAAAAAAACTGCCATTCTATTTGCTTTTGACATACACTACCTCTAAAATTTAAATTTCTCTATATGCTTGCTTTCAAATAAATTATTTTATAACCATATTTATGCATAATATTATCTAAAATAAAAATATTTGAAATAATAGTATTAATATCAATATACGATGGAGAAGCGGCAATAGTAAGCAAATCTGCAAACTCAGAATTAGTTAAATACCCGCTTATATATGTTGCAAAGTCGTTTAATATTACTTCATCAATTTTTAAAAGCTTTAACTGTTCATCTAAAAGCACAATACGCTTTTTAAACTCCTTACTTTTTGAAAGATTATCTATAAGCTGGAAAAGTTCATCCTGCTCCATATCTCTTGATAAATATTCCGTCATCTGACTGTTAATATTATACTGAACAGTAAGCTCTTTTATTCGTTTCATATTTGTAATAAGCTGTTGCAGCATAATATTTGATTCTCTTATCTGGCTTATATACATATCCTCTGCCTGCTGTTTTGTAAGTCTGCCCGCAAGAACACCATATATTAAATACTGCATAAACTGGTAATCATCTTTTTCTTCCATAGCATCAAGTGTATTAAAAATATCATTATATTTTGATGATGAATAGTCTATATTTATACTTTCGTCTCTTATTTCAGCATATAAAGTAATACCTGTTTCATAAAAATCCAGCTCTACTTCTGCCTTTTTATCATTATCTACATCTATAAGTTTTTTTGGAGCATCAATACTTGGAAGGTTGTATTCAAAATTATATTTATATTCATTTACTGTTGCTTTTGTAATAATATCTGCAATAGAGATTTTATTGTCTTGAATATTAAACATAAAAATCCATGGCTCATTAGAAGAATATCTCTCTTTACCACCTATTACTACTGTATTTTTATTAATAGCCAGCCCTGTAAATGTAAGGTCTGGATAATATCCACGCAGCATATTCTCTGGTGTAACTGCAAAAACATCTTTTCCCTTTTTAAAACTGATAGTATAAATTGTGCGTTTATTAACCTTTAACTCTGATATGCCAAAAGAATAACCATCTGAAATTGCAGCAATTGGAGTAAACTCTATAAAGCTGACAGCAGGGGCTGCAGTAAGATTGCAAGAAAAAAGTATAAAAAAAGTAAAAAAAACAATACGCAGCATAAAAAACCTGTCTAATAAAAAATATTAAACAATTATAACTTATGATTAATAACTATCCTTCCTTTGATTAGGTTATTATTCATTTTATCAAGATAATTATTAATTTCAAAAATAGATATTTCATTACACATAAATGAAAGGGTTTTAAGATACCAGTCACCTGCAAGTCTGTAAAGAGCTTCCCTTTTTAAACTTTGTGAACATTTAAGAGAATCTATACCAACAAGATTAATACCCCTTAATATTAAAGGCAGTATTGATGAAGAAAATGTTTCACCTAAAACTGCACCACATACAGCTATAGTAGAGCCGCCTTTAACTGAGCGTATCATTGTGTTAAGCACATCACCGCCAAGAGTATCAACACCTGCAACATACTTATCTTCTAATAAATGTTTACCAGATTTATCAACAAAATTATCTAAACTAAGCACTTTTTTAGCACCTAATTCATATATAAAATCTTCACATTCCATATATTTAGTAACTGCAGTAACATTATAACCGCATAAGCTGAGTATAGAAACAGCAAAAGCCCCTATGCCGTATGATGAGCCGCCAACAATTATATCTTTTGAATTAGATTGAATACCTGCAGCCATAATTTCCATAACTGCAATAGCTGCAGCAATACCATCAGAGCCAAGCGTCATACTGTCCTGCATAGAAAGACCTGTAGGAAGGCTTACTATCCATGATTCAGGCACACAAACAAACTGCCCAAATCCACCTGGCACTTCCTGCCCTAAACCATTGCCAAATATTAATACCTCATCACCCTCCCTGTAATTGGCAGAGTTTGATTCAACAACTATACCAGCAGCATCAACACCGGGAACATAAGGATATACATTATTGCGAAATGGAGTATTTTCTCTAGAAAAAAGTAAATCATAAGAGTTAATAGTTGAATACATTACTTTAATTAAAACATCGCCTGCTGGCAGGTTTTCAGTATTTTCTAAAATTACATCTTTAACAATAGCTCCATTGTTTTCTTTAATAACAAAAGATCTAAATGTACTCATTAAATAGCTCCTTATTATTCTACAATAATATACTACTACTTTAATCTCATAGAAAAATGATATATAATTCCACACCTTTTGACACTATGGCTAGTCTAATATATTTTTATTTATTTTGCAATGAAATATTTATAAATTATTATAAGGTATCACTTTTTTATTTATCGGATATATTTTAAAAATAATGAATAAAAAATTAGTTCTAATTTATAAATAATATATAAGATAAATTTAACATAATAGATATATACAGATAATAAAATATTACTCAATATTAAGATACTGCATCATTAATATAATAATGATACAGCATCATAATAGATTAAATTAATTCAAAATGCGGATAATCTTTTAATCCTTTAAAATCTCTGCCCCACTTTATTTTTATACCTAATTCATCTGCTTTCTGCATAATTTTTTCTCCAAGTTTTTCAAAACTGGCGATATTATTCCAGTCAAGTGGCAGCGGTACTACATCTACTGCCTGAGATGGCTTAAAATTATGTTTACTCATACCCCATTTTGCTTTGCTTTTGCCTTCATAATATGCTTTTTCCTGCTCATATCTGCCACGAAATCCACATGTTACTGCACACTTTTCATCTTCTGCCACTGCTTCAATAAGTCTTTTTAAATCACTGTGGCAGGTATTTAATTTTTGAATACTTTTATTTGATAATCCCATAATATTTACCTCTGTTATCTTATATATTATCCATTTTGCGTTTAATTAATTCCATTATTTTATTTTGAGTAATAATCAATAAATCTGTACCTGTAAAGGCTGCCATACCTGCAAGAGCAACTGCAAGCCCTTGTTTATCAATAAAGCTCATTAATATTTCATAGCTTATATATGCTATAAACATACTGTTAATCATACCCATACATAATGCTAAAAATTTTGCTCTAAAAGACCTGCCCTTTAAGGTAGGCGATATTTTAGTAATAAACCCAACTACCCCGCCTGTAAATGATACAATAAAAAGCCAAAGCCACTGCCATATTTCTGCCGACAGGTTAAATACTCTATCAATCATTTAATCCTCCATTTTTACATACTTCTAAAGCCGATTTCAGTTTTTCTGCATAAGAAAGTATATTTAAATTTGTAATAACTATATTTTCATTATATTCTGGCTTTAAAGGTATATCTACATTACATGCAACAGGCACTGATACTGGGTAATATTTTGTTACAGTAGTTCCGCTGCAGCCCCATAAAAGTAATGTTAATATTGCAAGGACTGCTGCAATAAGCCATTTTAATGATTTCATAAACCACCAGTTTAAAGAATATCTTGCCTTTCCTTCTTCTATATCTATGGTAGTAAAGTCATCTGCTGTTGATTTAATGATTTCTTTGACTGTATTTATTTTCTTTAAAATATAAGTTTTTACTTTTTCATATAAATTTATAAAAAATTCTTTAATTTTCTCTTTCATTTAAAAATCTCCTTTGGTTTTCATCTATTACCTGCATTATATCTTCACATTCTATATTATTTATATTTCTATATTTTTCATGCAGGCTGTTATATTTTTCATTAATATAATTTATATCCTGCATATATTTTTCTTCTGCTTTTTTCATATTAACTGCATAGCTGTTTATTTTAGTATTTTGAAAATCAATCATACTTTCAGCACTGCTTATTTGAGAAAGAAGCTGCCTATTTTCTGACTGTAAGTCTTTAATTATACTGTTATAAATGCCAGTTTTTATTAATATATAAATAGAAAGTGATATGATAATTAATATAAGTATAGAGATAATACTAATATATACTTTATCCATATCTGCCTCGCTTATTATTTTATAATGTAAAATACTTATAACAGCAGGCAGAATATATATTGTCCGTAATGTCTTTTAAGTCATAAATAAAAAACCCACCTGAAAATAATCAGATGGGCTTATATTATATATATTTAAAAATTATACAGTATTTACTTGATAAATAAATCTTTATATCCGCCATTTTGTGGAAGTCCTGCTGGTCTGTCATATACAAAAATTTCTTTTACTAATGTACTGTTATCTTCTTCTACACTCATAGTTGTTATTATGCCGCTGAACATTATTGGAAGTGTAATATGCATTATATTATTATCTTTACTCCATTCTATAATATTATTTCTCATACCTAAATAGTAAAGATAGTTACTGCCTTCTTTTAGATTTACAGGCAGATATGATGCAATATTATCAATAACTTTATAATCTTTCATTTCAATAAGTCGTTTATTTAAATCAAACCTGTAACTGTTATATGCTTTTATAATACTATTTGTATTATACTTATATTCTGCACTAATACAGTATTTATATACCCAGAAAGGCTGTTCTTTATCTTTTAGTTTTTTTGCAGTATTTTTTATAATTTTATACTGGTCTTTACTGCATTTTCCAGAGTTTACTACATCATAAGTAATATTATCATAATATGCTCTTTTATCTTCTGCATGGAAAATTACACCGTGCTGGTTTGAATGGTTATATAAATCTATATCCTGCTCATTGTATGCAAAAGCACTTAATGAATAAAATAAAATAAAAACTATACTTAATAATATATATCTATATTTCATATTTCACCTGTTTACTGTAATTAGTTTAATATGTAATTTTTTAAAACCTTCAGTGTTGTAGTTATTATTATAGAGTTTTTTTGTTTTTTAAATTCTAACTTTTCTTCATCTATATTAATAACTAAATGGTTTTCATTTTCCCATGTATAGCTTACAAGTTTATTTTGTATATAGTATGATATATTTTCATCTTTTGTCGGGTTTTGTATTAATATTTCAGAAATAGGAGGCACAGTTGCAAATACATAAAAAAATTTATGATATGCCTGTAAAATATCTATTGAATTGTTATCTTGATAACAATTATCACCACATGATTTTAATTCTGCTGTAAACTCTTCTTCTTTTTCATATACAGAATATGCATCTTCTATAAATGCACCAACTATTACATCAGGGTTTCTATCCTGCATTATGCCGTTTGTAAAATTATCCTGATAGAATGCAGGATTTTGTATAAAATCAAGCATTTTATCGTAAAGCCATGGATTTGCATAGGGAGATGCATACACATTAAAAGAGATTAATGTAAACAGTATTATTAATAATTTTTTCATTTTACTATCTGCTCCCCAAAGGAATTTTTATACCCTTCTTCTAGCAACTCTAAACTGTCTTCTATATCACTTCGTCTGTCATATCTGTTATCGCTAAATGCTTTTGAAAATGCTTCATCAGATAAGCTGTCTGTAAAATATTCTAAATGCAGCATAAAAACAACTTTATCTGCAATCACATCTATTGGTATAATATTTCCTTTATCATCTTTTTTATGCAGAAAACCCGGCCTGCCTATTACCTGCCCCTGCTTTATTTTATCTCCCTGCTTAACTTTTATACTTTCTTTATCAAGCTCGCCATATCTAATAATGAAACTTCTGCCATCACATGTTGTATGCCTTACTGTAACCACATCCGTTCCTGCATAAAAACTGCCTGTATTTAATACTTCGCCATCTGATACTGCTACAACATAATTTTTAGAGCTGAGAAAACTATATCTTCCTGTATCATTATATACATCTGTGTATAAATCACGGGAAGCATGAAATGACTTTTTAATTAATGTTTTAGAGCTGTTTTCTCTAATGCGGTAACTTTCATATACAGCCTGATTCATACCAAGTTTATCACGCCAGTTATAATTGCCATACTCCATACCAGTATCATTTAAAGGTTTAGATATTAATGGGAATATTACTGGACGGCTGCATTCCTCCGCATATAGTATATCTACAAAAATAAAAATAAAAATAAATATTGATAATAAATATTTTTTCATACTTATTTTAACCCATTATACATTAAAAGTGGACTGTAATCTGACTGGATATATCTTTTTATCATACACACGCCTTTTTATATTAGTTTAATTTTTTGCCTGAATATTTACTAATATATTCATCTGCTTTTTTTAATGCTTCTAATTTATCTTTTTCTGAAAGCTCTTCATAAAGTTTAGCAGAAGCTTCAGATGCATATTCATTACCATTATGCTCTGCAACTTTATACCATGCATAACCTATTGTTTTATCCATTCCTATACTAAAATGGTATATTCCTGCAACAGTCAGTTGAGACTGTATATCTCCCATTTCTGCAGCTTTTAAAAAATAATGCTGTGCTTTTTTCCCGTCTTTATTTAATACTTTACCCTCTGCATACATATTAGCAAGAGTTGTAACCGCTGTTAAAAACCCACCGTCTGCAGCTTTTTGTATCCATGATGCTGCTTCTAAAAGCTGTTCTTTAGTTGGAGTCTTACCACTATCTGCACCTAAAACTATGCCGCTGTATAAATACTGAGCCTGAGCATTGCCATTTTCTGCTGCTTTTTTTATATACTCGCTCCCTTTTTCTTTATCAAGCGGCACCTGCACTCCAGAATAAAACATAAGCCCTAATGCAAGCTGAGTTTCTGGATTACCTTTTGCTGCTTCTTCTTCTAAAATTTTTATTTTTATACTTTTACGATTTATAAAAAAAACTATCAATACTACTAAAATCACCACTAATACTATTGATAAAATTACAAACATATTCATTAAACAGCCTCATATAATCATATATTAATAACATTTTATATAACATACATATTTTTTTTGATAAAGCCTTTTTTACAGCTCTTTTTCCATGTGGATATGGGGAGCATGCTGGTCATAATATATATCACCCATAGGTGTATAGCCTAAAGATAAATAAAATTTTTCTGCCTGTTTTTGTGCAGAAAGCTCTACAATACCTCCACCCTGCTCTTTTATTTTTTCTTCCACCTTTTTCATTAAAAATGAGCCAAGCCCTATGCCTCTAAATTCTTTTAAAACAGCAAACCTGCCAACAGTCCATTTTGTATTACTATGATCTGATTTAAATATCCTTGCTGTTGCTGCCCTTTTATTGTTTACTTTAATAAGCAAATGGATACTTTTTTTATCAATTTCATCAAACTCTTCAGAAAAACCCTGCTCTATTACGAAAACAGTTTCTCTAATATATTTTGTATCTTCAGTTACATCATTAAAATACTCAACTACTATATCATTATTAAAATCCATTTTCATATACCTTTGTAATAATTTCTATAATTTCTTCATTATTCATTTTTTCTGCAATCATTAATATATTTTCTCCGCTGTTATCTTCTGCATAAATATCAGCTCCAAAATCTATAAGCAGATTTATCACATCAATATTTTCACATATTAATCCAATATGCAAAACTACTGGTTCATATAAATAAATATTATTATACTTAATATAAGTATCTGCTATATTATCATTAATATCATAATGTTTTAAAGCATCAACTATCCAGTTTATACATTTATTATAGTTATAGTTTGATAAAAGTTTCAAAAGTTTGCTGTTTTTTTTATTTTCTGCTTTATGCCCACTATTTATTTTATGCACTTTTGTTATTACTTCACCATTAATATTTGTATAAACATCAATAATAGTTTCATCTATGATTTCTTGAATACTTTTATTATCATAACTTTTATTATCATAACTTTTATTATCTGAAATATTATCTTTTATATCAGTAGTAAAATTATCATTTTCTAAAGGTTTACTGCTTTTGCAGCCTGTTAAAATAATCAGTAATAAAAATATAATAAGCAGCTTTTTTACCATGATATTTTTAAAAATAATTTATTATATGAAATGAATTAATACTATAAAATGTGCTGGCAGTTTAACTACCAGCACACATAAGTATATAATTTATTTAGAGCTTTCGAATTTTATATCATAATATTTTGGCAGCATAAACTTATCTATCTCTCCAACAATATTATCTATATTATCCTTGTCTTTTAAAACTACTGATAGTGAAACAGAGTTGCTATTATCATAAATTACACCATCTAATGCGTTTATAAAATTATCAACAAAAGCAGTATATTCATTACTGCCATAAAATTCTTTAGTAGTATTATAGTCTGTTTTTAGTGCGTCATAAAAAGATATAATATCATCTTTTGTTAGATTCGTATCTGCCAATGATTTAGCTATCAGCTGTATTAATGCAGTTATATCATCCATTAAAGCTGGGCTTTCTATTTTATTATATGCAGATTCTATTACTGAAGAATTAAAATACTGCTCTATAAAATCTACTTTTTTATCTGTAATCTCTTTTATAATACCAAGCATACTGCTGTTTCTTTTGTATAAATCATCTTTTAGATAAATAACGCTGTGCTGGTATGAGTTTATATTATTTAAGTTTGAATTACATACAATATTATTAGCAAGCATTGCTCGCTCACTTAGTAATGTCATATTATCTAAACAATTAAAATCAAGTTTAATAATATCACTTTCTTTGCTGTCAAGACTTACTTCAATATTACCATTAACTGCTGCTTTTAATGTATTTAACGACGGTGAAGCAGAAAATGAAATATTTTTCACTAAAAATTTCTGCTTCATACTATAAAGTTCAATAAAATCACTGCTGCATGTAATCGTTTTAAAACCGCTGCATTTAAACTGGTTGTAATTAAAATCATCACCAAAATCTGCTGCCAATTTACTTAATTCTGCATTAAGGTAGCTTTCCATCATTCTTGAATATTTAGTGCTGATAATAAAAAATACTGCAACAGCAATAATTAAAATAGTTATTAATGAAGATATAATAAGAATTTTTTTGCTGAACTTCCTTTTTGGTTTTTCTTCTTTAAAAGAATTTTCATTATTATCTACAACTGATGAATTATCCATAACCCCTCCGTATATCATACTAATAATTTTTTAGCATATAAATTTATAGAGTGCAACAAATAATAAAACTGGGGGTACACCCATTTTTTTTAAAACACCTTATGTCACTCAGACGAGCGGTTTTTGCGACGCAAGGACTTCCCGACGAATAGGCAGGAAAAAGAAGTCCGTAGCTGGACCGCACCGTCGCTTGCGTAAGTGCGGGAGGGGTCCCCCCGACCAAACGCCTAAATAAAAAGTCTAGGACGGACTTTTTATTATTATTTAAACAGTTATTGCAATTATTTCTATTTTTACATATATTATCAAGTAGTTATAGCATTTTTTAATAAAAAATGGGGTACCACCAGATAATAAATGGGGGTATCCCCAGATAATAAAAACTATAAATCATTTATAATATCATTCATAATATTATCTATTTCATTTGATGAATTATTATCATTTTTGTTCACTTTTTCTTCTGTATTTTCTTTTTCAGATATATTATCTGACTTATTATCTTTTATATTACTGTTTACCACTTTATTATCTTTTTTCACATTATTTTTAATAAGTGATGATGTATTATCTTCTATAACTTCCTGTTTTTTAGGCATAGACTGCTGAAGTTTCTCATTAATCATATCAATAATCATTTTATTGCCTTTCTGACGAGCATAATCTATTACTTTAATTGATAAATCTTCCCCTACTTCCGTATTTACTCCCGCATTATAATTTAAAAGCAGCCTGACTATTGCAGGATTACCAGTATCTATTGCATTAGCTATAACAGGCTTATATTCATTACAATCCACATGGTTTGCATCAGCCCCGTATTTTAAAAGAACTTCTGCTAAATCATAGTTGTTATTAATAACAGCCATTTGAAGTGCAGAAAGGCATGATCCATTCGCTGTCATATTAGGGTCTGCTTTTGCTTTTAATATAATATCTGCAATTTCTGCACTGCTTGTTACATTTAATGCTGTTATACCGTCCATTTTAGACTGATAATTAACATCAGCCCCTTTATTTAAAAGCAGATTAACCATTTCTTTATTACCGCTTTCTGCAGCCACCATTAAGGGCGAATAAAAAGGATAATCATTCGGTTTATTTACATCTGCACCTATATTTATAAGAGCTTTTGCTATATCATTATACCCAAAATATAATGCAGCTATTAATGGAGTTGGATTTTCTCCAACAAATTTACCATCAATAGATGATGCACCCTTATCCTGTTTTACAGGTCTATTATAAAAGCCTTTATCTACATTCTCTTTTATGGCTTTTACTGCTGGTTTAGAAATATTATTAATAACTGCCTGCTGCAGCTCTGCAAGTAATTTATCTCTTTTAATATCTTCCTTAGTTATGCTGAAAACCTTAAATAAATCAACATCATTACCTGTCTTTACAATATCAAGAGCGCTTATTCCATCAACATCTTTTGTATTTCTATCAGCACCAGCTGCAAGCAGCATACCTGCAATATCATAATTTTTTTCTTTTACTGCAATATGCAATGGTGTAATACCATCTTTATTTTTTACATTAGTATTTGCACCATTTTCTAATAAATATGCCACAGTCTCTGCATTATTATTCATAACCGCAAAATGAAGTGGAGTGTCGCCGTCAAAATCAGGGCTGTTAATCTCTGCATTATTCTGCACAAGCCTGTCTAAAAATTCTTTATTAAAATTATTTGCTGAAAGATGAGCAGTTAATGGAGTATAGCCATTATAGTTTTCCTTATTAGCATCAGCACCTTTTAACAAAAGATAATTTAAACAGTTCATCTGGTCCATAGATAAATCTTTCAAAAGGCTCATACGGTAAATTATAGTGCTGCCATTATTATCTACACTATTAATATTTGCACCCATATCAACATATCTTCGCACACTTTCAAAATCACCTTTTAAAGCTGCTTCATAGAGCATATTATCAAGATTATCATAAGGGTTGGCAATAGACTTATCATCTTTATTTAAATCTGAAAGAGAGTTTATTACATTACTGCTATTATTAATGCTAATATTTTCCTGCTTTACTAATGTTTTATTATCTGCTGTATTTACTGGCAGAATATCTACTCCGCTGATATTATCATACCCTTTGGGAGCGCTGTTATTTTCAATACTTTTAGAAGGAATATAAGCTGTATTATTATCATTCTGCTTAGTATCTTCATATTTTTTTTCAAGCAGAGATGATATTCTGTAAACTGTAAAAAATACTGAAAATAAAATACAAAATAATATTACATTACGGACTATCTTTTTATCATCTTTTGTCATGCTTTGCTCCAAAACTAATTATAAAATATATACTTAATAAATCAAGCAAAATAACATTAAAAGTATTAAAAAACAAAAAAAGGGGCGAAAACATAATATTTTTCGCCCCTTGTATGTTATATCTTAAAAAAGATATTAGCTGTCTATTCCTGACCTTCTTCTGGTGCAGCAACAGGAATACCTAAGCTGGAAGCAAGCTCGTTACCAATTGCCATAGCTTTTTCTGCTGCTTTAACATAAATAGTGTCATTATGTATACCTTTTGAATTATCATTAGCTAATATTTCATAGTAATTTTTAAATTCATTAAATTTTGCACGCTGTTCTTTTGTCATTTTACCAAGAACTTCATATAACTGCATATTTAATTTATCAAGCGGTGCTTTAACAGCATCAAACTGAGCTCTTATGTCATCATACATAAAGCCATAGTCCATACCTTCGCTGTGGCATGTTGGCCCGCATGTTGCAGCAGTAGGTAAATCAAATGCGCCTATATGGCATGTAGAACAATTACCAGCACCATAAATGCCCTGGTCTGCCATAATTGATGGCGGAGTTGGTTCTTCACCTTCTTCTAATAATAATGTTCCTTCCTGCATAGCAACTACTGTTGTATGGCAGGCACTGCAGTCATCATTTGCTGGAGCAATCATATCAGGGTTTTTCTCTCTTTCTGCATCATGACATGCAAAACAGTCTTCCATTTTAGTTTTGTTTTGGAATTCTCCACCGTGAGCAACACCCATATGACATTCCATACAGCTTAAACCTAATGTATTAACATGGTTATCATGGCTGAAAGAAATATTTGGCATTTCATCATTAAATATATCTCTTAAGCCGTTAAGCTCCCTAAATTCTGGGTTTTTAACTGCATCTACTTTACGCATTTTAACACCAAAGAAAGACATAAATGTATTATCTCTTATTTCTTTATTTGCATCATCTGAGTGGCATATTAAACACCAGTCGTTTGGAACAAGTTTTGCAGCATATTCTTTATTTGTAGCACCTTCTGTTAAGATAGCCATTTTATTTTCTTTAGAATGGACTATTTCACTGTATAAGTCATACATACCGCCCATTTTTGCTCTCATATAGCCAAAAAATCCAGGCTTGCCATGACAGTCTATACAGCCAACATCTGCAGCTGCATGTATATTTTTCTTCCAAGTGTGATATTCAGCACCTGCACCAGTTTCTGTTTCCACATGACACATACCGCAGAATTCTGGAGTGCTTGTTAAGTGAAGCGCTTCATAAGTAACAAGAAGCAGTACAAAAACGATACCTACTATAATAGCAATAAAAGTAGATGGTTTTCTTTTCGCATATGCCTTAATATTTAAAAATAATCTTTTCAAACGGCCAGGCTGCTTTTCCCCTTCTGTATCTGTAGATTTAGGCTGACTGTTTTGTGAGCCCTCTGCTGAATCCACTTTTTTAGCACTAAAAAAAGCCTTTAATTTTTCCAGTAAATTTTTCATATTTACTCCTTTCCCATATAAATATTTATATTATTTAATATTGAAAACTTATATTAATTTTATTCATATCATTTCTATATAAAATATATGATAAAATCAAGTGTTTTTTTATGATTTTTAAAAAAAGTGTAAAAAATATGTAGATAAAAATTATCTTAAAAAGCGGAGACTATATGAAATCTCCGCATATTTTTTATTATATCTATCTTAAAGGTCTGTTAGCTGGGGCTGCAGAATTATTATTTCCAGGTATCATTGTGCCGTTATCCTGCTGCACTTCATGAACAGGCAGTTTTTCCTGAATTGCCCATTCTAAATTATATACAGAAGACATAACACTGTATCTTGCATTTGATTCTGCCATTTTTGCCTGATTAAGAATAGATGATGCATCTAAAAGCTCAGTCATAGTTGCAGCACTTTGGTCATAACGGTTTTTAGTTACACGGTAATTTTCTTCTGCATGCTGCACAGATATTATAGCCTGCATAAGCTGTGCTTTTGAAGTGTAATATGTTTCAATTTTATTTTGTAAATCTAAAACCATACTTTGTTTTGTATCTGCAATAGAGTAAGCAAGTGCCTGACGAGTTCTTTTATCTGAAATAGACTGAACAGAAGAAGATGCAATTGATAAAAGATTCCATGATGCAGTAACTCCAACTGTCATATTTGAATCCATTCCACCTGGGTTTCCAGCAAATGGGTCAGCAGAATCGCCATATCCTGCATAATTAAATGATGCATCTATAGTTGGATATACACCGCTTAATGAACGGTTTTCTGTTTTTTTAGCAGCTTCATAAGACTGCTCTAATTGTTTTAAATCACTTCTGTTTGCAAACATTTTTTCTTTTAACACATCTTCACTTTCAAGATTGATATCCATAAAAACAGGCTCTATAAGTTCTTCATTTGGAGCCAGCTTTCTATTCATTACTTTTTCAAGACTTTGCACTGCTGTTGTAACACTACTTTCAGCTGTTATTTTTTGCAAAACTGCTTGAGCTAAATATGCCTCTGTCTGCAATAAATCATTTTTTGCTATTAAGCCGTTATCTGCTGATATTTGAGCATCTCTTTTCTGCATTTCAAGTAACTTTAAATTACTTTCTGCAACTTCAAGATTACTCTTTGCCTGTAAAACACCTATAAAAGCAGTCTGAGCATCAAGAATTGTCTGATAAGATGTAGCATTTAAATCTGAAACAGCCATCTCTTCATTAAGTTTTGCAAGCTGATAACCAAATAAATCCGACAGCCCGTTAAATAAATTTAAATTTACATAAGCACTTAATGTAGATAAATCACCATTTGTTTTTGTATTTGCAGCTTTTGTTCTATCAGTCCAAGAATATGAATAATCATAACTTGCACCAATAGAAGGAAGAAAAACAAGGATAGCATTATCAGATAACAGTTCTTTAGATTTTACTGTATACTGCTTGCTTTTAATATTATTGTTTGTGTCAAGAGCTAATGTAACTGTTTCATCAATAGTTAGAGCAGATGCTGTTAAAGGCATAACAGCCACAGCAATAATTAAAATCAAGTGTTTAAACATATTATCTCCTAATAAAAACTAAAATTCATAAGTTACATAACTTATATAAATTTGTCAATCTATTTATATTACATAATGCACAGTGCGGACATATTTTAATAAAATAGTTGCAATTATGAATAAGACATTTTATATTTATTAAAGTTCTTTATAACTTATAAATTACTCAAAAGATATTAATGTATTTATTAGTATTTTTGCAACAACTAAAATCAAATAATCACCAACAAATATTTTGAATGTGTTAAATAATAATGAGAGATTACTTATGAGAAATGCTTTTTTAATATTTTTTGTTTTTATAATTATACTTCCTTTTACAGTACTGGCTGATGAAAGTATTAAAAAAATCATATCTATTCCTGATGGCGATACTTTAAATATTATAAATGGCAGTAATAAAAAAATTAAAATCAGGCTTTATGGTATAGATGCTCCAGAAACAACACAAAAATATGGAAAAGCATCTAGAGATTATCTGCGAAAAATAGTTAAAAATAAACATCTTACATATAAAATACACAGTAAAGATGACTATGGCAGAGTAGTTGCTACTCTTTATGGAGATAATAAAGACTTAAATTATGAAATGATAAAAGCAGGCCTAGCATGGCATTATAAATATTATTATAAGTCTAAAAAATATGCAGAAGCCGAAAAAAATGCCAGAAAACAAAAACTTGGACTTTGGAAAGGCAGTAACCCACAGGCACCATGGGATTATAGAAGAGAAAATAAGTCTAATAATAATGATGATATGGAAGACTTAATGCGAATACTTTTAAAAGCTGTAAAGTATTTAATGTAGTATAAAAGTTTATTTGAAATTATAAAAAATATATTATAACATATATTAATCTTTCTGCTCCCCCCATTTTTTATTAAAAAATGCTGTAACTACTTGATAATATATGTAAAAATATAAATAATTGTAATAACTGTCATTCAGAGCCTGCGATAGTAGGCGAAGAATCTTATTTAACAATAATAAAAAATACTAAGCCTGTGCGATTTCTGATTCCTCACTATTCGCTCGGGAAATCGGCAGTCCTCGCATAAAACGCTCGTCTGAGTGACATAAGGTGTTGTAAAAAATGGGGGACCCCTAGATATTTATCTTTACATTTTGAATACACTTTCATAATATATATTAAGGGGTATTATTTAATGCTTGATATATATATTCTATTCACTATAATCTCTATTTTTTTAATATATTTTATATATTTTGTATTTTTCACTAGATATACACCTAAACAAAAACAAAAAAAGAAAAAAGAACAAAAATCAGACGCAAATTTAGAAGTTGGTAAAAACTTTGAACAGAAAATAAGCAATATTATATCACATTATATAAAAAAAGAATGGGTTTTTCAAAACATTTATCTTAATAGTGCAAATGGCAGAGTTACAGAAATAGATGTTCTTGCTATCCATAATACTGGAATATATATAATAGAATGCAAATTTATGAATAGCAAAGTTATTGGTGATGCAGATGATAAAAATTGGGTTCAAATAAAAAATAATAATGTATGTATTGATTTTTTAAATCCTGTGATACAAAATAATAACCATCTTAATGCCTGCAAAATGTTTCTTGATAAATTCAAACTACCATATTATTCAATTATAGTTTTTGGTGATAAGTGCATATTACCAGATATTAAATCATACAAAGTAAAAGACACCTATATTGTTCGTAAAAAAGAATTAGCTTCATTAATGAGACTTTTTACATCACAAAAAAAATTATACTCTAATAAAGTAATAGATGCTATCAGTGAATTAATTAAAACAAAAAGCAGAAAACCAAATAAATAACATTTATATAAGCCCTGCTGTTCACCTGTTACATACTTTAATATGTATTAAATTTAAACCAGTATTTACTTAAACTATTTTCAAACTGCAACATCTTTCCATGTAAAAAGTGGAATATTATGCACTTTTTCATTGTAAAAAGTGATATATTTTACATTTTTTTCCTTGTAAAAAAAGTAAATAATAATATATTTATATTATATGGAGCAGAAAATATGAAACGATATGCAATAAATGATTTAATAAAATGGAAAGAAAATACAGATAGAAAGCCATTAGTCATACAAGGTGCAAGACAGGTTGGCAAAACATGGCTTATGAAAGAGTTTGGCAGGCTTTATTACAGCCATACTATATATATTAATTTTGATAATAATAAGCAGTTAGAAAATGTATTTCAAGAAAATATTAATATTCATAATATTATAGCAGCATTAGAAATTATATGCAGTCAAAAAATTACAGCAGAAGATACTCTCATAATATTTGATGAAATACAGGAAATTCCAAATGCTTTAAAAGCATTAAAATATTTTTACGAAGAAACTCCAGAATATCACATTGTTTGTGCAGGCTCTCTTTTAGGTATTTCAATACATCAAAATACTTCCTTTCCTGTTGGAAAAGTTAACTTTTTAAAACTTTATCCACTTACATTTACAGAATTTTTAGATGCATGTGGTAAAGAGCAATTAATAAGAATAATAGAAGATAAAAATACATCACTGTTACTAACTTTTAAAGATGAGCTTAAAAAGTTTTTAAAAATATATTCATATATTGGCGGTATGCCAGAAGTAGTTCAGAATTTTATCAATAACAATGATTATGACAAAGCAAGAGAGCTGCAAAAAAATATTTTATTATCTTATGAATATGATTTTACAAAACATACACCAAATAACGAAATACCAAGAATACGAGAAGTATGGAACTCTATACCATCACAGCTTGCAAAAGAAAATAAAAAGTTTATATATGGTATTATAAAAGATGGAGCAAAAGCAAAAGAATATGAAAAAGCTATTATGTGGCTTTATAATGCAGGGCTTATATATATAGTGCATAATGTAAATACCCCTGATATCCCATTGAGTGCATATAAAGATATAAAAGCCTTTAAAATATATATGCTTGATATTGGTCTGCTTGGTGCTATGGCTAATTTGGATAAACAAACCTTGCTTAATGAAGATATTTTTATAAGATTTAAGGGAATATATACAGAACAGTATGTTTTAGAACAGCTTATAATAAAACATAAAAACTTATACTATTATACAAACAATAGAAATAGTGCAGAAATTGAATTTTTAATAGAATATAAAGGAATTATTATACCTGTGGAAGTGAAAGCAGGAATTAATCTAAAAGCAAAAAGTTTAAAAGTCTATATTGATAAGTATAAGCCAGTAAAAGCATTAAGGTTTTCTTTAGCTGATTATAAAGTCACTGATAACCTAATCGACATACCACTTTATGCCATAAATTTTTATGAAAATTATCTATAATACATTAAAAAATACAAACTAGTTCTGCACCATAAAAAATAAGGGAAAAGGCATATAACCTTTTCCCTTTTTATTATTATTCTAAACCTTTTATCATAAGTGATGCTACTCTTTTTGCAAAAAGTCCTGCATCTACTGGTTTTGCTCCTTCTAATATTAAGGCTTCATCATAAAGCAGGTCTACATATTCTTTTAACACTGGGTTTTCTTTATCTTTATTGAACACTTCATTTAATTTAACAAATAATGGGTGTTCTGCATTGATTTCCATAGTGCGTTTTGCTGCCATATAGCTTTGCCCCATAGCTTTCATAATCTGCTCTATATGTGGGTCAAAATCTGTTTCACCGCGAACAAGACATACAGGGCTGTCTGTAAGCCTGCTTGAAAGGCGAACATCTGCCACTTTATCTTTTAACTGTTCTTTAATAAAGCCTAAAATAGAGCTTAATTCTTCAGTTTTCTTTTCTTTTGCTGCTTTTTCTTCATCAGTTAAGTTCATATCGCCTTTTACAACTGATTTAAACTGTTTGCCTTTATATTCTCCAAGGGCAGATATAACTATATCATCTATATCATCAGTTAATATAAGCACTTCATAGCCTTTATTAGTTAAGCCTTCCATATACGGGCTGGCCATAGCTTCTGCTCTTGATGCTGATAAGATATAGTAAATATCGTTCTGCCCTTCTTTCATACGGCTGATGTAGTCTGCAAAAGTAGTATATTTGCCATCTTCTGTGGCAGTAGATTCTGCTAAAACTAAATCTGCAATATTTTCTTTTTTATCATATTCAAAATGCAGACCTTCTTTTAATATTCTGCCAAATTCTTTGTAAAATGATACATAAGTATCATATTCTTTATTTTTCATTTCAGTTAAGGCATCAAGCACTCTTTTAGTGATATTTTTGCGCATAACTTCAATAAGTCTATTATTCTGCAGTATTTCCCTTGAAATATTAAGTGGTAAATCATTTGATTCTACAACACCTTTTACAAACCTTAAATAAGGTGGTAAAAGCTCTTCGCAGTGTTCCATAATCTGCACTCTTTTTACATAGAGCATAGGGCCTGATTTATATTCTTTATATATAATATCAAAAGGTTTCATTTTTGGTATATATAAAAGCCCTGCAAATTCATGAGTACCTTCCACTTTAAAGTGGATTGTTTTTAAAGGGTCAGAATAATCATGAGTTATATGTTTATAAAAATCATTATACTCATCTTGTGTAATTTCTGATTTATTTCTTAACCATATAGCTTTTCTTGAGTTTAATACTTCTTCTTTTATTTCTTTTTCATCAAGAGGTTTTCCTTCTTCATCTTTTTTAGGTCTCTCAATATCCATAACTATAGGGTGCTCTATATAGTCAGAATATTTTGAAACTAAATCTCTTAATGTCCATTCATCAAGATATTTTTTATCATCTTCTTTTAAATGAAGAATAATATCTGTTCCGCGACTTGTTCTAACTGCTTCGCTTATTTCAAAAGTGCCAGCTGCCTCGCTTTCCCATTTAACACCTTTTTCCTGCCCTGCTTTTCTTGTGATAACAGTAACTTTATCTGCCACCATAAATGCAGAATAAAAACCAACACCAAACTGGCCGATTAATTCTATGGCATCTTTTGCATTTTTTTCTTCAAGCATTTTCATAAATTCTTTTGTGCCGCTGTTTGCAATTGTTCCTAATGTATTGATAACCTCATCATAATCCATACCTATACCATTATCTGATATAGTAAGTGTGCCTGCAGCTTTATTTGGTGTAAGTTTTATTTTCCAGTCAGTATCGTTTTCATATTTGCTTTGGTCTAGCAAACCTTCATAGCGGATTTTATCTATTGCATCGCTTGCATTAGATATAAGCTCTCTTAAAAAAATATCCTTATTAGAATAAAGAGAATGGATAACAATATCTAATAACTTAGATACTTCTGTTTTAAACTCCATAGTTTGTGACATAAATCTATCTCCTAAAATTAATATAATTTTAAAATTATTAGCACTCATAGTCTTTGAGTGCCAAAGATAATGTAATAAGTATATGCCATATTGTCAAGAGATTAAAATTAAATAAGCATAATTTATTTGATAAGTTAACCTATATAATCCTTGATTTATATGCTTTTGTTATGGTAAATTATGACTTTAAGTATTTTATTTTGAGGATATTATGAAAAAATATATAATAATCTTATCTGTAATATTATTTACTTTTACAGGCTGCAAAAAGGAAAAAGTGAATGTTATGGAAGTGCCTATTCAGGCAGAAGATTTTTATGATTTACAGAATAAAATAAATATAGTGTGTGCCCAGATTAATTCTACAGTATGCTCATATATTAAAGGACCAATATCGGTATATTTACCAGATGCCACATCTCAGGGCTATATTTTATCAGGTGATGAGGCTGTATTGGCAGAAGACTTATATAAAAGGTTAAACGGTAAAACTCCAGAGCAGATTATAGCAGAATACAAGAAAATATTAAAAGATAGGCTGGATGAAGATATGGAGCGTGATAGAAATGTTACAAAAATGCTTAATAATATAGAAAAAACATTTAAAAATACAAAAGAATATGCAAAAGATGTTATTATAAAAGATATAAATACAAATATTGGCGATGATAATATTATTCAACTTGCTTTCACCATAGAGAACAAAACACCATTTAATATATTACAGTTTTCTGGTGAAACAGAATTTTTCACAACATCAGATACTTTTCTTGCACGCTCAAAAGCCTTTTCTAAAAAGATTGAGCCATATATCCCAACAGGCAGCAGTGCAAGAGTTAATGTTATTATAAGCTCTATTGAAGATAATGATATTACATTAATCCGAGCAGCAAAAGATTTAACTACAAAAGTTATTATTACAAGCCTGCATACAGATTCTAAAGATAATGCAACTTCTGCAATAGTGCTTTCGCTGCCTTATTCATATTTTCATTTAAGACAGATGATAGAAGAAAGAGAAAGTATATATAATGCAACACTTAAAAAAATAGATAATATTTATTAGGAGAAAAATATGTTTATAGATTTTCCATTAGACTGTACAAAAAATTCACTTGAAAATGTTACAGAAATCATTAAAAGCAATAAGGAAGAAATTGAAAAACTTTTAAAAATAAAAACAAAAACTTACATTAACTTTATGCGTCCACTTATGGAGCTTGAATGCCGTCTTAATGATTATTTTACACCAGTGGCACATTTAAATTCAGTATGTGACAGCCCAGAAACAAGGGAAGCCTTTTCTATATGCTTAGAGCCATTAAGCATTTACTCTTCAGAGCTTAGTCAGAATAAAGCAATATATGAAGCAGTAAAAGAAATAAGCTCTCAGCAGGATTTAACAAATGAGCAGAAAAAAGTTATAAAAGACAGCCTTGAAGCCTTTAAATTAGGTGGTGTTCACTTAGAAGACGATAAAAAGAAAAGATTAATAGAAATAAACACAAGACTTTCAGAGCTTTCTGATATTTTTAATAAAAACCTGCTTGATGCAACTAATGCTTTTGAAATTATACTAAAAGATAATACCCATATCAAAGATATGCCTGAAAGTGATAAAATGGCAGCAAAAGTTCAGCAGGGTTACAGGTTTACTTTACAGGCACCATCTTATATTGCATTTATGACATACTGCAAAGACAGGCAGTTACGAGAAGAAGTATATAAAGCATATATGACAAGGGCAGAAAATAACAGCCCTGTAATAGAAGAAATATTAAAGCTGAAACATGAAAAAGCTAATATTTTAGGTTATAAAAATTATAGGGAAATGCGTAATGAAACTATGAGCTGCCCTAGTGCTGATGATGCCCTTGCCTTTTTAAGAAAGCTAAGCAAAAAAGGCAGACCTTATGCAGAAAAGGAATTAAAAGAATTATCAAATTTTGCAAAAACAAAAGGAATAGATAAAATAGAAAGCTACGATACTGCTTATTTTTCAAACCTGCTTAAAAAAGAAGTGCTTGGCTTTGACAGTGAGCTTTTCAGACCGTATTTTGAAAAAGAAAATGTTATTCAAGGGCTTTTCCTTTTCCTGCAGAAACTTTTTAATATTAACTTTCAGGAAGTAAAAAATATAAAACTCTGGCATGAAACAGCAAAATGCTTTAACCTGTTAGATAAAAATAATACTCCATTTGCAAGGCTTTATTTAGATTTAGAAGCAAGACCGGAAAAAAGAGGCGGTGCATGGATGAATAACTGGCATACTGCAAGGGTTGATGATAAAAATAATACTCACCTGCCAGATGCTTTTATTGTAGCAAACTTTCCACCGTCAAAAGATGGGCAGCCTTCCCTTTTACGCCATGATGATGTGCATACTCTTTTTCACGAAGCAGGACATGCTATCCATCACCTTTTCTCAAAATGTAAAGAATGTGATGTGTCTGGTATTAATGGAGTAGAATGGGATGCTGTGGAGTTTCCATCACAGTTTTTAGAAAACTTTGCTTATGAAGAAAAAGTATTAAAATTATTTGCCCGTCATTATCAAACTGGTGAAATAATACCTGATGAATTAATAAAAAAATTAATAGATAATAAAAACTTTCAGTCTGGTATGTTTTTAGTCCGCCAGCTTGAGTTTGGTATATTTGACTTATCTATATACGATAATGCTTATACATATAATCAGGTGCATAATATTATGCTTGAAACAAGGAAAGAAACTGCAGTTATTATACCCCCTGATTATGTAATATTTGAAAACGGCTTTGGTCATATTTTTGGCGGTGGATATTCTGCTGGCTATTACAGCTATAAATGGGCGGAAATGCTTTCTGCTGACGCATATATTGCATTCAGTGAAAAAGGTGTATTTGATGAAAAAATTGCTGAAAGTTTTAAGGAAAATATATTAGAAAAAGGCGGTTCATGCTCTATGCAGCAGCTTTTTATTAACTTTATGGGAAGAAAACCTAAAGACGAAAAACTTTTACAGCTTATGGGTATGCAATAGCTTTTTTCTGTATCTTTTTATATTTTAAGTAATATAAAATTATTAAATTCTGAATATATGCGACACCTATTGTCGTATATATTTCATATCATATAATATATTGCGTTATTTATACCACTGCCATAAATATTTTTATAATACGGCAGTGAATACATTTATATAAAGGATAAACTATGATAAGCTGCCTTAATATTCCAGAAAATACTACTCCCTACTCTTTTATTTATAATCTTGCTTTAAAATATGATAAAAAAGATTATACAACATGCCTTGTGCTTCCTACAGAAAGAAACCTTAGGTATATGGCAAACTGTGATTTTAAATATATAGAGCCTTATGCAGTATCAAACTTTTTTGAAATATTAATAGATACTGATAAAAAAATTATGCCAGCAGAACTAAGACCATTTTATTTAAAAAAAGCAGTAAATAAGCTGACAAGTGAAGAAATAACAGCAGTATTTAAAAGCGATAATAAAGAGTTTCTATCAAGTTTTATTCCTTTTGCTCAAAATTCAAAGAATATATTTTCTTTTTTCAGAGAGCTTTTTGCTGAAATGGTGGATATTGAAAGCCTTGTAAAAGCAGGCAAATATTCTGACTATGAAAGGCAGATAAATATATTAAACCACTTATGGAATATATATATAGATATAATACATAATGATGGCTGGATAGATAAATATGAAACATATAAAGATATAAACTTAAATAATATTTTTATAGATAAATATGACAACTATATCTTTTTAATAAGTGGATTTCTTACAAAATATGAGCTTACGGTGCTAAAAAAAATAAGCAAAGATAAAAATGTAATCATTGTATTTAACTATGCAGGGCAGAAACAAAGCCAGCATAAAGAATATGAATCATTTTTTGAAACGAAATCGCTGCAGGATAAAACTCTGCCTGTTTTTTCAAATAATAATATGCAGATATTTTCTTGTGCGTCAGATATTTCTCAAATAGAGCTTATTACAAAAAAAGCATATGAGTTAAACAAGAAAAATAATATTCCATTTAACAGAATGGCTGTAATTATGCCAGATACAAGCTGCAAAACATATTTTATAAAGCTGGACTATTATAATATTTTTGATGTATCAGCAGGAAGAGATATTTCATCATGCAGCTTTATTAGTTTTATAAACAGTCTTATAGAGCTATATTCATCTTGTAAAAGCGAAATGATTGAAATAAAAGAGCTTATTAATATACTATCAAACGATATGCTGCAAAAAAACGATGAAGTGCAGCAATTAATAGAAAATTTATATAACATGCTTAAAGATAATAAACTTTACCTGCAAAAAAATAAGTTTTTAAATGAAAAAATCATAAATGAATATCTAGCATCTTTTTTAGCCACTAAGGAAAATATTACAGTATCAGAAAGTATTAATGCATATAAAAATCTGCTTAATAATATTAAGCCTTTATTTCTGCTTGAAGAAGATATGATTACAGAAACACTGCTTTTGCTTGATAAGCTGGCAGTAGTATATAAAAATATAGATGATATACTTTTGTTTGAAGAAACAGCATATATTATAATGAATGAAATAAATAAGCAGTCCATAGATTTGCCTAAAAAAGAAATAGCTGTAACAGGCATACTTGAAAGCAGGAATGTAGATTATGATGTTCTTTTTATACCATATATGACGGAAGAGCTTTTCCCGCCAAAAAATGCAAAAGATTTATTTATTAATACAGAAATCAGAAGAGAGTTAAAACTGCCTACATTTATTGACAGGGAAAATTTAATGAAAAACTACCTTTATCAGCTTATGAGTACAGCACAGGCAGTTATTATCTCGTATTGTGAAAATAATTCTGGTGCAAGAAGAAGCAGTTTTATAGAAGAGCTTGCCATTAAAAACCATTTAACTGCTTTAAAATATACGCCCCATACTATATCTTTAATACAGGAAGATAAACATTACTACCCAAAAGATACAGAAATTAGTATAGAAAAAACTGATAAAATAATAAAATACCTGCAAAATTTTACTTATTCTGCATCTAATTTAAATATATATAACTCATGCTCATTAAGATTTTATCTGCAATATATACTACAAATTAATGAAAAAACTGAGCCTGCAGAAAGCCTTGATAATAGAATATTTGGAACAGCACTGCATAATGTTTTTAAAACTCTCTTTGATAAAAAAATATCTGTTACTGATAAATCATATTTACAGGCATTTCAAGATGAATTTAATAATCAAATGACAAAGTATGATGCTTATACATATAATATTGTGGAGCAGTTTATTGCATCTATCATACAAAATAACATACCAAAAATTGTATCTGCTGAACAAAACCATATAAAAAACGGATATGAAGAAGTAGATAGAGAATACAGAGTGCAGGTTAAATTTAATAACTTTTATATTAATGGTATTATAGACAAAGTAGAGAAATATAAAAATGATATTATAGTTACAGACTATAAATATAAAAATGATGATAAAATAAAGCCAGTATTAAATAATAATTTTGAAAAAATAGATGATATTCAGCTTCCAGTATATGCTCTTTTGCTGGATTATGAAACGAAAAAACTGCCTGCTGATTTATTTTATTTAAGCATAAAAGAAAAATTTGAATACAAGCATGGTTTTGACATAAGTTTTTATGATGATTTTAAAGACTATTTAGCTGGTATATTAAAAGATATAGTTGATAAAACAAAACCTTTTGAGCAGACAAAAGAATATAAACACTGTGATTACTGCCCTTATAAGTCAGTATGTGGGAGGGAAAATGGCTTCTTCGCTTAATCAATATGATAACCTTGCCTTAGAAGCGTCTGCAGGCACAGGTAAAACTTTTCAGCTTGCTATGCGTGTAGCAGGTATGCTTTTAACAGGCACTGCTCCACGAGATATTTTGTGCCTTACTTTTACAAAAAAAGCTACTGCAGAAATGAAAGAGCGTATTATTAAATTTATAAACTCGTTTGCAGAAGAAACTGCTGATAAAAGTGAGTATGAATTTATTACACCGCTTATGCAAAAATATGCAGAAAAGTTAAAAGAGCCTTTTAATGATAACTTTATAAAGGAAAAAGCAGCAGTGGCAAGAGATACTCTTTTTAGTCATTTTTCTGAATTAAATATAAAAACAATAGATGCTTTTAATAATACTATTTTAAGAATATTTCCTTTTGAAGCAGGTTTCCGTCCGGATTTTGATGTACAAAGTGATGAAGAAACTGCACAGATTAAAAAAACTGCTTTTTATCAGCTTATTTCAGAAGTGCTTAAAGACAGCAAATGGAAACAGATACTTGATAATATTTATCCAGTCCTTGATATACAAACAGTTTCTCTTATTTCTACACTGCAAAAATATGCAGAATATACAGTAGATAATATACTTAAACTTGAAAATGCAGTAAATAATGCTCCAAAGCTTGATAATATAATAAATATGCTTGAAAAAGCCGTAATTCTGCAAAAAGAAATACCAGAATTATGCCAAAAATTTAAAGAAACATTTAAAGATGATAATCTTAATGTAAATGCAGCAAAAGCTGTTGCAAAACTTGATTATAAAAATATTCAAGATATATCAAACATACCTTTTTTTGCAGTTAAGTTAGATGAAGCACCAAATTTTAAAAAATATGACTTCAACCAGAAACAGTATACTCTTCGTGATAATATATATGATAAGCTGCAGGAATACTGGCTGTTATACGGCGATATTATTACAAGCCTTTCTTTAAAACTTGGTAAATCTCTTAATGAAAAAATGGATATTTTAAAGAAAGAAAAAAATATGCTTACATATAGTGATATAAGCAACGCTGTATATTATATGCTTGCAGCAGATAACTCTAAAATAGATAAAAATTACCTGTATTTCAGACTTGATGGCAGAATAAATCATTTATTAATAGATGAATTTCAAGATACATCTATTTCCCAGTGGCTTACATTAAAACCATTAGCTGAAGAAGCAATGGCAGGATTAGGTCAGTATGATAAAGTTGGCAGTTTTTTCTATGTTGGTGACCCAAAACAAAATATTTACCGTTTTCGCGGAGGCAGCTCTTCTCTTTTCAGACTGCTTTTAAAAAAATATAAAGATAAACTTTCATCTAAAACTCTTGATATAAATTATAGAAGCGGCAAAAATATTGTAGATACAGTAAATAAAATATCAAACTATATATATAAACAATATGGGGAAAACTTTGCAATTTTTAATATTAACCAAAAAGCATATAAAGCAAACGGCGATGGTTATGTGGAAATAACCCATAATGCAGATAAGAAGAATAAAGAAGAAGAAGATGCATATTATTTAACATACTGTCTTGATAAAATAAAAATGTGCATAGATAAAGGTTTTCAGTATAAGGATATTGCTATACTTACAGTATCTAACAAGCACGGCAAAGATATTATTGATTATCTTGAAGATAATAATATACCTGTGCAGGCAGAAACATCTGCAAACCTGACAAGCTCCCCTGTTTTTAATATTATTATGGCTTTAGCAGAATTTATAGAAACAGATGATGAATATGCTTTTTTTAAATTTTTATACACAAACCCAAAAGCAGCACAAAATAATATGATGCAGGATAAAGGCTTATTTAAAGCTGAAAAAACTAAAATAAAAAATATGCTTAATAATATTGAAGGGCTTTCTATATTTGATAAACTGCTTTACCTTTCAAATAAACTTGACTTGCAAAGCAGATTTAATTCAAGTCCTGATTATTTTATGTGCCTTGATGTTATATCAAAAACAGCTGCAAATGAAACAAATATATCTAATTTTAAAGAAACAGTTTATAAAGCAGCATCAAGCGAACAGGCTCTTTCTGCTGCTCAAAAAAATGCTGTTACAGTTATGACAATTCATAAATCAAAAGGGTTACAGTTTAATGTGGTGCTTCTGCCTAAGTTATCAGGAAATATAACTATTAATGCAGGGACTTCATCACTTTTTATTGCAGATAATGATGTATTTGGTGATTCTAAACTATGCTGTGTATATTCTAAAACACCGTCTCTATATATTTCAGGCACAAAAGCAGAAGAATATATGAAAAATGAAAATATACTTACACTGCAAGACAGCGTTAATATGCTTTATGTTGCAATGACAAGAGCAGAAAAAGCGCTTTTTATAAATGCGGAAATCCCAAAAGATAAGCCACTAAAAATATCACATATTGCAGGGCAGTGTTTTCCAGAAAATATATCTATTGGAACATTAAAAGCAGAAACAAAAAAAGAAAAAGAACAGGAAAATACAATTACTATCAATGTAAATATTGATAAACAGAAAGAACTGATTGATACAAAAGCATTTTACAGTAACAAAGAAAATATTACACATGATTATTTATCTGCTCTTGCAGGTGAATGTCTGCATACAGGGCTTTTTATGTTAGAATACGGCAAAGAAGAAACTATATTATCAGCAGAAAAATGTATGTATGCTAAATATGGCTCAGCTCTTGATGATAAAACATTTGCTGATGTAAAAAAACAGCTTCTTACAGTTTATAATAATAAGCAGTGGCAGCAGCTTTTTAATGGAAGAGTATTTAAAGAACGCCGAATAGGTGAAAATAATAACCTTTATTCAGTAGATATTTACAGTGAAATGGAAGATAAAATAGTTATTATGGATTATAAAACTGGTTCTTTAAATGACACAATGCTGGATGACTATAAAAAACAGCTTTTTAAATATGCAGAAATACTTAAAAAACTTTATAATAAAAAAACAGAATGTTTTATATTCCATATAAATAAAGGTATAATACAAGTATAGCTGAATATGGTAACAGTAAGCAGCAACACTGTTATTCAGAGCCTGTTATAGACAAATATAAGCCAGACGAAGATATATATTTTTAAATATTTAAAATTTTACTTGATATTTTATACAAATTTGTTCATATTATGCATATGAAAAAGATAAGATTTTCTTACATAATATTGTTGTGTATTTTTACTGTATGCTTTTGCAGTATACCACTTTCATTTGCAGCAAATTTAGAAAATAATGCAGAAAATGAAAGTAATAGTGAAAATATAAATACAGTTCAGCTTAACCTTGCATATATACCGCACATTCAGCCAAAGCAGGATATTATACAATATAATATATATCAATATCAGGCAAAAAATGACTTGCTTGGTTTGATTTCTAATCCATATATTACACAATTTACAAAATCTTTAAATAAAGAAAAAATGTATTCTTATGCTCTGCCATATCATTCAAATTTATTTCAATATGATACTAGTGTTACACCTGTTGAAAAATACAGCGCTGGTATTACTACATTTACATTAAAAAGTATGAATATATTTGATGTAAACGACTATGATACAGCGATACATGATGCAGTTTACAGCATATTAATTAACTCAATATTAGGCTTTACTACAAAAAATTTAATTGGCTTAAATATATGGAGCGGAACAGATTATTATGGTGTTTCAGGGTTTCAAGCAATTATCCGCCCATTTAAAAACTTGTATGCAGCTTATTCTTATTTAACAGACCAGCATTATAATAGAAGTATTATAAAGCTAAACTATGGATATAAAAAATACAGCAACATTGCTTTTAAAACTATGAACACTTTTAGCGAACAGCATATAAACACTACTCTTGGTATTGAATGGCAGTTTTATTTTTAATATTTTAATTCAAGCCTTTCAAACATTGCTTTAATCTGCTTATGGTTAACTATTTTATATGCAATTATACCCATAAATACCCCCGTGATAGTTGCTGAAAGCAGTAAAATACCTGCAATATTTGTATAAATAAGCCCTTTTACATAAAAAATACTTACAACAACAAGCTGGGTTACCATATGAAATACGGCACCTATTACACTAACTGTTACAATACTTAACCTATTTTTAAAATAATGATAAATTACAGCCATAGCAGCAAATGAAATAAATGTAGCTGGAATACTTAAAGACATTTTAAAAATAATATTAGCAGACAATACAGGCACTATCAAGGCTTTTAAAAAAGATACTTGAAAAGCATATTTACTGCCCGCAAGATATATCATAATAAGTATAGGCACATTAGAAAGACCTAAGCGGATTGCAGGCACTGGGGTAGGTATAAAATTTTCTATCACACCTAAAATAATACTGCACGAAGCCATAAGCCCTGTTAATATATATATATTTATTTTCATTTTCGTGTAATATCCTCTTCTTTACAGTCTATAATAACAGCTACTCTGTTTGGAGCACATATAATACTATCACCGCAGTTTTCTATCCATGAAGTTCTTACACATATCTGGTTTGCACAGTCTGAATGTAATGCTCTTATTCTGCCACCTGCAATTTCAAACTCCATATTTTTATATATGCTGTGTTTATTTCCAAATACATCTCTGATATTGCCAGAAAGATTTATTTTACCATCTTTATATGGTATATAAAAACTTTCATTTTCTACAACAAGCATTAATTTTTTAGCTGAATAACCATAAGGTTTAAAAATAAGAATAATAGATAATATTAGAAAAAATACAATAATTATTACATCAATTTTACGAAACATATACTACCGTCCAAATATAAAAGTATATTATTACATAAAAAAAGTCAAGTTTCTTAATGTTCTGCTTCACCCCCATTTTTTTATAACACCTTATGTCACCTTGATGCGGAGCCTGCGTATGTTTTTTATCCATATCCACCTTGTCATTCAGAGCCTACGATAGTAGGCGAAGAATCTAATTAAACTTTTATTTTTAAATACATCCCTGTATTTAAAAAAACACGCAACTACGGAAGTAAATTCCTTGTTGCTCTCGCAAGCGACGGCTCGTCCTGAGCCTATTTTATAACATTCTAGCTTGTAAAATTTATAGACTCTTCGGTCGCAAGCTCCCTCTGAGTGACAAAGTAGTAATAATTCCAAATAACCACTGTCATTCAGAGCTAGTGAATATATCCAGAATGACAATGTATAATATTTTATACTACTGTAATAATTATCATAAAAAAAAGCTGTGAACAGTATGCTCACAGCAAAATAATTTTTGTCAAAATAAAAGTTTACTGCAAAAAAAGTAGTATATTAATTACATTAATCTTCTAAGGTTACTTTTTTAACATTTTGTGCCTGTAAACCTTTTTCTCCTTCTACTGCATCAAACTCTACATTATCCCCTTGTTTTAGTGTTTTATAACCATCGCTTTGAATAGCAGAAAAATGGACAAATACATCTGCACCATTTTTGTCAGTTAAAAAACCATAACCTTTTGAGTTATTAAACCACTTTACTACACCACTTTGACTCATTATACAAACCCCTAAATAATTTACATTCAAGCATAACTATTAATTACATATAGATACACAATTTATATATCTATGTCAAGGTTTTAATATTGTTTTTATCAAAAAACTAAAATATGTTAATATTAGGATTTTATAAATATAATGACATATTAATTTTCTTATAGTATGCTTATACATTTAAATACATAATAAAAGGTAAAATATGATATATAATAACATTGTAAAAGCTGTCTTTAAAAACAGACCAAACAGGTTTATTGCAGAATGTAATATAAATAATGAAAATGTAATAGTCCATGTAAAAAATACAGGCAGATGCAGGGAGCTTTTAGTAAAAGATACAGAAGTTTATTTAGAATATTTCCCAGATACAAGCAGAAAAACAAAATATGACCTTATAACAGTTAATAAAATGGGTAGATTAATTAATATGGATTCATCAGCTCCAAATAAAGCCGTATATGAAGCTCTGCAAAATGGCAAAGATTTATTAAATATAAGCGAGCCTTTAACACTTATAAAAATGGAGCAGAAATATATGCAGTCACGGTTTGATGTATATGCAGAAACAAAAAACCGAAAAATATTTGCAGAAATTAAAGGTGTTACATTAGAAGAAAATAACATTGTAATGTTTCCTGATGCACCAACTCAAAGGGGTATTAAGCATATTATGGAGCTGGTTTATGCAAAAGAAAATGGATTTGATACATATATTATTTTTGTAATACAAATGCTTTCACCTGCATATTTTACACCTAACTATAAAACCCATGCAGAATTTGGCGATGCCCTAAAATATGCCAAGTCAAAAGGTGTGGAAATACTAGCTTACGACTGCATTATTACAGAAAACTCTATGGTTTTAAATAATCAGATAGAAGTTAGGCTTTAATCCCACCAGTTACTGTTTAAGTCTGACTTATTAGGGCATGAAATAGTTGATATACTTGAATAAACTGTTTCTACTATAGTTTTTATATTTTCTAATGTTCTTTTACCTATTGTAGAGTTACGCCATTCATCAAGGCCAGAATATCTAAAAGTTCCTGCTTTTTTAATAACTCTGCTTATATCCACTCTAACTATCCTGTCTGACTGGATAAAATAACCAACAGAGCCTTTTACATATATACCGTCTTTTTTATCATCAAGCACTATAACTGCAGATTTATCTGGATTATCTGTATTTGTTATTTCAAAAAGTTTTGATGGATTATCATAAAGCGAAGGCAGGCTTTCTAAACTGAAAGAGCCTTTTAAAGCATACATTTTTACAACATTTATTTCATATCCCGGCATTTCAAGATTATATAATAATGCAACATTATCATCTTTTTTTACTGTGCTCATATCTATATATCTTATCTGGTCAGAAAAATCTATTTTCATACAAGGGTAATTAAAATCTTCCAGAGAATAAGCATTTACAACAGGTTTTACAGCCTTATTTGCACAGGCTGAAAACATGAATGATACAAGCAGAATCACTATTAATATATATACTTTTTTCATACAGCACTCCAATATTTATTGATACTAATAAAAATAGCAAAAACTATGCCTTTTATATAATATACTGATTAATAGATTATTACAAGAAATTTTACTTTATATAATTTTATTTTTACCGATAATAGATAAATGAAAATCTATAAATTTATTTCAGCAATTACATTTTGTTTTATTTTTATATTCTTTGCACAAGTGGCAGCTTATGCTCAATCTTTATCTGTGTATGATGTAATAAACCTGCTTAATACATACACATGCAAAGACTGTTCCTGTGACGAATATGGAAACTGCTCATGTGATAACTGCACATACGATAATGTTACTTTAACAGAATTTTTAAGTGGCGAAGACTGTAAATGTTCTTCATGCTTTAATCCAAATGATAATATGACAGATAATATTACAGATAATGTTACTGATAACAGCACTATTATAGATGATATTTTTGGTTCAGATAATAATACAGATAACAGCACAAGTATAGATAACCTGCTTGATATGACATGCCAAAGCTGTACATGTGATAATGAAACTGTCAGGCATTTAAAAGAAATGTTTATGAATGCAACAGATTTCAGCACATGCGAAAATAAATGGGATTTAGTAAAATTTCCAGAAGGCACATATTTAGAAAAATGTGTTAGAGAATATACTGGCTTTAAAAGATGGCCGATATCCTGTGCAGAAGCTGAAGAAATTACTATGCTTAAATGTAATGACCCTAATATTACAAGCCTTGAAGGCTTGCAGCAGTTTGTTAATCTAAAATTAATAGATATGGGTAATCAAGGCACAAAAATAGACGATGTAATGCCCCTGCGTAATCTAAAACGACTGCAAAGGCTTGAAATACCTAATTCTGAAATTAAAAATATAGAATATTTAACAAGGCTTCCTATGCTTAACACACTTAATTTAAGTGGCAACCATATTACAGATTTAACATATTTTCCTTATATGTACCCACTTTATCAGCTGGTGTTGAATTATCAGGGGCCTGATTATATTACAGATATTACACCATTAACTTATATGCCTTCAAGTTTGCAGCATTTATCTTTACAGGGTAATAGGATAACTGATATTTCTGCCCTTTCATCTTTAAGAGCTTTAAAATATTTATCTATAAGAGATAACAGGATTACAAGTATAGCAGCTCTTGATAATATGACAATGCTTTCAGGTATTGATATGTCTATCAATGCAGTAACAGATATTACTCCCCTTGAAAAAAACTATGCACTTAATACTATTATTGCAGACCATAATAAAATATCTTCCCTTGAGCCTTTAAGAAATTTAAACAAACTTGGCGAAGTATCTTTTAAACATAACTATATTTCAGATATTTCACCTGTATCAGATAAAACATATTTAAAAAGCATGATATTTGATTTTAACAGCATTACAGATGTTACACCTTTAAAAGATGTAAAAGTAAATACATATATATTATCCCTGCGGTTTACATACAACTGTATTCCAGAATCAAATTACAGGCAGATAAGGTATTTATATAATATTCAAGATGTCCATTTTGAAAACCAGTGTGAAAATTATCCACCAGATAATGTTTTTATAGACGGCGAAAATATAGTTAATATAGATATGATAACTGGCGAAGTATGGCAAAATCCACTTGATAATAATACAGAAAGTGAAGAAAAAGATATTACACTTGGAACAGGCTGCTCTATATCAAAGGGCAAATCAACAGGTGGCGATATTATCATTATACTTGCATTTATCCTTTTATTATATAAAGTAACAGTCTTTATAGGCAGGAAAAACAGGTTATGATGATAATAGTTAATATTTTAGAAGAATATTATGAAAAAATAAAAGATAAAAACAGTTTTGGAAAAGAATTATCAGCAGACGAAGGCTTTATCCATGCAAGCACATATGAGCAGTTTCCACTAATTATCCCACGGCTTGAAAAAAAAGGTGGCAGCTTTATAGTGCTTTTAATAGATACAGAAAAACTGAAATCTGAAATAAAATGGGAATATTCTAAATCATTCAATCAGGATTTTCCCCATATATATGGTGAAATTAATAAAGATGCTGTTGTAAAAGCAGTGAAATTATCAGATTTTTGAACATTTCCATTTAAACTTTTATTTTTAAAACTTTCCAGCTACGGACTTTTGATTCCTTCCTATTCGGCGACTGAAAGGAGGACAGCTTTTTCCAACGAATAGGCAGGAAATAAAAAAGCTGGCTGGACGGAAAGTCCTTGCGTCGCAAAAAACGCTCCCCTGAGCCTATCTTATAACATTCCAGCTTGTAAAATTTATAGACTCTTCGGTCGCAGGCTCCCTCTGAGTGACATATGTTTTTTATCCATGTCCACCTTGTCATTCAGAGCCTACGATAGTAGGCGAAGAATCTTATAACATTCCAGCTAGTAAAATTTATAGACTCTTCGGTCGCAGGCTAGCTAGCCTGTGCGATTTCTGATTCCTCGCTACTCGCTCGGGAAATCGGCAGTCCTCGCAAAAACCGCTCGTCTGAGTGACAAAAATAAAAAACGGAGTACCCCAAGATATATTAATACTCAACAAAAAAACCGCCTGTATAAATATTTATATACAGGCGGCAAAAAGAGAGTTTATGATAGAGCAATATTCTTAATAAATACTGCTGTGGTGGTTACTGACTTACAGGTTTTGCTTTTACTTTTTCTAAATAACTGCCTAATGCAACATCTGTTTTTAAAATATGTGATATAAGCCATTTTTTTAGAAATTCTAAAATATTACTTACAAGGACAGATTTATCACCTGCTTGTATTTTAGAATATATTTTTTCTACTTCTTCTAATATATCATCATGTTGATATTTATGTTCTGAATAATTTGGAAAATTATATTTTTCCATCATTTTATTTTCAAAATCAAAATGCCATATTGTATAATCTACTAAATTTTTAATTACTTGTTTAATTTCTTCTGGGCTGCCATTATTTACATAGCATTGGTATATTTCATTAAATAAGTCTATCCATTTTTTATGTTGATTATCCATTGGCTCATAATTTACAGAAAGGGAGTTAGTAAACATAAGATACTGCCCTGTGCTGTTTGTTTTTTCTGCATATTCATTTGTTGCAGTTTGTAATTCTACAACTACATCTTCTATATTTTCGCCTAATTTACGGCTTTCAGAAGTTAAGCTCATCATTATATTATTTTCATCATATATTTGTGTTAGATTATTATTAATATTTTCTATATTTGTATGCTGGTCTTGTATAGATGATACTATATTTTTTATCATATCAAGCACACTACTTGTTTCGCTTCCGATATCAGATATCATATTATTTACTTCAGATATGCCTGATATTGCATATTTAACTTGTTCAGCATTTGTTTCTACTTTTGTAGATATATCGTCTGTTTTTTCATGAAGTTTTTCTACTACTTTTTTAATTTCGCCTGTAAAGTTAGTAGTTTTTTCTGCCAGTTTTCTAACTTCGTCCGCAACTACTGCAAACCCTCTTCCAGCTTCACCAGCTCTTGCTGCTTCAATAGCTGCATTTAGAGCTAAAAGGTTTGTTTGGTCTGCAATATCTTCTATTCCCTGCAGGCTGTTTTTAATATCATTAGAATATTCAACAAATTCACGGGCACTATCTACAATACCATCAACTGTTGTGCTTATTTCATTCATTTTATTAATGCTTGAATTCATTGCATCTTTACATTCATCTGCTCTTTTTAAGCATATTTCTGCGGCTGCTTCGGAATTATCGCACATTGTATGCACATTTACAGCTGAAGATGTAAGACTGTTCATATTATTCTTCATTTCTTCTATTTTGTTGTTAGAGATATTCATATTTTCATCAAGCAGATGCTGCACTTTGTATAAATCTTTCCCAATAGATGATAAGCATATATGTGCACTGTTAAAGTTGCTATACACGCTTTTAAGTTTTTCATATTTAAGATTAAATTCTCTAACAAGATTATCTGTAAGTTTATTACTGCTTGATAAAGGCTTATAAAGGCCTTTTATAAAATCATCTACTGCGGTTTCAAATACAGATATTGATTTACTAATATTTTTAACAAAAATATAGTAATGTAGTATAGAAAACACTGTAATAGTTAAACACAGCAGTCCACCTGTAATACCTGCAAAATAAAAAGATATTAAAGTTATTAACAGCATACAAATAGTATAAACTTTTGTTAAGATATTCATCAAGTCCCCCTAAAAGTTGTATATATTTGATATTACAACAAATCTGCAATGTTTCCAAGACTTTTTTTAAAAAAATTTTTAAAATACAATTAATTCTACTGATAGTAGACTATCAGCAGAATTAAAAAACTACTAAATATACTACTATTCTACTACTAAGGATATATACTAATTTCCTATTTGTCTATTAAATATTTTTATATCTAAATAATCACCTTGTCATATGGTAATAATTCCAAATAACCACTGTCATTCAGAGCTAGTGGAACACTAGCGAAGAATCTTATAACATTCTAGCTAGTAAAATTTATAGACTCTTCGCTTCGGTCTAGCCTGTGCGATTTCTGATTCCTCCCTATTCGGTCGGGAAATCGGCAGTCCTCGCAAAAACCGCTCGTCTGAGTGACATATATTTTTTTTCCATATATACATTGTCATTTAAAGTGAGCGTTTAGCGAGCAAAGCACTTATAATATTCTTCACTTCGCTAAACGCTCGTATTAATGGTAAGGAGTCTGTCCATTAATATTATTATCTAATCATTCATATTCTTAAAAAGCTTAGTAAATATCATCGTAAGTGTAGCATCTGAAAAATTATATAATAATGGTTTGTTTTTAATAGATGAAGTTGCATAAAGCCCGCCTGCTGGTCCCGGGTCACGCATACTGATATATGAGCCACTGGTGTTGCTTGTTTTAGTCATTCTAAAAATATAAGTTCTGCTACCGTCATTGCTGTTCATTTTTATTTGTATTTGGTTATTAGCAGAGTTGCTTACTTCATTTATATAAAAGTTAACTTTTTCGCTGGTACCATTTGGAGGGTTTACAAAATAAATGCTTACACCTCTATCTGTTGCTTTTGTAACTGCTGATCTTCCAAAACCATTAGTAAAATATGAGCCTTGAATAGGGAAAATTATGTGATGATAAGCATCTTCATTATATGTTGATGTTATAGTGCCGGAAGATAACTGCATTTGAATAACTGTGCCATATATCACTCTGCCTGCATCAACAAACTTTTCAATAGATGCTCTTTGTGATAATATTTGTAAATTTCTATCACAGTTATAATCTTTTAATTTTGGTACATCTATTTCATCGCAATTATTGCTTACAATGTATGTACCCGGTTTTTTATTCGTAGCAGTTGTATTATCTGCTGGAGTATGGTCTTGAATACTTATATAATCAATTCTATAAGAGCCAACTAAGCTGTCGGTATTTGTAACATCAGCAGGGATAAAGGCTTCTGGTGTCTCTTCTTCAGCACAGCCAGTAAAAACTGCAATACCTGCTGTAAGTAAAATCATCAAATATTTTTTCATATATTATACCTCCTATTTTGGTATTCCTGCCATATTTGTATATGGCAGGATTTAAAGTGCAGCAGCAAAAGTTCATTTAACTATTTAGGGTATAGTTTAAATCTATAATAAAGATAAAATATAAGTGGTATTATATTTTGATGCATGGCTTTGTGGTTGCTGCTGCACTTATTTTATATAATTTTTTTTATTACTCCCCTGCTGTTACAGTCTCGGTAGAGCCTGTTTCTTCCTGCCCTGCAGGTTCTGTAGCAGCTGTAGCCTCTGTTGTGTAAAATTTCACCTGCGAAGAAGTTACATTACTTGTGCCTGTATAATTAATATTAACTACGGCAGGGCTTGATGATGGAATTGATGTACTAGCCGCTGCTTTTACATCAAAAGAACAGTTATCAAGTGTTGCCGCATTATCACAGTGTGAAGCTACAACTGTTAAACCACTATTACTAGCTGCAGGAATATTTATACTTGATAATGTAAATTGAGTTTCAGTTGTGAATAAATCAGTTTCACTACCATTATGCTTATAATTATATATTTTAGGGTCTGTTCCAAAATAGTTTGGTATAACATTTACTGTTACAGCTAGATCGGCAGCTGCATTTCCAGTAGTATCATTATTAGTAATTAACTTATAAGGTTGAGTTAAAGGCACACCGCCAATATATGCAGAAGCAGCATCTTTTAACATAACTTCGCTTTTTGTGTAAGTATGGTTTTCACCATTTACTGATATTACAAGGTGGTTAATATCAGCGGCTGCATCTGCTGCTTCTTTTGCATTCATAAATATTCTATAATGAGAATTTGCTGTTATCTGTTGAACAACATATCCACATGCATTGATAGTGCTATCATTAGTAGTATCTTTTGTAAAACCATTTGTTACAGCTTCAGCTTCTGTTCCTGCACTTGTTCCACATGCACCAGTAACTAATATACTATCTGCTGTAATAGTATTACCTTCGCCTACAGCTTTCACATCAAATACTGCATGGCTTGCAGTGGCATTTATATAAGTAGAAGTTAATGGCCTTATTTCATATGTTACTGGCTTACTTCCTTTAATAAGCAGTGGATTTTGAGCTGTTACATTTGCACTTTCCACAGTTGTTGATGTTGCCATTGCAAGAGTATATTCTGTATTAATAGAATGAAACCCTGCAATATTTAAGCCACATGCAACTGTAGGATCATTAGCTATATTTAAGCAGCCCGGTAAGCTCTTATCTGGTGTTGTATAATTATCAAAAATAAATTTAGTATTATTTACATCAGTAAATGCGTCCGGTAGTATAGCTGTAGATGCTTTAACTGGACCTGCAGCTACCATTTTTTCATTTGCAATTGTTTGATAAGTATATACATTTACATCTACTGGCAAAGATATTACATCTATACCTTTTTGTATCACTTCTTGAGTTTCTGCATTTGTTATATTATCAGGCACATTTATAGTTGTAATTTCATTGCCGTCTTTATCTGTCCATATTCTTGCAGATGCAACATTAAAGTTATTAAAAAGCATTTTTTGTTTTTCTACTGTTAAATAAACAAGTTTAGCTTTCACTGCCTGTCTTGCTTTTAATAATACTTGAATTTGCATTTTATTTCCATTTTCTTTTGCAAGAATAAGAGTGTTTTGTGTAGTATCAGTTAATGTTCCGTTATCGCCTGCAAGCACTATTGTTTCAGCATCAAGTCCATAGCCTTCTACTTTTACATACACACCTCTTTCTAGTCTTTCTCTAAGATAAACTTCTTTTTCGTATTCAGTTAGACTCTCAAAATACATATTATCTAATGGCTCTACTTTATCAGCATTATCAATAGTGATTAAAAAGTAGCTGTTATCTGCATCAAGCACAGTGTTGTCTGCAAGCCTTACAGAGTATGAATTACCTGTAACAGGCTGCTCCTCCTTAGTATCATCACAGCCTGTTACAAAAAGCAAAGCTGTTACAGAAAGCATAGTAACAATAATTTTTTTCATACTCAGCCTCCATTTTATTTTTTTAAATTTTGTATTATTCATATTATTCCTCATACTGCTCCCAGCCACACAGCCTTATTTTCCTATTATCAAGAGTAATAAGAAAAACAGGTGTATTTAAACTTTGGCAGTGATTTTTTATTTCTTCTATACTGCTTAAAAAATACATTGTAGCAAGCCCGTCTGCCATTTCTGTGGTGTCTGCAATAACGCTGACAGATTTATAATTATTTGATGATGTAAATGTTCTGCCATCAAAAATATGGGTTATCCGTTTACCTTCATCATTAATAAAAAAGCGTTCATAGTTACCGCTTGTTGCAACAGCCTTGTTTGTAAGTTTTATAATATTTGCTATTCCATTTTCTTTTTCTGGCTCTTCTATATATATTTTATAAGGTGTTTCACCATATTTTAAGCCCGATACATATACATCACCGCCTGCATTTACGATAAAGTTTTCAAATCCTGCTTTTTTCATAAATTTTACAGTTTCATCTACAATGTATCCTTTGGAATTAGCACTTACATCTATCAATGTATCATCAAAAAGCTTAGAAAATGCACCGTCTTTAAAAACAATTTTATCAAGCCCTGCTGATTTTTTAGCAGTTTCAATTTCTTTATCAGAGGGCATATGGAACATTTTATCAGGAAACCCGTAAAGTGATGCCACTGTAATAGTTGTAGGGTCGTAAGCACCACTGCTCATTTTGTTATATATGGCAGTTCTTTTATAAATATTTATAAAATCTTTTGACACTTCTATTTTTTCAAAAGCATCACTTTCCGAGATATCAGCCTGATTTTTTTTAATTGTATTTGTAAGCTCTTTCATAAATGCTACTATTTGCGGTGTTTTATCAGCATCTTTTTCTTCTATTGATATGTGAACAACAGTGCCCATTTCAAAAAACATTTTATCTACAGGCTTTCTGCTTTTATCACATGCTGTAATACTTAATGCAAATATAATTATTAAAAGAACTTTAATACATTTCATTTTTTATTCCTGCATTTATTTACTGAACTTGTGTTCCATAAGCTGCTTCATCAAATGCACTTCTTTCTGAATCACTTATATTTATGTTACATAATGCACCGTCTGCATCCATTGTATAGTAGCCTTTGTTATAAGGGTTACCTATTGCAGAATTATCAAGAGCTAAATTATACTCTCTTATAAGTGCACATACTGCTGCTTCGGCTCCAGTGTTAACATCACTAGTAAACATTCTATCCACAGTTGCTTTTAAACTTTGGCTGCCAGTTACATCATGTGTTGTTTTATTTGCATTGATATACACTATACCTGCATCTCTTAAATGCCTGCCTATAATGTCTGTTAATATTTCAGCACCTATTTCACCAGTATAAAGCGGAGCTTTTAAGCCATTTTTTTTCAGCCTTTGGTATATATGCAGCATATGGTTGCTTACCCTGTTTGATGGCGGTAATGGTGCTCCATCATAGCCTAAATATATTGTTGTGCCGGCAGGTGAGCCAAGCAGTTTTTCACCTATTGACTGATATATTAAAATATCAGCTGTTTTATACCCGCCACCAAGAGTTTTATCAATAAATGGATGTGCAGATGGCACTTCGTCTTTGTCTGTCTCTGGTAGTGAAGGTATATTGCCATTTTCATCTGGTTTTAATTCATAAGTAGCAGGGTATGGTGCTCCACCCGCTATTTGTTTAGTAGTTATAACATCGTTTAAAAGATTTTGAACAAGTGTTGTTATAACTGTAAAATGTGGTATAACATTTAATGTATCAAAATATATCAAAGATTGATCGTATGATATTTTAAGTTTTGTTGCTTCTGTTACACCATATAGCAGCTGAGCTAAGAAAAGCACTTTATCATACCGGGTATTTGCGTCCAACTTTACTACTATATTTGTTTTTATTAAAATATCAGAGAGCATATATGCAATATTTGCACTTACAAGAAACTTATTATATCCAATAACACCGCCACCACCTGCAGATTTAGAAGCAGAGGAAGAGCTGTCAAGAAGCAGTTTTTCATACTCTATTAATACTGCTTCAACATTTTCTTGATTATCTACTAAATAAAGTCTAATATTACTAAGAGTATCGTTAAGCACCTTCTGTGCGCTGCTGTCTGATTTAAAAGCAGCTACTGCATTTTGATAATCAAGAAACTCTTGGCTCTGTGGGTCATTAAGAGATAAAGTCATTGTTTCATAAGAAAGCAGTGTTAATAATGTGCTTGTTCCATTAGTTTGTGCATGCTTTACAGCTTCTTTATATAATAAATTAAATACTACACTTCTAATAGCCGAGCTTGTAATCTTGCCAATAGGTGTTATACTTACATTATCATATATATATTCACTATTTTCTATTCCTGTAAAAAAAGTTCTCAGCTTTTCTTTCACTTCTGGTGTAAGCTCAGGCACATTATATATATGCTGAGCTGTCATAAATAAAGCTTCTTCTGGGCTTATATCATTTACATTAGTAGATGCCAGTTTTTCTTCAAAAGATAATGCTTGTGCCTGTGGAGAAACAGTTTCTTCTTCTGCACAGCCTGAAATAATCCCTAATGCTAATGCTGTCATAAATATTAAAAATAAAAATTTTCTCATATTATATTACCTTTTTATTTTATACAGGCTGATATAAAACCAGCCTTTTATTAAATATGTTACTCTCTATTTATTATGGTATGCCACAAATTTAGAGAAATATTCTGCCTTGTTTAATGGGTCGCTTCCTGATACTGGTGTTCCTGTAATGCTTGCAGCATCAGAGCCTGCTCTCCACATAAAGTTACCGTCAAGAAGAACATAGCCTACCCCAGAACCTTGTGCTGCCATACCCTGCATACCGTCTATATCAGATTTTGCACTTTTTTGTATAGTTGCACCTAAATTATCAGTTTGAATATTAATACCGCCAAGTATAACATCACTTATTGGCGATAAACTTCTTAACCTGTCAGCATCATATGTTGTGTACATTGTTAATGAATACATTCTTGGATAAACATAAGAGTCGCCATCAGAGTCTTCATTTTCTGGAAATGCTGTATTATTAAACTGAACGCCTTCATCAAAAAGCTCTTTATATTTGCTAAATAAGAATGTAGCAGTATCACCATGTGTCATAGGTATTAAAGAGCCAAACCTTGTCTGCTGTTGAAGTATTTCTGTATTAAGCTTCCTTGAACGCCATACAGGGTAACTATTTACACCATATATTCTATACATTCCTACACCATAAGCATACTGGTAAAGTTTATTAACAAACTCGCATGCACCGTTTGTGCATTTTGTTACATCTGGTTGTGGTGTTAATGTTATATTCATTCCTTCATAAGCTGGTCTAGATAATGAAGAAGTACTTTCAGCACTAATCACTTCCCCAGTCATTAACTGATAAAGGAACTGCGGAATATATGCAGGATATATACTACCATTTGCCTGTGGATTATTTTCAGTGTTTGGATATTCCACTAATTCAGTATTTATCCAGCTTGAAAGCAGCTGTGGTTCAAAGCCTTTTGTTATATAATCAGCATTGTTAGGGAAGTTGCTCATCCTTGTTTCAGTAACAAAAGGGTTACTGACATAGTTATTTTTAGATGATGCTTCTTCTCTTACATTAGTAGTTTTATCTAGTTCAGTATTATTACTAGCAAATACCGCTGCTTTATAGAAATAATCTGGCACTGTGTTATCTGGCAATGCTGTTCGTAGTGATTCTCCACCACTTGTCATTGCTTGACCACTCATATTTACCTTGCTTGATATTGTTTTTCTTACATTGTAGCTTACAAATGAAAAAACACCTTTTTTATTGCCAAAAAATGCAGTGTTTCTGCCGTAAGGTGTATATTTAAACGGCACTTCTGGTGTAGAAAAAGAGCCGTATGCTTTTGCAATATCGTTATGTCTTACTTCGCCTGCAATAAGCCCGTTTTCTTTATAAATCCACTGGTCTGCCTTATTTCTTTCTTTTCTGTCAAATGCATACATATAATGTGGCACTAAAAGATAATTGTAAACAGCACCTCTGCTCATATTTACAAATAAATGTGTATTTGTTCTAAAAGGTCTGTATGGAACAGACTGCACTGTAACAGAGTTATCTGCATTTGTTACAATATCTTCTGCAGAATCTGTATATGGGTTATAAGGCATCAAAACAAAATCACTGCCTATATTTGTTTCTTTATCATTCATAGCAGCAAGTGCAGCATTAATATCAAGCACGCCATATTTAAAGTTAAAAAGCTTTTCCTGGTCAGTAGCAGTCTCTAATAAACTAAACTGCTGAACAGGGTCACCATATATAAATGACAGATAGTCATTATCTCTTTCTACTTTTCTACTGCCTGTTGCAGCATCTGCTTCGGTTACAGTAGTTACAGACTGTGGATTATAGCTGATACCAAGTGCCGGCACATCAGTAAAATAATAAAGTTTACCGTCTTCGCCAAGAGCAACAGTAGGCCCTAAAAGTTTTACCATTCTTATATTATTAGTATCACCAGCCTTATGGTTTGTTGCATTATCTGCATTTACATAAAAATGTTTTACAACAGTTTGTATTTCCACTTTTCCTGCTGAGTTTGGGTCATTTGGGTCGCTTGGCACTGTAACACCCCGCCTCATAGGAAAGGCAACAGAGCCGTCATTTAATAATAAAGTAGGTATTAAAGCATGGTTCATATTAGCAAGAGCCATTTCAGTAGCATATAGTTTATCTGCACCGTTTTGGATATCTTCTACAGAATATTCCCATTTAAGCAGTTCTGGCATAACATCTTCCCCATTTTTAATACGGTTATAGTTAGCACTGGATGGGTCTATCCTTACCACATACATTTTACCGTCTGAGCCAGTGTAATATATGCTGTTATCATCAGCTAATGCATTATTACCATCGCCTATAAGCCTTTGCAGTCCCGGTATTTTAACAGCTCCTACCCTTACACTTGCATTATATGTGCATGTGTTATTAAAGTTAAAAGCCATAGTTACTTCATCATAAACTGCCTTTTCTTTGCAAAAGCTGTTATTATAGTGCGGGTTACCTGCAATATAGTATTCTCTGTCTGTTTCATTAAGAGATATAATAGTTCCTAAGTCGCTTGTAACAGAAAGTGTGTTTACAAATTTTGCTGCCACACCATTCATTGGCTTAATTTCCCCTACATGCAGTTTATTAGAGCTGTAATCACCATAAATATCTACACCAGAGTATGAAAACCAGTTATCATTGCTTCTTATGTGATAAATATAGTTTTCTTTTAAATCTTTTTCGCTAAATTTGCTTATGATACCCATTGTATAAAGTTTTTTATCGTTACTTATAATAATAGGGCTGTTATTATGCCTCATAAGCACTACTCTTAATTTTGTATAGTCTATCTCACCTTCTCTAAAAGGCGGCAGTGCAATAGGCGGCCCATAGCTTGATACAAAAGCACTTGATGATTTAATTTTATCAACATCGGTTTCACCATTAAGCCATTTATTAATAGTATTAATATTTGTTTCTACATTTCCTGCATAAGTTTCTACAGTATCTTTCACATTAACAGCTCCTGCACCACCGGGAGCTTCTACTTTGCCCTCATATACTGCTGTTCCTATATATTCTTCTAAACCCTGCAAACCGCGGTAAGCAGTATAGCCCGATTGAAAAAGCCCATCTCTTCTATAAAACAAAACAGATGTAGGGCTTGTGGCAAGGTTTATTAAGTTATGTCTGTCTGTTGTGTTTAATGTAGTTGTTGTGGCATAAGCTGCACCAGTTGCAGGGCTTGTTACAGCTCTACCCTGATTATCTTTAAATGAAAGTGTAATAACAGTGTCTGGGTTATAGTCTGCATTATCCTGCTTATTAAAATCAACAGTAACAGGTTCACATTCATAAAGTCCTGTATTTTTATTTTTTGCAAGTATTGTTTCACTTTTAGAAAGCACTGTATCTGCCGAGTTACTTTCCCATACACATCTTGCAGCACCACCATCTAGTATAGAATAGTCATTTACTACAATATCACCAGAAAGAGTGTATATAAGATGTGCTCTTCTCATATCAGAAAGGTCGCCATCATTTGCTCCTTTTTGCACATCTTCAATATAAATCTTTCCTATTGTAGGCATAACGCCACTTACACCATTCTGACCTTGAACGGCAGTGTTTACTGGGTCTTCTTCCTGCGTGCAGCCAAAGGCTGTTAAGGCTATAAGCGGCACAGAAAGTAATACTCCTAATTTCATATATTTTCCTCCTTAATAACTTTCATTTTCAAGTAAAATATCTAAAAACCTAGCAAATGGGTTTGATGTTATAGCAGGGCTTTTTTCCTGCACTACTGATGTATAAACTTTTACTTTATTATTCACATCATTTATAGCTTGACCAGTCCATTGAGCTACCCATACTTTTTGATTACAAGTAACTTCTACTGTGCTGTTACCTGCTGTAATAGTAGTATAGCCACCTTTATTACCCGGTTTATTAGCACCTACAAAGTAGCCCCATTTACCATTTAAATTATCATTAATATTATCTATATTAAAATCGTAAATACACTTAGCATCAGCTAAATTCATATTCTGCATTACTGTACCACTAACACTATATCGAACATAGTCCCATCTGAAAGAATTCTCAAGATTTATTTCTGATGGGTGAACAACATTAATATCTTGTAAATCTGGAAGTGGTATAACTGTGCTTTGTCTCATCTCCCCTTCAGTTGCAGGGCTTGTTACCACAAGCTCTACATTAAATGCAGTGCTTAAAGGGATAGAAAGTATGCTGTTATTATTTTTATTAGCAGTTGTTATTCCTACAGATGTAACACTTGTTACATTATCAGCACCATTTTTAATAGTTGCTGTGCAACCACCTTCAACATTATTAAGTGTAACTTTATTTTTTATATTTTCTGCTGTTAATGTGCCCATATTATATGTTTTTGTGTAACCGTTACCGCTTATTATAAGCTGATAGTTAGTATCTACTGGCTTACAGTCTACAACAGCAAATATATTTGTTTTAAAATTCCATAAATTATTCGTATTTGGTTTATTTGCTGCTTGTGTAACAGTAAATGTAGAGTTTAAAAATTCTGGTAACATAGTAAACCTTTTAGTGCTTTCATTTGTTCTGTCAAATTTATCATGTGACGCATATACTGTAACATCATACTGACCATCTGCATTTGCATAAGTATGTGTTATTGCGCCATTAGTATCTTGACTTGTTCCAATTGTTCCATCACCAAAATCCCAATGGTAAGTTACACCTGATAATTCAATATTATTACTTGCACCTTCTAATTTTAAACCAGCAGTAGTAAATGTTTTTCTAAGTGGGTTATTTACATCATCTTGAATAGTAATTTCCCCTAATACTGGAGCTGCTATTTTAAAGCTGGTGCTTTGGCTCAGGTTAATGTCAGTTTGTGTATATTCTCCATCTGCACCTGCAATTACATTACCAGTATATTTTACATCAAGCACAGCCTGTGTATATGTTTCTCCATTTTCATTATCCACATCAAACTTTGGTGCAGCATAAGTTATAAATGTTTTACAGGCACTATAATCATATTTAGTCAAATTATCGCTGCCTTCATGAATTACATGACCTTTACCTGCTTCTTGAGTCCAGTCTGAGGAATTTTTACTTGTATAACATCTAACTTCATGTTTAATGCTTCTTCCATCTGTATTATCTACTATATAATTCTGATTATAATTTAAATAATCACCACCAAGTGGAACAAAAATAATATCCTCTTGGTTTTCACCATTATGCTTTTTTATTGACCATTTATAGTCTGTTAATGGAGCTATATACTTTGTGCCATTATCAAATTTAGGCATTGCATAGCCTAATGCTTCGCATCTCCATACAAGCCCACTTGCAGGCTGAAAATCTTCAGTCCCTGGGTCACCTTCATTTGCTTTCTTACAAGTTACAAGCCCAAGTATAGCATTATATGGCATATTTACAGTTAAGTTATCTTCTATATTATCAGTTAAAAAGCTTTGAGATGAGCCTGTTGCTTCTACAAACTTTCTGCCACCGTCTTTAAATTCAAAATGTGTTGTTGATGAGCCGATTGATTGAGAAGAGCCTGCTATCTTACGGTACACTTGTTCACTATAATCAACTTCATCAGCTACCAGTTCCCAGCCTGTTTGGTTATCTGCAGACATTTTATTATATTCAGCTTTACTTATTTCTTCATAAAAGTTCCAGTTATATAAAGCATCTGGCACCATGCCGCCTGTTAATACTGGCCTGCACTCTAATGTCTGCCCTAATACTTCTGTATTATCATCGCTTAATCTTACACCGCCAGAGCCACATTCTAATGATAAATCTGGCAGGTCTGTTTTAATATCTATTGTAGTTTTAATTTTAGAGTCAGCACCACCTAAGCCGTTATCTACTGTTAATGTAGCAGTATACGGCGCCCCATATTTTGGAAACTGGTGTGTAGCACTGTTTTCTTTTTTAGCTACAGTAGCAGGCGTGCCGTCACCAAAGTTCCATGAATATTTCAGCTCCTGCCCGCTGGAAGATACTCCGCTTGCAATAAAGCTGTATTCTCTTCTATCTTCCTGTTTATATGCAGTTATTTTTGTATTATATATATCAGGGTCTACTCCTGCTGTTACAGTAATCTCTTCAGACCTTAAAGAGTCTTCTGTTATGTCTGTAATATATGCTCTTACTGTGTATTCCCCTTTATCTGCATATTGATGCTCTACCTTTAAGCCTTCCTTTTCAGTGTTATCCCCAAGGCTCCATTTAACAGAATAAAGCTTGTCATCTATAAGTGCATTACCGCTTTTACTTACCTGAAAAGTAAATGCAGTGTTAGTGTTATCCCCTTCCTGCTTTTCTACCTGTATGTAATAAGGTGTATCATTACGGGAAATAGTGTTAGGGTCAGAAAGTGCAGGACTTTCGCTCTCTTCACATCCATATATAAAAGAGACGAATATAAACATTAATAAAAGTAATTTATTTATTTTCATCATTTTCTTATTCTCCCTTATTGATTAGGATTATGGTTATAATATGTATCTTCAGCTGTATTATCTTGGTTATAGCTAGTATTACCACTGCCACTATTCTTAAACAGAAAACTAGCATCAAAAGCTTTATAATCAATCCTTTTGCCTTGTGATAAATTATACTCTGGACCATATACTCTAAGTGTAGCATTTTGTTTCTGATCAGCTTGAAAACCTTTCTGATAAGAATAAAGCCATATAGTATTAGCACATGATGTATTATTTAGTGTATTACTTACTGCATTTTGGTCAGCAGGAAATGGTGGGTTTAATGTTACTCGTGTATTACCACCAGCCGCCTTACTAAAATCCCATGTGCATTTAAATATTGACAGATCTATAGGCACTTTATTACTATTTACAGTTGTAGTAGCAGTTAAATATTCTTTATGATACCATGTTTTTTGAATCATATTAGCATTTGGCTTTTGTAATATCCAGTCTAATGTGCCTGTTGTAAAACTACCATTATTATAATCGGCAGCACCATTTAAAAATATATCTCTATATGTTACATTTTCTTGAGCACCATGTGCAGTTTGTCTGTCACATGCCCGAGCAGCTTTATCATAAAATGCTTCTGCACATATAGAAAGCTGAACACCGTATTTAGCACCAAATAAAAGTTTTGCATCATTTTCAGGAGTAGTTTCTGGGTTTACTGGTTTTAAAGTTGTATATTCTTTAGTATTTTTCAAAATAACTTTTTGCTCAGGTCCATAGTTATTAGGAGTATTTCTAGGGTCATTATAACTAGGGCCATATATTTTAAATATATAATATGCAGGCTGCACTACACCATTTACCCTTAAATCATAATCTGTATAGAAACGGTATTCATTAGTAGTATAGTTAGGAACAACCCTAAAATATGAGCCTGTTATTTCCTGATTTATCTCTAATGGTCCTAATGTGTTAGAAGTGGGAGTTACTAGATCTATTGCAGTTTCAGTACCATCACTTCTGCCATCTGTATGCATGTTAGATACAATCCTAAGTGTAATAGTATAAAATCCATTTTTAGAAAAAGTATGGTTTGTTATCTCATGTTTACCATTTGCTTCTATTGCTGTTTGGCCATCATAGCCTGTTTCATTCCATCCATTATTAGTATCATTTTGCTGTTCTGAACCTTTTATTGTCCAGTAATATTTTAACTTCATACTATCAGGCAGTGTTGTATCAAAAACTGGCTTAAATGTAGAAATCCTAGCATTTGTTTCATCTGCTGTTCTGTCTATTGATACAAGCTTTGGTTTATCAACTGTTATAGTAGTTGCTGTTCCATTTATTTGAGTTGAGCTGCTTTCTTTTTGACCTGATACTGTAATATAATATGTTTCACCATATTTTTTAGCATCAAACTCTATTGTAGATATACATCTATTACCAAGCTCGCCGCCACATTCTATCTTTTTAAGTAAAACATCATTAATTGGTGTATCCTCATCTGTCCCACTTATAGAATATTCACCATTTCCACTAAAACTTGCTCCACCTTCATTACCTATCTTTATATACCATGTATATTTAGAAAGTGCAAGTGGAGTGCCTAAATGTTCAGAATCATTATAGTAGCCCTCTACTGAACATCTATATTTTAATTTAGTGCTGTCAGTATATTCGCCCCAGTTATTAGTAGGCCTTTCACATGATACAGCACCTAAAATACCATTTGTATTTAATGCTACATCTGTTGTTGCTCTTACAGTGCCATTCATATGAGTTGGGTGGGTTGCAGTAACTTCTATCATTTTTAAACCACCATTCTCACCTTCTCCATCAAAGGTATAATCTGCACTTCCACCAAGATTATTGCCAGTTGTTGTTTTTGTCCCTTCTTTTACAGGCACACCTGCGTCATTATAAGAATAAAATGTCCATGCATATTCTACTTTACTTAAAAAGTCAGCATTTGTTGTTGATATTTTTGGTGTGCAGGTAATACTTTTCTCAGTCTTAATTCCACATTGAACTGTAAAATCTGGCAAAGCAGTAGTAAGCCTCATAGTAGTAGATGGCGAAGCAGTGTTCATATCAAAAGAACTGCCTGCATTAGTAATATATAAATCTATATCGTAGCCATAACCATATTTAAGAAATGTATGATTGTCTAAAGTGTTGCTTGTAATATGTCCTGAATCACTAGACGGGTATCTGTATGAAATATCTTGGTTATTTTCACCATCTGGACCTGTTATACGCCAGTAATATAGTAAACTCCCCCCCCCATTTACATCACTTGGAAGAGCAGAAGATACAAGACGATATTTTAAAAGGTCATTACCTTCTCCCGGATATGCATTAATAACAGCTCTATATACATCTGGGCTGCTGCCCACAAGTAATGAAATATCAGCTGATGCATTACCACTTACCCTGCCAGTATCACCATCACGGACTAATAAATTTACAGAAACTTTGCGTTCGCTTTCTTCTGCATATTCATAAGTAGGGTTGCTTAATGTGCTGCTGCCTGCAGCATCACCAAAATTCCATGAAAAAACAGCATTTTTAGTAGTAAGCTCTTCACCATGATGCATTACCTTAAAGCTGTATTTAAGCCTGTTTCGTTCGTCTTGATTAGCGACTATCACATAATCATTAGAACGAGCAGCTGCCGCCTGTTCCTCCTTTGCACAGCCTGCAAAAATCGCAAAAGCTGATAAAAGCAAGAATAAAAACATTTTGTTCATATATTCCTCCAAATTATTTTTTACTATATAGTATTTTGTCATAATATCTTAAAATAAAATTGTTTTTATGTTCTACTATAAACACAATAGTTAAAATAAAGCTGTATCTATAAACAAAAATTATAAAATTGTAATACTACACTGGTAAAAATAGAAGGTATGTAATTATACAATATACACTAATAGAAATTTATTAGATAAAAATATCATTTTCCCCCCCCCCGTAAAAAAATATCTGTAAGGGAATATTTACTATATAAGAAAAATTTAAAAAAAATAAAAAACATCTTAAATATGTTAATCGTGTGATTTATACTATAACAATTTAAATATTAATGCAAGCAAAATTTTACTATAAACATATTTTTTTGCAATAAAGCTATTAATTCATTAATAATAATAAACTTTTTATACCTTGTCATTCAGAGCGAAAGCGAAGAATCTTATAGCATTCCAGCTAATAAAGTTTATAGACTCTTCGGTCGCAGGCTCCCTCTGAGTGACATATGTTTTTTATCCACACCCACCTTGTCATTCAGAGCTAGTGGAACACTATCCACCTTGTCATTCAGAGCCTGAGTAATCAGGCGAAGAATCTTACAACATTCCAGCTAATAAAAATTATAGACTCTTCGGCTCCGCTAGATGCTCCGCCTCTGAGTGACATATGTTTTTTATCTATATCCAGTTCCAGCTGGTAAAAATTATATACTCTATAAAAAATTTTATGTATGCAAAAAAAGACTTGCAGAAATGATATTTTTTGATTATATTAAGAGTAGCACAGGGGACTGGTACGGTCAGCCCCTTAGTGTGAAATTTAGAAAATATTTTTTAAATAACCACCTACTGCGAATAGGTGGTTATTTCTTTATATAAAAAATTATGACTGCTAAAAAAAGCACACATAAAATAAATGTGATATGATTTTCATATATCATAAGCCACCCCCTTTACTTATTCCGAACGGTTAATCCGAATGGATAAAAAGAAAGGCAGCTAACCACCAGCCCGCACTGTGCTACTAGGCATAAAGCCTAAATAATATAAACACTAAAAAGAAAAAAATTACAAGTTAAAATAATTGCTTAAAGGTATATTTATTACATAAGTTATCTGCTTCACCACCAGATAGCATTCCAGCTAATAAAGTTTATAGACTCTTCGGTCGCAAGCTCCCTCTGAGTGACATATGTTTTTTATCCACACCCACCTTGTCATTCAGAGCCTACGATAGTAGGCGAAGAATCTTACAACATTCCAGCTAATAAAGTTTATAGACTCTTCGGTCGCAAGCTCCCTCTGAGTGACATATGTTTTTTATCCACACCCACCTTGTCATTCAGAGCCTACGATAGTAGGCGAAGAATCTTATAACATACAAGCTAATAAAGTTTATAGACTCTTCGGCTCCGCTAGATGCTCCGCCTCTGAGTGACAAAATAGTAATAATTCCCAACAACCACTGTCATTCAGAGCCTACGATAGTAGGCGAAGAATCTTATAACATTCCAGCTGGTAAAGTTTACAGACTCTTCGGTCGCAGGCTCCCTCTGAGTGACAAAATGGTAATAATTCCCAACAACCACTGTCATTCAGAGCCTGAGTAATCAGGCGAAGAATCTTATAACATACAAGCTAGTAAAGTTTATAGACTCTTCGGCTCCGCTAGATGCTCCGCCTCTGAGTGACAAAATGTTTTTTATCTATATCCAGTTCCAGCTAATAAAAATTATATGCTCTATAAAAAATTTTGTGTATACAAAAAAAGACTTGCAGAAATGATATTTTTTGATTATATTAAGAGTAGCACAGGGGACTGGGTAAGGCAGTCCTCGCTGGCTATTTAATTTAACTAATTAGCTAAAAAATAACCACTTATTCGCACTAGGTGGTTATTTTTTTATACAAAAAATTATGATTGCTAAAACAAGCACACATAAAATAAATGTGATATGATTTTCATATATCATAGGCTCCTCCTTTACCATTAAAAAATGGTTAGTTGAAAAGAAGAGAACCAACCTACCCAGTCGCACCTGTGCAAGACCATACAACTAAATAGCCATTAAAAGAATAAACACTAAAAAGAAAAAAAATACAAGTTAAAATAATTGCTTAAAGATATATTTATTATATAAGTTATATGCTTCACCACCAGATAATATACAAGCTAATAAAAATTATAGACTCTTCGGTCGCAAGCTCCGCCTCTGAGTGACATATGTTGTTTATCCATACCCACCTTGTCATTCTGAGCCTACGATAGTAGGCGAAGAATCTAATTAAACTTTTATTTTAAAATTCATCCTTGAATTTTAAAAATCACGCAACTACGGAAGTAAATTCCTTGTTGCTTACGCAAGCGACGGTGCATCCTGCACCTATCTTATAACATTCCAGCTAATAAAAATTATAGACTCTATAAAAAATTTTATGTATGCAAAAAAAAGACTTGCAGAAATGATATTTTTTAATTATATTAAGAGTAGCACAGGGGACTGGGTTGGCAGTCCTCGCTGGCTATTTAATTAATCTTGAGAATTAAAAAATAACCACTTATTCGGCGTAGGTGGTTATTTTTTTATACAAAAAATTATGACTGCTAAAAAAAGCACACATAAAATAAATGTGATATGATTTTCATATATCATAAGCCACCCCCTTTACTTATTCCGAACGGTTAATCCGAATGGATAAAAAGAAAGGCAGCTAACCACCAGCCCGCACTGTGCTACTAGGCATAAAGCCTAAATAATATAAACACTAAAAAGAAAAAAATTACAAGTTAAAATAATTGCTTAAAGATATATTTATTACATAAGTTATATGCTTCACCACCAGATAATATACAAGCTGGTAAAGTTTATATGCTCTATAAAAAATTTTATGTATGCAAAAAAAGGACTTGCAGAAATGATATTTTTTAATTATATTAAGAGTAGCACAGGGGACTGGGTTAGGCAGTCCTCGCTGGCTATTCAGTTTAAAGCAAACTAAAATAACCACTTATTCGGCGTAGGTGGTTATTTTTTTATACAAAAAATTATGATTGCTAAAAAAAGCACACATAAAATAAATGTGATATGATTTTCATATATCATAGGCTCCTCCTTTACCATTAAAAAATGGTTAGTTGAAAAGAAGAGAACCAACCTACCCAGTCGCACCTGTGCAAGACCATACAACTAAATAGCCATTAAAAGAATAAACACTAAAAAGAAAAAAATTACAAGTTAAAATAATTGCTTAAAGGTATATTTATTATATAAGTTATATGCTTCACCACCAGATAATATGCAAGCTGGTAAAATGTATAGACTCTTCGCTTTGCTCTGAGTGACATATGTTTTTTATCCACACCCACCTTGTCATTCAGAGCCTGCCTAATTTACAAGCTCAGTTTATTTTAAATTTATATACAGTCACTCATTGTATAATATGTTTCTAAAAATCTTCTAAAAGCACTTCGTGGCACTCTGTAAACTGACCTGCCCTCAATACTGAAATTTAATGCTTCCAGCTTGCCATTTTCAATATACCTGCGGACTGTTCTGTCGCTTAAATCAATCTTTCTTGCAATATAATCTACTGTAAGCATCTGCTTAAACTGTGGTATAGTATTCATTATTTCATCTACAAAACTTTCATACATATATTACCTCCTAAATGTAAGTTTTATTTCTTATTTGCCTGTGTATAAGCATTTTAATATTGTTTGGCTTTATCTACACTTTCATAAACAATACTATATTGCTAAAACACATATTTTTCTCTTGCCTTTTTTCTTAAAAGCAACTATAATTATTTATATTGCTTATTCGCAATAAAGTCAAGAGCTTTTTTGCAGAAATATAATCTATGGAGAAACATATGAGCATCAATGATAATATTGCACAAAATCTTAATAATTTCATGAAAGAAAAAAATATAAGTGCAAATACAATAGCAAAAGTAGGCAGTGTTACTCCAAGTACAATTACTCGGTTTATATCTAGGGAAATTAAAAGCCTTAATATTGAAACTATTCAAAAAATTGCAGAATATTATAATGAGCCTATGGATAGATTTATACAGGAACTGAAAAAAACATCAAGCAATAGTGCTGAAATTATTACTGGAAGCGATATTGCATATATCAGTTTTTACAGAGATATTGGTGTATCAGCAGGGTATGGGCTTGACTGGGACAGCGACGGACAGATAATTTCTTTCCCTGTTCCTTTATCTTTCCTGCACTCTAAGGGCATTGCTCCAGAAAATGCTTTAATCGTTAAAGTAAATGGGGACAGTATGACTCCCACTTTAAATGATAATGATTTAGTTGTAATAGATAAAAACTTTTCTCTTTCATTAAACGGTATATATGTAATAAAAGATAATATTAACGGTCTTAGAGTTAAAAGGCTTGATAAAGATAAAGACGGCAACTTGAAAGTTATATCTGATAATAAAAACTATGAAACACAAATATACTCTGTTGCAGAAATGCAGGACGAAACTATCATTATATTAGGAAAAGTTGCTGCTAAAATTGCAGGGGTATGATTTTTTATACATCATGTCTACTTCACCCCCATTTTTTTAAAACACCTTATGTCACTCAGACGAGCGGTTTTTGCGAGGACTGCCGATTTCCCGAGCTATTGCTGAGGAATCAGAAATCGCACAGGCTAGACCGAAGCGAAGAGTCTATAAATTTTATTAGCTGGAATGTTATAAGATTCTTCGCCTGATTACTCAGGCTCTGAATGACAAGGTGGGTATGGTAGATTATTACCATTGTCACTCAGAGCGAAAGCGAAGAGTCTATAATTTTTACTAGCTGGAACATTATAAGATTCTTCGCCTACTATTGTAGGCTCTGAATGACAGTTATTACAATTATTTATATTTTTACATATATTATAAAATAGTTATAGCATTTTTTAATAAAAAAATGGGGATGAAGCAAGCAATATAATATTGCATTTTTGCAACAGTAAACTATTCGGCAGGTTCTTCAAGGCTAAGTTGCTCTTTGATTTCTGCAATTTTTGCATTAATTTTTTCATGCTCTGAATGTTTAGCATAACTTAATGCTTTTTCTGCCATTTCATAAGCCTGCTTATAATAGCCTAAGTTATACATACAGTCTGACTGCACTAAATATGCATCTTTTAATAAATGTCTATTATCAGCCGCCTTTAAGCGTGATATGGCTTCTTCACTTCTTGCAGCACATTCTTCATACTCTTCTGATTTAAACAAAGAAAGTGCCATATCATATAAAAATTCTGCTGCCTGATTATTATCTGATAGATTAACTGCTACATTATAACCAGCTTCTGCAGCAGGGTATAATTCCTTGTATCTTCCACCTGTCCTGTAATAAAGAGCAGAAAGGCTGTATAACAGTAAAGATGTTTCATCATCTAAAAATTCAAGCGATGCAAGCTCATAAGCTTTATCTCCCTGATATTTAAAACTACCAGTTTCTGGCATATAGCTTATTATTTTTTTATATATTATATCTGTATTATCTACTGCACCATTTTCCACCGCTGCAAAAAAAGCCTGTTCAAAATATTCCCTTGCAGCATCTGAGCGGTGCAGAGCTTCTGATGTTAAGCCAATACCATTTAATGCAGGTACTAATATATCTGTATATTTTTTTGCCCTTGATGTATCGTGCGCTCTTGTAAAATAATACATTGCTTTTGCATAGTCTTTATTAACCCTGTAATATTCTCCATATATTATATCACATGATGAAAGGATTTTGTGCAGTCTTAGTTTTTCTGCATATTTTAATGCTTCATCACAGCTTTCTTTTGAGCCTGAATAGTTTTCATTAATACGCCTGCTTTCTGCTATACCATAGTATAAAACAGCCTTATCTCTGTCAGTTAAATCTGAATAAAGCAGTGCTTTTGCATAATATTCTTCTGCCTGCTTTGCATTGCCTGCCATTCTTTCTGATTCTGCAATATAAGCCAGCAGCGTTGGAATATCATATAAATCATCTGCTTTTTCAGCCAGTGCAAGACTTACAGCAAACCATGCTGCTGCCTGCTGGTATTCGTTTATACCACGGTAGCTAAGCCCTGCATATAGTGATGTGCGAAATCTGCTGGATATGTCTTTTGAAGTGTTTTTCTTTGCCATATAATATGCTTCCTCAAACATAGGGGCAGCCTCAGCAAAGTTATTAACAGAGTATAATTCAAATGCATCTCTAACAGTGCTTTCTAAATCAGCACCAAAGATTTGCAATGGGATTAAAAATATAAATAAAATCAATATATATTTTTTCATACTGCCTAATTTTTACTGCTTGAATTATCAATTGATACAGGCTTTGAAAAATCAATATTATTTTTACTATCTGTATTATTCTGTAAACTATTATTATCTTGGACAGCGGTATTGTCTGAAATAGTATTATTATCACCTGCAAGCCCTAAATCATAAGCATTTATTTCCTGCTGTTCTGATTTTACCAACATATCATTATATACTGATGGCATACTAAATACTGCCGTTGGATAAAGGCTTTTTAAATATGAAAATTCAACATTATCTATAGCCTGACCTAAAATAAATTCAGCATGAACTGTTCCATCGCCCGGGTAGCACATTTGGACTTTTGATATTTTATAAGCATCATTCCATGCACTGCCGATTGTATATACATCACATTCTGGATTATCTATATTAATAGGTGCTCCCATAGATATAAGGTAAGCCTTAACAGTTGCTCTATCACCTACTTTTGAATTTACTAACAGACTTATATGTTTTTGTGCATTTAGTTTATCTATAAACTGTTCTGCTTCATAAAAACCCATATCTGCAGCCATTTGGATTTTGGCAGAGCCTTTTGTTTCATCTTTTACAGTGCCTCTGCCTAAGTATTCAAGCATACCAGTATAATAAACTGCTTCTGGTAAATCATAACTTGCTGCATCTTTAAATAAAGCATAAGCATTAGCATTATCTTTTGGAACACCATTACCAAAAAGAAGAGCTTTTGCATATTCAGTTTTAGCAAAGTTATTGCCCTCAGATACTGCCTCTTTAAGCATTGCTATGGCATCTTTCATACCAGCCCCACCGCCATTATCTATAATAGATTTAGCAGCACGGTATTTCATCATAGAATCGCCAAGAGCTGCTGCCTGCTTAACCCAGAAAATACCCTGCTCTATATTGCCCTTTGATAAAAATAATGTTCCTAAAAGATAGCATGCCTCAGGGTTTTTTGTATTAGCATAGCCTACTAAAAGCTCTGCTGCCTCGTTTGTTTTGCCAAGAGCAATAAGCTGATTAAACTCTTCCCGCCATGGAGCACTGTGAATTGCTGCCATAGTGCCTCTTCTTGCAGGTCTGTCATCTATACGGGAAGTAATAACAGGCTTTTCTTCACTGATATATTCATTCATTGTAAAAAAGCCTTGTGCTTTAATATACATCTCTGGAGTAGTGCCGTATTTATTAGGAAGTTTAGGGTCTGCCCCTGCTTTGATAAGAAGGGATGCAATATACCTGTGGGAGTTAGTTACTGCAGACATTAAAGGAGTATAACCAAACTTATTTACTGCATTTACTGATGCTTTATAAGCAATAAGCTGCCTTACAACTTCCTGATAGCCGCCATCAGCTGCAAGAATAAGAGCAGTATTTCCAAGCCTGTCTCTTGCATCAACATCAGCACCATTATATAATGCATCTTTCACCGCATCAGTATCACCAACAGATGCTGCTTCTAAAAGCTGTGTATTTAAATAAGGTTCCACCGCATAAGATATACAGTTAAACGACATTAATATTATAGTAACAAGTAAGATTATTTTTTTATTCATAATCGCTCCGACAAGTATGCTTAAAAATTATTTTAACCATAATTTTTTAAAACTTTCAAGCAGTTAATACTTTTTATATATAAATTATATAAAAAAATAATAACTATACACATTTTTCATAACCATTTTATACATTTAAAATAGTTATGAAATATTAAATAATTACAGCATATTAAGCTGAAAAATATGTACGCTTAATATACTACGAATAATAATTAATAATATTTATCAGATAAATATTACCTAAGAACTGCCCCGTGTTCTTTTTCAAGAGCTTTTAAAATATTATCTAGTATCGGATTAATATCATCATCTCTTAAAGTTTTTTCCATATCTGTAAAAGTAATGCGGACAGCAATACTTTTATATCCAAAATTTATCGGCCTGCCTTCAAATACATCAAATACTATTGTATCTGTAATTATAGGACTTATTGATTTAACAGTATTGATTAAATCAGCAGCATTAACTCTGCTTTTTACGATTAATGCTAAATCTCTCTGGATTGACGGAAATCTTGAAAATTTAGCATAACGCATACTTGATTTTGCATTTTCGTTTTTATTATATGCTTCATCAATTAATAAAGAAAAATCAATTTCTGCTATATAACAGTTATTTTTAATATCAAGTTTTTCTAATATATCTGGATGTAATGCACCAATAAATCCTGCATATTTTCCGTTTATAAATAAAGTAGCAGATTTTCCGGGGTGCAGAAAATGGCAGTCTTCTAACCTTTTATATTCTGCCACCATATCAAACTTGCTTATTACATTATCAAGAGCACCTTTTAAGTAATAAAAAGTATCTAATTTTGGCATATTTATCCATGTATCATCATAATAGCTGCCCATAACACCAAGTGATAAATGGAGCTTTTCCTGAGCAAGATTTGATTTGCCGTTTGATATATAGATATTTGAAAGCTCAAAAAGCTTAATGCTTGAATAACCCATATTTTTATTTGTCTGCATATTTTTAATAATAGATGGGAAAATATATGTTCTCATCCATGCCATATCCTGCGAAATAGGGTTTAAAAGTTTTACAAAATGCTCTTCATTAGTATCAAATATAGATAAATAATCTGCACCTAAAAATGAAAAGTTTAATACTTCATTATAGCCTAAATTTTCTAAAACATTTCTCGCTGTTCTTGAATACCTTACTTTTGGGCTTTGGATATCTATTTCATTATCCATATGCGGCATAGTGTAACCTATTTTATCATAGCCCATAATTCTTGCAACTTCTTCAGCAATATCACATTCTAAAGCAATATCATTTCTAAAAGTAGGGACAGATGATATTAAATTATTGCCGTCTATTTCTGTTTTTATTAAAAGACTGTCTAAAATATTTTTCATATCTTCTATTTTATAATCTGAGCCTAAAAGTTTGTTTATTCTGCTGCATGAAGATGTAACTTTTCTTTCTTCTATTTTTAAGTTATTTGAGCCTGCTTTTCCTTTTAATACAGTGCCGCCGCAGATTTCTGCAATTAAAGAAGCTGCATAGTCTGCTAATTTTTCAGTTGCACCATAATCTATACCCCGCTCATATCTGTATGATGAATCAGAAGAAAGACCAAGTTTTTTACTTGTTTTTCTCACCACAGTTGGCTCAAAATAAGCACATTCTAACACAACAGTATCTGTATCGCTCATAACAGATGTATATTCGCCACCCATAATGCCAGCTATTGCTAACGGTTTAGAAATATCAGCAATAACAAGCATATCTTTATTTAAAGTATATTCTTTACCGTCAAGAGCAGTAATTTTTTCATTGTCAAAAGCGTTTCTAACAATTATTCCTTTATCAATATTCCTAATATCAAAAGCATGCAGCGGCTGTCCCCATTCCATTAATACATAGTTTGTAACATCTACAATATTATTAATAGGTCTGACTCCTGCTGACCTTAATTTTGCCTGCAGCCATAATGGAGATGGTGCAATTTTTACACCTTTTATGATTTTTGCAAAATATATAGGACATTTTGATTTTTCTTCAATATCTACTTTTATATAATCTGATACATTTTCATTATTTTCTACAGCTTTGCATGCAGGCAGTTTTAAAGGTCTTTGAAATACTGCTGCTGCTTCTCTTGCAACACCGATAACAGAAAGCCAGTCTGGTCTGTTTGGAGTAGCATTAAATTCTACAATAGTATCCCCTGTGCCAACAATACCATTAATATCTGCACCAAGTGGAGTATCTTCCGGCAGCACCATAATGCCGTTATGTTCATCAGTTAAGCCAAGCTCTCTTTCAGAGCAAATCATACCAAAAGATTCTACACCGCGAAGTTTTGCTTCTTTTATTTTAATATCGCCAAGAACAGCACCTATTTTTGCAAAAGGCACAATCTGACCTGCTGCCACATTTGGAGCACCGCACACTACCTGATATTCTTCTTGTCCGTCAGTAACTCTGCATACACTTAATTTATCAGCATTAGGATGTTTCTCTTTACTAATAACTTTTGCAGTTACCACATTTGATAAAGCTGCAATCTCATGAAAGCCTTCTGCTTCTAAGCCTGCTAATGTTAAGCCGTCAGCTATTTCTTTAACGGATTTATCATTTAAATCAATATATTCTTTTAACCAGTTTATACTAACATTCATATTAACACCTAAAATTGTTTTAAAAATTTAAGAGAGTTTTCATAAAACAGGCGTATATCATCAATGCCGTATTTCAGCAGTGCAATACGCTCAATACCCATACCAAAAGCAAAGCCGCTGTATATTTCTGGGTCAATGCCAACATGTTTAAATACAGCAGGGTTTACCATACCGCAGCCTGCTATTTCTATCCAGCCAGTACCTTTACACATTCTGCAGCCTTTACCTCTGCAGTGAACACAACCCATATCAACTTCTGCAGAAGGCTCAGTAAATGGGAAAAAGCTAGGACGCAGACGAACATCTAAATCATCACCAAATATGCGGGAAATAAAAAGTTTTAATGTACCTTTTAAATCTGCCATAGTGATGCCTTTATCTACTACAAGCCCTTCTATCTGGTGAAACATTGGCGAGTGAGTCTGGTCATAGTCACATCTGTAAACTGTTCCTGGAGCAATAATTTTTATAGGTGGTTTCTGGCTTTCCATTACACGAACTTGTACAGGTGAAGTATGTGTTCTAAGCACTATATTATTTTCGTCTATATAAAAAGTGTCCTGCATATCTCTTGCTGGGTGAGTTTTAGGCAGGTTTAATGCTTCAAAGTTATGAAAGTCATCTTCTATTTCTGGCCCCTGTGCCACAGAATAGCCTGCAGCAGTAAATACATCCACTATTTCATCATATATTTTTTTAACAGGATGCAGTGAGCCTTTAGTAAAAGGATAAGGACTTAATGTAACATCTATATATTCCTGAGATAAAGCAGCATCTTTTAATGCTTTTTTTATTGTGTTTGCTTTTTCATTAAATCTTGTTTCAAAATTATTTCTTAAGCTCTGTATTGCTTCACCCATTTTTGGGCGTTCTTCTGGGGAAAGAGTACCAAGTACTTTATTTAAAAGGCTTATTATTCCTTTTTTTCCCATATACTTAATACGAACATTGTTTAATTCATCAAGAGAAGAACTTTTTTCAATTTCTTCTTCAAATTCTGAGGCTTTTTTTAATTCATCATTATTCATATATAACCCTTAATAAAAGATTTTATAATATAACAGGGTATTCTATATTATAATAAAGATTTTTGCAATAATGAAATAACTTCATTATCTCCATTTTTAAGATTAAAAGAAATTTGAAAAGATTTTATACTATAAAATAACACAAAAATATTACATAAACTGCTGTAAATATAAGAAAAAATATATTTTTAAAAAAATCAGGCGAACCATACTTATTTTCTTAATAAACTGGTCCACCTGAATATTTAAATTATACTGCTGTTATAATTTATTCTACAGAAGGTTTATACCCTGCATTTTCAGCATCTGACATACAAAGATACGGTATAGTTTCTTTTTCTTCATAAAACCGCAGAGGGTCTATGATTATATCACCACTGCATTCTGGAGCAAAAGTATTTTTTACTTTAACCCATGCATGGTCAAATTCTGCACCACCATGATTTCCAAAACCTGTTGAATAGTTTGCTTTTCCTTCAACATAGGCACATTGGAAATTTGAAGATATCTGGCATGCAAAGGCAAATAATCGTGCCAAACCTTTTCCATTAAACTGCTCTGTTATTACACCAGTAATATCTGCAGCTCCATTTTCATTATACTTTTTACTATAACTGCTTACTTTATAATTATAAACTAAATCATCAAAAGTATCAAATTTAAATCTAGTATAGTTTTTAATACTATAATACACTCGTTCCTGAATTTGTTTCATTTGGCTTACCCACTGAGCTTTCAGTTCATCATTATTATTAAATGAAGGAACAGTCTGTATTTTATAGTAATTTAATAAATCATATTTTGATTCAATCTGCCCTGCTGCTTTAAAAAGATACAGATTATTTAAATCTAACATCAGTTTTTCTTCAATTGATTTTATAATATCATTTACTGACATTATATTACCTTGAGTATAATTCTGGAATACCATTGCAACAAAAATTTCTTTCATATCAAGAAAACCAACAGGAACACCAGTTGTTTGTCTATAAAGCCTCTCAGCATATTTATAATTATAGTTATCTTCACCACAAACTGGTGCACCAGTAGATGCATTTAATCTTGCTTCACCAGTTTCAGAATTTATACAGTGTTTATCAGCCCATTCGTTATACTGTTTTTGAACTTCTTCAGGTGTGCAGTATTCTTTATCTGCCTGACTTAAATTAGTCAGCTCAAATCCAGTTTCATCATCTATACATTTTGCAGTTACAAAAACATCAGTAGCATGACATAAAACACCTGCTGTACATTCTTCACTTTCTTCTTCATTTCTTCCATAAAATGATTGAAATGAATCGTATAACCTGTCATAAACTTTTTTCTCAAGTTCAGATAAAGTAGACCTGTAATAAAGATTATCTCTGTTAATATAATCAAAAATTGTATTTGTAAAGTTGTTATATTCAGGGTCTTCTGTAGAAGGTGGAATTATTACTACAACATTACCACCTCCCGGCTCTTCAACATCTACTACTACATCACCTGTATTACCGCCTGGGTCTACTGTTACTTCCGTATTGCCACCAGTCTCGCCGCCTATATCTACTGTCACATTAGTATTGCCGCCAGTTTCACCGCCTATATCTACTGTCACATTAGTATTACCGTCAGTATTGCTGTCAGTTTCACTGCCTGTATCTGCTGGCTCGTTAGGATTATCACCTGTTTCACTGCCTGTATCTACTGTTTCATCAGTATTGCCGCCAGTTTCACCGCCTGTATCCACTGTTTCGCCAGTATTACCACCTGCACTTCCGTCACCTGCAGGGTTAGAAGTTCCACTATCACCACTGCCATCCTGCGAAACTACACTGCTTCCCCCTGAATTATCAGAACTTATACTATTTACTGTCCCAGAATTTGTATCGGCACAGGAAGATATGATTAAAATGAAAGGAATTAAAAAGAAAAGATGTTTCATACCTACCCTCCTACTAAGTTATACTACTACTAATACTAATATAGTAAGAAAGTATTACATTGTCAACCTATTTTTATTACTGTTTACCAGTATTTTTATGTAGTAACAGCCTAACTAATTAATAGTTTTTAAATATATTTTTGAATGAACAAACTTATAAAAAATAATAGTAAGGCAGGATTTAACAGCTTCAATTTTTTTAACTAAAACTTATGATATTAGCCATTAATAGCCAAATAAAAATCTAAGCTCGGCAAAATATCTTATATCTCCATCTAAAGTTAAACTGTATGGACCATCTTGTCTACCATAAAAAAACTCAACAAACCCTGCATAGCTGACTCCTGCATCAAAAGCTATACCCACCCCCTGCTGTTTAAATATATGCTGATAACCAAGTGAGATTTCAACTTTATATGCTACAAGACCTTCTGTATTACCATAAGTTACATTATATTTATTACCTGCTTCAATATCGCCAATACCCGCATGTATATTAATGCCAAACATTAAGCCTTTATATAAATCCTGCCTCATTTCATAAAAAATACCACCTGTACGGGAAGTATAATCTACCAAAAGAGTATTGCCACCTGCATAATCGTCACCAGGTAAAGCAGTTCTTGCACTTCTGCCTTCTTCATAATATATGCCGAAATAAGCATATTCTGTAATAGACGGTTTTAAAACTACAGGTGTATCTAAATACAGGCGGACATTCCAGTTTGATGATGATAAATGAAAACCACTCCCATTACCTAATAAACTATCCTGCACCATTAAGCTGTCTTTAACTTCAAAATTATTATTAGTGCTTGAATAACTGCCGTCTATATACATTTCTGCTTTCCAGCCAAAAAATGGAATATAAAATCCAAGCGGCAGTTTTAAATAATAGTAATTATAGTTATCTGCCTGCTCGTCAATAGAAGCACCATTTTCTGAAAATATAAATCTGGAATCTTTTATAGTTAATTCTGGAGAAAAAACTGTCCCGCTGAATAATTTTAATGATAACCCGCCATATGGAATAATATATTCTTTTTGAGATGCATTAGCTGGCCTTATTGAAAACATATTAAATCCATAAATTCCACCAGAAAGCATACCTTCTATATATAAAAAATCCTTACCCCAGATATTTGTTTTAGACCATCTGTTTTTCATAGAAAGCTCTACATCTTTATAAAGACCGCTATCTACAGCATTAATATCTGTATTAAATTTAAACTCTTCTCTTTCTGGAAAACCAAAATCTGTCATAAAACTATTTTTATCATTAATTAATCTATCAGGAACAAGTTTTGGTTTTATTTTTATTTTTGATTTTTTTTTATCAGCTGTTACATTATCAGTTGTTACATTATCATATGATGCATTATTTGTGGCTGCAGTAATATTATCATCTGCATAAACATTTGCTGCAAATATTAATAATGTAACAAAAGATAATATAATATGCATTTTTAACTTAACACTCTTTCTCTAACAGTATTTACAAGCTGTCTAACTTCCCCTTCTGCATATAAATCATCAGAATATATACCATCAATAGTTTTAAAAAAACCTTTACGCACAACAACATCTGCTTCTGGAAATTTACCTTTTACAGCTTCCTGCACTGCACCTATTACTGTTGGAAGATTTACTTCCCCGCCTGACTTATCAATTGATAAATTAACTTCAATATACATGGTTCCCCCTTTAATGTGTAGTGAGATATAAATAAGCAGCAAACTGTTTTGCAAGACGGCCGCTTCTACCACCTCTGTCTATTGCATAACTTTCTGCCATTTTCTCCCAGCCTTCAATCATACTTATATTATACTTTTTCAAGTACATTTTTACAATTTCTAAATAATCATTTTTATTAAGCGGATAAAACCCTATAGAAAGACCAAACCTTGCCTGCAACGATGTCTGTTCCGATGCCTCATCTCTGTCATAAATATCTCCAGTATCTAATGCAGATGCTGAAACTATATGACGCTTATTAGATGTAGCTGCAAATATTACATTTGCAGGCTTTGACTCTATCCCCCCTTCAATAGCAGACTTAAACCGCCTGTAAGACGCATCACCATCTTTAAATGATATATCATCAAAAAATAAAAGAAACTTTTTATCGCTGTTTTCTCTTATTATTTTATAAAGTCCATAAATTGCACCGTGTGTTTCATCTATAAACTCAATAGTAACAAGCCCGAGTGGTGCATATTTTAATGCAAGCAGCCTTAATAGAGTAGATTTACCGCTGCCCTTTTCGCCCCATAAAAGCATATTCAAACACGGGCCGCCTGATACAAATGATGCCATATTTTTATCAGCAAGCTCTATATTATCTGTTACTGCTAAAAGCTCGTCTATATTAATATCACTTTCAACAAATGCTTCTTCTAAAACACCATTTATATATCTGTATGCTGCACTATTTAGCATTTTTCCACCTTAATACTCTGATATAATCTAGCGAATATTATATATTTTTTAAAAATAAAACAAGGAAAAATATACTAAATCAAAAAATTATTCAAATAAAAATATAATTTATACAAAAATTACTACCTTAGCTTATCTAAAAAGTTGAATATATCACCTAAAAACTTATACTACCAAATTATAACACTAAATTTATATAAAGTATCTAAAATATAATATAAATATGTTCTGTAATTTATGAATTTTTTATAGGTATATTTATATTTATCGTTGATTTTTTATTATATCTATGTTTTACTACATAAATGCTGGTTATAAATATAACTATGTTATTATTTTACATAATACGGTATAAAAACTGTATTTTATTTGCAGCAGGTGAAATATGATTGAAGAATCAGCTACACTTTCAGACACTATTATTGAAAAGCTAAAAAAACAGCATCTTTTTGAGAATCTTGCAAGTGATGATATAAAATCAGCTATTACAAGATTTGAAGAAATACATATTCTTACAGGCGAGCTTGCATTTAGGAAAGGCGAACGCTATCATAAAGGTATATACTTTCTGCTTAGTGGTGAAATAACTCTTTCTAACCCAAGCTCTTCAATAAGTGTATCATGCCATAACTGTCCTGTTGGACTTTCTACATTTTTAGGCAAAACAATGTATACTATGAATGCTGTTGCTCAGTCTGACTGCGACCTTCTGTTTGTTCATGAACTATGTATATACAGGCTTATGGAGCTTTCTGATGATTTTAGAACAAAGCTTATTAAAGATATTCAAGTAAGACTTACTCATCTTGAAAATTCATCAAATACTTTTTTAATGCAGTCTGTTTATCAGACAGTATCAGGTGTTATGAGCTCACCTGTTATTACTATCCAGACAGGTAAATCTGTGGTAGTTGCTGCAAACCTTATGAAAGAGCATAAAATAAGCAGCCTTTTAGTTGTGAATAGAAAACAGATTGTGAAAGGTCTTGTTACATCAACTGACCTTACAAGAAAATTTTTAGTTGATTTGGAAAATAATATTAATAACCAAGATATAGAAAACTATATGGACTTAGAGCCTGTTACATTCCCGCCTGAGTTTCCTATTGTGGAAGCACTTAATGAACTCCAAATAGCAGGTAAAACCCATGGTGTAGTTATGCAGAACTCAAAACCTGCAGGTATTGTTTCTATTCATAATATATCTACAATGCTTTTTGAAAACTCCCACTTATACTGCGCCCATATTGATAATATGACTAATTTTGAAGAATTAAAAATAGTCTTTACTCAAATATACAGGGCTGCAAAAACGCTTGCAACATCATCAAGAGTATCACGGGAAGAATTAACTGCATTATCTTCTATACACAGGGCGATACACAAAAAAGCATTTCAGCTTACAAGTGATGCATTTAAGGCTGAGAAAAATTTTAAATTAACTGATTATTCCTACTGCTATCTACTTTTAGGGGCTGGAGCAAGGCGTGAAATGGATTTGCGTCCGCAGATAAATAATGCTTTTATTTTAGCAGATGATGTGCCTGACTGGGCAGAAAAAATGTTTATGGAATTTGCTGCAAAATACCATGAAAACCTTGTAAATATAGGATATTATCCACATAACAGTAATGATGATGTTATGACTATAAATATAGTGCATAAATATTCTAAATGGATAGAAGAAATAGACGGCTGGGCTTCAAAGGGTAATAAATCAGATAAAAAATATGCTTTTGCAATGCTTATTGATATTGCTGCCCTTGAAGGTGATATTAAACTTGCCTGGTCAATTAGAAACTATGTGTTAAAAAAAGCAGCAGACAGGCCTGCTATTCTTTCAGCTCTTGTTAAACAATACCCTGCAATAAAAATACCTGTTTCTCAGTTTGGCAGTTTTATTGTGGAAAAAGACGGCGAATATGAAGGAATGTTTAACTTAAAAACACAGGCTCTTTCTTATATAGTTAATATTACAAGACTTTTAGCAATCTATGCAGGTATTGCAGATATGGGTACTATAGAACGCATAGAGCATTTAGAAAGAAAAAAAATCATATCAGAAGAGCTTGCCACACAGGCAATTATTGCTTTTGATACTATTACAGAAACTTTAATAAATGAGCAGGTGAATCAGTCAGTAAACAACCAAAAAGTAACAAGTTATATTTCACCTGCATCATTATCACTATTTTATCAGGAGAAACTAAAAAGAGCACTACAGTTTGCAACCATTTATACAAGCTACGGTGTGAAAATTTTAAATGAAATATGATGACAAAAGATATTAATAATTCACAACAAAAATTAGTAGTTTTAATAGATGCAGATAATGCATCACCCAGCATAATATACGGGCTTATGGCAGAAATAGCAAAATACGGCACCGCCCATGTTAAAAGAATATATGGCGACTGGACAAGCCCTAGTTTAAAAGGCTGGAAAGATATTCTTTTAGAGCATGCATTACAGCCTATACAGCAGTTTGGCTATACAAAAGGCAAAAACTCAACTGACAGTGCAATGATTATTGATGCTATGGATTTACTATACAGCAATAAATTTGACGGTTTCTGCATAGTATCCAGCGACAGTGACTTTACACGACTTGCTTCCCGTATAAGAGAAGGCGGATTAAATGTTTACGGTTTTGGCGAACAGAAAACACCACAGCCATTTATCAGTGCATGTGATAAATTCATCTACACTGAAATTCTGCAGGAATTAGATGACGAAACAGATAGCGAAAATAACGATAAAGATACAAAAAGACAGCAGGTAAAAAGAAAAACTACAAACGAACTTAAAATGGATACCCGCCTTGTTAATCTGCTGCGTTCTGCAGTGATTGCATCAATGGATGAAAACGGCTGGGCATTTCTAGGTGAAGTTGGGCAGCATATTACTAAGCAGTCACCAGAGTTTGACGCCCGTAACTATGGATATGCAAAACTTAAAGATTTGGTTAAGTCTATACAGCTTTTTGAAATAGACGAAAGAAAAGATGAAAGAGCTCCAAATATTAAGCAGATTTATATTAAAGATAAAAGAATAAAAAAACAATTTTTAGATGAATAATGGTTATAATTAAACAATATCCGCAGGAATTAGAAATACCTTATCATCTGCTGCTCGATGCAGACCCTTCAAAAAAATTAGTTGATAAGTATTTATCTTCTGGGATATTATTTGGAGCTTTTTACCATATAGAACTTGCAGGAGTTTGTCTTTTAATATTTCATAATAATATTACTGCTGAAATTATTAATCTGGCAGTTTTAGAAAAATATAGAAATAAAAATATTGGAAAACTACTTATTTCTTTTGCAGAAAATCAAGCACGACTTGGCGGTATTAAATATATGGAAATAGGTACATCAGAGAATATTGTAAAATATTATGAAAAGCAGGGATATAAATACTATAAAACTAAAAAAAATTTTTTTATAGAAAATTACGAGTTTCCAGTTATTGATAATGGACTTATTTTGAAAGATATGATAGTTTTAAAGAAAAATTTATAATAAAGGTTATGCTATGACTTCTGCATTGTTAATTTTATCATTTGTTTTAATATTATGTATTATGCTTACAAAAGTGTCAAATAAAATGGGTATGCCGATGCTGCTTGCATTCATTATATTAGGTATGCTTTTTGGCTCTGACGGTATATTTAAAATTCCTTTTGATAATTCTATTATAATGGAACAGATTGCCACAATCGCCCTTATATTTATTATATTTTATGGCGGTTTTGGGACAAAATGGGATACAGCAAAACCTATTGTTGTAAAAGCAGTTGTGTTATCAACTCTTGGTGTAATATTAACTGCATTATTTGTAGGATTATTTTGTTATTATATTTTAAAACTTCCAATATTGATTAGCTTTTTAATAGGTTCTGTTATAAGTTCAACAGATGCAGCTTCTGTATTTTCTATTTTGCGGTCAAAAAAACTTAATTTAAAAGACGGAACAGCACCTTTATTAGAATTTGAAAGCGGAAGTAACGACCCGGCATCATATATGCTTACAATTATTATGCTTACTTTAATAACTGGTGATTTTAGCACCGGCTCATTTCTATATATGCTTTTTACACAAATAGTTTTTGGACTTTTAGCTGGTGCATTAATCGCATATGGTGCAGTGAAAATTTTAAAATATTATAATTTTTCATCAGATGGTATGAGAATGATATTTTTTGTTGCAGTAGCTATATTATCATATGCTCTGCCTACATTTATAGGTGGAAATGGACTGCTAAGTGCATATATTGTAGGTATCGTTCTTGGTAATACAAAACTGGAAGATAAAAAACCACTTGTATATTTCTTTGACGGAGTAACAGACCTTATGCAGATGGGGCTTTTCTTCCTGCTTGGTTTATTATCATTTCCATCACATTTCTCAGATTATATCTATGTAGCAATAGCCATAGCAGTATTTTTAACATTTATAGCAAGACCGCTTGCTTCTTTTATACTGATGACTCCATTTAAGGCTCCACTTAACCAGCAGCTGCTTGTTTCTTTTGCAGGATTAAGAGGGGCAGCTTCTATCGTGTTTGCTATTATGGCACAAAATGGACTGAAAAATTCAGATTTTAGTAATTATGCAGATGCTATTTTTAATATTGTCTTTATAATAGTTTTATTTTCAATTTTATTACAGGGCTCTTTACTGCCATGGGCATCTAAAAAATTAAAAATGATTGATGACAGCGAAGATGTTATGAAAACATTTACAGATTATTCTGATGAATCTCCTGTGAAATTTATAAAAAGCGTTCTTTCTAACCAGCACCCATGGATAGATAAACCTGTTAAAGAGATAACTTTACCACCAGATACCATCATTGCTCTCTTACAAAGAAAAAATGAAAAAATAGTTCCAAAAGGTAATACAATATTAAGAGAAAATGATATATTAATTATGTGTGCAAAAGCAGGTGATAATGTTGAAGGTGTTAAAATATCAGAAAAGCAAATTGATAATACAAGCCAGTTAATAGGTAAAAAGGTAGCTGAAATAAAAGCAGAAGAAAATATGCTGATAGTTATGATACAGAGAAATAATAATGTAATTATACCACGAGGCAATACTGTTATTGAAAATGACGATGTGCTGATTATAAACCATACATAACTATATTGCAAAACTGAGCATTATAGAACCAAATGTATGGTTTAATGGCTGGCCAAAATATTCTTTGCTTTTATAGGTTATGCTGTAAGCAAGCTCAAAACCTTTATAAGCTAAAGCCAGCCCGCCTTCAAAATAATTAACAAATGGGTCTAAATCCTGCCTGAAAGGTCTCTCCCAAGTGTTACCCTGTATATATATGTTTCTTACTGTAAAACGGTAACCTATTCCACCATATACATAAATAGAAAAATCATCACTTATAACACCATTAAAATCCTGACCAAAATTCATCTTTGGAATACCAAAAGAAGCATCTAAATTATGACCTATTTTTAAACGCATATTTAAATCTAAAAATGTAGAAGCATTACCTAAAGATATGGCAGCAGATGGCAGTAAATGGGCACTGATAATATTTGTATTAACTATACGCAGTTTCCCTGTCCAGCTGTAATGCAGGTTCATAATAAATTCATCACCTACCTGATTACTCCATGGAAGCACAGAATTATAAGCAGTATTAACTGATGAATGAATAGCATTCTGCACATTTTCTGCAAAAGAATATTTACCTGCTACACCAATATCAAGCCATATCCGCTCAAAAGATGTATCACGCCTTTGGTTTACACCAATAGATAAATAAAGCCCGCCTGCATATGGATGGTCTAATGAGCTGACATTTTCCGATTTATCATCTGGAGTATATATTTCCTGAGAAATATTTACAAAATAACTTGTTACATTATTCTTAGGATAAACTGATATTTTCCCAAGCCATGAAGCTTTACTTTCATTATCTTCCCCGTGAAAATTCCATTCTGGAGAAATATATTCTATCCTATGAGCTGATGAATAATATCTATCGCTGTATATATCTATATAAGCATCATTATCTGACAAAAGCACTATTTTATGCTTTTTATAAGGCTTTAAATATTCATTACTTTCTGCTGAAATTTCTGCATAAGAAAAACTAAACAGTGATAAAAAAACTGCAAAAAATAAAATTATTTGTTTTTTCACTTTATACTCGTTTTACTATTAAAACAGAAGAAGCTTTACAAAAAGCAGACACCTTACTTCCATAAGCAATATTCATAATGTCTACACTTTCATTAGTAACCATAACACATAACTTATTACTGTTATCTAAATCAATAAATACTTCGCTGTTTACTGCACCTTTTTTTACAGAATTAACTGTGCCTGTAAATTTATTTCTACAGCTTAAATGGATATCTTCTTCAAGAGATAAAATCAACTGGTTAGAATTAATTAATGCAGTAACTGTATCACCCTCTGCAAGCCCCATACGCTCCACACTGCTTTTTGAAACAAATGCATATATTTTAAAAGATACACAGTCTATTTCCACTGCTGCATAAACTGCCCCTTCAGTAATATTTAAAACTTTACCATTAAAAGAGTTATCAGCAGATGATTTTATATCAAAACTGTTAATAAGATTATCTATATCTGGGTTATTATCAATAATGGAAAGCACTTTATCAAAAGTTTCTGTATATTTATCATATCTTTCAATAAATTCTAAGCCTGCATCTGTAATTTTACTGCCTCCGCCGTGCCTTCCACCGCTTGTTCTAATCACAAGATTTTGACCAGTCATTTTATTCATAACATCAACACTATCCCATGCTGCTTTATAACTCATACCCATCACTTTTGCAGCACGAGCAATAGAGCCTGTTTCTCTAATATGCTTTAAAAGCTCTATACGCCCCCTGCCTGCAAAATATTCTCCATTATTTGTAAGCCAAAATCTGCCGTCAATTTTACGATTAATATTTTTCATAACTAAATCCTTATAAAATACTTATAATATATTATCTATATAAAGTAAATATTTAACTATGGATACCCTATTTTTTTACAACACCTTATGTCACTCAGACGAGCAGTTTTTGCGAGGACTGCCGATTTCCCGAGCTATTGCTGAGGAATCAGAAATCGCACAGGCTAGACCGAAGCCGAAGAGTCTTATTTAAGCTTTTATATATTATTCATACCAGCATAGGATAAATATTAAGGCAGTAAAGAAAAATTTTAAAACACTATAATCAACTATTGCTTTTTTCTTAATACTAGCTATAATTATTAAAACACATATATTTTATAAGGATTATTTATGACACAAGAAGAATTAATTACAAAAGCAGAAAATCTTTATCATATTGGAGAATACAGTCAGGTGATTTCCATGATAGAGTCTCTTCCTGAAGAAGAAAAATCTTATCATCTGCTTTATCTTCTTGCTCTTTCTTACAGTGATAATACTGAAGGTAATGATGATGACAACCAGCATCATGCATTAAAAATCCTTGAAAATATAGCTGATAAAGGTGAATATGATTTAAAATGGCTTTATCTTATTGGTAAAGTCTATTTTACAATGAATCAGGAAGAATATGCTATTGAATATTTTGACAGGATTACAAGGATTGTCCAAAAAGATAAAGAAGTTGCAGAATTAATAAATATGCAGTATTTTGTAGACAGCTGCAAAGAATCTTTATATGAGAAAGCATTAGGTGTTATTTTTGTTGTTTTAAAAGAAGCAACAAAAGATGAGAATATGAATATATACAATATTGATGATAATAAACTTGAAATATTTTTCCCAAAATATAATATTCATCTGCATATTACAATAAGTTGTATGCACAGAAGTGGGGCAAGACTTGATTTTGAAATAATATATCCAGATAACTACACGAAAACATATTGTATTGATGGTGATGCAAATACTTATAAAAATGGTATTGCTGATGCCCTTAATAGATTTACAAGTATAATTAATAACGAATTAAGAGAGCACTGTAAATAATTTTATGAAACAAGATATACTGCAAAAAATCGAAAAACTGCATAATAACGAAAAACATGCAGAAATAATTAAATTAATAGAAAAAAATGAGCCATTAGATTATGAGCTTACATGTCTTTTAGCAAGAGCTTACTGCAATATTCCTGCTGCAGCTGATGATGCATATATGTATATAAATAAAGCTGTTTCACTTTTACTTTCTGTAAAGGATATGGGTAAAAATGACCCACTTTGGCATTACCGTATTGGATTTGCATATTTTTATGCAGATAAGGAAGAAGAAGCATTAGAACATTTTAAAAAAGCAGTGGAACTTATACCAAAAACAAAAGACAATGCTGCAAAATGGCGTGATTTTAATCTTGGATATTTTATAGGTGAATGTGAAGATATTATAAAAGCAAAACAGATAAAAAATAAATTTGGCACAGGTAAAAATGCATCTAAGCAAGATGTGCTTGATTTTATTCTATTTAATATGCTTCATAAAATACTGCCTCAGGAAGATATCGTTACTGATAACAGTATATATGTTCCTGAATGGATGCTTGTAATCAGACCTATAATAATTGCATTTGATAATGAAAAAATAGAAATAGAATGGAATATTACATGTCCGGAATTTGATAACAGTATAAAAGAACTATCTTTTGGAGCAGGCGAAAATTTACTTGAAGCAGTTTTTATTGCAGTAGGCACTTTTACAGCATCTCTACTACAAACAGTAAAAAATATGTTATTACATAACCCTGCAAAAATTACATATTCATCAGAATTTAATAAACATTATCATAACTGGGATGTATATTATAACCCACTGCTTGTTGCAAGAGATGAAATGCAGTCTGGTAAACTTGATGATTTAATATTCTGGGACCAAATTAAAGATATTTTATCCTATTATCTTGGCAACCAAAAAACTGTATGTATAAAAATATATGCTGCAAAATTTGCAGGTAATATTATATGTGAATGTTCCATAGATGATATTTATGTTAATGAACTTAGCAACATGCTGGGTGACTATATTGATGATGAGATGAATATTTCTGACCAATTTTATTCTATAAGGCAGTATATTATCCTTAGACAGCATGAAGATACTAGACTGCCTTATAAATATGAAGGAAAAGAAGGATATATAGAATTAAAAAATAATATAAAAAAAATATGCGATATAATTTATGACTTACAGCCATTTGATGAAGAAGAACAAAACGATGTAGAAGATGTATTTTATGACCTTATATCTAAACTTGATGATGCGGTTAATGATTTTACTTTGTGTATTGAGTCTTTAATATTTATACCAGAAATTTTTGCAGCAAACCTGTATGATAATATTGCTTTTCCAGAAAATATATCTATTTATATGCAGGACGAAGATGAACCTGAAGTAATATTCTATACCCAGTTTTCAGATTACAGCAGAATATATAGAGCCATATGGGAAATATTTGACAATTACGAAGATACAGAAAAGAGAGACATTATATATAATAAATTTATGAATATGAGTTTTTCTATTAACAGCATAATAGCTGAAGGTAAAAAAATTGAAGATTTAGAAGATACTGATGAAATTATGATACCAGTATTTGAAATAAATGCAGATGAAAGGTTTGAAATAAGATAGAATATAAAATAGTAAAATAAAAGAGTATAAGGGAGCCTGTGAGAACTGCCAAATTCCCCAGTGAATAACGAAGAATCAGAATATTCACAGGCTCTATTTTTTATTATTGTTTAATAAGATTATTTTACTTCTATTTCAATACTTGCCTGAACAGGTTTATTATCAACAGTATATACACTGTTTGGTGTAACAGTAATCGCAGCCTTGCCTGCTTTTTTTGCATAAGCATATCCATCTATAATATCTATTATATTTTTATCGCTTGTTTCTATTTTATATGCATCTACTTTTCCAAATAAGCAGTCAGCTTGATGTGTTACAGCAGCATATACAAAAACTGGTTTACTGCCTAAAATTAAATTATTTTTCAACTCTTGTTCATTATCAATAACAATGCTTTCAGCAGGGCAGATTTTATAATAATCTGGAATCTGGCTTTCATCTGATGCAACAATTACTGGTATTTTAACTGGTGCTATATAATATTCATCATCAGTATTTCTAAGAACTTCTATTTCTACCATTGCTTCACCAATTCCCTGTGCATGTATTAAACCATCTTCTTTGGAATAATATATTACCTGTCCATTACCTGCAACTTCTGGAGTGTTTACAGCAATTAACTCTTTATCTATAACAGAATTAAATGGAATATAGTTTACTGCTGATAAAGGATTAAATTTATCACCTTTTTCAAAATTCATATATATTTTAAAATTTTCTCCATCTGGCATAACCATATTATAAGGCTCTGCAAGTTCTAAATATTCAGGAAGAGATGCAGTATTATTATCATATGTATATATATCAAATGTTTTAGAACAGCTGGTATTTTCAGCAGGCTCGCAGTTTTCTGCTTCTATATTAATGCGTGAAAAATATCCCTGTTTTTTTGCAGTAACAAGCAGTAATGTTCTATCAGCATTTGTTATCGTAACAGAATCATTTGGCTGCTGCACTTTCAAATTAGAAAATTTTGCATTTTCCGGTGTGATTTTTACTTGAATAAATTTAGATGTTCCATTTTCAAGGATTACATCATCTATACTAATATTTTCAAGCTTTGCATTTGCTTTTTTCACTTCAACTCTACATTCTGCCTGCTTTTTACCATCTTCTGTTTCTGCTGTAATAACAGCATTGCCGGGATTTTGTGCAGTTATAAGCCCATTTGGATATACTACTGCTGTATCTTTATTATCTGATGTAAATATAACATTTTTATTTTCTGCATCTTCTGGCTTGATTTCATAAACAAGCTGGTGTGTTTCCCCTTGATATAAAGATATTATATCTGTGCAGTTTAGCGTAATACTTTCCACCTTAATAGTTTCTTCTGCCTTAACTATTACATTTATAGAAGTTTTAAGATTTTTATAAGATGCTTCTAAAATAGTTTCACCTGCTTTTTTACCTGTTACAGCTCCATATGCATCAACATCTGCAATGTCTGTATCTAAAATTTTATATGAAATGCCACTACTATCTATGTCTGATGGCTGAACAGTTAAAGCAGGTGTAATCTTTTCATTAACTTCTAATGTTATGCTTTCATTCTGATAGTCTATAAAAGTTATATCTTTATCTGAAACATTAATAGTGCAGGTGTCTTTTTTCGTAATGCCACTAATAACCAATGTTATTTCTATAACTGCCAAACCCTGCCTTTTAGCTGAAACAAGCCCCGCATCTGTTACTTCTGCAACAGTTATATCATTTGATAAAAAAGATACGAGTGCACCTTCTGGTGCATTATATTCAAGCTGAATATTATCTCCAACTGTTATATCATAAGATGAAATGTTAAATATTTTTGTCTGTTCTTCCTGTGATGATGAGCTTTGAGAAGAAGAACTATTACTGTTATTACATCCAAATAAAATTACTGATAAACATATTAATAAAATTAATTTAATTTTTATCATTATTGCCTCCAAAAAGTAATGATGAATATATCATATTTAATAGACACAATAAATAGTTTTGTTAATATTTTTACGAACATTATTGATGTAATTGTTGTTTTTAATGAAATTTATTAAAAAGGAATTCTGCTGAAAAATAATTCAGCAGAATAATATATTTAAAAAGATTACTTATTTAATAATGGGTAACCCAAAGAGTTTCTTGTTTCTACAAACTTTTCAGCACATATCTTTGCTAATGCTCTAACACGGGCAATATAACTTGTTCTTTCCGTAACAGAGATTGCACTTCTTGCATCAAGCAGGTTAAATGTATGGCTGCACTTTAAGCAGTAATCATAGGCAGGAAGTGGAAGTCCCATTTCTGCAACTCTTACACACTCTTTTTCATAAGTTTCAAAAAGATTAAAAAGTGTAGGCACATCTGCTGCTTCAAAATTAAATTTAGAAAACTGAACTTCATTTTGATGATAAACATCGCCATAAGTAAGTTTATCGTTCCATTTAATATCAAATACAGATTCTACCTGCTGTAAATACATTGTAATACGCTCCAATCCGTATGTAATCTCACCTGATACTGGTTTTAAATCAATACCACCTGCCTGCTGAAAATATGTAAACTGAGTTATTTCCATACCGTCAAGCCATACTTCCCAGCCTAACCCCCATGCACCTAATGTTGGAGATTCCCAGTCATCTTCTACAAACCTGATATCATGGTCTAATAGATTAATGCCTAGTGCTTCAAGACTTTTTAAATAAAGCTCTTGAATATTATCAGGCGATGGTTTTAAAAGCACTTGAAACTGATAATAATGCTGTAATCTGTTTGGATTTTCACCATATCTGCCATCTGTTGGGCGTCTGCTTGGCTCTACATAGCATACTTTCCATGGCTCAGGACCTAAGCACATTAAAAATGTAGCAGGGTTAAAAGTGCCGGCACCTACTTCATTGTCATAAGGCTGGTAAACTATACACCCCTGCTCTGCCCAGTAGCGATGCAGATTCATTATCACATCTTGAAAATACATATTTTCTCCTTATTTTTTGCGGGCAGCATGCATTTTTAAAGGCAGAGAGTGAAGTCTGATAAATCCTGTTGCGTCACTTTGGTTATATGCACCGCCGTCATCTTCCATAGATGCAACAGCCATATTATAAAGAGAATAATCAGAACTTCTGCCGATACATGTTATATTACCTTTATATAATTCAAGTTTTACAATACCTGTAACATATTCCTGCGATTTATCAAGAAGTGCACGCAGACACTCCATTTCATGAGAGAACCAGTAGCCGTTATAAACAAGTGTTGCAAATCTTGGCATTAAAGTTTCTTTTAAGTTTAATACACTTCCATCAAGAGTTAAGCCTTCTAAATCTCTGTGAGCTGCCATAATAATAGCTGCTCCCGGAGTTTCATATACACCTCTTGATTTCATACCAACATAACGGCTTTCTACCATATCAACTCTTCCGATACCGTTTTCGCCACCTAGTTTATTTAAAGCCATAAGCATATTATATGGGCTTAATGTTTCGCCGTTTAATTTCACTGCTGTACCTTTATCAAATTCAAGCTCAATAACTGTTGCTTTATCTGGTGCAGCTTTTGGGCTTTTGCTGTATTCAAACATATCATCTGGCGGGCAGACTGCAGGGTCTTCTAATATACCTGCTTCAAATGAAATATGTAATGCATTATCATCACTAGACCATGGTTTGCTGGCAGTAGCTTTTACAGGAATATTATATTTTGCAGCAAACTCCATAGCTTCTTTTCTGCCTTTGATTACTGTAAAAAACTCTTCATCTCTCCATGGTGCAATTACTTTTAAATCTGGAGCAAGAGCTGCAGCAGTTAACTCAAAACGAACTTGGTCGTTACCTTTACCTGTTGCACCATGAGCAAAATAAGAACAGTTTGTTTTTCTTGCAGCTTCCACCATACCTTTTGCAATAACAGGGCGTGCAAGAGATGTGCCTAAATAATATCTGCCTTCATATAATGCATTAAATGAAACAGCAGGGAAAACAAAATCTCTAACAAATTCTTCTCTTAAATCATCAATAATAACTTCACATGCACCTGATTTATGAGCTTTTTCTTTAATAGTATCCCAGTCAGAATCCTGTCCTACATTTGCTATATAAGCCACAACCTCATATCCTTTTAATGTAAGCCATTTTAAAATTACAGATGTATCTAAGCCACCTGAATATGCAAGTAATACTTTTTCTTTTGCCATTTTATATTCCTCCAATACAGTCTATTAATATAGCTTTTTGAATATGTAATCTATTTTCTGCCTCATCAAAAATAACTGAGGCTTTACTTTCAAGCACATCTTCGCTTACTTCTTCACCACGGTGAGCCGGCAGGCAGTGCATAAATACTGCATCTCTATCAGCTAAGGCCATAATAGATGAATCTACCTGATAGCCTTGAAAATCTTTTATGCGTTTTGCACTTTCTTCTTCCTGCCCCATACTTGCCCATACATCAGTATATACTACATTAGCATTTTCTGCTGCTTCTCCAGGGCTGTGGGTTAATGTAATTGTGCCGCCGTTTTTTTCTGCATATTTTTTTGCATTTTCTACTATATCAAAATTTACTTGATAACCTTTTGGAGAAGCTATCGCAATATGAAAACCCATTTGAGCAGCACCATTTATCCATGAGTGAGCCATATTATTACCATCACCAATATATGCAACTTTTAAGCCTTTAATCCTGCCAAATTTTTCCTGCATAGTCATCATATCTGCCATTATCTGACATGGGTGAAAACTATCTGTTAAAGCATTAATCACAGGCACAGAAGAATATTCTGCTAATTCCTGTACTCTTTCATGGCCAAATGTTCTAATCATAATGCCGTGAACATATCTGCTCATAACTCTGGCAGTATCTTTTATAGTCTCACCTCTGCCAAGCTGTATATCTCTGCTGCTTAAAAACATAGGATATCCGCCAAGTTCGTTCATAGCAGTTTCAAAGCTGATGCGTGTTCTTGTAGATGACTTTTCAAATATCATTGCAAGAGTTTTGCCTTCAAGCTCCCTGTGTTTTATACCTTTTTTTCGTTCATCTTTAAGCCTTATGGCAGTATCTATTAATGCCTGTATTTCTTTAGGGCTTCTATCTAATAATGTTAAAAAATGGCGTGGTCCTATCATAATTATTTACCTAATTCCTTAATAGTAGATACAAATATTTCTGCACCTTTTAATAAATCTTCATCGCTTATATTTAATGGCGGATAAAGACGCACAGAGTTATTGCCTGCTGTTACAACTAAAAGATGATTTTTTAAACATGCATCTGATACATCTTTTACCTGATACGAAGTTTTAACACCTATTAAAAGACCTTCACCTTTAACTTCTGTATTATCGGGAAGATTTTTATGTAAATAATCTTTTAATAATGCACCTTTATCTTTTACAGACTGTAAAAAGCCAGCTTTTGTCATTTCTTTAATTACTGCAATACCAGCAGCACATGCAAGCGGGTTTCCGCCAAAGGTTGAACCATGAGTACCCGCAGTAAAAAGAGATGCTGCTTTTTCCACTGCCACAACAGCACCCATAGGAACACCACCTGCAATAGATTTTGAAAGTGTCATAATATCAGGCACTACTCCAAAAAGCTGGTATGCAAATAATTCACCAGTTCTGCCGTAACCTGTCTGCACTTCATCAATTATCATTAATATATCTTTCTCATCACATATTCTACGCACTTCTTTTAAAAAATCAATATCAACAGGTATAACACCGCCTTCCCCTTGGAAAAGCTCCAGAATAATAGCAGCAGTATCATTTAATGATACCGCACTTTTAAGAGCATCTATATCATTAAAAGGTATATACTGGTTATATGCAGGCATAGGTGTAAAACCTTTTTGTATTTTTTCCTGAGCTGTTGCACCCATTGTGGCATAAGTTCTGCCATGAAAAGAATTATACATTGATATTATCTTATATTTTTTACCATGATGAATAGTATTGCCGTAAAGGCGGGCAAGTTTTATTGCTGCCTCATTTGCTTCTGCACCAGAATTACAAAAAAATACTTTACCATTAAAGCTGTTTTTAGAAATTAAATCTGCCAATTCTTCCTGCATTGGTATCTCATAAAGATTTGATGTATGCATAACTTTTGCAGCCTGCATAGATACTGCATCTACTAACGGCTTAAAATTATGGCCTAAATTAGTAACAGAAATACCAGAAGCAAAATCAAGATATTCTTCATTATCTGCTGTATAAAGTCTTGAACCAGCTCCATAGGCAAATGATATTTTAAATCTGCCGTAATTACTCATAAGAGATGACATATTATATCTCCAGTTTAATAATCATTTTAAGATTATTTTTATAAACCATATTTTTAAATAAATCAATGAAATATCATAATTAAAAGAGCTTTTTTTAATAATTTTTATATTGCATAATATTGACATTATCTATATTTTAATTTTTTTTTAAAATTTTGTAAAAAATAGATTGAAAATTATTTTATATCATATTATAAATATTTCTGTATGGATATTAGAAACAGTAAAGAAATAATTCAAAACATTTTAGAGCGTTATAATTTTTCTGCTATATACAGCGATAGTTGTAACAAATTTGGTATTGAAACATCAAAAAACTATATTGATGGTAATGATGCCATAGACTTTTTATATTCTTCTGCGGTGATAGGCAGTAAAGCTCTAGGCTTTTTTACAGAGCTGCCTTTTTTTGAAGTAACAAGACCCGTTCGTGCAGAATGCCTTTTTATTACTCAAAAGCTGCCAAAATATATAAGCACACCTGTTATTATTATTAAAAATGCAGAAGATATTGCTGCAAGGCTTACTCTTGCATTAAAGCTTTCTGTTGAGCATAAAGTGCCTGTTACAGTTGTAATTACTCATAATGCATCAAATAATTATACTGATTTTGAGCGTGCTAATAATGACTTAGGCAGGATTTCACCTTATATTAGTGCTGCAACATTTAAACAGTCTATTTCAAAAGTTGAGTTAAAAGAAACTTACAATACAGTAAATAATAATCTTATGCAGATTTTTCCTGTAAATTCTTCTGATAATATTACACAAATCTCTTTGAAGCATAAAGGTTATTTTCCAGACTATTTTATTCCAGAAATTAAGCCTGAAATATTTAAAGCACTAAATAGCAATACTTATACTTATAAAAGCGAAAAAGACTTTTTAGAAAAGTTTTTCTTTGATAACTATAATACTGAATTTAATTTTAAAGAAAAAGAAGATAAAATATATCCGCAGATTCATAATCTTTTATGCCCGGGCTGTCCTTTTGTTAATATTTTTGCCTGTGGAGTTGAAAAAGATACTATTATATTTACAGATATTACATGTAAAGGGGTTTTAAAAGCATTCCCAGAGCTTAATCATTTATCAATTGATGGCTATATGGGTATTATATCAAGCGAAATCCGCTCATCTACTCTTTTTATTGGAAAAGCATCTTCATATAAATCACACTATAATAGTTTTATCAGCAAAAGGGGAAGAGTTATACTTTTAAATGACAGCGGTATTTCAAAAATTGATGGTTTTTCCACAATCAGACACCCTAAAAAACTGAATAAAACAAAAAATATCCTTTATCCATACAGCTGCAACAATATTAAAAAATATTCAAAAGTTAAAGTTAAACTAAATAAATGTTCATGTATTAAAAACGACACTCCATGTAGTGTTTTTGAAAAAACCTTATGCCCTGCAATATATGCATCATCTAACGGTATATTGATAGATAATTCAATGTGCAGCGGTTGTTTAGCATGTAAAGCATTATGCAGTCAGGGAGCTGTTTCATGAATTACCGTATTTTTATAAATGGATATAGATTTTCTACTTATGATGACTGTATAAAACTACTTATATATAGTGCAGAACAGTCTGATTATATTGTTGAAATAGAAGGCTTTGAAAAAACTACACCATTTTCACCTTCTAAAAATTATATTCTACTTAAAGGCAGCTCAAAAGAAATATACAGCGATATTATTATAGACTTTGACAATCTGCTTCTTAATGCAAACTATGATAAAGCCATCATAATTGCTCCAAATACTCTTGAAATAGAGCCGTTTCCAGATGCAGTTCATTACTGGAAGTCTATGGGGGCAGTATTTAAAATAATAAGTGACTTATCCCCTGCTTATGTAACAGGATATCTGCTTGAAAAAAATATGAAAAAAGAGCTGGAAGCATTTAACTCATCTTTAAGCAGGCTTCCATTTGCCATTCAGATAGCTGTAAATGAGCTTATGACGGACGCTGAATAATGGACGGGAAAAAAGCATATAGCACATTTAATGGTATTATGCTTGGGTTTCTTATTCTTACAGCTCTCTCTCTTGCTGCAATTATATTTTTTACAAAATCATCACTTTTCAGTAAAGTAGATGAACACGGCTGTAATAACAGTGCAGGCTATACTTTCAGCTATGCTAAAAATAAATGCATAAAAGTATATGAAGAAGCATTGCAGTTTAATAAAACAGGCTCAAATAATCCTCAGGATTTAAAAGCATTTGTTGTTTTTTCTGATGATAATAAATCTGCCGATATATTTTTACCCGGCAGAATATATGCACTTCTTAAACTGCAGGATAATAATGTTGAATGGCATGATAACTCATCTTCATATATTCTTTATAATCTTCCAGAAAAATTAAGCCTTACAAAAGATAATCAGGAAATTTATTATATAAACAGATAATCTGTTTTCGTATAATCTAAAAATATAATAATATCTAAGTTTGTAAAAATTACAGACTCTTCGCTTCGCTCTGAGTGACAAGTTAGGCACAGGGGAGCGTTTTTTGCGACGCAAGGACTTTCCGACCGAATAGGAAGGAATCAAAAGTCCGTAGCTGGACCGTGCCGTCGCTTGCGAAAGCAATAAGGCGAGCGTTTTTCAGCGAGGACACTTTTTCCCGACTGAGTAGACAGGAAAAAGAAGTCCGCAGCTGGTTAGCTCTTCTGATTGTTTAAGCATTGCTGGTTGCTGCAGCAATGGAGAAAAAACAGCAACTGCTTAGAGTATAAAGGTACACACACTTTTCACTTTTTTCTGCCTTTCTTTCTATATATTGTAAAATCTGCCTGCAATGATGCAATATCAATCTTATATGGCACTACTCGTATCTTATCGCCTACTCTATATCTTTCCCCACTTCTATCCCCTATGGCAGACTCTCCATATTTATAAAAAATATCAAAATCAATATATGAATAATCAATATATCCTGTCATCATTAATTTTTCTATATATATAAATATGCCGTTTCCTGTAATCCTGTTAATGTAGCCTGTAAACATATCATCATAATGGCTTGAAATGTATTCCAGCTTTTTAAATGCACCTATATCATGTTCTGCGTCTTGTGCCACTCTCTCTCTTTTTGAACAGTGGGCAGCAAGCTCTTTTAACTCTTCAAGCGGCTCACTTATACTGCCTAATTTAAGACCAGCAAGTAATGCTCTATGAACTAATAAATCTGGATAGCGTCTAATAGGGCTTGTAAAATGAGTATAAGCGCTGGAAGCAAGCCCAAAATGACCTTGATTTTCTGATAAATATTCTGCCCGCATCATACTTCTTATAAGCAGAGAGTTTAAAAGGTCTGCATGTTTTGATGATGACGCAATCCTGCTAAGTTCTGAAACTGTTTCTGGTGTAACAGGGTATTCAACAGGCGGCACCCTTAAACCGAAGTTTCTTGCCATTTCTATCCAGTCGTCTATTTTTTTAACATCTGGCTCGCCGTGTACTCTATATATTCCTTTTAAACCATGCTCTTCAAAATATTCTGCTGCAGATTCGTTTGCTGCAATCATAAAACATTCTATCAGCCTTTCTGCATATCCCCTTTCTCTAGGTTTTATGTCTATTATTTCACCATCATTATCAAAGAAAAATTCTGCTTCCGGCAGGTCAAAATCAATCACACCATCTTTTTCACGCTTTATAAGCAGTATATCTGTCAGCTCTTTAGCTGTCTGCAAAAAAGGCAAAAGTTTTTCATCTTCACTTTCTGCCATGTTATTAAATATATCATTTACATAGTTGTATGTAAGCCTGTGGTTAGAGTTAATTATAGAACGGTAAAATTTTACATCTTTTTTATTACCTGATTTATCAAATACCATTCTGCATGTAACAGTATATCTGTCTTCGTGTGGCACAAGGCTGCATACACCGTTTGAAAGCACTTCTGGAAGCATAGGAATTGCAAATTCTGGAAAATATACACTTGTACCTCGCTCCATTGCTTCCTTATTTAAATAACTTCCTCGCTCTACAAATCTTGAAACATCAGCAATATGCACATAAAGCTCGTAATCTTGACCTTTTTTAAATATACTTATGGCATCATCAAAATCTCTTGCACTTATCCCGTCTATTGTAACAGTATAAAGCTCTCTAAAATCAGTAAGATTTTTCTTATTTATTTTAAATGTACCATTTTCAATACTTTCGCATTCCTGCATTACTTCATTTGGGAATTCGCAGGTTAAAGCATATTTATACATTACTATCTTATTATCTATATCTTTATCGCTTAAAGTACCTATTTTTTCTATAATTCTGCCAGTTGCAAAGTTATTCTGTGATGGGTATTTTTCTATTTTACATATTACAACATCATCATCACATAATTCTTTACTGCTGTTTTTTATAATAATATGCCCTTGAAAGTTTCTTGAAAACGGTATAATGCGGTAGTTATTTCTATATTTTTCAACAACACCTACCACCTGCTCTATACCACGCTCTATTATCTGCACTACCTCTGCTTCCCGTTTTCCTTTATATATACCAATACGGGCAAGGCATACATCGTTATGGCTGGCACCTTTTAATTTTTTTGGGTGGATAAAAGCATCTTCTATATTTTTATCATCAGGTATAAAAAAGCCATACCCATCTTTATGAATTGAGATTATACCTTTAAGTGTTGCTCCAATATGGCTTTTTCTATCCTTTTTATCTTCCTGCTTTATTTCATTTTTTTCTTTTTTAATTTTCCTGACATTTTCTTCTATAATATCCTGCGGTAGATTTTTTATAAGTTTTCTTGCCTGCCTTTCATCAATACACAAAATACCTGCAAGCTCATAAGAAGAAATGCTTGGAAACTTTACTAATATATTTAATGCTTTTTTTCGTAATTTATTATCCAAAATAATATCCCTGCACTATTCTGCTAAAACAGAAAGATATCTTTCACCAGTATCTGGCAATAATACAGCAATATTTTTACCTGCATTTTCTTTTCTTGCTGCCACTTTTAAAGCTGCTGCCACCACTGCACCTGATGATATACCTGCTAAAATACTCTCTTTTTTTGCTAAATCTTTTGCCATATTATATGCTTCATCATCAGTAATCTGTATTACTTCATCATATATTTTAGTATTTAATATATCAGGCACAAACCCAGCACCTATTCCCTGTATTTTGTGTGGACCAGCTTTTCCACCAGATAAAACAGGCGATGATGCAGGCTCTACTGCAATGACTTTTATATTGCTGTTTTTTTCCTTCAAATATTCACCAACGCCAGTAATTGTGCCGCCTGTACCTACTGCTGAAATAAAAATATCTATTTTTCCATCCATATCATCATATAATTCTTTTGCAGTAGTTGCTTTATGAATACTGCTGTTAGCCCTATTTTTAAACTGCTGGGGCATAAAAGCTCCATCTATTTCTTTTGTAAGCTCTTCTGCCTTTGCAACTGCACCGCTCATACCTTTGCTGCCTTCAGTTAATACTATTTCTGCACCAAATGCTTTAAGCAGTTTACGCCTTTCAATACTCATAGTTTCAGGCATAGTAAGTATCAAACGGTAGCCTTTTATTGTGGCAGCACCTGCAAGCCCAATACCTGTATTTCCACTTGTTGGCTCAATAATAACACCGCCTTTTTTTAATAATCCGTCACGCTCTGCCTGCTCTATCATAGCAAGACCAACTCTGTCTTTTGCACTGGAAAATGGGTTAAATGATTCTAATTTTGCATATATAAATGCATCTGTATTATTTAATTTATTTATTTTTACTATAGGTGTATTGCCTATTAAGTCTAACATATTTTCTGCTATTTTCATAATCTACTCCATTAAAATTTTATATATAATATTTATTCATAAGAAAAAAAGCAATAGAAATAGACTTAATATACAAAAAATCCCCTTAAATAATATAATATTAAATGATTTTAATTTTATTAATATGATAGAAAACCAGCAATACCACATTTTTTGATTAAAAAAACACCTTATGTCACTCAGACGAGCGTTTTTTGCGAGGACTGCCGATTTCCCGAGCTATTGCTGAGGAATCAGAAATCGCACAGGCTAGACCGAAGCGAAGAATCTTATAATGTTCCAGTTAGTAAAAATTATAGACTCTTCGGTCGCAGGCTCCCTCTGAGTGACATATGTTTTTTATCTATATATACCCTGTCACTCAGAGCGAAGCGAAGAGTCTATATAGGTGCATGATGCACCGTCGCTTGCGTAAGTGCGGGAGGGGAGCGTCTTTTGCGACGCAAGGACTTTCTGACCAAATCGGAAGGAAATAAAAGTCCGCAGCTGGACCGAAATTTTTATTATTGTTAAATAAGATTCTTCGCCTACTATCGCAGGCTCTGAATGACAGTTACCTGAGATTATTTATATTTTTACATATATTATCAAGTAGTTATAGTATTTTTTAATAAAAAAATGGGGGTGAAGCAGAAAAAAAGGACTTGAAAAGATATAAAATATTGATTATATTAATAGCAGAACACAGGGACTAATTGTGATTAGTCCTGTGGTTTGAATAGAAGTTTATTTCAAATAACCACCTGCGGCAATCAGGTGGTTATTTTTTTATATAAAAAATTATGGTTGCTGTAACCAGCATTAATATAAATATCGTTAAATGATGTTCATAAACCATAAGCCACCTCCTAATTTTGTCCGAACGGCAAATCCGAATGGATAAAAGGAAAGTGACTAACCACAAAACAGTCGCACTGTGTTCCGTAAATAATCTATCATCATATCTTAAAAATAACAAGTCAAAAAAAATCTCTGCTTCACCCCCATTTTTATAATAATACTAATAACTATGTAATAATTAAAATAAAATATTTACTAGAATTAAAAATAGAGCTTAAAAATTAGTATATATTAATATGACATTATTTCCGCTTTTAAAGGATGTTCCCATGTTATTTTATTGCCTTTGCAACTTAATTGTATATGAACAATTTTTTCGGAATGATTTGCTCACCAGTTGTTTGAGCATTGCTGGTTGCTGCAGCAATAGAGAAAAAATTGAGAATGTTTATACAATTGGAGCAAAAAATACAGGAAGTATCTTCTTCAGTGAGCATATACGAATTTATTTCGGATATGCGTGGTTATAAAAATTCAGGGATGAATTTTTATATAAAAGTGTAATAAGTAATAAAATAACAAAAAGATTGATTTGTGAGATTTGCACAGGTTCGATAGTTTATAATATACTACAAATACATAAATAATAATTACTAAGTTTATTATAAATTAGCATTTTGAATTATAGTTTCAAAAAAATCGGGGTGAAGCAGAAAAATATAGACATATTCCGTCATCTTTATTACATTATAGTTATGAAAAAGATAAGCTTATTATTTTTAAAATTTTTAGCTGGTTTTATTCTTTTATACCTAGCTTCAGTATTTATTAACCTTTTTGGTATGGTTATATATGCTTTAAGTGTGTTAGTTATCGCTGTGCCTGTAATATTAAATAATGCAGCAAGGTTCAGTTTAAAAAAAGAAATAAAATTAATAGAATATGAAGAAAGTAAAAAGTTATATAAACTGCTTTCAGGAAAAACTTTTGGATATCTTATTATAATTATTACTGCCACAATCCTTGCTTTCATTATACCAGTCAGGATATATTTATTTTCAAGCATAGAGTTTTTATGCCTGCTGATTATTTTTCCACTTCTTTTATTTTCAAGGTTTTTAAGTATAAAAATGGTTACTGCAGTATATAATAACCGCTTTGCACCCTATAAAATAGAAAGTCTTGCTTATATTTTAACAGCTTTTTTAACTGCAGTTATTTTTCCATTACTTTCATACAGCTTAAAAGATATAAATATCCATATTCCATTTTTAGATAATGATTTAATATCGTTGCAGTATAATTATTCAGCATACATGGCAGGTAATTTTTTAAACTTTTTTGATAATATTACAAATACTATCCTTGATGCAGAAGTAATAAAATCTGCTCCACTTTGGTTTTTTGGTATGCTTTTAATAGTATTAAGCGGTGGCGGATTTCTTTTTTATGGTATAGTTAGTTTTATAAGTTTTTTCTTTATAAAAAAAGAAAATCTTGCAAAAGTGTTTATGCCTGTCCGATATGATGAAACAACAAAAATAAATAAATTTATCACATCATTTATTATTACCCTGCTTGCAGTATTTATATATCCATCTATTTTTGCTGCTGTTACATATATTGCTGCTGCAAAGCAGGAAATAGTAGAAGATACTATAAAGGCAAATACTGTTGCTGTAGAAGTAATAAATGGAGTAATGTATAAGGCAGGCACATTAAATAAAATACAGCTTACAGCAGATATTGCATATGGTGCTGCAAAAGATGATATGATAAATGAAGTAAATAAAATGTATGATGAAATACTTTTGAATACTGATAAATATTTAGACTGGTATTACAGTTTATCAGCAGAATACAGCAGGCTTTTTAAGCTGGTAACAGGTTCAATTGAAGAATATATGGCAGATAAATTAAAAGAAAACCTTATGGATAATATAACCACATCAATTAATTTTGATACGGCAGAAGCAAATATTTCAAAACTGCAGCATGATATAGATAAAATACTTAATGACAATAAAATTACAGAAAAAAGTGCTGTTTATAATATAACAACAAATATTAATGTGGAAAATATATATAGCCTGGCAGAAATAGAGCCTTTAATTGATTTAAAAAGACGAGTAATTGCATCAACTGGCGGTGGGCTGGCTGCTGGTGCTATAGTTGGAACAATAGCAGGCAAGGTTGCTGCAAAAACAGGCTTTAAAACAGCGGCAAAGGCGGCAGCAAAAGCGGCGGCAGGAAAGGCAGTTAGTGCAGCTGCTGGAGTTGCTGCTGGTATCGTTTCATCAGTTTTTACTTCTCCAGCAGGCGGTGCAGCTATCGGCACAGCCGCAGGGGTTGCTATAGATAAAGGGCTTTTAAAATTAGAAGAAACAGTAAATAGGCAAGATTATAAAAAAGAGATTACATCAAGTATAGAAGAAAACAGAAAACAAATGCTTGAAACCATAAATAAAGCATTTGAAAATAAATAAACTAAATTAACCATATTTTTCACAGGCTCAATAAAATTATCTTTCAGGCTGTATGTTTATTTGCTTATCTTGTGGAATATATTTTTCAAGAAAGGCAATGCGGGCTTTTTTAAATTCTTGGGTTATCTCTCTTATATTATTCTGTCTAGTGTGAAAAAAACTATATATATTTTCATTCATAAGGCAGTTTCTTTTTTCATTACCTAGATAAAGGATTATCTCTTTTGTGGCTTTTTCAAAAGCACTGTCAGCCCTTATAGACCTTATTCTGCTGTTTTAAAAATTATTCAAATAGCCTTGCCTGTCATTCATAAAAAAGCTATTTTCTTTTATGGCTGTTTCACAAGCTAGAAGTTTGTTATTTACTCTATCAATATTATTGCCTAAAATATTAATATCAAAAACATCAAGTGATACCATTTCAGAAGTCAAAACAAGATTTATATCTTTTATGCTGTTTATAATACTAGCTGCATCTTTGAGTTGTTCATTTAATTTGAAAAAATTACCTTGATAGTAATAATACCTAGCATCTTCTAAATATGCTCCTAGCTTATCTATATTATACATATTGTTCCCACTTTCTTTCTGCATATAATTTCCTATTTTCCTCTTCTAATTCTTCTCGTGAATATAAACCTATTTTTACAAATGAATTAATTAACTTTCTTGTTTTTGGAATTGTCAGCAGGCAGTCGCTCATTTCTTCATACACTTCATCTGATACATCTTCCCTGTTTACAATACCATATCTTTTTTTATTACTTTCCAAAACTGTCTCTCTTAACTTAATTATCTCTTCATCAGTCATTTGATATGTTAACTGGTCTAAATTTTCAACTGTATTATTCATATTATCACCTTTGATTTCATAGTAATTATAGAAATAATATATCAAATTATTTAAGATTATTCAACTACAAAAGAAAACTGGGGGTACCCCATTTTTTTATTAAAAAATGCTATAACTACTTGATAATATATGTAAAAATATAAATAATTGTAATAACTGTCATTCAGAGCCTGAGCATTCAGGCGAAGAATCTTATAATGTTCTAGCTTGTAAAAATTATAGACTCTTCGGTCGCAAGCTCCCTCTGAGTGACAAAATGGTAATAGTTGCCAATATACCACTGTCATTCAGAGCCTACGATAGTAGGCGAAGAATCTATTTAAACTTTTATTTTCAAATTCTTTCCAGCTACGCATTTCTATTTCCTCCTTATTCAGTCGGGAAAAAGTGTCCTCGCATAAACCGCTCGTCTGAGTGACATAAGGTGTTTTTAAAAAAAGGTACTACCAGCAAAAGAAAAACTAGCGGAATACATTTGTTATATCACCTTATATCTATCAAACCGCAGTCAAAGAGACTATGCACTTACCAAAAAATTATGTTATTATTTTTTACATTAAAAATTCATATTCTTCCCATTTACAGAGTTTTATAGTATTATTATCTAAAGTATAAATTAATACTGGTGTTTTAAATTTAGTGCAGTAATCTTTTATTTCATCTATACTTATCATATAATAAAAAGTGGATAAAGTATCTGCAGTCTGTGTATTTTCTGCAATAACACTTACTGACTGGTAATTATTCACTGATTCAAAGTCAACTCCTTTAAAAAAATGAGTTATCCGTTTATTATCATGCATAAAAAATTTTTCATAATTACCGCTTGTTGCTACTGCTTTATTAGATAATGATATAATAGATAAGTAGTCATTTTTTGTATCGGGCTTTTCTATATATATTTTATATTTATATTTACCATTTTTCATACCGTCTGCATATATATCACCGCCAGCATTAACTAAAAAGTTTTTCATACCTTTATTTCTCATATTTTGAACAGTTTTATCTACAATATAGCCTTTACTGCTGGCACTTAAATCAATATGAGTATTTTTTTCTTTTACAATATACCTGCCATCAAAATGTATATATTTAATTCCTGCATTATTTTTAGCCTGCTCTAGTATTTCTTTTTCAGGTATATTAAATGTTTTATCAGGAAAACCATATAATTCTGCAACGGTTATAGATGTCGGGTCATAAATGCCATTAGACAGTTCGCTCATCGTTTTTGCTTTTTTAAAAACATTTATAAAATCTTCTGATAAGCGGACTGGTATATATGGCTGCATGCTGCTTAATTTCTTTTCATCTTCTTTAATTTGAGCAGCTGTATTATTCATCTTCTCTATTATTGCATTTATTTTATTATTATCCTGCTGCTCATAAATAATTTTAACGATAGTATTCATAGAAAAAAATACTTTTTCATTAGCGATATTAAATGAGCTGTTATCTGCCGTATTATTATAATTATTAATAATATATACGGCAGAAATAATCAGTAAAATTATTATAAAAGCAATATATACTTTTTTCATATTGCCCTAATTAACTATAATATTACATGGATTATAATTATTGCTGTCAAATGATGGGTCAAACACTCCTGCATTATCAGCATGAGATAGTGCTGAATTATCTACTGCTGTATTAAATTCTTTTATCATAATACATACTGGTGATGATTCTACTATTGATGATGGGAACATAATATTCATCACATCAGCAGTAAAATTTATGCTGTTAAAGTTTTGATACATAATATTATTATCTTTTAAATTCTCTGCAATAACATCAGCTAATGCTTTATACCCTATAAGGCTTGTTTTTTTAACTGGCACTTTTAATCCTATTGTTTTTAATTTTTGGTAAAATTCAAGTGTATTATTAACTGCTAAATTACTTGCTGGGTTATTATCTATTAATGTATATGTATTTAAATCTTCAACATCACTATATGGGTCAAAAGGTGCACCATACAGCCTTTTTGCAATAACTGGATAAAGACCGTTGTCTGTTGTATCTTCATTATATGGATTAGCAGTAAGAACAGCATCATTTGCATCATTTTTATATGGTTCGCCACCCACTTTTCCGTTATTTGCCAGTGCATCTTTTACAACTGTATTATATAATGTAAAGGTCTCTTGCGGAGCAATCTGCCCCATAAAGTTATCTTTAAAATATTTTGCAGATTTAGAGTATGTATTTTTATATTTTGCATCTTTACTAAGGTTATACAGGCTGTTGCTTAATATGCTGGATATTTCAGATACATTATTTACAGCTGCTGTGCTTTCGTTAAGCATAGGCGAAGCAAACACATAAGCTGCATTAGCAATAATGCTGTATTCATCTAATATAGTAATAATATTAGCATCAGAGCCTTTTGAAGCAGATGATGATACATCAAGCAGGTTTGGCAGAAACTTCTCCACTGTGGCAAGTAAAGCATCCTGATAAACTGTTACAGGTGTTAATAATGTATTAAGTTGAGTATTATCAAAAGTTTCTATAGACTGCATAAAATTATTAAATGTATCATTATCACTAAAAGTTTCTTTTTCAAGCATAGGATAAAGAGCTGTATATGTGCCAGTGCTGTTTTTAGAATCATCTGAAACAGTATAATATAATGACTGCAATATGGCACCTGCTGCAACTCCGTTATTCACAGTGCCTATGCCTGTTTGAGCATTTGTAAAAATGCTTCCCTGCTCTATACCTTGTAAAAATGTATATAATCTTTCATATTCTTCATCAGTAAAAGCTGGTGTATAAAGCATATCGGCTACCATGCGGTATCCTTCAAATGCATTTATTTCATCCATATTTATTCCTGATGATGTATTATCTTCTACTATTTTTTTCTCTCCAAAATGCTGCCCATCTGAGCAACCTAATATTAATGCAAATATAACTAATGTAAAAACTGCAAAATATTTCATAGTGTCTCCCTTAGTTTATTATAAAACTATAAATGTAGCACTTTACGGCTCTTTTATAAAAGAGCCGTAAAGCTTTTTAATTAAAACAAGCTGCAAAGTAAATATATTAGGAAAATATATTGGTAATTTTGTATAAGCTATTTAGCATGGTGTCAAAATTGTAGTGTCAAAATCGTAATAGTTATATTATTTCTTGTAAAGAAATAAGAAAATTGTCTTTATCTACACATGCAGCCTGAATTAACCTTTATTTTTTAATGATATACTGCAAAGCTAAAATTTGTTAATGGCACATTTCCTGTTCCTGTTGTAGTTACAGGCTGATTTCTCCACATAAAGTTCCCCTTATCCATTATATATCCTATATCATTTTTATTAATATTTGTTGTTGCTGTATCATTAGTATTTTCAATATTTCCAAATACACTTGTTCCTAAATCAGCACAAGTTTCAAGGCTTGCCTTATCATATATAGAATACAGGCCGAGAGCATATACTCTTTCTGCAATATAGCTTGCTGTATCAGTTTCACCTGTGATGTTATAATCTTCAAATAATAACCGCCAGTTAGCATAGTAGCTGTTGGCTGTATTTCCGTCAGGCAGTGGCACATATATTCCATATCTTGATAAATACTGCAATGCTTCTGTATTTGCTTTTTTTGCTCGCCATGCAGGCAGAACTTCTAATCCGTATTTTCTATGTGAGCCTGCTCCATACTGGAATTGATACATATTGCCACTTGACGAAGTTCCCCCTTTCATAAAATCATCTAAACTACTAAATGTGCCATTTAATGCAGTTTTCTTATTTTCATAAAACCATTGTGGAATATATCCTGCAAGCCTTTCTTCTGCTGCAAGTCTTATGACCGTAGTAGCTGGTGTTTCTTTAAATTCATAAAGCATAAATGAGCTTACAAGCTGTGGCTCAAAACCAGTAGTGCAGTAGTTTTTATTATCAGGATAGTTACTCATACGCACTTCGCTTATAAATGAAGTAGCATAATATTTATGCTGAGTATTAGCAGTAGGCAGAGCGGTACCGTCTGTATCTTTTATTAATGCTCTATAAAAATAGTCTGGCATAGATGTTTTAAATTTATCACTTTGACATAATGTATCACCTGAAGGACAGCTGCTTTTTTGCTTTCTTACATTATAATCTACAAATGTAAAAATCCCTTTTTTATTAGCAAAAAATGATGTATTTCTACCATTTTTTGTATAGCTGAATGGGATAAGTGCATCATTAGATGTTCCAAAAACTTTTGATATATCATTATGTTTTACTTCTGCAGCTGCCAGACCGTCTTTTTTCATTACAAGTGTATCTGGTGTATTTCTGTTTGTATTATCAAACCCGTAAAAATAATGTGGCAGATAAATATAGCTGTAATCAGCATTACTATTTAAGTTTGCAATTAAAAATGAATTTGTTTTATATGGCCTGTATGGCAGAGTGCTTGTAGTAAAGCTGCCGTCTCCCGCTTCTAAATACTCTTCTCGTTGTTCGTTATATGGGTTATATGGTAATATAGCATAGTTATTACCAATATCTTTTCCGCCAAGAGCTTTTATTCTCTCTTTAAAATTAAATTTGCCGTAATAAAACTTAAAAAACTTAACTTTATTTTCTTCGTTATCTTTGAAAGATCCAATAAGTGATATAGGGTCGCTTATAACATATGCAAGATAATCATCATCAGTTGCAGTAGTATTAACATCATATGATATACCAAGCGATGCAATATCAGTCCAAAAATATATTTCCCCGTCTTCCCCATATCCATGAGATGGTCCTAAAAGTTTTACTATTTTTATGTAATCATTTTTAGAATCAACAGACTGGTCAAGGTTACTGTTTATATAAAAATGCTGCCCCTTGTAAGCTACCCTGCCTTCTGCCCCAGTTTCTGGGTTAGCAGGTTCATAATATCTAATTGCTATATATACACTTCCGTCTTCTAAAAGATATGTTGGCGAAAGTGCATGGTTCATATTAGCAAGTGCTACATCTGTTGCACGGAGATAAGCTGTGCCGTTATCAGTTTCCACAGGGATAGCCACAGGGCTTGAAGTTACACTTGCCCCTGCTTTTATATTTATAAAGTTTTGACTGTCTGGCATTAAATCTACTTTATATATAAACCCGTCTCTGCCTAAATAATGTATATCTGTATCTGTTGCAACAGCAGTTTCACCTGAGCCTATAAGTTTTTGCAGTCCTTTTATTTTTACAGCACCTACTGCATTTAAAGGGTTGTGCGTGCATCTTGTATTATTATTAAAAGTTGATGTTTCGTAATTATAAAAACTTCTTTCACTGCAAAATCCGTTATTATATAGTGGGTTACCTGCTATATAATACTCTTTGTCTACTTCATTTAAAGCAATAGTAGTAACTAAGTCTGATGTAATATTTAATGTATTTACAAATTTAGTAGCAGGCACAGTGCCGTCAGGCAAAGGCTGTGCTTTTATTTCCCCAACATGCAGTTTACTAAAATCTGGGTTACCGTTTACATTTATGCCGGAGTATTGAAACCAGCTGTCATTATTTCTTATCTGGTATTGATAAGTCCCTAATAACTCTTCCCCCGTAAAGTTGCTTACTGCCCCCATAATATATAGTTTTTTATCATCTGATATTAATAACGGATTATTATTATTTCTTAAAACTATTTTACGCAGCCTGTTATAATTATAATCTGCTGGTAAATCTTTTCTAAAAGCAGGCAGAGCAATAGGCGGACCATAGCTTGAAACAAAAGCACTGCGGGAGTATATGCCATTATCTTCTGCACTTCCCTGCACTGTTACATTATCTGCATTATTAAGCCATGAATTAATAATTCCTATATCTTTTGTAACACTTGCAGTATAATTTGCAGTAGTATAAGCTGGGTTTACTTCATTAGTGCCGCCCGGCGATTTCACTTTTGCTTCATACACGGCACTTCCTATTTGAGACTGCAGCCCAAGCATACCTCTATATGCTGTAAAGCCTGCTTGAAATATACCGTCATTTCTTAAAAAAAGCACAGTAGAAGGGCTTGTTACTAGATTTACAATATTATGTCTGTCTGCTGTATTTAAAAGCACACTTAAAACATAAGGTGATTTTTCCCATGGAGATGACGGTAAATATTTTCCAGAATTATCTTTAAACCTAACCCGCACTTGTCCATCAGGATGATAATTTCTTTCATAACCTGTTCTAATAAACTCTGCTGTAACAGGCTTACATTCGTAAGTATCTGTTGCAGTATTATATACTAATTCTGTTTCTACATTAGATGTGCTGCTTGCATTATCTGTTTTTAATATAATTCCGTCATCTGTATTAGTTTCCCATAAACATTTTGAATTACCGCCTTCTAATGCAGTTAAATCATCTACTATAATATCAGCAGTTATTGTAAAAAGAAGATGTGCTTTTCGCATATCATCAGCATCTCCATCGTTGCTGCCTATCTCTACTTTTTCTTTATATATATTGCCTATAATAGGCATAACACCTTCTATTCCTAAATCACCGCCTGAAGTATCATTATCTAGTGGCTCTATATGATACTGTTCCGTGCAGCTGCTAATAAAAAGTGCTGTTATAACACCTAATATTAAAAGAATATTTTTTTTACTGATAATATTCATTTACATATCTCCTTTTATAAATATATATACTGCCTAGTCACTTATACTGCCCTGTCACTCAGAGCAATCTGGTTATAACCATATGTTTTTTATCTATATATACCCTGTCATTCAGAGCGACAGCGAAGAATCTTATAATGTTCCAATTAGTAAAAATTATAGACTCTTCGGTCGCAGGCTCCCTCTGAGTGACATATGTTTTTTATCTATATATACCTTGTCATTCAGAGCGACAGCGAAGAATCTTATAATGTTCCAATTAGTAAAAATTATAGACTCTTCGGTCGCAGGCTCCCTCTGA
>CALURO010000001.1 GCA_944323205.1 uncultured Mucispirillum sp. | reverse complement strand
AACTGGAAGCCTGCTTTAAATAGATTTGAGATGGAATACGGAAATTAAACAGTTTACACAAAATTTGATACAGGCTCATCTTGTATATTTTTAATATGACTATTAGAAAAATTTTTTATATCAGCTTTCTTTTTAATAAATTTTCTAATAAGTTTATTATTATTTTCATTGCTGCCCCTTTCCCAAGAACAATAAGGATGAGCATAGTATATTGTAGTTCGTTTAGATAATTTATCATACACTGATTTTTCTATACTTGTCATATCTAAAAATTCTACACCATTATCTACTGTTATACTTTTAAATATTAAGCTGAATTTATCTTTATATTCTTTTTCCAGCTTATCTAATGCTGCTATTATACTTTTCTGGGTTTTATCCCTTAATTTAACTATTATTTCAAAGCGTGATACCCTCTCTGTAAGCACAAGTAATGCTGTTTTGCTTCCCTGTTTACCTACTACTGTATCCATTTCCCAATTGCCATATATTCGTTCTTTTAATTCAAATGGGCGTTCTTCTATACTTCTGCCTCGTGTGTTATTATAGGCTATCCTAGCTTTATTGTTTGCTTTCCTTATGCGTTTTACATATGTGCCACTCTTTAAGATGCCAGATGATATATAGTTATAAATAGTCTGAGTACATATCGTATAAACACCTACTTTCTTTAGCTCGCCAGATATTGCATCTGGGGAGTATTTATCATCTAACTTACTCTGAATATAAGATAATAACTCTGGATGCAAGTCTCTATATAATAATTTCCTGCCACTCTTGCTCATTAATTCTTTCCTTACATTCAATGAATAATAGGCACTGTATTCTTTCCTTATGCTCAAATCACTATTACGAAACTCTACTGTACCTCGCTTTATTTCCCTATATATCGTGCTTATATCTCGGTTTAATAAATTAGCTATTTCTCTTACTTTCGTCTTAGTTTTCAATAAAATTTCTAATTTATGACACTCTGATGAAGTTAAGTGTTTATTTTTAAAAATTTTTAGTGTACTATCCATTAGTGGTTGTGGTCTCCTTATTTATTTTTTCGACTAAAAAAATATTATTTTATTTAAAGAGATTTCACAACCACTTTTTTTATAGCTTTTTTTCGCAATCGTTTTTAGAATTTACCGGATAAGTATTTATTTAATGAAATTATTTATTATTGAAAAAATAAATATAATATATTACTATAGAATTATTAAATAAATATGGAATAAATATGTCAGAAATAAGTGGGCAGTTTGATGTAAAAGATGTTTATGATATTTTGGACAGAAATTCTGGTGGATTTATAAAAAAAGATAATCAAGTTGTTTTTAATGATGGGTTTTTGAAGAAATATATCAGTATCCATTGGAAAATGCCTTTCAACAAAATCTTTGTCGTTGTGTATTATAGGGATATTCTAGTGCTAGATAATTCTGTATGGATTAATAAGTTTTATCATCCGTATTTTGGTAATGAATTATCTTATCCTTTAACTGGATTAACTGCGGAAGCTCAAAGTATATTTCTTGCACCAGATAAATATAATATTATCAAATATAAAGCAGAAAATGGTATATTTTTAATGATATTATCATTTTCACCAACCTATGAAAGGGAAAAACATCTTAACCCATTGCAGTTACAGGTGGATTCATATAGAGAGTTGAAAAGTATGGAAGATATTGAATTATACAAAGATAGTGAGGGTAATATTTTAATAACAAAATCTATTGTTGAATCAGTTATTAAAGAAAATAGCCAAGAAATAGAAAATGGAATTAATGCTAATAAAGAGAAATTAAATGATTTAGAAAAGGTTGTAGAGGAAACAGAAGAACAGCATCAAATTCTTTTAAAGGATATTCAAGAAAAAAATATTAATTTAGAAGAGCTTATTCATAATATTGAAGATTGTAAAAATGAAATAGCTAAGCTTATAGAATTGAGGGATAATATGGATAAAGAAATAGCAAAAGAATTGCAGAAAAAAGCAAATAAACTTTTACAGCTTGGTCTTTTAGATGATGATAAATTTAAACAGTTAACAGGTGTAGAAAAAAAATATACTTTAGAAGAAGGAAGTTATATAACTTATGATGATATAGAAAATAATCCTGATAAGCTTATAAATCATATACAAGCATATTTATATAAAAAAGGTATAATGTATGAAAAAGAGTTATTAATAGATTTTTATGCATTATTGCAAACAAATGATTTTATAGTATTGGCAGGTGATTCTGGAACTGGAAAAACTAGTCTTGTTAAATATTTTGCAGATGCAATTGGTGGAATTGCTAAAATTATTCCTGTTAAACCAAACTGGACAGGTTCTGAGGATTTGTTAGGGTATTATAATCCAATTGAAAAACGCTTTTTATCTACTGAATTTACAGAAGCTATAAGAGAGGCTGGTGAAAATCCAGACATCCTTTATTTTATTTGTTTAGATGAAATGAATCTTGCAAGGGTTGAGTATTATTTTGCAGACTTTTTATCACTATTAGAAGAGCGGACAAAAAATATAGAAATACAATTATATAGTGATAATGAAAATAAAAATAATTTAAAAGAAATTTATAGTTTTATAGATATTTTAGAGTATATAACCAAAAAAACAGATAAAGGCAGCGAATATTCATATCTTGATATGATGCAGGATGAGGAATTAAATAATGAGATAAGAAAGGTTTTTGGTTTAACAGAAAAAGAATCATTAATATCTTATTACATTCATTTGAGAAATATTTTAAATAATGCATTTACTATACAGCCTAAAATTGAAATACCAAATAATGTAAGATTTTTTGGAGCAATAAATATAGATGAAACAACAAACTATCTATCACCAAAAATATTGGATAGGGCACATATTATAAGATTTAAAAGTCCTTTTTTAAGTCTTAATAAAGACTATGGTGTAGATACAGAGTATGAATATATTGACAAAAAAATAAAACTTACACCTATACAGTTAGGTTTAAGAAAAGAATATCCAGAGTTTCGAAAAGATGATGAATTTGTTAATAATATACTTATTCTTGTAGAGAAATATTTACTACCTATGGGTGTAGAATTTAGTTTTAGAACTATCAGGCAGGGTATGAATTATAATAATATATGTCATGAACTAAATATAGATAAATACCTTATTTTAAATAATTATATTATACATAAAATACTTCCTAAACTTACATTTGATGGTAACAAAAAAATAGATGATAAAACAACTAAAATAATGCTGCTGGAAAATATGCTGCAAGAATTAAAAACTATTTTAAGTCAGGAAGATAATCAGTATAAAGATGTAATTGATGAATTAGTAGATGTAATCAGTAGAGCAAAAAATAATCAAGATATAGTTAACTACTGGGCATAAAAATGAATATTGAAGCCAAATATTTGAATATAAAATGGAAAAATGAAAATGAAATAGAAGAAGTAAAAGAAAATTTTTTATCAGAAAAGTTAGAATATATAGATGATAATGCATATTTTCTTCAGTTATATACATACACAAAGATTGATAATTTATATGCACAAATTGCTTTTCAACTAGATGATGATAATATTATTCCAGTTATATTATTAAATAATGGCAGAAAGAAAGTGTTAAAAAAAATAATAGATCCTGTTACAAATAAGATATGGTGGGTAGAAAACAATAAGTGGAATAAAAAAGGGAAATATTATGAGTCATTATTTATCAATCATATAGGTGATACTAAAATATATTTTGGTGACATTAGATTAGATATTAATGTTAAACTCATAAGTTTAACAGAAGATGACTTAGAAATAATTTTTGATGAGTTTAAAAATGAACTTTGGAAAATTATATATGATCAAAAATCGTATTCTAATATCACAATTAAATCTAATACAATGGGTATTACAGAACAATATAAAAAATTATTGGAAGAATATATTAGTAGTGTAGATAGTATTTTAAAAAGTCCTAAAGTAGAATTAACTGACTATTTTGTAAAAGAGAATATAAAAAAGATTAAGCCAACAACAAAGACATTTATAGAATATATATCAGATCCTAGTAAACAATATTATTCAAGTAAATCAAAATTAGAAAATCATAATATACCTGATAATCAGTATATTTATTGGACATTAAATTGTGTCAAATATCTTTTAAAAAATAATATACGTTATCAAAAATATATAAAAGGTTCTACTTCAAAAAAGATCGATGAATATAAGAATAAAATAAATGAAATAAATGAAGTTTTACAAAATAATAAAATAAATGTTAATGAGAATTTATTTTATCAAAATATAGAAAATTTATTTAATGAAAGAGATGAACTTGTTGCTAACATATTATCTGATACGAACCAAGAAAATAAGAGACAACAACGTCTATTCAGAATTAATATTAACTATATTAGTCATTATAATGATACAATATGTTTTGAATCGAAAATTGATTCTGGTAAAATTATATATAGATTGTTCAGTAGACAATTTGAGAAAGTATTGAAAGATTACCATAAGGGAGAATATGAAATAGTAACTTCTCCTATAAAATTTTTAGAAAAGGAAAAGACATTTATAGAATTTAAAGTCCCTCCAGGAGAAATAAAACCATTGAAAAAAGATAATTATGATACTTTATTAATACTGAATGAATATAATCAAAGCATAAGAGATTATTTTTTTAAAATAAAATTATTGAGTAAAAAGAAGGAAACAGAAAGTTATGTAAAGTATGAATGCATGTTAGATATAAATTATACCAAAGAGTTTTATAAAATTAAAGATAAACTTAAGAATATATATTGTTCTATATCTTTTCCAATTCAATTTGAAATAGAAAAAAAAGTTGATATAAATAATTATTTTTTGATTAATGCTGATATCAGTTATAAATTTCCATATTTAATAGAAAATATTATATCTATTAAACCAATTAAGTATGATGAGATGATAACTAAATTACAGGAACAAGCCAAAAGATATGAAGAAAATAATTGGCAACGAAAACTTAATGCTAATGATCGCAGTGACAGAGAACTTATAAATTATTTAAAGCAGGAAACTAAAGTATTGAACAATATTTATGTAAAAATGAAAGAAAACTACGGTAAACTGTTGAACGAAGAAGAACTTATTAAACTTAATACTAAAATTTTAACTCAAGACATTTTGTTTCAAACATACAAAATAAGACAATCTTCTATTTTTCCTAACACAATGACTTATGTGCAAAATTATTCATATTCTAATGCCTATAAGAATTTCAAAAAACTTCTTGATATACAAAATATTGATATTAAGCAGTTGGAGTTAATACAATATTTTGAGAGAAATATTTCTATTAATAATATGCCAAAAGTATATGAAAGATGGTGTTTTTTGATAGTATTGAATATATTAATGGGATATTTTAATTTTCAGCCTATGCAAAGTGATTGGATTAATGTTCTATTACAACAGATACTACAAGATAATCCTAGAGATGTTAAAATTGAACTAAATAATAAAGATTTAGAATGTCATATAACTGTTTGGTATGAAAAAGAATTTTTATCACAAAAAAGACCAGATATAGTTTTAGAGATAACTTATTTAAATTTAAAGCCTTATAAAATAGTGTTTGATGCTAAGTTTCATGAAGAAGCAGATATTAAAGAACTTATATATGAGTTATATTATGATAAAGATTATGCAGAAAGGAAATCATATAAGAAACTTAATGATGTTGAAGATGATATTTTGAATTATAATAGTGAAGATATAGAATACAGTAACAAGGTGTTTATTTTACACCCAGACCTTAAAGCTATGGCGAGAAATAATATAATTATTAATAATCAAAAATGGGGAGAGGTATCTTATTATGGAGAAGGAATTTTATTTGATACGGAAGAATATAGAGAAAAAATTAAAAAACAAGGTGACATAGTAGTTGCAAACCATAGATATGGAGCTATTGCAATTCATCCAAAAAATTTTTCTTATCAAACAATGATGCAAAGATTAATTGGAATGTGTTTACAGTATTATCCATATAACTTGTCTCAGAAAATACCTGATAAGTGGATATGTATTGCTTGTGGACAAGTTAATGATGAAAGTTCTGAAATTAAAAGTCAATATGAAGATAACATAAATGATTATGATATATATTTTGATACAGTAATACATACAAATTTTAAACATAAAACATGTAGATATTGTGGAAATATTGCAATATTTACTCATTGTTTTTCATGTAAGGTTAAACTCATAAAAAATGGTGTATTTTGGACTTATCATAATAATAATGAAGATAGTATATATAATATAAAATGTCCTAACTGTAATTCTTTTTTTACGAAAGAACAATCTGATAAGTATTATGAAATGAAACAAAATAAATCTACTAATTATTCAAGGAAATTTTAATGTATTATACTTTATTTATAGATGAATCTGGTGATTTTGAAACGAAAAAAGGTAAATGGGTTATATCTGGTTTATTAGTTGAAGGTAAGTTTGCAGAGATAGATTTAGAATTTAGAAAAATATATAGCCATATACCAAAAAATTTAGGATTTGATAGTATAAAAGATTTTCATTTGACAGAATTTAGGGCTAATTTAGGTCATGAAAAAGCATTAGATATTGCAAAACATGTATTAAGTAATCTTGAAGTATTAAAACAGAAATATGCAATGGTCTCTGTTGTCAATTTTACTAAATCTAAACTATCAGAAAGAGAAATGACTTATAGACTGATGATGACAGATTTGCTTGCTCTAATAGAAACAGTTATACCAGATGATACAACAATTGATGGATTAGACCTAATTGTAGCAACTAGAACAATAGATGGAATACGCCAGACATCAGTAAGTGATATTAAAATAGATGTGTTAAATAATTTAAAGCTATCTTTTGAAGCAGGACTTGCAGCTCGTGGTATTATAGATTTATTAAATAATAAAATTAATATAGAGCTGCACTATGCAAATGATTTGTGGGGTTTAGTTTGTGCTGATTTTATTGCTAATTTAACTTATAATATTGATAATGTAGATACTAAAGGATATTTAAAAATACTTGAAAAAGAAAATAAGTATTTATTGTTTGAATCATTTGGAAATTATGAATTACGCAAGGCAAAAATTGCAGAAAGAGATGGTGATTATGTATTAGCACTATATAGATTTTTAGTTCTTTCAATAAGTAAAAGTAATGAGTCCTTTGGTGAAAATATTAAATTATCTATAAAGAATATTCTAATAAAAAGTTTAGATAAAAAAAGTTCATTAAAAGCAAAAGCTACAATTGAAGCATTAATAGAAAGACTATGGCGTAATTATAAAAACATAGATAAATTTGATGATTTATATCAAATGTTAGGTTTACTTTCATATATAATGGAAGAATTATTACAAACTGAAACTTATAAGGAATTTTTACATATATTATTTAGAATAAAAAATATGCTTTTATTTGTATGCAATCATATAGGTTATACAGAAAATGCATTTATCTATATTGGTGAGCAAGAAAAATATATACCAAAAATAGCTTCTAATCCTGAATATTTTATACTTATTTTAGATTATAAATTATATGAAATTGAAACATATATTAATGATTTACAATTTGAAAAAGCAGTTATTAAAGCAAAAGAATATTATACATTAATTGAAAATTATAGGACAGTATGGGAACTTTTATCTAATGGTAATATAGATGACTTCAATTATTCTAAAATATACATACGCTCTATAATGACACTTCAAAAATGTTTGATTTTTACATCTACTATAGATGAAGAATTTTCTAAAATATTGCAGTCTTTAGATAATGTTGCAAGATATTTAACTTTATCATCAGATATTGGAAGGCTTCATAATTATAAAGTAATGTTGTATTTGAAATGGGAGAAGCCTGCAAAAGCATTAGAGTATATATTGTCTGATTATGAAAATTTAACAACTCAGACTTTAGATAAATTTGATTTATTTTGGTTTTTAAAAACAGTCAATAATATAAAATTAACTAATTATAAAATAGAAATAGATAGTATTATCAGGTATCAGGTTGATAATTTTAATGAAACAGCACAAGGACATCCAAACGATATAATATGGAGAGAAATTGCACTTTACGAATTTTTAATGGGTAATATAAGTAAATCTAAAAAAGCGATAAAAAAAAGCAAAGAATGTTTTTCCGTAAAAAATGCAGCTATAGGAAAACATATATTTGATACAATTATTAATCATGAAAAATATATACAAGAAAAAACATTAGATTATAAACGGTTATATGATTATAGAAAAATCATTATATATTAACTCACTTTTTTCCTTGCATAAATTTTATTAATTTAATATTGTGTATGCTATGGAAAATAATTGGTTAGAGCGTTTCAGGGCGGAATATAAGCCTTTATTAAAAGATAAGTATGATGAATTTGAATATGGTCTTTCATGTCCAAAATCACGCCATATTCGTGTGCAGTCATCAAGAAATATTGATTATCTATCAGAACTTAATGATATATGCACTTTAGAAAAGCTTGAAGAATATAATAATGTATATAAAGCAGTGGAAAATGCTGATAAGATAGTAGAAAGTATTTCTTTCCAAACAGGTGGAGTATATATTATGAATCCGTCATCTATTGCACCAGTTGAAATATTAATGTCTTATATGGGAGAAAACCCTGTTATGCTTGATGTTTCTTCTGCCCCTGGTGGAAAAACATGTGCATTATCTGATATAAGTAACAGGAAAGGTATAATAGTAGCCAATGAAATATCTGCAAGCCGTTTAAAATCTCTTCATTTTAATTTAGAAAAATATGGAGCATATAATGTAAAGACTGTTTCTATGGACGGAAGGCTTTTACCTAATATTTTTGAAAATTCTTTTGACGGTATCCTGCTTGATGCCCCATGTTCTAATGAAAATAAAATTTTCCGTAATAAGACTGTGCAGGCAGAGTGGAATAAAAAGCTTGTAGAAAGAATGGCAGATTTACAGCGTCAGCTTATAAAATCAGCCTTTTTATGCTTAAAAGAAGGGGGAGTATTAGTGTATTCTACCTGCACTTTAAGTTTAGAAGAAAATGAATATGTTATAAAATATCTGCTTGATGAATTTGATAATGCAGAGCTTCTTCCTGCAGGTAAGAATTATGGCAAAGGCTTATCAGGAATAAGCCATATTGATGAAAATATTGCCCGTATTATGCCAGATACTGATAAAATAGACGGCTTTTTTGCAGCAGCAGTTCGTAAAAAGGGCACATTTACACCTTATGATTTTATAAATACTAAATTAAAGGATAAGGAAAAAGATTTCTTTAAAAAATATTATCCATCATTTTCTCATTCCCATATATCAATCAGCGAATATGACAGACGGGGATATATAGAAACAGCTCCAGAAATATTTAAAAAAGTTAAGTTTAAAAGGCGGGGCTTAAATCTTTACAAAGATACTGGCAAAATGTATGAGCCGTCATGCCAGAGTGTATGGCAGTGGGGCTCTTTTACAGAAGATAATATGAGATATAATATTTCTGCAGATTTGGCAGAAAATTTTTTGAAAGGGTTTGACATATCCTGTAATGATAACTATAATAACGAACTTTTATTTTTTAATAATATCCCTGTTGGCTATGCTAAAAAAGTAGACAACATGTTAAAAAATAAATTAGACAGATATTTTTTATATGGGAAAAATATAGAGTGGTGAAAAAATAATGAAAGTATTATGCAGTATATTATGTGCATTAGTATTATCTTTTGGTATAAGCTATGCTTATGAAGAAGTATCTGATGATGCAAAAAGTCAGACAGAAGATGTATCTCAGCAGATGATAGCTTCTCAAGCGCCTGAAGCAAAAAGCAGGCTTGGCAAAAATACAATTGTAAACTTATCTTCTGACAGCGCAGAATTAATCCATGTTGTGCTTGTGGATAAATCTCTTAAAAGGCTTTATATTGCTGTGCTTAATAATGACGGTATGGAAGTGATTAAGGAATTTCCTATTTTAACAGGCAGAGTGGACGGCAATAAAGTAAAGCAGGGCGATGAAAAAACTCCAGAAGGTGTATATTATGTTGTATCATACTCTTCAGGTGAAGAGCTTGTAAAAAGATACGGCGATTATGCTTTAATATATGGTGCAGGCTCATTTCCATTAAATTATCCTAATATTGTAGATAAAATAGAGAAAAAAACAGGCGGCGGTATATGGCTGCATGGTGTTAAGCCAGACTTAGATAAAACATATACTCAAGGCTGTGTTGCTATGAATAACACTAACTTTGGGTTATTATATGATAATGTATCTATTACTACGCCAGTGATTATTGCAGAAAAATTAATGTATTCTGATGAAAAAGATTATAATGCAGTAAGAAATGAGCAGCTTGAAGTATTAAAATCATTTATTACTGCATGGCAGGGTAACGATAAGGATACTTTTAAAAGCTTAGTGCACAGTAAATTTAAAACTTACGGCGGTGCAAATTATAAAAGCTATACTAATAATAAATTAAACTTAATGGATATATACCCAGATAAAGTTATCCGCAACGATAATACAAAAGTATTTATGAAAGATGATAATTATACTGTATTTGATACAAACCAGTATTATTGTGCTGCAAACCTTTCTACATATACTAATAAAAAATATTATTTCATAAAAGAAGATGGCATATTAAAGTTAATAAGCGAAGAAACATCATCAAAGAGCATAGCTGATGTTCCAGAGCTTGATAATGATATAAAATCATTTGTGGAAAACTGGGCTTTATCTTGGAAAACTCAGGATATTGACAAATATATGGCTAATTATGATGTAAATTTTAAAGCAGGCAGAGAAAATTACAGTAAATGGAAATCAAAAAAATCAGCACTTTTTGCAAAAGGTGAAAAAATTACACTTAATATATCAAATATTAGATGGTCTTATTCACAAGGTGAATATAAAGTGGAATTTATGCAGGAATATTCATCTGGTAATGTAGAAGATAAAGGCACAAAAATATTAACTCTTTCAGGCTGTCCGTCATTTTTTAAAATCAAGTCTGAAATATGGAGAGGGATTTGAGAGTATTAATTTATAGTTTAGTAATTTTATTTTCTGTTACAGGCAGTTTATATGCAGATGTAAAACGACCAGATACAGTAAGAGAAGTATTTTTTACAGGCACAAACCATGAACTTGAAGTGTATAAAATATATGGCAGGCAGGACGGCCCTACTATGCTTATTATTGGTGGTATTCAGGGGGACGAGCCTGGCGGCTTTTTATCTGCTGATTCTTATGCAGATATAAAACTGGAAAAAGGCAACCTGATAGTTATACCACGCACAAATTTTTACTCTATTATGCTTTTTAACAGGGAAGTAAAAGGCGTAGATATGAACAGGCTTTTTGATAAAACACCAAATGACTGGCAGGGTGATATTGTTAATAAAATAAAAGAATATATGAAAGAGTCTGATATATTTTTAAATCTTCATGATGGCTGGGGTTTTCATTATCCAGAACATATAAGCTGGCATAAAAGTCCAGACAGGTTTGGCTATTCTGTTATAGTAGATGAAGAAGAGTTTACATGCAGCAATGGCAAAGTTTTAAAGCTTGGGGAAATGGCAAAAAAAGCAATGGATGCAGCTAATGCAAAAATCCCTGATGATGACCCTAAGAAACATTATTTTAATACAGAAACTAGTAAAAGTTCAAGCCGTTTTAAAAGTATGAGAAAATCAGCTACATGGTATGCAGTATCTGATTTATGCATACCTGCTTTTGGTATAGAAGGCTCTAAAAATATGAAGCTGGATAAAAATGTGCTTTATCACAACTATGTAATAAATGAGTTTATGAAAAATGCAGGTATAGAAATAGAATATCCTAATACCCATACTTATGAGCCTGAATTTACTGGTGCAGTTATAAAAGTCCATAATGATGAGCTTTTTATCCGCAGCGGCAAAGTATTAGAAGTAGAAAAAGGCAGCACTATAAAAGTAACAGAAATATTTGCAAACCATAAGCGTGGTAAAACATGCGATATTGTAAACTTTGGCAACTTAAATGATATAAATAAAGACTATAAGGTAGAAAAAGACAGCAAAATAATTTTCCGTAAAGATAATATAGTTATGGGAAGTATTACTATTAAAGCAGTAGAGCCTGTTCGTCAAGTGGCAGCTGTAGAAGATAAAGAACATAAAGAAATAGAAATACCTGTTACAGCGCAGGAAAAAGTAAAATTAACAAGTGAAGAAAGCAAAATCAGCTTAGAGCCAAATGTAAAATATTTTCATTTAACTATTGATGATAAAGATGTTTACATAAAAAATGGGGATAAAATCCATATAAAAGACGGCTCAAAAGTAGTGTTTGTAAAACTTTTAAGCTCAAAAGTGCAGGATTATAATGTAGCAATTAACTTTAAAGGCTGGTTTCCTGCTGACAGTTCAGCAAATATTGGCGATGACAGAGGCTATGAAATAATATTTCCCCCTGCAAATATTTTAAAAAAATATTCTGTAGGCTCAAAAGGCAAACTTTACCCAGTAGTAGCTTATGATACTGCTAAAAAGCAGGATATTGCAAAAATTTTAGTAGAGCTTGATTAATGGGGTTATCAGAAAAACTTAAACTTTACTTAGTATTAGAAACAGATTATCTGCAAATGCATTTAAGTGATTTTTTAGAAAATGTTATTAAAGGCGGTGTTTCTACTATCCAGCTTCGCAATAAATCACAAAATTTAGATGAAAAGCTAAAATATGCTTATATTATAAGAGAAATTACTGCAAAATATAATGTTTTATTTATAATGAATGACAGCATTGAGATGGCAGTAAAAGCATATGCAGATGGAGTGCATATTGGCATAAATGACGGTAATGCAGCATTACTCAGGCAGAATTATAAAAATATGATTATCGGCTATTCCTGTAATCATATGGAAGATGCAGAAACAGCAGACAGGTATGCAGATTATGCAGGCATAGGACCATATACAAACACATATACTAAAAAAGACCACAGGCAGATTTTAGGCGCAGAAGGAATATATAAAATAAATAATGCATTAAATATTCCTGCGGTTGCAATAGGCGGGATAAATGCAGATAATGCAAAAGATGTGCTTAAAACAGGCATTACAGGGCTTGCAGTTTCATCATTTTTATGTAAATCAAAAACACCTTATGATGATACAAAAAGGCTTTTGGATATTATAAATGAAAGAGTTTGAGTTTATATCATATCTTGAAAAAAGTGCTTTGAATAAAAATAAATATATTGGTGATGATGCAGCCATGATTTATAACAGGCTGCTTATTTCTAAAGATATAATATGTGAAAATATCCATTTTTTACCATCTACTCCACTAAAATATATCATCCATAAACTTTTTACATGTAATATAAGTGATATAGCATCAATGGGGGCAGTATCTAAATATGTACTTTTAGGGCTTGCTTTAAAGGATAAGTCATATTTAGAAAATATTATGCCTTTAATAGAAGAAGAGTGTAAGTTTTATAATGTGGAGCTTGCAGGCGGTGATACTTCTTCATCAGAAATGAATTTTTTTTCTTTAACTGTGATTGGTGAAAAGGGGAGAAATATATTATATAGAAGCGGAGCAGAAGAGGGTGATATAATATTTATTTCCCGCCCCTTAGGTAAATGCAGAATATCTTTAGAAAAAGAATTAAATAAATATTCATTTAATATAGATAAATATTATCATTATCAAGTTAATGCAGAAGACAGGCTTGGAGCATATCTTGGAAATATAGATGGTGTTACATCTATGACAGATATAAGCGACGGTTTATGTGTTGATTTAAATAATATTTCATTATCATCTAATAAAAAAGCGGTTATAGAGTATAACAGTCTTGATTTATCATATTTAGATGAATACTTTATAGATAATTTTGATTATTTTATATCATCAGGTGAAGAATTTGCTTTACTTTTTACAGTAAAAAGCTCACTTGCAGCAAAAATACAAAAAGATATTTTAGATAATTTACATATAAATATAATTCCTATTGGCAGAATAGAAAATGGCAGTGGTATCTATTTAGAAAAAAATGGAGATTTGCAAAAGATAGAGCTGTCTGGGTATGAGCATTTTTAGTAAAAAATGCTGATATTTAGTGTAAAGCAATATAAAACTATTCTACATATCACTCATAGGGAGCCTGCGACCGAAGAGTCTAAAATGGTTACCAGCTGGTATGTTGTAAGATTCTTCGCTATCGCTCTGAATGACAAAGCCACAGGAAGTGGCTCTTTAGTAAGGGCTTAAATGGATTTATTCCATAAGCCCGCCTAAATAAAAAGTCTAGGACGGACTTTTTATTATTGATAATAAGATTCTTCGCTATCGCTCTGAATGACAAGGTGGATATGAATAAAAAACATAAGCAATCATATACTCTTCGGCTTTATTTTCCAGCATTTGCAAATTCTAATGATAGATATAAGATGTTGTAAAAAAATGGGGTACCCCTAGAAAACTATTGCTTTTATATATTATATCTATTACTATAAGATGTTAGATTATAATATTTTGAGGTCTTAATGACTATTCGTATTGCTGGAGAGCAGGATAAATATAAGCTGGATTTTGCGGCTCGTAATATTTACACTCTGCCAAATGAAGAATACAGGGTGCTTCCTTCACTTTCAAAAGATGGCGATTATATTTTGGAAGTAAAGACTATTAGAATGATTGAGCCAATCATCAGGGTTACATTAGCAGAGGATATGCTTACTGCATTAATATCTTTCTATCCGGGTATTAATACAGATAAAAAAATAAAATATCAAGATGTAGTTCTCCAGCTAACAGAAAAACATAAAATTAGTCCGGGTTATATAAAAGATAAGGCTTTAAAAGATGCAGTAGAGCTTTTAAATGACGGCTTTATTGTAGAAAATGTATTAATATGTCAAGGCACCCCACCAGTTCAAGGAAAAGATGCTAATATAGAATTTCTTTTTGAAAGACCTAATATAAAACCAAAACTTTTACCTAATGGTAAAGTAGATTATAAAGAGTTTATAAAATTTATTCTTGTAGATAAAGACCAGCTTATTATAAAACGCACTCCGCCTGATAAAGGTAAGGACGGCAGAGATATTTGTGGTAATGTTATAAAAGCTGTTGAAGGTGTGGATAAAAGTATAGAAGTTGTAGAAGGTGTATACTCTAATCTTGAAAAAACAGAATACCGTGCAAAATATAACGGCCATATAATATTAAGTGGCAATACAATAAGTGTGCTGCCTATGCTCCAAATTAATGGTGATGTGGATATGCGTATAGGCAATTTAAGGTTTGAAGGCACTATTCAGGTTACAGGCAATGTGCAGTCTGGCTTTATTATTGAGGGAGATGATATTATAGTAGAAGGTATTGTTGAAAATGCAGAGTTAAAAGCACGCAATAGTATTGTTATTAAAAGGGGTGTTAAGGGTGTTATTAATAAAGGCTCTATTAAGGCGGGTGGTAATATTTCAGTTGGATACTGTGAAAATGCAAATATTTCAGCAGGCGGCGAATTAAGTATTGATAAATACTGCTTTAATTCTGATATAGAAGCGGCACAGATGAGTGCAGTTGGCAAAGATGCTATTATAAGCGGTGGAGAATTAAGGATATTTTCTAAACTGCATGTTGCAAATTTAGGCTCAAAAAATTCTGGTAAAATGGAAATTAGCCTTGGTTATTCTCCACTTTTACAAAATAAGGCAGAGAAAGTGAGAGTTGAAATCAACCAGTTAAGTGAATCTTTGGAAAAAATAAATGATGTTTTATCAAAATTAAATATTAAAGACCCTAAAATACAAAATAATCCAAAAGTAAAAATCCTGCTTGATAGTTCAGATGCCTTTAAACGCAGACTACCTTTGCTTGAAAAAAAATATAATGAATTAATGCGTAAATCAGTCTGTGATGCACCTAAAATAACAGTGGAAAATATAGTATATCCGGGTGTTGAATTGAAAATGTTAAATATAACACGAAAAATAAAATCAGAAATGAGCCGTGTAGAATTTACATATAATGAGCTGTCTAGAGAAATAATCAATAAACCTATACAAAATAAAGGCGTATAGTATATATAAAATAGATAGAGGCATACAAGACAATATGAAAACATTTACAGAATTTTTTGGCTTTTATCAGGACCCTTTTAAAAGGACACCTGATGTAGACTTTTATTATCCAACACAAATGCATATAGATGCATTAGATACTCTGCAGTATTTAATACATTCTGATGAGCCGTTTGCTGTTTTAACAGGAGAGCCGGGCACAGGGAAAACAATTACTATTAAAAAATTTATAAATGAACTGCCTGTAAATATTGTTTCTGCATATATATTATTTCCAAACCTTACTCCAGAAGAGCTTTTTATGGCAATACTGGAAGATTTTAATATACATGTTGATAAATCGCTTACAAAAAATGCACTTTTTGCAAAACTTCGCGATTTTTTAATAGAGATAGGCTCGCAGGGTAAAAAGGCAGTTATTATTATAGATGAGGCACAAAACCTTCCAAATGAAACATTAGAAGAACTGCGTCTTTTATCTAATTTAGAAACAGAAAAAGACAAGCTGTTAAAAATCATATTAGCAGGTCAGCCAGAGCTTGATGAAAAACTAAATGAAGAAAGCCTAAGGCAGTTAAAACAGCGTGTAACTTTATATGTGAAACTTGAGAATATAAAACAGGAAGATATAAAAAATTATATTTATTCTCATCTTGAAAAAGCAGGCAAAAGCTATGTAAAAATCCAAAGTGGAGTAGTCAGGCGTATAGCTAAAATCACAAAAGGCAATCCAAGACTTATTAACACTCTTATGGAACGGACTATTATTGCTGCATTTTTAGATAATTCTCACACTATTACAGAAAATCATTTAATAAGTGCATTATCTAGTGTAAATAATGTGATGGCTACAGTTCATAAGAGAAAGGGTGGTAAAGCAAAGCCGTTTATTATTACAGCAGTTATTGTATGTCTTGCAGTTTTAGCTGGCTTTTTAGGGGTAGATAAAATACTTAACTTAACAGCAGAAGAACCAGCTGCACAGGTTGCAGTAAATACTTATACTCAGCAGGTGGCAGAAGCTCCAGTGCAGGCACCTGTTCAAAACCAGCAGCCGCCAGCACAAATTATAGAACCAAATGCTGCACCTGTACAGGATAATGAAAATATTTATAATACAGCAGAAATTCCAGAAAATAATACAGATATGGTGCCATATAATCCAAATACAGTAAATAATGCAGATAATAATATAGACCATCAGCCTGAATCTACTCAGACAGCTCAAACTGAGCCTTATATACCAGAAACACCATCAGATGAACAAGAAGTAAATACTAATATTCCACAGGTTGAAGAAGAGCCTGTTATAGAAGAGCCAGCTCCAGTTGTTAATAAGGCAAAAGATGTGTATATATTAGCTAGTTCTTTAAATGTGCGTGCAGTTCCAAGCCTTGAATCTAAGCGGGTTGCTGCTGCAAAAATAGGCCAGAAATATGAATATGTTTCAGAAAATGAAGAGTGGGTAGAGATACGGCTTTCACCAACTCTTACAGGCTGGGTATTTAAGCAGTATGTAAGTATATCAGAACGGCCATAGGTAAAATATAATGAATATAGTTATAGTGGGTGCTGGTGAAGTAGGCACCCATATTGCATCTCAGCTTGTAGCAGAACAGAAAGATGTAGTTATTATTGAAAAAGACCCAGAGTGTGCAGCAAGGGCATCTAATATGATAGACTGTCTTGTAGTAACTGGTGAAGGTTCAAATGTTGATGTATTACGACAGGCTGGGGCAGAAAATGCAGATATATTTATTGCAGCTACAAGTATAGATGAAGTTAATATGATATCATGTTTTGTAGCAGGCAGTGCATTTAATACCCCTGTAAAAATAGCTCGTGTTAGAAATGTTGACTATATGCGTGACGGGCTTTTAAAAAATTCATCTATCGGTATAGATTATCTTGTTAATCCAGAGATTGAAGCAGCTTTTGATATAGTTCAGACAGTAGCTCATGGTGCATCAAGTGGTATATTTGCATTTCAAGGCACTAATGCACAATTACGAGATTTTTTGGTAAAAGATGACAGTATTTTTAACGGAGTATTAGTTAAAGATATACGCTCTCTTATTGACCAGAATTTTATTATAGCAGGTGTTCTGCGTAATGAAATGCTGCATATTCCAAAAGGTGATTTCCAAATCTTAACAGGTGACCATATATATATTGTAGCTCTTGGTAAATCTTTTAATAAAATATTAACCCGTGCAGGTATGACTATAGATAAGTTGAAAAGAATAGTGCTTGTTGGCGGCGGGTTAATAGGTAAGCATATTGCAGGTATGCTTATAGAAGATGGAAAAGATGTGCGTATTATTGAAAAAGATTATGAAAGATGCAAAGAGCTTTCTTCTATTTATCCAGAAGCTACAGTTATTAACGGCAATATTTCAGACCAAGATGTTTTTGAAGAAGAAAATATTGCTTATACTGATGCAATAATAACGACTACTCAAAGTGAAGAATTAAATATTCTTGCAGGTGTGTATGCAAAAAGTAAAGGTGTAAAAAGGGCGGTAGCAGTAATTGATAAATTAAACTATACTACTCTTGCAACAAATTTAGGCATAGATTCCTGTATCAGTGCAAAGTTAAGCTCAGTAGATGCAATCCTTAAATTTATCCGTAAAGGAAACATTAAAAATGTATATACAATATTTGAGGGACAGGCTGAAGCTATAGAGTTTATAGTGAGCAGCAGCAACCAGAATATTATTGGCAAAAAAATTATGGATTTAAAACTTCCAGAAGGCTGTCTGATTATTACAGTGCAGCGCAACAGAAAAACAATTATTCCAACAGGCTCATTTGTAATAGAAGAGGGGGACAGCCTTATAACTTTTGTAGCTCATGATGAAATAAGCAGGCTTGAGGAGCTGTTTACTAAATGATACACCAGTTAAGGTTAATATTACGGCCTATTGTATTTATTAACTTACTACTTTCATGTTTTATGGCTTTTTGTGGGTTTTATGCACTTATGTATAACGAAAGTAATGAATCCCTGTCTTTTTTTAAAACAATGGCTGTTATTCTTTTAGTATCTATTGTGCTTGCTTTTTTTTCTAAAAGCAGGGATAAAAAAACTATCACAATAAGAAGTGGTTTTGTGCTTGTTGTATTTATATGGGTTTTTACATGTATTGTTGGAGCACTGCCTTATTATGTATCTGGCTCAATACCTGATATATATGATGCTTTTTTTGAATCTGTTTCAGGGTTTACAACAGTAGGGGCATCTATTTTATCAGATATAGAAGGGCTGCCAAAGTCTATACAGTTATGGCGTGCCATTTCTCACTGGATAGGCGGCGGTGGAATTATTGTGTTATCTGTTGCCATACTTCCACTTTTAGGTATAGGCGGCACTCATCTTATGCAGGTGGAAACAACTGGTGTTACAAAAGAAAAGCTTACTCCAAGAATGACTCAGACTGCAAAATTTATATGGGGTTTATATATTTTATTAAATATTATATGTATAGTTCTGCTTTCTTATGGTGGTATGAACCTGCTTGATGCTTTTACTCATGCATCAAGTGCTATTGCAACAGGCGGATTTTCTAATAAAAATAATTCAGTTGCATATTTTTCTTCCTTTTATATTGACTGGGTTTTAATAATATTTATGTATATAGGCTCACTTAACTTTTTAGTATTAATAAAAACTATTCGCGGTAATTTTAAAAGCATAATAAATGATTCTGAAATAAAAATGTTTACATTGATTATTATTTTAATATCTGCATTAGTGTCTTTTCTTTTATATATCCAGCCAAACGGCTTTACAGCAATGGACGGTAAAACTTATACATCATTACTAGATGCTGTAAGGTTTGGCACATTTCAGGTAGTATCTATTATCAGCACCACAGGGTTTGCAACGGCAGATTATAATTTATGGCACCCTGCAGCACAGATATTAATACTTGTATTATTTTTTATAGGCGGCTCATCTGGCTCTACAAGCGGCGGTATAAAAGTTGTCCGCCATATAATTATGTTTAAACAGGCAGTAATACATATAAAATCGCTTATACACCCAAAAGGTGTTTTTATAATGCGGCTTAATGGAAACCCAGTATCTAATAAAGTAGTAATTACTGTTATGGGCTTTATTGTGGTTTATATGACTACATTATTTACTGGTGCATTTATTGTAGCATTAAGCGGAGCACTTACACCATTTGAAGCATTTACGGCAATGCTTGGCTGTCTTGGCACAGTAGGTCCCGGTTTTGGGGCAGTAGGGCCTGCAGATAATTACGGATTTCTACCAGACTTTGCAAAATTAACTCTTTCTATATCAATGATTATAGGGCGTTTAGAATTATTTACGGTATTTATTCTTTTCAGCCCATGGTTTTGGAAAAAATGATTACACGGCAGATAACAATACAAGGAATAGTTCAAGGTGTAGGGTTTAGACCTTTTATAAAAAATTTAGCAGACAGTATGCATATAAAAGGCTCTGTAATCAATACAAGCAGGGGAGTTATTATTAAAGCAAACCTGCATAACGAAGAGCTTGATAAATTTATTAAAAAAATAAAAGAAAATGCACCAGCATTATCTCATATTGTAAGTATTGATATAAAAGATATAGAGTATATAGATTATAATAATTTCTCTATAGAAACATCAAAAGATTTAGGGGGTATCACTCTCATACCGCCTGATATGGCAATATGTGATGAATGCAGAAGTGAAATATTAGATATAGGTGAAAGAAGATTTTTTTATCCTTTCACAAACTGTACTAACTGCGGACCAAGGTATTCTATAATAGAAAAACTGCCATATGATAGAATAAATACTACAATGAAAGATTTTGAAATGTGTGATGACTGTTATAATGAATATACAGATACAAATGACAGAAGATACCATGCTCAGCCTATAGCCTGCACAGAATGTGGTCCAAAAGTTACCCTTAATTTTAAAGGCAGAATTATTGAAAATCAGGAAGAAGCCTTTAAAAAAACGGCAGATTATATTGACAGTGGCGGTATAGTGGCAGTTAAAGGCTTAGGTGGCTATCATTTAATATGCAGTGCAGAGCAGGACGAAGCAGTTTTAAAATTAAGAGAGCTTAAAAAACGCAGCACTAAGCCTTTTGCCGTAATGGCAGAAAATATACAGACTATTAAAAGGCATGCAGTTGTGCCAAATCTTGTGGAAGAAACCATTACAAGACCAGAAAGTCCTATAGTGATTTTTGAATGGTTTAGGCGTCCCTTTTCTGATTATGTTTCCCCTAATTCAAATAAAATAGGCATAATGACAGCATATACTCCACTGCATATAGTCTTATTTCAGTATATGAAAACAAAATTTATAATAGCCACAAGTGCAAACCGTAAAGATGAGCCTATTGCTAAAAATCAGGAAGAAGCAGAGCATAATTTAAAAGGGTTCACTGATGTTTTCCTGCACCATAACAGAGAGATTTACCAAAGAGTAGATGACAGTGTATGTGCGATTGCTGATTATGGATTTATACTTTTTAGGCGTGCAAGGGGCTATGCTCCATATCCTGTAGCAATAAAAACAGACAGTCAGGAAGAAATATTTGCAGCTGGTGCAAACCTTAAAAGCTCTCTTCTTTTTTATAAGCAGGGTTTTACATTTTTAAGTCAGTATATAGGTGATTTAGATAATATTGAAACAGAGCAGATGTATGAAGAAGTGCATAATAATATGCAGTCTTTATTTAATATTTATCCAGAAGTTGCAGTAGTAGATTACCACAGCCAGTATCGTTCTACTATATTTGCAGAAAAAAGGTATAAAAAAATATATAAAGTGCAGCATCATACAGCCCATTTTGCTTCCTGTTTGGCAGAAAATTCATATTATGATAATGCAATAGGAATAGTTATGGACGGCTTTGGTTTAGGGGCAGATAATAAAGCATGGGGCGGAGAAATATTTATTAAAGAAGATAATATTATTACAAGATATGCTCATATTAAAAACTATATCCAGCCGGGGCTTGATTCTGCAGCTAAACACCCTGTCCGAATGGTTATTTCATATCTTTATACTGAAAAGTTGCTGGATACTATAAAAGATAAACTTATTTCATCAGGCTATACTACTGAGCAGGAAATATCCCTTATAAAAATGGCAGTAGATAATAAACTTAATTCTATTGAAACAAGTGCAGCAGGCAGGCTTTTTGAAAGTGCAGGCTCCCTTGCATTACTGAAACGGTCAAACGAATATGAAGGGGAACTTGCAATTCTTTTTGAAAATGAAGCGGTAAAAGAATGTATTGAAAGTTATAATTTTATGTATGAAGATAATAAAATAAATCTTACAAAAGTATTTAAGGAAATGGTAGAAGATATTTTAAATAGTCAGGATATTAAAATAATATCATCAAAATTTCATAATGGATTTGCTAAAATTATATATGATATATGTATTGATATAAGAGATAAATTTGGCATAACTACTGTTGCCTTATCTGGTGGAGTTATGCAGAATATATTTTTAAGCAGTAAAATACATAATATGCTTTTTGCAGACGGATTTACAGTGCTTACTCATAAAAAAGTGCCTGCAAATGATGGCGGTATTGCATTAGGGCAGATATACTGCTATCTTAATAATATTACATTAAAAAGCGAATAAATTTATCCAAAAAAGTTGAATAAGATATATAAGAAACTTATATTATAGTAACATAGTTCCACCTACCTTGTCATTTAGAGCGATAGCGAAGAATCTTATTAAACAATAATAAAAAATACATCCGTGTATTTTTTATTTAGCGGATTTCCGAAATAAATTCGTAAATCCTTACGCAAGCGACGGTACATCCTGCACCTATATATACTTTTCAGCTCCGCCTTTGAGTTACATAGTATATCATAAATTTACCTTGTAATTTTATTATTTTTGGTGTTTATATTATACAGGCTTTATGCCTAGCAGCACAGTGCGGGCTGGTGGTTGGCTGCCTTTCTTTTTATCCATTCGGATTAACCGTTCGGAATAAATTAGGAGGTGGCTTATGATATATGAAAGTCATATCACATATTTAATATGTGTGCTTACATTAGCAGTCATATTTTTTTACATAAAAAAATAACCACCTTGTTTTGCCAGCAGGTGGTTATTTAAAAACACTTTTTAAATCTCACACCAAGGGGCTGACCAGACCAGTCCCCTGTGCTACTTTTAATATAGTTAATATTTCATATAATTTCAAGTATTTTTTGTTCTGCATAGTAAATATTTTTATCTTGTAATTTTTTTCTTTTTGGTGTTTATATTATACAGTGAGAGTGAGACTTGCCCTAAACGGTTAAATCACAATCACAGCACGCATATACTAGGCGGGGATTAGGCGAACTCCCACATCAATATAAAAAAATTGACAGGGGGTTAATATGTTAGAATTAATGGCATTTTATTATGCAGTAAAATTCCTATACATAAAACTTAAAAACCGCCTATATTAATTATATAGACGGTTTAAACCTATTTTTAGTTTAGCCATTTAGGGACTACTCCGTCTAGTCCCTGCGTGCTACATGTAATATAATAATAAAATACCATTTTTGCAAGTGCTTTTTTGCTATGCATATAAAATAAATTTTGTTTTTAAGATTTTTACTAACTAGAATGTTATAAGATTCTTCGCTACGCTCTGAATGACAAGGTGGATATGGATAAAAAAAACATATGCCATTCTGAATGACAGTGGTTATTGGGAATTATTAATACTATTTTTTATTTCTCTATTTTCTTTCTTTTTAGTAATTTATTCTTTGACATAATGATAATATTAATGTATTACTAACTTTTAAAATATAATCTTGGAGAGAAGATATGAAAAAAATATTGTTATTAGTTTTAGTATCAGTATTATCATTAGTTATGCTTTTTGGCTGTAAAAAAAGTGAAACCGTTGATGATACATTAATCGTTGGAACAAATGCTGAATTTCCACCATTTGAATATATAGAACAGGGAAATATTGTAGGATTTGATGTAGATTTAATAAATGAAATATCTAAAATTATTGGCAAAAAAGTAGAGTTTAAAAATATGGCTTTTGACAGCCTTTTAATAGCTATGCAGGCAGGTAAAATTAACTGTATTATTTCTGGTATGACTGCAACTGACGAAAGACGCCAGTATGTTAATTTCAGCGAGCCTTATTTTGTATCAAAGCAGGCTGTTATTGTGCCAGAAGATTCAGATATCCAAAAATTTGAAGATTTAAAAGGCAAAAAAATTGGTGTTGTAATAGGATATACAGGTGATATGGTAGTAACAGATATGTATAAAGATACATCATCTATTACAAGATATGAAGCAACAGGTCAGGTTATTATGGCTCTTACTGCTGGGAAAGTAGATGCAACGGTATTAGATATGGAACCTGCAAAAAAATATGTTGCAAATAATAAAGGAATAAAAGTGCTTGATACTGCATTAGCTGAAGAAGAATATTCTATCGCTCTTCCAAAAGATAACACTGCTTTATTAGAAGAAATAAATAAAGCACTTAAAACTTTAAAAGAAAACGGCACATACGATAAAATATATGCAAAATATTTTAATAAATAATATAGAGCCTGCATTTTTATGCAGGCTTTGCTGTTCCATTTATAATTTCTTTTATATTTCTTGCAGGGGAAGAATGGAATAATTTTTTATATTCTCTTGTAAACTGGGTAATACTTTCATAGCCTACATTATATGCTGCATCTGATGCTGTGATACCTTCTGCAAGCATTAATCTTTGTGCTTCATAGAGTCTTAATCTTTTTTGATACTGTAAAGGGCTTATCATTGTAACAGCTTTAAAGTTCCTAAAAAAAGTAGATGGTGCCATATTGACTTTTGAAGCAATATCTTCTATCTGCAGGTATTCTTTAAAATTATTTTTAATAAATTCTATTGCCTGATATATTTTATTGCTTTGAGAGCCAAATGTATATAATGCTTTTAAATCTGCTCCAACAGGACCGTTTAGTATTCTATAATATATTTCTTTAATAATTAACTCTGACATAAAGCTGATTTCATCAGGCTTATTATATAAATCAATAAGTCTGCTGTATGCTTCAAGCAGTTTATCATCTGCCCTGCTTTCAGAAATCCCCTTAAAAATTACAGCAGGAATATAGTTAATATTTTTAATTATTTCAGTAATTACTGCATTATCTACAGGGATATATACTGAAAGATAAGGGTTATCTTCTGAAATACTGCTAAAATGAGAGGAAACAGGATAATCAATATATGTAATATGATAATATCCTTTTTTAAATATAAAATTTTCACTGCTTATATGGGTATGCTTTTCACCATTTACAACAAAAATAATACATGGGCATTGTATACAGATATGAGTTTTTTTTACATTATTTCTTCTGTAAAATTTTATACCATTAAAGCCAGCATCAATTTCGCTTTCGTCAGGCATAATATTAATAAGTTTTGATTTGATTTCTTTAAGTAATTTTTCTTCCATAAGTATATAATAGTATAAATGAGAATTTTAGGCAAGAATAAAATAGTATGATATATTGAATAATGATAATAAATACAATAAAAATAAATATAGACTAAATGGAGGCGAATATGAATAGAAGAGATTTTTTAAAACTTACATCATTTATGCTGGCAGGTGCAGCAGCAGGATTAAATGGAGCAGATATTATGGCAAAAGAAAGTAAATCTCAAATGCCTTTAAGGGTATTAGGAAAAGATTTTAAAGTATCATCATTAGGGCTTGGCTGTATGGGAATGAGTGCAAATCACGGGCCTGCAAGAGATGAAAAAGCAATGATAAATCTCATTGCAGAAGCTTACGATTTAGGTATTAATTTTTTTGATACAGCAGAAATATATGGTCCACATACAAATGAAGTGCTGCTAGGCAAAGCATTGAAAAAATTTAGAAAAAATGTGGCAATAGGCACAAAATTTGGGCTTTATTATCCAAATGGCAAACAGGTAGAAGATGCAAGACCAGAAAGCATACGCAAAGCATTAGAAGCATCACTTAAAAGGCTTGATACAGATTATGTGGATATATATTATCAGCATAGAATAGATAATAAAGTGCCAATAGAAGATGTGGCAGGCACAATGAAAGATTTAGTAAAAGAAGGCAAAATTCTTCACTGGGGTATGAGTGAGCCAAATATAGAAACTATAAAAAGAGCCCATAAAGAATTCCCTGTAACAGCTGTTGAAAACCAGTATGCAATGAGTTTTAGACGCCATGAAGAACAGACTTTTAAAGTGATTGAAGAATTAGGTATCGGTTTAGTGGCATACAGCCCGTTAGACAGGGGTTATTTAGCAGGGAAGATGGACGGCAATACTGTATTTGATAAAAAACTTGATATGCGTGCTGGCTTTCCACGAATGAGTCAGGAAAATATGGAAAAAAACAGGGTTATTATTGATTTTTTAAAAGAATTAGGCAGTGAAAAAGGCGGTGCAACACCTGCTCAAATTGCTCTTGCATGGATACTGGCACAAAAACCGTGGATTGTACCAATACCTGAAACAACTAACCCTGAACATTTAAGAGAAAATGTAAAAGCGGTAAATATCTCATGGACTAAAAAAGAAATGGAAGAAATAAATAAAAGGCTTTCAAAAATAAAATTATACGGGGAAAGATACCAGCCGGGTAGTGATGCTGCAAAAAGTGTGTATAATTTAATATAAAATTCTTAAAAAACTGCTGGTAAATTATATCATTATCAGCAGTTTTGTATTAAAAATTATCTGATTATTATTGTAATTTCTATATGTTCTTAAAAACTGTATTTATGAATAATATGTATTAATTATTAATTTTTAAGTATATTTCAAAAAAATGACACTATTATGGCATAAAATTTGCGTATATAAATATATAGTAGTGTATATTAGGAAAAAAATTCCACTGTATATAAGGAGGGTGTAATGGAAATAAGCAATAATTATGCCAGCATACAGGTATTATCAAGTAAGAGTAAGTCTAACATTTTATCCACTTCAGAAGTATCTAAAAATTACCAAACAGAAATGGATAAGTTAGATTTATCGCCACAATCAGTTGCAATATCAAATGAAGTAACTGCACCAGAATACAGCGATGAAGAGATAGCAGAATTTTTAAAAGATAAACCATATACAGCATTTAAATATAATTTTTATGATGCATATGCCCCAGACTATGCAAAAGAATTTATAATAAATGAAATAAAATATTATGATTATCAGGGTTTTAATCCTATGAGAAATACATTAGTATCATATGATAGATATGCATATTCCAATAATATGACATCAGAAGATATAAAATCAGACCTTCAAAAATATAATTTGCTAAAGAGTGCAGCACAATTAAATAATGGATTATATACTTTTGAGTCTGTCATAAAGTATGAAGAAGACTATGGTATTCACATTAACTTAAATGTAGAAGATAGTTATTTTAATTATTTTGGTTTTGATACATCAATTATGTATCAGGATAGAAAAGTTGATGAGAATGGGCAGATAATGATACTTCCTAAAAATAGTGATGAATGGCTTACACGAGAAGAGTTTATAGAAATTTGTCCAGATTATGAGATGTTTTCAACACGAGATATAGCAAAAGAAGATGAATGTAAATTATTATTATCACAGGGAGAAGAAGCATATAAAAAATATGTGGAAGATTTTATAGCAGGATTAAGTGAAGAAGAAATTCAGATTTTAAAAGATAATGACATATTTGCATCACCAGTATTTGCGACAACAGGAATAAAAGGTATAGAACAGTTTGCAAAGGATATAGAAGATATTAAAACAGCAGAAGTGATAACATGGAGCGGTTTAAATGAAAGAAGAGAGCAGTTAATACAATTAGCCGAAGAACAGAAATTAAAATTTGCACAAAAAATGTCAAGAAGCAATTTAAAAGAAGGGGAAATTCCATCAGATGAACGCCCATTTATAGTGTTATCATATTATTCTAGTGTTAGTGAACGAGATGCTAAATTAATTAGAGAATTAGGTTTAAGTGATTACATAAAGATAGATGCCAGTAAGATAGATTTAGAAAAAGGCACAATCAATGGTTACAGACTGGATATTGATTTTATAAATGAGTATAACGAGTGTTTCTATGTTCCAGAACGGGAAGAACAATATTTGCAGGGTATATATAAAACAAATGATGAATATGATAAACTATTAAATCAATATGGTTCACCTAAAAATATAGAAAAAGCCTATTTGTATGCATTAGATAATAATTTATCATTAGATATACTTGCAAACGATTATACATCAGCTATAGGGGTAGAAGCAGTCACACATAGAGAGTTACATAGTAACTTAAATGGCAGAGATGATTTTTTAGAAGCATTATTCAGTGACCAAAATGATGATATTACTAATAAAGAAACAGAAATAATAATAAATATAGAGCTTGATTTAAAGAGCAGATATTTATCGTCACTAACAAAAAATGATAATATAGATACACTGCTGGATATTATATAAAAGTTACGATAAAAACCCCTTTACAAAATATACACTGATACATATATTATAAATTATAGTATTTTATAAAGGAGGGTAAATATATGAAACAAGTAATTATGTTTCTAGTATTATTTTTATGTGTAACTTCTTTTAGTTATGCAATTTCTCTTGATAACTATGTTTATGAGGAAGATGACCTTGTAAGCACTATTGGCAACGGCAGCAGAGATTTTGTAATTGTTGCCACACCAGAGCAGTCATACCAATGTGAAAATTCAGGTAAAAATAAACCACTTAAAGAAGGTTTGCTGTTTGTTGGTTCTCGTCCATATGGTGATAAAATATATCTTGAAGGCGAAGATGATGTTGTATCTTCATCATCATATGTAAGTGTTTATTCTAAAAATGAAGATGTGTATGATATTACAGCATCTATACCTTTTAGTCAAAATTATACAGATGAAGAAGATATATATTTTATAACATACCATAGCATTAATCCGTCTGTATATAGTGTAACTGGTAAAAGCAGACAAAATAGCTCTTTAAACTTTGATCCTATTTCACAGGATGTAGAAATAAGTAACATTGGTTGTTATTATATTATGGCGGAAGACCAAAATTCAGATTATGGTATAGGATATTACTGGTTGTATGCTGTAAAAAGTTTAATAGGTAAAGATGCACGAGTAGAAATAACAACTAAATATTTAGAAGATACATCTACATTATCACAGGGAACTGGTGAAAATGATGATGTATACAGTGATACAAGAACACATATTTATCAAGTATTACAACAGTAATGGAGATGTATTATGAAAAAAATATTTAGCATTATATTTATATTACTTGCTTATACAGCATATGCAGAAAATAATATGGAAGAACATGGCTTTGGTGCATCAGAAAGTGATGATATAATAAATATAAAGCAGGCACCAGCAAACCCTGTATTTAATAAAGATGATTATAAAGTATTAAAGTCTGCTGATTATGTTGCAGTAAGAATGGATAATGAGCAATTTTGTAAAAATATAACTATCATAAGAAAAAATACACAAAGTCCAAATATGGATTTTAATGAAGATACTTTTTTTAAGGCAGGTCCTTTATTTATCACTACTGATAGAATACTGGAAGATAGAGCATTTTATAGTTACAGTAATGAACTACTGGCACATTATGGCATGAGTGTAGATGATAGAGAAAAAACATATTTAGAAGAAGAAGGTAATACAGAAGCAAATATGAGAAGTGCAAAGTATGATAATCACTATTATTATGATACAGCATACAGTGATTATAATGGATCAGAATTAATAAATATTTTAAAAGACTATACTTTAAATACAGAAGTAGACATAATGAAGAAACAGTATGCAATACCTGCTCAAAATTCTTCAACAGGCTACAAAGAGATTAACTATGAATTAATAGCCTATTATACAAATTATCCTGATGTTTCAGAAAATCAAGATGTATCAAATTACAGTCAAACTGGTTCATTAACAAGCATTGGTGACTATGCAGATGCAGATGTTCTTGGCTGTTATGCTGTCCAACATTCATGGGAAAGTGATTTACAGCATAATATTGATTATGATAATGAGTTTGAGTTTTACTGGCTTGTATCATACAGGTTTAAAGGTAATGATTATAATGTTCAGTTAAAAAATCGGACTAATATGCCACAAAAACAAGATGTTATGTATTCACAAGATGATATAATAGATATAGACTATTCATGGAAAAATATAATCAAAACCAAATAATTAATAATGCGGGGATATTAAACCCGCATTTTTTATAGTTAATTCTATTAATTATTTTTACAACATTCAGATATACAATAAGAATGTTTTAAATAAATATTTTGCTAAATTTATTGGCTTATCACCATTTTTTACCCCCCCCACTGAGTTATTTTATTATCTTTGCGACTTAATTGTATATAAGCAGTTTTTTTGGAATGGTTTGCCGTTAGATTTTATTATAAAACACAATTTTTAAGTATAGTTTTCAAATGGGGGGGGGTAAGTGAGTAAATTTATTATTGAAAAAAATAATAAAATTCTATATAACATTTCATAATTATAAATATATGCAAAAGGTGATAAATGGGTTTCAGCTGTGGTATTGTAGGCCTGCCAAATGTAGGTAAATCAACTATTTTTAATGCTTTATCAAAAGCACAGAATGCAGAAAGTGCAAACTATCCATTCTGCACTATTGACCCAAACAGAGGGGTTGTTCCTGTTCCTGATGAAAGAATGAATTTTATTATTCAGTATATTAAACCAAAATCTATTGTTCCTACAACTGTTGAGTTTGTGGATATTGCAGGCCTTGTAAAAGGTGCAAGCCACGGGGAAGGCAGAGGCAACCAGTTTTTAACTCATATAAGACAGACTGATGCTATTGCACATGTTGTTCGCTGTTTTGAAAATGATGAAATTGTCCATGTGGAAAATAAAGTAGACCCTGCAAATGATATAGAAATAATTAATACAGAACTTCTGCTTGCTGATATGGAAATATTAGATAAAGCCATTATAAAACACCAAAAAGCAGCAAAAAGCGGTGATAAGGCTTTAAAAAAGAAAGTGGAAGTATTAGAAGAATTTTTAAAATGTGCAGATGAAGGTAAGCCTTTAAGAGCATTACTTAAAGAACACCCAGAATATATTGATGAAATAAGGGAATATAATTTTATTACAATCAAGCCTATGCTTTATGTGGCAAATGTTGATGAAGATGCTTTAGCAGAAGATAATGAACATGTTAAAACTGTCAGACAGACAGCTGAAAAAGAAGGGGCAGAAGTTGTAAAAATATGCGGCAAAACAGAATGTGAGCTGCAGGATTTATCAGAAGAAGAAGCAAAAGAATATTTACAGGCTCTTGGTATGGAAAGAAGTGGCCTTGACAGCCTTATAAAAAGCGGATATGACCTGCTGGGACTTATTACATTTTTTACAGCAGGTGAAAAAGAAGTCCGTGCATGGACTGTTGAAAATGGTGCTACCGCTCCACAGGCTGCAGGTAAAATTCATTCAGATATTGAGCGTGGTTTTATTCGCGCAGAAGTATGTTCATATGCTGATTTTGAAAAATATAAATCACTAACTACTGCAAAAGAAAACGGCAGATTAAGGCTTGAAGGAAAAGATTATATCGTGCAGGACGGCGATATAATGTATTTTAGATTTAATGTATAAAATAGTATTTACTTTAATTATTACAGCTTGTTTTTCATCTTATATATATGCTCAGGATAGAGTAAATAATAATGCTGATTCAGCAGGCAGTGAGCATTTTATTACAAATGAAGAAGCAGATAATCCAGATGAGGCAGGGGCTGCTATGCCAAATATTGGTATCAGTGAAGAAAAGCAGATTGTAGAAGTGGTGGAAGGTGTTGGTCATATTCCATATAACAGAATGCCCTTTCGTGCCGAACCTTCACTTAAATCAAAAGTTTTAAGATATTCATCAGGTGCTGAAAAAGTTATTTTAATAGGCGAAACTGGCGACTGGTATAAGGTTATTATGTATAATAACGAAGAAGCCTATATACAAAAAAAATATGTTAGAACTACAAAACTTTTTATGGACGAAACTGTTGCAAAAAACCGTATGAATAAAACAGTATCTATTGAGCTTGAAGATTTATTGCAGAAATTTGATGAAACTCTTGAAAACTCAAACTATGCAAAAAAATATCAAGTTCGCCCTATATTTGAACTTGTTGATGCAAGAAATGTAAAAAATAAAGTAACACTTATATTCCATTATGCCTGTGCAGATTTACAGGGTAAACCAATACCATCATATAATGATAATGATTTATATACATATATGCAGCAGTTTGTAGATTTAATATTAGGCAGGCTTATATTAACAAATGCTGAAAGTTTTAATATAATAATCCAAGTGCCAACTTATGACGAAACTGGTAATGTGGTTGATTTTGAAAAAGAATATGCAAATATATTATTAACACATGATAAGGTAGATATTGAGAAAATTCATAAAGAAAATATATCAATACTAAGCCTTGCAGAATGTAATATACCTGTGAAAGATTTGTTTAAAGTTTTTCCAAAATAATAAAGGGGTGTTTAATGGAATTTACCCATTTTGATGAAAAAGGTGCAAGCCGTATGGTAGATGTAAGCGGCAAAGCACCTACTAAAAGAGAAGCAACAGCAACAGGCAGAGTTACAATGCATAAAGATACTCTGCAAAAAATTGTAAATATGAGTATTAAAAAAGGTAATGTATTTGAAGTGGCAAGAATTGCTGCTATTATGGCTGTAAAGCAGACACCACATTTAATACCATTATGCCACCCCCTTGCAATAAGCAAAGTAAATGTAGAGTTCAGCTATAATATTGATAAAGGTCAGGTAGATATTGAAGTAACTGTTGGGCTTGATGATAAAACAGGTGTGGAGATGGAAGCATTAACAGGTGTTTCTGTTGCCGCTCTTACAATATATGATATGTGTAAGGCAGTAGATAAGGATATGATAATCAGCGATATTATGCTTCAGCATAAATCAGGCGGCAAAAGTGGAGAGTATATTCGCAAAAACCGTGGAATACAGGAATAATTATGGATTATTCAGAAATATTTAATAATTTAGTGTTATCTTTTAAAAATGCTTTTTATAAAACTGGGGCAGAAAATGTTGTTATAGGAGTATCTGGGGGAATAGATTCTGCCCTTGCCTGCGCTGTTTTATGCACAGCACTTGGCAAAGACAAAGTAAAAGGATACTTTATGCCTTATAAAACTTCATCAGAACATTCTTATAATGATGCCTTAAAGTTATCAGAAAAATACGGCTTTAAGCTGGAAGTTGTAGATATTTCTTCTGTGGCAGATGCGTTTATTAATATAAGTAATAATATTACATCTCTTAGAAAGGGCAATATTATGGCTCGCTGTAGAATGGTAATTCTTTTTGATAAGGCAGCAGAACACAGCGGTATAGTTGCTGGCACAAGTAATAGAACAGAGCTGCTTTTAGGCTATGGCACATGGTATGGTGATACTGCTTCAAGTATAAATATAGTTGGTGAGCTTTATAAAAGGGAAGTCTATGGAGTAAGTGCAAAAGCTGGAATGGTGGAAAGTATTATGAAAAAAGCACCTACTGCAGATTTATGGCCAGGGCAGACAGATGAAAGTGAACTAGGCTTTACTTATGAATTAATAGATAATATTTTATATGATATAGAACAGCAGCATTTAGGCAGAAATGAGCTTTATGAAAAGTATGATAAAGAAAGTGTAGATAAAATAATAAAACGCATAATTTCAAACAGTTTTAAACGCCATACTGCTTTTATTTGCAAAAGCGGGATAGATAAAAGAAGTAATATTAATGAAAATATTTTTTTAAATCTTGATAAATAGTATAGATTTGTCATATAATAAAGTGATAGATATAAATTTAGACTGATTAAAATTTTTATTATGTTTTATTAATAGGCTTTTTGATTTGTCTTTAATTGGAGGCTTTTGTGAAGAAATTTACTCAATACTACGAAAATAAATTCGTAGGTGAGGCACTTACATTTGATGATGTGCTGGTTACCCCTGCATACTCTGAGATTTTACCATCAGATGTGATTACTGCTACTAAACTGACTAATTCTATTACATTAAACATACCTATTGTTTCAGCAGCTATGGATACTGTAACAGAAGCAAGGCTGGCAATAGCTATGGCTCAAGTTGGCGGTCTTGGATTTATCCATAAAAATATGTCTATTGAAAAACAGGCTGATGAAGTAGATAAAGTAAAACGCTCAGAAAGTGGTATGATAGTAGACCCTATTACTATTGACCCAGACCAGACTATAGGGGACGCATGGGAGCTTATGACAAAATATAAAATTTCTGGTATACCAGTTGTAAAAAATGGTAAATTATGTGGTATTTTAACAAACAGAGACCTGCGTTTTGTTAGAGATACTTCATCTAAAGTATCAGAATATATGACAAGTGAAAATCTTGTAACAGTTCCAGTTGGCACATCTTTTGAAGCTGCTATTGAGCATTTACATAAGCACAGAATAGAAAAACTTTTAGTAGTTGATGATAACTACTGTTTAAAAGGTTTAATCACCATAAAAGATATTAATAAACGCTTAAAATATCCACTTGCATCAAAAGATAAAATGGGCAGACTTTTATCAGGCGCAGCAGTTGGCACAGCACCAGACACATTAGAAAGGGTTGCTGAGCTTGTAAGCAAAAAAGTAGATGTTATTACTGTTGATACTGCTCACGGACATTCTCAAAAAGTTTTAGATGTGGTAAAAAATATTAAAAGAAAATATCCTGATTTACAGGTTGTAGCAGGAAATGTAGCAACAAGTGAAGCAGTGAAAGCATTAGCTAAGGCTGGGGCAGACTGTGTTAAGGTAGGTATCGGACCGGGCTCAATATGCACAACTCGTATTGTTGCTGGTGTAGGTGTGCCACAGATTACAGCAATTCTTGACTGCTCTGCAGCAGCGAGAGAAGCAGGTATTCCAATAATTGCAGATGGTGGTATAAAATATTCTGGTGATATAGTAAAAGCATTAGCAGCAGGAGCAAACTCAGTAATGCTTGGCTCATTACTTGCAGGTACTTTAGAAGCTCCCGGAGAAATAGAGCTTTATCAAGGCAGAAGCTACAAAGTATATCGCGGTATGGGCTCTGTTGGAGCTATGAAAGACGGCTCAAAAGACAGATATTTTCAAGACGGCACTGTAAGTGATGTAAAATTTGTTCCAGAAGGTATTGAAGGCCGTGTTCATTTTAAAGGTGAATTAAACCAGACAATTTATCAGTTAATTGGCGGTCTTCGTTCAGGCATGGGCTATGCAGGCTGTAAAACAATTGATGATTTACGCAGCAATGCAAAATTTGTTCGCATAACAAGTGCAGGGCTTTCAGAATCCCATGTACACGATGTCCAAATCACAAAAGAGGCTCCAAACTACTGGGTAAAATAAAATATTAATAAATAAATGGTTGTTTTAATATATATTTTTAAAATAGCCATTTATTTGTATGTTCATTATAACAAAATACTTATAAAAACAGGTTTGTAATCAAAAAGGTGTGTATTTTTAATGAAAATAGATAATCTTATTGCATTAAGGTATTTTAGAAGCCGTAAACGCAACAGTATTGTTTCATTTCTTTCTATTACATCTATCATTGGATTAATGCTTGGCACTGCCACATTAATACTTGTAGTTAGTGTAATGTCTGGTTTTACAAATAATCTAAAAGAAAAAATGATGGGTACAAACTCTGATATTGTTATAACAGATTTTTCTACTGTACCTGTTAGAGATTATGAAAAACTAATGCAGGAAGTACAAAAAATAAAAGGTGTAAAAGCAACAGCACCTTTTGTAAATACTCAGGCTGTTTCTATGAGCGGCAGTGGAGTTTCCGGCATTATAATAAAAGGTATTGATGCAGATTTAGAAAAAACTGTTTCAAAAATATCTTCTTTTATTACTTTCGGTGCACTTGATGACATAAAAAACAGGCAGGAAGGCGAACCTTATGGCATACTGCTTGGTAAAGATTTAGCATTTTCATTAATGGCTGGTGTTGGCGATACTATTACATTAATCAGCCCCCAGTTAAACCGCGGACCTTTCGGCTTAAATCCTAAAATGCGCAGTTTTATAGTCAAGGGTATATTTGATACTGGAGTATATGAATATAATGCAAGTATGGCTTATATCAGCATAGCAGCTGCACAGGATTTTATTGGGCTTAATAAAAACAGTGTGACAGGCATAAGTGTTTCTGTGGAGCAGGGTATAAACTCTATTGATTTAACATCTACTATAAACCAGCAGATAGAAAATAAATACTGGGCTAGAGACTGGCTTTCTATGAATCAGAGCCTTTTTTCTGCACTGGAGCTTGAAAAATATGCAATGTTTATTGTGCTTACTTTAATTATTATTGTTGCATCATTCAGCATAGTATCAATGATAGCAATAACAATAAAAGATAAACAGAAAGATATTGCAATATTAAGAGCCTATGGAGCAAGTGCATCATGTATACGCAGTATATTTATAAGGCAGGGTTTAATTGTTGGTATAATAGGCACAGCTTTAGGAAATATTACTGCATTACTGCTTTCTATTCTTGTTACAAAATATAAGCTGATAAAACTTCCCGAAGATATATATTTTATGGATAGTCTGCCTTTAAATATTGATTATCATGTGTATTTACTTGTTTCAGTATGTGCCATTTTAATAACATTTTTAGCAAGTCTTTTCCCATCTAACCAAAGTGCTAAAATGAATATTGTAGACGGTATAAGAAACGATTAAGGATATAACAATGAGTTTACTGGAAATAAAAAATGTTTCAAAAAGTTTTGATATGAAAGGCAGTGCTTTACAGGTAATAAATGATTTTAATTTTACAGCAGAAAAAGGGGATTTAATAGCATTAACAGGTCCTTCAGGTGCAGGTAAATCAACTCTTTTACATATTATAGGCGGTCTTGATAAGCCAACAAAAGGTAATGTTATTTTTAATAATATAGATATTTATAATATGAAAGAAACAGAGCTTAATATATACAGGGGCAAAAATATGGGCTTTGTTTTTCAGTTTCATTATCTTCTTGATGATTTTACAGCACTTGAAAATATTATGATGCCTATGCTTATACACAATGTTTCAAAAAATGAGGCAGAAAAGCGGGCAGAAGAACTTATAGAAGATGTAGGGCTTTATGATAGAAGAAATCATTATCCTTCAGAGCTTTCAGGTGGCGAACAGCAGAGAATAGCTGTTGCCAGAGCATTATCTAATAATCCTGAAATTATACTTGCTGATGAGCCTACGGGAAATCTTGATAAAGCTAACAGTTTAGCAGTGCTTGATATTTTAAAACAGCAGTCAGAAAATGGGGTATGTGTTATTATTGTTACCCATGATGAATATATTGCTGAAGAATGTAAAAAACATATAGTAATGCAGAAATTATAGGCGGAAGTATGAGTGTTTTATATTTTTTTGATTTGTTTGGAACATTTGCTTTTGCTGTATCTGGTGCACTGCTTGGTGTTAAAAAAGATATGGATATATATGGAATGTTTGTTCTTGCCATATCTGTTGGTGCAGGGGGCGGCACAATGCGTGATATGATGCTTGGCAGAATTCCGCCCTTTATTTTAACTGATATAAATTATATAATAGTAATAGCTGCAGCAACACTGCTTGTTTTTTTCTTAAATTCTGTGGTGGAAAAAAGCCTTCCCATGAAAACTCTAAATATAGCAGATGCCATAGGGCTTGGAGTTTTTACAAGTATTGGTGCAAGTGTAGCGGTTGAATATAATGTGGAATGGTATGGTATAATATTTTTTGGTGTAATGACAGCAACAGCAGGTGGTATGATTAGAGATACTCTTGCTGGAGAAGTGCCTTTTGTATTAAAAAAAGAAGTGTATGCATCAGCATCTATTATTGGCGGTATAGTGTTTATTATAATATATAAGCTGAATATCAGCTTAAATATAAATCTTTTAATTACTTCTATTATAGTAACATTAATAAGAATTCTGGCAATATATAAGAACTGGCATCTGCCACATTTTAAAGGGAGAAACTAAATGAAGAAAATTGGTATAATCGGTGGCAGTGGATTAGAAAATATTACATCACTTTCTTTTTACGGTGAAGAGTTTATAGAAACACCTTATGGCAGACCAAGCTGCAAATATAAAGTATATAAAAATAATGATGTGATAGTTTATTCTTTATCAAGGCATGGCGATGACCACAGGTTTGCGCCACATCAGATAAATTATAAAGCAAATATTTATGGGTTTTATCAGGCTGGAGTTAAAGAAATATTATCGTTTTCAGCTGTTGGTGGTATAAACTTAAATTATAAAAACGGTGATTTAATTTTAACAGATGATGCAATAGATAATACTGTAAGGGGAAATATTACTTTTTATGACAGAGTAGGCTATGTGGTGCATATTGATATGAGCCAGCCTTTTTGTCCGTCTGTAAGGCAGAAATTAAAAGAAAGTGCAGACTTATGCGGTATTAATCTTATTGATAAAGGCACATATATATGCACTAACGGCCCCCGTTTTGAAACCCCTGCTGAAATAAAGATGTATAGAGCATGGGGAGCAGATATGGTGGGTATGACACTTTTTCCAGAAGTTACACTGTCTAAAGAAATGGGAATATGTTATGCAAATATATCCATTGTTACAAATGCGGCAGCAGGTGTTGAAGAAAACAGAAAACTTACAAGTGATGAAGTAATTGAAGAAGCTGGGCGAAATACATTAAAAATATCGCAGATAATAGAGCAGTATATAAAATATGATAAAAGGGAAGACTGTAACTGTAAAAATATATTACAGGGTGCAGCAATAAACAAACAGTGATGAGAATAGAAGAAAATGTTTTTTTAAAAGATTATACAAGCTATAAAACAGGCGGTCCTGCAAAATATTTTGCTGCATGCTTTAATAATGATGATGTAAAACAGGCATTAGATTTTGCCCGTAGTAATAATCTTGATTATGAAGTAATAGGTGGTGGCTCTAACTTATTAGTAAGTGATGATGGTTATAATGGGCTTATTATATGCACTGCAAGGCTAAACAGATATATTATTAACTACGGTAATAATGTAGTCAAATGCGGTGCTGGTATAAATCTAGCAGATTTAGTATATTATGCATGCAGTCACGGGCTTTCTGGAATGGAATCAATGGCAGGTATTCCGGGCACTCTTGGCGGCGCTGTTAAAATGAATGCAGGAGCATATAATCAGGAAATAAAGGATACAAATATAAAAGCTGCCCTTATGGATAAAAATGGCAGCATAGTAATAAAAACTAATGAAGAAATAGGGTATGGATACAGACTAAGCCCGGGCATAAATGGTTATATTGTTTTATGGGCAGAGTTTTTATACAGCAGAAATGAAAGTGAAGAACTTTTAAATATAAGAAAAGAAATACTTGAAAAACGAAAAGAAAAACAGCCGCTTCATAAACCTTCCTGCGGCTCAGTATTTAAAAGACCGGAAGGAAATTATGCAGGCACATTAATAGAAAAATGCTCTCTTAAAGGCTGCCGTATCGGTGGAGCAGAAGTCAGCACAAAGCATGCTAATTTTATCTTAAATGAAGATAATGCAACAAGTGAAGATATTTATAATCTTATTTTACATATTCAAAAAACAGTATATGATAAAACTGGTATAAAATTAGAGCCTGAAGTTAGAATGATAGGGTTTAAAAAATAGCATTATTATCAAATGAATATTTATATTCTGTATCAAATTTGGAACTTATCTAAATTTAGATAAGCCACCAAAGGTTGTTTTTTTGTAAAAGTGTGTAATATATGTATTGTTAGTCAAGACAAGTAAAAAATATGTTTTATAAAACACTTTATTTTTTTTACTATATATTATACAATAAAAGAAAATATATTTAGGTGATTAAATGGCAAGACAGTTTAAAGGCAGCCGAAACACAAAAGAAACTCAGATAGAAATATCTTTAGACTTAGAAAAATATGATTACAGCATATCTACAGGCATTGGTTTTTTTGACCATATGCTTGAGCTTTTTGCTCACCATGGCTCATTTGGGCTGGAAATTAAGGCTGGTGGCGATACTCATATAGATTTTCATCATACTGTAGAAGATACAGGCATACTTTTAGGACAGGCATTTTATAGTGCAGCAGGGGATAAAAAAGGCATAAAAAGATATGGTTTTTTTAAAGTGCCAATGGACGAAGCATTAGTAGAATGTGTTATAGATTTTGGCGGAAGGCCTTATTTTACAAATAATTTAGAGTTCTTGTCACAAAAATGCGGCGATTTTGATATGGAATTAATAGAAGAATTTTTCAGAGCTTTTGTTTATAATGCAAAAATTAACCTGCATATTATCATGCATAAGGGTGGCAATTCTCACCATGTATCAGAAGCAGCCTTTAAATCATTTGCAAGAGCTTTAAAAGAAGCACTAACAGTAGAAAGTGATAGATTAATGTCTACAAAAGGAATAATAGAATAATATGATTACAATAATAGATTTTGGCGGCGGTAATCTTCGCAGTGTTCAAAAATCCATAGAATATGTTGGATTTAAAGCAGAAATTACATCTGATGCAGAGATAGTCAGAAAAGCAGGCCATATAGTTTTTCCAGGCAATGGTGCATTTGGTGACTGTATGGCTGGTATGAGAAAACAGGGGCTTATCTCAGCAGTTGATGAATTTATCCAGAAAGGTAATCCATTTTTAGGAATATGTATAGGTATGCAGGCTCTTTTTGAAAAAAGTTATGAATTTGGTGTACATGATGGGCTTGGATACATTAAAGGTGCAGTAAAAAGGTTTCCAGATGAGCTTATAAGTAAAGGTATGAAAATACCTCATACTGGCTGGAACAGTATACATTTTAAAGAAAATCACCCAGTATTTAAAAATATAAAGCAGGATTCTTATTTTTATTTTGTTCACTCTTTTTATGGAGAGTGTGCAGATGAAAAAAATGTGCAGGGTAAAACTAATTACGGTATAGATTTTGTTTCTGCTGTCACTTATGAAAACATAACGGGAGTGCAGTTTCACCCAGAAAAAAGCCAGCAGGCAGGGCTTAAACTGCTGGAAAACTTTTGTAATTTATAATATATGAGGTTATAAAATATGATAATTATACCAGCTATTGACTTACTTGATGAAAAAGTTGTCAGACTTAAAAAAGGTATTATGGAAGATGCAACAGAATATGGTCATGACCCGAGAGATATTGCACTAATGTTTGCAGAGCTTGGTGTGGAAAGGCTGCATATTGTAGATTTAAATGGTGCAAGAACTGGTGAAAACCAAAACTTTAATATAATAAAAGAAGTAGTAGAAAAATCAAAGCTGCAGATAGAAGTAGGGGGCGGCATTAGAGATATGGCTCGTCTTGATGCTTATATGGATATGGGGATAAGCTATGCAATACTTGGCACTGTTGCAGTTAAAGACCCGGAATTTGTTAAGGCTGCAGCAGAAAAATATCCAAATAAAATAATTTTAGGTATTGATGCAAAAAATATGATGGCAGCAACAGAAGGCTGGTATGAAGAAAGTTCCTTATCAGTTTTTGATATTATAAAAAGATACGAAGGCTGTCAGATAGACAGTGTTATTTTTACAGATATAGAAAAAGATGGTATGCTTGCAGGCATAAACATTGAGCAGATTAAAAAAGTAGCAGATAATTCAATATTTCCAGTAATAGCATCAGGCGGTGTATCAGGTATTGATGATATTAAGCTGTTAAGAAGTATGAACCATAAAAATATAAAAGGCTGTATTGTTGGCAAGGCAATATATGAAAATAAAATCAATTTGGAAGAAGTGTTTAACCAAAGGTAGCATAATATGAAAAAAATTCCTTTTTTAACTGATATACTTGCAACAGGCTTTTATATGGGAAAAATTCCATTTATGCCGGGTACATTTGGCAGTCTTGCAGCTATTCCCATTGGTTTTTTATGTACTTTTCTGCCTGTTTATTTTCAATGGGCAGTTTTTGCATTAATATTTTTCCTAGGTGTTTATGTTTCTGGCAGATATTCTATACTTTCTGGTATGGAAGACCCGGGCTGTGTTGTAATAGATGAAGTAGCAGGTTTACTGCTTTTTTATATTATCTTTCCATTTAAGCCTGTATATATATTAGCAGGTTTTATATTATTTAGATTTTTTGATATATTAAAACCTTTTCCAGTGAGCTTTTTTGACAGAATAAAAAACGGCTGGGGTATAATGCTTGATGATATTGCTGCAGGTTTGTATGCTGCTGCATTATGGTTTATTGTAATAAAAATCTTAGAATATTATAAGATTGCATTATAATGGAGTATAAATTCATGCGTTCATGTATCCTAAGTATTGGTTCAGAGCTTTTAGAGGGAAGTGTTGTTGATACTAATTCATCTTTTATTGCAAATAATCTTTCCCATTATGGTATTGCACCAGATATGATACGCATAGTTAAAGATAATAAAGAAGAAATAATTTCTCTTTTTCAGTCACTTTCAAAGGATTTTGATTTAATACTTACAACTGGCGGTCTTGGTCCAACTTTTGATGATATAACCGCAGAATGTTTAGCTTCTGCATGCAGTGTGGAAGCAGCTCTTAATGAAAAAGCATATAAGCATATGAAAGAAAGGCTTGAAAGGGCAGGTGTAACTGTTAGAAAAGAGCATAAGCATCAGTCTATGCTGCCTGCTGGCTGCACTCTTTATCATAATGAAAAAGGCACAGCGTTAGGTTTTGGCATGCATTTAAACAGAGCAGATATTATATGTATGCCCGGAGTGCCTGTAGAAATGAAAACTATGTTTTTAGATGAAGTACTGCCTGTTTTAAGGAAAAAATTTTCTTTTAAAGAGATTATATGTAAAGACTTGCATTTTTTATCTATTGCAGAATCTGATGTAGATGCAGTTATAAGAGATTTAAAAATAAGCAGTGAAACTGAATGTATTATAAATGCAGGCAGTGGCAAGGTTGTTGTTAAATTAAGGGGATATAATAATCAGGAAATAGATAATATATCAAAAGAATTAGCACAGCATTTTAAGGATAGTTATTTAGGTGATAATTATACAGATGAAGCAAAATTAATAATAGATTTATTAAAGGAGAGAAACAAAACTGTATCTTTTGCAGAAAGCTGCACAGGCGGCTTATTATCAGAGTATATTACAAATATAAGCGGTGCATCTGCTGTATTTATGGGTTCAGTTGTAAGTTATGATAATTCTGTTAAGCAGAATGTGTTAAATGTTCCAGAACATATATTAAAAGATTACGGTGCAGTAAGTGAAGAATGTGCTTCATTTATGGCTCGTGGTGTAAAAGATTTAATGAAAACAGATTATTCTGTATCTATCACAGGTATTGCAGGTCCGGGCGGTGCAACTGATACTAAACCTGTTGGGCTTGTATATATTGGAGTATCACATAAAAACAATACAGAAGTATATAAAAATATATTCAATGGCGATAGATATCAGGTCAGAATGAGAAGTGCAAAAAAGGCACTCTTTTATCTTTTAAATGCTGTAACAGAGAATTAATATGGGTATATTTCGGAAAGACAGGGAGTTATTCAAGCCGCAGTATAATAATCAGTATACAATTCATTCAAGCAGCTATCATTATGACAGCCAAAAAGAAATTACTTTGGAAGAAAATATATATTCAAGATGCCGTATAGATAATCTGCAGAAAATATGGGCAAAAAATTTTATAATGCTTACAATGTTGCCTTTATTATTCATTGCATCAATCGGATTATTAGAAGCATATATTGGCAGTGAATTTATGGTATTAACTGTTACTGTCTTATTTCTTATTATATATGCAGGTATCTGGCTGCAGAATATGCACATGAAAGATAAGCTGGTTAATACTTATGTTGATAGAAAAACAAAATTTTATGAACTGCTTTATAAAAGAATGTCAGAAAAATATACTGTTGCAGCAGAATATTCTAATAAGATTAATGAATATACAGTGATATTTCCTAAAAAATATAAACTAAATACTGCAGGAAAAGAGATTTTTGGTATTATATTATTTTTTGTACTTTTTATGGTTTGTATTACTTTTTTTATTGGTCTATTTATAACAAAAAGTCTGGAAAAATATTATCCTAATAATTCTTATCAGGCAATAATAATCATCATAGTTATATCTGGTATATTATCAATACTTGCATATAAGTTTTTTATAATTAACCCATTAAAGCGTAAAAATGAAATATGGTATGAAATAAGCTTATTTGAAAAAGATGTTACAGATACTTTTCAGCAGATAATACCAGATAGTAATAAAAATAAAAAAATAGTAAATTATCCTGTTGATAAAACATTAAAACAGCCTTTTGCGGTTTATTTTATAGTAAGCATCTTAACAGGTTTCTTTTTTATCATATGGGATTATCAAATGGTAATGGCTAAACAGAAATATTTATTAAAGGCATATATTGTGGAAGATTATTTTGCAGATTTAATTAGAAATGAGTATTAAATATGGATAATACAGAAAATAATTTTGCAAATAATATCAGTGCAGCTGCAAAAAAATATTTAACAATGATATATCCCGTGAAAGATAAATTAATAGAAATTTTAGAATATTAATTAATTATATATATTGAGAGGTCATATGTATGGTAAATCTGGTATATAATCAGCTTCAGGAAAATATTTTAGAAAGGCAGAAAGTGGATAAGCCCCTTATTAACTGGTTTCTGCTTACTTTTGTTTTAAGCTGGCTTACATTAGGAACAGCTTTAATATATGTATTTATAAAGCGTATATTAAGGGTTGATAAATATATTAGAAGAAAGTATGAATTTTTTGATATGATAATCCATTTTATAGAGCTTGAATCAAATGAAAGAGGGCTTGAAAATTATGCAGTATATATGGCAGAGTTAAAGGGCAGGCTTGCAAGGTTTCAAAGGGAAGTAAGACCTGTAATGCCGTTTGTAATAAAAGCATTTATACCAGTTATAATATTTACTTTATTTGCAGTGCTTTTCATAGCTTTTACAGGTATATCAAATATATCTGCTGTAACATTAACAGCATTACTTGTAATATGGGGTATTGATACTGCAGTTGTTGTATTAATATATATTTATAAAATGAATAGAATATGGGACGATGTGCAGCAGTTTGAAAGTGAAATGTATGATAATATAAGTCATATATTTTTGTCACTTAAACTTATAGACCAGCCACTTATTTACTGCACAGATAAAAGGATAAAAAAAGATTTTGTAACTTATACTATTTTAGGCTTTATAACATGCGGTGTATGGTTTTTAGTATGGGATTATTATATTCATACAGCACCAGATAAAATGTACCATACATTTCACAAGTCAGAAGATATTATGGTAGAAGTTGTAAAATCATGCTGTAAAAGGGATTAATATTTATATGGAAGTTGTTTACGGTCTTGAAAATATATCTATAAAAGAAAAAAGTGCTGTATGTATCGGTAATTTTGACGGTCTTCATTTAGGACACAGGCTTATAATTTCAGTATTAAAAGAAGAATCAGCTCGTCGTGGTTTAAAAAGTGTTATTTTAACCTTTGAGCCACACCCGTTTAAGTTTTTTAATAAACCAATAAAGCTTATTTCCACACCTAAAAAAAGAATGAAGAAATTTTTAGAGCAGGAAACAGATTATCTTGTAACAGCAGAGTTTAACAAAAAACTTGCAGATTTAAACCCTGAACAGTTTGTAAAAGAGATACTTGTAGAAAAACTAAATGCTGCATTAGTTATTGTAGGCACTGATTATAGATTTGGAAGCGGTAAGTCTGGCAATACATCACTTTTATCTCAGCTTGGAGCAAAATATGGCTTTGAATGTATGTTTGCCCATAAGTTAAAGGATAGAAACGGTATAGATATATCAAGCTCACGAATCCGCTCTTTATTAGAGCAGGGGCAGGTAGAAGAAGCCGGCAGGTTTTTATCATGTCCTTATAGTTTAGAAGGGGAGGTTATCCATGGAGATAAAATGGGCAGAACTTTTGGATATCCTACTATGAACTTAAAAGTAGTAAATGAAATGATACCAGCTTTTGGAGTGTATGCTGCAAAAGTGAAAATAAAAGGTAACATATATAATGCTATGGCTTATATTGGCAGGCGGCCAACTATTAAGCATGGACTTGAGTTGCGTGTAGAGGCAAATATTTTTGACTTTAATGAAGAAATTTATGGAGAATATGCAGAAATAATATTGTATAAATATATACGAAGTGATATAAAGTTTAATTCATTTAATGAATTAATTTCCCAGATGGGTAAAGATAAGGAAGAAATACAATCATATTTTAAAAAAATAGATAATATAATACAATATTAGGAATGTAGATGAAACAGAAAAAAATAAGTTATGTAAGTTTAGGCTGTGCAAAAAATCAGGTTGATTTTGAATATTTAATAGGCGAGCTTTCTGGGGACGGCTTTATTGCAGAAACAGACCCTGTAAAATGTGACGCTGTTATTATTAATACATGTGGATTTATTGAGCCAGCAGTTAAGGAAGCTGTTGATAATATATTACAAATGGAAACTCTTATATCTAAAAAGGCAAAATTAATTGTTACCGGCTGTATGGTGGAAAGATATAAAGATGAAATATTAAAAGAAATGCCTGAAATAGATTTTGTTACAGGTGTAGGTAAACTAAGCGAAGCAGCAGACTATCTGCGAAAAGAATTTAAAGTAGAAAAGCAAAGCGGTGAGAATGTAAGGGCAATAACAAATGCACCATACTATGCTTATGTAAAAATCAGTGAAGGCTGTAATAATACATGTGCATTTTGTGTTATACCAAATATCCGTGGCAGGCTTAAAAGCAGAACTATGGAAGATATTGAGCAGGAAGTGGCAATGCTTTTAGAACAAGGGGTAAAAGAGATTATTATTATAAGTCAGGATACCACTCAGTATGGTATTGATATATATGGTGAAGAAAAACTTATACCACTTATGAAAAGACTTACAGAAAAGTTCAGCGGCCTGCTTTTTAGAATGCTTTACTTAAATCCTGAAGGTGTATCAGAAGAGCTTATTAAGTTTGTATCAGAAACAAAAAATATAATAAAATATTTTGAAGTGCCTGTTCAGCATGCAGGTGATAAAATACTTACTAAAATGAGGCGTGCTTCTACAAGGCAGGTTATAGATAATGTGTTTGATACAATAAGGAAACTCTGTCCTGAAGCATTTATTAGAACTACATTTATAGTAGGTTTTCCCGGTGAAACTGAGGAAGATTTTAATGAGCTCTATCATTTTATAGAAGATAAAAAACCAGATTATGCAGGCTTTTTTCCATACTATAAAGAAGAGGGCTCTATTGCATATAACTATAATGATGATATAGATGAGAAAACAAAAAAAGAAAGAATAAAAAAACTGCAGAATCTGCAAAAGAAAATAACAAGTGCCAGATTAAGAGAATATAAAAAGAAAGAGTTTATATGCTTTATTGATAAGGTAAATGATGATTTTGAATTTATATTAGAGGGCAGGGCTTTATTTCAGGCACCAGATACAGACGGTAAACTTTATGTAACAGACGGTACTGCAGATAAGGGAAGCGGCCCCTATACCTGTATTATTAATAAGATAGCATATCCAGATATATATGTTACTTTTATGGAGAATAATAATGGCTAGAGTTTTATATATAATATTAATAATTGCGGCTTTATATGGCTGTGCAAAGGAAGTGGAGCTTGATAAGCCTGCAACATATTATGAAGAGATGGGTGATGCATTAGCATCTGAAGGAAAGTATGCTAAAGCTGCAGAAAGATATGAGCAGGCGCTTGTGCGTGCAGAATCCCCTGAATATGCAGCAACTATACAGCTTGCTCTTGCAGACAGTTATTTTTTAGCAGGCAAATATATAGATGCAATCCCTGTATATGAAGTATATTTAGAAGTGTATCAAGGCTGGGAAAGTGCAAAACTAGCCACTGTCCGTGTAGGGCTTGCATACTTTAACTTAGTCCGCTATGCTTCTCAGGACCAGACAAATACAGAGCGTGCATTATTTTATTTAGAAGAAGTTAAAAATAAATATCCAGATTTAGTGGAAGAGTACGATGTGGATTTAAGGATATATCTTTTAAGGGAGCGGCTTGCAAAAAAAGAAATGCAGATAGCTTTTTATTATGCAAGGATACTGCAGCCTGAATCTGAACTTTTAAGATATAAGTATGTAGTAAGCCATTACAGTGATACAAAATATTATGGAAAGGCAGTATATAAAGTTGTAAAGCTGCTTTTAAAGAAAGATGAGCTTAATGAGGCAGAATATTATCTTTTAAAACTAATAAGCGATGATAAAGAAAATAAATATGTGGCAAAAACTCAAAAATTAATAGATAAATATAAAGAAAAAAAAGAAAAAGAGCGTTTAAAAGCCTTAAAAGAGGGCAAAACTGAAAAGGCTGATGAAAATACGGCAGCAAAGCCTGCAGAAGAAAAACAAGAACAGCCAGTGCAGATAGAAGATAATAACACACAGGCTGCACCAGAAGAAATGAATTAGTAATAAGATAATATAAAGGTGAAAATATGTTAGATTTAAAATTTATCATCAGTAATTTAGAGGAAGTTAAAGAAAAAACAAAAGCAAGAAACTACTCTTTTGATTTTGACAGCCTTATCCAGAAAGATGCATTAAGAAAATCAGTGATTAATGAAGTAGAAAAATTAAAGGCAGATAGAAATGCTATATCAAAGCAGGTAGGTATATTAAAAAGAGAAGGTAAAGATACTACAGAGCTGCAGGAACAGGTGAAAAGAGACGCAGGTAAAATGCAGGAACTTGACGGCAGGTTGTCTGAAATAGATGAAGAAATTCGCAGTATGCTTTTAAATATTCCTAACCTTATAGATGATACAACACCAGTAGGTAAAGATGAAACAGAAAATGTAATGGTTAGAAAATGGGGCGAGCCAAGAAAATTTGACTTTGAGCCAAAAAACCACTGGGATATAGGTGCAGATTTAGGGATAATTGATTTTGAAAGAGGTGTAAAAATTGCAGAATCCCGCTTTAATGTTTTAGCAGGTCTTGGTGCAAGGCTTGATAGAGCTATCTCATCATTAATGCTTGATATGCACAGGGAAAAAGGCTATATAGAAATGAGTGTGCCTTATCTTGTTAATACAAAATCTATGACAGGTACAGGTCAGCTGCCAAAATTTGCAGAAGAAGCATATGTATGTGAACGAGATAACTTGTATCTTATATCAACAGCTGAAATACCAGTTACTAACTTATATTCAGATGAGATATTAGATTTAAAACAGCTTCCAGTAAAAAATACATCTCTTACAGCATGTTTTAGAAGAGAGGCGGGAAGCTATGGTAAAGATACAAAAGGGCTTATTAGAAACCATCAGTTTAATAAGGTGGAACTTGTAAAAATATGTGCACAGGATAAATCAGTAGAAGAACATGAAAGTTTAACTCATGATGCAGAAATGGTGTTGCAGGCATTAAATCTGCCTTACAGGGTTATGGCATTAAGCTCTGGTGATTTAGGTTTTTCAAGTGCTAAAACTTATGATTTAGAAGTATGGCTTCCAGGACAGAATTGTTATAGAGAAATATCTTCATGTTCTAACTTTAAAGACTTTCAGGCAAGGCGTGCAAATATCCGTTACAGAGATGCAGACGGCAAAGTAAAATTTGCTCATACATTAAACGGTTCAGGTTTAGCGGTTGGTAGAACACTTGTAGCAGTCCTTGAAAACTATCAAAATGCAGACGGCTCTGTTACAATACCAGAAGCACTCCGTCCATATTTAGGCGGTCTTGATATTATTAAGAAAGGATAGTATTAGTGCCTGTTTTATATGCTGCAGGGGTATCTATCAGCAAAAATATAAAAGATATCCCTGAAAAAACATTAAATATCATAAGTAAATGCACTATTGCAGTAGGTGAAGAGCGTTCAGTTGCTTTAAAACTTTTAAATGCAGCAAAAAGCAGTGCAGAGCTTTACTTAATAAACGAGCATACAGAAGACAGCCAGCGTATAGAGATATTAAAAGCAGTAGCAGGTGCAGAATATTCTGTATTTTTTTCAGATGCTGGCACGCCATGTATTTCAGATCCAGATTATAAATTTATAAGTATGTGTCGGGATAAAGGGATTATTATAAAAAGTCTGCCAGGTCCCAGCTCAATAACTGCTGCCATAAGTGTATCAGGTATTAATGCTAAAACATTCTTTTTTGCAGGCTTTCCACCAAGAGAAAGTGAAAAACGGAGAAAGTTTTTTGAAAATATAGAAAAAAGCAGTGTTACTAATGTATTTATGGAGCGTCCCTATGCTCTTTCTGCCACATTAAAGGATATATCATTTTTTAAAAGAAAAGTAAGTATATCATTAAATCTAGGCTGTGAAGATGAGGCAACATATTATGATTATCCTGCAAGGCTTTTAGAAAAGCTAAATGGAGTGAAAGCGCCTTTTGTTATAGTAGTAAACGGAAAAAAATAATATAAACATTAGATTATCTAAAAAGTATATTTTTTCACAGGCTCCTTTTCTTTTCCATATGTTTTAAATTATTAGAATGTTTTTCTAAAAATGCTATCCTATCTTTTTTAAAGTTTACTTTAATCTCATACATTTTTTGTTGCCTTGCATCAAAAAAGTCTCTTACAAAATCCAGTGATATACTATTTCTTTTTTCTCTTCCTAAATATGAATAAATATCTTTTGTCATTCTTTCAAATATACTATCACTTCGTATATCTTTAATATAACTATCAATAAATCTTTTTAGATATTTTTCTTTATCATTAGTAAATAGATTATACTCTTCAAGAGCCGTTTGACAAGATAAAAGTCTTCCATCAATATTACTAATATTATTATTTATACTATTTCTATCAAAAATATTTAAGCAAAGTTTTTCCATTTCTAATACATTTTTGATACCTTTGATATGTTTTAGTAAATCTATACATGAATACAAATATTTTGCAGATTTGTTAAAATTACCTTTATCAAAATAGCTTTTAGATCTTCTCAAAAGCTGAGGAAATCTATCATTATAAATATCGTTCCCAGCCTCGTTCTGCATATAATCTCCTATTTTTTTCTTCTAATTCTTCTAGCTTTCTTAAACCTAGAGATACAAGAGTGTTAATTATATCTTGGGTTAGAGGAATAGTCTCAACAAACTCTGTAAGTTTCATCATTTCTTCATGGGATAAACTTTTTAAATCTATACCATCAGTTTTAGCAAAAAATATGGTATCCATTATCTCATCTAACTCTTCATCACTCATCTGATAAGCTGAAATTTCTAAATCTGTTACTGCATTTTTCATAATATCCTCCAAAATTAAAAATTTGTTTCTTATAATGTATATACAAATATATCATTTTTAGTAACATTATGCAATATAATTTACCACTGGTGGTACCTATTTTTTTATTAAAAAATGCTATAACTACTTGATAATATATGCAAAAATAGAAATATTTGTAATAACTGTCATTCAGAGCCTGCGATAGTAGGCGAAGAAGCTTATTAAACTTTTATTTTCAAATTCTTTCCAGCTACGGACTTTTGATTCCTTCCTATTCGGTCGGAAAGTCCTTGCGTCGCAAAAGACGCTCCCCGTGAATTTGAAAAACTACGCATTTGCGGAATAAGTTCCAGCTACGCATTTCTATTTCCTCCTTATTCAGTCGGGAAATGCTTGCGTCGCTTTACTCCCCGTCAAATGCTCTCGCAAGCGACGGTGCATCCTGCACCTATATAGACTCTTCGCTCCGTTTGCTAGCCTGTGCAAATTCTAATTCCTCAGCAATAGCTCGGGAAATCGGCAGTCCTCGCAAAAACTGCTCGTCTGAGTGACGTAAGATGTTTTTAAAAAAAGGGGGTGATGCATGAAAAAAAGAACTTGACGCAGTTAATAAATTATGCTTTATAAATAGAAGTTTCTGCCTCTATAGCTCAGTTGGATAGAGCGACGGATTCCTAATCTGGCAAGTAGTAATTCCCTGTTTAAATACTAATTATTCATTCAGGGATATTTGTTAGAAGCATAGAGTTCTTTTATTATCCTAATCAAAAATATTCTCCTGCTTCTAACTGCAATATATTTTACCGCCTATTAGATAATAGGCGGTGCATTTCAAACTGTAATTTCTTGTTTTTCTTTTGTGGCGGTGCTTTATGGTAAGCACTGAAATAAGAGAAAAACAGATTCATTTTCACAGTCAAGATTTATATAATTCTGTAAAAATACCAGTGCGGGATTATTTACTGGAATTGACGCAGGATTTAGAACTTGCCGTCCTGCTTAATCAGATAGTCTTTTCTAAAAAAGAAAAACTTACTTTAAATGATATTAAAAGATTAACTTTAAATGAAAAGACAAAACAGACTATAAGGATAAAACTTGAACAACTTATTGAACTTGGTTTAATTCGTAAATATAAAGGTAATAATTTAATATACAACCAAGATTTATATGAACCTACTGATAAAGTAATTTCTGATAATCAGGATATATTAGCACTTATAGAGGGGATTGATTTAAAGTATGATTTTCATTACCTTACAGCTGCTTTATTAAACAAATTTAGAACATATGCATTATCTGGTATAAATGAGATAAGGATATCTGCCAGCAAATTAAAATCAATGCTTGGTGTTAATAACAGTGAAAGTTCTATTCGTTTAATTTTAAAGCAGCTTATAGCTGATGATTACTTATCTGCTGAACTTGTTTATGGTGTCTATAACTATAAAATAAATGTATCTAAAATCACAAATAATTACAGTGCTGATGATATAAACAGATTCACTGCTGATATATTTAGCATATATCAAGAATATTTAAAGCAGGTAAATATTTCTTTTTCTAAAAGTGAGCTTAAAAGCCATAAAATGACTATTAAAAGAATGCTTAATGATGGATATAATCCATTAATTTTAAAGCATATTTTTTCTTTTATCACATTAAATTATTCTGATTTTAAAGAGTTTACAACGCCAGCAAAAATAAAAAAATCCTATGATAAATTATATAATCTTTCAAAAGCACTTTCTAAAAGAAAGGCAAAAAGATTTATATATAAATTAAAAAATAACTTATTAGATAGTGATAAATCTGATAAAGATAATCCTAATCAGAGTAGAGTAGTATCTGACATTGAAATATGGCAAAAAGCAGTCAATTATATAGATGGTTTAAAAGGTGCATTGCAAAAATGGTATTACTCTTCCCTTGCTGGTGTAACTGATATTGATTTTGATGATTTCTATCAGGAAGCACTGAAAGCAGCTTATGAATATTTTAAAAAGAATTATGATAATGATAAATTTACTATATCTACAATTAAATACAGGCTAAAAGACTATATGTATCAAAAAAGGTCATTAACAGATACATTTGAAAATAAAAACGCTATAATCAATTATGAGTATGATTTTGATAATTTAGACTTATCTATATGCAAAGTGGAAGAAAAGCCGTTAGAAATTGATTTTGATAAAAATGCAGGCATAAATAAGCTACTTGATATTTTAGATGATAGAAGCAGATTTATTATTAAGCATTACATAGGCTATGATGGACATTCTCTTACTTTTAAAGAGATAGGAAAAAAATTAAACCTTTCAGAATCGCTTATTGCAAGAATATATAAAAAAGCGATTTTGCTTTTAAAAGAACATTTTCCACCAGATATGGAATATGAAATAAGATATCTGATAAATAACAGTTAAATTCTGATGAAACACTAACCAGCACATCACAATATAATACTATACTCTCTTATATTTATCAAAAATTACAGTATATCAAGCAAAATTTAAATTACAAATTTTATTCCCGGTATATTATGTAGAAATTGTGTAGAAAATTCATTGAAAAATTTAAAATCAATATTTTTTTCTCTGGTGTATCTAACAAAACACTTCGCAAAAATTCATACACTGATTACAATTTTTAATACAGTATATAAGAATATATAAAGATAAAGGTATTTTATTATATTTTTAATGTTTTATAACGCCAAAGAAAAAAAGAAGGAAGAATTTTTAAAATTAAAAAAAAGAGTATATCACACATTCAAGTTTTATGATGTATGATGTTAAAATTATTTTTAATACTGCATATATGATTATTTGCTGGTAGATTTTTTTTAAATTGTATAGTAGATAATCTTTAAAATGTAAAATGATACATAGCAGATGTAAATTTTTTAGATATAGTTAGATAGTTTAAGCAGAGTAGAATTTTTGACCGCCGATTTTTTTAAAAAAAAGAAGGCTTAAAGTAAGCCCTCTTGATTGTTGATTGATTTAATTTGTTTACTGTGCTTGTGCTGCTTGAACAGCTTTTTTAATCTTTTTATCAGTTTTATACTGACTTAAAGCATAAACAGCCCAAAGAGCAGCTGGAAGCCAGCCTATTAATGTAAATTGTAACAGCAGGCAAATTATGCCTGAAAATGGTCTACCTATTGTAAAAAATACAAAAAATGGTAAAAAGATAGCTAATAATAGTCTCATATCTGATACTTCCTTTTTATTAATATTTTTTAAATGTATATACAATATATAATGTTATTTTGCAAGTAAAAAAATTTTAGCCGCTAAAATTTTTTATAAAAGTCATATATTAGTATTTATCATTTATTGTTTTTGCGTTTTTAAAATCACTATTATTGTTATTATAATAGCTATTAGCATAAATATAATACTAAATTTATCCCACATATTTATTTGACCAGTCCATATAAATGATGCATTATTTATAGCTTTATCTGATATTATATCAATCATAATGATTGTCATAGAGCTTATTAATTGGCTGCCAGCAAAAGCATAAATATACAAGTTTAGAAGCGGACTAATATTTTCAATATATTTAAAGACTAATATATTAAAAGCACTAATTGCAGTTATATTAGTTAATAATATTATTATATAATTAATTTTTGGTTCATGATTTTCATTATAATCTACACACAAATAAACTGTAAAAAGTAAAGCAAGAATATATTGTGATAGTTTTATAACTTTGTCTAATATATTTATCATAATTTTCTCCTATTATTCGTTTTCATCAAAAATATCACTAATATTATCTAATAAAGCAAATATTTCTTTTTGCACTTTATTGTATCTATGCCTGCTTGCAATATTTACAGATGGTGATACTATCATTTCAGATAATATTCTGTTTTTTGAAAGCATATCAGAAATATCTTTTCCATAAGTATCACTTGTGTATGTTGGAATTTTAATAACAGTAAATATTCTTGATTTATTTTTTTTATATTCATCCATATCTTTAAACTGTCTGCCAGCTTGCTCAATACTGCCTAAATACTCATTTAACCACACAATAATCATTGCATTATCTTGATTAAATTTTTCACATATCATATTAAGCCCTGTGAGCGTATGAGCTAATCCTTCACCGCCAGCTATTACTACATGTATAAATACATTACCAGTATAGCTGTTGTCTTCTGATGTAAGCAAATCAACCATATCATTTTCAATTGCATAAGCAATTAGTGGCACAAATGAGCTTGCACCATTATCAACAATGATATTTGATTTATTGCTGTTTATGATTTTTTCAATCAAAGTATCCCACCCACGAGGCAGTATCTGATTATTTTCCATAATATTTAAAGATTCTACATTTAATGCTTTAAAGCTGGCAAAGCTGGCATTCACCTGGTCAGTATCTATTGCTAGATACTCTTTTTGCAGGCGGTCTTTTAAATATTGTGCTATAAATGAAGCTACAGTTGTTTTTCCTACCCCGCCTTTTCCTTGCAGGATAAAGTGAAAGTTTTTTAATTTCTTGTTTTCTGTTTCAGACATAGTCTACTCCTTTAAAATTTATTTTTTTATACTTGGTGTCCAAACAAACTTTTCTTGGTCTTTTTGAACATCAATAATTTTATCTTCACTATTTTTAATTGCTAAAAGTCTTTCTTTTCTTGATAATTTTTTTGGTTCTTCTGAATTTGTATTATTATTTGGTGTTTCATCCGCTGGAACATCTTTTTTAGTTTCTATTTTTTCAGTCTCTTTTGCTCGTGCTTTCTGCTCCACTTCTGAAATTTTAGCGGCTGAAATTTTTGGCTGTTCTGTAATAACTATTTCTTTTTTTTCTTTTGGTGTAATATCTTTTAATTCTGTATTATAGATATATTTCATTTTAAATTCTGAAAGGATTTGGCAAAATCTTCTATAAGATATATCTATGTCAGATATTTCTTTAAATGTATTATAAATATTTTTATAAAATACCTTATTTTTTATAGCTTTTAAGATATCATCTTTATTTGCGTCTAAAAAAATTCTTAAAAATGAATATCTATTTTTACTAACTAAATCATCATACAAATTATTTATTTCTTTTTTCATTATCATACCTGCTATTTCAGTTCTTGAATGTATATACTTACATAAGCTGACATAAATAAGTGTGTTTTGCTTGATATTGCTAAAAAATGAAAAAAAATGAAATTTTATGCAATAAAATGAAATAAAAAGAAAAATTTTGTAAAAAAAAGAAAAAAAATGCAAAGCATTTTACAGGCAAGATAGGTGAATGTATATACATTCACTAAAATAATTCGCATAAATGCTCTAATTTTATCTTGGTTCTTTTGAAAAGAACGAAAGGGGGATATCACTCTATGAGTGAAGACTTTAAAAATAAAAAATTTATTTTCAGACTGTCAGAAAAAGACAGACTGTTATTTGAAAAGAATTTTTTTCTTTCTGGTGTAAATTCAAAATCAGAATATATCCGCAGGCTTATCACTAATTATGAAGTGCCATCAAAATTAGATGTTGCTCATATTAATGAATTAAGACGACTTGCAGGTTTACTTGGTAAAAATACTGGTCTTTTAAAACTGCATATCTCATCTCTTGATGATATATCAAAAAAAAGAATTGATATGATTATCAATGATAATGAAAAACTGAAAAAAGAAATTAAAGGTATTATTTCAAATTTAAAAAATGATTTGGGTGTTAAATGATAGTGAAAGTGGCAAAATTAGATAAATCTATCAAATCATCTTTTAAAAGATTGACAGAATATATAACTAATGAGCAAGTGGAATCGGATATAAATATTCGCAATATTGGTGCTTGGATAGAGCCTGATGATATTTATGATATAAATGATTTAGATTTATTTATTGAAGATGTAGAATCAGTGCAGTCAATGAGTAATGCAAAATCAGATAAAACATATCATTTAATTGTTTCTTTTGGTGTAGACGAACGACCAGATATTGAAACTTTAAAAAATATTTCTAATGAACTTATAGAAAGTTTAGGTTTTAAAGACCACCAAAGATTAAGTGTTATTCATGATGATACAGATAACCTGCATATGCATATAGCAATAAATAAAATAAACCCAGAAAAATATACTATTCATGAGCCTTTTAGAGATTATAAAATACTTTCTGAAAAAGCAAAAGAACTGGAAATCAAATATAATCTAAATCAAACACATTCTAATGATAAAACAAATGAAAATACATGCTCTGCTGCTAATGATATTGACAGCAGGCCTACACAGATAAGTTTTAAAAGCTATGTATCAAGTATTGACTTATCAAACTGTCATTCATGGCAGGATTTTCATAATACATTAAAAGAAAATGGTGTTGAATACTGCAAATATGGCAGTGGTGCAGTATTTAAAGATTTAAAGGATAAAAAGATTAATGTAAAAGCAAGTGCTGTCAAAAGAGAATATTCTTTAAATTCACTTGAAAAAAAGTATGGTAAATTTGAACCGTCAAAATCTTTAAATAATATTCAAAATTCATATCAAAGGTATCAAGATTTATCTTTAAAAGAGCAGTATGACTTTATAAATACAAATAGAAAAATAAAGTCAAAGCAGGAAAAGCAGGTTGTTAAAAATGAATACATGGACGCTGCTAAATATTCTGGTGAGATGATAGATAATTTAAGCCGTATGGCAGGTGGTGGTGAATTAGACAGGCTTTTAATTAAAATGTATAAAAAGACACAAGCAAAAGCAAGACTGGAACAATTAAGGGAAGAACGCCAGCAAGAAATAAAAAAGATAAATGACAAATATAAATACTATACTTATGATGCCTGGCTGCAACGGCAGGCACTAACTAATGAAAAAGCAGAACTAGCTTTAAAAAATATAAAAGAAAGCCGTATAAATTATATTAAAGGTGATTTTAAAGAACTTAAAAACAGTGCTTTAAAAATAACAAAAAACGGCACATATATTTTAAATAATAAGCTGAAAGCTGCAAGCAATTCAATTTTTCTAACACCAAAATATAATAATATCAAAAAAGCTGTTGAAACATTAAAAGATAATAATATTATACCTGATACTATAAATGGCACAGATAAGTTTAAAGCAAAAATAATTGATATAATAGCAGCAAATGATTTAGATATTACTTTTAAAGATGATGAAATAAATCAAAAAATTTCAGCCGCTAAAATTTTAAAGCAGGATAACCTTATTTCATATATTAATGAAAGGAATAGTAAAATAGTAAATTTTGCTAAATTTGATGGTAAAGAACAGGGATATATTTATCAAGGTTATTTTAAATATAATGATAAATTTTTCTTAAAATTTAAATCAAATGTAAACAATACTGTTTATATCAAAGAGCCAGTGAAAGAAGATTATACTTTATTAAAGCAGTATAAAAAAGGCGATACTGTATCTGTTAATACTCCAATAAAAGACAGCTATGATATAGAATGTTTTGTTAATGAGAAAGAAAAAACTAGAATAACATTTAAAGAACTTTCAAGCCCTGATAATTCTTATATTAGAATATCTACCAAAGAATATAATGGTCAAAAATTCTATTTATACAAAAAAGATAATGATAACAGTATTTATGTATCAAAAACATATCTAGTAAAAGAAAAAGAACAACAAAAGACAAATGATAAAAATAAAGGAATAGAGAGGTAATTGATGAAAACGATTGCAGGATTATGTGCATTTTTTGGTTCAATTATTTTATATTTTCAAGCTGTTACAATATATATTATCTACCAGCTAAAAGGGATAATTGAATACAATCATTTTTGGAAATCTATTGATTGGCTATTTAAAACACATGGCACAGCAGCTTATGAGTTAGTAAATAAATCATTTTTTTACATGCTTCCAGTGCTGTGCTTTGGTGTAGTATTAACCGCGTTAATTATAAATCATGGCAAATCAAAAGCTAATAAAACACTGCATGGTTCAGCTAGATGGGCAGATATTAATGATATAAAACAGATGGGCTTATTATCTAATGAAGGTGTAATAGTAGGTGCTTTTGAAACAAGAAAATTTTTATTTTTTAAGAAAAAACATACTCTTATTCATAATGGACCAGAGCATATATTAACATATGCTCCTACTCGTTCAGGTAAAGGTGTTGGCTTAATTGTGCCATCTCTTGTTAATTGGAAACAATCGCTGGTTGCAACAGATATTAAAGGTGAATTATGGGCTATGACGGCAGGTTACAGACATAATGAATTAAATAATAAAGTTCTTAAATTTGAACCAGCGGTAGAAAAATCTGTAAAGTGGAATCCATTACTTGAAATAAGAAAGGGAGATAATGAAGTATCAGATGCTCAAAGTATAGCACTTTTAATTGTAGACCCTATGGGTAAAGGGCTTGATGACCACTGGGTAAAAACTGCTTATTCTCTTTTAACTGGTTGTATCCTTTATCTTATTAATGATAAAGAAAAACAAGAAAAAGGGCAGGTCAGCCTTTCATATCTTGATAGAATGCTTTCAGACCCTGAATTGCCACTACAAAACCTGTGGGAAGCTATGAGTAAATCTGATAATCAAGTAGCCAGACAGGTCGGGCAGGACATGAAGGATAAACCAGAAAATGAAGCAGGAAGTATTGTATCAACAGCAAAATCAGAGCTGGCACTATACAGAGACCCAATAGTTGCTGCAAATACAAATACTTCTGATTTTTCTGTATATGATATTATGAATAGCGATACACCAGTATCTTTATATATTGTGGTTCAACCATCAGACCAAACAAGAATAAGCCCACTATTTAGATTGTTAGTTAATATGCTTATAAGAAAGAATGTATCGGAATTTAGATTTTTTCAAAGTGAAAATTTTAAAGATTATTCTATTCTTGAAAAGGCAGGTAGATTTCTACAAGGTAAAGATACAAAAAAATATAATGCTATTCGTGGTGCTGGTAGCTATAAACATAGAATGCTTTTAATGTTAGATGAATTTCCATCTTTGGGGAAAATGGATGAAGTGCAGAAAGCATTAGCATATATGGCAGGTTATGGTATTAAAGGATATTTGATAGTGCAGGATTTAGCACAGCTACAAGATAAATATGGTAAAAATGAGAGTATAACTTCTAACTGCCATATACAGAATGCTTATGCACCAAATAAACACGAAACAGCAGAATATTTATCTAAAATGACAGGTGAAACTACTATTGTAGATGAACAAATATCAGTATCATCAAGTGGTGGTTTATTGAGTAATAAAAATTATTCAAAAAGCTATCAACACACAAAAAGAAATCTTTTAACTCCTGATGAGTGTATGCGACTGAGAGGTGCGGATAAAAATGCCAAAGGTGAAATCACAAGGGCAGGTGATATGCTTATATTTGTTGCTGGTTATCCTGCAATTAAAGGTGTTCAAGCTTTATATTTTCAAGACCCTGTATTTTCTTATCGTGCTAGTATTCCAGCACCAAAAGAATCTGATAAAATAGGAGTGCTTGATAAGCTTAAACCAAAAAATTTGAAAAAAGAAGAAGTGCAGGAACAAGAAAATGAAAAAATATCAGATACTGATAAGGCTGATTAAGTATATTTTACTTATTTTTGCATTGATAATTATTTTAAATATAGTTTTCTCTTTTTTTACAATAAATTATTCAAATTCATATCCATTAGGATTTTATTTCAATAAGAATTTTGAAAATATAGAAAGGGGAAAACTATATACTTTCTGCCCTGAATATGATGAAAAAATGCAGTTTGCAGAAGAAAACGGATTCTGGGTTAATATAGATAAATCTTGTGGCAGAACACCAAAATATTTAAAAAAAGCATTAGGTCTGCCTTATGATAAAATTATTATTAAAGATAATGGGGTATACATTAATGATAAATTAATACCAAATACTGAAATTATGTTAAAAAATAAAGTATACAATAAAGATGTTGAATTTATTTTGAAAGCTGATGAATACTTTATGTTATCAGATTATAATAAATATTCTTATGACAGCAGATATTTTGGAATAATCAAAAAACACCAGATAAAAAAAGAAGTAGTGCCACTAATCATATCTAAATAAATCTATCAATTACATAGTTCAGTCTGCATTCGTATTAACTATTAAAGCGGTTAAATATTTTATCTGTAAAATTTTAGCAGCTAAAATTTTTGGAGTTGAATTATGAAACTAATCATTGCAGAAAAGCCAGCTTTAGCAGAAGCAATCAAAGATGCAATAGGCACAGATTTTGAGAGGAAAGACGGTTATTATGAAAATAAGGAATATTATATTTCTTGGTGTATTGGTCATCTTTTAGAAGTAATGATTCCAGATGAAAAAAGTCAGTGGAGTTTTGATAATCTGCCTTTAAAGCATAACGGCTGGAGTTTTGAAATCAAAGAAAACACTAAAAAACAGTATAATGTAGTTAAAACATTAATAGATATAGCAGATGTTATTATAAATGCAGGCGATCCAGACGAAGAGGGGCAATTAATAGTAGACAGCATTCTTTATAATGAAGGCATTATAGATTTAAAAGGCAATTCTAAAAAAACTATTAAAAGACTGCTTGTAAATGATTTCAATACAGAAACGATTAAAAAAGAATTATCTAACTTAAAAGATAATAATAATTACTTAAACTTATCATATATGGCTCTTGCCAGAGCATTAGCAGATAAAACATTTGGTTACAACTTAACAAGAGCATATAGTGTAAAAAACAGACAAGCAGGTAATAGTAATGTTATATCTGTTGGCAGAGTTCAGACACCTATGCTTGCCTTAATTGTTAGAAGAGAGCAGGAAATAAAAAATCATGTAAAATCATATTATTATACAATAAAAGGCAGCAATGCAATTGCTAGTAGTAGCCTTGATTTTACATATCAAGCAAAAGATAATGAGATTGATGATACTAAAAAGATTACATCAGAAATTACAGCTAATGAAATAGTAAAAAGATTAAATGAAAATAAGGTTAATACTGTTATATCTAAATATGAAAAAAAGGAGGAAACAGAAAATGTTCCGCTTCCTTATAACCTTTTAGATTTACAGGTAGACTGTTCTAAACTTTATAATATGAAAGCAGATAAAGTAATGTCTGTTACTCAATCTTTAAGGGAAAAACATAAAGCAATAACATACAACCGTTCAGACTGTAATTACCTGCTTGATGAAACTTATGAGCAATCACCAGCTATTATTGCCTGCCTGCAAAATATAGAAGATGATAAACTCCAGAATATAATAAACAATGCAAATATAGATATAAAATCAAAAGCTTTTAACTCGTCAAAAACAACAGCTCATACTGCAATTATCCCAACAGAGACAAAACTGGATTTTTCTGCATTTTCAGATGATGAGAAAAAAGTATTTTTGTTAATAGCTAATCGTTTTGTAATGCAGTTTTTGCCGCCAGCTAAATATTTAAAACATACTATTACAATAAATGTTGGTAGTGATACTTTAATCAATAATCATAGACAGTTACTGGATGCTGGCTGGAAAGGAATAATATCAGAAAAAGAAGATGATGAAACAATAACAGGTGGTTTGGATTACAGCCAAATATATGAAGGAAAACAGCTAGAAAAAATAGACTTTATTTCTTTAAAAGAAGAAACAAAGCCTAAAAAATTATATACAACAGATAGCTTTTTACAGGATTTAAAAAGAGTAGCGATATACTGTAAAAATGAAAAAACAAAACAACTTTTAAAAGAAAAAGATAAAGATAAAGCAGGTGAAAACGGTGGTATTGGAACACCTGCAACTAGGTCAGCAATTATTAAAACATTATATGACAGGGGTTACATTAAAGATGACAAGAAAAATATAGTATCTACTGATTTAGGTAAAGAACTAATATCACTTTTATCAGATGATATAACTTATCCTGATATGACTGCCTTATGGCATGAAGATATAAAGGAGCTTAATACTGATATGTCAAAACTTGATGATTTTATTAACTCTGTAACAGAGTTTTCAAGTCAAGAAATAGATAAAATAAAATCAAGTGAAACAGTCTTTAAAAGCAATGCTCAAAAATGCCCTAACTGTGATACAGGCTATCTTATAAGAAAAAAAGGAAAAGATAATTTTTTTTGGGGTTGTTCTAACTATCCAGAATGTAAAACTACATTTCAAGATAATAATGGTGCAGTTGATATATATTTAACTGTTGCCTGCCCTGCATGTGAAAAAGGCGAACTTTTAAAATTCAGAGGCAAAAATGGTGCTTACTGGAAATGTAAAAATCCAGAATGCAGCAAAACATTTAATGATGATAAAGGTAAACCAGATTTAACTATCAGAGAAAAAGCTGTTCCGTCAGAACAGTATCGCTGTTTAGAGTGCAACTCCAAACTTTTTAGAAGAAATGGAAAAAATGGCTGGTTTTGGGGCTGTTCTGCTTATCCGAAATGCAAAACAACCTACCAAGATAATAACGGTGAACCAATCTATAACAAAGAATTAGTAAAAAAAGATTAAAATTTTAGCAGCTAAAATTTTAAAAAAATAAATGAGGTGAAATTATGAATGAAATTTTGGAACAAAAACTAATGGATTTAGACATCCCGGGAGCAGTGGTTGAATTAACCCCTGATGAAGCTGATATTTTAGGCTTACAAGTAGAAACAGCAATATCAGAAGAAGACGCATTAAATGCAAGATTTGACGAGGTGGAAGATGAGTAATACAAACAGGTATCAAGAGCTTGCAAATAAATTTGCTGACCTTATTGAAAAAAATGAAGCTCCATGGCAAAAGTCGTGGAGCAGTAACGGATTTTTACCATTTAATATAAAAACTGGTAAAGAATATAACGGAATGAATATGCTGAACTTAATAGATATTGCAACAGATAGAGGTTATGAAGATGCTAGATGGCTTACTTTTTTACAGGCTGCGGAGCAGAATGCAAAAGTTAGAGCTGGTGAAAAAGGAACACCTATCATGTATTTACAGACCACTGAAACTAGAAAAGAGATAGATAAAGAAACAGGTGAAGAAATTGTAGTTACAGAAAAATTAGAAAAACCAAGAGCTGTATGGAGTATTGTCTTTAATGCGGAGCAGTGCGAAGGACTGCCAGCTTATGAGCCTAAAAAAATAGATTTTAATCCTATTGAAAAAGCTGAAGAAATTTTAAATAATTCTGGAGCTAAAATTAAGCATAAAGCACAAGACAGAGCCTATTACAGCCCTGTAACAGATACAATTACTCTTCCTTTAAAAGAGCAGTTTGTAAGCAGTGAAGAATATTATAGAACTGCTTTACATGAGCTAGGACACTGGACAGGTCATTCAAGCAGGAATAATCGTAATATGTCTGGCACATATGGCACAGAAAGCTATGCAAAAGAAGAACTTGTTGCAGAAATTACTTCTTTTCTTGTAGGCACACAATGCGGATTAGGTCATGAACCTGATAAGAATAATATTGCTTATTTAAAATCGTGGGCAAAAGCAATAAGAGATGAACCCTCATTTTTATTTAATGCAGTAAAAGAAGCTGATAGAGCTGCTAAACTGATTTTAGGAAATGAGTTAGAACTTGAAAAAATAAACAGTAATGAGCAGACTATGGAAAAAGAAACACCAGAAAATAAAATAGATAAAGATATGTTAGATGAAAAAATCAAAAATACAATAAAAGAGTATGATAAAATATATTCAAATAGAATATATCTTGATAATCCAGAATTTATTAATGAATTATCTGACTATTTATATGAAATGCGTGATAGTAGCATTAATGATTATAATATTTTTTATGATAAAGCTCATCAGGCATATTATGTAGATACAGATGATTTTAAAAAATGGAAAAAAGAATTTGTGGAAATATCAAAGGAGTTTCCATACTTGGATATACAAAAAGGAATAAAAAATATCAAGCAGGCAGATATATCTTTAGATACATATTATTTAAATGTGGGAAAAGAAGCTATTCAGGGAAATACTGCCTATACATACAAAATGGCGGAAGAGATAGGGATAGATTATGATGAAAACATATATCTTGCTTCCTGTAAATCAGAAGATAGATATAAATATGCCCCTTGGTTGTGGGAATTTAACACACAATCTGAAGAAAATAGATTATATATAAATATAACTAATGAAGAAGCCAAAAAACTTGCTCCATATAATTTAGGGCATAATGGAGAAAAATATTATATACATAAAGATTTACAGTATATTTATTCAGAAGAGATTGCAAAAGATTTAGGTATTAATAAGTTACTTGATAAGGATAGAATAAAATCTATTACCTATATTAATGTCCCAAAAGTTGAAAAAGATGAAGCAAAATCACTTGGTGCAAAATGGGATAGAAATAATATGTGCTGGTTTGTGCCTGCGGATATTGATTTATCTTTATTTGATAAATGGGAAAAAGTAGATGAAAAAGATTTAATTGCTAGAAAAGAGCAGTTACAGCAAAATAAAAAAGAAAATTACACAGATAAAGGCTTTTTCAAAGATTTAGCTGTTAATTTCTCATGGTCTGAATTTGATTTTGGAATTAAAGATGATACTATTATACAAGGTGAAGAAGCTTATAAATTTTTAGATAAATTGGTAAAGTCAGATACTGAGCATAATAAAATTCAAGAAAGAATGAGAAATGGGGAAAAACTTGACGAAGCTTACTATTATAAAACTAAATTTGCAATAAATTATAAATCTCACCATTCAGAAACTATAAGAGTTGACATAGGTGATTTAGAGTTTGGTGGCAAAGACAAAGTTTCTGATGGAATAGAATATAGAGCAACAATAGGTTCTGCTGTATTAATACCTAAGGATGAGATGCAGAGCTTTAAAAAAGAAGAACAAAGATACTTAGAGTATTTACAACAAAGAAATTCTAAGGAAAATGAGCAGGCAATTATGGAAGATGAAAAATATATAATAGCAGTTCCTTACGAAGAAAAAGACCAGGCAAAAGCTCTTGGTGCGAAATGGGATAAAGATGGTAAATTCTGGTATTGCCAGGAATCAGAAAAAGATAAATTCTTTAAATGGGATATCAAGAATGTAGAAAATAAAGTTAAATCTGATATTCCATTAAATATTGAAGAAGAATTTTTAAATCGCATTAAGTCTGCTGGCGTATTAGAAAATAATGTTATTGCTGATGGTCAGAAACATAGAATCGCCGTTGATGGTGATAAGGGTAAAGAACAATCTGGATTTTATGTGCTTCATGCTGATGGTGTAGCGAATGGCTACTTTATGAATAACAGAACAGGTGAAGAAATTAAATGGAGTTCCAAAGAACACAGCAATAGCATGACACCAGAAGAAAAAGCAGAAATGAAAGCATTATATCAAGCTAGAAAGGCAGAAAGAGAGCAAGAAGATAAAATACTAACAGAAAAAGCAGAAAAGGCTTTATACGCTAAATTTATGAATAAAGAGGCTATAAATGAGCATACATATCTATCAAATAAAATGATAGAGCCAACAAATAATATCTATGCTGGTAATGATAATACTATAACAGTGCCTCTCTATAATGTAGATGGTAGATTAAAATCTGCACAATATATTACAGAAGATGGTGAGAAAAGGTTTGCCAAAAATACTAATAAAGTTGGTGCTTTTCATATTGTAGATGGTAATGCTGCTGATTTAAAATCTGCTACATCAATTATTATTGCAGAGGGATATGCTACTGCTGCCAGCATAAATGGAGCAATAAAAGAACCAGGAATAAAAGTTATTGCTGCAATGAGTGCAAGCAACATTGAGCATACAGTAAAGGCTATAACAGATAAATATCCATCCGTAAATATAGTTATTGCAGCAGATAATGACCTGGAAAATAAAGTAGGTAATATAGGTTTAAATGCTGCTAATGCAGTTGCTGAGAAATATAAAAATGTTACTGTAACAGTTCCAAAAATAAATGGTAAAGCAGTTGCAGGTGATTTTAATGATATTTTTTCTAAATATGGGCTTTCAAAAGACGATGCTTTAAAGAATATTAAACAATCATTGCAACCTGCTTTAAGATTAGATAAAGTAAAAAAACTTGAATCAGTAAACAGTAATTCTTTATCAGAAGAAAAAGCTAATTATATAAATAAAGAAAGAATGTTAAGCAGGTAATGCTTAAATTTTAATCAAATAGTTTATATGTTTGATAAATCAAAAATATTTGCTGTATAACTTGTTGATAAGTTATACAGCTATATTTTTAATAGTAAATTATCTTGTATAATATTGTTAAAAATGGTATAATTATATATACATAAAAGTGAATCAATTATTAATTTTTGGAGGATTGTTATGGATTACAGAATAGGAACAAGAATAGTTTTAGATGAGGATAAAATCAGAAATGAAGGTATATATGATTTAGATGAAATTTATAAACATATTGATGAGCTGGCAAATCATGCAGGTCTTATCAAAAAAAATAAATATACTTATATCTGCCAAGGAAATGGAAAAGATTTAGCTGTGATGGGTATCTTCAATATTCAAAATTTACTAGAACAAGAATGGTTTACAAAAAATGTCAAAGAATGGATTTGGATTGATAGAAAAGAAGGTGATACAGATATGAAAGAATATTATAAAAGACATAACGAAGGTGTGTGGGTATAATAAATGGGTAAAGAGGAGACTAAAAAAGCAATAAATTTTGATTTAGATACAAAAGAATTGCTTAAACACTTTAAAAATACTCATCAAGCATATTCTAGTATTAAAAAATTTATGGAAGAAAATGGTTTTGAACATAGGCAGTATTCAGGGTATATTTCTAATAAACCAATGTCAACCCACTCTGTAACTGATATAACTGAAAAATTGAATAAAAAATTTAAATGGCTTAAAGATTGTGTTCAAAAATATGATGTTACTGAGATAGGTGAAACTTATGATTTAAAATATATTTTTGATGAAGCAAAAGAACAGGAAAAAGAAAAAAATAAAAATAAAGGTCTGGAGAGATAATTATAATTTATTTTATATTTTTTTCTTGCATTAAATCACTAATAATGTATATGCAATTATAAAAGCTGCAAATTTTAGCAGCTAAATTTTTTTAAGGAGGAAAAAATGAAAAAATTATTTTTATTATTTAGTTTATTATTTGCACTTGCTGGTTGTGCTGATGAAAGCGGAACTAATGGCGGAAATACTGAAACCTGCCCTATAACATCAGCTGATTTTAGTTATGAAAGAATAGCACAAAATAAATATCAAATAAAATTAGATAATGAAAGCAAAAGGCAGTATGCTCGCGGTGTATACTGGAAAGAAGGTCGTAATACTGGTGGTTTTGTCAGTAATTCATATGAATTAGAGCCTTTAATTGAATATCCAAAAGGTGGAGATAAAAAAGAAGTAATTTTTTATTATAATAATAATCAATGTGGCGAAACTATCATATTAAAGCCAAAATCTACATATAGCAAATGTGATGATATTACCCTAGATTATTATCAATATGATGCGACCTATAATAGTGCATATCAGACAGTTATTTTTCTTGTAAAATTTAAAAGTCCAGTTGACTTATCATTAGACACAGAATTAAGATTTGATAATGGTGTAATTCAAATAAGGAATGCACCAAGTGATGAGTTGTATCATCAATTTACAATACCATATAATAGTATAAAGGATATAATAATAGGTTCTGAGATTTATAATGATGTAATCATTAAATACCCTGATAATACAGAGTGTGTAAAAGAGCTTAACTATGTTATTAGATAATAAATGCTGGCATTTGCCAGCATTTATTGTAATTAGTAGTTTTTTACACATTTAGTAGGGTCAGCCTTAGCACATATGGTAGTATTTACCAATTGGTCAATATTTCCCCAGCAATCAGCTGATTTTTCGTCCCATCCGTGCCATACATTGTCTGTAAAATTCCAGCCTGCACCATTACACTTGCAACTTGTATTTGCAGTAGAAAAAGTGTTTGTTATAATAAAATCATCTTTATTAAATAAGTCAAAATTATTACGATATACTGTATATTTTCCTTTTGTCTGCCAGCCACCACAATCAGCAGTTCCAGTTTTATCTCCCCTGTCAAAATATGATGATACATTGACTAATACTGTATAATCTTTAGTTATTTCCATTGGTTCCATTACCTGATTTGAATCAAATTTCATTGTGACTGGATATGTTCCAGCTTTTTCATATGTATGCTCACTTTCATTTCTAAAATACTTATCACTATTTTCACCAAAATCCCACTTAATTATAACATTAGAATGTGTTCCATCATAGTTTGCAGTGCATTCTAGTTTTAAATCCTCCTGCTTATCACCAATGTTAGTATTACAACTAAAACCTACGCCACTTAAATTACTAACTTCTTGAAAAACTTCTGTTTTTGTTATATTTGTATCTTCAATTTTAGCTACAAGTGTAATAGTGTTAGTAGTGCCGTAAGTTCCAAAAGTAAATCTTTGATTAGCTCCAGTATAAGTTTGTCCATTAAAAACCCATTCATACTCAATATCGCCACCGTGTGATGAAGTAACATTTTCGCCTAATCCCCTTGGATCACATATCCATTCTAGTTTATTTTTTGATGCTTCATTACTACAATTAATTTTTAAATTTTTTATCGTTGGTCTTACAACCTGCACTTCTTTTGTTTCTTTAACAGATACATTTAATCTTGGAATACTAGCTTTAATATAGATATTTTCAGTAATATTTCCGCTGTCATTTGCCATAGGCCAAAAAGACATTTCTCTTTGAACTGCACGACCTGCTTTTTGAGTGCCGTCTTCAAATTCCCACGAATATTCTATTTCATCAGAAAATTCAGAATCTGCACTTACTCTATATTCAATAATATTACCTGCTTTCATACTAGGTGTCCCTGTAATTTTTATATTATTAATATGAGGTGTTTCAAGTGTAAATGTTTTAGTAAGTGTCTTTTGTGTCTGCTGTGCCGTCCGCAGTGTAACATATACTGTCTTTTCGCCATAGCTTTCATATCTATGATTTACCCTTAATCCGCTGGAAGTATCACCATCGCCAAATTCCCATATAAAACTGTCCTGCTGGCTCATATCTTCATTATTTTCACCATCTTTATTCTCTATGGTAAAATATATTTGCAATGGGTCATTAGGGTCTACTGTGTATGTTATCTCATAATTTTTAAATACTGGAGGCTGAACTGTTACTTCTTGATTTACTGTTCTAGTTGCCCCTGTTTCTTTTATTTTTGCTTTTAACTGCACATTATAGCTTGCATATTTGCCATATGTATTTGTAGGCTCTTCTATATCATAAGCTATTTTACCATCACCAAATGACCACTCATATTCAAGTGTTCCCCAGCTTGCTTCTGCTATCGGTTTAAAATGATATAAAAATGGGTCATCATCGTCCTGCTCTGCATAAAATTCTAATCTTGTAATAGCTGGTGCAGCTATCTCTATATATTTTTTTCTAATACTTTCTATTTTCTCATATTCTGAAATTTTAGCTTTCAAGCCTATTTCATATGTTCCAAAATATTCAAATCCATATTGCACTGTTTCACCGCTGGCAGTCATACCGTCGCCAAAATCCCATTCATATTCCACATTGCCGTAATCTGTATTAGATACAGCTTTGAAATTGTATAATCTAGGATTTTTTTTGTCTGGTGACACTTCAAAATCAAGGTCAGTTATTTTCGGAATTACTACTTCTATCTCTTTTGAGACAGTAGTTTCAATTTTACTGTCTTCTATTGTTGCAGTAAGAATTACTGTAAATTTTCCAAAATCGGAAAATTCATGTGTAATGTCTTTTCCCTGCCCAGTGCTACCATCACCGAAAGACCAAGTATATTCAAATTCGCCAAAATCACTTTTACCTTTTGCATTAAAATGAACTACCCGTCTGTCGTTAGCATCCATATAATAATCAAAACCCACTGTGTCCGTGCCTTTATCACAGCTAATAATAAAGACAGTTACTATTGATAATAAAATCAATGGAATAAAAAATTTAAAAAATTTCATATATATCCTCCTACTGTATTTCTGAATATAGATACAGTTTAAAATTATTTTTTAGTAAAAAATCACTCCAATATTTAGAATGAGCTACTATTTTTTTCTTATAAATTTCATTATATTTTGGTGTTTTAGAATGATACATAGCAAGCCTTGTTAGTAAGTCGCCTTTATCAAATTTGATATGCTCCTTTAACTTATAAGCTGCGGTTTGAAATGAAAAACAGTCCCTTTTCAAAAAATCATCTGGTGTTAATTTCAGATTTAATTTTTCATTTAAATCTAGAATATAATCAGAATTTATCTGCATAACTCCATAATCATAAGTATTATTTGTGTTTTTGCTAATTGTATCAATATTGCCATTTTCTATTGATGATATTGCAAGCAGCACATCAACTGGAATATTATATTTTAAACCTGCTTGTATTGCACAATTAAGCCGTTCTTCTACTGTAAATTCATTATTAACAGGGAAATCTTTCGCATAGCAATTGATAGTTATGATGAAAAGACTTAAAGTATATATTATTTTTCTATACATCTCTGCCTCCATTATCTAAATGACTTTTTTCTGAATTACTTATATTTCCATTATTTTTTTGTATATCTGTTCCTTGCTCTGATGAACTGCTTTCTGGTTTATTATCTTTTTGTGGTGTTGATGTGGTATTTTCAGTATTATTATTGTTTACTGTTGTATTTGAAGTATTATCATTATCAATATTTGTATCTGACATTTCACTTTTATTACCAAAAATGCCACCCAGCTTATCAGATATAGCAGCTGTTGCTTTACCGCCATAATATGCACCACCACCTCCTGTTTTTTGCTTATTAAACATAGGATTTAATGATGTGTCTTCTCCCCTGGATTCTGCTTCTTTTTTCTTTTCACTTATTTCTTTGTTTTTTTGGTAATCTTTATAACCAGCAACTGCATTTTTACCGCCTTTGAATGCTGAATGAACTGCATTTGCTGTTTTTTGTGCAATATTAGTGGCTAGTGCGATACCTCCCATTAAAGTCAATCCAGACATATTACCCCAAGCAGAACTTACAAGGTTAGAGACTGCATCTGGAACTTTCATTGAAAGTAAAGCAAGGAAGAATACTGTTAAAAATGATACCAGTATATTGTATATTATCATTGCATCAGCTTGTTTATTATCGCTGCCAAGATTTAAATCTTTGACCAAATCATTTAATATACCGATAGTAATAGATAATAATAGCATAATAGTTAATATTTTAAGTGATATGCCTAAAATAGCTTTGAAATAATTTATTGCACTATCTCTTGTATAGTCCATACCACCAAGAGCTAATACAAAAAAACCAGCATAAATCATGATAGCGGCTGCAATCTCTTCTATAATGAGATTTGCATACATAATTACCAAAAATACTAATGTAAGGACGGATAAAACAAAATGGACTATTTTAATTTCCCAATCACCCCAGCCAATAGCATCACCAGAACCTAACATTTTAAATCCAATATCTAATAGGTTTGTAAAAGATAGTTGTCCACTTACTGCATCTTTACCAAGCTCTTCAAAGCTGGTTACAATTGATTTTGCTAAATCTGAACCATTATCAAGCAGGTAATAAAAAAATCCAGTAGTTATTACAAATTTAACAATAAATGTTATACTTTCTCTTGTATCAATTTCACCCTTACTCATTATATCCATAATAAATTTGGCAATAAAACTTATACCTGCCAATACATAAAAAAGGTTTAGTGCTACTTTTTTTATGGTTGCCATCCAATATGTAGAATTTCTATAAATTTCATTCTTTACATCTTGGATATAGTCAAAAGTAAGTTGAACTTCTGATTGAGCTAGCAGAATATTTGGAATTATAATTATTATTAATATTAAAAATAGTATTTTTTTCATATTCTACCAAAGAGAGCCTTCTATATCTGTAAAATATAATCTATTATCAATTGGCACTTTAATTGTAACTTTATTATTAGCATTATTATTGAGCATAGCATCTCTTCTTCTATGTTTTTCAAGCTCAATCAGATTCATTGCATTATATGCTTCTAAAAAAGTATCCATTTTTGCGGTTAATTCAATTATAGATGAGTTTAATACATGCAGATATTCATTACTTGCTCCAATTGCTTTAATTTGCCCATCAGCCTGCTCACTGTTTTTTGATACTTTTTCTACAATACCAAGTCTTTTTTTGTATTCATCAGATAACTCATTAAATTTGTTTACAAAATTTCTGCTTACTTCGGCAGCATTTTTTAAAGCAAACTCTCTTTGTTTTGCTAGCCTAGCATTCTCTTCTGGTGAACAGCCTCCAAATTTATAACATGGGCTGTTAGCATAAGTATCTGGGTCTAATAATGAAGCAAAATGTTCTTCCCACGCAGCTTTATCACCATACTTTTTATACTGCTCTTTGTATCTATCAATATTTTTATCAAAATTTTTAACTTCATTAAAAACCCAGAAATATGGTGCTGCCATATTTTGAACCATCATTTTATACTCGTCCATAAGCAGCTTGTATTGTTTAGTAGCTTCTGTAATTGCTTGCAAAGTATTTACACCAGTCAAAACATTATGTGGCATATTTACAAAATCTGCTACAGATTGAACTTGTGCATAGCTTTTATAAGCTGTTCCAATAAATAAGAATAGGATAAAAAATATTAATTTTTTAATCATTCTCTTTCTCCTTTTTATCTTTTGTTGTGCATAAAACACCAACATATTTTGTTTCTTCACATCCATTTTTATGAGTAAATTTTAAAAATGTTCTTCCTACAAAATCAAAATTGTCTTTAAAAAATTCTTTACTTATTACTGCTTGAATTTCAAAATTAGACGAAAAAGTTGAAAAAACTACATACTGTCCTTTATAAAGATAAATTTTCTGTCCTGCATTATTTTCTAACCTCCATTCTGTTTCTCTCTTTGTGCATACTGTTACAGCACTGTTGTTATCAATAATATTTATATATTTTTCATATTCTTTGATACTTTTTGTTTTATGTGGTACGTCAGCATTTGAGATTGCTAAATATGTTATTACTAAAAAAGCAGCAGTAAAAGGAAATATCCTTAGTTAAGTAATATTTTATATCCACTATTACGACTATTAATAGTTTTTAATAAACTTTTAATATTTTTATTAACTTCGTATTCTTTACATCCATTTGTTGATACAGGAACGAAATATAATACATTATAATAATCTTTATCATCATAAAACAAAGAATAAAGTTTATTATTAATTTCCAGTTTTTTATAAGCAACGATATCTCCACTTTGGTCAGAATATATACTTTTATATAAACTTTTTCTTTGTTCGGCTTCCACTCGACCTAATATGCCGTTTTTACAAACAAGTTCTTCACTATATTTATCACTTATCTGTTGCAATTCTTTGTGACTGTCATATGTCTCTAAAAGAATTAATCCATCTAAACCAACCTTGCAACCAAGAACTATTAATACCACAAATACAACTGGTTTTGTATATTCAAAATGCCTCATCAACACTAAATATGCAACAATAGGTCCTAATGATGCTATAATATTTAATACAGATTTATCCCACATATTATCTACCCTTAATATTATCTATTATTTTTTGAGTTTCTATATTCTTGTACTTTCTTATTAAAGTCTTCTATATCCTTTAAAACATTAGTATTATATTTATGATTAATATAAGTTATTAAATTATCTTTAAAAATCACCTATCACTTTTGTACATATTGTTGCGGTGCCATTACTATTAATAATATTTATATATTTCTCATACTCTTCTATACTTTGAGTTTTTTGTGGTACATCATGATAAAAAATCAATAAAAGAAATAGTAATATTACTACTCCAGATAAAAATAAAAAAATGAAATAAGTGAATATTTTTAGCTCCCATATTATTTACTCTCCTTTTATCTTTTTTAAACAATTTTGTATTCTTGATATTATTTATAGTTGATACCACATAAAAATTACTCATATTTACCTCCTATTGATATATACTAATACCAACTGAACACATAAAAATTATTGCCATAGATTTTTATATTTTCCATTAAATTTATGAAATAATTTGTTGTAATCATTTATAATATCCACAAATTCAGTCATAGATGTTATGATGATTGAATAATTATTTTTAGGGTTTGTAATTTTTATTCCAAGCTGGTAGTTATCACGCTTCCAGCCTGCACCATCAAGCCTTTCAATAATATTTTTAAATGGTTTTACTATCCAGTAAAGCAGGTTATGATGTGAAAAGTTTTCTATTATAGAATATAAATTATATATTTCATAATTTATGGAATATTCTTCAAGCATTACACCGTGTAATGTGGTATATCCTTGCATATCAAATAAAAATTTAGCTATACATGTTCTATGATTTCCATCAGTGCCAACATATACTTTATTATCTACTTTTATAAAATGCATATATGGCTCTTTTTTTATGGTTTCTTCATAATATACAGGGTTTTTATCAAGCAGTTCTAAGTTGCTTACCATTCTTTTTCCATTTTCTAATAACCACCGCCAGCTTTTGCCTATATAATCTGTATGCATAGTGCCTGCTACATCACATATATTTATACTGGTATTGCTTATCCAGTAATCAGAATAAGAAAAATCCTTTAATGAAATATCTGACAAGGGGAAGGCTTCTATTAATTTATCCTGCCAGTATGGTGTATATTTTTGTATTCGTTCTGATAATTTATCCATATTTTATTCCTTTAAAATTTTAGCCGCTAAAATTTTTATTCAACATATTCTGGTAAAACAAAATCTTTTGTAATCATAATGTTAAATAAATAACCAGACCTGATTGTTATATCTGGTGCTAGATTTAAATTCTTTTGAATGATTTGTGATAATGTTTCACCTAATGACTGCCCTACACTTTCGCTTAAAGCACTTGTTGCATCGCGTCCAGAAAGCGGGATATATTGATATAATAAATCAGGTGTCTGTGTCATATTAACTCCAGCTATTACAAGGCTGAATAAAAGTGCATTTCCAAACATTTTCCAAAAATGAGAATCATATTTATCTCTAAATCCAGAAGTTCCAGACATATCTGCTCCCGGCATACTTCCTAAATCAAAAGATGAACCATTAGGAAATACAAGCCGTTTCCAGTTTACAAATATTCGTTTTGCTCCAAACTGCACATCTGATTGGTAATCGCCTATTAATTTTGTTCCCTGTGGAATAAGTAATATATCGCCAGTAGCAGTATCATATACAGACTGCCTTACCTGTCCGATAACCATACCCCTTAATGCACTTTCTATTTGAGTAAGCAGTGTTGCTGGTATGACAAAACCAGTTTTTATTTCACCTTTCCTTGCCTTTTTAACTTGTGCATTTAAAGTAAAAGTATCATCAAGTATATCTGCTGGCTTTTCTTCCCTTTTTTCCTGCATTGCTTTTGTATATTCAAGAGCTGTTTTTAGATTATCTTCATAGCTTGGTATATGTTCAGTATTTCTGTTCTGGTTTTCTTGTTTAGGATTTTCAGTTTTCACTATTAAAGTTGCACTTTTTAATGCTTCCTGTAATTCTTGGTATTTTGTTTTAGCTTCTTCTAGCTGTGCTTCCTGCATTGCCTGCTTTTGTTCTGGTGTTAAATATACTGTATTAACAGCACTATCTAATTTTTCGCCATTTGGGTATTTTTCATTTGAACCTGCTACACCATACATATTTGTATTTTTATCAAGCAGAATTAAAACTGGTAATGCTGGTATATCTTTTGCAAGATTAGTCTGTTCTTCAAGCATTGATAGTATTTCATCAGCTTTCTTTTCATTTTCTGGTGTAAGCCCTGCTTCTTTTAAAAACTCATCTTCCATTTCTGACTGGTTTTCCTTTTCAGCTATAAAAGCAGGGTCTTGGGCAAATATTTTTTCATACTCTTCTTTTTTTAAGTTTTTAGGCTTATCAGTATTTGTTTCATCATAGCCTAATAAATCAGCTTGATTTTTTATAAATTTATCATCATATTCTTCTGTTTCTTCTACTTTAAGCTCTGTTGTAGCTGCTTCTTCTCGTGTTCTTTTATCAGCATTTAATATTACAATTAAAGTAAGCCCAAATATGATGATTAAAAATAGCAGGATTGCCATTTTAGGTGTATTTGTAAGTTTTCTTACACTGACACTATTTAACACATCTTTTATTCTGCCGTCTAAAAATGCCATATTATCCTTCCTTATAACAAGCCCAGTCTGATTTAAATAATAATTCGTTATCAGTTGTATTGATTTCATAAAGTCTTGAACAAGAAGTATTATTCAAAATAAAAGAATATCTAATTGTGTTAATAGTCCTTTTATTCACTTTTTTCTTATCAACTGTATCTAAAATATAACCAAAAATATAATCATTTTCTTTAGTATTAATTTCTTTTGGTGTAACAAGGACAGCATAACCTGCTATCCTTAAATGCTGCTCCAAATTATTTAAAAACTTATTTTCTGTGCTGTATATTATAAGGTTTGATTTATCTGGCTTTATATACTTATTTAATAAATCTATTGTGTCTGTATAAATAACTTCATTTAGCTTATCATCAAGTTTAACTGTGATAACATTTATATCTTTTGCAGCACAGCCTGATAAAATTAATAATATAAACATTAATAATATTTTTTTCATTTTACTCTACCTCTCTTATAATAGTTATTTTCTTTTGTTTCATTCCCACACCAGAAATTAAAACAGCCTTATCAAATAATGCATCTACAATAAATTTATTATTTTGATACCTGTAATTTACAATCACTGGTTTTTTGCTTTCAGGTTCTAATGTCATAAGTAATGGGATATTCGTTGATTTTACAGAGCGAGGCATTTCAATAACAGTTTTTGCTCCATCATTATAAACTCTAACAGGTTTAAATTTTGTATTGCCTTTTATTGTATAATCAAAATTTAAATCTTTAAGATATGAACCAGTAGCTATATCTTTTACAGATATTTTTCTTTTTTCTGGTTCTGATATGTCATTAGTAGTTCTAACTAGCAGGCTTGCAGGGTAATGAAATTTAACCATTGGATAATACAGTTTTTCATTACTTTTAAGCTGCATATGATATGTTCTTTTATCTGTTACTACTATTAAAGATGTTAATAAATTAGTATCTTTTGGTTTGACTACAATATGGTCTTGATAACCTCTGATAGTATCTGATTTAATGTGTTCTACTACCCAGCGGGCAGTATCACCTATATGAATAGATGTAATTACTTCACCTATTTCAAATTGTATATCTGTAACTTGCAATATTGCTGTTAATATCTGTGGTTGAGTTAATCCATATATTAATTCTATTTCACCATTATTACCTCTTGTTATTGGTGATACTCTGTTGCCTTTTGTCCATTCATTAACTATTTTTAATGCTTTCTTTTCATTTGCTGTTAAATTACTATTTGCCTCTATCTGTGAGCCTGATAGTATTTCACCTATTGTTTGTGCATAAACATAATTACTTGAAATAATCAAAAATATTAAAATAAAGCTATTTATTTTCATCTTCATACACTTCCTTACTGTTATTTTTTATAATATCATTCTCTGATGTTTTAAGCTCTGATATATTGTAATCTCTAATGTAAATTCCTAATGGGTTTTCTATTAACTGGTCTACTGATTCCACATCAATAGGCGATAAAAATACTGTTACTAATGCTCTAAATTCTTTTATGTATAATAGTATTCCTTTTTTGTCGTATGATTTTTCAAGCCAGTCTATTTGATATGTTTCGTCGGTTTGACGGTTCAAACTTTTTATTTCTATATTCCTTGAAATATTTTTACCTAACTTAAATGGATTTGTTTTGTTATCTTGATAGAATATATTGGCTTTTTCAAAAGCAGGGTCGCCTCGCCTTAAACTTTCATAAGTTTTATATATATAGTTTCGTTGTAATGCTGGGTCTACTGATACTAATCTTAATGTGTCAATAAAATTTGCTACCCTTGCTCTGATTATTCTAGGGTCTTTTATAGTTCCAGTTTGAGTTCTGCCAACTACAATTGTTTCACCTAATTTATTTACTTCTACAATGTAGGGTATAAATTTTGACTGACTGCCAATATATATAACACCACTTACTGCTACTAATGTAACAAGCAGTGATAATATTGCCAACAGCTGCCAAGCTCTATATTTCCAAAAAAAATTCTGAAATCCTGCTGTTCCATACATTTTTTGCATTTAAATTAGGATTTTCTTTGTATTCATAACTATCCTTTTTAGATTTATCTTTTTTAAATATTTCCATCTTTTACTCCTGAATTGAAATATGTTAGATATTTATTTAAGTTTATTCCTTTATCTGATAAGTAATGATATATCCACTTATCAGCATAAGTATTTATATAGCCTTTAATCATATTTATTTCTGGCATTGTTGATACAGCTACAAATTTTAAAGCTAATTCGCCTATTGCAAGCTCAAAAAGTCTGCTGCCTTCTTCTGTATAGTGGAAATACTGCCGTTTTGGGATTGCATTAGCTATTATTTTTATCTGTTGCTCATTTAATCCGAACTTTTTATAAATTATTTTAAATTCATCTTTAATAGCTGCTGGATTAGGTAAAAATATTTTGCTAGCAGTTGATATGATTAATTCACTTAATAATGTTTCTGCATCACTTGTTGATGTATCAGCTAAATTTTGAGTTGCTAAAATCACAGAGCAGTTTCTTTTTCTAAATACTTTCAGCCATTCTATTATTCTTTTTGAAAATATTGGATTTTTAAATGCAATCCATGCTTCATCTATTAATAAAAAAGCTGGCTGTCCTTTTAATCTTAAATCTATTTTTCTAAATAAATAATCAAGCACAGGAAGTAGTATTTTATCATCTAAATTCATTAATTTTTCTAACTCAAAGGTAACAAAATTTTGAAAGTCTAAATTATCTTTTGAGCTGGAAAAATAACCACCATATGCTCCTGATGTATCATACTGGTTCATAATCTCTTGTAAATCTGTTCCTTGATTATGCAGCTGTGCTATAAAGTCTGTTATAGTTATATAAAATTTATTATCAGAACTATGTGCCTGCTTAACTTCATATAACCTATTAATTGCTTCATAAATACTTGCAGTTATATTTGGTGTTATTACTACTTTATTAAGCTGTAATATGTTTTCTACAAAAGACACAAGCCATGTTCTTTCTTCTTGTGTGTCAATATAATTAAATGGTGCAAATGATATAGTGCTGTCTTCACTTCCTATTTCAAAATGAGTTCCCCCTAATGCCTGATTTAATGCAAACATAGACATACCTTTGTCAAATGAAAAGACTGTTGCTCCTTTATATCTAAATGCTTGTGCTGCTATCATACATAATAAAGTAGATTTACCTGCTCCTGTTGGACCTACTATTAATGTATGACCTACATCTTTTACATGCAGGTTGAGATGATATGGTGTATTACCTGTCGTTACACATTCAATTAAGCATGGTGATTCTGCTGGAAATTTATCACAAGGTGCATTTTCATAACCTGTCCAGACTGTATGCTTTGGTATTAAATCCCCTAGATTTAAAGAATGTAAAAAGAACCGTCTTATATTTTCTATATTATGTCCTGGCAGACTGCCTAAAAAGGCTTCTACTGTGTTGATTGTTTCTATTCGTGCATTAAATCCTAATGCACTTATTATTTTCTTGATTTCTAATGACCATTTTTCTAAATCTTCCTGCTTTTCCTCCATAAGTATAATATTGGCTGTATAATAGCCAAATATTGCTCTTTCACTATTTTGCAGCGTGATACCTTCTATTGCATCATTCGTCATCTCTACAGCATCCCAGTTAGTATTTGTATCTGTTTGAGGCTGATTTAATATAACCTGCATCATACCACGCTGCTTTTGCTGCCATCTTTTCTTAATAGCTTCCAGCTTTTTCTCTGCTTCAAATTTATCTATACAGATAAATCGTGTAGAAAATCTTGTTGTAACTGGGATGTCTGAAAGCCTGTTTAATATAGTTGGATAACTTTCCGCTGGAAAGCCATCAATTGCTACTGCTGATATATAATACTTGCCAATTTTTGGATGTATGCCTGTAATAAAATCTTCACCACATATTAGACTGTCTAATTTTATATCAATATTTTGTGGTGTATTAATTGCCTGCACTTTACCTGTTGCACAGTAATGCAAGTATTCTAAAAAAATATCTCTGGTATGTTTTGAACCATCTTCTAATATATATGCAGTTCTGCCTAATCTTTCTATTTTAAATATTGTGGATAAAATGGCAAAAAAGCTATTTAATTTATTTTTAAAATGGATTAAATTTTTATCATAATATGATAGCTTTTCTCCATTTTCATCAGTTGTATACATCATATCTACTATTTTATTAGTAACTAATGCTGGCGGTGTATATGTTACTGTTAGAAAATTTTCTGTTCTAAACATTGTGCCACGATTAGAAAAAAGTTCTCGTCTTTCTTCGTCAATAGCAAAACTAATTTCTTTTTCAAATGATGAAAATGCTCTGTCTGGATAATTTCTGCTTTCAAGCCTGATTGCATCAAAATTAACTGTCCAGCCAGTGCCTAATTCAAAAATTGCTTTTGATATTCTTGCACTTAATACATCTTGGTCTTCTCTTGCCATTTCAGACATATCTAGACCTTGATAATAAAATCCAGATAATAATGAACCATTTTTTAATAATATTATACCGTCTTCAATAACAGTATCATACTGCAATAAATCACTAAATCCTTCGTTTCTTCTTTTATATGTGTTAGTTTTAAAAAAGCTGTTAATATCTATCAGTCGTAAAAAAATAAGCAGTAGTATTATTCCAGATATACATGCAGCAAGTATTATAATTCCTATAAGTAACATATACATATAACACCATTTATTTATAAATTTTATGACTTACTACAAAAGGCGTGCTTTTAGCTAAATACACACCTTTATATTTAGTATGTCTTAAATATACATTTTTCATTAATGGGTCAGCTTTTGCCATCATTCTAAATGCTTTTAATGACACCATAAAAAGAATAAAAGCTATGATAAATAATCGTAAATCAAAGCTGTAAAACATTATCATTCCAGAAAATAATGCAGTCATTAAGACTAATTCCCTGTCGCCACCCATAAATAATACTGGTCGCCAGCCAAATCTATAAATTCTGTTGTTCATTTTGAGCCTGCTCAATTATATATGAATATGGTATTATATTACCGCTTGATGATGGTGCAGCTATTAAATCTGTAAATACTTTACCACCAAACATAACACCTAATGCAATACATAAACCTATTAAACCTTTTATAAGTGCTGTTAAATCTGGATTAAATGCATACATTATTCCTGCTGCTGCAAATGCTATAATTGCAATACTTATTGCAACAGGACCTGATAAAGAATTACTGATTTTTGTAAGACCACTTTCAAAAGGCAGTGTGCCACCTGCATAAGCAAATGAGCTTGTTAAAACAAGCATTAAAATAATTAAAGTAATTTTTGTTTTCATTTTTATCCTCCATTGAAAATTTATTTGATATATTTAAAAACATATTCGTTTTTACTTTTGTCATACTTTTCAATTTCTAATATCTCTTCTACTTTTCTTTCTGTTCCAGTTTTTCTAATATTAATAATCAAATCTACTGCATTACCTATTACTGATTTTTTATCATCTGGTGCATTATTGTGCCTTGATACAAGCCCCTCTATTCTGTCAAGGGCTTGTAATGAATTATTTGCATGGATTGTAGATATTCCGCCAGGATGACCTGTAGACCAGGCATCAAGCAGGTCTAATGCTGTATGGTCTCTAACTTCACCTATGATTATTCTATCTGGTCGCATTCTTAATGTAGTCTTTAAAAGGTCTGTGATAGATGTGTGAACTGATGTATGAAATAAAACTGAATTTTCAGCTTTACACTGGATTTCTCCTGTATCTTCTATAATAATTATTCTTTCTTCATCTGCAATTTTTGACATATAGTCTATGCAGGCATTAGTTAATGTAGTTTTGCCAGAACTCGTGCCACCTACTATTACAATATTTTTATGTTCTCTTATAGCTGTTTTTATGATGTCCTTTTGGTGTTCAGTCATCATGCCTTTTTCAACATAATTTTCTAATGTAAATACTAGACTGGCTTTTTTTCTTAAAGCGAAGGTAGGTGCTGCTACAACTGGGGGTAGTTGAGCAGCAAACCTTGAATTATCTAGTGGAAACTCACCTTCAATTATCGGGGTTTCTTTTGTAGCTGTGATTTTTAGCATTGAAGCTATAACATTGATTGCTGCTTGAACATTATATTGATTAATGCTGCCTGCTTTACTCATACCTTTTCCAAGTTCATCTATCCATAATGAACCATCACTGTTACACATTATTTCTATCACATTAGGGTCTTGTAATTTATCCATAAAAACTGAACCTAATGTTTTTTTTATCATTTCAATGTTTCTCTTATTTTCTTCTACTTTAATCATAGTTTTATCACCTGTATTTTTATATACGGGTGGCAACTGAACACTAAAAGATGGATTAATGTAATTTTTTTTGACTTGTTATTTTTAAGATATGATGATAGATTATTTACGGAACACAGTGCGACTGTTTTGTGGTTAGTCACTTTCCTTTTATCCATTCGGATTTGCCGTTCGGACAATATTAGGAGGTGGCTTATGGTTTATGAACATCATTTAACGATATTTATATTAATGCTGGTAACAGCAACCATAATTTTTTATATAAAAAAATAACCACCTGATTGCCGCAGGTGGTTATTTTTGACTATTCAAATCTAACTACAGGACTAATCACAATTAGTCCCTGTGTTCTGCTCTCAATATAATCAATATTTCATATTTTTTCAAGTCCTTTTTTCTAATTTTTCAATATTAGTTCAGTTTACAGAAGTATTCATTATTATAACACCAAAATAAAATAATGGAGTGTGAATATGATATTTACTGTTGCAAACCAAAAAGGTGGAGTTGGCAAGACCACTTTTTTAATTAATTTTGCCTATTATTTAAAAGATTTTAAAAATAAATCTGTATTGGTAATAGATACAGACACGCAGGCTAATTGTTCATATTCATTAGGTAATGCTAATATTATTGGCGATACTTATTCACTTTTTACTGATGATGTAAATATTTTAGCGGCTAAAATTTCTGAAATAAAAAAAGATGAAATAAATCTTTTCAAGTCTACTATTGATTTATCAAATGAAAATGAATTTGATAATCCTATTAACTATTTGCAGAACCTAAAAGATTTATATACTTTATTTGATTATATTCTTATAGATACAGCACCAGTGCTTTCTAATAAACTTATATATTCACTAGAATTATCAAATTATGTAATAACACCTATTGAACTTGAAATATATTCGTTGCAAGGCTTATCTCTAATGCTTAATACTATATTTAATGTGAAAAAGCACAGAAATAAAGAGATGTCTTTTCTTGGTGTTCTTCCATCAAGAGTAATAACTACAAATAAAAGGCAGAGTAAAAATTTAGAAAAATTATATGCTGAATATGGGGAGGATTTATTTTTGCCATTTATTAAATACAGAAATGATTTAGCTAATGCTAGTGCTAATCAAGTCTCGTTTTTTAAAACTAATTCAAAACATAAAAAAGAATTAATTAATGTATTTGATACAATATATTCAAAAATGTAAGAGGTGATTATATGGATTTTTTAAAAGGTATTAAAAAAACAAGTGATTTATTAATGAGTGCTGATGAAGAGAAATTTCAGGAAATAGATATTGATGATATAGTAGTAGATATAAAGCAGCCAAGAAAAACATTTTATGAAATAGATAATTTAGCAGATTCTATCAAGCAGCATGGTGTGCTATCACCTATCACTGTTATTAAAAAAAATGAAGGTGAAAAATATTTGCTTTGTTATGGTGAAAGACGGTATAAAGCTGCTAAATATGCAGGCTTAAAATCAATACCAGCTATTATTATAAATTCTTTACCTGACGATATAAGAGAAAAACAGCTTATTGAAAATATCCAACGGTCAGAGTTAACTTTTACTGAAATAGCTGATACTATTCAATATTTAATAGATGTTAAAAAGCTAAAAAAGAAAGAGATTGCACAGTCTTTATCTAAAAGTAACTCATATGTTACTCTATACTATAATTATGCAAAAATTGATGATGATATAAAAAAATTACTTACGCCAAAAACAAAAGATATTACTTTAATTGTAGAAATTAATAAATTTCTAAATAATGCTGAACCAGATATATATGCAGCAGCACTTGATTATATTAACAGTATTGATAATATTAATAGGAATATTATTGATAAATTAAATAACCTATCCAATAATGATGATAACTCTATTATTACAGAAGAAGATTTAGTAAGACCTAATATTGAAGATTATTTAGATGAACCAGAAAATACTATCATTAATGAAAGAGTTCAAAAGTTACAAACTGATGAAAAAGATGATAATGATATTACTGAACATGATTCTAATGAAGATGAAGCAGAAATTATTGAAAATATAGATACACCAATAAAACAAAAATGGTATAAAGATATTTATATTGATACGTCTGGTAGAATTTTTGATTCTAATAATGATACTACATTAGTTATGTTATCATATAAATTCTATGATTATCTTTTTGAAAATAATAAGCTTTTAGATATGCTTGAATATGTGTATAATTTACGAGTAAAAGATGAAAAATAATCATGATATTTATGCAGAATTAAGAATAATTATTGATAAGAATAAAAAAGTATATTCTAAAATCAATGGTGATATAAGTAGTTTGATTTTTATGCACAATGCTGCACTGCACGAAATTTTAAAATTGCTTGAAAAAGAATTAAAAGATGAAGGAATTGACTTTTTCAAAGATGTTATGCTTTCTACATATTCAGAGCTAATAGAGGCTGATGGAGCTGTTGAAAGAATAAAATTATTAAATCAAAGGTGAATATAATGAGTAAAATATATAAAATTGATGATGCAGAGTTTGAAGAATTAATCAAAACTATTGCTTTAAATAATGAATCCATCATTGAAAATAATGACCCTGTTTTAATGTTTTATACTATTGCAAAATATGTTTTTAAAGAATATGCAAGCGAACTTGATAATAATATTGATAGTATAGGACACCAGCAGAGAGATATTATTGATGAATTTAAAATTTATTTAGATGATAAAAAGCTTGAAAATGATAAAGAATTTCTTTCAAAAGTGCAACTACTTACTAACGAAATTAAAAAATCAACTGATGAAAAATTAAAGGAAACTCTATATTTTATTGCTGATAAAATAGATAAATTAAACAAAGTTAATGAAGAAAAAAATAGTTTACTATTCACAAGTAATTTTTATGTAAAATTATTACTTTCTGGCAATATTATACTTTCATTACTTATAATGTATTTGGTGTTTTAATGTTTTTGGTAATTTCCTTGCTGTATTTAACAAAAAAACAGCAAGGAGTTACACTATGACAAAATTAGAAATTTTAAAACAAATCACTGATTTAACATCTATATTAATTTCAGGTAATATAGATAATGGCAAAATCACATTAGAGAGGTTTATTGAGGATACTTATATCCCTTTTCAAAAAAATGCTAAAACAGATAGAAATTTTAGAGATATACTTGGTAAATTAAAAATAATTACAAGCTATTCATTCGTTAAAAAAAATATTATTGATATAACAGAAAATGATATTATAAATTTCTTTCATCTTTTAAAAAAGGACAGAAAGATTACACAAGCTACTCAAAATCGCTATCGTTCCTGTTTAAGCCATATATTTAATACTGCACTTAAAGATAAAGTGATAAAGGAAAATCCAATAAAATATATAAAAAAATATAAAGAGGAAAGCAGAAACAGGGCATTAAATGAATTTGAAGTGAATGCTCTACTTGAAGCCTGTAAAAAAAGTAAGAATAAAGAGCTTTATTATATAGTTTTAACGGCATTATATACTGGTATGAGATACAGCAATATAGTAAATATGAAAAAATCAAAAATTCAAGGTAATATTTACCAGCTTGATGGCTGCGAAACAAAGTCAGGCAAGGGGCAGCTTATATGTTTGCATCAAGACTTGCTTGATGAATTAAATAAATATATGCTTGAATATGACAATGGTGAATATATTTTTAAAACAAAAGAAGTAAAGAGGTCTTTTAAAACTGCATTAAAGCAGGCAGATATTAAATTTTTCAGATTTCATGATTTAAGAAGAACTTTTGCAACAACTCTTTTACACAATGGCACCAATATTAAAGTCATACAGCACATGTTGGGACACAGTTCTATTGCAATGACAGAGCGATATTTAGCAAATGATAGAAAAAAAGAGCTTGACGCAGTTAATAAATTATGCTTTATAGATAGGAGGATAATAAAAGATAAAAAGGAGAATATCTATGACAAGTCTTAATAAATAAATTCAATCAGGGAAATACTGCCTCTATAGCTCAGTTGGATAGAGCGACGGATTCCTAATCCGCAGGTCGCAGGTTCAATTCCTGCTAGGGGCACTTATTAAAGCCTTGATTATTCAAGGCTTTTTTTGTGTAATTATTTATATCACATCTAAATACATTATTTTATAAAATATCTTTAAATAACTATAAGTAAAGAAATATAATACTGGTGGTACCCCATTTTTTTATTAAAAAATGCTATAATTATTTGATAATATATGTAAAAATAGAAATAATCTCAGGTAACTGTCATTCAGAGCCTACGATAGTAGGCGAAGAATCTTATAATGTTCTAGTTAGTAAAAATTATAGACTCTTCGGCTCCGCTAGCACTTCGCATCAAGGTGACATAAAATGTTGTAAAAAAATGGGGTACCACCAGAATATAATATTCTTGACATGTAAAATATCAGATTATAGTATGTTATTATACATAAACAAAAAGGAGATACTATAATGAAAAAATTAAGTTTTATACTTATATTACTATTTTCAGTTTACAGCTATGCAGAAGAAAGTCAGTTTCAAGTTATTAAAGAATCATTTAATAGTCCATGTAAATATATTACAGAAGATAAAAAACAAGTAAAACTTAATGAATATATGTATAGTAATCTATGTGCTGATGTATATAAAACAAATATAGATGACTTAAATAAAGCATATTATGCATATAAAGAGTATTTAAAAGAAAATGCACATTTTTCTGATAATATTTTAATACATTTGCCTGAAAAAGCACCTGATAAAAGAAAAAATAAAAATAAGATACATTTAAGATTTATATATAATGATGTAGATTTTAATTTATTATTTTTAAAAAAAGAAGATGGAATTTATGTATATGATTATACAGGTATGTGGCATTTCAGAGATGCGTTTGGAGAAAGTGAGCCTGAAAAAATTACTGATAAATTAACAGTATATGATATGGGAACTGAATTTATTGGAAAAAACTTAATTAGTAAAGATTCAAATTTAGTAATAAAAAATGCTTATGGCCGTGATGATAATGTAAATTATAAAAAATTTGTTGTAAATACTTCTGATATGGATACAGCATATAATATTATAAGAGAATATGTTTTCTCTGAAAATACTGAGTTTAATAAAATTTCTGATAAAGCACAGTTAGATGAATATTATCCACCATCACTTGAAGAAAATAAGGCTACAAAATATATAAATGATGATTATGTTATAACAGAGCTTTTAATAGGTGTAGTCGATATGAGTGTGGTTGAATTAAAAAGAGATGGTGATGTTATCTTTGGGTTTGCAGAAGTTGCACAGCCATAGTTTGTAATATTTTATGTACTAATAATATTTTCAATATATGTTTTATAATTAATTTATTTTAAGATATAATCTTATAACTATAAGGAGGATAATATGAGCGACAAAAAAGAGATTTTTGAAAATATTATTGAAAGGAAGTTTGAATCAAGACTTGAAATGGTGCTGCTTAAAAAAGCTATAGAGCCTGCAGTATTAGATGAAGTTATTGAAGAAAGTATTTTTGATGACGATAAAGAATATTTTTATGTTTTTGCAATAAACCATAATGCAGAAAAGCACCCTGTACATATTATTGCTTATGAAATAGAAGAAGGCAAAGTAAAAAGTAGTGTATGCTGTAAAAAAATAAAAGAAGATAAACTTACAGTTATAGATTATGCTTTTTCATTAAAAGAAGCAAGAAAAATAGCTGCTGTATTACAAGATAAAAGAATATTTGGAGATATAAAAATAGATTTCTGTGGCTCATGTGTTGGCAAATTATACGGGGATATTGATGATTAAGGTTTTATAAATACTATAAAATATTGATAATAAAAGTATTTGAAAAATTAATAAAAAATTAAAAAAATATTAAAGTTTTATAATTTAGCTCCGATAATTATTACACAGGGGGCAGAGATAAAGAAAAGCCCAAAGAAAAAAGATAAGTTTTTAAAAAAAATATTAAAGTAAATTAAAACTTATCCGATAATAAAAATGTGAGAGAGACTAGGAAACAAAAGCTTACTTAAAACAAGGAGCAGTTCCAGTGTCACATTTAAAAATTTAATAAGATATATAAAGTGGAAATTATATATCTTAAATATTATAAGGTATCAAAATAGTTGAGCCCATAAGGAAATATCCTTGTGGGCTTTTTTTGCTGCCTTATAAAAAAATTAAAATTTAGTATATTAAAAATAAGTGTATATATTTTTAATATGACAGCTGAACAGGTATCAAGATAATTGAGCCGGTAAGGATATCCTTATCGGCTTTTTTGTTTTCTGTAAGGCTTTATGCAAGGACGAATAATTCTGGTTATATTTTATTAATATTATTGCGTAAAAAGGAAGTGGAGAGCCTGCAATCTTATTATAAAATTCATAACCACGCAAAACACTAACTTTTTAAAATGATGCAAAATTTTAACAATAGAGTTGCATCTAAAAAAGTAAAAAACAAATTTAAAGGCACAAAAAACTTATCTATAAATTATTTGGAGAGATAATTTATAGTAAAACTGGAGGAAAATTATGGCACTTTCAATCGTTAACAACCCAACAGCAATAGGCGCACAAGGCGGCGTAAACAGCGTAAACAGCAAACTTGCAAAAACAATTAAATCATTATCAACTGGTTTAAGAATCAATACTGCAGCAGATGATGCATCAGGCTTAGCAGTATCAGAAAAATTAAGAGCACAAATATCTGGCTTAAATAAAGCAGCAACAAATGCTCAAGATGCTATTTCAATGCTGCAGACAGCAGAGGGAGCGATGGGCTCAATGACATCAATGGTTCAGCGTATAAGAGAGCTTGCAGTTCAGGCAGGTGACCCAGCTTATACAACTAATGACCGTGCAATGTTACAGCTTGAAGTAGACCAGTTAAAAGAAGAAATAGATAGAGTTTCTAACTCAACAGAGTTTAACACTAAAAAACTTTTAAATGGTGATGCAGCAGCTTTATGGTCAGCTTCTACAGATAATATTGAAGCTGTTATTAAAGGAACACCAGCAGAAGGCAACTATAAACTGTCTTATGATGTAGACCCGGGCCAAAACTCAGTGTATAAATCAAACATTATGCGTTTAGGCGAAGGTGAAATGTCTTATGATATTAATACAAATGGCACAAGCATTACAAAATTTGATAATATAAAAGGAATGCTTAGAGAAACTAATACACAGATTAAAGTTACAGGCTCAGCAGCAACAACAGCAGCTGCATACTATACTGGCGGCACAGGTGGCATGAATAGTGCAGCATTTAGTGCAGCAGGCTTTCAAGCAGCAAATGCAGCTACAACAGGTGCTAACTCATATTCTATTGAAATAGAAGCCTTAGGAGCAAGAACAGCTAATGGCACTGGTCAAATCCGTTTCCGTGTAATGAATACAAAAACTGGTGAAATCAGCGAATGGATAAATGCAAGTGTAAGTAGTGCAGGTGCAGTATTAAATGCAAGTGCAATAAGCACTGGTTTAGTAGGTCTGTCAGGTTATGTATTATCATCAGCGACTGCATCATTTGCAGCTACAGCAGCATGGGAAAATGGCGATAAAATGCTTGTAAATGTAGCAGGTGTAAGAGCAGAAGCTGCAGGAGCGGCATCAATCCAAATAGGCTCAACAGGCTCAACACTGCATATTACAGCTAATGCAACAAATATGGATACTGCCACAACTCATACCATACATACCGCCCAAATGGACAAATCAGGTAATGTATTTTATGGTCAAATGGATATAACACTTGAAAGAGGCACAGTTGTATCAGGCACAGGCACAATAGATATACTTGGTGAAGGTGATGTTGCTTCAAAATATACAAAACTTTCACAGCTTGCACAGTTTACAAACTCTGATGGCAGAATGATTTTAGATAATACTCAAGAGATAACTATATATGCAGGCAGTGGTAAAACTGCAAAAGTAACACTTGAAGGCAGCGATACAATAGCAGATTTAGAACGTAAATTAACTTCTGCTTTAATTGACCAGCTTGACATGGGTGCAGACAGCACAAATACTTCTGCTACAACAGTTAATAATAACTTAGTAAAATTTGTAGAAACTCCAACAGGTGGCGACCATGCAGTAGAAGGAACATTTGTAATCCAAAGTGCAGTGCTTGGTGATGAATCTAACTTAACATTTGTAGGTGATGAGGCGGTGTTATCAGCATTAGGTATCACTCAAATTCAGGAAGCTGCAGACTCTGCATTAAATGTAAGAGTAACAGATGCCCATACTGGTGAGTTTATAGGTGAAGATATTGTTACAGATAACAGGTTAAGAAATGTAATAGAAGGTGTAGATGTAATAATTAATCCAGAATCAGCAGCAGATGTAAACTTTGTAGATGGTAAAATGGTATTTACAGATAAACTTGGAGCAGAGGAGGCATTCCTGCATATTAAAGATAACTCTACAAAAGCTGCAGTTGGTGCAAATGAAGGGCAGGTGATTGATATATCAATAGGCAGATTAGATACAGTAGGTATGGGAATTGACGGTATAAATGTAGCAACATTTAATGATGCACAAAAAGCAATAACAAAATTAGATATGGCACTTGAACAAATCTCAGCAGCAAGAGCAACAGCTGGTGCACAAATGAACAGGTTAGAATATACAATAACTAACTTAAATACAACAAGGGAAAATATGGTATCAGCAGAAAGCCGTATAAGAGATTTAGATATAGCTCAAGCATCAAGTGATTTAGCAGCACAGCAAGTGTTATTACAATCAGCAACAGCAATGCTTGCACAGGCTAACCAAATCCCAAGCTACGCAGCTCAATTATTACAATAAATATAAAACTCCCCCTTATAAAAAAGGGGGAGTATAAAAAACTTCGGCTTTTGTAAAATGGTTTTTAAAAAATATTTTACAAAATCCAAAGATATACAAGGCATCTCTCCACAGCTTTGTATATTCCATAAAAAAGTGTAGTGCCAATACACAAAAAAAGGGGTTTAGGTCCTCCAGCCTAAACCCTTTTTTATTTCTTGTAGTACCCCATTTTTTATTAAAAAGTGCTATAACTACTTGATAATATATGTAAAAATAGAAATAATTGTAATAACTGTCATTCAGAGCCTACGATAGTAGGCGAAGAATCTTATTATCAATAATAAAAAGTCCGTCCTAGACTTTTTATTTAGGCGTTTGGTCGGGGGAACCCCTCCCGCACTTACGCAAGCGGAAAGACATCCTGTCTTTTAAACAATAATAAAAATTTCGGTCCAGCTGCGGACTTTTCATTCCTTCCTATTCGTCGGAAAGTCCTTGCGTCGCAAAAGACGCTCCCCTGCACCTATATAGACTCTTCGCGTCGGTCTAGTCTGTGCGATTTCTGATTCCTCAGCAATAGCTCGGGAAATCGGCAGTCCTCGCAAAAACCGCTCGTCTAAGTGACATAAGGTGTTGTAAAAAAATGGGGGGGGGTTGAAGCAGATAAAGTTATATAATATAGGAATAAGGTTTTTTAACATACATCATTTTTATTAAAGTTTTTATAAAATATGCTTTTTAAAAAATATTTCTTTACAATAAAATTTCTTTTTTGTAATGTATGTGGGCTTGGTAAATCATATTTTTTTACAGGGTGATATATGAAAAAAGATTTAACAGTAGGAAGTCCTTTAAAATTAATTATTTATTTTACAATACCACTATTAATAGGTAATATTTTTCAGCAGTTGTATAATACAGCGGATACAATGATAGTTGGCAGAACAATAGGATTTAATGCATTAGCAGCTGTGGGTGTTACTGGTTCATTAGTATTTTTTGTGATAGGGTTTGCTCAAGGTTTAACAGGCGGTTTTTCTATCATTACAGCACAAAAATTTGGCAATAAAGATGAGGCAGGTGTTAGAAAAAGTGTTGCTGCATCTTTTATATTATCATTTATAATAAATATTATTTTAACACTTGCAAGTGTATTTCTTGCCGGCTGGCTTCTGCATGTTATAAGAACACCAGCAGAGCTTTATGATAATGCTTATAATTATATTATTATAATATTCTGGGGCACAGGAGCAGCAATTCTTTTTAATCTTTTTTCAAATATGTTAAGAGCAATAGGCAATTCCAAATGGCCATTATATTTTTTAATTGCAGCATGTATTGTAAATATTGTATTAGATTATCTTTTTATTCTTTATTTTCATATGGGGGTAGCAGGTGCAGCGCTTGCAACAGTTATTTCCCAGATTACAGCAAGTCTTTTATGTTTTGAATATATAAGAAGATATGTGCCAGAGCTTCAGGCGAAAGGCAGTGACTGGAAAGTTACTAAATATGATTTATGGGAGCATATACGAGTAGGTATACCTATGGCTGTGCAGGTTGCAATTATTGCTATTGGCATAGTTATTTTACAGTGGGCATTAAATAGTCTTGGAGCATTAGCAGTAGGAGCTTTTACCGTAGCACAAAGAATAGATGTGCTTGCGGTGCAGTGCCTTTTATCTTTTGGTATTACTATGGCAACATATACTGCTCAAAACTACGGGGCAGGTGATATTCCAAGAATTAGGCAGGGAGTAAGGCAGGGCAGTATTGTTTCTATTGCATTTGCTGTAATAAGTGGTATAGTAATATTATTAGCAGCGGATTTTTCTGTAAAATTATTTTTAGGTAAAGATATAACTGACCCAGCACAGATAGAAGAAACTATCCGCCTTGCAAAAGTATATTTAACTATTAACTGCTCTATGTATGTATTTTTAGCACTTCTTTTAGTTTTCAGAAGCACACTGCAGGGGCTTGGCAATAGCATTATTCCCACATTTGCAGGGGTTATGGAGCTTATTATGCGGACAGTGGCAGCCATAATACTTTCAGCATATATTGGTTTTGCAGGTATTTCATGGGCTTCTCCTGTTGCATGGGTTGGTGCATTTATACCAGTTTTTGTGGCTTATATTTATATTATAAAAAGGCTTATGCGTAAATATGAAATAAAAAAAGCCAGACAAAATCATGCAGAAAAATTAAAGGAGGCAGCATTATGAAACAAAAACAGTTATTTATAATTTTAGGAGTAGCAGGTATTCTTTTATGGGTTTATAGTATCTATTCATCTATCCCATTTGCAAAGCATTTAAATTTTAACACTTTAAAGATGATACTTGAAAATATGCTTTCATTAGAAAATCTTGTTACTCCAATTGGTTTTATTATCGTTATTGCTGGAGCAGTTATTAATCAGAAGATTGCAGTAGCTACAGGTGGTGTTATTGCATTGATTATGCCTGTATATGCCTGCATTGAAAGTAGCAGTGCAGAAATTATATCAATTATTATGATACTTATTGCCATAGCTGCTGTTGTTTTAAGCCTTGCAGGTAAGAAACTAAAACTGAAATAATTATATAAAAAACTGTCTTATAATAATATTTTTATAAGACAGTTATATTATACTTTATATTACTATACTATTTGACTAATCAGGGCAGCCGAGAACTGGATATTTTTTATCATTTAAAGATGCGATACTGATGTGTTTTAAATACTCTTCCATATGGTTTTTCATTTCATACCAAAGTCCGTTAATAGAGCAGAGAGAACAGACTGTGCAGTCTTTATTATTAACACAGTGAACAGGAATAAGCCCGCCGTCCATAACTGTAATAATATCAAGAATAGAAATATCTTCAGCAGGTCTTGCCAGCTTATAGCCCCCAAGTTTTCCGGCTGATGAGATAACAAGTTTACTTTTTTTAAGACCAGAAAAAAGCTGTTCTAAATATTTGTTAGATAACCCCAGTTTTTCAGAAAGTGTAGCTATACCTACAGGTTTTCCATCATCTGAAAGAATATTAAGCATATGCAAAGCTCTGATTGCATAGATTGATTTTGTAGTAATTTTCATAATTTCCCCCTCCCAATTTTATTAAATATATTAAGTAAAGTTTTCCCTTAACAGTTTAATTTCTGCTGCATATCCGTCAAGCTCATTTGGAGTTTCAAGATAAAATGGCAGGTGACGAAGTTTAGGGTGATTAATAAAATTAATGACTGCATCAAGCCCAATAGTGCCTTTACCAATTTTTTCATGCCTGTCTTTGTGGCTGTTGTATGGCATCATAGAGTCATTTAAGTGGACAGCTTTCAGCCTTTCAAGGCCTATAACCTTATCAAACTTTTCTAATACGCCCTCTAAATCATTAACAATATCATATCCTGCAGAAAAAATATGGCATGTATCAAGGCATACACCTAATTTGTGGTTTAATTCAACTCTGTCAATAATAGTGCGTATTTCTTCAAAAGTTGAGCCTACCTCACTGCCTTTGCCTGACATTGTTTCAAGCAGAATAGTTGTCTGATATTTTTCTTTTAATATGGAGTTAAGCATATCTGTAATAAAATCGATTGCAGTATCTACTCCCTGCCCTACATGGCTCCCCGGATGAAAATTATAAAGGTTACCCGGTATATATTCCATGATTTCCAAATCAGCAGCCATAGTGTTTTTTGCAAATTCTCTAAGTCCTGCATCATTAGAGCATGCATTTAATGTATATGGTGCATGAGCTAAAATAGGTGCAAAATTATTTTCTTTTAAGATTTCATTAAGGGCAGCAGCATCTTTTTCGTCAACAGCTTTTGCTTTGCTGCCTCGCGGATTTCTACTAAAAAATTGAAATGTATTTGCATTAATACTTAATGCTTCTTTACCCATATGCTTAAAACCTTTTGATGATGAAAGATGACATCCAATATTAAGCATTATATACTCCATAAATGTATTCAAATAGTTTAACTTAATACATCTTTAAAAGATTGCTGTAAGTATTAGAGCTAATTTTATATGAAAATAATTTAAATGCAAGTAAAATAAGAAAAAATTTTTAAAAAAATATGTAGAAATAATAAAAATAAGAAAATTCTTTTATAAACCAGTGAGTTAAGTATAAAATTTTTTAAAAAAATACTTGTAAATAACAAAAACTTTTACTAGACTATAATTAGTAGCAGTTATCTTTATATATTTATGTGGTGGAGGCAAAATATGTATAATCTTTTAGATATTTTAAACCCAAACCAAATCCATTTTTTATCATCAATAGGTATATCTGTTTCTGATAAAGAATATACTAGTGATGAAGTCAGTGATATTTATTTTGCAGTAATGGATAAACTCAGTGATAATCTGGGAGAAGAAATCACTTCGCCAGATGAATATAGTAAAAAATGCTCTGATATTTTAAACACACTGTCAAAAATTACAAGTATATAGTTTTATCTGGGGGTACCCCATTTTTTTTACAACATTTTATGTCACCTTGATGCGAAGTGCTAGCGGAGCCGAAGAGTCTATAATTTTTACTAACTAGAACATTATAAGATTCTTCGCCTACTATCGTAGGCTCTGAATGACAGTTACCTGAGATTATTTCTATTTTTACATATATTATCAAATAATTATAGCATTTTTTAATAAAAAAATGGGGTACCACCAGTATAGTTTTATAAATAACACATTGACAGCGAACTATTTATTTGCAGGCTTGTCCTAGCTGATTATAAGTTTGTAACTTAGTAATTATTTCTTCGTCTTAATTTAAGGCAGACATTTATTAAGTTATAAAATATATGAGGTGAAGTATGAGCAGGGCTGCAAAATGGAGTATTGCAGGTTTTTTACTGGGAGTATTAATTTTTTTATTATCCCCAAGTTTCAATAATCTTATTTCAAACTTTGCATTTTGGAATGCAAAAGAGCAGTTTTTATATTTAACAGGCTCTATTGCTATAGTTTATATGGTAATATGTATGCTGCTTTCTGCCCGTTTTAGTTTTATAAACAATCTAACTGGCGGGCTTGATAAAGCCTATTTGATACATAAATGGGCGGGTATATGGGCATTTGTTTTTTCATGTATTCACTGGTTTATAGAGCATTGGTTTATAGATATTTGTAAAGCTCTTTTTGAGCTGCCGCCAAAAATAAAAGGTGCATCTACTATAAGTGAATTTGCTAAATCAATATACGACATAGGTAATGATTTAGTAGAGTATGCTTTTTATATAATTGTGGTAGTATTAATTGTGGCATTAATCAAGAGAGTGCCGTATCATATATTTAGATATATTCATAAAATTATTCCAGTTCTTTTTCTTTTTATTGCATACCATTCTTTTACAATACAGATAAAGGGTGTATGGTTTGGTTCAATAGGCAGTTATATTTTATCTGTATTAATATTTGTTGGTGTGATAGCTGCTGTTATAGATTTATTTCAGCTAATAGGCTGTAAGCATAAAGTATTTGCAGAAGTAGTCAGCATTCAGCATAATGAAAAAAATAAGACTCTTGAATTAATATTAAAACCAGCAGAGCATTTTGAATATAGAGCAGGTCAGTATGTTTTTTTAAAATTCTGTCATAATAAAGAGCCGCACCCATTTAGTATATCAGGCTTTGATAAGGAAAATAATACTCTTAAATTTTTAATAAAAGAGCTTGGTGATTTTACAAAAGAGCTTCCAAAAAATATTAAAAAAGATGATATTGTAACAGTAGAAGGCCCTTATGGTGATTTTACATTTAATGACAGCAGGCAGCAGATATGGACAGCAGGTGGTATTGGTGTTACTCCATTTATGGCAAGGCTTGAATATATTGTATCTACTGGCAAAAAAGTAGATAATATAGATTTCTTTTACAGTGCAAGGGGTGAAAATCCATATCCTGAGCTTGCTGCATTAAGTGAAAAAGCAGGAGTTCGTTTTTATTACAGAAATACAGCAAAAGATGGCAGGCTGAATTTTGACATAATAAAAGAAAAAATAAAAGATATTAAAAATACATCATTATGGTATTGCGGTCCGTCTGCTTTTGGTGCTGCTTTGCATAAAAATGCAAAAAAATATGGCATAAGTAAAAAAGATATCCATTATGACAGCTTTGATATGCGTTAGTATGTAAATACAGTAAAACATTAGTTCGTCTATTATTTTTAACAAAAAAGGCTGGTTGTGTTCTAAAAAATACACCAGTCTTTTTATTTATCTTTATTTATCAATAATTTATAAATGGCATATATTTTGCTATATTTTAAGAAGTAAATAAGGAGTGTATTATATGCAAAAAACACTGTCAAAAGCTTTTACGATAAAAGGGATAGGACTTCACAGCGGTAAAGAGTTTACAGCGGTAGTAAGCCCTGCTCCAGAAAATACAGGTATTCAGTTTAGGCGAGATGATGTGCGTCACTGTGAATATACTCGTATTACTCCTTATAATGTATCTTCTACTCAGCTTGCTACAACTATTGACTGTGGCGGGCTTCCCATCAGCACAATAGAGCATTTTTCTGCTGCATTTTATGGGCTTGGGCTTGATAATGCTTATGTTTCTGTTTTTGGAACAGAAGTGCCTATTTTAGACGGCTCTGCAAAAGAGATAATGGAGCATATAGAAAAGGCTGGGTTAAAGGAACAAAAAGCTCCGCGAAAAGTTTTAAAAGTAACAAGGCCTGTATCTATAGAATATGAAGGCAAAACAGTTGAAATAGAGCCTTATGATGGTTTTCAAATTACTTTTGAGCTTGATTATCCACACCCTGTAATAGGCAGGCAGGTTTTCACTTACGATTATGATGAAAAAACATTCCATAAAGAAATAGGTATTGCCCGCACTTTTGGTTTTAAAAGAGAGGTGGAGGCATTATGGTCTATGGGGCTTGCAAAAGGCGGCTCTCTTGATAATGCAATAGTTATAGATGATAAAGAAGGGGTATTAAATCCTGAAGGGCTAAGGGTGGCTAATGAATTTGTTCGCCATAAAATACTTGATATGTTTGGTGATTTATCATTAATCGGTTACAGGCTGCAGGGCAAAATTAAAGCCAGTAAGTCAGGTCATCAGGTAAATAATGTATTTGCAAGAACACTTCTTGAAGCTACAAATAGCTATGTAATAGAAGAAGTTATTGATAAATATGAAAATATGCAGGAAAGAACAGCAGAAAATATTTCATTTAATCCTTTTACAGCTTCCCCCTCTGTAAGCCCTGCATAATCAGTTAGTTTATTATCAGTTTAAAATATCAGCCTGCCTTAATTTATACAGGTAAAATAAGGGCAGGCTTATTTTTTTATTGATAATTTTTTCACTATATAATACTATGACAGACTAAAATTTAAATTTAAGGTAAAAGTTATGAGACAAAGCAGATATTTTATACAAACTATGAGAGAAATTCCATCAGAAGCAGAGGTTATCAGCCATCAGCTTATGTTAAGAGCAGGTATGATAAAAAAGGTTGCAGCAGGTATATATGATTATCTGCCACTTGGCTTAAAAGTTATCCGAAAAGTAGAAAATATTGTTCGTGAAAATATGAATAAGGCGGGAGCTATTGAGCTTTTAATGAGTGTTGTTCAGCCTGCAGAACTTTGGCAGCAATCAGGCAGATGGAATCATTTTGGTAAAGAACTGCTCCGTTTTAAAGACAGAGGGGATAGAGAATTCTGCCTTGGACCTACTCATGAAGAAGTTATTACAGATATTGTTAAATCGCAGGTTAATTCATATAAACAGATGCCTGTTACATTATATCAGATACAGACAAAATTCCGCGATGAAGTGCGCCCTAGGTTTGGTTTAATGCGTGGCAGAGAGTTTATTATGAAAGATGCATACTCATTTGATATTGATGATGCAGGGGCAGATATCAGCTATCAGAAAATGTATGATGCATACAGGGCAGTATTTAATGCCTGCGGACTTCGTCATAAAGTAGTAGATGCAGATACAGGCTCTATTGGCGGTTCATTTTCTCATGAATTTATGGTGCTTGCAGATACTGGTGAAGATGCAATTATGTCATGCACAAAATGCGATTACAGTGCAAATATAGAAAAAGCAGTTGTAGTAGACAGCGGCGAAAAAGAAATAGCAGAACTTAAACCAAAAGAAGAAGTGGCAACACCAGATAAACATACAGCAGTAGAAGTTGCAGAATTTTTAGGTGTTGATATTAAACATGTTCCAAAAACTATGATTATAAGATGCGAAGGTGTAGCTTATGGCAAAGAAGAAAAAACAGTATTTATTGCCTGTATGGTTAGAGGCGACCATGAAGTAAACCTTGCAAAAGTTAAAAATATATTAAAGGCAAAATCAGCAGAATTTGCAGACCATTATGAAGTGCAGGATATGGCAGGCTGTGCAGCTGGGTCTTTAGGTCCTGTAAATTTGCCACTAAAAGTGTATGTTGATAATGCATTAAAATATGTATCAAATATAGTTACTGGTGCAAATAAAGAAGGTTACCATATAAAAAATGTAAATTTAGAAAGAGATGCAAAAATAGAAGGCTACTTTGATATTCGTAATGCGACAGCAGGCGATAAATGCCCGGTATGCGGTGCAGAATATGAAGAAACAAGGGGTATAGAAGTAGGCCATATATTTAAGCTTGGCACAAAATATTCTGACAGTATGGGTGCAAAAGCTCTTGATAAAAACGGTAAAAATATTCCTATAGTTATGGGCTGCTATGGTATAGGTATTGGCAGAACGGCAGCCAGCGCCATAGAGCAGAACTATGATGAAGCAGGTATTATATGGCCTAAGGCTATTGCACCTTTTGAAGTCGTTGTTGTGCCTGTTAATACAAATGATGAAGAAGTTATTGCAAAAGCCGATGATATATATGAAAGTCTTTTAAGTATGGGAGTAGATGTATTAATAGATGACAGGAACGAAAGAGCAGGTGTTAAATTTAACGATGCAGATTTAATCGGCTATCCTGTAAGAGTAAGTGTTGGTAAAAAAGCACTTGCTGATGGTAAAGTGGAAGTATTAATACGCAGAACTAAGGAAGTTATTTTAGTAGATGCTGATAATAATACGGCTGAAAAAATAAAAGAAATACTAGATACAAAAGTTTTATAAGTGTAAATATTGACAAAAAACTTGAAAATGTATAATAAAAAATTATAAATAACTTATATATTTTAAGAATTTTTGCTTGATTATTGCAAAGAAATCTGTCATAAATAAAATAGATATGGTGTGTTAATATAATACTTATAATATGCTGAGCATGTAAGTAAAATATATCCTAAAATTATATATTAAAGATACTTTATTATTTGGCGATGATATTATTAGTGAATGATATGCTGGGGAGAATGTAATGGCAAAAAAATATACGGTAATGATTTTTGACCCTGAAAAATATGGCAAAAGCAAGACTATATTTATATCTAAAAGGCCTTTTTGGGTTGCAGGCTTTATTATGCTTTTTCTTTTAGTATCAACTGGTGTATCATCTTACATTGCTTATAGTTTTTACAAAGAAAACCGTATGCAGCAGGCAGCTGTTGGCCATGATACAAATAATGCTGTTTTTAATGCCCAGTTTGCTAATTACATTCAACAGCTTGATGAATTAAATAATAAAATGAGCGCATTAGATGAGCTTGAATATAAAGTAAGAGAGCTTGTTTCTTATCAGGACGGCAGCCGCGTTGTAAAACAAGTGGCAGTTGGCGGTAAGGAAGTTGATATATTAAGAGAATATTTCGCCTTCTCTGATAGAAGAGAGCAGGAATTCTTTGACAGCTTAAATGAAACATTAGATGTAATGCGTATAGAAATTAATAAAAGGGAAGTAAGCCTTGCAAAACTTGTAGACTTTTTAGAAGAACAGCGTCTTGTAATGCTTTCTACACCTACTATATGGCCTGTTAGAGGGTGGGTATCTTCTAAATTTGGATTTAGAACTTCTCCATTTTCTGGCAGACGAGTTTTCCATGAAGGCTTAGACATTGCAGCAAGATACGGTCTGCCAGTCCGTTCTACTGCAAAAGGTATAGTTGTATATGCTGGAGAAAAAGCAGGCTATGGTAAAATTGTTACTATTGACCATGGCTATGGTTACATGACAAGATACGGCCACAACAGCTCATTAACTGTAAAAGTGGGAGATAAAGTGGAAAAAGGTGATGTGATAGCCAAAGTAGGCTCCACAGGCAGAAGCACTGGTCCCCATGTTCACTATGAAGTGCTTGTAAACGGTATACCAGTAAATCCGCAGAAATTTATTATTGATGAAAATGAAACTGGAATATAATAATTATAACGCCTTATGTATACAGCATAAGGCGTTTTTTTGTATATTCAGGCTTATTTTTTAAATACTGATTTTAGATATAATATAAATAAATTTTCAAAATACATTCTGTTTTCTTATTTCATAACAATGTAATATTATTGCGATTAAAAATGATATAAACAAAGAATATATGTATGTAATTTTTTTATATAATTTTTTACCTTTTTGTTTTAATTCTTTGATATGTCAATAAATTTTTACATTTTTTACAATAAAACTCTTTACTTTTACATAAAATGATATTATATTTAGGTAAATTAATCGAGGAGGATTAAGAAATATGAAAAAAGTTTTATTAACTTTAGTTGCTGTCTTAATGGCAGTTCCTGCTTTCGCTATTGAAGTTTACAATAACGGAAGCGATACTACTGTTGATATTTACGGAACTATCCGTGGTTATGTAGGCTATGGCTGGGCAGAAAGTAGTGCTACTGCTAATGGTGTTACTACTACTTCTGTAAATGGCGATGATATGATGTATGGTTTACAAGGTAACTCAAGGTTAGGTGTTCGTTTTAAAGTAGGTCAGTTTTCTGGTAATGTAGAGATAGGGGCAAATGAGCCTACTTTAGCAAACAGTGATGGCAATAATATCGGTTTAAGGCATGCATGGGGTGCTTATGATTTTGGTGCAGGCGGTAAATTACTTGTTGGTAAAACAAGCACTCCAACAGAAATGGGTGGCTGGTCATCAGATGTATTTGACAACGATGGTGGCTTAAACGGTTTTGGTGGTAACCCTACTGGTGACCGTCGTTTCCAAGTGCAGTATAGTATAGCAGGTTTTCAAATCGCTCTCGTTCATGATGATAATCCAAGTCTTACTACAGGTTTTGCAGATCGTTCAACTACTTTAACTGGTCAAGCATATATTCCAAGACTTTCTGCTGCATATAATGGTGACTATGATTTTGGTAGTGTTAAATTAAAATTTAAATTAGGTGCTACATATACTGCAGTAAATGGTGCACTTACTGATCCTACAGTTGTAAATGATAACAGCAGATGGGATACTATCCATGCATTTAAAATAGTAGCTGGTATTCGCCCTACTTTCTTAGGCGGTAAATTATGGGTGTCTGCACAAGGTGCTTATGGTCAAAATACTGATGTATTTAATCAAGGTAAAGTTGGTTACAGCACTGGTGGATTTGCAACTGCTAGTTTTACTGCACCTATAAGTGGTGATAGAAACAGCTATGATATTGAATATGGCGGTTTAATGGCAGAAGTTGGTTATAAAATAACTGATATGTTTGGTGTAGTAGTTGGTGGTGGTTACCAAAGAACTAATTATATAGGCAAAAACCAGTATACAGCAACAACTGGTATGTTATATGGTGTAGACAGCTATGCAGTTTATTTCCAAGTACCTATAACAGTTAATAAATACCTTAGTTTCCACCCACAAGTTACATGGTATGAAACTGTTTATGCATCTAGTAAAGTGAATGGTGTAACTACTACTTATACAAGAGATGATAACAGACAAACTGGTGTGCTTGCAGGTATGCAAATGCGTGTAACATTCTAATCATATGATTAGTTTATATATAAAGCCGCTTTTATAAAGCGGCTTTTTTCAATTCATAAATTATACCCCGCTTTTTCATTTTTCTGTGGAAAAAATAATATAATTTTTATATAATAGTAAAAAAGTATAGCTATAATAAGCTGTATAGTATATATTTATAATTAGTAAGTAAATATTTAAGGATAAATATGGCAGCAGATAAAAAAGTTACAGCAGCATCTATTATGAAAAAACTTACAAAGCAGACGGATATTGCTTTGGCTCTTGGTGTAATGTTTATACTTGTTATAATGGTTATACCTATACCATCTATAATTTTAGATTTTTTTCTTACTGTCAGTATATCTTTAAGTATAATTATTTTACTTGTATCACTATATGCAGAAAGACCGCTTGATTTTTCTTCATTTCCATTTGTTCTGCTTTTAACAACACTTTTCAGGCTTGCATTAAATGTAGCTACCACAAGGACAATACTTCTGCATGGTCATGAAGGTCCAGATGCAGCCGGCGAGATTATTCGTGCATTTGGTCAGTTTGTTGTAGGTGGTAACTATGCAGTTGGTATTATTGTATTTATCATACTTGTTTTAATTAACTTTATGGTTATTACAAAAGGTTCCGGCAGGGTTGCAGAGGTTGCTGCACGCTTTACATTAGATGCTATGCCGGGTAAGCAGATGGCTATTGATGCAGACTTAAATGCTGGTATTATTAATGAAGATGAGGCAAGAAAACGCAGGGAAGATGTTAGAAGAGAGGCAGATTTTTACGGAAGTATGGATGGTGCTTCTAAGTTTGTTCGTGGTGACGCTGTTGCAGGTTTAATTATTACAGCTATAAACATTATAGGTGGTCTAGCTCTAGGTATGCTGCAGCATGGTCTGCCTATTGCTGAGGCTGCTGCTACATATACAATCTTAACAATAGGTGATGGTCTTGTTGGTCAGATACCTGCGCTTATTATTTCTACTTCAGCGGGTATTATTGTAACAAGGGCGGGTAATGATTCCGGCTCACTGGCAAAACAGCTTACAAAACAGCTTTTTCCACAGGCAAGAATACTTTTTATAACAGGTGGTATCCTGCTTTTCTTTGCAATTGTGCCGGGAATGCCAAAGCTTGCTTTTATTTTTCTTGGTTTAGTTGCCGTTGGTGTTGGTTATCTTATGCTTCGTAAAGAGAAAAAAGGTGATACTGGTGATGATGAAGAAAATGGTGAAAATGAAGAAGAAAAACCACCTGCACCAGAGGAAGAAGAAGTTAAAGAGCTGCTTGAAATGGATACTATGGAGCTTGAAATCGGCTTTGGGATTATCCCACTTGTTGATACGGCTCAAGGTGGTACACTTTTAAATAGAATAAAATCTATCAGACGGCAGATAGCTCTTGAAATGGGCTTTATTGTCCCCCCTGTTAGAATAAGAGATAATTTACAGCTTGACGCAGATGAATATGTTGTGCTGCTTCGCGGTGTGCGAACTGCAAAAGGCAATGTTATGCCTGACAGGTATATGGCAATGAACCCGGCAGGTCCAATGGATGATATTAACGGTATTCCAACAAAAGAGCCAGCATTTGGTCTTCCTGCAAAATGGGTAGATGAAGTAGAGAAAGAAAAGGCAGAAATTGCAGGATATACTATTGTAGACCCAGCAACTATTATTGCTACACACTTAACAGAAGTTATTAAGAAAAACTCAGCAGAGCTTTTAGGCAGACAGGAAACACAGGACCTGCTTGATAAACTGAAAGAAAAACATCCAAAAATTGTAGAAGATGTTGTGCCGGGTATATTAGATTTAAGCACAATAAACAGAGTGCTGCAAAATCTTTTAAAAGAGCGTGTTTCAATTAGGAATTTACAGACTATTTTAGAAGCACTTGCAACTTATGGCAATATGAATAAAGATATAGAATATTTAACAGAAAAAGTGCGCTTTGCACTGCGTAAGCAGATTACAGAAAGTCTGCTTGCACAAGACGGTAAGCTGTATGTATTTGCTCTTCCTCAGCCTATTGAGCAGCTTATTATTAAAAATATGCACCCATCAGATGAGGGTAAAGAGATAGTTATAGACCCAGCAACTGCCAGGAAAATTTTAACAGGGCTTATGGATAAAACAGAAGAAGTTACTGCAAAAGGTATACCGCCTGTTTTATTTGTATCTCAGCCTATCCGCTTTGCTATGAGACGCTTTGTGGAAAAATATTCCCCTAGCTTAAATATTATAGCTCATACAGAAGTAGCAGATAATGTGCAGATAGATTCTCTTGGCACAGTTTTAATTAAAAATGATGATAATAAAGGGCAGTGATGAGCTGCTCTAAATTATCAGCCGTCTTTTTATTATGTTTTTTTATTTTTATATTTCCTAATATTTCTATATGTGCTGAAAAATGTGATTTTATTATCACTAAAAAAGAATTATCATCAGTAGAGAAAGGAAAACTATATAACTCTATAAATACAACCGGCACTGCCTGCTTTAAAAACTTTGATGGAAGAAATATCTATTTTCCAATAAAAAATGGTAGAATAGAAGGTTATTCTGTTATGTATTATTATGATGACTTTATAGAAGTAATAACACCATACAAAAACAGTAAAAAAGAAGGTGTGGAAAAAAGATATTTTCCAAGCGGTGCATTATTAAGAACTACACCTTATAAAAATAATAAAATAGAAGGTATTGAAAAAATATACTATGAAATAGGCGGAGTAGAATCTGAGATACCATATAAAAATGACAGAGTAGATGGTATTAGAAAAGATTACTATATAGACGGCACATTAGCTGCAAGATTTACATATAAAAATGACTATAAAGAAGGAACAGCAAAAAAATACTATCATAATGGCAGGATAAAACTAGAAAGAGTATATAAACAGGGTAGAAAACACGGATATGAAAGGTCATATACAGAAGAAGGTATAATGACTGATGAAATACCATTTTATGATGGCAGTGTAAATGGCACACTAAAAATTTTTGACGAAGAAACAGGAGCACCTTTTTTATTTGTAGACTATGTAAATGGTATAAAGCAGGGTAAAGCTGTAAAATATTCTGCTGATGGGAAAATATATGCTGTTATTAATTTTGAAAATGACTATGTAGTCAGTGGCAAATGCTCTAACGGCTATAAACTTACTCCAAAAGATTTAGGGACTATCCAGTATAGTATATACCGTATAAAATGCAGTAAATAAAAATATTGTGATAGTTTTAGGCAAATATTTTATATTATCAGATATTGTGTTATTGCTAAATTTTATATATGCAGTAATAAAAAAGGAGTATTATCAATGACAGAGTATGAAAAATTACTGGCAGGTAAATATTATGACGGCAGGGACGAAGAATGTAGAGCCAGACAGATAAAAGCAAAGAATTTAACAGTTAAATTTAATAATCTTGACTTTAATGATACAAAAACACACAGGGAAATATTAACTGAAATGTTAGGCTCACTTGGAGAAGATGCAGATATTTTTGCACCATTTAACTGTGACTATGGTAAGCATATATTTCTAGGTAAAGGTTCTTTTGTAAATTATAACTGCTCATTTTTAGATACTGGGCATATAGAAATAGGCGAATATGTAATGATTGGCCCAGATGTAAAAATATATACAGCTAACCACCCTGTAAAAAGTGAAGACAGATATTATATTGATGAAAACGGAAAAAAATTCTGGCATACTTTTACAGAAAAAGTGAAAATAGGAAATAATGTATGGATAGGTGGCGGAAGCATAATCTGCCCTAATGTAGAAATAGGTGATAATACAGTTATAGGGGCAGGAAGTGTTGTAACAAAATCTATACCTGCTGGTGTTACAGCAGCAGGTAACCCATGCAGAGTGATTAAAGAAAATAAGTAGATATAATTCTGGTAGTATCCCATTTTTTTTATAATAATACTAATAACTATATAATAATTAAAATAAAATATTTACTAGAATTAAAAATAGAACTTAAAAATTATTATATATTAATATGGCATTATATCCGCTTTTAAATGATGTTCCCCTGTTATTTTATTACCTTTGGGACTTAATTGTATATGAACAATTTTTTCGGAATGATTTGCTGACAGAAAGTTTTGAGCGATAGCGAGTTGCTGCAGCAATGGAGAAAAAATTGAGAATGTTTATACAATTGGAGCATAAGTAATAAAATAACAAAAAATTTGATATATGAGATTTGCACAGGTTCGATAGTTTAAAATATACTACAAATACATAAATAATAATTACTAAGTTTATTATAAATCATAATTTTTAATCATAGTTTAAAAAAAATGGGGATAAAGCAGATATAATAACTTGACCTGCTTAAAAATATTAAGCAGGTCATGGAAGTGAGAAATGAGTATGTATATAAGTAAATGAAAATTATTTTTTAATTAAAATGGCCAGATAACATCTATAACTTTACCAAGCCAGCCTTTTTTAGTTGCCTGAGATAATGCACCAGCACCTGTATAAGTAATTTGAGCATCAGCAATTGCACTTGATGATACAGTATTTGTTGCGTCTATATCTTTTTGCCTTACTATACCTTTTAATGTGATAGTTTGTTTTTCCTGGTCAATAATTATCTCTCTGTTTCCTTCAATTACTAAGTTACCCGAAGGCATAATATCTACAATTCTTGCTGCAATAGTTGCAGTAAATGTATCTGCCTTATTGCTTGACCCCTGCCCTTGATGACTATTGCCTGTTGTAGCTGCAATAGTTGGCTGGAATGCAGCTCCAGAGCCAAGAAAGTTATTTGAACCTAAGTTTGTAGGAAGTCCAAGCATTGCAGTAATACTTGCATTATAAGTTGAAGTTTTTGTTGCAGTATTATTTGTAGAGTTTGAAGCAGAAGAATCTTCTTCAATTCTAACGATTACAACATCACCAATTCTTCTTGCTTTATAGTCTAAAAATATAGTGCCGCTTGAGCCTACATCTGACCATAAAGAAGGGTTTGGTTTATTCATCTCAGCTTCCTGCAGTTTATATGCTTCTATTTCTGATTTATACCCAGATGATGGGATAGAAGTAATAACATCATCATAACCTTTTGAAGCACAACCTGAAAGGGCTGCAATAATAACTGTTAATAATAAAATATTTTTTTTCATATATTCACCGCCTAAATATAATATAATATCTTCCTGCAAATATATAAGCAAAAGATATGCCAATATTGATTGATAAGATAAGAAAAACCTGCCTGAAATTACAGTTATTTAATATTGGGAAGCAAAATAACTATAAATCAGGCAAAGTAAGGAGGTTAAAATGTTATATTCACTATTATACTTTAAAAGTAATGAATATATTTTATTAAAAATCTGCTTTTACTATACCATTTCCAATATAGCTGCCGCTTATTACTTTTTGTGATGTTAAGTTTCTAACAAGCACTTGTTTTCCATGCATTGCATTTTCTTCTACTACACCTTGAGTTTCAATATGGAGTATACCATTTGATACAATAATTTTAACTGCTTCGCCTTTTTTAAGTGCTGGTTTTTCCTGAACTATATCAGCTGTTATTACCTTACCAGCAGGAACAGACCTTGATGCTGCAAAACTTTCAGCGTTATCAACTATTTCATTTTTTAAGTTAGTAACTTCTACATTTACTTTTTTAACTTTTCCTGCCAGGCTGTCCCCTGATTTTATTCTTTCAGTAGTAATATAAGCATCTTTAAAGCCTTTTACATAGTAATAAATTTGATATTTGCTGTTACCTGCTTTTATTTGAGCATATCCGCCGCCAAGTTTAGATGTATCGCATGATATATTCATTTTAACATCTGGATTATCATAAATATCTTCTGATATTCTAAGCTGGTCTACAACTATTTTCATATCAGGATATGCTTTTTTATATTCATTTTCTATATAAGCAGATATTTTTTCATAGGAAACTTTTTCCCACTGTCTTACTACAACTACATCATTTAAAACAGTTCCATTTATACCGGCACTGTCTAAATGTGACTGTATAACATCTTTTGTAATTAATTTTTCACTGCCTGCTTTTATACCGCACTCTACTTTATTATGTGGAATATGGCTTGCAGTAAGCTCATCAAGATAAACACAGTCTTCTGTTATAGTTATATATTTTTGTGCAAAAGCAACATTTGCACTTATAATAAGCATTAATATAATAAGCAGAAATTTTTTCATGTTACACCGCCTTAGCTTATCGTTTTAAGCCTGCAACTGTCTGCAGCATTTCATCACTTGTCTGAATTGCTTTTGAGTTCATTTCATAAGCACGCTGACCAGTAATCATATTAACCATTTCTGTTACCATTTCAACATTGCTTGTTTCTAAAAATCCCTGTCTTACTTTACCGTAACCATCTTCTGAAGGAATACCAACCTGTGCTGGACCTGAAGCTTCTGTGGCAAGATAAACATTTTCACCTATTGAGCTTAAACCAGTAGGGTTAATAAATCTTGCAATTTCAATCTGTCCTAATTCTGTTTCTTCTTCCTCACCTGGTAATTTTACTGAAAAAATACCATCGCTTGAAACTGAAATACTAAGTGCATTATCAGGCACATTTATTCCGGGCTCTAAAAGATATCCTTCTGGAGAAACTATATCACCGTTAGAGTCAATAGAAAATGCACCGCTTCTAATATAGCCAATATTGCCGTCTGGCAGTGTAATTTGAAAATATCCATCACCTTCAATAGTTAAATCAAGCTGATTGTAAGTATTTTCATAGTTACCTTGAGAGTGTATTTTTTGAATTGCAACTGTTGCAACACCCATACCCATTTGAATACCAGATGGGTGGTTAATACCTGCAGCTGTTACTGCACCTGCTGATTTAATGTCTTGATATAAAAGGTCTTGAAATAATATTCTGCCTTTTTTAAATCCGTGTGTGTTTACATTTGACAGGTTATTTGACATATTATCAATATTCATTTGTTGTGCCTGCATTCCTGTCGCTGCTGTCCAAAGTGAACGAACCATAGTATTGCCTCCTTACAATAATACTATTGTGTTAAAATTTGTGATGCTGCTTTTTGACTGATTTCATCATGAGTTTGAACTACTTTCGCATACATTTCATAACCTCTTGATGCTTCAATCATACGAACCATTTCAGCTATTGGGTCTACATTGGCTCCCTCAATATATCCCTGCCTGATACCTGCATTTTCTGCATCTACTGGTTCAATATCAACTGCAGCAAACTGGTTTCTCCCAACTTTTTGAAGCTGACGAACATCATCAAACTCCACAATCATAAGCTGGTCTCCTGCTATACCATTAGCATAAATCGTGCCAGTTTTGTCTACTTCAAATCTTGCATTCTGGTCAACAACAATATTTGCAGTGCCTTGAGCATTTCTACTCATAACTTTATAGCCTTCTGCTGTAACAAGCTCGCCATTATCATTAAGAGTGAAAGCGCCATCTCTTGTGTAACGGATACCCCATGGAGTATCTATTGCAAAGAAAGCATTATCCTGCTGTATTGCAAAATCAAATTTATTATCAGTTTGTTTTAATGGTCCCATTTCAAAGTTAGCAGAGTTTTCATGAAGAAGAACTGCTGTATTTATAGTTTTGTTATAATGAGATTCCCTTATAAAGTTTTGAGGGTATCTTTTATCTTCTGGTCTGTATACTGAAAAAACTGCTCTGTCTCTTTTATAACCATTAGTATTCATATTTGCTAAGTTGTTTGAAATAGAGTCTACTCTATTTTGCTGCATTAAAAGTCCGCTTGTTGCTGTATATAATCCGTTTTGCATAACACTACCTCACTATACCGAAAGCCTGTGGAAGGCCAGCTCTAAATAATTCTTCAAAACCTAATAATGTAAGTTCCTGCACAGGTCTAGCTGCTTTTGAAGGATAATAGTAAAAGTTTTTGTCTGATTTGCTGTTTACTACTACATTAGAATAAAATACTGCTCTTTCGTCCTGCTCCATTATGCTTATAGATACAACAGATGAATTTGTGCCAGTTCTTCTTTCAGGTGTTTCTGCAATAGTTGTCATTAATATAAAATCAGCTTTTGAAATATCATTAGTAATAACTGCAAAGTTATTCATCTGTAAATATCTGCTTACAAGCGAGCTGTAATAATTATCATAAGTTTTTTGATAGCTTTTTGTAACAATAGCAGGCATAACATATATTAATGATTTTTCAGGTAAGACTTCAAATGGACTTACATTAAAATCAGCAACTGTTGCCCTTGTTTTATCAATCACAAGTGATGACAGGTTAGTCTCCAGCTCGCCAATAATAAGTAAAGGATAAAAACCTGTTGTAGTAAAGTTTAATGGGTTAATAACTGCAACTGCTCCGCCTACTGAGTTACAGCCACTAACAAGTGCCAGTAAAGAAATAATTGTAATTAATCGTTTCATAATATCGCCTCCGCTTTTATTATAGCAAGCAGCGTGCCAAAATTATTATATATTACATTTTATTTTATAATTTTCAGCAATTATTGATGAGCTTGCTGAAAGTTCATTAAAAATAGGCAGTATTTTAACAGTTATTTGTGATATATCTGCTTAGGGCTAATGCATGCAGGTTAGAGTATAAATTACACTTTATCCCCCATTATATATGGGGGATAATGCATAATTTAATCGATTGAGGAAAAGAATATTAAATGAGTTTATGCTGTTATATATGATTTTTATTTAAATGAAATATTTATTTAATATTTATAATTTTAGATTTTTCTCTTTCAAGCTCCATAACTTTTTGGTTAGAAGCACCGTCGTTTTTACTGCGGTAGAAATTTAAGTCATTATTTATCTTATTCATTTGTGCATCACGGCTTGTTCTAGCCTTTATTTCAGAATAACTAGAGCTGGAACCGCTGTTTCTTGAAATAATATCTCCGCTTTTCATACTAGTTTGTGCAAAGCATACATTTACTGCACTTATACTTATTATTAATGTTATGATAAAATATTTCATATATTCTCCATATATTATTATAGAGCATAAAATATATAAAAAGTTCAAAAATATTATAAAAATATTTAGATGATTATTTCTTAAAATTTTTGGGTATATTTAAAGCCCCATTTAGAAAAATAAATGGGGCATCATATTATATAGACTTTTTATATTTATTATTTTTCAGCTATAAGATAGCTTTTCTTATTATCTATTGTATCTTTTTCTTTTCTTTTAAATGTAAATGCTCCAAAGAAAGCACCTATAACCATTATTAAACAGCCTGCCCAAATCCATGAAACAAATGGCTGGTGAATAAAAAGTATAATCATAGATGAATCATCAGGATTAACAGCATAAAGAGCAAAATATAAATCACCAGTAAAAAGTGAGTAGTATGATACTTCTCTAAATATTTCTTCAGAATGGCGGTTATATGTTCTCATTTCAGGATATGCAGTTGTAACAAGTTTATCACCTTTATATATTTTTATAGGTACAAATTCAGAAATATAGTTTTTTTCCTGCAGGTTTGAATAAGAGCCTACTTGAAATGTATAGCCTTTATAATCTAATACAAAGTCTGGTTTTACACTGTATTCCCCTTTAAATGAATAAAATGATGACATAACTATACCAAAAGCAATAACTACAAGCCCAATATGTATAATCATTGCTCCATAAAATCTATTAGCCTGTAAAACAGATTTTAAGCCGCCGCTTTTAAGTGAAGTAAATGTGCGGATAAGAACTGCTGAGGCTGAAAAGAATATAGTAAAATTTAATGCCAGCGACATTTTGTTATTATAGCCAAGAGCTGCCATTATTATTACACCAGTAACTGCAATAGCAAAAGAAATTATTAATCTTAACCTATATTTTGCCATATTTGATATTTTAAAGCCTGTTAAAAGTCCAAAACCGCTGGCTAAGAAAATAAACATAAAAAATGGTGCTGTTGCTCTATTATAGTAAGATATAGCATAATTAGCACCTGTAATAATAGGTGTTAATGTTCCAAAAGCAATTGCTAATGATATTGCTAAAAACAGCCAGTTGGATATTAAAACAAGCCCAGTTCTTGATAAAAATTTAAATTCTTCTGTTTCTTCTTTAATAAACTTTTTATTAGATATAAGTGTAATAATATATACTAGAGCTGATATTACAATATATATTAAGAAATAATAGCCAATAGGGTGTGGTGCAAAACTATGCACTGAATCTATTAAGCCGCTTCTAGTGATAAATGTGCCTAAAATAGTAAGCTCAAAAGTAATGATTAACAAAACAAATGTCCATACTTTTAATTTACCAGTTTTTTCATATACATAGGCAGAGTGTAAAAATGCAGTAGCAGTAAACCAAGGCATAATTGAAGCATTTTCAACAGGGTCCCATGCCCAGTATCCGCCCCAGCCAAGCTCTACATAAGCCCACCATGCACCAATAACTATGCCTATAGTTAAAAAAGCCCATATAATCATAGACCAAGGTCTAGCCATTTTTATCCATGCAGCAGAAAAATCTCTTGATAAGATTGCACCAAGAGAATGGGCAATAATAACTGTAAAACCAACATAGCCAACATATAATGTAGGCGGGTGAATAACCATGCCGGGATTTTGAAGCAGTGGATTTAAACCTGAACCATCGTTTGGAACAAATCTTGCAAGTTCAAATGGGTTTTGCAAAAAGGAAACAAGAACTGTAAAAAATAATGTGGTACCTGCCATAATAAGCATAACGCCAAGCTGGTATGTATCACTCATTTTTTTAATACGAAAAAGTTCAATACTGCCAAAGATAACAAGTAAAAGAACCCATAAAAGCAGTGAGCCTGCCTGCCCACCCCAGAATGCACTAATTTTATAGAACATTGGAAGTGAATTATCACTGTAATGAGCAACATAGGCAATGGAAAAATCACTTACTGCAAATGCTGTAAAAAGCACTATTGATGCAATAATTATGGCAATTGTTGTGCCGATAAATAATAAGTTACCTATATTTTTTATATGATAAGCTTTTGTTAGATAAGCATATATATATGCTGTAACAGAAGCTATGCTGAGTATAAGAGCTGATATTTGGAAAAACATTCCTACTGAGCCTAATTCCACAAAAGCACCTCGATTGTTAAGATTGATAATAATTTATAGATTAAAATTGTGTAAAAAGTATGTAATACATAGATAATTTATATAAAATTGAAATGTAAGGTTTTTAAGTTGTAATACATAATATTTGACATATTTGAAATAAAACATTATTATTTTTTAGTTGGAGGATTTATGAAAATATTAGCATTAAACTGTGGCAGTTCGTCAGTTAAATATCAGTTATATGATACAGACACAAACAGACTGCTTGCAAAAGGTGCTTTGGAGCGTATAGGCTTTGTAGGCACTTTTATTATCCACCAGACTGAGTATCAGAAACACAGGCTGGAATGTGACTGTGTTAATCATAAAGATGCAATATTTACTGTTTTTAAATTTTTAACTGATGAAGAATTTGGAGTTATTTCAGAATTAAATCAAATAGATGCTGTTGGTCATAGAATAGTTCACGGTGGCGAACTTTTTAATAAAAGTGTGCTGATAGATGATAAAGTTATTAATGCAATAGATTCCCTTGCAAGCCTTGCACCACTTCATAACCCGCCTAACTTAGCAGGTATTACTGCTATAAAATCATTACTTCCAAATGTGCCGCAGATTGCAGTGTTTGATACAGCATTTCATCAAACTATGCCGCCCACTGCTTATTTATATGCAATACCTATGAAATGGTATGAAAAATATGGTGTAAGAAAGTATGGCTTTCATGGCACAAGTCATTTATATGTTACAAGACGGGCAGCAAAACTTTTAAATAAGGATATTAAAGATACTAAATTAATAAGCCTGCATATTGGCAACGGAGTAAGTGTTACTGCTGTAAAAGGCGGTAAATCTATTGATACATCAATGGGTTTTACTCCATTAGACGGTGCTGTTATGGGAACAAGAAGTGGCAGTATTGACCCAGCCGTTGTTCTTTTTATGATAGATAAGGAAGGGTTTTCATCTGAAGAAGTAAATACTGTATTAAATAAACGCTCTGGTGTGCTTGGTATTACAGGCAGATATACAGACAGACGTGATATTGCAAGGGTTGCTCAGGAAGGTGATAAACTTTGTAAACTTGCTATGGATATAGAATCATACAGGCTTAAAAAATTAATCGGTGAATACTATGCAGTTTTAGGTGGTATTGATGCTGTAATATTTACTGCAGGAGTTGGTGAAAATTCCAGCATAGCAAGAAAAATGGTATGCGATGGGTTAGAACATTTTGGAATAAATATAGATAATGAAAAAAATGAAACTGCCCATTCAGAAGCAGATATTTCTAAAAATGAAAGCCCAGTTAAAATATTTTTAATCCCAACAAATGAAGAATTAGTTATTATAGAAGATGTTAAAGCAATATTGGAAGGTAATTATAACAGCACTGATTTTAAATATTCATTTGAGGTATAAATATGAAAGCTGATGATATTATTACATACTGTCTTGATAATTATGGCTATGTAGATTATAGGAATACACCTTATAGTCATGAGCTTTTATATTCTCAAAATGGAATTAGCATATTTTTCCTGAATATTTTAGAATTTGATACTGATGATGATAATTTTTCAGACCTTAACCACCCCGATAAATATAGACTTAGTCTGTGTCTGCCAAAAGATGAATATAATAAATTATTCAGCATATCAAGCCCTTATGATAAAAAATATATATGTTATAAAGAATGTGACTATGCTAAGGCTGATATTATTATGCCCCACCCCTTAAAAAGCAAAGAATATTTTATCCAGTGTATAAGCCCTTCAAAAGAGATATTTGAAAAAGTGTTAAAAGAGCTTATATCTCTAAGCTACAAAAGAGCAAGGCAGGAATATCTGCTTAAAAGATAATTTGATGTAACTTTTATGTTTTTTCTGCGACTAAAAAAGTGATAGGTAAATTTTAAGAGGGATACTGTGGATATTAATGATATAGATATTATCTTAGAGGTATTAGACGGCGATACAGATAAGTATGCAGTGCTGATAGATAAATATAAAAATAAAGTTTTTAAGATAGTTTCTATGCATGTTCCGCAGGAATATGTGGAAGAAGTAGCAAACGATATATTTTTTAAAAGCTATAAATCACTTAAAAATTTTAAAAATGATTCCCCATTTATTAACTGGCTTACAGTTATCGCTATAAGAACATGCAAAGATTTCTGGCGTCAGAAATATGCACAGAAAGATGTGCCAATGTCATCTTTTGATGAAGAAACAGAGCATACTATTGAACTTGGTATAGATTACAGAACACCAGAAGATAATATTTTAGGTGATGAAAAATATAAAATGCTTATGAAAGCTATGGAACATTTAAAACCTGTAGAAAGAACAATTATTTCTATGATGTATGCAGAAGAAAGAAGTGTTGCAGAAATAGCTTCAATTACAGGCATGACAGAGTCAAATGTAAAAGTAACGGCATTTCGTGCCAGAAAAAAACTCTCAGAAATACTTAACACTATGATGTAGCAGAGGTATACTATGAAAGAAAAATATACTGAAAAAAATATGGAAAATATATTAAAATCATTAAAACATAAAGAAATATCTCCGAAACCTGATTTTACATTAAATGTTATGCAGCGTATAAAAAATGATAATAGTTTTGATGATGATATTATAAAATTAGATGAAACAGATGATATACTTGAAGCTCTTGCCTTTGCAGATAAAGTGCAGCCAAGTAGTAATTTTACAAATAATGTAATGGCAAGAATTAAAGCAGAGCAGAATTTTAAATATAATGAAGAAAATATTGATAATATATTACATCTGCTGTCTATTCAGCCTGTTGTAGAGCCATCTGCAGATTTTACAAATAATGTAATGGCAAAAATAGATGAAGCCGCTCAGGATGATAATATTATTTCCTTTGAAAAAGTGTATAAAAAATTCTTAATAGGCTCAGCTGTTGTGGCAGCAGCTGCTGTTTTATTAGCACTTAATCTTTTTTCAAATTACGACCCTGCTATGGCAGAGTTTATGGTAACAGATTATTTTAATACGGGGTTGTATAGATAAATGACAGTAAAAAAATCTATTAAATTTATATTTGCATTCCTGACTATATTTTTTCTTGGTGCATTAACTGGTGCTGCTATTATGCCGGTTATTTTTAATAAAGTAGATGGCAACCCTTATTCTATTAGTGTATTATCTGAGCGGATATATAATACCCATCTTTTAAAAAATGCAGGACTTACGCCTGACCAGAAAGCTGCCCTTGATGAACTTTCAGCTGAATATGTATTAAAATATACTGCTGAAAGAGATATGTTTATGGCAAAACGCAGAACATTATACAGCGATTTTAAGTTTGATTTAGATAAAATACTAACACCTGCCCAGTATGCTGGTTTTGTTAATAAATCAGATGCACTAATCAAAGAAAGGGAGCTTTATAATAAATCATTAGAAGATAAATGGCGTGCAGAAAAAGAGAAAAGCAAAGATGAAAAATTACAGTCAGCAGGCTATGACCAAAAGCTGAAATATATCACTCTTTCTGTACCTGCAGGCAATATTATTCCTAAAGATTTAAAAGATGCTGATAATCAAAATAAAGCTGCTTTTGACTTTTTAAATAGATATATGATAGACAGAGTTAAATACAACTGGGGTACATATACAGTATATCATGAAGTAACAAACGATAAAGATATTATTAAGGCGGAAGATTTAGAGCCGTAAAAGTTTATAAAATAGTATCTGATAGTTCCACATGTCTGAAACAAGGTAGCTGCTGGTTACTTTTCTAATGCAAATTTCACAGCAGCACATGCCAGCTCATAAGTTGCATCAATTACAGGAAGTTTAGTTTTTACATAAGGCATAAGCAAAGGTATTTCTGTGCAGCCTGCTATTAATAAATCAGCCCCTAAATCTGCTATTTCATCAATGCACTGCTGAAATAATCTACTGTATTCTTCTATTTTACCTGCCTTCACACCTTTATATATACAGTCCATTATATTATTTTCTATTTTTTCTGGAAGAGTAAGAGTTTCAAAACCATAATCTTTTAATATATTATTATAAATTTTAGCTTTAATAGTGCCTTTTGTAGCAATCAACCCTATTTTTTTAGTTTTTGGATAATTATTTTTAACAGCTTCTGCACTACATTTCACTATATGGATTAAAGGAATATTTACTATATTTTCAATATCTTTTGCAAAGTAATGGGCAGTATTGCATGGCATAATAAGGGCATCTGCACCTGCACTTTCAAGACGCTTTGCACTTTCTATTAATCTTGGAGCAGGATTTTTACCGCCATAAAGTATATATTCAGTTCTATCTTCTATTTGTGGATAGCTGTCAATAATAACATGTATATGTTCCTGGTCTTTTTCTGCTGGAGTATTCTCTACTATTTTTTTATATAAATCAATAGTTGCAGCAGGACCCATTCCGCCTATTATTCCTATTATTTTCATAGTTTTACCTGTTTTATTGTATAATAAAAATTTATCCGCAGTTTACCCTGCGGATAAATGTAAAATGATAAAAAAAGTATATTTTTTATAAATGTTATAAATTATGCATTTTTATCCCAGTATGACATATCCATTTCGTTTTCCATTTTTGCAACAACACATGTTCCGCAAAGGTCACCAACAATATTCATAGAAGTTCTACCCATATCAAGCAGTGCGTCAATTCCTAATATCATAGCATAAGCCATTTGAACATTAGGCTCAGATAAATCAAGCCCAACAGAATTAAGAACCATAATAAGCATAATTGCACCAGCTCCCGGAACACCCGCTGTTCCAATAGAAGCTAATACTGCTGTGATAATAATTGTCATCTGCTGCCCCATATCAAGTGAAGCACCTATAGCATTAGCAACAAACATAGCACAAACACCAAGATATATTGTTGTGCCGTCCATATTTACAGTTGCTCCAAGTGGCAGAGTGAAAGAATAAACACCTTTTGGGATACCCATTTTAGTTTCTGCTGTATTCATAGAAACTGGCAGTGTTCCGCCTGAAGAACGGGTAACAAAAGCAGTAAGCCATGGTTCATATATTTTTTTAAGAAAAAGCACTGGTGGTATTTTAAATGCCGCACAAATAAGCATATATACTACAAACATTTGCAGAGCTAATCCAATATATACTGCAATAGTAACATGTAAAAGCGGTCCGAAAGCTTCAGCACCCTGTTGAGTAAACACCTGAAATATTAAGAAGAATACACCAATAGGAGCATACATCATAACCCAGCCAACTACTTTAAATATAACTTGGGAGCAGCCGTCAAAGAATTTAAACACAATATCGCCAGCTTCTTTGATTTGTGCATCTTTGCTGTCTCTTACAAAAGCTAGAGCAATACCAAAAAATATTGAAAAGAATATAATCGGTAATACATCACCTTTAGCAATGGAATTAAAAGGATTAGTTGGCACAATAGCAAGAAAAATTTCTATAATAGATGGTGGAGTTTTTACAGCTATCTCTTTACTGCTTTCTGCAAGCACTATGCCTGTTCCCGGCTGCATAATATTACCTATAATTAAACCAACTATAATAGCCATTAATGATGTTAATAAGTAAAAAATAATAATTTTCACACCAACTTTTCCAAGTTTACTGGGAGCGATACTTGCTGTTCCACTTATTAATGTAAAAATAATAACCGGTGTTACTATCATCTTTAAAAGATTAATAAATAATGTTCCTAGTGGAGCAGCTGCTGCAAGAGCATACTGTCTTATAACATTATCTGGCTCTATAAATGCAAAAATAATTCCAAATATTGAGCCTAAAATAAGACCAATTAAAATAGCCATTAAAAGTTTATTATGCTTATTTTCAGCCATAAAAGAACCTCCAAAAAATAATTTTATAAAACAAATAAAATATTGTTCTAACATTAAGATAAACTATTTTGCAGATATAATCAAGAAAAATTTTATCTGCTTCACCACCATTTTAACTACTTGATAATATATGTAAAAATATAAATAATTGCAATAACTGTCATTCACTGGTGGTACCCCATTTTTTTATTAAAAAATGCTATAATTATTTGATAATATATGTAAGAATAGAAATAATCTCAGGTAGCTGTCATTCAGAGCCTGCGATAGTAGGCGAAGAATCTTATAATGTTCTAGTTAGTAAAAATTATAGACTCTTCGGCTCCGCTAGCACTTCGCATCAAGGTGACATAAAATGTTGTAAAAAAATGGGGTACCACCAGCTGTCATTCAGAGCCTGCAAACTTACCCACCTTGTCATTCAGAGCGACAGCGAAGAATCTTATTATCAATAATAAAAAGTCCTAAGCCTGTGTAAATTATTTTTTCCCGTTATTCTATCGGTTTTTTACAACATCTGAATAGGCTGTAAATTTTACTATTGGGAATATTTTTGAAAGATAGTTATTACGATTATTTATATTTTTTTATAACCCTGTTTAAATATTTGAAATAGTATCTTTAATAATAAAAAATAAATTTTTTTACTAATATTTTATTTTTTTATTTGACAATATATAATATTATTGATAAAAAATAATCTGTTTATATAAAGTTTCACCCCTTACTATAAAGGGGTGCATGATGACTCGTCAGGGGCTATGCAATCGCTGTGCGGTAAACCCCGCCAGGTTCGGAAGAAAGCAACGGTAGCTGTTGCAGTGGTGTGCCGTAGTTACTCTGACGGGTCTTCTACAATATAATTATACAGGGAATATATTATGTTAAGTTCTATCAGAAATAATCGTAAAGCGTTATCTATTGTTTTATGGCTTGTAATTATTGCATTTGTTGCTACAATATTTGTTGTGTGGGGTGTTGGTGAAAAATCTAATACTCTTTCGTATGTAGCAAAAGTAAATGATAAAATTATCACTTATGATGAATATCAAAACCGTTATAAATTAGCTGATGATGAAATACGCCGTTATGGTGGTGCTGTTCAAATTGACAACCTTTCTAAAAGAATATTAGAGTCATTAGTTAATGAAAAATTAATGCTTATTGAAGCAGAAAAACTTAATATTCCTGCTACAGATTTGGAGCTTGTTTCATATATCCGCACTATTCCATCATTTCAAGTAAATGGTGAATTTAATATTGACCAGTATGAAATGGTTTTAAGAAATAATGGATTAAATGCTGAACAGTATGAAAAGGCAGTTAAAGATGAAATCAAAATGAGAAAAATGACTAACCTTATATATCAAACTCAATCTATTGCTACTGAAAAAGAGATTGAAAATGAATATAATTACAGAAAGTCTAACATTACAGTTGACTATGCAGCTGTTCCTTTAAATACTTTTGAAAAAAATATTCCAGCTAGTCCTGATGAAGCAGCATTAAAAGAATATTATGACCGCACAAAAGAAATATATAGAGTGCCTGCAGAGATAAAAGTAAAATATGTATCATTTGATAAAAATAAGTTTTTAGATACTTATAAAGTTTCTGATGAGCAGGCAAAAGAATATTATAATAATAATATCAAACTTTATGATAAAAAAGAAAGTGCAGATGTAAGTTTAATATATATTACTGCTAATAGTAGTGATAATAAATCAATGGAAGCAGCAAAAGCAAAAATTGATGAAGCATATGCTAAATTGCAGGCTGGTAAAAGTTTTGCTGAAACAGCAGATAACTATACTGATAAAAATATTGTTCCTGCAGAAGGCGGCCATATTGGTATAGTTGAAAAAGGCTCACTTGAAAAAGATATTGAAACGGCAGTATTTTCTACAGCTGTTAATACATATTCAAAACCAGTAAAAGTTACTAACGGATATGTTATTGCTTATGTAAATAACTTAATGCCTGCAAAAAAATATACTTTTGAAGAAAAGAAAGATGAAATAAAAGAAACTATTAAAACATCTTCTGCTGCAGAACTTTTTAACAAATATTTATTAAATGAGTTCCAAAAAATAGCAGATAAAGGCAGTATTACAGCAATACAAAAAGCAAACCCAGAATATAATGCAAATGTAACAGAGCTTGATTTTATTGCTGAAAATGCAGTATTTCCAGTAACAGCTGTTGCAATTAAGCCAGAAACAAAAGCAGCATTATATAAACTTAGTAAAGGCGAACTAAGCCAGACAATTCTTGATGGCAGTATGGCTTATATATTTGAAATAGTTGATAAAAAACCATCATATATACCAGAAATAGATAAAATTAAACAACAGTTAACTGTTGACTATAAAGTTGATAAAATTACGAAAGAAGGTATCAAAGCATTAGAAAGTGATTTAGCTGACAGCGGATTTGAAAAAACTGCATCTAAATATAATGCTCAAATTAAAAATGTTTCATTTGTAAGGGATAATGCAGAACTTCAATCTGTTTTTAAAAATGACACTGCATTAACAGCCCAGATTATTAAAACTAAAAGCGGCGATTTTTTACAAAAACCATTCCTTTTAGATGATAACTTTTATATTTTTAAAGTTGCAAAAATCACTCCGCCGGAAAAAAGTGGACTTGAAAATGAAAAAGAAAATATTTCAAACTATATTTCATCAATAAAAGGAAATGCAGCAATTGAAGGCTTTGCTAAAAAAGCATTAGAAAAAGCTGATGTAAAATTTAACCAAGATTTTCTTAGAAGTATGAATATAGTAATGCCATAAAAACTCAAATTACAGCTGTAAAAGTTAGCAAAACTAACTTTTACAGTTTTGGCTTGCCCAAAAAATTATAATAAGTCATATAAAATATCTAATATTAAAATCTATAACATTATTATTTATTCTTTTTTATTTAGACAAAAAGCCTTAATTTGTTGATTTTATGAAATAACACTTGACATTCCCCCCCCCCGTGATAAAATGCATAAAATTTTTTACGGGAGAATGTAATGAAAAAGTTTTTATTTTTATTTTTAACAAGCGTATTAGCTGTTTTTTTAGTTACCGGCTGTGCTGATGATTCAAGCAATAACAGTGATAATGGCGGTAATGGTGGCAATACTGGTGGTCAAGTAACAACACCTACAATGTCAGACATTAACTCTTTACAAGGAACTTATGATATAGAGTTCTTTTATGTAAATGCATTTATAGCAGCCCTTACAACTGATTGTTCTAAGGTTACAGAATATGTTGGAGCAAATGCTACACAATGTACTAATGCAGATACTGATAGTGTTGACCATCATGGTGAAGCTACAATCACTGTTAATGAAGATGGTTCAGTAAAAGTTATATCAAAAGTTCAAATTAATGGTGGAGTGTTTGACACTAATCCACTTATACAATCGATGGCATCAGATAAAGTATTTAATTTTACTGAATTTACTACAATTCCAGCTAATGCAATAAGTAAAACTATAATTAATGATAATGAAACAAAAAAGCAAGTTACAGGTACATATGGTAGAAGTGCAACTCAATTAGTTAATGAAACAAAAAGTGTTAATAATACATTTTATTTTTATGTAGAAGCAGACGGCACAGTAGTTAATAAATTAACAGATGTTACTGTTACTCCAGCAGATACTATTATCCGTATGAAAAAAAGAAGTAATGAAGTTATTACACTAGACCCTAATACATCTTATGAAACACCAGTAATCAATAATTTTGATTCAGCAGTAGTATATGAATTAAAAAATAACTAATTAAGCCTATCTATTGCGAATAAGTAATAAAGACAAAAAGGGCAGGCAGGGAATTTTCTCTGCCTGTTCTTTTTTATACAGAAGTTATTTAAACAGCAAAGAGCTTGTAATTTTCCTTGACTAGAACATTTAAGACTCTTCGCCTGTAAACAGGCTCTGAGTGACAAAATGGTAATAGTTCCCAACAACAACTGTCATTCAGAGCTAGTGGAACACTAGTGAAGAATCTTATAACATACCAGTTAATAAACATTTTAGACTCTTCGCTTCGGTCTAGCCTGTGCGATTTCTGATTCCTCAGCAATAGCTCGGGAAATCGGCAGCCCTCGCATAAACCACTCGTCTGAGTGACACAAGGTGTTTTAAAAAAATGGGGTACCCCCAGTTACAATTATAAATTGACTAATCTGTAACAATATATTATATTTTATAAAAATTTAGGAGTTTATTTAATATGAGTAATCAAATCAAATACTGCACAGAGTGTGGCAAAGAAATATCCGCTTATTATATCATGTCTGCACGGAGTAAAACTTCTGCTAATGAGCGATGAAGATTTTTCTCTTTTATACTGCTAAAAATAAAGCATATTATTTAGTATGGTAAGATAGAAATGCTGCTATCCTGCCAACTCTTTTATAACCAATAATTCTGCATACTAAATCAGTGAATTTTCCATATTTTCTATAAAAAATATTAAAAAGATAATAAGGTATCCACTGGCTTTTTGCTTTTGGTGTCCTTTTTATAATATTTTTAAGTGAATAAATATCCTTATATATTTTAAGGTATCCCTGCTGTAGTTCTTCAGCAGTCATATTTTTAGGCTTAAATACCACATTTGCAGTGTTATATTTAGAGTAGTCAAAATCAATAATCCTGCCTGTTTCAAGAAATTCTTTATAAAGATGAGTGCCCGGATATGGTGTTAAAATATGAGAAGTAACTGTTTCTATTTTATTATCAACTATCCATTTTAAAGTGGTTTCAAATACACTTTTATCATCGCCGTCAAGTCCAAATACAAAGCTTGCGTTAATCATAATACCACGCTTATGTATTTCATTAACTGCAAAATTATATTTTTCTAAATGATTCTGAATTTTATTAACATTTGAAATAGAGCCTTTATTTATACTTTCAAACCCTATAAAAAGGCTTTGGCAGCCGCTTGCTTTCATTTCATCAAGCAGTTCAGGCATATCTGCAATATTAAGTGAAACTGCGGCATTCCATTTTATATTTAATGGTTTTAGAGCCTTAACAAACTCCATAGTCCATTTTGGGTTACCTATTAAGTTATCATCTATAAACATAATATGCTTTTTATTAATAAGTTTAATATCATTAATAACATCATCTATATTTCTATTAACATACAGGTTTTTATAGGCGTCACAGCTGTTGTAGCAGAAATCACATTTAAAAGGGCAGCCTCTGCTTGTTGATATAATGTTGCTGTAAAGATAGTTTTTCTCTTTTATTAAGTTATAAGCAGGGGATTTAATTTGTGATGGAGTAATCTTTTCAGTATTATGTTTATATATTTTTTTTAAGCAGCCTTTTTCTAAGTCATCAATAATATCATACCATGTAGTTTCTGCAATACCAATAGATATAGCGTCAAAATATTTTACTGTTTCTTCTGGATTTGCAGTAATATGTATACCGCCTGCAACTACGGGTATATTTTTTGCCTGAAATTTTTTTGCAATCTCTACTGCTCTGGGAAAAACATCTACAGTAATACTTATTCCTACAATATCAACTTTTTCATCATAGTTGATTGGGGCTGCATTTTCATTTTCATATATTATAGTATGTTTATCCTGCAGCATATTAGCAATGGTTAAAAGACCAAGGGAAGGGGACATTTGAGTTTTCAGCCCAGTATCCATTGGCCTTTTACGCATTTTAGGCTGTATTAATTTAATAATCATAAAGTTTTCCTTTTTGCAGAAGATAGAAAGTTTTTTAAATTAATACTACATAAAAAAGCACTGCAAAAAACTGCAAAACAGTGCCTGCAAGCACAAAAAGATGCCATATTGCATGGTTAAAAGGCAGTGATTTCCATTTATAAAATATAACGCCGATAGTGTATGAAAGCCCGCCAAGCACTACAAGAATAATTCCGCCTGTTTCCACATTTTTGACAAATGGGTATATAGCAATAATAATTAACCAGCCCATAGCAAGATATATGATAGTAGATACTTTTCTTAACTTATTGCCATATATTATTTTTAAAACAGTGCCAGCGATAGCACATGCCCACACAACACCAAAAATAGACCAGCCCCAGCCACCTCTTAAATTAACAAGCATAAATGGAGTATATGAGCCTGCTATAAGGTAGTATATAGAAATATGGTCAAACATATTCAGTTTTGGTGCTACCTTTGTTTTTGATAAGCTGTGGTATAATGTGGAAGCAGTATACAGCACTATCATTGATGCCCCATATATAGCTGAAGCAACAATTTTCCATGCATCGCCCTGCATTGATGCAAATACAACTAATATAACAAGCCCGGCAATACTAAGCCCTGCACCTATGCCGTGGGTTACTGCATTCATTATTTCTTCGTTTTTAGTATATTTAGGTAGTATACTTGAAGTCATTTACTCTCCTTACATCTTGATATAAAATAAGAAATTATATTTAACTAAGGAATTCGTCAATAGAATGTTCCTTTATTTTAAGCGGTCCTTGAAAAAGACTGCATCTTGTTTTTATTTCATCTTTTGTAATGTATTTTTTCTGGGCTGCACATCTGAAAACATAAAGTTCTTTCATCTGTTCTACTTTTATTTCCTTTTTATATATACAGCCGTGATTACACCCTGTATGGCTCATATGGCAGATTATACCATTAAAAAAATTAATATCAATGATAAAATAGTCTATTTAAAATATTTTTACGAATTTCTATTGATATTTTATTATATAAGTATTATATGATTTTTTTAATCAAAATACACAGGGAAAGAGGCATATTATGGCATCTAAGGAAAGGTTTACTCCAGTATTTTTTGAAGTAATGAAAAATTATTCTTTAGCTTTATTTAAAAAAGACTTATTTGCAGGTATAACAGTTGGTATAGTGGCAATTCCTTTAGCACTGGCTTTTGCAATTGCCAGTGGTGCAACACCATCTCAAGGTATATTTACTGCAGTAATTGCTGGTTTTTTCATTTCATTTTTAGGGGGCAGCCGTTATCAGATAGGCGGTCCTACAGGTGCATTTGTTATTATTATATATGGTATAATAGCTCAGCATGGCTATGACGGACTGCTTATTGCTACAATTATGGCAGGTATTATACTAATATTTTTAGGTATAGCACGGGTTGGCTCATTTATTAAATTTATACCTTATCCTGTTACAACAGGTTTCACAGCAGGCATCGGGGTTGTTATCTTTTCATCTCAGATAAAAGACTTTTTAGGGCTTACATATAAAGATTCATCACCAGAATTTATAGATAAATGGATTAGTATTTTTTCAAATCTTTCTACAATTAATATATCATCTGCTGCAATAGGTATTGCTACTGTTGTAATCATATTAATTATAAGAAAAATGTCTACTAATATACCATCTCATGTTGTTGCAATAGTAATATCAACAGCAGTATGTTTTTTCTTAGGGCTTAATGCAGAAACAATAGGTGACAGGTTTGGTACAATTAATGCAGTATTTCCTTCATTTACAGTGCCGGAAGTTACTATTGAAAAAATAAGAGCATTATTTCCTGCTACCATAACTATTGCTTTACTTGCAGGTATAGAATCACTGCTTTCAGCAGTTGTGGCAGACGGTATGACAGGCTCACATCATAAGTCAAATACAGAGCTTATAGGTCAGGGTGTAGCAAATATTTTAAGCGGCTTTTTTGGCTGTATTCCAGCAACTGGGGCAATAGCAAGAACAGCAACAAATGTAAGAGCCGGAGGGGTAACACCTCTTTCTGGTATGATACATGCAGTATTTTTATGCTTATTTATACTTTTCTTTTCATTTTTAATAGAAATAATACCAATGGCAGCTTTAGCAGGTGTGCTTTTAGTAGTTTCTGTTGATATGATGGGCATAAAAAATATGACAAACCTTTTAAGCTCCCCAAAAAGCGATGTGGTTGTACTGCTTACAACATTTATATTAACTATTATAATAGACTTAACTGCTGCTGTACAGGTTGGTGTTGTACTTGCTGCACTTCTTTTTATGAAACGCATGAGCGATGTTACAAGTATGGGTAAAATTAATTTTGACGCATCAGAAAAAACTGCCCAGGATATATCAGACCCAGATGCTACTTCTAATAAACATATACCAGAAGGTGTGGAAGTTTATGAAATTAACGGACCATTTTTCTTTGGTGTAGCTGATATGCTTATTAATACATTAGAGCATATAGGTAAAACTCCAAAAGTATTTATTCTCCGTATGAGAAATGTTCCAGCAATTGATGCAACAGGTGAACATGCCTTAGAAAATTTCTATAATACATGCAAAAAGGCAGGCACTCAGCTTGTTTTATCTGGTGTAAATCCAGTGCCTTATGCAACACTTAAAAAAATGCACTTTATAGAAATGATAGGGGAGAAAAATGTTACAAACCATATTGATAAGGCCCTTATCAGAACAAGAGAAATCTTAAAAGAAATAGAAGAAAATAATCAGTAAAAAATAAACCCCCATTTATGAAAATGGGGGTTAGTTATGTTTTGGGGGAATGTGTTTTTACTTATTTTTCTTTTTTAAAGCACATGAACCAGTCAAGACAGTACATATTATCATCTTTACTTTCCATGCGTTCTTTTGCTGTGCCGCAGCTGCCGGCTGTTGGTATAATTACATCATCACCAGGACGCCAGTCAGCAGGTGTTGCAACGCCGTCACTGTCAGCTTTCTGCAAAGCAGTAACAATTCTTTTTATTTCATCAAAATTTCTGCCTGTTGAAAGCGGATAATATAAAATAGTGCGTATAATACCTTTTGGGTCAATAATAAATACAGCACGAACTGCCTGAGTATTAGACTGGTTAGGCTGTATCATCCCATATTTTTTAGCCACTTCCATACGGATATCTTCAATTAATGGGAATGTAACATTAATATTTTTTAAACCGTTCCACTCAAGCTCCTGTATTTTTCTAAGCCATGCAATATGAGCATATAAAGAATCTACAGATAAGCCAACAAGCTGCACATTTAATTTATTAAAATCATCCATCATAGATGCAAATGTCATAAATTCAGTAGTGCATACTGGTGTAAAATCAGCAGGGTGGGAAAATAAAATTACCCATTTGCCCTTATAATCTGAAGGAAAGTTAATTTCCCCTTGAGTAGTAACAGCTTTAAATTCTGGTGCGTTATCGCCTATTAAAGGCATTCTATTTATTTGTTCTTCCATAAATTACTCCTTAATTAAAATTAATTAATATTGATTATGATTTTCAATATCATTAATTAAAAATAAAGTCAATAGAAAATTTTAATAAATTTAAGAAAATGAATAAGTAAGTAAAAATGTAATAAAATATAAAAAAAATACTTGCTTTTTTATTTTAGATGATATAAGATTTGTGCCATTGAGATGGAAACAAACCGCCAGGTCTATCATGCCTATGTCATTAAAGGGGAGTTTCCGACAAGCTAAGTTATTAATAAAAAATTAAAATTGCTTTTTTTACAGGGGCAGAAAAATTTTAATAAATAAATACATTCATGGCATAATGCCATAATTTTATTGGAGGTGTTCTTTGCCGACTCTTAATCAGTTAGTTAGATTTGGTCGTATGGATATGATTAAAAAGACTAAATCTCCGGCATTACAAGCAAACCCACAAAGACGTGGAGTGTGTGTTCGTGTATATACCACAACACCTAAAAAACCTAACTCAGCTTTAAGAAAAGTTGCAAGGGTTCGTTTAACAAATGGTATTGAGGTAACAGCTTATATCCCAGGTATCGGTCACAACCTTCAAGAGCACTCAGTTGTTCTTGTTCGTGGTGGAAGGGTAAAAGACTTACCAGGTGTTCGTTACAAAGTTATTCGTGGCGCATTAGATACTGCTGGTGTTGCAAACAGGAAAAAAAGCCGTTCTAAATACGGTGCTAAAAGGCCTAAATAAGAGAGGAATATAAATGGCACGCAGAAGAGGAACTAAAAAACGCGAAGTGTTACCTGATCCAATATATAAGGATACACTTGTTACAAAATTTATTAACAGTTTAATGTATTCTGGTAAAAAATCAGTTGCTGAAGGCATTTTTTACAAAACATTAGATTTAATTAAAGAAAGAGGCAGCGAAGAAGGTATTGAAGTTTTCAAAAAAGCTATTGAAAATGTTAAACCTGTTCTTGAAGTTAAATCTCGCAGAGTTGGTGGTGCTACATACCAAGTGCCAACAGAAGTAAGAGCAGCAAGAAGGCAGGCACTTTCTATTAAATGGATTATTACAGCATCTCGCTCTAGAAAAGAAAGAACTATGGTTGAGCGTCTTGCTGGCGAATTAATGGATGCAGCATCTAACAAAGGTGCATCTATTAAAAAACGCGAAGATACACACAAAATGGCAGAAGCAAACAGAGCTTTCGCACATTTTAGATGGTAATAACAGGAGATTGTTGTGGCAAGAGCAAAATCTTTAGATTTACAAAGAAATATCGGTATCATGGCTCACATCGATGCTGGTAAAACTACTACAACTGAACGTATTCTTTACTACACTGGTGTTAACTATAAAATCGGTGAGGTTCATGACGGCGCAGCTACTATGGACTGGATGGAGCAGGAAAGAGAAAGAGGTATCACAATTACTTCTGCTACTACACAATGCTTCTGGAAAGACTATGTTATTAATATTATTGATACTCCAGGACACGTTGACTTTACTATTGAAGTTGAACGTTCTCTTAAAGTATTAGATGGTGCAGTTGGTGTATTCTGTGCTGTTGCTGGTGTTCAGCCACAGTCTGAAACAGTTTGGAGACAAGCTGATAAATACAAAGTTCCAAGAGTTGCATTCGTTAACAAAATGGATAGAACTGGTGCTAACTTCTACCGTGTTCTTGAAATGATGAATGACAGACTTGGTGCTACACCTGTTGCAATCCAAATACCTATAGGCGCAGAAGATAAATTCCAAGGTGTTGTAGACTTAATAGAAATGAAAGGCTACATTTGGGATGTTGAAGGCGACTTCGGTATGAAATTTAAGGAAGTAGAAATTCCTGCTGACCTTAAAGACAAAGCTGCAGAATATCGTGCTAAAATGATAGAAACAGCTGTTGAAGCTGATGAAGAGCTTATGGAAAGATACCTTGAAGGCGGAGAAATCTCTAATGAAGAAATTAAATCTGCACTTCGTAAAGGAACTATAGCATTACAGTTTAACCCTGTATTATGCGGAACAGCTTTTAAATATAAAGGTATCCAAAAACTTCTTGATGCAGTAGTTGATTATCTTCCTTCACCACTTGATATTCCAGCAATTACAGGTGTTAACCCTGAAACTGGAGCAGAAGAAACTCGTGAAGCAAGTGATGATGCACCATTTGCTGCATTAGCATTTAAAATTATGACTGACCCATACATGGGACAGCTTGCATATTTCCGTGTTTATTCTGGTGTGTTTGAAGCTGGTAACTATGTTCTTAACTCTACTAAAGATAAAAAAGAACGTATCGGCCGTCTTTTAAAAATGCACTCTAATAAAAGAGAAGAAATTAAAGAAATCCGTGCTGGTGATATTTGTGCAACAGTTGGTCTTAAATTCACTACAACAGGGGACACTCTTTGTGATGAAAAAAGCCCAATCATATTAGAAGCTATGGAATTCCCAGAGCCAGTTATATCTATTGCTATTGAACCAAAAACAAAAGCAGACCAAGATAAACTTTCTGTTGCATTAGGCAAACTTGCTTCTGAAGACCCATCTTTTAGAGTAAGAGTTGATGAAGAAACTGGCCAGACAGTTATTTCAGGTATGGGCGAACTCCACCTTGAAATTATTGTTGACCGTTTAAAAAGAGAATTTAAAGTGGAAGCTAACATTGGTAACCCTCAAGTTGCTTATCGTGAAACATTCCGTAAAGCAGTTAAAACTGAAGGTAAATACATTAAACAGTCTGGCGGTAAAGGTAACTATGGCCACTGCTGGTTAGAAATGACTCCACTTGAACCAGGTGCTGGTTTTGAATTTGAAAACAAAATCGTTGGTGGTGCAATACCAAAAGAATATATTCCAGCTATTGAAAAAGGTGTTACTGAAGCTATGGAAAATGGTATTGTTGCAGGATACCCTGTTGTTGACTTTAAAGTTACTGTATTTGACGGTTCTTTCCACGAAGTTGACTCTAACGAGATGGCATTCAAAATTGCTGCATCTATGGCATTTAAAGATGGTATGAAACAAGCTTCTCCTGTGCTTTTAGAGCCAATTATGAAAGTTGAAGTTGTTACACCTGATGAATATATGGGCGATGTAATGGGTGACTTAAGTTCAAGACGCGGTAGAATAGAAGGTATGAATGTTCAAGGTAACGCACAAGTTATTAATGCGATGGTTCCATTAAAACAAATGTTTGGTTACTCTACAGAATTACGCTCTATTACACAAGGTCGTGCAACTTACACTATGCAGTTTGACCACTATGAAGAAGTACCTGCAAATATTGCAGAAGAAATTATAAAATCTAGAAATTAATAAGATTTGGAGGAATAAATCATGGCTAAACAAAAATTTGAAAGAAAAAAACCACACGTTAACGTTGGTACAATTGGTCACGTTGACCACGGTAAAACTACATTAACTGCTGCTTTAACAAACGTATTATCTCAAAAAGGTCTTGCATCTTTCGTAGATTATGCAAACATTGATAAAGCTCCAGAAGAAAGAGAACGCGGTATTACTATTGCAACAAGCCACGTTGAATATGAATCTGAAACTCGTCACTATGCACACGTTGACTGCCCAGGTCACGCCGACTACGTTAAAAACATGATTACTGGTGCTGCTCAGATGGACGGTGCTATATTAGTTGTTTCTGCAGCTGACGGCCCTATGCCACAAACTCGTGAACACATCCTTCTTGCTCGTCAAGTTGGCGTTCCATACATCATCGTTTTCATGAACAAATGCGATATGGTTGACGATGAAGAACTTTTAGAACTTGTTGAAATGGAAATCAGAGAGTTATTATCATCTTATGAATTCCCTGGTGATGATACTCCAATCATCAAAGGTTCTGCATTAAAAGCATTAGAAAACCCTACTGATGAAACATTAACTAAACCTATTTGGGATTTATTAGCTGCATTAGATGCATACATTCCAACTCCAGAAAGAGCTGTTGACCAACCATTCTTAATGCCAATAGAAGACGTTTTCTCTATCTCTGGTCGTGGTACAGTTGTTACTGGTCGTGTAGAACGCGGTATTATTAAAGTTGGTGAAGAAGTTGAAATCGTTGGTATCCATGATACTACTAAAACTACAGTTACAGGCGTTGAAATGTTCCGTAAACTTTTAGACCAAGGTGAAGCTGGTGATAACATAGGTGTGTTACTCCGTGGTACTAAAAAAGATGAAGTTGAACGCGGTCAAGTTTTAGCTAAACCGGGCACTATTACTCCACACAAAAAATTCAAAGCAGAAGCATATATCTTAACTAAAGAAGAAGGTGGTCGTCATACTCCATTCTTCGGTGGATATCGTCCACAGTTCTATTTCAGAACTACTGATGTTACTGGTATCATTACTTTACAAGAAGGCGTTGAAATGGTTATGCCTGGTGATAACATTAGCTGCGAAGTACAACTTATCCAGCCAATCGCTATGGAAAAAGGTTTACGCTTTGCTATTCGTGAAGGTGGTAGAACTGTTGGTGCAGGCGTTGTTACTGAAATTATTGAGTAATCAGGCTGGTAGATTATAATGGAAAATCAAAAGATAAGAATTAAACTTAAAGCTTTTGAACACAAAATTTTAGATAAAGTTGTTAAAGACATAGTTAACACAGCTAAAAGAACTGGTGCAAGAGTTGTTGGTCCTATACCACTTCCTACTCGCATTGAAAAATTTTGTGTAACACGTTCTCCTCACGTTAATAAAAACTCTCGTGAGCAGTTTGAAATAAGGACTCATAAGCGTTTAATCGATATTTTTGAGTATAACCCTCAAACAATCGATGCACTTAAGAATCTTGAGCTATCTGCGGGCATAGACGTAGAGATTAAACTCTAATAAAGGCAGGAATAAATGGCAAAGGGAATTATCGGTAAAAAAATCGGAATGACACAAGTATTTTCTGATAACGGGGCGGTTATTCCGGTTACGGTTGTACAAGCAGGCCCATGTGTCGTTGTACAGAAAAAAACCGTTGAATCTGATGGCTATAATGCTATACAAATCGGGTTCGAAGAGATACTCTCAGAAAAGAAAGTTAATAAACCTATGGCTGGACATTTCAAAAAAGCAGATGTTAAGCCAATGAAATATCTTCGTGAAGTTCGTGTTGATGCTATTGATGACTACAATGTAGGCCAAACAATCAGCACAGAAATCTTTGCAGAAGGCGATTTAGTTGATATCCAAGGCGTAACAATCGGTAAAGGTTTCGCTGGTGGTATGAAACGCTGGAACTTCGCAGGTGGCCCTGGTGGTCACGGTTCAGGCTTTCACCGTAGACTTGGTTCTATAGGTATGAAAGAATGGCCTGCAGAAGTAAACAAAGGTAAAAAAATGGCTGGTCATTTAGGTGTGGAAACTGTTACAACTCAAAGATTAAAAGTTGTAAAAGTTATGCCTGAAAAAAATGTTATACTTGTTCAAGGCTCTGTTCCGGGGCATAAAAACGGTATAGTATACATTAAAGAAACAGCTAAACCAAAAAGATAGTTTTTGATAGACTACAATATATAAGCTCCCTTAGTTTTAAGGGAGCTTTTTTTATGTTAGATGAATAAAAGCAGACTGTTTTTATAAATTATTTTAAAATATACTTTTTACAAAGGCTTTTGTAAAGGTAGATGATAAATCTTCTGCAATTCCTTTTTTATCTGTGCCATAGCTGTATCCTAACAGTTTCATTTGGTCGTTCCAGTAGTTGTTTTCAGCAGCTGCAGCAGCACTCCCTAATGCTTTTGCTGTTACAGAAGAATTTATTATTCCACGGTTTGCCATTTCATTTACAGCTTTCCCGCTTAAACTTTCAAAGTCTTCCATTCTGTTATCATAATTTGCAACTTTATCATACTGCTCCTGCTGTTTGGAGCTTGATTTATTTTCTCCGAAAAGAAGTTTATTAAACCCTTCCCAAAAACTCATAGTTTTCCTCCGTTTATTTATTCTCCAATAGTGGAGTAATCTATAAAAATATTATCTATAAAAAAATCACCATTATGGGATAATTCAAGCTGTAAGCTGTTTAATCTTTTTAAAATAAAATATTTATGGCGTGTTTTATGTGCCTTTAAAGTGAAAGTTCTTATGTATTCATTAATTTTTAATGTAAATATTTTATCTGCTTCTAATTCTGGGGTAAAAACTGTAACAGACTTGATTAAAATATCCTGATTATTTTTGATTTCTTGATATTTTACATCAATACTGTTAAGCACAGATTTATCTGCTTTATAAAGCACACCATTAGTATTTAGTCCATAGCTTGAATATGAGCCATTTTCTTCATATATCTCTATAATCTGTTTTAAATTATCTGATATATTATCTTTATAAACAGTAAACCCTTTTAAAATACTGCTGTATTCAAAAATATATTCATTATTAATAAATATAATTGTATTACGCTCAGAGCATAAGCTCACATCTAATATATTTTTGTCATGAACATACTGCTGATAATCAGACAAGAAAAAGTCGCCATAATATTCTGTAACACCTATTTTTTTTATTCCAGAAGATGCACCAAAAATAATTTCAGAGCCAAAAGTAATTGCTTTTGTAGTCAGCTTGTCTATTTCACCAAGTTTTGATACAGTCCAGTATGGATAACTGCCTGCAAGCCTGTATATACTGCCGTTATCTTTAAAAACAATAATACTGTCTAGCACTATGGATGCATATATAATTTTTCCGCCGTCTTTATATCCTATTTCTATAAATAATGCATCACTGTCACTATTCCAAGACCAGTTGTAGAAATCCCCTGCACCGCTGAAATAAAGGCTGGAGTTCTGGGGCACTATCAGCCTGCCATTTTGTACTAAAAGACATGGGATATTTTCATCTGATGGTAAAATATCAACACAATATATGCCATAGTTATTTGCACAATAAAGCCTGTTTCCTTTTAAAGAAAGTTTTTGCACTGCTCCAATATTTGCAGGGGTATTTGAATAAGTAAGTTTAATTAATTTTTTATCACTATATTCATAAAGCTCTATATTTTCATTAAATGCTGTATTATCATCAGGCGAGCCAAAGTAGCATATAAATTTAGAGTTTATATATAAAACATCTAACAAAAAATTTTTTATATTATAATTTTCAATTAATTTTTCTGTTATATTATATTCTGAACCGTTAAAAGAAAGCTTATAAAGTGAAGCATTATTATATGAAAATGATGCATCAGTTTCATTAATTAATAGATAATATTTATTATTTATAACCCTTAAATATTTTATTCCGTAAGTTCCAAGTCCTTTGAGAGAATTAATATTATATTTTGTAACAGCTTTTGTTAATGTATTTATTTCATATATTTCATAAGCATCATCATAGTTTAAAATTAATAAGCTGTAGTCAGTAGATGCACATACTTTTACTCTTAACCCAAGATTTGTAAAATTAAAAAAATGTATTAATTCATCATCTGATATTATATATATGTCATTAGCATAACAGGCAAAAAGAGTGTTACTGCATGGGAAAAATTCCATTGTTTTTATTTCCTGATTTAATATTTTTATAATTTTTCCATCTAATGACATATAACCAGTTCCACGGTTATCACTGAAATATATTTTATCACCATGATAAAATACAGCATTTGTATAGTTACTCACACTCTGCCTTGCAGATATTCTCTGCCACATAAATGGAGCAAAGGAAAAAGCTATTTTAGTTAATTCTTCATCTTGACTTAAATGATATACATTTGATGAAGATGATATATATAGTCCGTCCTGATTATATATAATATCTGTTGGTGTGATACCTGTTTCAACAGGATAGTCTTTATTATCAGTAATATTTGTAACACCGCCTGAATAAGCTGCAAAAACAGTATTTTTGCCATTATATTCCACATTAAAAAGTCGTGTAAACTTTCTGCCTGTAAAAGAAGAAACGGGAGCATATACGGGCGAGCCTTGAAAAGTATTTGTATCTTCATTATATATTACACCACTTATACTGCATGCCTGATTTTCTTTTATATATTCGCCACTTATAGTGTTACACATACCGCCTATAGGTTTATAAAGTTTAACTGTGCTGGTTTTTGAATGGTATGATGATTTTTTCATAATGTATATCCAAGATATCTTTTCATTTGATATATGCCGTTTTTATGAAGTGTAGTTTTTATTATTAAAGAAGAAAGCTGCATAAGCTCATTTTTTTCCTGCTCCATATTAAACTCTAACCGTGATAGAGCCTTTATCACTGCATTATTATAAAGGTATTCTACATAGATATATGGAAGGTCTATATCATCATTAATATTATATCTTTCAAATTCCTTAATATAGTATATTTCTGCATTAGGGCAGGGAAGAATGATATTATTATTTACAATATAGTAGCCGTAAGATGTGTCAGTGATATCTTTAAGTGGTATTTCTTTTTTATCAGCAGTTATTTTATATATTTCAAGCATATCTTCTGGAACAGGACATACTGATGAAACAGTGGAAATATATGTTATATTAAACTGAACTCTATTAGATAAAAGCAGTATTTCAAGCATAGATAATCCTTCATGAATATATGATAAAAGCTCATTATCTTGAAATTCAAAAGATGATGTATCATTGATTTTTATTCTTATTCTTTCAATTAAGTTTTGCATATTTGTCATATTATTGCTCCTAAAAAGTAATTTATCAGCCATAATATGTGGTATAAAAATATATGTGTCCGTTAAGTCCGAAAAAGTATGAAATCTTTATATAAAATCATTATAATAGCAGGATTATTATTCATGGATACATGGAAGTATTTTTGAATAAAAATTAAACTGTGGGTACCCCATTTTTTATTAAAAAATGCTATAACTACTTGATAATATATGTAAAAATAGAAATAATCTCAGTTAACTGTCATTCAGAGCCTGCGATAGCAGGCGAAGAATCTTATAATGTTCCAGCTAGTAAAAATTATAGACTCTTCGCTCCGCTCTGAGAGACATAAGATGTTGTAAAAAATAGGATATCACCAGTTTAGGTATTTCAACTTGTATTTTTTATTTTTTTAGATATACTTTTGATGTGGGCACCTTGAACGGTTAAGCTCACCAGCACGCAAATATGGATTAGGCTGTTTGCTCACCAACTTTTTATTTTTTTCAAAATATATAAGGGGGTGTGCGTATGTTTGAAATGTATGCTTTTTTTACAGCTATTACTTTCTTATATACAATAATAAAAAACCGCCTATAACATAGACGGTTAACACACTAAAAGTTTAGCCGTTCAGGGACTACATCGTAAATAGCCTAGTCCCTGCGTGCTACATATAATATAATCAAAAAATACTATTTCTGCAAGTCTTTTTTGCTCTACTATACAAAATAATTTTTGTTTTAGAAATTTTACCAGCTATGATATTAAAGATAGGCTCACGACGAGCCGTCGCCTGCATAAGCAGCAGGAAAGAATTAAATAGTTGATTTTAATAATATGTTTATGTTAAAGTATCCTATTATAATTATTATAAAGGTAAATAAATGAAAAGCCGTGTAATAAAAGTTGGCAGTGTATTGATTGGCGGTGGCAACCCTGTTTTATTACAGTCTATGACAAACACTGATACTAGAGATGTGGCAGCAACTGTGGAGCAGATATTAGAGCTTGAAAAAGCAGGCTGCGAAATAATCCGCTGTGCAGTGCCTGATGAAGTGGCTGCCTGTGCTTTAAAAGAAATAAAAGATAAAATACATATACCATTAATTGCAGATATTCATTTTGATTATAAATTAGCAGTGAAATCTATAGAATCTGGTGCGGACTGTGTGCGTATAAACCCCGGTAATCTTGGCGGATTTGACAGGCTTAAAATTGTAACTGATGCAGTAAAATCAGCAGGTGCTGCTATAAGAGTTGGTATAAATTCTGGCTCACTGGAAAAAGATATACTTGAAAGTAAAGGTGTAACAGCACAATCTATTGTTGAATCCGCCTTAAGAAATATAAGATATTTATATGACTTAAATTTTGATAATTTTAAAGTATCATTAAAATCAAGCTCTGTTCCTATGACTATTGCAGCTTATAAACTTTTTGCAGAGCAGGATAATTCTCCACTTCATGTTGGGGTAACAGAGGCTGGTACTCTTTTTGCAGGAACTATTAAATCTGCTGTTGGTATAGGTGCCATTCTTTCTCTTGGGATAGGTGATACATTAAGGGTTTCATTAACTGGCGAGCCTATAGATGAAGTTAAGACTGGCTGGCAGATAGTATCTGCTCTTGATTTAAGAAGAAAAGGTCCAGAGATTATATCATGCCCAACATGCGGCAGAACTGAAATTAATCTAATAGATTTAGCCAATAAAGTAGAAAATATGCTGCAAACATCAAAATCTCTTGTAACTGTGGCAGTTATGGGCTGTGCTGTGAACGGCCCGGGGGAAGCAAGGGAGGCAGATTACGGCATAGCTGGTGGAAAAGGTCAGGGGCTTATCTTTAAAAAAGGTGAGATTTTAAAAAAAGTTAATGAAGATATTTTATTAAAAGAGTTTGAGCACATATTAAAAGAAGATGGAATAATATAAGATAATGAAAAAAATATATTTATTAGTCAGTATATTAATTATAGGCATGGTCATTACTGCATGTGAGCCTAAAACAGTTAAAAATAAACATAAGTCAGTTATAATGAGTTCAAATGAAATTATAGATGATTTAGTAAAATCTATTGGCGGTAATTTTATAGAAACAAATATTGCAATGAGAAAGGGCAATGACCCTCACTCATATACCGCTACCGAAAAAGATATTATCAGAATAACAGATTCATCTCTTATAATATATAATGGTGGCAATTTAGAAGGCAGGCTTGAATGGGCATTAAGTAAAATAGGAAATATTACACCAGCAGTATCTATTATAGACTGCCTGCCAAAAGATAAGCTGATATATGATAAAGAAAAAGATAGTGATAAAAGGCAGGTAAACCCACACTTTTGGCATAACCCTGTTTTATGGAAAATTGCAGCTAATTTTATTGCAGATAACCTTGCATCTATGAATAATGTAAACCAGCAGATATACTTCCAAAATGAAGAAGTGCTTTTATATATTTTAGACAGGTTAAATAACTATATAAAAGAGCAGATAAAGAAAATACCAATAGAAAAACGGATAATAGTAACAGAACATAATGCTTTTGCATATTTTGGTGCAGCCTATGGATTTGAAACATATTATTTGCAGGGGGCAGCTACATCAAGTGAAATAACATCTGCAGATATTAATAATTTAGCAGATATATTAATAGAAAAAAATGTTACTACCCTGTTTTTAGAAGCTACTCTGCCTGATAAAAATATAAGGCTTTTACAGTCTACTTTAAAGGCAAGGGGGCATTTTGTAAAAATAGGTGGCACTCTTTATTCAGATACTCTTGGATATAATAATAACTATGAAGCTATGATGCGTCATAATATAGATACAATAGTAGACGCATTATCACCAAAATAAATATAATAATGGAAAATAATATGCTTAGGACTTATTCTTCAAAAGAACATTTAGAGCAGTTAAATGTTGCCGTAAAAATAGAAAATTTAACTGTTGAATATAACGGCAGAGCAACTCTTTTTAATATTAATTTAGATATTCCAAGCGGTGTATTAATGGCAGTGCTTGGGCCTAATAACTCAGGAAAAACTACTCTTTTAAAAACTATTGCAGGTATAGATAAGCCATCTGCTGGTAATGTTTATATATATTCAAGACCAACACATGCTTTAAAAAATGATATAGCCTATGTTCCCGAAAGAAATTTTGTAAACTGGGATTTTCCAATTAATGTTTATGATTTAGTGCTTATGGGCTCTTATAACAGATTAAAAAGAGTAGAAGCACCAGATACAAAAGACAAGGTGTCTGCTCGTGAGGCTCTTGAAAGAATGGGGCTTGATACTATCAGCAAGAAAAGCATATGCGATTTATCAAGGGGAGAAAAACACAGAGCATTAATTGCAAGGGCTTTGGTGCAGGACGCAAGGATATACATAATGGACGAACCAATGATTGCAGCAGATGAAGAAAGTATCAATATTATTATTGATGTGTTGCAGGAATTAAGGCATAAAAAGAAAACTGTTATTGTTTCCCATTACGATTTTGTTACTATTCCACGATATTTTGATATGGTATCTCTTTTAAATGTGCGCCTTATAGCAAGCGGCACAACTGAAGATGTATTAACAGAAGAAAATTTTGAAAAAACATACGGAATGTCTGCTGGTATGATAAAAAATATACGCTTATATATGGAAGAAAGCCATGCTGGAAATAAGTAATTCATTTCTTTTCCAAACTATGCTTAAAAGTGCTGTATTGCTTGGGCTTAGTGCGGGTATGCTTGGTGTATTTATATCATACCAAAGAAGAAGTATAGAAATAAATGCTCTTTCTGCAGGCTCTTTTGTAGGAATATTAATTTTATTTCTGCTTTCAAGTCTTGGATTATATATAAGTCCTTATATTTTTAGTCAGGTAGATAAACATATTTATTCATTTACTGGCTCTATTTTAGGCATATTAATAATGATAACAATATTAAATATACTTTATAAAACTAACAGACTTCATCCCCATATTATACAAAGCCTTATGACAGCTGTGCTTCTTGGTGTGGGTATTACTCTTATTACAAGTATAAAGCAGGCTGGCGGTGCTTTAGATTCTGGTATAGATATATATTTATTTGGAGAAACTACATCTTTAACTGATGAAGAATTTCATTTTTTAAGAATAATTACTCTAACAGTTATCCTGCTGCTGCTTTTATTTTTTAAAAGGCTTAGAGTTGTTGTTTTTAATATAGATATAGCAAAAACAACTCATTTTCATACTATGTTTTATGTTCATTTAATAAATGTATTTGTGGTATGTCTTGTGGCATTATCTGTAAAATTAATGGGTGTGTTTTTAGCAGTATCTGTATTTTTAATACCAGCAGTTACTGCAAGGCTTTGGAGCAACAGGCTTTTTAATATTATGCTGCTTTCAGGATTTTTTGGCGGATTAGGCGGCGGAATAGGTGCTGTGATTGCTGGAAATATAAGCCATGTTTCTTCTGGAATATCCATTACAATAGTCCTTGCTGTAATGTTTTTTATATCACTACTGGTTGCACCAAAAGGTCTGCTTGGTGTATGGATTCGCGGGAGAAAATAGTTATGTTTTCTATAGAGTTTGAAATAGTTATAGTTATTATACTTTCTGCAATAACATGCTCTATACCGGGAGCATTTTTAGTAATGCGCAGGAATTATTATGCAGCAGATACAACAAACCGTTCTGCAATGCTTGGTATTGCTGTTGCATTGATATTTTCATCATATCTTTCTTCGCCACTTGTAATTATTTTAGGTTCAATAACTTCTGGGCTTGCTATGATTTTAATAAAAAAAATAAAAGAGTTTACATCTTTTAGAGCAAAAGGTTTATCAATTATTATATCATCAGCATTTTTATGCTTTGGTATACTGATAGCTGCAAATCTCTCTTTTAATAATACAACTAATTTTGATTTATCAATAATATATCTTGGAGAAACTGCTTTTACATATTTTAACAGGTTAAGGGTTTTTGGTGTAGATATAGGCTCTTATGCTCTTTATGCAGTTTCTTTTGTTTTGGTTATTAATATAATACTTGTTACTGTTTTTTATAATGAATTTAAAATAGACGGCGTTGATAAAAACTATGCTGCATCTATAGAGATGAAAGAAAGCACTATTGATTATCTTCTTTTGATTATGACATCATTAAGTGTATCGGTATCTTTTCAGACAGCAGGTATATTTATGACTTCGGCATTTATTTTAGGGCCTGCTGCAACTGCTCTTTTTTATACAAAACGGCTTTCCACATTAGCATTTGTTTCTGTATTTATATCATCAGTTGCCTGCCTTGCTGGGTTTGGCATAGCTTGGCCTAATGAAGTATCTATTTCTGGAACAATTGTATCATTTTTAGGTGTTTTATTTATAGTATCAGTAATATTTTCGCCAGAAGAAGGCCTTGTAAAAAAATATTTTGATAACCTGACAGCTCAAAAAAGACTTGAAGAATATATTATTATGGATATATTAAATTCAGAAATTATAGACTGCAGAGAAAAACATATTAATGAAGAGATTTCTTCTTCTTTAAAATGGAAGCTAATGAAAGTATCTTATATTATGAATAAATTAAAAGCAGAAAATAAAATAGAAATAGTACAAAATAAAGTGCAGCTGACAGAAGAAGGAAAGACTATACTTAATAAATTTCTATCAGCTCAGCACTGTTTCTATTAATTATAAGGAGTAAAAAATGGCTGAAATTAGATTAGGAAAATTAGTTAGCGGTGATTTTGTAATAGGCGTTAATGACGAAGAAAACAAAGGGATTAAAAATATAGGTGCATTACAGTTTGTACCTGCAGAAACAGGTGGTATGTCTGTTGCATTAATACCATTTGGATTTCCTTTTGAAAACGAATTTACAGGATTTATTTCTCAGGATAAAATAATATATGAAATAGAGAAAGTGCCTGAAGATTTACAAAATAAATATACAGAAGCAACTTCTAATATTAAACTTATCTCTGGCTCAAATAACGGGAATATTATTTTATAATAATTTATCTATACTATGAAAAAGAACTGGCAGTTTATAAAAGAAGAAAAAGCATACAGTGATAACATTCTTTCTATCAGGCATTTAGAATATTATTATAAAGTGGCTGATAAATCTATGGTATTTACTGTGCAGGATATGAGCAGCTGGGCAATAATTGTGCCTGTTACAAAAGATGGCAGGTTTATACTTGTCCGTCAGTTTAGAGCAGGCACAAATTCTGATACTCTGGAATTTCCCGGTGGAAGCATTAATAAAGATGAAAATGCTGTGCAGGCAGCAGCAAGAGAGCTGCAGGAAGAAACAGGGGCAGTATCTGCTAGGATTATACCCCTTGGTGTAATAGACCCAAATCCTGCATTTATGACTAATAAATGTAATGTTTTTGCTGCTCTTGACTGTTCATTTGATAGTGTGCAGCAGCTTGATTTATTTGAAGATACTGAAGCACTAACAGTAACAGAAGATAAACTTAGGCAAATGCTTAAAACTGGCGAATTTTCTCAAAGTTTATCAATTGCTGCTTATTGTCTTTATAAAACTAATTTATAATGCGCGGCTTATATATTCATATTCCATTCTGCAATAGCTTATGCCCATACTGTAATTTTTATTCTGAAAAAAATGCAGATGACAGTATAAAGGAAAAGTATATTGATGCTTTGACTGCAGAAATATCATCGCTTGATAATAAGCAGTTTGATACTATATATATTGGCGGTGGCACTCCATCTTCTCTGCATTACAGGCTTTTAGGAAAATTAATTGATAATATCATAAAATTCATTAATTATAAAGGTGTAGAGTGGACAATTGAAGCAAACCCAGAAAGCACTAATAATGATTTTTTATCACTAATAAAATCAAGCCCAGTATCACGGGTATCTCTTGGTGTGCAGAGCTTTGATGATAATGTTTTAAAACTTTTAGGCCGTCTGCATAATGCGGCAAAAGCTGAGCAGGCAGCAGAAAATATATTATCAGCAGGAAAGCAGCTTAATATGGATATGATTTATGATATTCCATATACAGATAATCAAAAAAGCATACTAACTTTAAATAAAATTATTTCAATACACCCCCACCATATATCTGCTTACTCTTATGACAGTGCAGATACTCTTTATTTAAAAGACGGTGTTAATGATGATGAAACTCTTTTTGAAGAAGTAGAGCAAATATGCTTTGAAAATGGATATTATAAATATGAAACATCAAATTTTTCACTGCCTGATATGCACAGCAGACATAACTGTCTTTACTGGCAGGGGGAAGAATATACAGGTGTAGGTGCTGCTGCTCATTCTATGATTTTACTTGAAGAAAATAAAAGAAAAAGGTATAATCATGGGACAAGTATTGAAGAATATATAAAAAACCCATATAATACCTGTAATCAGGAAATAATATCTAAAGATGATGCCTTATTAGAAGATATTATTTTCGGACTTCGTATGAAAAATGGCATAAATTTATATAATCTTGAAAAAAAGTTTGGCAAAATTAATAAAAGTCTGCTAAATAAGATAGACATAAATATAAAAAACGGATTACTTAAAAAGGAAGGTATATGGTTAAAAGCAACACAAAAAGGAAGCTTAGTGCTGGAATCTTTATCATGCTCTCTGCTGCCTTAATAATACTTATATCTGGTTATTATCAAGATGCAGTATCAGGCTGTGCAGGCGACTGTATGACATGCCACCCAAAATTAATTGGTGATGTTAATCATTTATCTTTGACAACATGTGTAAAATGTCATACACCTGTGGACAATAAATCATTTTCATTGTCTCAGGGCGGCTGTGGAGACAGATGTTTTCAATGCCATGAAGAATGGCCAAAAGACGGCAACCATGCATCTTTAAACACATGTTTAAACTGTCATGAAAAATAAATTTTTAAAAATTGTTACTGCATTACGCAGATTAATTTAAATTTTCTTACTTTTTCAGCATATATTTTTGCTGATTTATGAGGGTAATGCTATAAAACGAGTATTTAAATTAATGTGGCCTTATTTTAAGCCATATAAAGTGCTTCTTATTATTGCTGTTACAGCATCTCTTATTACTGCATCTACTAACGGTGCATTAGCTGTTGCTGTCAAATATGTATTAGACAGCATTTTTATTGCTAAAAATTATACATATCTTTTTGTTCTGCCTTTTGCTGTTATGCTTATATATGTTGCAAAAAGCGGGTTTTTATTTTTACAGGGCTTTTTGATGAGCTTTATAGGTAATAAGGTTATTGAAAAGCTAAGAAATGAAACATTTGAAAAAATGATACATCTGCCTGTGAAATATTATGCAGAAGAATCAACCGGCGCATTAATGAGCCGTGTTACAAATGATATTAACTTAGTGCAGTCATCTATTCCTACTATAATAAATATGCTGCGTGCAGTAGTTACTATGGTAGGGCTTATTTGTGTTATTATATACATGAACTGGCAGCTTGCTCTTGTTGCTATTATATTATATCCAATCTTTATTTACCCTCTCAGCATAATTAGTAAAAAATTAAGAAAATACAGCACAAGAGGTCAGGAAAGCATGGGAATACTTACAAGTGTTTTGCAGGAATCTTTTAGTGGTGTGCGAGTTGTAAAAGCCTTTGTTGCAGAAAACAAGGAAATGGAAAGGTTTGAAAAAGCAAATGCTGTTACAATAAAATATGCAAATAAAAGTGTTCTGGCAGGCAACCTGGCTTCCCCATTAACTGAAGCTCTTGGCTCAATTGGTATTGCAGCGGTGCTTTTTATAGGCGGTTATCAGGTTATTAACGGCACAGTTACAACAGGCGAATTTTTTGCTTTTTTAGCCGCTCTTATTCAGATATATGAACCAGTTAAACTTTTTGCTGCATCAAATAATGCATTACAGTCGGCAATTGCTGCAAGCGACAGAGTATTTGCTATGTTTAAAGAAAGCGATGAAGTTATTGAAAATAAAGGCACAAAAGAATGTAATGCAGAAAATAAAGATATAGAATTTAAGAATGTTTCATTTATATATAAAGATGATATTTATGCATTAAAAAATGTATCATTTAAAGTGCGTGCTGGCTCAACTGTTGCTTTTGTTGGCCCATCAGGTGCAGGTAAAACTACTATGGCACATTTAATACCAAGATTTTATGATGTAACAGAAGGGCAGATATTAATTGATAATGTGGATATCAGGGATTACGATTTATTTTCTCTTCGTCATAATATAGGTATAGTTTCTCAAGATGCATTTTTATTTAATGATACAATAGCATCTAATATAAGTTACAGTAAAGAAAATGCAACAGAAGATGAAATCAAGGCTGCTGCAAAGGCTGCTTATGCTGATGAATTTATATATAATTTCCCTGAAAAGTATAATACATTATGCGGAGAGCGTGGTGTAAAACTTTCAGGCGGTCAGAAACAAAGAATTACTATTGCAAGAGCTTTACTTAAAAACCCTGCAATATTAATACTTGATGAAGCAACAAGTGCTCTTGATACAGAAAGTGAACGGGTTGTGCAGAAAGCCCTTGATAACTTAATGAAGGGCAGGACTTCTTTTGTAGTAGCCCACAGATTAAGCACTATTTTAAATGCTGATATGATTGTTGTTTTTAATAAAGGTGGAGTGGAAGCAATAGGAAAACATGATGAAATAATTAAAACTTCCCCAACATATAAAAAACTTTATGAAATGCAGTTCAAAACAGAAGAATAAGGTTATGTAATGTTTATATTCTGCAAAGGAAAAATAGAAACTCCAAAAAATATTATTATTGCAAGAACAGATAAAATAGGCGACTTAGTTCTTTCTATTCCTGCTATATCTATGGTTAAACAAATGTATCCTGCAAGCAGACTTTATGTGCTTGTAAGAAGATATAATGCTGAAATAGTGAAAGGGTTTCCTTTTATTGATGGAGTTATATCTATTGATGATTATAATGAAAAGGACTTAACTGCAAAAATAAGGCAGATACATGCAGATGTTTTTATTGCGCTTTATTCTAACAACCAGATATTAAAGCTGGCATTAAAAAGTGGAGCAAAATACAGAATTGGTCCACTTTCTAAACCTTTATCATGGTTTGTTTATAATAAAGGTATCAGGCAGCACCGCTCAGAATCGCTGAAAAATGAGGCAGAGTATAATCTTGATTTAGTAAAACAAATGGATAAAGAGCTTTTTGCAAGTAAAAAAGTAACTATTGAGCCAATACCTTATGGCAAACTTAACCATAATAAAATAGTATCTTTTTTAGATGCCCACAGTATTTATAATTATGTGGTAGTTCATCCATTTTCTGGGGGCTCTACTAAAAATTTCAAAATAGATGAATATATAAGGCTTATTAATAAAATTCATGAAAAATGGCCTGATAAGCAGATAGTTATATCATCAGCAGAAAGTAATAAAAAGGAAGCAGAATACATAGCTCAGCATTGCAGCAATACTTATGTATATACGGCAAAATCTATTTTAGAGCTGGCAGCATTAATTGATAAATGCAGACTGTATATTGGTGCAAGCACAGGTCCAAGCCATATTGCAGGTAATTTAAAGAAAAAGTGTGTATGTATTTATCCAGCATATAAAGTTTTATCAAGCACTCGCTGGGGGCTTTATGGAAATGATGCAAACACAACCTATATAGTGCCGGATATTAATAAGGCAGAGCAGGATTATAAGTCTAAAACATTTGATAATATTACTGATGATATAATAAATGAAACAGCAGAAAAAGCATTGGAGAAACTTTATGGACAGGCTTAATCTATCTGCTGCCTTAATAGTTTATAACGAAGAAGAACGGCTTGCAAAAACATTAGAAAGCATAAAAGATATTGTATCAGAAATCATTATTATTGACAGCAACTCTACAGATAATACATGTGCAATAGCAGAAAGCTACGGTGCGAAAGTATATAATGAAGAATGGCGTGGCTTTATAGAGCAGAAAAACTCACTTACTAAAAAATGCACAAAAGAATATATTTTATATCTTGATGCAGATGAAGTTGTAGGTGATGAGCTAAAAAAAGCCATAATAGATGCAGTAAAAAATGGTAAATCAGATGGTTATTATATAAGGCGTAAAACTTATTATCTTGGCAGGCTGCTAAATTACTCATGGCAGAAAGATGAAAGATTAAGGCTTGTAAAAGCTGCTGCAAATCCTTTGTGGGTAGGTGAGATAGTCCATGAAGAGCTTAAAATTAACGGCAGTACTTCTCATTTATCAGGTTTTATTATCCACTATTCATACAGGGATATAGATGACCATTTTAAAAAAACTATCCGCTATGCTCATCTTAGTGCAGAAAGTTATTATAAAAAAGGTAAAAAGTTTAAGTTAAGTAAAATGATTTTCAGCCCTTTAACAGCATTTATAAAAATATATATAATTAAGGGCGGTTTTTTAGACGGCATACCGGGGCTTATTGCTGGTGTTAGTGCTTATGTATATGGCTTTTTAAAGTATGCTTTTTTATGGGATATTGTGCGGGTTAATAAAGATAAGGGTTTAAATGAATGATAAATCACGGGATAAAAACTATATCTGTTGGCAATATTATAATGGGTGGTGCTGGAAAAACACCACATACATTGCTGATAGCAGATGAATTAATAAAAAAAGGCGAAAAAATAGCAATATTATCACTAGGTTATAAAGGTAAGCTTGGTTATGATGTAAATGTGATAAGTGATGGTAAAGGTAATTTTTTTCATCATCCGCCAATGGCTGCCGATGAACCTTATATGATGGCAAAAAATCTACCTAGTGCAGTTGTGATTACTGGTAAAAAAAGAGAAATTTCTCTTGCAGCAGCAAGGGATAAGTTTGGGGCAACTGCTGCTATTTTAGATGACGGCTATCAGTATAAAAAACTAAAAAGTGATGTAAATATTTTACTTTTAGACCATAAAAGACCAATATCTACTGGTTTTCCATTTCCATTTGGATATTTACGAGAGTTTCCATCAGGCATAAGCCGTGCAGATATCATAGTATTTACAAGAGCATTAAATAACAACATACCTGAAAGTGTAAAAGGTTTTATTAATAAGCAGAGTATATATTTCAGCAATACTGTATTTAACAGAGTAATTTTAAAAAATGAAGTTGTGGAGCTTAAATATTTAAAAGGTGCAGTAACTGCTGCATATTCAGGTATTGCAAATAATGATGCTTTTTATCATACACTTCAAAATGCTGGACTTGATGTGAAGTTTTTTGCAGGCTTTTCAGACCATAAAATGCTTTCAGAACAATCTATTAAGGGCATAATAACTCAAGGAAGAAAAAAAGGTGCAGCACTTTTTATCACTACGGAAAAAGATTTTGTAAAACTGCCGCAGGAATATCAAAATATTTTTGGCTATCTGAAAATGGATATAGAATTTAATAATAAAGATGCTTTTATTAATGAAATAGTGAATTCTGCATCAAAATAGATATTGATTTAAAATATATTTTATATTATAGTTTCTGTTGATGAAAATATTAAAAAATAAGACAGAAGTTATCTTCTGCCTAAATAATCAAGGTGAAGTATGAACCCATTAGCAAAAAGCTTAAATGAAGTTATTGAAGCAAATAACCCGCACATTTTAGAGATGCTCTCTAATGTTGGTAAAGAAATGTTTATGCCAAAGGGTATATTAAGCCAAAGTGCAGAAGCAAAAGTAAAAGCAACTAAATTTAATGCAACAATAGGTATTTCTACTGCAAAAGGCGAGCCTATGTATCTTGAAAGTATGTTTAAAAGATTTCAAGGAATACATCCTAAAAAACTGTTTACTTATGCACCAGCAGCAGGGCTTCCAGAATTAAGAGAATTATGGGCAGCAAAAATTAAAACAGAAAACCCATCACTGCAAAATATTCAAATTAGTAATCCTGTAGTATGTAATGCACTTACTAACGGGCTTGTAACAGTAGGTGATTTATTTTTAAATAAAGGTGAATTTGTTGTTCTGCCAGATAAATTCTGGGGTAATTATCGTTTAATGTTCAATACATTAATTGGAGCAGAAATAGCTACTTATGAAACATTTAATGAAAATAATGGCTATAATGTAGAAGGTCTTTTAAAAACAGTAAAAGAATGTGGTATAAAAAATAAAAAAGTTTTTGTATTACTAAACTTCCCTAACAACCCTACAGGTTATACTCTTACAAAAGATGAGGCAGTTAAATTAAGCGATGGTTTAGTAGAAATTGCAGAAAGCGGCATAAATATAGTAGCAGTATGCGATGATGCTTATTTTGGTTTATTTTTTGATGATGTATTTAAAGAGTCATTATTTAGTATACTTGCAGGCAGAAGTGAAAGGCTTTTAGCTGTTAAAATAGATGGTATTACAAAAGAAAGTTTTGCATGGGGTTTCCGTGTAGGATTTATTACATTTGGAGAGACTATAAAAGGCGATAATTCAGAACTTTTTAAAATATTAGAAACAAAAGCTGCAGCATATTTAAGGGCAACAATCTCAAGTGCACCACACCCAAGCCAGTCTATTACAGTAGATGTATTAAAAGAGCCGTCTTTTAAATTTGAAAGAGGCGAACTGAATGCAGTAATTGAAGAAAGATGTAAAAAAGTAAAATCTATATTTGATAAAGGCTTATATGCAGATGAATTTACTCCATACCCATTTAACTCAGGCTATTTTATGTGTATAAAATTAAAAAATATAGATGCAGAAACTCTTCGTCTTGCATTACTAGATAAATACGGCGTAGGCGTAATCAGCACAAACCAAACAGATATAAGAATAGCATTTTCCAGCGTAGATGTGGAGAATATTGAGGAGTTGTATTCTATTATTTATCAGTGCTGCAAATCTTTTTCGGCTTAATCTTTTTGAGTTACTCTTTGTTGGTTAAAATTTTTGCTCAGTCATTTACTATTTTGTAAACTCCTGTCGCAAAAATTTTAATCCGCCTTGATTAACTCAAAAATTTTTAAGCCTTAGGCGGTCTTTTTTTTTACTCCCTTGCTGAATTTAAAAGCCGCCTAGCATAAAAGTAAAATCTTTATACTTCTTTACTGCTTAATTTTTTTTAATAAATCATCTTTAAACTATATAAAAAATTAAAAATTTATAAAATATTTAAATTACCTTAAAAATAGAAACTAAAAGCCCCTGTAAAATTATATTACAGGGGCATAAGTTTAATTAATTATATAAATTATTAGAATAATTTATATGCTTTATTATTTTCTTTATTTTGAGAAGGTGGTTTACAGTAATTTTGTAAAGCATCATCTATTGTAAGCAGACTTACTGTGCCATTTATGTTATATGTATTTGTAGAGCCAGTGCTTAATGTTGTATTTAATGCAGCAGTATATTCTGCAGTTTTAGAAATATCTGTTATTTCAATAGTAAATAAACAGTTTTCTTTCCCTGCTGGTATAGAAATTTCTGTGTTAGTAACTGTGCAGCTGTTGTGTTTTGTGCCTGCTACTTTAAATTTATCTTTATTTGTGCCAGTTATTTCATAACTTGTGATTTTTTCATTATTGCTCAGTACACCTGCATAAATATAAGTATATCCACTTAAATTAGTTGCAATATATTCTGGATAAAATGTAGTAGAATAAGGTGCACTTAATAAGTTATATGTATAGTTACTTTTTATATCTACATTTACATTGTAGTATGGGTTACCTTCCTGTTTAGGACTGAATTTAATAGGTGGCTCAACATAGTTTGCTGTAGCTGTAACAGTTAAAGAGCAGCCATTATTGCTATTTACTGTAAGAGTGTTATTTAATATAGAACAGTTTTCATTATTAGATTTTAAGGATGCACCATAAGGATTATTAAATGAGTATTCACCTTGTTTTGCCATCAAATCAAAAGATTGAGTATGAGCAACTGCATTTAAATAAGCAGCATTGCTTCCTGTTACAGACCATTCAGCAGGTATTTCAATATTAATGTGTTCTGGTGATTTATTGCCGTTACTGTCTACTGCATAGTTATAAATATACATTTCTACATATTTATTTCTTGTTATAACTTGCTCGTAGGAAGGAACAGTATCTGGTGTTGGGCATATTGTTGCCATAGATTTGAAATAATCTACATTTAATTTTAATAATGCAGTATCTAAGCCAGCTGGAGTATAAGTATATTTAACTTCGCAAGACTCTCCAGCTGCTAATTTAGAAGTAACATTGTAACTGTTGTAATTATTTACTATATTATCACATGAAGAACCTGCAGTATCAATTTTAATAGTGCTGTCTGTAGGATTAATGTATACTTCAAGGTCTGCTTCCACAGCATGTGGGTTAGTAAAAGTAATAGTATTTACATTTTCTTTACCAATTTCGCCAGTAAATTCTAATGTAACAGTTTCGCTGTTATCAATTGGCGGATTATTTGATGATTTGTTATCATCAGCACATGCAGCTAAGCCTAAAATAAGCAGGCATGCAAAAGTTAAGTTTTTCAGTTTTTTCATAAATTCCTCCATTTTTTAAAAAGATGGCTCATTATAACGGGGGGGGGATTTTGTCAAGTATCTTTTTTAAATTTTTAAAAAAATTTAAAATAAGCTATAAATTGTGGGTGTAATTTAAATATATTCTTGAATATTAATTAGTTTATGATATAGTAATCCACTAAAAAAAATAATAAAAAGGATAATAATATATGGAACTACTTTCTCCTGCTGGGAATTTTGAAAAATTAAAAGCTGCTGTTTTATTTGGAGCAGATGCAGTATTTATGGGCGGCCCTGCTTTTGGGTTAAGGGCAAATGCTGGTAATTTTTCCTTTGATGAAATGGAAGAAGCCTTTAAATATTTACATGACAGAGGTAAAAAAGGGTATGTTACTGTTAATATTTACCCACAAACCCATGAACTTGAAAGTATTAGGGAGTATCTTAAAAAATGCGAACAGTTAGGGGCAGATGCTTTAATTATCAGCGACCCGGGCATATTTTCAATAGTTAAACAGGAAGGTATAAAAACACCTGTATCAATAAGCACTCAGGCAAACACTACAAACCTTGCTGCTGTTAACTTCTGGGCTTCTCTTGGAGCACATCGTGTTATTATGGCAAGGGAAGTGCGAAAAGAAGATTTAATAGAAATTATGAAACATGCACAGTGCGAAGTAGAAACATTTATACATGGAGCAATCTGTATATCTATGAGCGGCAGATGTTTAATAAGCTCATATATGACAGGAAAAGATGCCAATAATGGAGAGTGCACTCACCCATGCAGGTGGAACTATGCTTTAATGGAAGAAAAGCGAGATGGCGAATATTTCCCTGTTTATGAAGATGAAAGGGGGACATATTTATATAATTCTAAAGATTTATGCTTACTTGATAGAATAGGGGAGCTTGTAAAAATGGGCTCTGCCAGTGGTAAAATTGAAGGCAGAATGAAAAGCATAATGTATGTATCTATTGTAACTGGGGTATACAGGCAGGCAATAGATGCAGCTAAAAAAGATGCAGATAATTATAAAGTGCTGCCTGAATGGCGTCATTTACTTGAAAGTGTAAGCAACAGAGGATATATTGAAGGCTTTTACGGCGGTGAATATGATACAAATGCCATAAACAGAGAAACAAGCGGCTATTCCCGCTCTGCTGCATTTTTAGGTGTTGCATTAAAAGACAGCTCAAATGGTGAGCTTAAAATTACATGCAGGGCAAAATTTACACCAAACGAAGAAATAACTATACTTACACCTGATTTAAAGAAAATTAATGTTACACCGGAAATAGTTTTAGATGAAGGCGGAAATAAAATAGAAGCTACAAGGCCTAACTATATTTATAAAATACCATTTAAAGATAAAGCACCAGAAGGCTCACTTATTATGAGGTTTTAAAAATGGATGCAGAAAATCGCATAAAAGAACTTGTTAACCTTTTAAATAAATACAGTAAGGCATACTATATTGATAACAGTCCCCTTATTTCTGATGTGGAATATGATACTCTTTATAAAGAGCTGGAAGATTTAGAAAAAAAATATCCTGAATATGTTATGGAAGAAAGCCCTACTAAAACAGTTGGTGCAAAGCAGGATAATAAAATAACGACAATTACCCATGAAATACCAATGTATTCTCTAGAGAACTCATATTCTATAGAAGATATTGAAGAATTTTATACAAGACTTTATAAACTTTTTGGCTTAAATCCAGAAGTAACTGTGGAAGTAAAAATGGATGGTGCTGCATTATCTGTTACTTATGATAATGGCAGACTGTATCAGATTGTAACAAGGGGTGACGGCAAATCTGGCGAAGATATTACACATACTGCTGTTATAAATAACCTGCCAAAAGAAATAAAATATAAAGGCAGGCTTATTCTTCGCGGTGAAGTGATTATGCCAAAAGAAGTGTTTAAGCAGTTAAATAAAGCAAGGGGCGAAATGGGGCAGCCTTTATTTGCAAATCCAAGAAATGCAGCAAGCGGAAGTTTGAAACTTTTAGATATTAAAGAGGCAGCTGCTAGAGGGCTTGAAATGTATATATATGGTGTTGCCTACTGTGATGAAGAGTTTTTAACCCATAAGGCTTCCCTTGATTTCTGCAAAGAAAATAATCTTCCTGTAAGTGAGTATTTATATATATGTTCATCTATTCATGATGTGGAACATGCTTTAGATGTTATAGAAGATATGCGTTTTTCACTGCCTTATGATATAGATGGGGCAGTAATTAAAGTGAATAATAAAGAATATCAGGAAGAAGCAGGCTGGACTGCAAAATTTCCACGCTGGGCAATAGCTTATAAATATAAGGCACAGCAGGTTTCTACAAAACTTTTAGATGTAATATTTCAGGTAGGCAGAACTGGTGCTGTAACACCTGTTGCGGTGCTTGAGCCTGTGCAGATTTCAGGCTCAATAGTATCACGAGCAAGCCTGCATAATGAAGATGAAGTTAAAAGATTAAATATTAAGATAAATGATACTGTATTCATAGAAAAGGGCGGCGAGATTATACCAAAAGTAGTAAGTGTGCAGGAAAAATTACGGGGAGAAGATGCTAAGGAAATAGTTTTTCCAGATAGATGCCCAATATGTAATTCTTTACTTGAAATAAGCGAAGATGATGCAAAAAGAAGATGTAAAAATACAGAATGTCCCGCACTTATTCAAGGCTCTATTATCCACTTTGCAGGTAGAGATGCTATGGATATTAAAGGGCTTGGAGAAAAGGTGGTAGAAGAGCTTTATAATGCTCATCTTATAAATAATTATGCAGATATTTATGAATTAAATGTATCTCAGCTTGAAAACAGGGAAGGCTGGGGCGAAGTTTCTGCCGTTAACTTAATTAATGCTATAAATGACAGTAAAAATATACCGTTTGAAAGGGTGCTTTTTGCATTAGGTCTGCGTCATGTTGGTGCAGTTGCTGCAAAATTAATAGCAGAACATTTTAAAAGTATGGATAATTTAATGAAAGCCAGCTTTAATGATTTAGAGCAGGTAAAAGGTATAGGGGAAGAAACTGCAAAATCTATACTTTTATCTATGCATGATAAAAATATGCAGGAAATTATTGCAAGGCTAAAATCATATGGTTTACAGATGGAATATATAAGCAGTGTAACAGGAAGCAGCTTACAAGGCAGCACTTTTTTAATTACAGGAACACTTGATAAGCCTAGAAAATATTATGAAGATTTAATTATACAAAACGGTGGCACACTTTTAAGCGGCGTATCTAAAAATTTAAACTATCTAATAGCTGGAGAAAAAGCAGGCTCAAAGCTGGAAAAGGCAAATAAACTTGGTGTAAAAGTGATTTCTCAAAATGATTTCTTAAATATGATAAACTGATAAAATAAATGAAAATATCTTAAAATATTTATTTTTACATATTGATAATTTTATTAAATTCCGAAAAAATATTTTAAAACTTGCTGCTCGTGAATTTAAAAAAGAGCGTGAAAATCTTCTTTTACAGGATACTAAAAATCAGCTATATACAAATCAATATTAAGATAAAAACTTGTAATACTCCCTTTTATAAAATATTAAGCTTTTTTATTATTAATGAATTTTATTAAATAAAAAAGGCAAAGTATATATACTTTGCCTTTATAGTATGCCGAAGGCGGGACTTGAACCCGCACGAGGAAGCCCCACCACCCCCTCAAGATGGCGTGTCTACCAATTCCACCACTTCGGCGTTAGAGATATTTATATATATTAAAAAAAATATTTTGTCAATACAATATAATAAATTTTATCTTGGATACCCCATTTTTTATATTAATGTTTCGCAGGTATTTATATTATTATTAGATATACAGCCAGAAATAACAAAAAATATAGCAATAAAAGTAAAAAGTTTATGCATTTATAGTATTATCCTTATTTTTTTTAAATATTCCCTGTAACATAAGGGCAAGGGCACCATCACCTGTTACATTGCATGCTGTTCCAAAGCTGTCCTGCAGAGCAAATATTGCCATAACTAAGCCAACACCTGTTGCGTCAAAACCTAATACTGATGTAATGATACCGATAGATGCAGCAACTGTTCCACCGGGAACACCGGGAGCTCCAACTGCAAATACACCTAAAAGTACAATAAAAACAAGCATTGTTGTAAGGTCTGGCAGTGAGCCGTAAAGGATATAGCTTATGCCCATTACAAAAAATGTTTCAGTTAAAACTGAGCCGCATAAGTGAATTGTAGCACCCATAGGTATTGCAAAATCAACAACATCTTTATCAAGAGCATCAGATTTACTGGCACATTTTAATGCAACTGGCAGTGTAGCAGCACTTGACATTGTGCCAACTGCAGTTAAATATGCTGGTGCATAATGTTTAAGCACTCTAAATGGAGATTTGCCAGATATTAAACCGCCAATAGTATATAAAACTGCAAGCCATATAAAATGACCAATTAAAACAAGCACTATCATTGATATAAATGCAGGCAGCTGGTCAGTTATCTTGCCAAGATATGTAAGCTCTATAAATGTAGTGCATATAAAAAATGGAAGTATAGGGATAATCAGCTTATTAACAAGCAGCATTACTACATTATTAAGCTCATTAAATATTTTTTCAAGTAAAGTAGAGTTTGTATATATTACTGCAAGTCCAAATGTAATAGAAAAGAAAAGGGCAGTAATAACTGGAAACATCGGTTCAATATCTAACTTAAATATCATTTCAGGAAGCTCTATATTTGTAACGCTTTGTTCTATATTTAAGTGTGGTATTATAACATAGCCTGCCACCATAGAAAATGCAGCTGCAAGAACTGATGATAAGTATGCAAGCAAAAGTATTGTGCCAAGCATTTTACTTGTATTATTTTTTATACCTGTAATAGCAGGAGTTACAAAGCCTATAATAATTAATGGCACCATAAAAAATATAACCTGACCTAAAATGTGTTTAACTGGTAAAACAATATTCATAAGCACATGCTGAGTTGACATACTGCCATCTACTGAGTGGCTGCTTGTAGATTTAATAATAAAGCCAATTATTATACCAATAATAACTGCAGCAATAATCTTTATAAGTAAATAATCTGATTTTTTCTCTTTCATTTTTCACCTCGTAGAAGAAAAATAGTAGCTTGAATATATAAATTTATCAAGAATATTTTTAACTAGGGGTACCCCATTTTTTTACAACACCTTATGTCACTCAGAGGCGGAGCGTCTAGCGAAGCCGAAGAGTCTATAATTTTTACTAATTAGAACATTATAAGATTCTTCGCCTACTATCGTAGGCTCTGAATGACAGTTATTACTATTATTTATATTTTTACATATATTATCAAGCAGTTATAATATTTTTTAATAAAAAAATGGGGTACCCCCAATATTTTTAAATATTTTTCCGTAATGCATCTTTAATATCTATATTAATATTAAACCAGTTTAAAATATACTTAATATCTTTTGTTATACTTAGCTCTATTGCTAAAATTCCCTGATTAAGTTTTTGAGAATAATTTTCTTTAATATTATTTACTTCTTCTATAATATTATCAATAGACTGCTGTATTTGACCGTATGAAAAAATATTCATTGTAATAGACAGTATAAAATTTTCAAGCAATACTCTTATTTTATCAGCTATTTGTATAGGTATTTCTTTTGTGCTGTATAAAGTGGCACAAAGAGCATAGTTTTCATCAAATAATTTTTCTGCTTCAAAAAGTCTGCAATTGCTGTAGTGAATATATGCAAGACTCATTAGTGCAGGGAAATAGTCAAAGAAATTGTTAGTTAAATCCTGCAGATATTCTTTATTTGCTTTTAAATCTATAATATTTTCAGCTTCATATATAATATTTTTACATGCATTAAATTCTTCTAATGCTTGATTATAATCACTTTTAGATAAGTAAGTTTCATCTTTTATATATTTAGAGTTTTCTATTTTATCAAAAATTTCCATTAGATATTTACTGCCTGTAGGCTTAATATATTTTATATAATGGTCAACACCTTTATGTATGATAAGTTTGATTGTGGAATCAAGTAGTATTACTTCGCTTGTAATAGTATATAAATTTACTTTTTCTGTATCCTTTTTAGTAAGGCTTAAAACAAGCCGACCCCATAAGTCCTCATAATCCATATCTTTTAATGCTGCCCTGTTAGGAATAAGGATATGCAGCATACTTTCTGCCACATCTGGAGCTAAAACATAAAGATTATGCAGAGCTTTTTCCATTTCTGCTTGATTATTCTGCTTTTGATAAATATATGCAAGCAGCTGATAACATTCAGGCATATTTCTTTTAAGATAAACTGCCCTTTTTAGAAAATATTCCCCTTTTTTATAATCCTGCAGCCTGAAAACTGTAAAACCAGCCAGATATAAAAAATCTGGGTTATCAATGCCTTTATTTATATATTTTTCTATAAGTTCATATGCTTTATTAATAAAGCCTTTTGAATGGTAAATGTTTAAAATTTTTAATACATTTTTAAAAGATATATCAGGATTTTTTACAGAGTTTACTGCATAGATTATATTATCAAAGTTATTTTCTGACATACTTTCACTGATAAATTTATTAAGATTTTTTTTAGTAATAGGAGGCTTAAACTGCTTTTTTAAATCTACAGTAATAACTTTTCTTGCATAAAACCCATTATTATCAGTATATTCAAAAAAATTAGAAGTTACATTGTAAAAAGGGTTTAATGAAAAATAGGTAAGTTTATTAGAAATATATTTTTTAAAGTATCCATTATCCCCAGCTTTAAATGTATATTTATCATCAGAAATCATTTCAGGTTTATAAATATCATCAGCAATATAAAGCCCGAAAGCATTAGGGGCATTTGTATGTTTATTTAATAAAATATCAGTATTTTGCAGAAATAAAGTGCAGCCATATGTTGCAGCATATTCCCACTGGTTTCTGTTTGGTATAGAATATCCTTTTGAAGTGTAATTGAAAAGTACTTCTTCATAAGACATATCTATATATTTATATACATTTAATCCATGTTCAGTTATTTCAAATTTCTGTATTTTAGTATTTCTTGATTGTGAAGTATGCTGTTTTATTATAAATGGCTTACTGCTTTTTATAATTTCTTGATATATTTTAAAATATGTGGGACTATCAGCAATTATTTTTGACGATATTTCTTTAACAAAAACCCAGTTTATGCTTGTGCTTTTCCTTTCTATAAGCATAGGTTCTATATCAACCTTTCTTAAAAATGAAGTATGTTCATCTATAAAATCATATACCATTTTAGATAAGAGTATATCTGCCTGCTTATAATCTTCTTTATCTAATAAATTCTGCAGCTGCTGCCTGTTATTAATATTTATAATATCAGAGTTATTATCAGGCATAAGAAAATAATCAAGAAATATATCTTTTACCTGCTCCATTAAAAACGGTTCTTCTTTTTTTGAGGAAATGGCAGCTTTCCAGCCAAGAGTAATATTTTTTGCTCCGGGAATAAATACAAATTCTGTACCATTATCATCAAAAATGGCAGTATAAAGATTTGTACCATTTTTTTCAAACTCAGCATATTTTTTTACTTTAAATCCATAATGGTCTGCAATTTCATTTAAAATATTCTGTTTATCTGAAATATCTAGTTTATCGTAATTATTTTTATATAAATTTTTCTTATTCATAGTAATATTAATATGTTTAATATATGATTTTGTAAAGCAAAATATAAAAAAACTCCATGCTTTTTATAAAACATGGAGTTTTTAAAATATGTATTATAAAGATGATTATGATTTAAACTGTTCTACTAATGTTTTAAGTTTTTCAGTTCTTTCTTGCAGGTGGTCAACAGTAACAGTTACTTCGCTTACTGCCACATTACTTTCTTCAATACCACTTGCAATTGCCTGTGTTTTGTCTGTTACATCTTGTATTGTATGGTGCTGTTCTTCAAAGCTGGACATCATTGTGTGGGTAGAGTTTGTAACATTGCTTACTCCATCAACTACAAGATTAAATGATGAGGCAGTTTCTTCAATTACATCAACACCTGTAGCAACACTTGTATCTGCTGATTTCATAGCTATTGCTGCCTGCTCAGATTCATGCTGTAGTGATGAGATAATATTTTCAATTTCACTTGTAGCTTTTGTAGTTCTTTCTGCAAGTTTCCTTACTTCATCGGCAACTACTGCAAACCCTCTACCTGCATCACCTGCTCTGGCTGCTTCAATAGCGGCATTTAATGCAAGTAAGTTTGTCTGGTCTGCAATATCATTAATAACTGTTAATATTTCACCAATTTGAGTAGAGCTTTCAAGAAGATTATCTATTGTTTTAGAAAGCTGTTTAGTGTTTTCACTGATTTCAAGCATTGTCTTTTTAATATTATTCAGCTTATTCTGCCCTTCAATTGTTCTTTGAGTAGTTTCATCAATTTGATTTAAATTTTGTCCCATTTCTGTTGTTGCTTCTTCTGAATTGTTTTTAATAACATTCATATCAACAACAATATTATCAACCTGCTCTGCCTGAGAGCTGAATGTTGCAGAAAATTCTTCCATAGTAGCTGCCAGCTGGTTATTACCTGATGCAACATCGCTTGCTGCTTCTTTTACTTCTCTAACAATAGTCTGCACATTTTCTATAAATGTATTAAAATAGAGTGCAAGTTCGGCAAGCTCATCTTTAGATTTAGCTGCAAGCCTGATAGTTAAGTCTTTATCTCCGCTTGTTAAGTTTTTAGCAGTATTTACAAACATATTTATTGGTGTAAGCACTGTTTTTTGAACAGTTAAAAGAGAAAAAACTGCAGTTGCAATCATTAATATAAGCAGAACAAAAATCACTATATTTGCTCTTAATATAGAATTGATAGAGCTTTCAGAAGATGATTTTGTTATAGCATTAACAACCTGCCTTACTTTACTAATCATTTCTTCCATAGTTTTTAAGGAAGCTGTTCTGCTTACTGCAATTTCCTGCATTTTAGTATAAACTTCTTCAAGCTGATTATAATTTTGAATAAGTTTGTTTGATGAATTAATCATTGTATTAACATTATTAATTAAGTTTCTGTTATTTAAGTTATCTCTAATGTCATTAAGATTATTGTTTATATTTTTAAGCAGAGCTTCCATATGCTGTAAATCTTTTAGGCTGTTTAAAGCAACAGCATTGTAAAAATTAGTTTTAACATTACCCATATCTATGCTTATATTAGATATTCTGTCATAGTTTCTAAAATATCTAACTGCTTCTTCTGGTGTCTCTGCATTATTTATCATACCTCTAACAGTTGTTCTAACATTGTTTGCGGTTTTAATAAAGTCATCAATATTTTTAATAAAGTCATTTTCTTTTGGTGCATTTTCTACTCTTAGTGAAAGCTGGGTTACTGCAGTTGAAATATAAGTGTTAACTGCTGTATTAAACTCTGGCACTATTGCAGCAACTTCCGGCATTAACTTTTTATTTGCTGGATTCTGCATAAAAGTATTTAGTTCAGACATGGCATTTGTTGTTTTGCTGCCTAAATTTTTAATAGTTTCAAGATTATCATTTGTTGGAGTTCGTTGAATAATATAGAAAAATCTTCTAAAATCCATTGCATTTAAACCAATGGTAGTATTGAGCGTATATACATGCATATATTTCTGGCTCATATCTTCAGTTGTGTTTGCTGCACTTCTCATAGAAACAAAGGCAAAAAGCCCCATGATTAAAGCCATAATAATTAATAAGATAATAATAGCAAAAATTTTCACTTTCAGTGTAATTTTCATACCTGCCTCCATGCATCTTCTTGTTAGCAAAAATAACTAAAATTTCATACTTATTAACTACTATATTGTTTACCTAAAATATAATATTGTGTCAACAGATATTTTTGATTTTATTTGACATAAATAATCATTATTCTATTACACTTGTAAATAATTTTAACAAATTAATACAAAAAATAGTCATATTTTAAAACATTTTTTTTAACTGTTTTATTTTTAAGCTGTTTTTTTATCTTAAATAAATTTTAAATTAAACATATTTAAAGTAAATGTTAAGTAAAATTAAATTGGGAAATGGAAATGTTTTATTTTTTTTCTATTTTACAAATATCGCCAAACCCAGCCACAGGAATACCAAGACTGCGAATAAGCCTTGCCCAGTAGTTAACTTGTGCAATTGTAGAAGCAATTATCACAATACCTCTTTCAGAAAAATGTTTATGAAGGTTTGTAACCATTTCTTCTGGAATTATAACAGGTGTTTGTGTAATCAGATTAACATATTCCATAACAAGCTGTTCTTTTTCTGAAAAAGAATGAAACTTATAGTCGCCATTTCTTATGGCATTAACTTCGTCTATCGTAAGACCTGCTTTTTCAAACTCAAAGGCGTTCATATCTATGCAGAAAGGGCAGGCAATTATAACAGATACCTGCACTCTTATTATTTTCAATATTCTTTTATTTATTTCCTTATCATCATGAGCCACAAGGCTTTCCATAATACCAGAGCTTATGGCAGTTTTTGGATACCATGCTAAAAGTTTTGGTATCATTAAATCTTTTTTTACTACTTTTTTTGAAATCCATGCACCAAACCTTATAAATAAAGGCAGTTTTTTAGGCGGTTCAATATATGCTTTATCAAAATCTTTAAAAAAATTATCTTTATTATTAAGTGTAAATTTCATATAGCTGCCTTTTATAAAATTTTTGGGAGGCATAGGCCTCCCATTATTAATTTATGCGTATATTCTGTAATCTATTCCCTGAAAGATTGAATTTTTACTTTCAAGCCATTCAAGATATCCAATATCTATTCTGCTGTCTTCAAGCATACCATAAAGTTTCATAAAGTTATAAATATGCTCTCTTGTCCGTTCTGTAGAATATTCTGTTGCTGTTCCTGTTGTAATAAGGAAAGCCCAGTCGCTTGCCTGACAAAGCAGCAGCTCTCTAGCAAGCTGGTTTAAACACCGTGTTTTAAGAGAATCTGTGCCGTCTTTATATTTATTAGCAAGGATAGTCATGTTATCAGCCATAAAATGCAGATGACGGTATATCCAGTCGTTACCAGCATTAAGCCATACTTTATAGTAGCCTTCATCGCCCCATGATGATGGGTTTACATCAACTACCTGATTAGTTGGAAACTCGCCAAGATATTCAAGAGCAGTTACAGCTTTTACAGTATTTGATTTATTCATTTCTCTAAATACATTCATTAAAAAATCAGGCCCTTCAAACCACCAGTGACCATAAAGCTCTGCATCATAAGGTGATATTATTAAAGGTTTTCTGTCTATTATATCGCCTACTTCGTTAATTTGAGCTTCCCTGCCATGTACAAAGTGTTTTGCATGGTCTATTGTTTTACTGTAAGCAATATCTGGCTGGTATACTTCTTTATATTCAGAATCACCTGTTATTCTGTGATATTTAAGGCCAGTAAATACTCTTGTGCCATCAGGGCAGATATAAGGTTTAATATATTCATAGTCTAAATCATAGCCAATATCACGGTAGAAGTCTCTGTAATATAAATCACCCGGATAGCCTTCTTTAGAGCTCCATACCTGTTTTGATGAAAAGTAATCTCTACCAAATGCAGCCACACCATTTTTTGTATAAACTGGAGCATAAGTACCATATCTTGGTCTTGGTTTAGAATATAATATACCATGTGTATCTACAAAGAAATATTTGATACCAGCTTCTTCAAGTTTATATTCAAGCCCTGTATAATAAGCACATTCTGGAAGCCATATACCTAGTGGGCGTCTGCCAAAATGTTTTTCATGGGTTTGAGCTGCCACTTCTAATTGAGCACGAACTGCTTTTTCGTTTGTCATAAAAGGCAGATAACCATGGGTTGCTCCGCATGTAATAATTTCAAGACAGCCTTTGTCTTGAAAATATTTATAGCCATTTAATACACAGCCGTCTAAGTCGTTAATTAAAAACCCTTTTAAAGTATTAAGCCTGTCGCGATACATTTCCACAACTGGTTTAAAATATGGGTCATCTTTTGTTCTCCATAATTCTTTGCCAACAAGCTCAATACTTCTGTCTAAATACTTAATATATTTATCTCGCAGATGATAATCAGCAAGCATTTCAGCAAGCGGTGGAGTAACAGAAGAAGTCAATCTAAAATGCACATTTTCTGCTTCTAACTTTTTTAAATTTAAAAGGATAGGCAGATATGTTTCTGTGATTGCCTCAAAAAGCCAGTTTTCTTCTAAAAAATAATCATAATCAGGGTGCTTAACAAAAGGAAGGTGAGCATGCAGCACCAGCATCCAGTATCCTTGTTTCATAATTATTTATCCTTCAACACACCAGATGAGCCCATGTGTTGTGAAATATGTTTTGCTATTTCTGTATTAATAGTTACACTGCTGTTTAAATCTTTTAAACCAACTCCAGAAAGTTCATAAAGTTTGTCTAAATTGCCGCCTATTGTCATCCATGTTTCCTGGTCTACAATATCAGAGACTTTATCAGATGGCATACGCACTTTGTTTGATTTTAAAATTGGGTGAAATGCACCATTAGAATCTATTAAACCTATTTCAGACCATAAAACAGTGTCTGGAGCATATATATTAAAATACCAGCTGCCTATTTTTTCAACAGATACTGAAGCTGCTTCTGTTGTATAGTTATCCATACTTGAAAAGATTTTTAAAACAATTCTTGATTCAGAAAGTTTTAATTCACTTTTAACACGGTTAAGTGTATAGTCACTTAATTCCCAGTATACATACTCTTTTGAAGGGTCAACAGGCATAAAAGCAATAGTATCTTTATTATAATAAGGTGGAATAGGATACTCATCACGCTTTACTTTTACGGGCTGTCCTGTTGATTCCTGATATGTATAACCTACATTTTGTTCTGCTTTTGTAGTCTGCAGCTCTTCTGCATCTTTAGCAGGAGCAGGTTCTGCAAAGAATGGCTCTAATGCTTTTATAAGCTCATCTTTACTCATCTTGCTTCTACCTGAAACTTTTTTTGCTGCAGCCAAATCAAGCAATTCTTTTTTTGTAAGTTTATCCAGCTTCATCTTCTATTTACCCTCCATTAATCTATTATATAGCTCGATATATTTTTCTGATGCCTTTTGCCATGAATTATCAATTTGAAGTAAAGTTTTAACAACTTCATCATGTTTTTCAGATGTAACAAGGGATACAGCATTCATTACAGCTTTCATCATAGCTTCTACACTAAATTCATCAAATGTAAAACCAACACCTTTTTCGCAGGCATCACGCGCACCATCTACTAAGCCACCAGTTTTGCGTGACACTGGAACTGCACCATATTTCATACCAATCATTTGGCTTGAGCCACACGGCTCATAAAGTGAAGGCATAAGTACAATATCAGCCGCAGCATATTCTTTTTGGCTTTTATTGGCGTGGTCATTAACAATTATTCTTATATTTTTATTATATTTTTCTTTTATTTCTTGGATTTTACTGCTGTAATCACTGCTGTTTGGTCCAAAGATAATTAAGTTAATATTATTTTTTTCAAACTCTTCTGCTGCATTAAGCACTAAATCAAGCCCTCTTTCTGGCAGCATTTTCTGTATAAATACCACCAAAGGCAGGTTTTGGTCAAGCCCTAGTTCACTACAAAGGGCATTTTTACATACTTTTTTGCCACTTATATCGTTGTAAGAATAATTTTTCTCAATATTTGTATCAGTTTCTGGATTCCATATCATTGAGCAGATACCGTTTAAAATACCTGTTAATTTATGGGCATGGTTGTAAAAAATTTCTTCCACTCCCATACCGCCGCCATTTTTAATAAGCTCACCGGCAAAAGTAGGGCTTAATGTGGTTATTGCGTCAGCATATACAATACCACCTTTTAAAAAGCTGATATTATCGTAATATTCTATGGCATCAATATTATAAATATCCCATGGAAGATTAAGTGCTTCCAGAGTAAATTTATTAAATACTCCAAGATTATCTACTGAATGTATAGTTAAAACAACTTTACAATCTAAATCTGAAAAATGCAGTTTTTTATAAACTGGTATTAAAGCCGTCTGCCAGTTATGGCAGTGCAGAATATCAGCTTCTATATTGTGGTATTTAATAAAATTTAAACAAGCCTGACAGAATGTTCCAAACCTTATATCATTATCAGCATAATCAAACTTAACCATACCATAAAGCCCTGCACGGTTAAAAAAATCATCATTTTTAAAAAATACATATCTGATATTATTTAAATAAGTTTCGTAAAGCTCAAACTCATACACAGCAAAGCCTGCATTAACCCATGTTTTAAGCTGCATGGATTTTATATTATGCTTAGATGTATCAATAGATGCATAAAGTGGCGATAATATTGTTATCTGCTGTGAAGCTCTTTGTTCTGCTAAAGGTAAGCAGAATAATGTTTCAGCCATACTTCCTGCATAGGAAAAGGGTAATACTTCTGATGTTATGTGAATAATATTCATAACTGATTAACCTCTCTTAAATGTTTAGCAGCATCTTCAGGGCTTACAGGATTAATACATATATTTGCTGCCCAGTTTGTTGTTGAAAGCTTTGCAACCACAGGTGCTATATCTATATGCCAGTGAAATGATTCATTTATATATTTTAATGAGCCATTAAAATCAGGTCTATTACTGCTGTAAGGGGCAAGTCTTAAAGCAAGTGTTAATGCAGGGTTATCTAATACCTGAGAAAGCCTTGTAAAAAGCTCATGAGTAATATCTGCAAGCTGCCTGATAGAGTTATCTGAAATATCTGCAAAACTACATTCATGGCATTTTGGATATATTGATATTTCAAAAGGATGCTCTGATGCGTAAGGTGTAAATGATATAAACTCATAGTTTTCAAAGATAATCCTTGATTTATCATTTTTTTCCTGATTAATTATATCACAGTATATGCATCTTTCTTTTTCCTTATAATAATTTACTGCTTTATTAATATATTCTTCTACAATACTTGGCACAATAGACATAGCAAGTATCTGTGCATGGGGGTGGTGAATATTTTCGCCTGCATCCTCACCAATATTTTTAAAAGCAGCTGTATATCTAAACCGTATATCTTTCTCTAAATCTGCAATACGGTTTCTAAATGCAGTATAAAGATTTGCAAGCTCATTTTCTGTATAGCCTGAAATATCTATTCCATGCCTGAAAGAATCAATAATTACTTCATGAGCACCTATGGCAGACATTTTATCATACATGCCGCTGGACTGCCTGTTAAGCAGACCTTCTATCCCCATAGCAGGGTATTTATTAGGTGTTACAATCAAGGCTGGGGCAGAACTTTCTGGCAGATTAATCGTAAAAATACTGCGTAATTTTTTATTTATTCCACCATCTTTATCACAAAAAGGGCAGGGAGTATCATCAGCAGTTTTGTCTTTTGTAATATATGAATTTCTATGGGTGCCTCTTTCCTGAGAAATAACTGCCCATTTCTTTGTTATTGGATTATACCTTAATTCTCCCATCATCCTTATCCTATATTAAGTGAGCCTTTAATACTTATATCTTTTTTAAATGGCATACTAAATGCAACTGTTACTCCCTGAACTGTTAAATCTATACCCATTTCAGACTGAGAAACAGTATATAATGTAAAGTAGATAAATTCTATCTCTTTTTCTACTTCAATTGCAATCTTTTTATTAAGATATTTGTCAAAAATTTCAAATTTTTTTGTTTTAATAGTGCCGTGTTCTGTAAATTCTTTATTATTAATAGTAAGTTGTGATATATCAGCAAAATGAAAATTAAATTCGCAGCTGTAATCACATTCTACATTTTTAGATGCTTTTGCTTTTATATTAAAGTCAATTGCATTATTTTTTAAAGTATATGATTTTTCCATCTGTGTATTTATCTTTTCATTATTAATGTATATTCCGCCGTTTCTTTTAAAGAGTATTTTATTTTCTTTTACTTCCACACTGTCAGCAGGCTGGTTTGTAAAATCGCTAAATTCTCTAAAAGAGCATTTTTCATAAGTTTCAAGCATAAATTTATCTATAAAATGGTCTACAAAGCAGTTTTTATTATACCAGTCATAAATAATTTTTTCTGCTTCTTCTAAAGTAATAGAGTATTCCATATCATGAATAGATGCTGTTTCATCAGTTTTATTTTCCTGCTTTGGTTTTATATTTTTTAAAAGTTTTGCATGGTATGCTTCTTTTTTCCTTGATATAACATTCAGCAGATTAAAGTTTTTATCTTTTAATTCTATTGCAGTAAGCTGGCCAAAATCTCTTGTTTCAAAAAGGCAGTTAAAGTCAGCACCTCTTGTATAAACTTCATCGTATCCATTTCTATCAATATCTGCTGGCTGCTCCACCACAGGCAGTTTTATTTTTTCAAGTTTTTCATACATTGATTCAGCTTGAATAAGCGGTGCCCATGCATTATTTCTTAAATTAGGAAGATAAAGCCCACCAAATACTCCATGCCATAAGGAATCATTACACTGGCTTCTGTAAAGCAGGTCTTTAAATTCAGGATTATTTTTATATTTTTTACCTCTTATAGATAAATCTATAGTTCTTTTGTGAAGTCTGTTGCTTTCTGGGTATTTTACAAGAAAGTTTTTCCAAACACTGCCCTTTAAAAACTGCTCAATATTATTATGAAAAGGTGATGATTTTAAATATTCCTTTATTTCTTCAAATTTTTCTGCAATATCAGCAAAAAGCGACCACTGCCCCATTTCTTCATAGCTTGTGATAGGTAGATATACATGACCTGATGGCTTAATTTTCTGCACTGCTTCTTCATAGTGCATAAACTCTATTTCTTTTTCAGAAGATATTGCTTTAATAAAATTTTTCAGCCATCCTTTTGTATATACCCAGTCGTAAGTATTAGGCCAGACACCAAATTTTTCGCCATCATCAAAGCAGGAAATAAGTTTTGCATTTCTATTTTTAGCTTCAAGAATATGTTTTATAACTTCTTCATGCGGCTTAAATGGCGTTAAATATCTAAGCCCCATATCAATAGGGAAAATATTTACAAGGCAGCCATCCTGCTCTGTTGTAAAATAGCCAGTTAAAGACTCTTTTGGAAACCCTGCAGCTATTAAATGGTAGTCATCAACTATTATATTTTTTATTCCAATTTCTGTCATATCTGGAATAACAGCAGGGTCCCACACTCTTTCTGTAAGCCATAAGCCTGCAGGTTTTTGACCGAAATAATTATCTATATAATCTATAAGCATTTTTACCTGTCCTTTCCTGTCATCACTTGGGATTGCAGAAAGGATAGGCTCATAAAACCCACCTGCAAAAAACTCAACTCTGCCTTCATCGTTGATTTTTTTAAGATTATTAAAAACATCTTCTCTATGAGTTCTTATATATTCTAAAAGCCAGCCACTGTAATGGGCTGAGAATTTAAATTTTTTATTTTTTAAAGCCACTTTAATAAATGGTGCATAGCTTTCATTTATTGCCCAGTCTACCACATTGTAAAAATTTTCAGCAGGCTGGTGGCAGTGTATTCCAAATAAAAATGGTATTTTCATATTAACCTCTATATAATTTTATACTATCCATTCCTCTTTAAAATCATCTGCAATATTTACTTCCACAGCATTATAAAGAGGAGCTTTTTCAATAACAAGGCCGTCTTTCAAAAGCCTTAATTCTATATAAATTTTTTCTGCACCTTTAAATAGTTTTAGTGGTATAGATGCTTCTAAAATATGGTCAACAGCATAAGTAACATTATTCATTGTATTTTTTTTATAGCCTAAATCTATTTCAAAAGTTTTTCTGTCTTCTTCAAAGGATATGTCTATCTGGCATATTGTATTTTCCAAAGATGAAAAATCACTTTTTAAAGCAATATATAAGTTTTTATCATCAAAGCCATAAAGCATATTTTGAAGAATATCGCCTCCTGCGTGCATAGAGCCTGCATCTGATTTTAAATCAAACTCACCAGCACCAAGCCATTCAAAGAAAGTTGTAATTTTACCCTCTATTTTAGGGCATATAAATGATGATGGTTTTGTTATAATTCCTGAATTTTTAACTGCTTTAATAGGTGTAAAAAGTTCAGAAGGCACATTTAATTTTAAAAGCCTGTATATATTAACAAGATGAGTTCTAAACAGTTTATCAAATACATCTGCCTGTATAGAGAAATGGTCATCACCATACCACCAAAACCAGTCGCTGCCTTCTGCTGTATGGTATTCTTTATATATTTGTGCAACGGCAGCTTCATCAGCATTTGATATGTGTCTTTCAATAGAGCGTTTAGTTTTACTTAAAAGCTCCCATGCTTTATTTTTTTCAGGATGCCCTATCCATATACGGAAGTTGCCCATAATCCACGAGCCAGCTTTAATATTATGGAGTGTTTCTTCTGGCACATCATAGTTATTAATCACTTCTGAAAATGTCTGTGTCTGCAGCCAGTCAGTATGAGTGAGCCTGTCATAAAGTTTTGTAAAAAAGTTATAAGCATTTCTGTTATAATATTCCCATGCATTTTCTCCATCTAGTATGACAGATACATGTGGAGAAAATTCAACAGAATCATATATATTTCTTAAATGGTGCATAAAATCATTAACTGCATCATCTTCATTCCAAGATGAATAAGTAAATCCTATTAAGTCAGAAAGCATTTTATCTCTGAAAAATATATTTATTTTCTGCCCGTTATGTATTTGAAAATGTTTCTGATAAAGTCTGTATCTGTTTCCACTATCTTTTATATCAACCTGCAAACTGTTTCCTAAAACTTCTTCATCTGTAGCTATCCAGTTAATACCGTTTCCTGCAAACATTTCTGCAGCTTTTTGGCTTACACTGCCTTCTGCAGGCCACATACCTTTTGGTTTAAAACCAAAGTGGCGTTCAAATTCATTAAGTCCTTCTCTAACATGCCATGAAGCATCGTCTTCTAAACTGCCTTCAAATACTGGCATATTCATATCAGGACATACTTCTTTTGCAGAATTAATATCTATAAGTAATGGCAGAATAGGGTGATAATATGGTGTGCATGATATTTCTGCCATATTATTTTCATGTAATCGTTTATGTATTTCTACTATTTTTGAAACCCAGTCTGCGGCGTGTTTTAAAAGCTCTATTTTATCTTCTTCAGTAAAAGATGAGCCTTTACTAAAAAGATATTGTATATGTCCGTCTTCCTGTCTTAAATATTCGCCACACCAGGAAAGTATATATACTACTTCTAAATCTAATATTTCAGCATCTGAAAAATCTGCAGCATTGCCGTTTGAGGCGACAACTTTTTGCTGCAGTTCATAAAACCTTTTAATAGGCTTTATCATAGTATTAAGATTAGCCATACAGCATTGGTTTAAAATAAGCTGCCGTTCTTCCTGAGTGAGAGCTGAAACCTGTTTACGCATAAGTATAAGGAAATTATCTGCAACATTAAAATCAGTATATTCTTTTAACTGAATAAGCAGCGAAGGCACATAATTAAATACAGCTTTAACACCAGTTCTTTCCACATGGGCAGCCATTTCATAATAATCTTTTAAAGCATGCAGGTATACCCACGGCATATAAAATCTGCCATCACTGTCATTTTTATAATAAGGCTGGTGTTGGTGCCACAGCAAACTTAAATATAACTTTTTCATTATCTATTTCCTTATATCTTATTGAAATTAATTAAGCTGGGTATATGTTACCAGCATTATACTATATTTATTATATTACTATATTACTCTGTTATTATATAAATTTACCTGCCTATATTTCAAGGCAGGTATTATATTAATATTATGCACTGTGTTCTTCAATCCATTTATTTATTTTATCAACAAATTCTTTATGGATTGCGTCGCCTGCTTTCTCTGTTTTTCCTTCAATGTATAAGTGAACATTTGGGGAGTATTGGTCTGGCACCATGTGTGCCCAGCCACCATCAAGCAGTATTTTGATACCATCTAAGAAAGATGCATCTTTTTCTCTTGCTTCTTCACTCATTTTTCTCATTAAAAACCCTTTTACTTCTACAGGGCAGTTGATTACTGAATGATAAAATTTATATTCTGGAATTTCTGCTGCAATTTCAGAAAGTGGTTTGCCTATTTTATTCATCATTTCAACTATTTTTAATGAAGCATACATTGCATCAGGTGTAGTATTATGCTCAGTAAAGCATATAAAACTTCTTAAGTTTCCTGTAAAATAGTAATCTCTTAAAAATGTCCCTTTAATTCCAGTAAAAGAGCCGTGTATTACTTCCACATTTTTAAGTTTATTATCAAGTACACTAGGTGCAAAGGCTGGCAGATAAACTTTTACTTTTTTAGGGGTAGATTTATCTATTAATAAAAGCATAAGCATAAGCAGTTTATGCCCGTTCAGTTTTTCGCCCATATCATCAATAACAGTTAAGCGTTCGCCAGATGGGAATATAATAAACCCGGCATCTGCATTTAATACTTTAACAATATTTGCTGCCTGCTGTATTGCAGTATCCTGCTGATGTTCAGAGCGTGAAAGTTTCAGTTCATCATGATTTGCATTTAATATAACAGAATCAATACCTACTTGATTAAGAATTTTAGGAAGTATTGGGTCTGTTATACCATTAAGCAGGTCAAGAACTATTTTTGTGCTTTTAGCCATAAGGCTCGTTTTGTCTATACTTCTTAAAATGCCTTCTATATAAAATTCTTTAACCATCTGTTTTTCATTAATATCGCCTATCTCATTATGTGTTACACGTCTGAAATTTTCTCTAAAAAATGCTCTTTCAAGATTTTTCTCTACACCAGAATCTATACTGTCCCCAGCATCATTAAAGAAAAGTATTTCTGTGTGAGTAGGGTCGCTGGGTGACTGTCTAAAATGGACACCGCCTACTTCACCAAAAGTAGAAAGTTTATAACGCATAGCAGGCAGAGCTTCCATTTTTAAATCCACTGCATTAACACCAGTTGAAAGAAGACCACCTAAAAATGCTCTTTTAAGCATTCTTGATGCTCTATGATAATCTCTTGATGTAAGTATTTTAGCCCCTTGTGGTAAAAGTGAGCCAAAAGCAGCGCCAAGTTTTGCTGCCATATCTGCAGAAAGCTCAATATTTGTTCTGGCACTGACTTTACCACCTTCAAATATAGAGTTTTTCCATTTATCGCCCCATATAAGATTAGAAGAAACAATAGAGCCTTCTTCCACCTGTTTATCAGGCCATGCCATAATATCTTTTTCAAATACAACATTGTTACCAATAGATGTGCCTTCTGCAATAATAACACCATGTTCGCATTTTACTTTACTGCCAACAAGCACATTATCGCAAAATACTGCATTAGTAATAGAGCAGTTTGTGCCAATATTTACCTTATTCCAAAGAATAGACTTAGAAATAGATGTATTTTCACCAATAGAGCAGTCGTTACCCATACAGCAGTCAGAAATTTTAGTATTAGCACCAAAAGAACAGTTATCGCCAACAACTACTAATCCTGTTATTTCAACACCATCTGCCATTTTAAAATTTTCACCATGATAAAGCACTCCTTCATTTAAAGTAACTTTTGTGCCTTCAAATGGCAGTTTTATCATACCCGAAGCAATTTCAAGTAATGAAGTTCTATATGAATCAGGGTTGCCTACATCTCTCCAGTATCCTTTTGCATTGTAGCCGTATATATGTGTTCCGCCTGCCATAATGCTTGGAAATAAATCTTTTGAAAAGTCAAAGTTTTTATTTTCTGGTATATAGTTTAATATTTCAGGTTCAAATACATAAATGCCAGTGTTTATTGTATCGCTGAAAACTTCACCCCAGCCCGGTTTTTCAAGAAAGCGGACAATTTTGCCATCGCTGTCTGTAATTACAACGCCAAACTGTAATGGGTCAGGAACAGATGTAAGAGTAATTGTTGCTTTTGAGTGTTTATCTTCATGATATTTAATAATTTCAGGTATATTAAAATCAGTAATCAAATCACCACTTACAACTATGAAGCGTTCATCAAGAAATTTTTCTGCTTTTTTAACTGCACCTGCTGTGCCGTAATCATCATCTGGAGTAAAGTATTCTATATGAATACCAAGCTGAGAACCATCTCCAAAATGTGCTTTAATAATTTCAGGTTTAAAGTATAGAAGAATTGCTATATCCTTAATGCCAGCATCACGCAGTGACATTATGATATACTCCATCATCGGTTTGTTGTAAACAGGAATCATCGGTTTTGGAACGCTTGATGTGAGGGGCTGTATCCTTGTTCCAAATCCACCAGCCATAACAACTGCTTTCATAATTGTACCACCTTTATATTTCTTTATTTTGAAATATAGCTTAAATAAATTATATAAAGTCTTTAAGCTAAAAGTAATAAAAAGGCTCTTACTAATATTTTAAAGACTATTTTGCTAACATTTAAAAACCAGCAGGTTTAGAATATTTAGTTTTCCTTAGCAAGCACTCTTTTTACTTCTTCTTTTAAAGAGTCAGTATCCTGAGATTTTACCCAGTAGCCGTCTGCACTCCATGTTGAAAAGTCATCTTGATAAGCAGAATAAGCTGTGGCAAGAATAGTTTTCATACCTTTATATTCTTTAACTATACGCTGCAGAATATCAATACCGCTTTCACCTTTTAGTTTAATATCAAGCAGGCAAAGGTCTATTTTTTCAGTTTCTAATATTTTGAAACATTCTGCAGAATTAGACGCTTCAAAAGTATTGTAGCCTTCTTCCTTTAAAACTGATGAAAATAAAAAACGGATATCATCCTCATCATCAACTAATAAAATATTATAAGCCATAATGTCCTCCTTTTATGTTATATATAAAACAGATTTATAAAGAATTATATTTTGTTGAAAAGTCCTATGGAACAATGTATATATCAAAATAATACAACAAAATATATTCCCTAAAAAGATTATAACAGAAAAATTTTAAATATGCTACAAAAAAACATCAATTGTTATATGATTTTTAAAAATTTATAACAGTAATATAAAATAAGTAAAAATATAAAAAAAAGTTTGTTATAAAAAATTCTTATATATCAATAGTTAATATTGTTTCAGCAGGTTTATGGGTATACTGTAATCATTTGCTTTAAATATATAACTGCCAGCAACTGCACAAGTGATTCCAGATGAGACAAGTCTTGCAATTGTTTTGTCATTAACACCACCGTCAACTTCTATAATAAAACTATGTTTTATCTGTTCTCCCATATTTTTAAGTTTCATTATTTTGTCATAACTTGTTTCTATCAGGCTTTGGGCAGGAAAACCGGGATTTACAGACATAATCAAAACTAAATCAAGAAAAGGCAGGATTTCTTCAAGCATATATACAGGTGTGCCAGGATTTAGTGCAACACCTGCTTTTTTGCCTTTGCTTTTAATATAAGATATAGTTCTTTGAATATGTTTATCTGCTTCATAATGGGGAACAATAATATCTGCCCCGGCATCTATAAAATCATCTATATATTTTGACGGGTTATCTATCATTAAATGAACATCAAATATTTTATCTGTATGTTTTCTTAATGCTTTCACAACAGGTGCACCAAAAGTAATATTTGGTACAAAGGAGCCGTCCATAATATCTAAATGTATCCAGTCAGCTCCTGCTTTATCTACTGCCTTAATTTCTTTTTCTAAATTAGCAAAATCTGCACTTAAAATAGATGCGGAAACTATCATTTAATCCTCCAAAATAATATATATTTATACATTATTGTATGAAAAAATCAATAATTTACCTCAGTATTTTTTAAAGAATTTGAACTTATCTAACTTTTTTGAGTAAGTCCATATATTTATCAATTAGAAAAATTTTACTGAAAAATATATATTTTTTCTTTTATTTTTATAAAATTTATGGTATACCCAGTTTATGAAAAAATTTATTTTTTTGATAATTTTATTATGTTTGTCTTTTTTTGGCAAATCTTATGCAGAGCTGACTGCAGGTAAGTTTATAAATAATCCAGATGTTGATGCTTTTGTTAATAGAATGAATAAACAGCATGGTTTTAGTAAAGATTATCTTTATAGTGTTTTTGATAAAACAATGCATTCAGGTTTTACTCCTCAGTATATGAATCAGCCTGCTGAAAGTGTAAAGACATGGGCAGTTTATAAGGAAAATATGCTGAATGATATACGAATAAATCTGGGGATAAAATATTTTAAAGAGCATAAAACAGAACTGGCAAAAGCACAAAAACAGTATGGAGTGCCTGCTTATATTATTGCAGGAATTATTGGCATGGAAACAAACTATGGTTATTCACCTATGAAATTCCGTGCGATTGATTCTATTGCTACACTTGCTTTTTATTATCCAAGGCGGTCAGAATATTTCCAAAAAGAGCTTGAAGCCTTGTTTTTATTTGCAAGAAAATCAGATACTGATATTTTTGATATTAAAAGCTCTTATGCAGGAGCTGTCGGTATACCACAGTTTATGCCAAGTAATGTATTAACTTATGCTGTCAGCGGAACAGGCGATAAGCATATAGATATTATTAATAACCATTTAGATGCTTTGTATAGTGTAGCTAATTTTTTAAAGAAAAAAGGGTGGAATACAGGCGAACCTGTTTCTATGAAAGTGCAGGTAAAAGGTCGTAAGTTTCATAAATATGTTACAGAAAAGCCATGTGATGGTTATAAAGTAACTGTTAAAACATTAAAAAAGGCAGGAGTAACATTTCCATTTCCTGTGTCAGATGATACAAAAGCAATACTTTTTACTGTTCAGGGAGAAAATGGTGAAGAATATCATGCTGCCTTTAATAATTTTTGTGCAGTTTATAGATACAACCCAAGTATTCATTATGTTTTAGGTGTGAATTATTTAGGAAATATTGTAGGTTCTCGTTCAGGAACTAAACTATATTCACGCTAAAATGGAAAAGATAGATATAACAAATATAAAAGAAAGCTGAAATAGTGGTAATAGTAATTGTTAGGGCAGTTAAGGCAATGGGGGAAGATAGGTATGAAATTTAAAGTAGTATTAGTGGCACTTTTAGTAATTATTCCATTTGCGTCAAGCTATGCTCAAAAAACAGTTTTTTCAAGGGAATACCCTAGAATGATGACTTCTGTGCGAGCTATGGGTATGGGTAATGCTTTTTTTGGTGTAAGTAATGATAAATATGCAGCATTTTATAACCCTGCTGGCCTTGCTATGAATAAAAGTGTATGGAGTTTAGATCTTATTCCATTAAGCATTGGAGCTAATAGTAATATGGTTTCAAATGCTACAGAACTTGGTAGTATGTTTTTAAGTGGCGGAGGTTTAGATACTGATACTATTGTAAACACATTAAATGGTATGATGGGGCAGTATAATAATCTAAGTCCTATTAGTTTTTTCCCTGCATTTACATATAAAAACTGGTCTTTTGGTATATTTTTTAACAGCTATGCTAATATCCTTACATATAATAAAGTTATGCCTACAGTATCAGCAAAGGTTCATGCAGATGCTGGTGCAGTTTTAACTTATGCTCATTCATTTTTAAGTGATAAATCTTTGCATATAGGTGTATCCTTAATGGGTTTTTACCGTATGGCTTATAATACTACATATACAGCAGTAGATATTGCAAATATAGATACAAACAGTTTGGTAAGTAATATATTAGAAAACTCTGGCTGGGGAATTTTAGCAAGTGTTGGTATAATGTATGAACTTCCATGGCTTAGAAAAGAATTAAATGCAAGAGTTGGTCTTTCATTTAATGATTTTGGCTATCAGTCTATGGCTTCTGGGCTAGATAAAGTAGAGCCTACATTAAATCTAAGTCTGGCAATTTCACCAAACTGGGAGTTTATTTCATCTAATGTGGTTATAGATTTTAATGATTTATTATTTATAAACGGATATGATGATTCTTTTGGCAAACGGGTAAATATTGGTGCTGAAATAGGTTTTTGGAACAGGATATTTCTCCGCACAGGGCTTCATCAGGGATACTGGACAGCAGGTGCAGGTTTGAATATATGGCTTCTTCGCATAAACTATGCTTACTATACAGAAGAGCTTGGAGCTTATGCTGGACAGTATGCAGACCATAGACATGTGATAGAAGTTGTAATAGGCTGGGACCAGCTTAAAAAACAGCCAAATAACAGGCTTATTGATTAAGTATAAAATATAATGAAAAAATCTGTATTAATAACAGCCTGTATAGTGTTATTATTTTACGGCTGTGCAGAAAAACAAAAAGTAATTACTGGCGGGCAGCTTTTGCAGGTAGTAAGCCCTGTAAAAGCAGAGCCTTCAAATCCAAAAGATTTTGAAGCAAAAATACCAGAATCTTCTATGATTAGAAGTTCTTTAATCAGTTTTAGCAAAACATATCAAAGAGTATACAGCGATAGTGATGTAACATCTATGGCAGCAGGTAAAGATATGATTGCAGTTTTAAAGCCAGATGAAATTGGTTTTACAATTGCGAGCTGTCCTGGTCTTTATTTAAAGCATACTTATGAAAATGTAAGAGTATATGGGCTTGAAGCAGTTATATATAACAGCAGCCATGTAGATGTATATTCTGCAACAGAGTGTGCAAGTGTGGGAACATACCCTAGAATGTTAAACGGTAGTGTGGAAATAGTGCCAAACTATATTATAGAGTGGGCTGGCTCTCAAGCAGCATTAAGAAATTCTTATAATGGTGATGAATTATATTTTGGCGATACAGGGCTTTTAATAAAAGCAGCAGGATATATAAATGGAGCCCCAGTGCTTCTGCAGGAAAATGGATATTTATTAACATATGATAAAAATATTAAGGCTTTTACATTAACAGGGCAGATACCGTCAGGTTATAATGAAATATATCATTCTGAAGGCAGGTTTTACGGCACATTAAAAGATAATAAAAAGTTTTTTGTACTTGATAATGATACTGTGAAAATAAGTGATAATACAGACTGCACTGCAAGCCCACACAGTGTTTCCGGACTTTGCGGCACTACTTTAATAACTGACAGCGAAATGTATCATGACCTGCCGATAAAAGATAATTTTGCTTCTACATCTACCACATTTATAACTTTAGATAAATCAAATATACAAATATATTATCTTGAAACAGTATGGCAGCGATTTTTATCTATGAATTATGAACTGCCAAAAGCATGTATTTCTGGCAAAACTTTATATTATAAATCATTCAGCGGAAATATGTATCAAAATATTAATGGAAAGGAAACTAAAATATCAGTAATCCCTAAAAAATGTTCTCATCAAAATATAATGTTAAACTATGGTGAATTTTACTGCTCTGGTAAAAAATGTGGTAAATTTGCTGTGCCTGTTAAAAACAATACAGATGCAGTAATGTATCGTCGAATAGAAGATAATACTATATACTATTATTTTGATAAATTAAAATAACTGCTTCACCCCCCCATTTTTTTATAATAATACTAATAACTATATAATAATTAAAATAAAATATTTACTAGAGTTAAAAATAAAGCTTAAAAATTATAATATATTAATATGGCATTATATCCGCTTTTAAAGGATGTTCCCCTGTTATTTTATTACCTTTGGGACTTAATTGTATATGAACAATTTTTTCGGAATGATTTGCTGACAGAAAGTCTTAAGCGATAGCGAGTTGCTGCAGCAATGGAGAAAAAATTGAGAATGTTTATACAATTGGAGCAAAAAATACATGATGTATTTTCTTTTAGTAAGCATAGACGAATTTATTTCGGATATGCGTGGTTATAAAAATTCAGGGATGAATTTTTATATAAAAGTGTAATATGTTTAAAATAACAAAAAATTTGATTTATGAGATTTGCACAGGTTCAATAGTTTAAAATATACTACAAATACATAAATAATAATTACTAAGTTTATTATAAATTAGCATTTTTAATCATAGTTTTTAAAAAATGGGGGTGATGTAGATAAACCTGCTCTTGACTAAATAACTTTATTCTGGTATTTATAGAGCAGGATATAAAAAATATAATCATAGAAAACTGAATTTACATACTTTTTTTTCACAGGCTCCTTCAATTTAATATGACATATATTATTTTTAATACAGCTTAGTAGTAATTATCTTAATTTTAAGAAAATAATGATTTTTTCGACAGTCTGAGCCGCTTAATGTTAAGCGGCTGATAAATCAAATATTTATTATTTAATTATTTTTTTTGGTTAAATTTCATTTTACCTATCATTAAAACACCAGTTTTGCTGTCATAACTATATGTTTTTGCATCTCTTAAATAATTAAAATATTCATATTCGCCATCTTTTTGCTTATTTGTCCCTTCCATTTTTGTATAAGCCATATAGCTTAGGCTTATTTTATTTTCATCTTTAATTTCATATGTACCCATATATGTGTTTATAAGTGCATAGCCATATACACCGCCGTTTCTAAAACCTATTAATATAGACGGGTATTTATCAGATGTAAACTCTTTACCATTTAATACATCTTCTGGTGCAGCAAAAACCACAGTTGGAACAATTAAAATAATAATAAGTAATAACTTCAAATATTTCATAATATCTCCTCTAAAAATAATGGTGCATTCTATATTATATTTTTATTTTTTGCAATTATATAATACTTAAAATTCACTATTATATCATAAATTGCGTTTGTTTCTTCTGCCATCTTATTGCCAATAATGCTGTAACAGTATACACTGTAACTTGTATCCATAGATTAATATATTTAGGCATAATATCTTGAATATCTGCTCCCATTTGACGAATATATAAAAAACCTGTAACCCCCGGAGTTGATGGTATAATATAAGATAAATATTTTACCCAGTCAGGCATAAGCCAGTGCGGCCATATAAAGCCTGCAAGCATAACAAATGGAATAGAAGTCATAAGAATAACTAAAAGCACCGCATCTCTGTCTCTTGCAAATACGCTTAATGTTATACCAAAAAGAGCAATAGATAAGCCGTAAGGTATAGCAAATATTACTGCTTCCAAAAGGGAATTATGCAGCTGAATACCAAACACCATAGGACCTATTGTAAAGAAAAAAGAAAAGATAGCTGCAAAAATAGTCATATACACTGTTATTTTTGCACAAAGTATTGTAAATGTAGAAGTATTTTCTGGATATCCGTAACCTTTTTCATAACCTGAGGCATGCACAAGCATAATAACCATTAATAAAATCTGCTGAACAATAAGTGCATAAATTGCAGGTGCTACAAAGCCAACATACCCGCCACGCGGATTAAATACTGGCTTTGCTGTTACATTCACCGCAGACTGCAAAAGAAGTGCATCAGTTATCGGCACACCAAGCATTGTCATCTTTTGTATTTTAACACCAGCTGCTGTCATAAGCACAATTTGAGTTGCTGCTGTAATAGCTGTGGAATAAAGGATAAAATATGAGCCGTCTGCAAAAACAGACACTGTGGGGCTTTCCCCTTTTGCTACCATTTTATAAAATTCATCAGGTATATATATAATACCAAACACATCTCTTAAATAGACTGCCTTTTTCGCTTCCTCCATAGAAGGATACTGCACTACTTTTAAACTTTCTGTATTATTAAGCATAGTTACAACTGTTTTGCTTAAATCTGATTTATCTAAGTCAACTATTGCAACAGGCATTTTACGAACAATATCATTTTCATAAGGAAATGGATAATAAAATGAATAAAATGCTGTGCCTACAAATATAATAGTTATAGAAAGCATATCAAAAATTATTCTTCTGTATTCTAACCTAAGGATAGATAAATAATTTTTCATACCTGCCTCCTAAGGTATAAATGGCTGTATAATTTTATTACTGCAATAGATACTGCAAAAGCTATGGTACCAAGCAGGAAAAGATATAATATTTCATGACTTGTAGAATTATAAGGTGCACTGCCTCTGATTGCTTCATTTACTAAAACTCTGTGATAGTGAGTAAGTGGGAAAAATTCACTTAAATAATAAGCATACTTTGGCATTGCAACCTGTGGAAAAGATATACCAGCATAAGCAAATGTTGGAGCAGCATAAACAGCAGCTGCACTAAAAGCAAGCGGACGAAGAATAACTGCTATAAAAAGACCTGCAGCCATTGATACATACATATACATCATTGTAGCCAGTATAATTTTCCAGTATCCTGAAACCATAGGCACTTTCATATATACAAATAATACAAAAAGCATAAACATTCCTGAAAATGCAAATAAAACTGCATAAGGAAGCATTTTGCCGAAAGTGTATGAAAATGGTGCATTATTAACCATATCTACAATTTCTAAAAACTTTCTTGAACGCTCTTCATAAAGCACGCCATATATAACAGAGCATATTACAAAAAGCTGAAATGCCGCTGGAATAAGACCAAATACAAAGAAATACTGATAATTTAAATATGGGTTAAAAAGTATTTTTTCGCCAATATTTACAGGATGCACTTGAAAATCTGCATCATAAGCAGGCACTCCATGGCTCATCATATATTTTTTATTATGAAAATCAGAATAATCTTTTACAGCAGTAAAAACTCCCTTATTTACAAGACTCCCGATAATAAAAAGCTCATTATTATAATAAAGCACAACTTCTGCACCTTTATAGCCTAACGCTCTTTTTGAAAAATCTTCAGGAATAAGCACTACTCCATATATTTTACCACCGCGGATTAATCTTTCTGCCTTATCCATACTTGGCACTTTCTCTATAATATTTACATAAGGAGATGCCTGAATAATACCTGCTAATTCCAGCGATAATGCACTGTTATCTTCATCTATTAAAGCTATAGGTATTTCCCTGATTACAGGGTTTGAAAACACACCTATTAAAATGGCACATAATATAACTGGTGTAATAAGTATAAAATAAAACAGTTTCCTGCGTGTATGAAGCAGAAAATGCCATTCTCTATCAAAAAAATATTTTATAGTTTTAAAATATTCCAATAATCCCATTTTTATTACTTATGCTTTATATTAGAATAAAATACAGCAGTCATACCAGCTCTTAATCCTGGAATTTTTTGCTGTGGATATGCTTTTACTTCAAATGTTTTCAAATCAAAATCTGCACTTGTTTTTGTGGCGCTCCATACTGCATAGCTGCCTGCTGGTGCAATATACCTTACTTCCACAGGATATACCTGACTGTCAGATAATGCAGGGATTTCCACATTTATAACTGTACCCATACGGATATCTTTTAATAAATCTTCACGCAGATAAAAAGTAACCCATGTATCTTCTAAATCTACAATAGTAATAACAGGAAATCCGGGCGTTACAAGTTCACCCTGCTCTACAACTACTGTTGATACTTCGCCATCTATTGGTGAATAAAGTATGGTATCTTCAAGTAAAACCATTACTTCCTGCAATACACCCTGTGCCTGTTCTTTTAATGCTTCTGCTGCTGTTTTATCCTCTGGTCTTGCACCAATTTTTGCCATTTCATAGTTTGCTTTTGCTGCTCTTACATCGTTTTGCAGCACTTTCCACTGAGTTAATGCCTCATCTAAACTTTGAGTAGTAACAACACCGTCATCATGCAGAGATTTTACTCTTGAATAAGTCTTAAATGCATACTGCTCTGCTGCCACCGCTTTTTGATATACATTATAAAGGGCAGTAATTTCTTCCTGTCTTGCTCCGTCATCTACTTTTTTCTGCTGTGCCTCAGCTGCTTTTACAGCAGCTACTGCCTGAGCTTCTTTTGCTTTTAAAGTAGGTGAATCAATAGTTGCTAAAACTTCACCTTTTTTTACCTGCTGACCTTCTATAATAGGAAGCGATGCGATATTTCCAGGCACTTTAGCTGCTACCTGCACCTGTTTTGAATGGAACTCCCCTTGTAAAGTCATAGGAACAGGCCGTGATGCATACCATACACTAACTGATATAATTGTTCCTATTACTATAAAAGCAACAGTATAGTAAATATATTTCATAGAATAAACTCCTTAGTATTATTATATTTATTTTAAACCCGGCTCAACAAATGCTCTTGCTCTGTATGTTTCAAAGCTGTCAAACATACCAGCAGTAGAAAGCATATTGATTAATGCCATATCAAATTTATAAGCAGCCTGTATTGCAGACATTTTAGAATTAGATAATGCAAGCTCAGCATCTACCACATCTAAACTTGTAGCCATACCCTGATTAAATGCTTTCTGCCTTGCTCTTAAATATTCTTCTGTAAAAGCAAGTGATTTAAGTGATGCTTCATAATCTGCTCTTGCATTTTCCATAGTGATATACTGCTGTTCCACAAGTGTTCTTATATCTTTTTCTGCTCTTGCAGCTAATAGTTTTGTACTTTCTTCTGTAGTTTTACTTGCCTTTAACTGATGATAATTCTGCAGACCGTCAAAAAGATTTAATGACATTTGCACTCCCACCATATAATCTGGTGAAAGACTTGAAAGCTGATAGTCATAAATATTTACCATACCAAAAGCATTTATTTTAGGAATAAATGATGATGTACTGTTAATTACTCCAGCATGAGCAAGTTTTTTAGCACTCTGCACCTGTTTTAATTTTGCATTAGTAGTAGAAGCCATATCCTGAAAATACATTAAGGCTTCAATATCTTCTGATTTTATAATAAAAAGTGGCGTTGCAGGTGTAATATTATCATCATTGCTGCTGAGCATAGATTTAAGTGATGATTCTACAAGACGAGCTTCTCTTATAGATGTATCAAGTGATTTTTCCGCATCAGATAAAGCCATTTCAGCATGCAGCCTTTCCACTTTTGCAAGCATACCGGCTTTTTCCAGCTTTAATGCTTTATTATAATGTTCCTGCATAGAATTTCTTACATCCTGCTTTAATGCAATAATATCCTTAATAAAGCGAAGTGTAAAATACTTTTCTGCCATAGCAATACCTAATTCATCATGGCGGATAGTTTTGCCATATTTTGCCATTTCTAAATTTGCACTGGCTGCCTTATTAGCGGCATATATTTTACCACCTGTAAATACCGGCCAAATCATTGCAGCATTTAATGAAAAAAACTGGTCCTGCTGAACTACCTGCTCCATAGATGAAGGCAGGCTCAGTGGTGGAAGTGGAATAGGCAGGCTGCCTAATATGCCATTTACTGTATTACTGATAGGTGATAAATCCACATCCATAGTTAAGTCGTTACCAAAATAAGCATAAGCTGCATTTAAAGATAAACGGGGCGAATAAAGACCTAATGCCGCTTTTTTTGCATATTCTTTCTGTTTATAATCAGATTCTGCCTGTGCCATACCCTCATGGGTGCCATAAAGGCTTTCTAAAGCCTGGCTGAATGTTATATCTGCCCCATAAGAATAAGTGGCGGATACAAGCAGCATTAATATTAATAATATCTGAACTTTCTTCATATATACCTTACCATTATAGCAGTATTTATTCATTTGAAATTTATTATATACTTTCCTGAATTTTTTTCTACTATTTTTTTGTTGATTACATAAACAATAAATATTATATTGTATTATTATAGACACAGGGTATATTATTGTATGGTATCAGCATTAAAATTCTTAGCAGTATTAGATGATGATTTCTTTAAAGAAAAGATATATGAAACAGCAGAAAAGCTTGATGGCACTGCAGAAATTATATGGTTTAGATTTAAAAATTATGATAATATCCAAAATAAACTTATTAATATTAGAAAATCAGTTAAAAAAAGTATTCTCTCGTTAAGCAGGGATTATATACTTGCTGAAAAATACAGCTTTGACGGAGTGCATCTTAATAAGGATACTATAAAAAACTATAATATTATTAAATCAGAAACAAAACTTATGGTAGGTTATTCAAGCCACTGTGCAGATGAGATAGATATTATAAATGCTGATTATTACACATTAAGCCCTGTTTTTTATACTCCAAAAGATTATAATGTTAACCCATTAGGTATAATAGATTATAATAAATCAAAAAAAGTATTTGCTCTTGGCGGAATTAGTATAGAAAATTTAGATAAAATAAAAGACCATTTCTACGGCTTTGCAGGTATAAGAATAATAAATGATATAATTGATACTAATTTTTAAGCCTTAAAATATTTAATCCAAGAGTTATGAAAATAACACCTGCAATCTTATTTAAATAATATGAAAATTTAGACTGCCTTAATGTCTTAGACATTGCTGCAGATGCCCACACTAAAAATAAACTCCATAATGAGCCTATAAAAATAAATGTTAAGCCTAGTATTAAAAAAGGCACTGCACTCTCTGCATTACTTTTTACAAACTGGGGAAGAAGAGCTAAAAAGAAAAGCACTACTTTCGGATTAAGCAGATTTGTAAAAAGTCCCTGCCTGAATACTGCAAAAAATGATAATGAAGATTTTTCTGCATTAATATTAATACTTGATTTTGATTTTAATGCCATTATACCAAGATATATTAAATATGCTGCACCAGCAATTTTTACAATATTAAATAAAAGTGCAGAAGTCATAAGTATTACAGAAAGACCAAGTGCAGCTAAAGCCGTATGGACAAATAAACCGCATACAATCCCAGCAACAGAAGCAAACCCCTGCCTGTACCCGCCTGCTATTGACTGTGTTAAAATAAAAACAGTATCAGCTCCGGGTGTTAAAGAAAGCATAATAACTGCCAGTATAAATCCATAATAATTTGTAATATCTGCCATACTACTGCTCCAATCAATTATTGAACTAAAGAGTTCATAGAGAAAAGCGGCTGCATAATAGATACAACAATAAACCCTACAAGCACACCTATAATAACAATAAATATTGGCTCAATAGCTGAAATAAATGATGTTAAAAATTTATCTACATTTTTAGAGTAAAATTCGTTTACACGCTCTAAAAGTTCTGGCATATTCCCTGAGGATTCACCAGTTGATACTGCTGCAGGGAAAAGTTCAGGAAAAATACCTGCATTTCTTACTGCCACAGAAAATTTTGTACCAGACTGCACAGACTCTCTTACCTGAGCAACTATATTAAACATATACTTATTATCAATAACAAGCGACGCATAATGCAGCGCATCTGTTAAAGGAAGCCCTTCTTTTAACTGAAATGATAATACATGGGCAAATTTAGATACAGATACATGAGAAACAAGATTTATTTTAAATAACTTTTTATCAACTGCAAGCCTGAATTTATTATTATTTTTATAAAGATATCTGATAGAAAATATAATAAACATAACAAAAAGCAGCAGCACAAGCCCATATTCACTGACAAAATCAGAAACTTTTAATAAAAACTGAGTAGATGCTGGTATCTGCTGTTTCATTGAAGCAAAAATTGATTCCATTTTTGGCACAACAAAGGCAAGTAAAAAACCAAGCACTGCAAAACCCATAACAAGTATCGTCATAGGATAAACCATTGCTGTTTTAATTTTATCTGTATTTTTACGCTTATCTTCTTCATACACTGCAATATCTGCTAAAACTGCAGCCAGCTTGCCTACCTGCTCTGATGCTTTTATAAGGTTTACATACATTGGTTCAAATATTTTAGGATACTTTGACAAACTTTCTGAAAATCGCATACCTTCTGAAATTTTTGATGCTGACTCTAATAAAGCATTTTTTAGATGCTGCTCTTTTGTGCTTTTTGCAACGATTTTTAATGCTTCTACAAGTGGTATACCGCTTCTTAAAAGTAATGAAAGCTGAAAAAAAGTATCTGATAAATTAATTTTTTTTGCAAAAACTTCCTGCAATCTTGCATAAAACGGCTGTTTTTCTCTCATATCAGAAATGGAAGAAACAAATATTCCTTCTGATAAAAGCTCACTTGTTAATGCCTGCCTGCTGACTGCTTCGCGGACACCTTTTACTTCTTTTCCTGTTTTTGATATACCTTTATAGCTGTATGCTGCCATTAATCAACCTTTGTAACTGAAAGCACTTCTGATGGTGTTGTTATTCCTTTTTTCACAAGCTCTGCACCATATTCAAACATAGTGCGGAAACCTTCTTTCCGTGCTGCTTCTTTTATATCATAGCTTGACGCTCTTTTATTTATTAAGCTGCGAAGACTGTCTGTAATCTCAAGCATTTCAAATATACCTATTCTGCCTCTGTAACCAGTATTAAAGCAGTTAGAACAGCCCTTTCCTTTTATATAGCTGTCTATTTCCAAGCCTGCACGGGCAAAGGTAGATTTTATATAATCATCTGCCTTCACTTCTTCCTGACAATGCGGACATATTTTTCTGACTAACCTTTGACCTATTACAATAGCAAGGGAAGAAGAAATTAAAAAAGGCTCTACTTCCATTTCAATAAGTCTGGCTATTGCTGTTGGTGAGTCATTTGTATGAAGTGTAGATAAAACTAAGTGCCCAGTTAATGATGCCTGAATAGCAGCTTCAGCCGTTTCATTATCACGAATTTCACCAACTAATATAATATCAGGGTCCTGCCTTAAAAATGTTTTAATTGCTGCTGCAAATGTTAAGTTTACTGCAGGGTTCATCTGCACCTGTGTAACATTATCTATATGATATTCAACAGGGTCTTCTATTGTAACTACATTTTTATTGTCTCTATTCATTGCAAGAAGTGATGCATAAAGAGTTGTTGTTTTACCACTTCCTGTTGGACCTGTAACTAATATAATACCATTTGGTTTATCAAGATACGGGCGGAATTTATCATAAAGCTCACCGTCTAAACCTACCTGCTTTAATGAAGTAAAATCTGATGAACGCTCTAATATACGAAGAACTGCTTTTTCTCCATTAATAGATGGCATTGTAGATACACGAATATCTATTACACGGTTACCTATTTTTAAATTAATTCTTCCGTCTTGGGCTCTTCTTGTTTCTGCCACATCAAGCTGACCTATAACTTTTATACGGGCAAGGATTGGGTCATGTACACTTTTAGGGTATGTTTTTAATGTATTTAAACAGCCGTCCACTCTAATGCGGATTAAAAATGCACCATCTCTGCCTTCAAAATGAATATCACTGGCACCATTTTTTACTGCACTGATAATAATCTGATTTACAAGCCTGATAACCGGAGCATCATCATAAGATGAAGTTAAAATATTTGCATCATCTTCTAATTCATCATTTTCATCATCTGAGCCCATATCATCTACTTCACCACCAAAGCTTTCAAGTATCTCTAATATGTGCCTTTTTTCTGCATACTCATAATCTGGATTAATACCAAGAGAAAAACTCATAAATTTTGCTTTCTGCAGCCCTGAATCATCAGCATAATAAAATTTTATATCTCCATTATCAACACTTACAGGAACAAAATCACTTTTATCAGGAAATTTCATATACTGAGTTTTTACACTGTCAAAATCCATACTCATATATTATTCACCTTGATTTTCAGGGCTGATAATACCTGTATCTTCATTATTTAAAGGCTGGTTTGCAGGCTCTGCATTATTATCAGTTGCAGCAGGTGTTAAAAGTTTAGTGTTTTCTTCAACTGCTTTTTCATCTTCCTTAGCAGTTTGTTCAGCTTCTTTTTCAGCTTTTTTTTCAGCTTTTTTTATTGCCTTTTGCCTTTCTTTTTCAGCTTTTCTTTCTGCTTTTTCTCGTTTTTCCTTTTCTTTATCTCTCTGTCTTTGTGTTTTCTGTGCTTCTTCTGGCGATAAACCTTCTATATCGTTTTTCAGCTGAATAGACCTGCCTGTATCTGTAAAGGCACCTGTTCTAAACTCTGCATCACCTTGACGGTTAAAATCTTCCATTGTAGCACGCTTGCCTTCCATAAGTTTTTTGTTATCTTCAAGAGTATCTATAATATGTGCCGTAATGAAAAGCATTACATTTGTTTTATTTACACGAGTAGTCTCTCTTTTAAAAAGCCAGCCAAGTATAGGTATCTGAGAAAGACCCGGCACACCTGAGATAGATCTGGAAGAGTCATCTCTAATCATACCAGAAATAACCATAATAGAGTGATTTTTTAACTTCACACTTGTGTTTGTGCTTCTTGTAAGGGTAGTAGGTGCAGTGCTTCCTACTGAAGAATCTGCCACCTGTTTTATTTCCTGCTCAATAGCAAGAGTTACCATATCATCACTTGTAATTTGTGGAGTAACTTTTAATTTTACACCAACATCTCTATAATCATAAGTTTGTATAGGGTTATTATTTGAGTCATATTTTGTACTTGTTTGATACGGCATATTTTCACCAACAAATACTTCTGCTGCTGAGTTATTTAATGTAAGTATCTGTGGATTTGATATAATATTTATACCGCTTGATGTTCGAAGTGCAGACACTAATGCACCAATTGATGGAAATCTTGCACCTTGAAATGATATAATATTACCTATTACACCAACACCAAGACCAGCTGAACTAAGACCTGAAATACTTGATGCACCTTGAGTAAGTGAGCCAATAATACTGCCTAAACTTCCAGAATTGGCATTACTTCCTATAACTGCACCAGCTTCACTGCCGCCCCCCATAAACCATTCAACACCAAACTGAGAGCTTTTATCTATTGTTGTTTCTAGAATTAATGCTTCTACATATACCTGACGACGCGGAACATCAAGTTTAGATATTAAAGAATCTAAATTATCATATAATTCTTTATCACCTATTGCTAAAATAGAGTTTGTTGCATTATCTGAAGATATGCTTACTTTTGAATTAGATGATGAAGATGATGTTGTGCTGCCTGTTTTTCCTGCCTGCTGAGAAAGTGATGTTACTAGTTTTGATAAAACTTTTTCCACATCTTCTGCCCTGGCATTTTTTAAGTAAAATACTCTAGGCTCTGTATTTATTGCCATATTTTTAGTGTCAAGATTTGATATAATTGTAGATATTCTTTCATAATCTTTTTTAGTTGCTGCAATAATTAATGTATTAGATATATCATCAGAAATTACAACAGGAGAAGTAGGGTTAATAGAATTTTTAGCAAGTTCATTAAAGAATTTAGTTATCTGCTGCTCTATTTTACTTGCAATGCTGTATTTTAAAGGAAGAGTATAAAATTCATATCCTGCTGCCACATTATCTACTTTATTGATTAATGCAGTCATTTTTTCAATTCTTGAAGCATCATCTCTTACAACTACTATATTTAATCCTTTTACGGCTTCCACATAACCAGTTTTAGATTTCATTCTATTTAATACTGGTAGAATAGTTGCAGCATTATAATTTTCAAGGGAAACAACAGTTGTTATATACCCTTTTGCATTTCTGCCAACACCGTTTATTTTTATTTCTTCGTCAAAAGCCTGCATATCTTTTTCTGCCACTATCTGTATGCTGTCCCCTTTTGTAACAGGCTGATAGCCATTTAATTTCATAACAGAATAAAAAATATCAAGAATTTCTTTTGCGTCCATATTCTTTTGAGAAGAAATTGTTACATTGCCTCGTAAATCTGCCTCATTATATATAACATTTTTACCAGTAAATTCTGAAACAAATGTAATAAAATCTTTCATTGGAACATTTTTAAAGTTTACCGCATAATCATTTTGCTGAGCATAGCCGCTGCAGGCAAAAAATACGGCAAAAAGGAATTGTAATAAAAATAGTTTCTTTTTCATCTAATTTCCACAAACAATGATTTTTTTTCATTATTTCTCAGCATATCTACATTTAATGCTGATATATCATCAACTTGAGAAAACATATTAAATAATGCTGCTGGATTTGTAAGCTCGCTGCCATTTATTCTGGTAATAACATCACCAACTTTTAAACCAAGTTTTAATAACGGCGATTCCGGCTTTAACATAGCAACCCTGTAGCCTACAAAATTACCATCTTCATAAAAAGTAGCAACTCTTGCACTTTGAAGCACTTTATTTATATCTTTCAAGTCGTTTTTAAGCTCATCTCTTGGAACAGTAATATTAATATTTGCTCCACTGTCTTGTATTTTTACACCAGTATCAGCTGCCTGCGCTGTCTGTTTTTTAGGTATTGACTGCACAACAGCACCATTATCTATAACTATTGAATATTTTTTCTTATCCTTTTCTATAGTTGCAAAGCTGAATGATAAATCAACCAGCGTAATACCTTCTTTTGTTTTACCAAGAGAAATACTTACAGTATTATTATCAAGGTTAATTGTAGCTATACCTGTATGATTAACTTCATCATAAATAATACCTATTAAAGCAGCCTTAAATGGCGGTGGCGGGTTTAATGGTGCCCCGTCTTTTGTAACTATTGGTTTGCCATCACTATCTACTTCTGCACTATTAGTATCAATAACTGCCGCAGGGGTAACATCTAACAAAAAGATATTTTTAGCTATAATATCTTCTGTTGCTTTATTAATATCTAAATTATCTTTTTCTACTTTTTTTATCCTTGGTACAGGCAAAGGCTTTGGTGCCATAAAAGCACTTCCTGCTATTACAGAAATTAAATACCCTGCTGCTATACCTATAACTATAGGATAAACTATATAAGGAAGTTTAAAATTTACCATGTTATATGAAATATCAATTTATTACATAAAATGCAAACATTTTTTAAGCCATTACCATTTTTTCTATAAATTTTCAACAAAAAAAATAGTTAAATCGTTAAGTGGATATAATATAAATGCATTAATATTAAAGAAATTATGAAATAAAACAGGCAGCAGCAAAGTATTGTATTTATCATACAAATACCCTAAAAATAAAGAAGGTAGAAACACAAGAATATAAATTAATGTAAAATTATTTAGCAGTAAATGGATAAATGTAAATATAAACGATGAAATAAGACTGCCGTAAGAAATGTGTAGAAAAAAAGCAGATTTTAAAAAATTATTTATTTTATTTTGAACTAATCCCCTGAAAATAAACTCTTCCACTATGGGAGAAGCAAATAAAAAAAGGACAATATTATATGCAGATATACTGGATATACCATAAAAATAAATACAGCATATAAAATATACAGATACAGCAGTAAAAATTATTATTGGAAAAATATATTTTTTCATACAGATAATATATCGTTCAATAATTTTAAAAATTAAATGATTTATTGATTTTTTTACTTATTTATGATATTTTCTGATAGATTTAATAAATTGAAAGAGGTTTTACAATATGAAAAAAAGAAGAATGCGTCCAGGATTTACATTAATTGAACTTATGGTTGTTCTTGTTATTTTAGGGCTTTTAGCTACATTTATTGGCCCAAAAATTATGAGTGCACCAGATAAAGCAAGAGTTACAAAAGCTGTAAATGATATTAAAGCCTTAGAAAGCGGCTTAAATATGTATAAACTTGATAACGGCAACTATCCTACTACTGACCAAGGGTTGCAGGCTCTTGTTGAAAAACCAGAATTAGAGCCAATTCCTAATAACTGGAGCCCAGGTGGATATCTTTCAACTACTACTGTTCCAAAAGACCCATGGGGAAATGACTATATATACAGAAGCCCTACTGAAGATGAAAATAGAGATTATGAAATCATCACTTTCGGAGCAGACGGTCAGGAAGGTGGCGAAAACTATGACGCAGATATTGCTTCATATACTATAGGACAGTAATTTATGATTAAGGGAAAGCTGGGTAATTCTACTTTCCCTTTGTTTTTCATATATGAGTAAAATACAAAAATATAAAAAAGCATTTACTTTAATGGAAATAATGGTAGTTATGCTTATTATAGGCATAGGGCTTATGGGTTTAACACCTAAATTTACATCAAAAAGTGTAGGAATAGACCCACAGCTTGATTATATGGACAAGCTGATAAAAGCAGAATGGGAACGCTCTATTGAACTGGGGCAGCCTATTGCACTTACTGGTTTTAAAGGCAGTGCTAACTTATTAAACCATGATAAAGAAACTAAAACGATACCTGAAATTAAAGAAGTAAAAGATGCAGTGATAAACAGCTATCAAGTTCAGGGAAATGAATATGTAATTAGAGTATATCCTGACGGAATATGTGATTATTTTGAATTGACTCTTGATGATGGCAGAATAATAGAATCTGTTCCACTGCTTATGACTACAAGATATAAAAAAACTGAGGAATAATGAAGCAGAATAAATTAAAAAAAGGTTTTACTCTTTTAGAAGTAATGATTGCTCTTGCAGTGTTAAGCATTAGTATGCTTGGTATTTATTCTCTGCAAAATATGTCATTAAAAACATTGATTTCTGCCAAAGAAAAAATGTTTGTTATAGAAAGAGGGTATGACAGAATAACACGCCAGATTAATTTTCCTAATAAAGCATATGAAGAAGTGGAAGATTATAACGGAACATTAGTTTACTATTCATTTTTAAAAGAATCCTCAGGTGTTCCTATGGTTCAAAAAATCACAATGACAGTTTCTACAAGCAATGCAAGCACTACATTTGTTTATTATGAAAAAGCCTCAGGCGGCACAGGGTTTGGAATGTGATGAAAAAAGGCTTTACTCTTTTAGAACTGCTGATTGCTGCAGCAATTTCTTCTATTGTTGCTCTCGGTGTATTTTCTATTTTTTCTTCCATTGCCAATATGCGTGACAGCTCTATTACTCAAAGCAGAAATATTATTCTGCAGGAATCACTTACAAGGCTTTTAAATAGAGATGCAAGAATGATGATAGGAAACTCTATATCTCTTGATAAATCAGGACAGGTATACAGGCTTAAATTTTCAACACAAAACAGTATGCGTTTTAATAAAGCTCTGTCTGTAGATGTTACATATTATATAGATGATGAAAATTATTTTGTAAGAAAAGAAGAAAATAATGATACTGCATTCAGTATGGAAATGCGTATTATTCCAAATGTAACAGAATTTTCTGCATCATTTTATGACGGCACAGAATATAAAGAAGATGCTGTAGCTAATGCTAAAATGATGAATATTACTTTAAAAATAAATGAGCAGCAGATAGTTATACCTGTTGCAAGAACAATGGATAATACTTAAATGAATAACAATATGAAAAAAGGCTCTATTTTAGTTACTGTTTTAATTATTATAGCAGCCTGCACAACCTTAGTATTATTTATACATGAAAAAACAATGAATGCTTACGGTACAGTTATTACTCTGCAGAATGATTATCAGGGTGCAATATATGCTATGACTGCTGTTGAAGCATTAGAAATGGCTTTCCAGTATGATGAAGAAACTTATGATTCATCATCTGATATCTGGGCTCAGATTCCACCAATACCACTTGATAATGGCTTTCTGACTGTTTATATGACACCACTTAATTCAAAAGTGCCGCTGGCAGGTCTTGTATCAAGTGATGAAAATTTAAAAGAAAGAACTGAAAATGCTGTAACAACACTAATATCTGAGCTTGATTTAACTGAATCAGATATTTATGATTTGCAAACATGGGTAGGTTCTTCTGACCCTACAGGTGAACGCTTTGATGAAAACAGTGCTCCATACAGTGCAAAATCATCGCAATTGCAGACTTTGGCTGAGCTTGCTTTTATTCCATCATTTAAAGATGAGTATAAACAATTAACACCTTATGTTTCAATAGCAGGTGACAGCAATAAAATAAATTTAAATATGGCATCTGCTGAAGTAATAAAAGCATTTGTTCCTGAACTTGAACCTTATGTGGAAGACATTATTTCCACAAGAGAAACAGAGCCTTTTAAAGATGTTTCTGCCATATATCAGATAATGGGCTCAGCTATGCAGGACGAATATAGTAAAATTTTACCATATATTGATGTAAAATCTTCTTTATTTTATATTAAACTTGAATTAAATATAGGAGATGATAATATTTACTATCATCTGCTTGTTCAAAGAAACGGCACAAGTGTTTCCCCTGTTAAATACATTGAGGGAAATAGTATAGATTATTTTTAATTTTGGAGCATGATTTTGAGTAACTCTGAAAACAACTACTATTTAAAAGATGGATTACTTTATAAGCTGACAGGTGCATCAATGTATCGTGTAAGCAGTGATGATGTAATTAGCGACAGCAGTAAATCTGCCCTTTTAATAGATGATACTTACTTTTTTTATATTGGTATGGAAAATATATCTACTAGTGCAAAAAAACTAAATGCAATAGCAGCAAACTATTTAAATGTGCTTTTCCCTGCTGATATGGTAAAGGAATACGGTGTATTTCAACATTCTGGTAAAACAATTATATATGTTATTAACCAAACATTAATAGATATAATCTCTGAAAATACAGAAATATTTAGCGGCTTTAAAAAAATATCTACACCATTTTTAGAGCAGTGCATAAAATATAATGAATTTATCTTTTCAGACGGAAGTAAGAAATACAGACTTTCAGAAAATATGGTATCGCTTATTGAAGATAATGATGTAGATGCTGTTACTGCAAAAGATTTATTTGAAACAATGCAGACAGTAAAATATTCTATATCACTTCCCGGCATAGTTAGAAAATCTGCAATGAAACTGCCACTTGCTGCTCCTGCTGCATTGCTTGGCATTATTTATCTTGTGATGATTGTAGGAAGTATCAGCGAAGTAACAGCCTATAATAAAGTAAATAAATATTATGAAGATGCATTATCAAAAGTATATAATAACTTAGGAGTTGCTTCATCTAAGGACCCTTACGGTTCACTTGTGCAGCAGTCTAAATCAGTAACATCAGCTGGAACACATGAAAAAATATTAACTATTTTAAATAACTTAAATGATGCAGGTATTGAGGGCATTATGTTTGATAATATTAATATCCGCGACGATGATATTAGAATATCAGGCACAGCAGAAAGCTTTGCTCAGGTTGATGAAATTAAAAAAATTATGGAAAATAAATTACAGTCTACTGTAAATGTAGATGATACAAAAAAAACAAAAGACGGTATTTCATTTACAATGAAATATACAAAAGCTCAAAGGTAATATATGGAAAAATTAAAAGAGATTTTTCATAAACTAAAAACTACTGAAATTAAATTTAAAAAGCCAGATTTTAGTGCTTTAAAAGAAAAAGCAGCATCTAAAAATATTTCTGAAAATTTTTCAGGAAAATTCAGTCTGCAAAATTTAAAAAATATCTCATTGCAGGATCTTAAAAATTTTGATGTTCGCAGATTTTATACACACTATAAACAGCAGATATTAACTTCATTTGTTGTTGTAATGGGGGTATTTTTTATATTTTACTGGACAAATGCTTTCCTTACTTCAAAAATAGAATCGGCTAAAACAAAGGCGGATAATACATATAAAAAACTTGAAAAAGCTGCAAATATGGCAGGTCAGATACAGTTTGCAAAATCAACTGGTATTAATGCTATGACACAGACATTACTTGTGTATATACAAAATACAGGCTCTACTCTTGGAATATCTGATAAAATAGTTAATTTAAGGCCAGTCAGTGCTTCAAAAGGTATTGAGCATGTTACATTAAGGCTTGAAAACTTATATTATGATGAATTCATTAAGTTTATAGCTGATATTGAAAAATATGATAATTTAAGCATAAAAGTTATTAATTTTAATAAAAGATATGATAACCCTAAAATGATTGATTCTTCTATTGAAATAGTAAAAATGTAATCATTTTTATTTATAAGGAATTAATATGACTAAAAAACAAATAATATTTTCTATTACAGCTTTTTTGGCAGCACTGATAGTTACTTTAATCGTAACCTTCCCACTAAGTTCTGTTGCGTCAAAAATTATAGCAGACACTGTTGAAAAAAATAAGATTGATTTAAGATATGATAAAATAGACATTACTTTTTTTGGTGCAGCCGCATCAAATATCCAGACAGGTCCACTTGTTATTAAAAATGTAGAGCTTGATTACAACCCAGTTGGTCTTTTATTTAAAAGAATATCATTTAAAGCAGACTCGCCTGCATTTATATTATCAGGAAAACTTGCAGGCAGTAATCTTAATGCAGATATTAAAGCATCAGTTGCAGGGATTGCTCAAATTACTGGTATGACAGGAAGCGGCACTGTTAACGGAAAAATAGAATATAATATAAAAGATGAAAAAGGCGTTATTAATATTGAAAGTCCTAATAAAGTATCATTTAATCACCCATTAATGCCTGTAGCAGTAGATTCTCTGCAGGGGCAGGCAGATATTAATAAAAATAAACTTACTATTAAAAAACTATCTGCAAAAGGTGCAAACTCATTAAATGTTACAGGATATATTGATTTAAATAAACAGAAAATAGATAGATCTGTATTAAATATAAACGGTGAAGCATCTATGGGCAATTATCCATTAAAATTCGCTTTAACTGGCCCTGCTCGTGCTCCAAAATTTTCTATAAAATAAAAGAGGTATAATTATGATTAGTGTTAAAGGAAAGCTGGTATTAATTACTGGTGCAACTTCAGGCATAGGCAGAGCCTGTGCAGAAATATATGCACAAAATGGAGCAAATCTTGTAATTACAGGCAGACGGGATAACAGACTTGCAAAAATACAAAGCGAACTTGAAAATAAATATAATGTTATAGTTACTCCATACTGTTTTGATGTAAGGGACAGGGAGGCAGTAGAAGCATTTGGAAATGAACTTAAAAATAAACATTTAATACCTTATATTTTTATAAATAATGCAGGGCTTGCAAAAGGTATATCTGCAATTCAAGATGGTAATATAGATGACTGGGAAGATATGATAGATACAAATATTAAAGGCTTTTTATATATGGCAAGAGCTGTACTTCCTTTAATGATAGAAAAAAATACAGGAACCGTTATAAATCTTGGCAGTATTGCAGGCAGTCAGGTATACCCTGGAGGCAATGTATATAATGCTACAAAATATGCTGTTAGGGCATTAAATCAGGCAATGAATATAGATATGCTTAAAACAAACATTAGAATATCTACTATTGAGCCGGGTGCTGTTGAAACAGAATTTTCACTTGTCCGCTTTAATGGAGATAAAGAAAAGGCAGATAATGTTTATAAAGGATTTAAACCACTTACTGCATCAGATATTGCTGATATTATATACTTTATGACTACTCTGCCAGAACATATTAATATCCATAATCTGCTTGTAACACCTACTGCACAGCGTTCCGCAACGCTTTTTAATAGACAATAGTTATTTTCGGAATATTTTTTTAATAAAAATGTATATTAATAGATATTGTCAAAAAAATATTTTTTCCACAGTCTGAGTCGCTTAAAATTGAGCGGCTTTTTTATGTATATGGTATTTTTAAGCCATAATTATCTAAAAATTAAGTATTTTAGTTATTTTCCACTTGCAAAATAAGTTTTTATGTTTAAACTATTACTTTATTTTACAAATTGGAGTTTAATGATGAATGTATCTAAAATATTAATTATCGGCGGTGTGGCAGGGGGTGCATCTGCTGCTGCAAGGCTTCGCAGGTTAAATGAACATATAGAAATAATACTTTTTGAGAAAGGTGAATACATATCATTTGCTAACTGCGGTCTTCCATACTATATTGGCGGCGATATTAAAAATAAAGCCGATTTAACTTTACAGACACCACTTGGTTTTAAAAAAAGATTTAATATAGATGTTCGCACTTTTAATGAAGTAACAGCAATAAATAAAGATAAAAAAACTGTTACTGTGTTAAATCATAATACAAATGAAACTTATGAAGAAAGTTATGATATTCTTCTTTTATCACCAGGTGCAGAGCCATTCCGTCCAAATATTGAAGGTGTTAATTTAGATAGAGTTTTCACATTAAGAAATATTCCAGATACATACAGAATAAAAGATTATATAGATAATGCTGCTCCAAAATATGCTGCAGTTATAGGCGGCGGTTATATTGGTGTAGAAATGGCAGAAAATCTTGTACAGGCAGGGCTTTCTGTTACTATTGTAGAAATGCAGAATCAGGTAATAGCTCCATTTGATTATGATATGGCATGTATATTACATAATGAACTTGAAAGAAACGGTGTTACTTTAAAACTGGAAACTGCATTAGAAAAAATAGAAGAAAATGGCTCATTATTAAAAGTTATTACTAATAAAGGTGCATTTGATGCAGATATGGTTATTCTTGCAATTGGTGTAAAACCAGAAACAAAAATTGCAGCAGAAGCTGGTCTTAAACTAAATCAGCGGGGAGCAGTGATTGTTGATGATAATATGAAAACAAGTGATGATTTTATATATGCAGCAGGTGATGCTGTTGAAGTAACTGATTTTATCACAAAAGAAAAAGCTGTTATTCCACTTGCAGGGCCTGCAAATAAACAGGGAAGAATTGCAGCAGATAATATTGCAGGCATTAAAAGCACATATAGAGGCACTCAGGGCAGTGCAATTTTAAAAGTATTTTCATTAACAGCAGCTTCAACAGGCATTACAGAAAAGCAAGCAAAACAGCTTGGCTTAAATTATGAAAAAAGTTTTACTATTTCAGCAAGTCATGCAGGATACTATCCCGGTGCAGAAGAAATGTTTATAAAAACAATATTTGATAAAGATACAGGTAAAATTCTTGGTGCTCAGATAGCAGGCAGGGAAGGTGTAGATAAAAGATGTGATGTGATAGCAGCAGCCATAAACTTTAAAGCAACAGTTTATGACTTAACTAAATTAGAATTATGTTATGCACCGCCATATTCATCAGCTAAGGACCCTGTTAATATGGCAGGTTATGTGGCAGAAAATATATTAAATGGTATATCAAAAATATTTCATTATCATGATGTGTCATCTCTTCCAAAAGACGGCAGTGTTAATTTAATAGATACACGCACAAGAGGGGAATACAGGCTTGGGCATATTGACGGCTTTATAAATATTCCAGTAGACAGCTTAAGAGAAAGAATGAATGAAATAGATAAAAGCAAGCCGGTATATATTGTATGTCATGTAGGTTTAAGAGGATATCTTGCATGCAGAATATTAGCAGGTTACGGATATGACTGCTATAATCTTAGCGGTGGATATGCACTTTATAAAGAAATATATAAATAAAATCAGGTTATCATTTGTCATTGCATTTGCGGAATAAATCCGTCAAATGCTCTCGCAAGCGACGGCTCGGTCCAGCTACGGACTTTTGATTCCTTCCTATTCGTCGGAAAGTCCTTGCGTCGCAAAAAACGCTCCCCTGCACCTATATAGACTCTTCGCTCCGCTCTGAGTGACAAAATGGTAATAGTTACCAATATACCTTGTCATTCAGAGCTAGTGGAACACTAGCGAAGAATCTAATTTAACAATAATAAAAATTTCGTCCGTGAAATTTTTATTTATGCGTTTGGTCGGGGGAACCCCTCCCGCACTTACGCAAGCAAAAAGACATCCTGTCTTTTAAACAATAATAAAAAGTCCTAAGCCTGTGCAAATTCTTTTTCCTCGTTATTCACTCGGGAATTTGGCAGTCCTCGCAAGCTCGTCCTAGACTTTTTATTTAGGCGGGCTTATGGAATAAATCCATTTAATATCCAGCCACTTTTTCTATTTCCTACGCTACTCGCTAGGGAAAAAGTGTCCTCGCAAAAAACGCTCGCCTTACGCAAGCGAATGATAAAAAATTAATGGAAGACTTAAATTTAGATTATAAAAAAGATATGATGGATAGAAGTCATTTAAACATATATGGTTCATACAAAGTTATGGACCATTTAATACCCTATATGATAAAAAAGTATAATCTTCAAGATCATAGGGGTGATATAAAATTTAAATCATGGTATGATGATAATGTAAAATATAACAGGGTAATGAATAAATTAGAAATTACACAGCAATATAATATAAACAAATGGTTTAGTTTATCTTTTTATGACAACTACACCATGCTTATATCCACCAACGGTGATAATGTATTAAACAGACTGCCACAGGATATGAAAGATAAGTTTAAAACACTTGGGCTTACAAAATATGAAACAGATAAAGGCAATATGAAATATGCAGCTGTAATAGATGATGGTAAAGTATTTTACGAAGAAGTATCTGATAAAAAAGTAGAATATAAAGGCAGAATGAAAAATATAGTAAACTTACTTGTATCTTCTGAAAATAGAAAGTCTACAATAAATGTAAGCGGTAAACCAAGAAGTAAAAACAGATATGGTATTAACTTTGTAATATATGATAAAGTAAACAGGGAAATAGTTGACAGCATATGGCTTGACCCTGCAAACTTTAATCAGGTAAGAAGATAGTATAACCTTTTATATCAAAAAAAATTAAAAATTATAAAAAAACACTTGATATTTATTTTAAAATATGCAAAAGTATCTATCCACGCATAAAGCGTCATACCTATATCTATGCTCAAAATTAAAGATATAGTTAAAAAAGTTAGTAATTAAGGCAGTATGCCTTTTAAATAAAAGATTTTGTGCGATAAGCTAGAAAGCCTTTTATGCACAAATACATATATCAGGATATCCTATCTGGTATATGTGAAAAATTTTAGAGGAAATCTAATGGCAAAAATTGATGTATTTGATGTGAAAAACTCAAAAGTCGGTTCAGTTGATTTGCATGATGCTATTCTTGATTATCCAGTTAATACTGTATTAATTCATGAAGTAGTTAAAATGCAGCTTGCCTGCAGAAGAGCAGGAACACATGCAACTAAGACTAAGGGTTTAGTTTCCGGCGGTGGCAGAAAACCATGGAAACAAAAAGGAACTGGCAGAGCTAGAGCTGGTTCTTCAAGGTCTCCATTATGGAGAGGCGGTGGAACAATATTTGGACCACAGCCAAGAGATTATTCTTACTCTATGCCTAAGAAAAAGGTTAAAAACGCATTAAGAAGTGCAATCCATGCAAAATATGATGCTGGTGCAGTTGTTGTTTTAGACAACCTTTTTGTAGAAAATGGCAAAACTAAAGAAGCAGTTGAAATATTAAAAGCTTTCAACGCAGACAGAAGAGTTCTTATTGTAGTTGATGCAATTGATGAAAAAGTTGCTAGAGCTTTCAGTAACATTCCTTATGCAGACATATTACATGTAAACGGTTTAAATGTTTATGATATTATGAACTCTTACAAAATAATTTTCCTCAAAAACTCACTCCCTATGGTGGAAAAAGCCACAGGCGTTGCAGTGGAAGGTGAATAATGATTACTAAGTATGATGTTATAAGAAAACCCTTTCTTACTGAAAAAGCAATGATGATGCAGGAAAAAGGCCTTAATACTGTTGTTTTTCAAGTGCATACAGAGGCTACTAAAACACAGATTAAAGAAGCCGTTGAAGATTTACTTAAAGTTAAAGTTGAGCATGTTCGCACAATGAACTTTAAAGGTAAAGAAAAACGCTTTGGCAGAATTCTTGGCAGAAGAAATGATTGGAAAAAAGCTATCGTTACTCTTAAAGAGGGCGAAAAGCTTGATATAGTGTAATGGGAGAGTGGTAAATGGGTATCAAAACCTTTAAACCTACGTCAAAAGGCGTTCGTTTTAGAACAAACAGCGATTATGCGGATATCACTACTTCTACTCCGGAAAAATCGCTTACAACAGTTCTTAAATCAAAAGGCGGTCGTAATAACAGAGGCCGTATTACAGTTCGTCACCAAGGTGGCGGCAATAAAAAATTATACCGTATTATTGACTTTAAAAGAAATAAAGACGGAATTCCAGCTACTGTTGCAACAATTGAATACGATCCGAATCGTTCTGCTCGTATTGCATTAGTTGTATATAAAGATGGTGAAAAACGCTATATTGTTGCTCCAATATCATTAAAAGTTGGTGATATTATTCAAAGCGGCGAAGGCGCAGACATTAAAGCTGGTCATGCTATGGTATTAAAAGATATGCCTGTTGGTACAGTAATTCATAATGTTGAATTAAGACCTGGAAAAGGTGGTCAGTTAGCTCGTTCAGCTGGTTCGTATGCTCAGCTTCTTGCAAAAGAAGGAGAATACTGCCATGTAAGGCTCCCATCTGGTGAGATTAGACTTATTAAAGCTGAATGTAAAGCTACTATTGGACAGGTATCTAATACAGAACATGAAAACTTAAAAATTGGTAAAGCTGGCAGGAAACGCTGGAAAGGTGTTAGACCTACAGTTCGCGGTGTTGCGATGAACCCAGTTGATCACCCAATGGGTGGTGGTGAAGGTAGAACTAGTGGTGGTCGTCACCCTACTACACCTTGGGGTAAACCTACTAAAGGTTACAAAACCCGTAAGAAAAATAAACCATCTAATAAGTATATTGTATCTAAAAGATAGCATGATAGGAGGACAAGGTGCCAAGATCGCTTAAAAAAGGACCTTTTATAGACGCTCATGTTGAAAAAAAGGTAAAAGAAGCTAAAGAAACTAACAGCAAACAAGTTATAAAAACCTGGTCACGCAGAAGCACTATCGTGCCAGATATGATAGGCTTAACATTTGCTGTTCATAATGGAAATAAATTTATCCCTGTCTATGTTACTGAAAACATGGTAGGTCATAAGTTAGGTGAATTTTCTTTGACTAGAACTTTTCGTGGTCATAAGAAAGATGATAAAAAGGTCAAAAGGTAAGTCGTATGGATGTTAAAGCAACAGAACCATCAAAAACACCTGTGAAAAACAAAAGAAAAACTCAAAGAGAGTTAGAACCAGGTGTTCGGGCAGCAGCCAAGTTCGCTCGGGTATCCACACGAAGAGCCCGTGAAGTAGCAGCGCTTGTTAGAGGTAAACAGGTTGAGGAAGCTATGGCTATCCTTAAATTCAATCCACGCAAAGCAGCTGCAGTTATTGCAAAAGTTATTAAATCAGCTATGGCAAATGCTGAAGAAAACCACGGTATTCGTGATGTGACCCGCTTAAAAGTAGGCGTACTTAGAATTGAAATGGGGCCACCTATGAAGAGGTTTACTCCTCGTGCATATGGTAGAGCATCTCTTATCCGTAAACCGACTACTCATATTAAAGTAGTTTTACAAGAAGAAACGGAGGTGAAATAGTGGGACAGAAGGTTAATCCTAATGGTTTCAGGCTCGGTGTAAACAAAAACTGGAATTCTGTATGGTATTCTAATAAAAAAGAATACAGCCAAAACTTAATAGAAGATATCAGAATTCGTAAGTATTTAAGACAACGCTTAAACCAAGCAGGTATTGCACAAATTGGTATCGAGCGTATGAGCTCTAAAATCAGAGTAACTCTCAATACTAGCCGTCCGGGTATTGTTATCGGTAAAAAAGGTGCGGAAATTGAAAAACTCAAAAGTGAGCTTAAAAAATTCACTTCAGCAGAAGTATTACTTGTTATCCGCGAAGTGAAAAAACCTGAGCTTGACGCAACATTAGTTGCAGACTCTATAGCTCAGCAGCTTATTCGCCGTGTAGCTTTTAGAAGAGCTATGAAAAAAGCAGTGTTACAAACACTTAAATCTGGTGCATTAGGCATCAAAGTTATGTGTGGCGGAAGGCTTGCAGGTGCAGATATTGCACGCAGCGAATGGTATATTAAAGGACGCGTTCCTCTTCAAACACTTCGTGCAGCTATTGATTATGGCACAGCAGAAGCACTTACAGCTTATGGTATCATAGGTGTAAAAGTATGGATATTCACTGGTGAAATCCTTGAAGATAGAAGCGGCAAGGGGGCAGAATAATCATGTTAATGCCAAAGAAAACCAAATACCGCAAAATGTTTAAAGGCCGTATTAAAGGTAAAGCTCAAAAAGGCAATACAGTTGTATATGGCGATTTCGGTTTAGTAAGTGTTGATAAAGCAAAAATAACAAGCCGTCAAATTGAGGCAGCTCGTATCGCCATTAACCGTTACTTAAAACGCGGTGGTAATGTTGTAATTAGAATATTCCCTCATAAACCTATTACTAAACGACCAGCTGAGGTTCGTATGGGTAAAGGTAAAGGTCCTTTAGAAGGATATGTTGCTCCTATTAAAGAAGGAACAGTTTTATATGAAATCGGTGGGGTAGATGAAGCATTAGCCAGGGAAGCATTCCGCCGTGCAGCTCATAAACTGCCTGTTAGATGCAAAGTTATTGCAAAAGCAGCAGCAGAAGAGGTGAAATAGTGAAAGCAGCTGAAATTCGTGAATTAAGTACAGAAGAATTAGTGAAAAAAGAAGCGGAACTGAGAGAAGATTCTTTCCGTCTCCGTTTTAAACTTTCTACAGGCGAGCTTGAAGATACATCTAAAATTAAACAAACTCGCAAGGATATTGCTCGTATTAAAACAATACTAGCTGAGCGTCGTAAGCAAGAGGTTGCAAATGGAAAGTAGAGGGCGTAGGAAAGTTCGCCGCGGCATAGTCGTAAGCGATAAAATGCAGAAGACCGTTACTGTTAAAGTAGAGCGTCAAATCCTGCATCCAATGTATAAAAAATTCATCAAACGCAGTAAAACTTTCTTTGTTCATGATGAAGAAAATACTGCAAGAGTAGGTGATTTTGTTCAAATAGTTGAAACAAGACCACTTAGTAAGAATAAACGCTGGAGAATCGAGAGCATCATTACCCGCTCTGTTGAGTCTGCAGGCGAGGAGACTGTTTAATGATCCAAGTTCAATCTCGTATGACAGTCGCTGATAACTCTGGTGCGCGTGAAATCATGTGTATTAAAGTAATAGGTGGTTCTCGCAAACGCTATGGTAAAGTTGGCGACATTATAGTGGCAAGTGTAAAAGAAGCTAGCCCAGACAGTAACATTAAAAAAGGTGCGGTTGTTCGTGCTGTTGTTGTCCGCACAGCTAAAGAAAAACGCCGTGCAGACGGAACATATATTAAATTTGACGATAACGCAGCAGTTTTATTAAACAAGCAAAATGAGCCTATCGGCACACGCGTTTTCGGTCCAGTTGCCAGAGAATTAAGGGGTAAAGGTTTCCTTAAAATAGTTTCTATGGCACCTGAAGTATTATAGGAGTTAAGAATGCCTATAAAATATAAACTTAAAAAAGATGACCCAGTTATTGTTATAGCTGGTAAAGACAAAAAGAAAGTATCTAAAATAATTGGTTTAGATAAAGAGAAAGGTCAAGTGGTTGTAGAGAATGTGAATGTTGTAAAACGCCATACTCGTCCTAACCAAACTAACCCGGACGGCGGTATAATTGAAAAAAATATGCCACTATCCATCTCTAATGTAATGTATCATTGCAGTAACTGCAAAACTGGCGTTCGTTTAGGCGTTAAGCATTTAGAAAACGGCAAAAAAGTTCGCTATTGCAAAAAATGTAATGAAGTTATTGATAAGGCATAGGTGGAAAGATATGACTGAATTAAAAGAGAAGTATCTCAAAGAAGTTGTTCCCCACATGATGAAAGCTTTTTCTTACAAAAACATTAACCAAGTGCCTGTTGTAGAAAAAGTTGTTCTTAATATGGGGGTAGGTGAAGCAGCTGCAAATGCAAAAGTTCTTGAACATGCTATCAATGATATGACAAAAATAGCTGGTCAGAAGCCAGTAGTTACAAGAGCTAAAAAATCAATAGCAGGCTTTAAAATCCGTGAAGGGCAGGCTATTGGCTGTAAAGTTACTTTACGCCATGATGTTATGTATGAATTTCTACAAAGATTTTTCAACATAGCTCTTGCTCGTGTTCGTGACTTTAAAGGTGTTAATCCTAAATCATTTGATGGTCGTGGCAACTATGCTATGGGTATTAAAGAACAGATTATCTTCCCGGAAATTGATTACGATAAAATAGATAAAGTACGCGGATTAGATGTAATTATTACTACAACGGCTAAGACCGATGAGGAAGGCAGAGAACTGCTTAAAGCTCTCGGTATGCCTTTCGCTTAAGTAGGAGGATATAGATGGCTACTACTGCGAAATATAACAGTGCTTTTGAAAAGAAAAAATTTCAAGTGCGTAAAAATAACAGATGCCCACTTTGTGGTCGTCCGCGTGCTTTTATGAGACGGTTTAATATGTGCCGTATGTGTTTCCGTAAACTTGCGTTAAATGGTGATATACCAGGTGTTCGCAAGTCAAGCTGGTAGGATTGGAGGAGCAGCATAATGAGATTGACTGACCCTATTGCTGATATGCTTGCACGCATTCGTAATGCATTAATGGTTAAGCATTCAGAAGTTACAATACCTTATTCTAAAATAAAAGAAAGCATTGCAGCTATTTTTAGAGATGAAGGTTATATAAAAAATTACAGAGTTGTTACAAACGGCAATAAAAAAGACATTATCGTTTATTTAAAATATAATGATATGAATGAGTCTGTTATTCGTGGATTAAAGCGTATATCTAAGCCGGGTAGAAGAGTTTATGTAAATACTAAAAACTTAACTCTTGTATTAGGTGGTTTAGGTAACGGTATAATATCTACATCTGCTGGTATTAAAACAGTGAAACAATGCCTTAATGAAAAAGTAGGCGGCGAATATCTCTGTCAAATTTGGTAATTGGAGTATAAATATGGCACAAAAAAGTCAAACAGCCCAAGAGCCGAAAGTTAAAGTATCTCGTATTGGTAAAGCACCAATTACTATTCCGGCGGGGGTAAAAATAAATGTTGAGGGCAGTCTTGTAAAAGTAGAAGGCCCAAAAGGGAAACTGTCACAAGAAATTACTGAAGGTATCATTGTAAAAGTTGACGGGTCTCAGGCAATAGTGGAATGTGCTGATGGTTCAATAGGATTAAGACAAAAACATGGGCTTTTCAGAACACTTATTGCTAACATGGTTGAAGGTGTAACTAACGGATTTTCTAAAAATCTTGAAATAATCGGTGTAGGTTATAAAGTTGCTATGAAAGGTAAAGATTTAGATCTTTCAATGGGCTTTTCTCACCCAGTTATATTTAAAGCACCAGAAGGTATAGAGTTTTCAGTTGATGGAACTACTAAAATATCTGTAAAAGGTATCGACAAACAGCTTGTTGGTCAAGTTGCAGCAAATATTCGCAAAATAAGAAAACCAGAGCCATACAAAGGTAAAGGTATTCGTTATGCAGGTGAATATGTTGCTATGAAAGCCGGCAAATCTGGTAAAAAATAAGGAGAGCAGATAGTGAGCAGGTTTAATAGAGCTGAAGGACGCATTAGACGTCACATCAGGTTAAGAAAAAAAATCCGCGGGACAGAGTCTCGTCCACGCCTTGCTGTATTTAAAAGTAATACAAACATATATGCTCAGGTTATCAATGATAAAACTGGGGAAACTATTGTTTCAGCAAGCTCTCTTGAGAAAGAGTTTCGTGCAAAATTCGGTGGTAAATTAAATGTTGAAACAGCTAAAACTATTGGTGAAGCAGTAGCTAAACGCGCTAAGGCAAAAGGTGTTACATCAGTTGTTTTTGATAGAGGCGGTTTTATTTATCATGGCAGAATAAAAGCATTAGCAGACAGCGCACGCGAAGCTGGTCTTGAATTCTAATAAGGGGGTCTGATTTGATTACAGAAGAAAAACAATTATCTGATAAAGTTGTTCACATTGGCAGAGTTACAAAAGTTGTTAAAGGTGGACGCATATTCAAGTTTACAGCCCTTGTTGTAGTTGGTGACCATAATGGTAATGTTGGTATAGGACATGGTAAAGCAAGAGAAGTGCCAGATGCTATTCGTAAAGCTATGGATAATGCTAAGAAAAATATGGTAAGCATACCAGTTGCAAAAGGCAGTATTCCACATGAAATCGTTGGTAAATTTGGAGCAAGCGAACTGGTTATGAAACCAGCTGCACCTGGTACTGGTATTATTGCTGGTGGTGCTGTTCGTTCATTATTTGAACTTGCAGGTATCCATAACATATTATGTAAATCTGTTAGAAGCAGAAACCCATATAACTCTTTATATGCTGCTATGAACGGATTTAAAAATATGAGAACTATAGACCAGGTTGCTTCAACACGCGGTCTTGAAATTTCAGACATCATTAAAAATAATAAATAATTTATGGGGCATAAAGCCCCATAAATTTTATCTACTTATTTCTCTTCTAAGCATTATGAATTTGGTTTATTCCCTTTTTTTTACAATACCTTATGTCACTCAGAGGCGAAGCCGAAGAGTCTATAATTTTTACTAGCTGGAACATTATAAGATTCTTCGCTATCGCTCTGAATGACAGTTATTGCTAATATTTATATTTTTACATATATTACCAAATAGTTATAGTATTTTTTAATAAAAAAAATGGGTTGTCACTAGATTTTGCTTTACTTTTAAAATTAAATAATATATTTTATTATTTCATTAACAGCGGCTTGCGTTAGAGAAAAGCGAGTAAGTCGCTGAATTTAGGAGAATAGAATGCAACTTAATGACCTTAGACCAGGACGTGGTGCTAACAAAGAAAGAAAACGCAGAGGCAGAGGAACAGGCAGCGGGCAGGGAACTACTGGCGGACGCGGTAACAAAGGGCAAAATGCCAGAAAAAGCGGGCAGGTTCGCGGAGGATTTGAAGGCGGTCAAATGCCATTAGTTCGCCGTATTCCAAAAAGAGGCTTTAACAATGCTAGATTTGCCACAGTTTATGAAATAGTAAATTTAGCAGATATTGAAGAAAGGTTTGAAGCAGGTGAAGTAGTTAATGCTGAAAATTTAAAAGCAAGAAGATTAGTTCACTGCAACGAAGATGGCATCAAAATATTAGGTGATGGCGAATTAACTAAAAAACTTGAGTTTATAGTTGATAAAGTGTCAAAATCTGCTGAAGAAAAAATAAAAAAAGCAGGTGGCGAAATCAAATTAATTGAAAAAGTAAAATATGTTGCTAAAAAAGACAAATAAGTCTGTATAAGCCCATCTTAAAGATGGGCTTTTTTTATATATTTCATTAAAAATAACTCTTTATATTAAATTATATTTACTATATATTTTTCTAATAAAATAAAATGTATAATTCACCAACTATAAAACTTAAATAAAATATTTAATTTTAATATATAATAAATTTATTAGGCGGCATTGTTTGTCGTATATTTGTTATATTATTATAAATAGATAAGTAAGGAGATATTTATGATTAATTATGAAAATAAATCTATACATGATAATTTAAGAAAATTAGAAAAAAGAAATTATCGTAATGGAATTTTTGTATTAGTTATCATGGCAGTAATAGTTATTATTGGATATAATAACATTGCACAGTTATCTGAACAATCACAAAATGAGAGAATAGAGCATATATCTGATAATAAATCATTAGCTGATAATAAAGGAGAAGATAAAAGTATTACAAAAGAGAAAAGAATAGATATTCTTATTGCTGTAAATATTCCACTTTTAATTTTAATGTTATATTTTTTTATAAAAGGATATAGCTACGGAAAAGAAGCTGATAAATATTGCCCTTACTGCTATACAAAAAACTTTACAACTACTACATTAAATAAAACAAAAATAAGGTCATATACAAAAAAAGAAACATTTAAAGATTCAAATGGCAGGGAAAAAATAAAACGAGTATTATATGAAGACTGGGAGGGAGAATATAGAAATGAATGCTGCGGAACAAAATATCATAAAACATGGCAGAATAAAATAGATTTAGGTTAAAATAATTAATAAAATAAGGGGTTAAATATGGCAATTGAAAAGCCAGAAATTAAAAATTTAAATGATATTTTTACTATTTCTTCTCTTAAAATACCTTATTATCAAAGACCATATATATGGGGAGAAAAATCAGTTACTATTTTATATAATGATATATATAAAGCATATAAAAGTAATCAAAATGAATACAGGCTTGGCACAATTATTCTACATAATGATAAAAATAAAAATGAATTCAATATAGTAGACGGTCAGCAAAGATTGATTAGTTTAGCTTTATTATTATCAGTTTTAGGTGAATCAACTTCATTATTAGATGACGAAGTAAATAATATCTCAAAAAAATATATCAAAACAAATCATATTAAATTAAAAAAATTATTAGCCCAAAGCAGTCTTACTAGTGAAGAAAAGAATAAATATTTAGAATATATAAAAACAAGCTGCACATTTGTTGAAATAGTAATTGAAAACATAGAGGAAGCGTTTCAATTTTTTGATTCTCAAAATTCAAGAGGTAAAACACTTGCTCCACATGATTTATTAAAAGCATATCATTTAAGGGAAATGAATAATTTACCAGAAAATGAGAAAGAAGATATAATTAATCAATGGGAAAGTATAGATGACAAAAAACTAAAAGAACTATTTGAATATTATCTATACCCTGCAATAAAATGGTATAAAGGCGAAAACGGTTTATATTACAATAGTAAAAAGATAGATAATTTTAAAGGAATAAAAGATAATTTGAAATATAATTATACAAAATATCATATATTTAGCAATATGTTTGTTGAAAAATATAAAAAAGATTTATCAAATATATCTTATAATTTAGATTTAAATCAATTTCAATTAACACAGCCAATAATCGCAGGTGAGCGTTTTTTTAAATATATAATACATTATAATAAACTATTAGATAATATTATAGATAAAGTAAATAAAACATTTAAAGAAAATGAAGTGCCTGCAAATAAAGCTGGTGATAAATATATAAAACAACTGTATCTTTGTGCATTATTATTTTTTGCAGACAGGTTTAATATTGAATCATTAGAAAAGAATTATATGTATATTATCTATAAATGGAGTTATGCTTTGCGGCTTGTTATGAATGCAGTAAAAAGGGAATCTGTAAATCAATATGCAAGTAATAAACATGATAGATTAAATAAACATAAAAGCATATTTAAAGATATAAATAATATGATGAAGCCAGAAGACATAATTAATATTAAATTAATGAATTTAGATTTAGATAATGATATTAAATGTAAAAATGAATATATAATCAAGAAATATAATGAGTCATTAAATAAAGAGGTATAAAATGGATAACGATTCAAAAGTTATAAATATTGATAATATATTTACTGATGAGTATATTATACCAATTTATCAAAGAAAATATGCATGGGGAAATAAAGAAATAGAGCAGCTTCTTGAAGATATAATTAATGCAGAAGGAGATTACTATTTAGGAACATTAATTGTTAATAAGAAGCAAAATGGCAAATACGAAGTAATAGACGGACAGCAGCGGTTAACAACTTTATATTTATTAATGCAGAATTTAGAAAAAAAATATAGTCCTATTCAGTTTGAAGCAAGGAAAAATTATGATAAAGCTCTAAAAAGCCTAGGAGATGATGGTAAATGTAATGTATCAGAATTGAATGATGGTTATGAGTGCATAAAAAAATATTTAACAAAAGATATGTTTGATAAAATAACTAAAAAATTAAATGATGTATATATTGTTAGAGTGCAGGTTCCTGAAAATACTGATTTAAATAATTATTTTGAAGTGATGAATACAAGGGGTGAACAGTTAGAGCTTCATCACATTGCAAAAGCAAGAATGATAAATGAACTAAATGATGATAATGACAAAAAACTTGCAGCAGCAATATGGGACGCATGTTCTAATATGGATTCGTATATGATTATGAATTTAACCAACACGATTAGAAATAATATTTTTGAAAATGATTTATCAGACTTTAAAAAAGATTTAACAAGAACATATGAAAATATAAATGATGTATGGAATAAATTATCTGAAAAAATTAAAGAAAAAGACAGTATAATAGATAAATCATCTATAAAAAGTATAATTGATGATAAAGAAGAAAATTATGAAGAAGTAGAAGAAACACAAGATAATGGTGCTAATAACAAATTGGCATCAATTATATCATTTCCATATTTTTTACTGCATGTTAATGCAACTCTATTAAAAGATAAGCAGGATAATATATATGATGATACAAAATTATTAGAAAATTTAAAAGAATACTATAAATGTGAAGATAGTGAAACGAAAGTTAAAGAGTTTATTTATCAAATGATGCATTGCAGATTTTTATTTGATAAATATATTATCAAAAGGGATATGCAGGATAATGATGATGCAACTGTAATATTAAAACAATATAAACAGTATACAAAAAGTATGCAATTAATAAATACATTTTCAAATAAAATAGATGTAAAAGAATGGGTTGAAGATGCAGATGAAGATGGATATGATAAAAAACAAGATAGTTTAGTTGTGCTGGAATCTATTTTACGGATTACTTATACATCGCCTAGAAATATGCAGTGGATAACAGAACTTTTAAAATATACAATACAGAATGAAAATTTTGGTGTTAATGATTTAATAGCTTTACTTGAAAATTTCTGTATAGATGAAATAAAAGAAGGTATAGATTTAGATAATTTAAGTTATGGCAATATAAAACGGATTGTATTTACATATTTAGATTATCTGCTTTATCGTGATGGATATGAGAGAAATGGCAAAGAAATAATTAAAAAAGAGGGTGATTACAAAGTTTATTTTAGAAACTCTGTGGAACATTTTTATCCAAGACATCCAGACAGTGATAATAAATGGAGTGGAGATGATTTAGACAGCTTTGGAAATCTTGCCCTTATTACGCCATCAGCAAATTCAAAATTTTCAAACTTAGACCCAAAAGCAAAAATAGTTAATATGAAAAATATTGAGCAAAGTCCGAAATTAAAAATAATGGCATCATATATTAAAAATGGTGAAGACTGGGTACCAGATATGGCAAAAGATCATGAAAAAGAAATGTGTAAAATTTTAAAAAATGAAAAAAATAGAAAAAAAATTTAATATAATATTTTATTATATAAGCTGTTTAAATATATCGTAAATCAATAAAATGAACTGCTTTAAAGATATTAAGAAGATTTTTAAAACTATTTTTTTATAAAAAGTAATATTTTTATTTGCAAAATTTTTTTATATGTGGTATCAAATTTCTTTATAGTGTATTTTATTTAATTAAAAGGCGGTAAAAATGTTTAAAAAAATTGAGGAAATATTTTCTATTCCAGAATTAAGAAAACGCATATTAATGACATTAATGCTTTTAGCAGTATTTCGTATAGGTGCACATGTACCTACTCCCGGTGTTAATGGACACGCATTATCTCAATTTTTTCAAAATGCAGGTAACAGCTTACTAGGCTTTTTTGATATGTTTACAGGTGGTGCATTAGAAAAACTTACAGTTTTTGCAATGGGGGTTATGCCTTATATTTCTGCATCAATTATTATGGAGCTTTTAGCAGTTGTTATTCCTACACTGGCAGAGCTTAAAAAAAGAGGCAGTGAAGGCAGGCAGAAAATCACAAAATATACAAGATATTTAACTGTTGTTGTTGCAGTTATTCAAGGGCTTGCAATATCAATAGGTATTGAAAATATGAAAGCACCAGACGGTTCACCAATCGTTTTTATGGACGGCTGGCAGTTTAGATTTATTGCCACATTAACTCTTACAACTGGCACAATGTTTTTAGTGTGGCTTGGTGAGAAAATCACATCTTACGGTGTTGGTAATGGTATGTCGTTAATCATTATGGCAGGTATTATTTCAGCATTCCCTGGTGCAGTTGTAAACACATACTCTTTAATGGAAACAGGCACAGTGCAGATTATTCCATTGATTATAGCTGTTGCAATAATGGTTGCTGCTTTTATAGCTATTGTATTTATGGAAACTTCTCAAAGAAGACTGCCTATTCAGTATGTTCGTAAAGGTAATGCTGGCGGCACTGTAAATGCAGGCAACTCATATTTACCATTAAGATTAAACCCAGCAGGCGTTATTCCTATAATCTTTGCATCTACATTGATAACACTTCCTGCTACACTTGCAACATTTATGCCGCAGGACCCACTGGTGCAGAAAATTAACTTTTTCTTTTCTCCAGAATATCCAATATATTATGTACTGGAATTAACTTTAATTATATTCTTTACATATTTTTATACATCAATTATCTTCAATCCAACAGATATTGCAGATAATATCAATAAATCAGGTGGTGTAATGCCGGGTAAACGCCCTGGTATAGAAACAGCTAACTATATAGACTATGTGCTTACTCGTCTTACATTTGTAGGTGCAATATATTTAGCAATAGTTTCTGTTATGCCGCAGTTATTTATTAGAGCATTTGGATTACCATTCTATTTTGGTGGCACAAGTCTTTTAATCGTAGTGGGGGTTGGTCTTGATGTTATTCAAAAGATAGAGTCTCACTTACTTACTCATAACTATGACGGCTTTCTTAAAAAAGGCCGTATCAGAGGGAGAAACTGGTCATGAAAAATATTGTATTTTTAGGTGCACCTGGTGCAGGCAAAGGAACGCAGTCTGAGTATATTATTAAAAAGTATGGTATAATACAAATCTCTACTGGTGATATGTTAAGAGCAGCTGTTAAAGCAGGCTCACCACTTGGAAAAGTAGCAAAAGAGTTTATGGATAATGGTAAACTTGTAACTGATGAAATAATCATTGGCTTAATGAAAGAAAGGCTTGCTCAGCCTGACTGTAAAAACGGCTTTATTTTAGACGGTTTCCCAAGAACATTAGCTCAGGCAAAAAGCTTAGATATTATGCTTAAAGAAGATATGAAATCAGAAATTACTCATATCATAAGCCTTGAAGTGCCTGATGAATATATTGTAGAAAGAATTACCGGCAGAAGAACAAGCCCTGTTACTGGTAAAATATATCATATTAAATATAATCCGCCTGCTGTAGAAGGTATGGCAGAAGATGGTAAAACTCCACTTATACAACGAGATGATGATAAAGAAGAAACTGTTAAAAAACGCTTAGAAGTCTTCCACGAACAAGCTGATGCTTTAAAATCATACTATAAATCAACTGGCAAATTATTTATAGTTGATGGAACAAAAGCTCCAGAAGCAGTATTTGCTGAAATAGAGGAAATACTTAAATAATGGTTGTTTTATACTCTAAAAATGAGATAGAAAAGATAAAAGAAGCTTCCATAGTAGTTAAAGAAGTCTTTAAACAGTTAAAAAAATACATTAAACCGGGAATTTCAACAAAAGATGTTGACAAACTGGTAGAAGATGTTATATACTCAATGTCCGCCATCCCATCAAGTAAAGGTTATCATGGGTTTCCGGGTTCATGCTGCACATCGGTAAATAATGTTGTAGTGCATGGAATACCAGATGATAAAACAATACTGAAAGAAGGCGACATTATAAGTGTTGATGTGGTAGCTAATAAAAATGGCTTTCACAGTGATGCTTGCAGAACATTCCCTGTAGGGAAGATTAGTGCGGAAGCAGAACGCCTTGTAAAAGTTACAAAAGAGGCTTTCTTTAAAGGTGTAGAGTTTGCAAAAGTGGGAAACAGGATTTCTGATATTTCTCACGCTATCCAAACCCATGTAGAAGCGGCTGGCTTTGGTGTTGTTAGAGAATACCAAGGGCATGGAGTTGGAAGAAGTATGCATGAAGAACCATCTATTCCAAACTATGGCAGACCAAACCGTGGTTTTAGATTAAAGCCGGGTGCGGTATTGGCAATTGAGCCAATGGTTACTTATGGTGACTACTCCGTTAAAGTGTTAGCAGATAAATGGACAGCAGTTACCACCGATAATTCAATTGCCGCTCACTATGAGAATACAGTGGTAGTTACAAATGGTGAGCCACTTATTCTAACTATTGAAGATGAAGCCTAAAATTTTGGTTTCACAACGCAGTGTTGAGGAGAAGAGAACACAATGAGTAAAAAAGATGACGTTATTGAGACATCAGGTATAGTAGCAGAGGCACTGCCAAATGCTCAGTTTAAAGTTACTCTTGAAAATCAACATACCATTCTTGCCCATTTATCAGGCAAGATGAGAATGAACTTCATCAGAATCTTACCCGGTGATAAAGTAACTGTTGAACTTTCACCGTATGATTTGACGAAGGGCAGAATAACATATCGGCAGAAATAAACGGAGCAGACAAATGAAAGTAAGAGCTAGCGTTAAACCGATTTGCAGTAAATGCAAGATTGTGAAAAGGAAAGGGGTAATCAGAATAATCTGTGAAAATCCCCGCCACAAACAGAGACAAGGCTAAGGAGGCAGGTAGTGGCGCGAGTAGCCGGAGTTGATATTCCAAATAACAAGAAAGTAGAAATCGGTCTTACCTACATTTATGGAGTAGGTAGAAGTACAGCCCGCAAACTTATCGAAGAAACAGGCATCGATAGTAACAAAAGAGTGGCTGAGTTAACAGAGCAGGAAATTTCCTCAATCAGAAAATTATTAGAGGAAAACTATAAGGTGGAAGGCGATTTGCGTAAAGAAATCGGTCTTGCTATCAAGCGCCTTATGGAAATAAACTGTTACCGCGGCTGGAGACATAAAATGGGTCTTCCAGTTAGAGGACAAAAAACTCGTTCTAATGCAAGAACTCGTCGTGGTCTTGCTGGTAAACGCGGTATAAAAAGGAAGTAAAACTTGATAGTTGTCTTATTATAAGACACTGCGCAGATATTAGCTGGACTACCTGTTAAAGGGTATTCAATAAAAGTTAATAGTCTGTCATAATGCTACTTTGGAGGAACCATGGCAGGTCCTAGAAAATCAGGTAAAAAAGAAAAAAAGAGTGTACCAAGGGGTATAGCTCATATTAATTCTACATTCAACAACACACATGTTGCTTTTACTGATGTAAAAGGTAATGTAGTATGCTGGGCAACTGGCGGAACAGAAAATTTTAAAAACTCAAGGAAATCCACTCCTTTCGCTGCTCAACTTGCAGCTGAAAATGCAGCAAAAAAAGCTGTTGATTTCGGTATGAGAGAAGTTGAAGTTAGTGTTAAAGGGCCGGGTTCTGGCAGAGAAAGTGCTATTAGAGCAATTCAAGCAGCTGGAATCAAGATTACAGTTATTAGAGACATAACACCCGTTCCACATAACGGATGCCGTCCTATTAAGAAAAGAAGAGTTTAGGAGAGGATACCTTGGCTAGATATACAGGTGCAAACTGCAAACTTTGCAGACGCGAAAATATGAAGCTTTTTCTTAAAGGCGAACGCTGTTACAAAGACAAATGTGCTTTTGAAAGAAAAGAATACGCACCAGGTCAACATGGCAAACTGCACAAAAAATTAAGCGACTATGGTGTTCAGCTTCGCGAAAAACAAAAAGCAAAAAGAATTTACGGCGTATTAGAATCTCAATTCCGCAGGTATTTTGAGAAAGCGTCTTCTGTTGAAGGCATTACTGGTGAAGTATTACTTCAATTCTTAGAACGCCGTCTTGATAATGTTGTTTACAGAGCTGGCTTTGCTTCAAGCCGTAAAGAAGCTCGTCAAATGGTAAAACACGAACATTTTACTGTAAACGGCAGAAAAGTAAGTATTCCATCATTCTTAGTTAAACCTGGAATGGTAGTAGAAGTTAAAGAAAAAAGCAGAAACCATACAAGAATAATTGAATCTCTTGATACTGCTGCAGGTAGAGGAATTCCTGAATGGATAACTCTTGATAAGCAAAACTTTAAAGCAGAAATTAACCGTCTGCCAGAAAGAACTGATATCGCTTACGATATTCAGGAATCGCTCATCGTAGAGCTCTACTCTAAATAACGCTTTTAAAGCGGAGGATGCATTACCTATGATAATGATGAATTTTAGGAATTTAATAAAACCTAAAAGTATTGAACCGGTTGGGCAGGTTTCAAACACTTCTGGTAAATTTGTTATTGAGCCATATGAAAAAGGGTTTGGGACTACTATTGGTAACGCTTTAAGACGAGTTATGCTTTCTTCTATTGAAGGCACTGCCGTTGTTGGTGTGCGTATTTCCGGAGTTACAAATGAGTTTTCAACTATTCCAGGCGTCATTGAGGATGTAGTAGAGATTCTCTTAAATATTAAAGACCTTACATTATGTTCAAGTATACCTGAACAAACTAAGGTATTTATTAAGAAAAAAGGCAAAGGTCCTGTTACTGCGGGAGATATACAAAGTGACGGCACTGTTGAAGTGCTTGACCCTGAACAGCATATTTTAACAATAAGCGATGATAATTTAGAGTTATATATGGAGCTTATTGTCGAAAGAGGCATTGGGTATGTTCCTAGCGGTGAATTTGAGAATAAATTTAATAACGAAATTGATATAATGCCTGTTGACGCTATATTTACTCCGATTAAAAGAGTAAATTATCATGTAGAAAATGCTCGTGTTGGGCAAAGTACTGATTATGATAAGCTGATATTAGAAATTGACACTGATGGTTCTGTTAGACCAGAAGAAGCAATGGCTTTTGCAGCAAAAATAGTTAAAGACTACATGACTCAGTTTATTAACTTTGAAGAAAAAGATGAAGAAGAGGCAGATGTTGAAGAGAACAGGGGCAACAGTCAGATTCTTGAAATGCTTGATAACAGTATTGAAGAATTAGAGCTTTCTGTTCGTGCATATAACTGTCTTAAAAATGCTAATATTAAAACTCTCCATGAGCTGTGCAGCAAAACTGACGGCGAAATGCTGAAAACTAAAAACTTTGGCAGAAAATCACTGGAAGAAATCAAAAAAGTTCTTTCTGATTTAGGTTTAAGCCTTGGTATGGATTTAGAGAGTTTAGGCTATAAGAAAAAGGATACTGAGGTTGAATAATGAGACACAATGTGGTTAATAACAAGTTTAGAATGAAGACATCTCATCGTATTGCGACTTTCCGTAATATGACAGTGTCTTTAATAGAACATGGTAAAATAGAAACTACACTTGATAAAGCAAAAGTTTTAAGAGGTGTTGTTGAGCCGTTAATTACACTTGCAAAAAAAGGCGATGTTCCTGCAAGAAGATTAGCTCTTAAAAAACTCCCTCATGCTGAAAGTGTTAGAAAACTTTTCCATGAAATCGCTCCTGTTTTCAAAGACAGAAACGGCGGATATACAAGAGTATTAAAAACTGGCCGTCGCGCGGGCGATAATGCTGAAATGGCAATCATTGAATTTGTAGAAGAAATCAAAAAATAATTTAAGGGGCTTTTAAAAGCCCCTTTTTTTAAACAAAAAAATAGGGTATCCACAGATAGTCTTTACTACTTGTAATATCTAGTTTATTATTCTAATATTCTTATAAATATTTCAATTATTTTTTATTTATACGCCTTCTATTGTCGCTAAGTGTAGTATTATTATTAATATAATATAATATTTAGACTGGTGATATATGATAAATAATAAGTCAAAAAATTTTACAAAAGCTGTAAAAGATTTAAAAAATCATAGGAAATTTAATATTTTTACTGATTTGAAACCTTATGAACCTGATGAGCATTATAATTATCATTGCAAAAGTGGCCTTATAGGATATCTGCTTGACCCATTAGAAAAACATGATTTAAAAGATTATTTTATAAAGCAAATTATTGATATTATAAAGGATAAATATAAAATAAATGCTGCAAGTTATATGGATTTGCAGGTTAAAGTTTTCTATCACTCAAGCAAAAGTAAATATTTTACCGCAATAGATGAAATCAGAGCATCCAGCATAAGTAATAATATTTTATTTGTTTTTTATATAGAAGCAGAGGATATTGACCCATTACATTCACTAGTTGTTCAAAAAAATTATGAAGCGGTATTAAGTAGATTGAATTCTTTAAAAAATTTTTTTAAACCAAATCAATTAATACCTGTTTTAATAACTGATAATGAAAGTTTATGCAAAAAATACGATATATTTTATACAATTATGATTAATGATATTATAAATATAATGGACAATATACCTGAAGTATATAAAAACAAACATTATAAAGACTTTATTAAGAAATTTACAATGCAAAGCACATATAATCATAGTAAAGAAAATATCTTATTTAAAAATTATCTTAAAATATACAGCAGGTATTCACAAGAAGTAGATAATATATATAATTATGGCCCAACATATTATATAAAAAAAATTCTTTTATCTCTTTTTCAAAATAAAAATTTTATAGAAAAAGATACAATAATGGACTGCAATGTAGATGGTTCGCCATCTTTTACATTTTTGCCATCAGGGTTAGATGATGAATTTATAGATTTATACTATAAAAAATTATATATTATAGGTTTTGATATTCATGTCTATCATAGTAAAATAGAGGTGTATTTTACACTAAGGGCAAATAATGATAAGCTGAAATTATTAAAGCAAAAGCTGGTATCATTATTTAATGATAAATATAATTTAGATTATCAAGATAATAAAAATGATAATATGTATATTACTATTTTTAAATTTGATATAAATGCATATAATCTGATTTATATTAATCACAAAGCATTAGCACAAGGAATAGATATAGTTCTTGAAGATTTGTATGATAAAATAGTATCTGTTAAAAATATTCTGCTGGAAATATATGGTAAATAAAAAATGCAGCAGCTTTTTAAATTATATACTATTAATATAAGATTAATGTGGGTGGTATATTATGAATAAATTATTAAGTTTAAAAAAAGAGCTTAAAAGCCTTTCAAATGATAACAAGTTGAATATTTTTTCATTAACTTATTCTGAAAGATGTGAAGAACACTATCAAATTATAAGACATTTGCTTAATCCAAATGAAAAACATAACTTAAAAGATTATTTTATTAAGCAGATAATAGAAATTATCAAAGATAGATGTGAAATCAATGGTAACAATTATATGGATTTAAATGTAATGGGATATTATCAAACAAATATAACACAAAATGATATGCCTTTGTGGCTTACAGCAGTAAGTATTACTAATAAAGTTTTTTTTATATTTATAATTGAAACAGAAACTATATATTATGAACATACAATATATGATATTGAAAATTATAATAAAATAATGAAACAAGTAGATTTTATAAAACAATTATACAACACTTATCAGGTAATACCAATTTTAATAAGTGATTATGAAAATATAAATAAAAGATATGAAGTATTATATCATATAAAGTTTGATAAAATAATAAATATAATGAAAAAAACGGTTAAAGAAAAAATTAAAGATGCACATTATAAGTTTATTATTAAAGAATATATTAAAGCAAGAGAAAAAGAATTTATATCATTTAATGTTACAAAAGATGCTATTCCGTGGGAAAAATATCTGAAAATATACAGCAGATATGCAAAAGAAATAAATAATATGCAATATTTTTGTTCTACATATTATAGAAAAAGGTTACTTTCATATATTTTAAAAAATAAAAGTTTTGTTGAAAATATTATAATAATGGATTGCGAGGCAGATGCATTTTCTTTTGCATTTTTACCATCTGGGTTAGATGATGAGTTGATAGAAATATTATATAAAAAGTCACAGATATTATGTTTTGATTTTCATGTATATGTTAATTGTATTGAAATTAGTCTCTCATTAAATACTAAAGATGATAAGTCAAAGTTACTAAAAGAAAAGTTGATTTCATTATTGAATGATAGATATAATTTACTTTGTGAAGATAATAAAAGAGAAGAGATGTATATATTAATTGATATGTTAGATATGAATATTAATACTTTTATTTGGCTTGATAAAAATACATTAATGAAAGAGCTGGATAGAGTGCTTAATAACTTATCTGATAAAATAATATCAGTAAAAAATACAATATTAGAAATATACAGCAAAGATAGCAGATAGTGTGCGAGCCTGTGAAAAAAAGTCTGTAAATTCAGTTTTTTATGATTATATTTTTCCTTGTATGTCTATTGCCCACTATGGAAAACAGTTGGAAGTACCCCATTTTTTTACAGCACCTTATGTCACCTTGACGAGCGTTTTTTGCGACGCAAGCATTTCCCGACTGGATAAGGAGGAAATAGAAATGCATAGCTGGACTGTATTTTTTATTATTGTTAAATAAGATTCTTCGCTATCGCTCTGAATGACAAGGTAGGCTCAGGGGAGCGTTTTTTGCGACGCAAGGACTTTCCGTCCTGCCTGCTTTTCCTTCTTATTCAGTCGGCATTCGCTGGCTTCGAATCCCACTAAATTATATACGGAAAGAGAGGGATTCGAACCCTCGGTGAGTTGCCCCACACACGCTTTCCAGGCGTGCCCCTTAAACCAGACTCGGACACCTTTCCATTATAATATTATTTAATTATTACAGAAATACATATGTATAAAAGAATATGAAAAAAATCAAGCAGTAATTTATGTATAAGTAAAATTAATTTATTTTACGGTGTTTATATAAATATTCATCTATTACTGCTGCAATTGATGAAAGTCTTGATAAATTTTTATTTAAATCTTCATATACACCTGTATAGTCATGGCTTTCTGCCATAAATCCAATGCGTGAAAATTCATCCCCTAAATGTTCCAATTCATCAAGAACCTGTTGTTCAAATCCGCAGCCGCTTTCATATATGATTTTAAAAAGTCCATGTGCTTTATAAAGGCAGTCAAGTACATAGTCAAGTTTACCTATATCACTTAAATTGTTAAAATCATTTATATCCATAAAATCACCATTAAGCTTATGCTTTACCTACTCTTTCTAATATATTAGTACCAAGCTGAGATTGCTCTTTACCTTTTACTGCCTGCTCAATAGATTTTTCCATAGCTAATTCAGCCTTGCGTCTTTCTGCCTGCAACTCTGCATATTTTCTCCGTCTTTCCTGAACTGCTTCAAAAGCTGCCATTTTTCTTTCATAGTTACGCAAATCAACCATAATAGCCATATATGCTGCAATACCAAGTATAGCCATTAAAATATCAATCTTGTCCATAAAAATTCCTCATCTATACAGCAAACAGCATGCTTTATGCACACAGCTTTACTATAATACATATATATTAGCTATCGGCAGTAATGTGTTTTACTTAATAGATAATTATTGTTAAAGATAATATAATTTATAAATAAATATTTATCAAGTTATAAAAAATTGTTGCAAACAAAAATTATATAGTAAATAATATATATATAAACTTGATGGAGTATTGTATGAAAAAATATGTAATTTCCTTAATGCTTACTTTGTTAGTATTTTCTGGCTGTGATGCACTTGGTATTAAACAGGCCGATAATTCTTCTAGTGATAATATATCACAAAATGCAGATTCTAAATTATCAGTGTCCTTTGATAATCAAATAAGTGCATCTAATGGACAGCAGGCAGCCTCAGAAGAAATATTAAACCTTCAAAAAGAAATAGATGAGCTTATAAGTACTGTTAATGCAAAAGATATTGCACTTACTGAGCTTGAAAATAAAGTGAAACTTTTAGAAGATGAGAAACAGCAGACAGCTGCAAAAGCTGCCTCAGTTGAGGCGGAACTTGCTGATTTAAAAGACACTATCAGCTCTAATAACCAGTATCGCAATATAGCTGTAATTGTAGCTTTTATATCGCTTCTTTTTAATGCTCTGCTTGTTTATCTTCTTATAAGAGCACGCATTAGAAACAAAAGGGCAGCACTGCCGCCTGCAAAAGAAGATATACAGGGCAGCAATACGGAAAATACTTCTAAAGATACAATTTTTCAGTATAAAGGCAAAAATATAGAAATAGAAATAAGCAAAGAAGATGATGATAATGAATCAAATTCATCAGAAAAAGATAATAAAGAAACTACAAATAAACAGGTTAAAAAAAGAGGCAGGCCGAAAGCTGCTGATAAACCTGCTGAAACTACTGAAACTGTTGCAAAACCAGTATCAAAACGCGGAAGACCAAAAAAAGAAAAATCAGAATAATCTGTTATGTATAAGCCCCTTTTGTAAATGCAAAAGGGGTTTTTAATAAAAATGGGTTTATATAAAAAGTAGAATTTTATGTGTTACAAAATATATAATATGTGTTACAGAAAAAGTCAATAGTAAATATAAGGAGCATTTATGGAAAGGGTTATATATGCAGTTGGGCTTGGTCCTGGTGATTATGAAATGATGACTTTAAAAGCAAAAAGGGTGCTTGAGGAAAGCGATATAATTTTTTTAAGCGGCGGCAAGGTATTTAATGGATATGACGAAATTAAAAAACTGCTTGATAATATTAACTGTGGCAGCAAACTAAAATATTATGAATATCCTGAAAATAAAAGTGACAGATATGCTCATATTAAGCAGTTTACAGAAGAAACTATTAAATATTTAGAAAAAGGTATGAAAGTAAGTTATGTTACAATGGGGGATATGACAATATATTCATCTTTTCCAGATATATATAATGAACTTGCAAAACATAATGTTAAATTAAAGGCTGTAACAGGTATTTCTTCTTTTTTTGCACCAGCATCATTAACAGGTAATTCTATTGTAGACTGGAAAGATAAGGCGGCGATTATTCCAAGCCCGCAAGATTATAAAGAGATAGAAAACTTACTTGATACATTTGCAACTGTAATAATAATGAAAATATCAGATAGTGGCAGAGTATTAAAGGAATATTTAGATAAATGCAGAATTAAGCCTTCTACAGCTTATGCAGTATTTAATGCATATACAGAAAAACAGAAAATATATGATTTAATAAAAGAATTTCCTAATGATACAGAAGAATTTTTTATGAGTGTAGTAATGATAAAAAAATAATCATTTTTTAAAATAATTCTTTTGCTTTTTTTGAAATAATCACTATAATACAGCTTAATTATTTTAAATCAGGTGGCTAATGGAAAAATATTTAAATCTGCTTTACAATTTATTTATTGTTGATGATAGATATATGCTTTTAGTAAACGGCTTAATTTTTACACTAGGTGTTACATTTGCAGCCGCCGTTATTGGTATTCTTTTAGGTATGCTTTTATCTATTATGATGATTGCAGATTTAAGACCATTTAAAAGTATAAAATCTCAAAAGCTGGCTTTTTTAAGGAATTTTAACCCTGTACCAAAAATAGCTCTTGTATATATTACTGTTATAAGGGGTACACCAACAGTTGTTCAGCTTTTTATTTTAGCCTATGTAATATTTGTAGGCAGTCTGGCAGATACTCCAGTATTTGTTACAGCCAGCCTTGCATTCGGCTTAAATTCAGCAGCTTATGTGGCTGAAATAATAAGGGCAGGTATTCAAGGTCTTGATAAAGGACAGATGGAGGCTGCAAGGGCATTAGGCATGTCATATAAGCTTTCTATGAGAGTGGTAGTTATTCCGCAGGCTGTAAAAAAGATTATGCCTGCACTTGTAAGTGAATTTATAGTGCTTTTAAAAGAAACATCAGTTGTTAGTATGATAGGCGGTGTAGATTTAACTTTTGGAGCAAAAAGCATAGCATCAGTTACATACAGGGCAGCAGAGCCTTGGATAGTTGTGGCTTTAATTTACCTTGCATTAACAACTATATTTACATACTTTATGCGTAAAATAGAAAAGAGGTTAAGAGAAAGTGATTAAAATTAGTAACCTTCATAAAAGTTTTGGTGACCTTCATGTATTAAAAGGTATTGATTTGCAGGTAAATCAGGGAGATATTATTGCAATTATCGGTCCTTCAGGCAGTGGCAAATCTACACTTCTGCACTGTATAAATAAACTTGAAGAGCCAACAGAAGGCCATATTTTTATTGATAATGAAGATATAATGAGTACAGAATGTAATATAAATGCTGTAAGACAGAAAGTGGGAATGGTATTTCAGCATTTTAACCTTTTTCCACATAAAAAAGTTATAGAAAATATTACACTGGCACCTACTCTTGTAAAAAAAGTGCCAATGTTAAATGCAGTAGAAACAGCAGAAAAACTGCTGAAAAAAGTAGGGCTTGAAGAAAAGGCGGGAGTATATCCAAATAAACTTTCAGGTGGGCAGAAACAGCGTATAGCAATAGCCAGAGCTCTTGCAATGGAGCCAGAAGTTATACTTTTTGATGAGCCTACAAGTGCTCTTGACCCAGAAATGATTAAAGAAGTGCTTGATGTTATGAAAGATTTAGCAAAAGAAGGTATGACAATGCTGATAGTAACTCATGAAATGGGTTTTGCAAGAAATGTTGCAAACAGACTGCTTTTTATGGACGGCGGTAAAATAATAGAAGATACTGACCCTAAAACATTTTTTGAAAATCCAAAAAGTGAGCGTGCAAAGGAATTCTTAGATAAAGTATTAAATAAATAATCTAACTTTATTTGAGGAATATCATGAATATTGATAATAAGCAGAAAAAGCGTAAATTATATTACCGCATTATTTTTTTGGCAGTATTTGTTGTTTTAGTAGCGGTGGCGGTAATTCTTACTCAATATAGATTTAAACAGAATTCTTATGCACTGGGTGTAGAAGCGGTGTCTGGCTTTTCTGCAAAAGCAGAATATACAATAAATGCATATCATGTTGCCATTGATTTTGCTTCCACTTATGTAGAAAATTTAATAAAATATAATGCAGATAAAGAAAAAATATTCAAGTGGCTTACTGCTTTTAATAACAACCTTTCTAAAAATGTATCTAATAATGCTGCTCATTCATATATTATTATTGATGATAATTTTTTATGTTCAAGTCATAAAAAAAGACTATGTTTTTACTATTTATAAAAAAATAAAAGTAAATGATAAAATAGTAATTATTGCTTCAGATATTATTGTTAATACACTAAAACAGGAATGGTTTAAGAATTCTGCAGAATTTAATAAAAATATTTATATTCTTACAAATTTTAAAGGCGATGTAGTATTTACTACATTTAACATAGATTTAGTTATAAATGAGCAGTATCGTTTTTACAATGTAATAAAAGAAATTGAAAAAAGAAATACAAAAGTTGGTTTAATACATGATAAATACAGCATATCGCCAAAATATGGTATTTTTTATTTGTATGATAAAAGTAATCATTTTGTTTCTATGGTGGCTGTTCCATTAAGTGTTATAAACGGTTCATTTAACAGGTTATTTTTATATTATTTAATAATAATTATTATACTTGCTTTAATAGTAGGTATTATATACTACAATGAAAAAAAGCATAAAGATAAAATAGATTTTTCAAATAACATTATTAATATAGTAGGCAGTCCGTATTATTTAATATTGTGTATAAATATTAAAAAAGACAGGTATATTCGTATTAAATGCAGTGAAGATATTATTAAGTTTATTCCTGCAGATGACAGTTACAGCAATATTAATAAATTAATTTCTATGGTGGTGGAAAAAGGAACACTGCTTGATTTTACAGAGGCTTTTTCTATAGAAAATATTAGAAAACTTACTGAAAGTGATAAAGTAGATTTTGGTGGCGATTTTCAGTATATTTTAATGGAAGGTTATAAATGGATTAATATTAGACTGCTGTATGATAAAGCTGTTGAGAAAGACTATGCAGTGCTTTGTTTTAAAGAGCGTGATATAGAAAAAAACGAGAACTTGAGCATATAGAACTGCTTGAAGAATCAGTAGAAGCAATGAAAAATGCTAATATGTCAAAAAGTATGTTTTATTCAGGTCTTTCCCATGATATGAGAACTCCCCTTAATGCTATTATTGGCCTTACTGATTTAGTTAAGTATAATATTAAAGATGAAATAAAAATTAATGATTATATGGATAAAATTAAATCTGCTGGTAATCAGCTTATTACACTGATAGATAATTTCTTAGATTATTCTAAAAATGAATATGAGAAGATTGATAATGAGATTGTAAATTTTAATTTAAAAGAATATTTAGAAGAAAATACTGCTATATTCAAGGTGATTGCAAAAAATGAAGATAAGAAGTTTATATTTAAATATAATGTAAAACATAATAATATAAAAGGCAATACTGTAAAGCTTTACAGGATTATTACAAATATTTTAGGCAATAGTTTTAAATATACTAAAAATGGTGATACAGTTATTCTTGAAGTAAAAGAAATATTAAATGAAGGAAGTCCTAAATATAAATTTATCATTACAGATACTGGTATCGGTATGAGTGAAGAATTTATCAGCAAGGTATGTTCTCCATAGCATAGAGAGAAAAGGTTTGATACAAGCAAGGCTGGTGTTGGCTTAGGTATGGCTATTGTTAAAAACTATGTTCAGTATCTAAATGGTGATATGCAGATAGAAAGTGAGATAAATAAAGGAACAAAAGTAACTATTACACTTGCTTTTGAACTGGCAGATGATTATATAAACGATGAAGAAGAATCTAATAATAGTTATGATATTTCAGGGCTTTCAGTGCTTGTGGTAGAAGATAATAATGTTAATATGTATCTTATGACAGAACTGTTGTCTCTGCATAATGTAAAAGTTACTCAGGCTTGGAATGGTAAGGAAGCTGTGGATATATTTTCATCAAACCCTGCAGGGACTTTTGATATTATCCTTATGGACTTGCAGATGCCTGTAATGGACGGTATAGAAGCAGTAAAAACAATAAGGAAGATGGATAGAAAAGATGCTCAAGAAATACCAATTATTGCTTTAAGTGCAAATGTATATACAGAAGATGTGGCTGCATCAAGTTCTGCAGGTATGAATGGACATTTATCAAAGCCAGTTAATTTTGATACACTTTGTAAAGCAGTATATACAGCAGTAAAAAAAATAATTTAAAAAAATATTTGACAACAAATAAAAATTATAGTAATAAGAATTATTACTAATATTATTATAAAAAGTGATGCATTATAAGCATTACATTGTATGGTGGTTGAAAAGTAAATATAAACGTACATCTGGAGGTAATATGGCAATTTCTAAATATTCCCGCCAGCGTGAGCTTATCTATAAAACAGTAATGGAAAATAAAGTGCATCCCACAGCAGAGTTTGTTTACAATTACTTAAAAAAAGATAATCCACAGCTTAGTTTGGGAACAGTATATAGAAATTTGCAGCAGCTTTCTGATAATGGTGATATAAACAGACTTTCTATACCAAATCAGCCAGACAGGTTTGATGGTGTGACAGAAGAACATTATCATGCAGTATGTGAAAAATGTGGCAAAATATATGATATTCATATAGATAAAATGTTTGAAATTAACAGATTAGTTGCTGAGAAAACAGGGCTTGATATTACAGGTCATGAAATAATATTTAAAACAATATGTCCCGTGTGCAAAAATTAGGGATAAAAGGAGTAAAAATATGGAATTAAAAGGTTCTAAAACTGAACAAAATCTTATGACTGCATTTGCAGGTGAATCTCAAGCGCGTAATAAATATACATATTACGCAGGCAAAGCAAAAGCTGAAGGCTATAACCAAATAGCAGCTATTTTTGAAGAAACTGCAAATAATGAAAAAGAACATGCTAAAATATGGTTTAAACTTCTCCATGGTGGTCAAATACCTGCTACAGATGTTAACTTAAAAGATGCAGCAGACGGCGAACATTATGAATGGACTGATATGTATGCAGGTTTTGCTGCAACTGCAAAAGAAGAAGGCTTTGCTAGAATTGCATACCTTTTTGAAGAAGTTGGTAAAATAGAAAAAGAACATGAAGCAAGATATTTAAAACTTCTTGAAAATGTAAAAGAGCAAAAAGTTTTCAAAAAAGCAGAAAAAGTTGTATGGCAGTGTGCTAACTGCGGTCACTTACACTTTGGTGAAACTGCATTAGAAGTTTGCCCAGTTTGCGAACATCCAAAAGCATTTTTCCAAATTAAAGCAGAAAACTATTAATAATTATAATTAAAGTATTTTTTGAGCAGTTTATGACTGCTCATTTTTTTTGAACTAAATGAAATATGGGTTGTCTAGTATATCCATATAATATGGAAGACCATAAATATAAAATAAGGGGACACAATGAAAAAAGTTTATTTTTTAGTATTAGTAATGATTTTTGCAGCAGCAGTTACTGGCTGTAAAAAAAGTGAGCAGGCACCGGCAGCTGCAGAACAAGCCGCAGTAGTTGATGAATTAAAGCCAACTGAAGATGCTCTTATTCTTGCAGCTAGAGAAAATTTTGAGCCTATTCCATTAAATGTTGAAGAAGGCTACAAACAATTAAAAAATAACACACCAACACCTGAAAAACTTGAGCTTGGTAAAATGCTTTATTTTGAACCGCGTATTTCTAAAAGCCAGTTAATCAGCTGTAATACCTGCCACAACTTATCTTTTGGTGGTGATGATTATCAACAAACTTCTATTGGTCATGGCTGGCAAAGAGGTCCTAGAAATGCTCCAACAGTATTAAACTCAGTTTATAATACTGCACAATTCTGGGACGGTAGAGCAGGTGATTTAAAAGAGCAGGCTAAAGGCCCACTTCAAGCAAGTGTTGAGATGGCAGCTACTCCAGCTTATGTTGTTGAAGTATTAAAAAGTATTCCAGCTTATGTAGAGCTTTTTAAAACTGCATTTCCGGGTGTTGAAGATCCTGTTACTTTTGATAATGTAGCAAGTGCAATTGAAGTATTTGAAGCAACTTTACTTACTCCAAACTCTAAATTTGATAAATTTTTAAGAGGCGACAGCACTGCTCTTAATGAAACTGAAAAAGCTGGTTTACAAGCATTTATAGATAAAGGCTGTACTTCATGTCATGCTGGTATTAACTTAACTAGTGACGGATATTATCCATTTGGCTTAAAAGAAACTCCAGAAGAAAAATTATTAGCTGGTGACAAAGGTCGTTTTGCTATCAGTCAGGCTGAAGGTGATGAATTTGCATTTAAAGCACCAACTTTAAGAAATATTGAATATACTGCTCCATATTTCCATTCTGGTTTAGTATGGGATTTAAGAGAAGCAGTAGCAGTTATGAGCTCATCTCAATTAGGTATTGAATTAACTGATGCAGAAATAGACCAGATAGTTGCATTCTTAAAAGCTACTACTGGTGAAATGCCAAAAGTAGAATATCCAATTCTTCCACCATCTACTATTAATACACCAAAACCAACATATACTATTGACTAATAGTAATTATATAATACCTGCTCTTATGAGCAGGTCTTTTGTATTATTAAAAAGATTATTTTTTGACAATCTTCTAGAAATTTTTTATATATAAATATAGATTAAATATAGTAATATGTAAGGCTGCTTTTTTTCATAGCACTTGTTATAATCTGAGTCTGGTCATATATAGAAGGCATATTTAAAGCATATTCCTGCATAGCATTATATGCATCTATCATTTCTTTTTGATTTTCAGATACTGTTTTTTCCTGCCCTGCAGCAGCATTTTTCACTGCATAAGTAAATAGTGCAGTATCTTTATTTTCATTAGCTATTAAAATATTATGAATAGATGCAGCAGAAAGCTCTGTAAGTTTTATATTCCCCTTGTCTGAGAAAAACTCATTAGAAGAAAGCGGAAGCCCAGTATTTGTCTGATTTATTGTATATATACTGTAATCTTTTTTATTTCCATTTTCATCAAATATATTATCCCAGTAGCTTTCAGAATCAAATTTTGTATTTTTATATTCTACATATTCATTTGCAGTTAAGCTATCCTTTAAAAGATTTTTTCCACGCTCTACAATATTTTTAGTATAAAAATATGCTTCAATATCTTTAATAGTTAATTTTGCAAGTTTTTCTGGGTCAGTAAGCCCTATTTGCTCTCCCATTTCCACAAGAAGTCCCCATAATACATCATCCATTTTCACTCCATCAGGCTTTGTTTTTTCCTGAGATTTTTTGACAATATCTGCCATATAAGTATCATTTATTGCCTGAGCACCTGCTGAATTATCAGCATTAGATGAATTAGAATAATATGACTGTTCTTTTGCTTTCTGAGCAGAATTAGAAGAAATATCAAGTTTATATGACTGGAGATTATTTTTTGTTAGTTTTACAGTTTCTTTATCTGGTTTATTAATACTGCTGTGCAAGTCAGATGAGGTAATTTTATTTTTATTTGTATTATCCTGTATATTTGGAGTATTTAAGCTGCTGATATTATTTAATTCCATAAAAGCCCCCTTAGATTAAATATTAATCGTCTAAGGGAGCATAAAACTTTAATTAAATACCATATTTTTCATTATGCTGGCTTATATCAAGCCCAATATCCTCGCTTTCTTCAGAAACACGCATAGGGATAAATTTATTAATAATATAATAAAGCATATAGCTTGCAGTAAAAGTATAGATTATAGTTATTACAAGGGCAGCAATATGCATTAAAAATTCATGAGTATTGCCGTCAAGCAGTCCATTTACAAAAACACCTGTTAAAAGACTGCCTGCTATTCCGCCAACGCCGTGAGTTGGGAATACATCTAATGCGTCATCTATAGAGTTAGAGAAAGCATATACAGTTAAGTTACATATAAGGGCAGTAATAAATCCAACAAACAGGCTTTCTCCAGCTGTTACCATACCTGCCATTGGAGTAATACCAACAAGTCCGACAACAGCACCAACAGAGGCAGAAACGGCACCCGGTTTTCTTCCCATAAGAGCATCAAAAGTAATCCATGTAATCATTGCAACAGCTGCAGCAGTATTAGTATTTAAAAATGCTTTTACAGCAATACCGTTTACTGCCAAAGATGAGCCTGCATTAAATCCAAACCAGCCAATCCATAAAAGCGCAGTCCCAAGCAGCACAAAAGGAATATTTACTGGTATATTTGATGACTGTTTTCTTCTGCCAAGGAAAATAGCACCTGCAAGAGCAGCAACACCTGAAGAAGTATGCACAACAAGACCCCCTGCAAAGTCAGTTACTCCCCATGATTTAAAAAGTCCGTCAGGGTGCCACAGCATATGAGCAAGCGGAGAGTATACTATTAATGAAAAAAGTGCAATAAATATTAAATAAGCAGAGAAATGGACTCTCTCAGCAAATGAACCTGTAATAAGAGCAGGTGTAAGTATTGCAAATTTCATTTGAAAAAGAGCAAAAATAGCAAGTGGTATAGTTGGCGAAAGAGCCGTATCAGTTACCCAGCCAACATTATTAAACATAAAAAATGTTGCAGGGTTTCCAATAATACCACCAATATCTTCACCAAAAGCAAGACTGAAACCAACTATCAGCCAGAGTATGCTTATAAGCCCCATAGCAATATAGCTTTGCAGCATAGTAGAGATAATATTTTTAGCTTTTACCATACCTCCGTAAAAGAAAGAAACACCAGGTGTCATTAAAAGAACTAAAATAGATGCAGTAATCATCCATGCAGTATCTGCATAGTTTATTTTCTCATCTATACTATTAAAAAGCTCCTGTTTTTCAGGAACAAAAAGTCCTGCTGCAGAAATAACAGCAGTAATGATAAAAAGAATAATCCATCTAGTTTTCATAGATTCCTCCTTGATAGAAACTATAAAAACAAAGATTATGCCAAAATAAATAATTTATAACTTATTGATAAATAAAAGATTAATAAAAGAGTGATGCAGTAGTTTTATTACAATTTTGTAAAAAATATGAAATAGGGAATAAAATTGTAAAATGAACTTATCCAGAAAAGGCTGGATAAGTTTAGAGATAATTTTTTAGTATCTTGGGCGTTTTTTTTCTTTAATATAAGTAAAGAAAATAAATATAATAAAAACGACAGCAATTATACCGAAAACTACAAATACAAGAAAGTCTTTGCCATGTATAGTTTTTGTTGATAAGTATTTACTTGCAGCATCATAACCAGGTGATACCTGCGCATAAAAATTAATAAAAAAATAGTTTAATAAACTACTAAGCATGGAAAACATAAAAAACTCCTTATAACAATGTATATATATCAATAAAATAGTGAAATATCAATATAATTATTAATTTTCGATAAAAAAATAATATTAATATAAAAAAACTATTGACAAACGGATAAATATTATGTAGAAATATCTTCGTCAAGTGGAGTAAATAAAAAATAAAATTTATTTAAAAAAACTTCTTGACAAACATTTCAAAAAAGAGTATAAACTATTTCCGCTTAATAAAGCGATATGCTGGTGTAGCTCAAACGGTAGAGCAGCTGACTTGTAATCAGCAGGTTGTGGGTTCAATTCCTATCACCAGCTTTTTATAAAATACCCGCCTAATGTTAGGCGGTGATTTTTTAAGGGGAGATACCCGAGTGGCCAAAGGGGGCGGGCTGTAAACCCGCTGGAATTTCCTTCGGAGGTTCGAATCCTCCTCTCCCCACCATCTTTGTTATGCGGGTGTAGCTCAGTTGGCTAGAGCATCAGCCTTCCAAGCTGAGGGTCGCGGGTTCGAATCCCGTCGCCCGCTTATCAATTAAAAGCATATAAAGTAATACGGAAAGGAACTGCCCGAATGGCTCAGTCGGTTAGAGCGCGTCCTTGGTAAGGACGAGGTCCCCGGTTCAATTCCGGGTTCGGGCTTTTATTTGAATAAGTATATATTGTGTAGATATGCATTATAATTTAAAAAAAATATAAAAAATACTTGCATTATTTTTAATGTAAGTGTATAAGCATAAAAATCACCGCTCCAAATCGAGCGGGAGCCGGGAGCCTTAGATGGTGTGACGGCGCTAAAAAATAGAAGGTTTGGTTCAATGAGAGAAATTGTCATTCTTGCTTGCAGCGAATGTAAGCGTCGTAATTACACTACTACTAAAAATAAGAAAACTATGACTGGCAAACTTGAAATTAAAAAATACTGCAAGTTTGACAAAAAACACACTCTGCATAAAGAAACTAAATAGCAGATTATTGTTTTAAATTTTTAGTGGTGTCACCACATTAAGATTCCTATTGTGGAATAATGGTGTAAAGAAATATTTAGTAATTTATACCAGCATATCTTTTGCAGAAGCAAAGATATAAAGAAATGCATTAATTGTCATCTTAATGGCATAAAGTTTTAGATGATATAGACCAATAGCTCAATTGGCAGAGCACCGGTCTCCAAAACCGGGGGTTGGGGGTTCAAATCCCTCTTGGTCTGCCATCAGCTTTAAGAGAGGACTTATTGTGAAAAGTTTTAATCCAGTATCATTTTACAATCAGGTTAGAGATGAGTTAAAAAAAGTCAACTGGCCTACAAGAGAAGCTACTATATCAACCTCAATAGTTGTTGTAGTTGTAGTAGGTTTAATTACTGCTTATTTGGGAATAGTTGATGCAATAGTATCAAGACTTGCTGGGCAGATAATAGGTTAATTCTATGGCAAAACAATGGTATGTAGTTCACACATACTCTGGCTTTGAAAAGCATGTTAAAACTCTTTTAGAGAATAAAGTGCAGACTCAAGGGTTAGAAGAAGAGATAGGGGAAGTATTAATCCCTACAGAAGATGTGGTAGAACTGAAAAACGGTAAAAGAAAAGTTAGTAAGAAAAAAACATTTCCGGGTTATATATTAGTTAATATGGAAATGAATAAAAATTTATGGCATGTGGTTAAGAGTCTGCCAAAAGTAACGGGCTTTGTTGGTGGTGTTGACCCGGTGCCTATATCAGAAACAGATGTTAATGCAATGCTTGCTCTTGCAAAATCAGAAGCGCCGCGTATTGCATCAACATATATTAAAAACGATGTGGTAGAAGTTATAGACGGACCATTTCAAGGTTTTGATGGTGTAGTTGATGAAGTTACACCAGAAAAAGAGAAAGTGCGAGTTATAGTTAGTATTTTCGGCCGTCAAACTCCTATTGAGCTTGATTATTTACAGGTTAAACGCAAAGATAAATAACCTGATTATATTTAAATTAAATTAGTCTTTAAGACGTTATTTTTTAGAGGTGCCAAATGGCAAAGAAGGTATTAGGGCAGATTAAACTGCTGATTGCTGCTGGTAAAGCAAATCCTTCACCACCAGTAGGGCCAGCACTTGGTCAACGTGGTGTAAATATTATGGAGTTCTGTAAAGCATTTAATGCACAGACTCAGAATTTAGGTGATTCTTCTATACCTGTAATTATTACAGTATATGAGGACCGCAGCTTTACATTTATTACTAAGATGCCACCTGCAACTGAGCTTATTAAAAAAGAAATGAAAGTTCAAAAAGGTTCTAGTAATGTTGGTAAAGCAAAACTTGGCGTTATATCTCGTGAGAGTTTAAAACGCGTTGCAGAAATTAAAATGCCTGATCTCAATACCAAAGATATGGACCAAGCTATAAAAATTATAGCTGGCTCAGCTAAAAGTATGGGTTATGAGATTGAAGGCTAATGTAGAAAACTGGCAAGAGGAGCACGGAAATGTCCAGAAAAGGTAAAAAGTTCGCAGCAGCTTTTGGTTTAGTAGACCGCACTAAATTATATGATTTAGAAGAAGCTATTGCACTGTCACAAAAGGCAGCCTTTGCCAAGTTCGACGAAAGTGTTGATGCTGCAGTTAAATTAGGTGTAGATCCACGACATTCTGACCAGATGGTTAGGGGTGCTGTAGTTCTTCCTAATGGAACAGGTAAAACTGTTCGTGTTGCAGTATTTGCAAAAGGCGACAAGGCTAAGGAAGCTGAAGCAGCCGGCGCTGATATTGTTGGCGGCGACGAATTAGTCACTAAGGTTGAGGGTGGCTATATGGAATTTGACAAAGTTGTGGCAACTCCAGACATGATGGCCAAGGTGGGCAAACTTGGTAAAGTGTTAGGGCCACGCGGGCTTATGCCTAACCCTAAAGTAGGCACAGTTACAAATGATGTAACAAAAGCAGTTAAAGAATTAAAAGCTGGTATGGTGGAATTTAGAGTTGATAAAGCTGGTATTGTTCACGCACCTATCGGCAGAAAAAACTTTGAAACTAGCAAACTTGTTGAAAATATGAAAACTCTTGTTGATGCACTTGTAAAAGCTAAACCTGCATCAAGTAAAGGTATATACTTAAGAGGCATTAATATTTCAACAACTATGGGTCCTGGTGTTAAAGTTGACCCTAAAAATTTCTAATTAACTACTAATATTTAGTTAATTAATTTACTTATTGATTTATTAAAATGACAAAAAGCGGGTTGGAGAAACAGGGTCTGCCTTCGGTGTGCAGTATAAGGCCTGTGGAAACTTATCTTTATATATTCAACCGGCTCTGTAGTTTATGAGGTGATTACCTTGAAAATGCGTAAAGAGCAGAAAATAGAACTTGTAAAAGGTATTACAGCTGAGATAAAAGAATCTGCTGGTGTAATTGTTACTAATTACAAAGGTCTTACATTTGACCAGATGGACGAAATCCGCAGAAGTTTTAAAGAAGCTGGTAATGACTACCGTGTTATTAAAAACACACTTCTCAAAAAAGCGTTAAACGCTGAAAATATTACTGAGATTGACTACACACTTGTAGAGCCCACTGCACTTGTAGTAGTTAAAGAAGACTTTGCTGCGGCTGCCAAATTAGCAAAAAAATATGCTAAAGATGCTGCAATGTCTAAATTTTTCGTTATTAAAGGTGGTTATTTTGATGGTATGGCACTTGACCAGAGCGGCATAGAAAAAATTGCTGAGCTGCCATCCAGAGAAGAACTTTTGGCGAAAGCTCTCGGCAGCATGAACGCGCCGATTACGAATTTCGTGTCCGTGCTTGCGAATATTCCGCGCGGTCTCGTAAATGTGCTTAATGCATTAAAAATTAAAAAAGAAAACGAACAGTAGTAAAATTGGAGGCTTAAAATGGCTGTAACTAAAGATCAAGTTTTAGAATTTTTAAAAAATATGTCTGTAATTGAACTTGCAGACTTCGTAAAAGAATTAGAAGATGTATTCGGTGTTTCTGCAGCTGCACCAGTAGCAGTAGCAGCAGCTCCAGCAGCAGGCGGAGCAGCTCCAGCAGCAGCTGAAAAAACTGAATTTGATGTTATTTTAACTAACGGTGGTGCTCAAAAAGTACAAGTTATTAAAGTAGTTCGTGAAATCACTGGCTTAGGCTTAAAAGAAGCTAAAGCATTAGTTGATGAAGCACCAAAACCTATTAAAGAAGGTATTGCTAAAGCTGAAGCTGAAGAAATCGCTAAAAAACTTACAGAAGCAGGCGGTACAGCTGAAGTTAAATAATTAGCTTTATATTACTAAATTATTGTAATTAAAACACTTTATGTGTAAAAATATTGAGAGGGGGTTGCTCTATATGGGCTTCCCCCTGTTTTGCTCAAAAAATCACGAACCAGCGGTGGTAAGAAAAAGATGCTTAATATAAAAAAACCAATAGAGCGTATCAATTTTTCTAAAATTAAGAAAGTAATTGATATACCAGACCTTATAGAGGTTCAAAAACAATCTTATGCTGAATTTCTTCAACAAGATGTTCCTGAAGATAAACGCAAGTTTCAAGGGCTTGAAGAAGTTTTCCGTGAAATATTTCCTATAACAGATTTTAACGATACTTCTGTGCTTGAATATGTTAGCTATACTATTGAGAAAGCTAAATATACTCCACGGGAGTCTATTGATAGAAATACAAACTATGCTGCACCATTAAAAGTAAAAGTTCGTCTTTCTACTCATGATGTTAATGAAGAAACAGGCGAAAAAATAACTTTATCAGCAACTGAAAGTGATGTATATCTTTGTGATATTCCTCTTATGACTGATAGAGGCACTTTTGTAATCAATGGTGTTGAAAGGGTAATAGTAAGCCAGCTGCACAGGTCTCCTGGTATCTTTTTTGAAGATTTAACTGCTGGTAAAAGTGTTTCTGAAAAACACTTATACAGTGCCCGTATAATTCCATACAGAGGTTCTTGGCTTGATTTTGAATTTGATTCTAAGAATGTAATGTATGTGCGTATTGATAAAAAGAAAAAAATACCTGTAACAGTTTTATTAAAAGCATTAGGCTTAACTAATCAGGATATATTAGATACATACTACCAAAAAGATAAAATAACTATTGAAGATGGCAGATTTTTCAGAGAGTTTAATAAAGACCATGTGATTACTGACCATAAACTTACTTTAGGTATTAAAGACCCTGCAACTGATGAATACATTATCAAACCGAATGTATCTATTACAAAGGGTGCCTTTAAAAAGGTTATTAAATCAGGTCTTACAAAATATGAAATAGACCCAAGAGATTTACTAGATTCATTTATAGCAGAAGATATTATAGATGCTGCTAATGGTGAAGTGATTGCAGAGTCTAATACAGCAGTAACAGAAGAGCTTTTAGAGCAAATCACTGGGTTAGGTATTAAAGAATTTTCTATTTTATTTATCAACAGGCAGACTTCTGATTCAGCTATAAGAGATATAATGGCTATTGATAGAATTAAAACTAAAGATGAGGCTTTAATAGAAATTTATAAAAAACTTCGTCCAGGTGAGCCTGCAACAGATGATACAGCAGCTGCACAGTTCCATAACCTTTTCTTTAACCCTAAGCGTTATGATTTATCTCGTGTTGGCCGCTTAAAAATCAATAAAAGGCTTAAAATATCAGAAGATATTGTTCCCCTTGATAAAGTAATTCTTTCAAAAGAAGATATTGTTGAAACTGTTAGAGTTCTAAATAATATCCGTCTTGGTGTTGAGCATATAGATGATATTGACCACTTAGGCCACAGGCGTGTAAGGGCAGCAGGTGAGCAGCTGCAAAACCATATTCGCATAGGTCTTGCAAGAATGGAAAAAACTGTTAAAGAGCGTATGAGTATTCAAGATTTAGAAGACTCTACTCCACAGGATTTATTAAATGCAAAACCACTTTCTGCGTCAATTAAAGAGTTTTTTGGCAGTTATCAGCTTTCTCAGTTTATGGACCAGAACAACCCATTATCTGAGATTACACATAAACGCCGTCTTTCTGCATTAGGTCCGGGCGGCTTAAACAGAGACAGAGCTGGCTTTGAAGTGCGAGATGTTCACACTTCTCACTATGGAAGAATATGCCCTATTGAAACACCTGAAGGTCCAAACATTGGTCTTATTACTTCCCTTACTACTTATGCTAAGATTAATGAGTTTGGTTTTATTGAAACACCATACAGAAAGGTTGAAAATGGCAGAGTAACAGATGAAGTTGTATATATGTATGCTTTGCAGGAAGAAGATTATTATATAGCACAGGCTAACTCACCACTTGATGAGAAAGGCTGCTTTTTAACAGAAGATGTAGCATGCCGTTATGCTGGTGAAAACTTAAATGCTCCAAAAGAACAGGTGCAGTTAATGGACGTTGCTCCAATGCAGATTGTATCAGTATCAACTGCTCTTATTCCTTTCTTAGAGCATGATGATGCTAACCGTGCATTAATGGGTTCAAACATGCAGCGTCAGGCAGTGCCTTTAATTAGAACTGATGCTCCAATTGTTGGAACAGGTTTAGAAAGAAAGGTTGCAGTAGATTCCGGCTCTGCATTAATATCACTTCATGATGGAGTAATTGATTATGTAGATGCAGATACGATTATTGTCCGCTATATAAATGAAGACGGCACATTTGGTATAGATGTGCATGACTTAGTTAAATACCGCCGTTCTAATCAGGATACATGTATTAACTATAATGCAGGTGTTGTTCTTGGTCAAAAAGTTAAAAAAGGCGATACATTAGCAGATGGTGCATCTACAGACAGGGGTGAGCTTGCTCTTGGCAGAAATATAGTAGTAGCATTTATGCCATGGATGGGTTACAACTATGAGGACTCTATTTTAGTTTCAGAAAAACTTGTTAAAGAAGATGCTTTTACATCTATCCACATAGAAGTATTTGAAATAGATGCAAGAGATACAAAACTTGGTGCGGAAGAAATCACTAGGGATATACCAAATATTTCTGAAGAGGCATTAAGAAACTTAGATGAAAGTGGTATTATTAGAATTGGTGCAAAAGTATCAGAAGGTGATATTCTTGTTGGTAAAGTAACACCAAAAGGTGAAACACAGGCAACACCTGAAGAGAAACTTCTGCGTGCAATTTTCGGTGAAAAAGCAGGTGATGTTAAAGACGCATCATTAAGAGTTCCGCCTGGTATATCAGGAACAATATTAGATGTTCAGGTAATGACTCGCCGTGATATTAACAAAGACCATAGAACTGAGTTAATAGAGCAGCGTGAAGCAGAGCGTATTGCTGCTGCATATACAAGAGAAGTTTCTGCTATAGAAAATGCTAGAAAAGACAGAGTTATATCTCTGCTTATTGGCAAAAAATTAAAATCAGACTGTGCAGGCTTAAAAGCTGGAACAGTATTAACTGAAGAAAACCTTGCACCAATAACAGCAAGGGAAATGTCAAAATTTGATATTGAAGGAAAAGCAGAATTTGATGCTGAATATGCTAAGGCTGATGCTGTATGCACACAAGGTAAAAAAGATGCTGAAGAGAAATTTCAGGATAAACGCAGAAAAATAGAAAAAGGCGATGAATTATCTGCTGGTGTATTAAAATCAGTAAGAGTATATGTTGCAATCCGCAGGCGTTTATCTGTTGGTGATAAAATGGCAGGCCGTCACGGTAACAAAGGTATTGTTTCTCGTATATTACCAGAAGAAGATATGCCATATCTTCCAGACGGCACACCTGTAGAGATAGTGTTAAATCCACTTTCTGTGCCTTCTCGTATGAATATTGGCCAGATTCTTGAAACACACTTAGGCTGGGCGGCTAAAAAACTTGGCAAACATGTTGCAACAGAAGTATTTAATGGAGCAAAAGAGGCAGACATAAAAAAAATGCTTACAGAGGCAGGTTTCCAAAGCGACGGCCAGACAGTTTTATATGACGGAAGAACTGGTGAAAGATTTGACCAGGAAGTTACTGTTGGTGTGATGTATATGTTAAAACTGCACCACTTAGTAGATACAAAAATCCATGCTCGTTCTACTGGTCCATACTCGCTTGTTACTCAGCAGCCACTTGGTGGTAAAGCTCAGTTTGGCGGCCAAAGACTTGGAGAGATGGAGGTTTGGGCATTAGAAGCATATGGTGCTGCAAACATATTACAGGAAATGCTTACTGTTAAATCAGACGATGTGGAAGGAAGAACAGCAGTTTATGAATCTATTGTAAACGGTAACTTCAGCTTTACTCCAAATATGCCTGAGTCCTTTAATGTTCTTATTAAAGAGCTGCAGGGGCTTGTGCTTGATATTGAGCTGCTTACAGGTGATGAGCTTATCAGTAACGAAGAGCTTAATAATATGAGTGCTGGCATAAGAGATGAAGATGTTCCCAGCAGTGATGATGTAGTCAGAAGCATTAGTTTAGATATAGATGCTGATGACGATGATGAACCTTTAAACGATAAAGGTGAATAGATAATAATACCCTGCAGAGTAATAAGCTCTGCAGCGAGTTTTGGCAAATGCTTAAAAACTTGCAGTTAATGAGGTAAATTTAATATTATGAAAAAAAGTATTAGAGAGAATAAAAGTTCAGTGTTTTTTGATGCTATACGCATAAAAATTGCATCTCCTGAGAAAATATTAAGCTGGTCATCAGGGGAGGTAACTAAACCTGAAACAATCAATTACAGAACTTTCAAGCCAGAAAGAGATGGCCTTTTCTGTGCTAAAATATTTGGTCCTGTAAAAGACTGGGAATGTTTATGCGGTAAATATAAACGCATGAAACATAGAGGTATTGTTTGTGAAAAATGTGGTGTTGAGGTTATTCAGTCAAAAGTCCGCCGTGTTCGTATGGGGCATATTGATTTAGCATCACCTGTATGTCATATTTGGTTTTTTAAAGGAACTCCATCACGAATAGGTTCTATTCTTGACTTATCTATTAAAGATATTGAAAGAGTAGTATATTTTGAGTCATATATTGTTACTGACCCAAAATCATCTAACTTAAAAGAAAGACAGATTTTAACAGAAGAGCAGTATAGAAAAGCTGTTGAAGATTTTGGTACAAGTGGCTTTACAGCTAAAATTGGTGCAGAAGGTATAAAAGACCTGCTGAAAAAAGTAGACCTTGATTTACTTTTAATTGAGCTTAAAAGTGAGTTAAGAGAAACAAACAGTATGCAGAAACGCTTAAAACTTGCTAAAAGATTAAGAGTTGTAGAAGCATTTAGAAAATCAAACAACCGCCCTGAATGGATGGTGCTTGATGTTATTCCTGTTATACCACCTGAATTACGCCCACTTGTTCCACTTGACGGCGGCAGGTTTGCTACAAGTGACTTAAACGACTTATACAGAAGGGTTATCAACAGAAATAACCGTCTTAAAAAACTTATGGAGTTAAATGCACCTGAAATTATTATCCGTAACGAAAAAAGAATGCTTCAGGAAGCAGTAGATGCTCTTTTTGATAACGGCAGAAGAGGCAGAATTATCCGTTCAAGCAACAAACGCCCGTTAAAATCATTATCAGATATGATTAAGGGTAAAAATGGCCGTTTCCGTCAAAACCTTTTAGGTAAAAGGGTTGACTATTCAGGCCGTTCAGTTATTGTTGCAGGTCCGCATTTAAAAATGCACCAGTGTGGTCTGCCTAAATTAATGGCATTAGAGTTATTTAAACCATTTTTATATTATAAACTTGAAAAAGAAAGAGGCATAGCTTCTACTGTAAAACAGGCAAAAAGAATGGTAGAAGAACGCAGACAGGAAGTATGGGATGTATTAGAGGAAGTAATCAGAGAACATCCTGTATTATTAAACCGTGCTCCTACACTGCACAGGCTTGGTATTCAGGCATTTGAGCCACAGTTAATTGAAGGTAAAGCAATACAACTTCACCCACTTGTTTGTACAGCATTTAATGCAGACTTTGATGGTGACCAAATGGCAGTCCATGTTCCGTTATCATTTCAGGCACAGCTTGAAGCAAAAACACTTATGCTTTCAGCTTATAATATTTTATCACCTGCTAACGGTCAACCGCTTGCTATTCCTACACAGGATATGGTTTTAGGTATATACTACTTAACTCGTCCATTAAAAAATGCTCTTGGCAGTGGCAAAGTATATTCTTCACCAGAAGAAGTTATTATAGCTATTGACCATGGTAAATTAAGCTTACAGGCAGAAATTAAAGTAAGAATAGACGGTAAAATGTATGACACATCAGCAGGCCGTGTAGTTCTTTACGGCATTGTTCCTGAAGATATTGAGTTTGAGCAGGTAAACAAAGTTTTAGGTAAAAAAGAGCTTGGAAAACTTGTAGACTATATCTATAAAAAATTAGGCAACTGGTATAGTGTTACATTCCTTGATAACTTAAAAGATTTAGGCTTTAAATATTCTACTATTGCAGGATATTCAATCTGTATAGATGATATGATTATTCCTAAAGAAAAAAGTGAGCTTATTGCAGAAGCCTATGGTAAAGTTCAGGAAATTGAAAGACATTATAGAGAGGAGGCAGCCCTTTCTAAAGGTGAGCGATATAACCAGATAATCGACGTTTGGTCAAAAACTAACGAAAAAATTACTGACAAGCTTATTAAAACAATTGAAAACTTAGGCGGCGATGCTTCTAAGGAAAATAAAAGAGAAAAATACTACAATACTCTTTATGTGATGAGTGACTCAGGTGCAAGGGGTTCTAAAGCTCAGATTGCACAGCTTGCTGGTATGCGTGGTCTGATGGCTAAGCCGTCTGGTGAGATTATTGAAACACCTATTGACTCTAACTTCCGTGAAGGATTAACAATGAGCCAGTATTTTATTTCAACACATGGTGCTCGTAAAGGTCTTGCAGATACTGCATTAAAAACAGCAAACTCTGGTTACTTAACACGCCGTCTTGTAGATGTTGCTCAGGATTTAATTATTTCTGAAGAAGACTGCGGCACTATTAAAGGCATTGAAGTAGGTCCATTATTTCAGGGTGCATCAGTTGTTGAAACACTTGGGGAAAGGATTTACGGCAGATATACATTAGAAGATTTATTTGATTCATTAACTGATGAATTAATAGTAGAGGCAGATACTTTTATTGATGAAGAAGTTATTGAGAAAATAGAGAAAGCTGGTATAGATAAAGTAATGGTTCGTTCTGCATTAACATGCGACAGTGAGTTTGGCATATGTAGAAAATGCTATGGTTTAGATTTAGCAACACGCCGTATGATAGAAATAGGCGAAGCAGCAGGTACTATTGCAGCTCAGTCTATTGGTGAGCCCGGAACACAGCTTACAATGAGAACATTCCACATTGGTGGTATTGCTTCTGCCGGCGGTATAGAATCTTCTATGAGCTCAAGAATGGGCGGTACTGTTGCATTTGAGGGTATGAAAACTCTCCGTAACAGGAAAAACGAAATCGTTGTATTAAACAGAAACGGTTCTGTTATGGTTAAAGATGCAATAGGTCGTGTATTAGAAAAATATACTCCGGGATACGGCAGCGTTATCCGTGTAGAAGAAGGCGATACTGTAACAAAAGGTCAGCTTTTATTTGACTGGGACCCACATGTATCTGTTATTATGACAGAGTTTGCAGGAACAGTTGCATATGGAGATTTAATAGAAGGTGAAACTTTAAAAGAAGAAGTAGACCAGACAACAAATATTTCTCAAAAAGTTGTTGTTGCTAACTCTAAGGAAAAACGCAGACCTCGTATCTCTATTAAAGATGCAGATAATAAAACAGTTTACCGTTATGAGTTAACACCGGGAACAATTATTTCTTATAACGAAGGGGACGAAGTATATCCGGGTGATATTATTGCGAAAATCCCAAGAGAAGCGCAAAAAACTAAAGATATTACTGTTGGTCTTCCTCGTGTTGCTGAGCTTTTTGAAGCAAGGAAACCAAAAGACCCTGCAATTATTGCAGAAATTGACGGTATAGTTAAAATTGAAAATGCTGTCCGCGGTATGAAAAAACTTACTATTGAAAACGAAAATACTGGCGATAAAAAAGTATACAGCATAAACACTCTGCGATATATTAATGCTCATGAAGGCGACTATATCCGTGCTGGTGAAGCATTAATTGATGGTAATATTAACCCGCATGATATATTATCAGTATTAGGTGAAGAAGCTCTGGCTAAATATTTAGTTGATGAGATACAGATAGTGTATAGAAAATCAGGGGTTAGCATTAACGATAAACATATAGAAGTAATTGTTCGTCAAATGCTTAAAAAAGTTATTATTGAAGATGCTGGTGATTCTGACTTTATGCCAAACGAAGAAGTATATAAAAGTGAGTTAAAAAAAGTTCAGCAGGAGCTTTTATCTGAAGGAAAAGAACCGCCAAAAGGCAGACCTATACTTCAAGGTATTACAAAAGCTGCACTTAATACAGAGAGCTTTATCTCTGCAGCATCATTTCAGGAAACAACAAGAGTTCTTACAGATGCCGCATGTTCTGGTAAAACAGATAAACTTCGTGGCTTAAAAGAAAATGTTATCATGGGTAAATTAATACCTGCGGGAACAGGCTCTAAACATATTATTGACGGTAAGTTTAAATTTATCAGTCAAGAAAACTAATATAATAATTAATCATCATAAAGGGGAGCATAAGCTCCCCTTTTTTGTTATTCAGTAGATAGATTTTATTTTAAAATTTTTATATAAAATCTAATGATGAATTAGTATTTAAGCAAAATATTCTATTAATTTTGATTTATAAATTTAAATTATGTAATTTATTTTATATAAAAATATAAATTATTTATATTTAATAAGATAATTATAATAAAATTAAATTACAAAAATTATTAATAAATATTTGTATATTAAGCATGGCTTGCTCTAACCTACTGTGTCTATCATAAGTACATACCAATGAAGATTATTATGTTCTAGTTTTAACAATGTAAGCATATGTAGAATATTATTTTTTTCAATGGCTAATTTATATTTAATTATTTATGGTTTATATGTTATTAGATAGTTATATAAATTATTTCAAAATAGTAAAGATACAATAAAATAATAAAATAAAAAAATAATTGCATAATATATATTTATTTATTATAATATATTGGGAGATTTTTATGGGGAAAATTATTTCTTATATTGCAGACGAAACGTGTGGAAAAAGTTTTAATTCTTATCGATATAAACATGAAAACATTGGATTATCAACTATTCAATATGATGATTTAGCTGAATATAATTTAAAATATATTGGTGAAACAGATATAAAAAATAATCATATTGATTTAACATCATATTCAAAGGAAGTATCGAATAAAGATATACCTATATTCGTTTATTTTTTAGATGGCTCTAGAAGGACATTTAAAATAGATGATATAAGTTATAATAATGAAATTTTCCCTATTATAGCTGGTCAAGTTTGTGTTGCTTGTTGTAAAAGAGAAAATAGAACTGTAAAATCTTTTAAATTAACAAAACAAAATGTAATAGCCTTACCTAATAAAAGTTTAAGTGAATGGAGTAAGGATTTAGAAATCAATAGGTTGATAAAAGAAATTAATAAAATAAGTAGTAATATTAAGTTTGAAAAAATACTAGTATATAAAACAGATGAGAAGGAAAAGTTAGAAGATAAGGCAGTTGCTAAAATACAAATGTGTATGATGGACGAAGAACAAAATATGGTCAAGGAATTAATGAATGATAGATTATTATCACAAAATAGATATTTGTTAAAAGATGGTTCTTTGGAATATAAAAACAGGAATATGAGTAAAGACGAGTTATATAAATTTAAAGAAGCATATAAATATGTAATTGGTGTATCAAAATCATTTAATCCTGCCAACTGTATAGATAAGAAAGGAAACGTAATAACAAAACTAATTGCAGAATTACCATTATATCATAGAACACCTGTTAGTAGATATGAGGATAAAGAAACAAAACTTACATTTGCAGTATGGTATATAAGAATAAGAGATATAAAATATACAAATGATGTTTTTAGTGGAATATTAAAAATTGAAAAAATATTAGTGACAGATAGTGAAGAAAAAAATGGTATAGACAGTAAAGAAGTAGATCTAATAAGTGCAAATATAATAAATGAGAGAAACCCAGTATGTTATGGCAGTGATAAAAGGTGGGCTAATCATTTGTACCCTGTATATATGACAGAGCAGTATGCTAAAAGCCAGTATTTAAGTAATCAAATGTTTTTAAATATATTTTAATGGTGAAATCATGCAAAAAGATAAAATAATTGGAAAAGTTATTGCAACAGAATCAAAACCAACAACAATAGATAATTTTTATTTTTGGACAAAACAAGATTTAATATTAAATCCTTTTGATGTTGTAAAAATAGAACATATAAATAATAGTGTATCTTATGGTGTTATAGAGGAAATCTCTCATATAACTGATAGTGTAAGTTTTTTAAGCAATTTTATATCAAGTGATTTTGGAGATATTAATTGTAGTGGTAATACTTATCGTGTTGGAATGAACTATGTTTATGGAAAAGTAATTTATAATACAGAAAATATTTATTTACCTCTTCAAAATGATGCAAAGGTATCATTAGCTAATAAAGAAGAAATAATAAGAGCACTTGGACTTTTGAAAGAAGATAGTGAATATGGTCTAGTTTGTGGTTATTTGAATATGTATCAGGGTATGAATGACTGTGCACCTGTAAGAATTCCAGTTCCTATGGATACAAGGTTTTTAATTGGTCCAGAAGGTGCCCACTTAAATATTTCAGGTATTTCTGGACTTGCTTCAAAAACATCTTATGCAATGTTTTTACTTAAAGCTCTTCAAGACAAAATGATGGCTGCAAAAGATGATAATAAAGATGATGTTGCTTATATTCTTTTTAACGTAAAAGGAACTGATTTATTATCAATTGATAAAGAACCTGATAAAATTTCAAAAGGAGTAGGAAGTTATTCTGATATTGTAGATGAATATAAAAAATTAGGACTAAGCCCTACTCCATTTAAACAAGTTCAATATTTTTATCCATACTCAGATAAAAATCAAAATAATACTTATGCCAATAAAAACAATATATTACAAGAACAAATGGATGAAAAAAAAGCGTTTTATTATAAATTCCCTTGTAATCAAGATAATAAAGAAAATTTAGATTTAATGTTTTCAAATATTGATGATTCAAATCAGACTATGGATGCTATATTAAACTTTATTGCAACAGACCATAGTTTTCAACATGAAAATTCATGGGAAGAGTTTATAAAAAAAATAGATAATAAACAACAAGCAGGTAGTGCAGATTCAAAAAAAGAGATAACTGTTCAAAGTTGGAGAAAGTTTGCAAGAATTATAAAAAGTAATATTAATGGAAAAAAAATATTTGATGATGTAAAAATGAATAGTAATGAAATAGAATTACTAGATAAAATTAATGAAATAAAACCTAATGATGTATATGTTATTGATATAGCAAGATTAGATGAAAATATGCAAAATTTTGTATTTGGAAATGTAATTCGTTATATTTATAATCTAAAATTAGGTGGAGATGAAGGCTGTAATCCACCTTCAAAAATTATTATTTTTATGGATGAACTTAATAAGTATGCATCTAGTGATATTCCAAAAAATTCTCCAATTTTAAGACAAATATTAGATATTGCAGAACGAGGACGGTCTTTAGGAATAATATTATTTGCAGCAGAACAATTTAGAAGTGCAATACATGATAGAGTAACTGGTAATAGTTCTGCAAGTGCTTATGGCAGAACAAATGCAATAGAAATAGAGAAAAAAGATTACAGATATATTCCACAAGTATACAAAAATATTATGACACGTTTAGAACAAGGTGAATATATTATTCATAATCCTGCATTTAGAACAATGCTAAAAATAAAATTTCCAAAACCAATATATAAAGAGTCTAAATAGATAGGTGTGCTATGGCTTTAATAGGAAAAAATGTACTAGAAAACTTAACTACAGGAATGTATGAAGATAGTAAAATCATCTATAGAGAATATATTCAAAATTCAGCAGATGCAATAGATAAGGCAATTAGAGATGGTTTGTTACAAAAAGATGAAGCCTTTATAGATATTGAAATTGATGAAAAAAATAGAAAAATTGTTATCAAAGATAACGCAACAGGTATATCAAAAGATGAATTTAGAAAATTATTGTCTGATGTAGCAAATTCAACAAAAGACAGAAATGAACACAAAGGTTTTAGAGGAATAGGACGTTTAGCTGGTTTAGCATTTTGTAAGAAATTTATTTTTGAAAGCTCATATAGTGGTGAAAATAGAAAATCTATTATGATATGGGATGCTGAAAAATTAAAAGAATTATTATATGATGATACAGTACATATAGAAGCAGGTGATTTAATAGACCAAGTAATTAAAATAGAAGAAAAAGAGGAAGATATTGATAAACATTATTTTTATGTGATATTAGAAAATATCAATGAAGAAAATTCAGATTTATTAAATGTAGGGTTAATAAGAGAATATTTAGAAGAAGTAGCTCCTGTAGAATATAAAAATACTTTTATATACAGATATGAAATTTATAATTATGCTAAGCAGGAAAATTTTAAAATAGATGAATATCAAATAAAAGTTAATGGTGAAAATATATATAAAGAATATAAAAGTGATTTATATAATAAAAATAATAATAAAATAGATAAGATAACTGGTATCCAATTTGAAAAAATTGAAAAAGATAATATTCTGTATGGGTGGTTTTGGTATGGTTTATGTAGTTTTCAAGGTCAACTGACAAAAAATAATAAAATGCGAGGAATAAGATTAAGAAAAGCAAATATTCAGATAGGGGAGAGCAATGCTCTGCATAAATTATTTAAAGAAGACAGAGGTAATTTTTATTATGTAGGAGAGTTACATATAGTTTGTAATGATTTAATACCAAATGCAAGAAGAGACTACTTTATTGAAAATACGTCTTGTAAACAATTTGAAACAATCTTTATGAATAAATTTAAAGATAAATTACATAAACTATATAACTTAGCTTCTGATTATAGAAGTGCAAATAAGAGAGTGGAAGATAATTTAAAACAGCAATCAGAAATAAAAGCTAAGGAAGAAAAAGAAGGCTTTTTACATTCAAAAGATAGAGATAATTCATTGAATAAGTTAAAAACATTAGAAGAAGAATTACCTAAACTAAAAAATGATATTACAAAATTAAAAGAAAGGCATTCATATGATGAAGTAATAAATAAAATATTTGAATCAATAGATAAAAAATATGAATTAGAAGAGGATGTAGATAATAAAACTCAAAATATAAATGCAAGTAAAACTAAGATGAATTACAAAGCCAATAAATTATCAAAATTAACTAGAAATGAAAGAAAAATAGTAACAAAAATTTTAGAAATTATTGAAAAGAATTTACCAAAAAATGAAGCAGAAAAGATAATAGATATAATCATGGAAGAATTACAAAAATGAATAGAAATGTATTGTTGATAGAACCAAATTATAAAAATAAGTATCCACCAATTGGACTTATGAAAATATCTACTTATTATAAAATGTTAGGGGATAAGGTTACTTTTTTTAAAGGAAATTTAAATGAACTTGTTTTAAATGATATATATGAAGAAATTATTAAAAAATTATATCAAATTAACCAAGAAATAATGTGGGAAAAATATAAAACAAATATTATATATTATTTAAAATCAGGTGACAAATATGATATCAGTCAAGATATTTTTTTGAATGATGATATTGTTGACATATTAAAGTATTATAGAAAGTATTTTTATAATAAAGATTATTTTAAATATAACAAAAAGTGGGATATTATATGTATTACTACATTATTTACTTTTTATTGGAAAATAACTATTGAAACAATTAATTTTGCAAAGTTATTATGTAAGGATATTTGTAATGTTAAAGTCGGGGGAATTGCCGCATCTTTGCTACCAGATAAGATAGAAGAAGAAACAGGAATAAAGCCTATAATATCTGTATTAAATAAGCCTGGCATGTTAGGTGATGATAATGACTTGATTGTAGATACGCTCCCTTTAGATTATTCTATTTTACATGAAATAGAATATGAGTATCCAGCAAGTAATGCTTTTTATGGTTATATGACACGAGGTTGTGTTAATAAATGTTCTTTTTGTGCTGTACCTAAATTAGAGCCAGAATATATAGGATATATACCTATTAATGAAGCAATTAAAGATACAATGGTAATGTATGGTGATAAAAAAGATTTATTATTACTAGACAATAATATATTAGCATCTAAAAATTTTAATCAAATAATAGATGATATAAAATCAATAGGTTTTTATAGAGGAAGTAAATCTATTGAAGAAAATCAATACGAATTAGCTATGAAAAACCTACAATTAGGTATCAATGATAAAGGATATATAAGATATATTGTAAAACTATATCATATATTACTTAAATCATATAAAACAGAAGTTATTCAAACAGTTTATAATATGTTATATGATAAAAATTTACTTAAATATGATACTGCAAAAAAAGAAAATATTATAGAGATACATAATGAAGTAAGACCATATTTTGAAATGTACTATAAGAAAAAGAAATCTAAAGAAAGAATTGTTGATTTTAATCAAGGAATTGATGCACGATTAATTACAGAAAATAATATGATAAAATTATCTGAAATACCTATAAAACCAGTTAGAATTGCATTTGATAGTTGGTCTATGAAAGATATATATGAAAATGCGGTTAGAACAGCTGTAAGAGCTGGGCATAAGAATTTATCTAATTATATTTTATATAATTACAATGATACTCCAATAGAACTATATCAACGATTGGAATTAAATGTTAAACTTTGCGAGGAATTGAATGCTAATATATATTCTTTTCCTATGAAATATCATCCAATTCAAGATGAAAAATATTTCAAAAATAGGGATTATTTAGGAAAGCATTGGAATAGAAAATTTATAAGAGCAATTCAGGCAATACTTAATTCGACTAAAGGAAAAGTGGGAAAAGGAAGTTCTTTTTTTTATAAGGCATTCGGTAGAACAATAGATGAATATGAAAAATTACTATATATGCCAGAAACATTGATTATATATAGATTATTTTATGAACAAAATGGAATAACAGATGAGTGGTGGAAAAAATTCAGTACTCTTAAAGAAGAAGATAAAGAATGTGTAAAAAAGATTATAGAAAAAAATAATTTTACAGATATTAATATTATCTCTCATAATCAAGCAATACTAGATGTTTTATCATATTATTTGATAAAAAGAAGTGATGTAGTATAAATATTTAATATTAACAATATATAATCATATAAATATTTTTTATAAATAATATTTATTCTTTTAATAAGAAATATATTATGTTATATATGAGTAGTATAAAATATAGAGGCAGCATTGGAATTTAAAATATCATCAGAGTATAAACCAGCAGGGGACCAGATAGAAGCTATTGAGCAGATTGTATCATCATATAAATCTGGTGCAAAGCGTCAGGTATTATTAGGTGTTACAGGCTTATGTCACTCAGACGAGCGTTTTTTGCGAGGACTGCCGATTTCCCGAGCTATTGCTGAGGAATCAGAAATCGCACAGGCTAGACCGAAGCGAAGGGTCTATAAATTTTACTAGCTGGAACATTATAAGATTCTGGATATGTTAAAAAACAGGGTGCCCCAGTAATTTATATTTTGCAAGAATATTAGTTTTTCAGGACAGAAAATGGGAAATAAAAAATTGGCTATACTAAAAGTGAAGAATATATAAAATCTTATGAGAAATTATTTTATTTTAGGTGCTATAGGAAGTGATTTTTCTATCTGCATTGTTTTGCATACATCAATATTATTTTTGCAGTATTTTGCTACCATGTCTTTATAGAGCTTTAATGATATATTTGATGGTGTTATTATATATTTATTTTCAGAAGTATCTTTGAAAATATATTTAGTGCTGTTATCATGCCTTATGGCAAAATTTAAAAGATATGTCCCTTTTCTGTAAAGCATATAATTATATATAAGTGATGTATTAGCATTTATTTTATCTTTTACAGTAATTCGTGTATTATGAAGCCCCAGCAGAAGCTGACTTTTATCATACCCTTGATTAAATGATGAATAAAAGTTTGAAAAAACAGGCAGTCTTTCATAAAGAGTGTATGTATCATTATTTTTAAGATAAAGCATAATATATTTAAAATAGCTGTTCGTATTTTTATTTAAACATGCAGTAATATAAAAATCTCTGCCATTCATATTAAATTCTGATACTGGCTGATTTGTATTTTCATCCACTATATCTATTTTAGTATGATTATTTTCGCATTTTATATCTTCAAGTTTAATATCATTCTGGCTGCTGTAAAAAGGCCTGCCGTTAAAAGAGAGTAGGTTATAAACTGCCATTTTATTAATAAATTTATCAATATTAAAGTTTTTGATACTTAAAAATTCTGCTGTATGTTCTTTAAATATATTTTCAAGAAGAATGTAATATGAGCCTTTACTGATTTTTGCAGTTTCTTTAATAATATAAGCTAAGTTTTTAGTATAAACTACTTCTCTGCATGTTTGGAGTATATCATCAGCTAAATCAAGGTTCATTTCATTATCTATATTTGTATTATACTCATCATCACATACCTGTATATCTGCAGGCATATTTATGCTTAATATTTTTGCAGTATCTGGGTCTGTATTATCAAGGATATAATTAATAATATTTCTTGAAACTATATCTATAACGGTATTTCTTGCATTTTTTTGCAGTAGAGTATCAGCATATCCGCTTTCAATAAATGTGCCTGAAATATTCTGCTGGCTGTATATATCTGTATTTGATACTGCATAAGAATAAAAAGGAAATAAGACAAAAGTTATACATATAAATAATAATTTATTCATATACTACCTGCATTTTTTACTTTGCAATTTTGTATCCAATACCTGATACTGTCTGTATAATGGAAGGATTTTTAGGATTTTTTTCTATTTTTTGCCGTAAATTTTGTATATGGACATCTAAACTTCTGCTCCATCTGTAAAGAGTATTTTTGCCCCATAAATCTTCTATTATCGTATCTCTGTTTAATGTTTCACCAGCATGGCGGGCAAAATAAACAAGCAGTTCAAACTCTTTAGGTGTAAGGTTTACGGGTGTATTTTCATTTGTAGTAACATGCCTTTTAGAGCAGTCTATTTTAAGCCCTTGAAAATTAATAATACCATCTTCGCTGCATTCATTCAGCTCCGTTTGTTTATCAAACCTTCTTAAAACAGCCTTAATTCTTGCAATAAGTTCCATATTTTCAAAAGGTTTTGAAATATAGTCATCTGCACCGTATTCTAAACATATCACTTTATCTGATACACTGTCATTAGCTGAAACCATTATAATAGGTATGTCACTTTCCTGTCTGATAAGCTTGCAAAGCTGCTGGCCGTTTATATCTGGCAGGGATATATCTAAAAGAATAACATCAAATTTATCACTGCGGAATTTTTCAAGCCCTTCCATACCAGTATTGGCAGAAACCACATTGTATTTTTCAAGGGTTAAAAACATATTAAGCAGTTCGCAAATTTCCTTATCATCATCTACTATTAACACTTTTTTATTATTCATCTATATAACACCTTTATTTGAACAGCCGTCTAAAAATTTATTTAATTCATCATCATTTAATGGATTAAGCCCAGCCTGAATTAAAGCTGCATTCAGTTTTTCATTTGCAGGCAGTGCAATATGATAGTTTAATGTATAATACTTTAATATAAAAGCATAAAATGATTCCATATAGTTGGTCTCATTAACATTATCTGCTATTTCTGATAATGTATTATGATAAAATACTTCTTGAAATACTTTGTTTCCAAAAGAATGAATATCTTTTATATCTACAAGCAGTCTGCCCCCTTTTGATAATTTTTTACATGCATCTTCAACTAATGTAATAAAATAAACCACATTATTATAGCACTGCATACTTATTTTAAGTCCGTCATAAAGGGCAGGTACAGTTTGTGATTTTTGTTTATCAAGCAGAATATTCTGTGCTTCTATCTGGCTTATAAAAGTATCGCCTGCAAAAACATCTCTATATTCATCATTTACATTTTTATAATCCACTGGAATATTTATTGAAAATGAATGTATTGCTTTGCCTGCAGTAATAAGACCTTCTCTTATGCTTTCATAAACAGGGTTGCGTATAGTCAAGCCGCTTGATAATTTCTGAATATTATAAAGACTGTCCTGCAAAGCATATTTTATAACTGCAGCAGTAGTTTTTGGAGCAGTAACAGCATTAAAAAGAGTTGTTGCACTTCCTAAAAAACCAGCATAAGCGTTCATTATTACACTGCTGGCAGTAATAACTAAGTCATAATTATATATATTTTTATTTACAAGCATCGGTGCTCTGCCTGCACATGCTCCAAAAAATACATAATCTTCCATATTACTTTGATGAAAAATTGTCTGGTACTGCATATATTTCATAGGAATATTATCTGAAATAACAGCAAAATTTTTATCACTGCATAAGTCTGCTATATAATCATAAATTTCAATATTTATATCAGGGCTTGTAATAAACAAAACTCTACTGCTTTCTTTTATAAGATTAGAAAGATTTTCACTCATTAAAGGTTTGTTTTCTACTGCGTCTATTATACAGTTAATATCTGTGTTAATTGTTTTCACAGGCTTATCCGCCAATCTTAGACATTGTCCGTTTAAAACCATGACTTTCTTCCCCTATCGTAATATTATGTTCATCATGTTTAATATTTAATGACTGCATAATCTGCTTTATAAGTAAATCTTTATTTCTAGTCTGAAGAGCATTTTTAATATCTATTTCATTATCATATAAAAGGCATGGTCTGATTTTGCCATCAGCAGTAATACGCAGTTTATCACATTCTGAACAAAAATGTTTAGAGATAGGGGTAATAATACCAATAATTCCACCGTTATTAAGTTTATAATTTACAGCAGGGCCTGAGTGTTTATCTCTCGGCATTTCAAGTGGTTCAAAATCTTTAAGGCGTTTTATAATCTCATCACCATATACGATATTTTTTTCACTCCAGTTTTCAGAGTTGCCAATAGGCATAAACTCTATAAATCTGCATATAATATTATATTTTGCAGAAAGTTCTGCAAAACTAATAATTTCATCATCATTAAAATCTCTAATAATAACAGAGTTTACTTTAATAGGTGAAAACCCTGTTTCTACTGCCTTTTTTATACCTGCAAGTATTTCATCTGTCTTATCAACACCTGTTATATACTTATTTTTTTCAGGTATAAGAGAATCAAGGCTTATATTAAGCCTTTTAACTCCGGCTTTATATAAGTCTTCAGCATATTTTTCTAAAAGTGCACCGTTTGTAGTAAGCATTACTTCTTGAATATTATTTATTTTAGTGAGCTTATCTAAAAACTGGCACAAACCTTTACGCACAAGGGGTTCGCCCCCTGTAATGCGTATTCTGTTTACACCAAGAGATGCAAATACTTCGCTGGCAAAAAGAATGTCTTCATACCTTAATATATCAGAACATTCCATCATTTCAAAGTTATTGTTAGGCATACAGTATTTACAGCGGAAGTTACATCTGTCTGTAACTGAAATGCGTAAATATTTAAGCCGCCTTCCAAATTTATCTATTGTTTCTTTATTCATAAATCGCTACTTCTTTAATATTTTCACTCTCTCTGCCAAATACTCTGGCTATATATATACTAAGCTGATAAAGCATTAGTAAAGGCAGTGCCATTGCAAGCTGAGATATGACATCTGGTGGAGTTAAAACTGCTGCTAATATAAATATTATAACAATAGCATATCTTCTGTATTTTATAAGCATCTCATCATTAATAACGCCTACTTTTGCAAGTAGAAATATAACAGCAGGCAGTTCAAAAACTATACCAAATGCAAGCACTAAATGTACAACAAATGACACATAGCTTGCCATTGAAAGTGTTGCATCTACACTATATGCAGGGTTTGCAGCAAAGCTCAAAAAGAATTTAAAACCAAATGGAAAAACTACAAAATAAGCAAATGATGCACCAAGCACAAAAAGAATAGACGCAAAAAATACAAATCCGTATATATATTTTCTTTCATGCATATAAAGCCCCGGAGCAATAAAAAGCCATAGCTGGTAAAGGATAAATGGAGTAGATACCATTAAGGCTGCAATAAAAGAAACTTTTACTTCTACGAAAAACATTTCAGTAATCTCTATCATAGTCATTGTAGCATTGTCAGGCAGAGCTGCAAGTATTGGTGCCTGTATAATCTGCACAAGCTTTTCTCCTTGAGAATAGCCTGCTATGAAAAGCACTACTAAAACTAAAATAATGTATTTTAATCGTTTTTTTATTTCTTCTAAATGCTCAATAAGCGGATATTCTGTCTGCACCTGTTTAGCTTTTTTATTAATATTTACATTGTTTGACACTATCTTAACCTTTATTTTCTTCTGTTTTATTAGTATTATTAGTAGTAATGACAGTTGTATTTTCTAATGCTGCCGTTTCTAATTTTGTAGGTTTAGGGTTATCATCAGGGTTTGATGTAAACTTATCTTCCCACTGGCTTTTGTATTGTTCAGCATAAGATTTTATTTTATCATCACTTGTTTCCTGTGTTCTGCTTGATGTTCTTATATTATTATCATTAACATTTACTGTTTGTTTCATTTCATTAAATGTCCGCTTAAATTCTCCATAGCCTTTGCCTATAGATTTAGCTACATCAGGCAGTCGCTTAGGACCAACAACAAATAATATAACAAGTGCAATAATTGCAATTTCCCACATACTTAAACCAAACATAAGGACGCCTCATTTCATATAAATATGTTATTACTATGCAATATTTATAAATAAATTTCAAGTAAAAATAAACTCTGGGGGTGCCCCATTTTTTTATATTAATATTTCGCAGGTATTTATATTATTTAAGAAAATAGTATTTTTATATATAACTGTTAGCTTTGAATGACCAAGGTGGTTGTGGTAGACTACTAATACCTGTTTTAAATAAAAAACAGCCTGCCACCAAAAAATAAAGATAATGCTTTATTCAAACACTTTTCCTCTTAAAATATTTTCAATAACTGATACAAGTTCTTTTAATGGAATATCTTTGTTTTTTTCAAGCCAGAATAGAAAAATACCATTTAAACCTGAAGCTACAAAATGGTTTGCATAAAAATCTTCTTTTTCTACATGTTTGTTTGTTTTAAGAATATGTATTTTACCCATAACTTTTAATAAAATATTTACAAATACAGGTATAATGCTTGTAATATTCATAAATTTTTTAATATTTTCATTGCTGTCAATAGCAGAGAAGTAGTTAAGTCAGTTAATAAAAATATTGTAATTATTTCAATTAAAAATACAGGTGTTGCAGAAGGAAGTAAAATATTTATAAAAAAAGGCAGGGAAAGATTTTCTGAAAAAGCAAAAAAGTAACTTTTTATAAGTAATTTTTTAACAGTGCCGTTTTCTTTGCTATAAAACAGGCTTCTAAAAGATAGGCTGTTTCTATTAAAACTAGAAGCCTGCTTTAAATATATTTGAAATGGAATATAGAAATTAAATTATTTTACACAAAAACTTGATACCGACTCTAAAATTGAGTTAGAATTTGAGTTATATTCTTAACAGATATATTCCTTAATAACTTCAACAAATTTATCTGTTTCAATCAATACAATAACCGACCATAATCTCGTTTCGCATAGATTACACGAGCAATGGTTACCAGTTTTTTTTCTTCGTCCACCCAGTAAAAAAGCAAATAATTTTGCACAAGGATTTTTCTGTATTCATGTTTCAATGGGCGGATAGACTGGTAAACCGAAGTGGCATAAGGAAATGTAAGCACACTCTCCGCTGTGTCAACCAACTCAACCGCCAAGCGATTTGCAGCATCAGGATTTTTCAGTTCTACGCTGATATATCGTATGATATCAATCATATCTTTTAAGGCAGCAGGCAAATATTCTAATTTATACAACCTATTCCCCTTCAATAATGGACTTCATCGCTTTCAAAACCTCTTTAGAAGAATAGCGTTGATTTGTCAAATCAGCCTCTCTCTCTGCCTCCTTCAGCTTGAAATATACTTCGCTTTCAAATTGTAGGTTTTCAAATGCCTCCATACTCAAAACAACCATATCACCATAGCCATTCTTTGTCAAAAAAACAGGTTGGGCAGTCTCATGCACAGTCTTTGAAATTTCAGCAAAATTATTTCTCAAATCAGAAACAGGTCTAATCATATTCATAACATAAACCTCCCTGATATTGTTTTAGCATAATTATGATAAAGTATCAAGATATATATTTCCTTGCTTTATCCCTTTTTTTTAAAACACCTTATGTCACTCAAAGGCAAAGCCGAAGAGTCTATAATTTTTACTAACTAGAACATTATAAGATTCTTCGCCTACTATTGTAGGCTCTGAATGACAAGGTGGATATATATAAAAAACATATGTCACTCAGAGCGGAGCGAAGAGTCTATATAGGTGCAGGGGAGCGTCTTTTGCGACGCAAGGACTTTCCGACCGAATAGGAAGGAATCAAAAGTCCGTAGCTGGAAAGAATTTGAAAATAAAAGTCTAAATAGATTCTGAGCCTACTATCGCAGGCTCAGAATGACAGTTATTATAATTATTTATATTTTTATATATATTATCAAGTAGTTATGGCATTTTTTATGCCCATATTAATTTATCCTTATCTCTATCTGCTTAATACTGCATTTATTATTATGTTTTTTATAATAGGAATACAGCATTAAGCTTTAAATATTAAATATATCAGCACAAACTAAAAACGATAACCAGCTTCTATACCTAAACGCCAATTACTTAATGTTGTTTGTCCCCATGTTGAAGCAGAATAATCTGTTCTTGCACCAACATAGGCATTGTTTTTAAAATTATATTTTATACCGGCATTTATAATAACACCAAATCCTGTCTCACCATATGTTACTGGGCTGCCTATATAATATGAACCATCTGTTGATAATGTTGTAGAAGTATGAGTAATGGATAAGCCTATACCAGCAAAAGGTACCCATCCTGCTTCACCTCTTTTAGTTTCTCTTTGTATAACAAATATAGGGGAAAATAAAAAAGTAGATACTGATTCAGATACTCCATATCCTAAGTCATGAGTACCACCGCTCATTGATATATCTAATGCTAAAGCAAGCATTTTAGTGAAACTAATTTTAGCAGTAAGTGCACCGCCACCACCTAGTGCAGAATCTGATGTTTGAACGGTATAAGTTTGCCCATAATAATCAGTATAATTTGCTGTTGTAGCAGCTAAGTTCATAAAACCATATAAGCCAATAGTTATAGGATAAGGAAACTTGTTTTTGTAGCCTTCATTAATCCATGTCCTATTATCCTGTCCTTCCAGCTTAATGTCTGAGCTTTGTGCATATGCACACATTGAAAATAAACTAATACTAATAATTAATAAGATTTTTTTCATAGTATTACCTCCTTTTAAATTATAACTAATGTTATAGTTTAATAGGGGGGGGAAAAAGTCAAGGAGAAATTACAAATAATTATAAAATAAAATAGTTACAATATTTTAACATGTATATCAAATTATAAATAATTAATATATTTTATCAGCTATTTTTTGATAAAAACTTATAATCATATTCTACATAGCCTAAGACCATAGCAGCACATGCATAATAAAGCATTGCACTTTCTGGTATTTTGGCAATAGATGTAAAAAATGTATTAAGATATGAAAACATATATGTATTAAGAAATTCTTTTTGCACTTTAAGCAGATGGGCAGTCATTTCATTGTTTGCCTTATTTATATTAATTGCAGTAAGTCCAGACATATAGCCCATAAAAGACAGCTGATATGAAATATGGTCGGTATTATTGTTATCTTCCAGCTTATAGCCATATTGTTTATATAGATATGCAAGCTCATCTTTTAATGATTTATTATACGGGGCGGTATAATCAGACTGGTAAAGGTTAACTTTATCTTTATGGCAGAATAATATTGAATAATCGTTTAGTATATCATTATCAAATAATATTCTATCTTCTCCAGAAGTATTTTCCCGCTTTTTATTAAAATGTTCAAAGCCTATGCAGCCTTCTTTTATCATATTATTATCAGCAATAAGGTTAAAAGCAGGCAGCATTGATGTAATCTGCTCATACATATTATCATCTGGAATATCTACAAAAAGGCGTGCAAGAAAATAATAAAAATGTTTTCTTCCTTCGTGTATGTCTATTAATGGTGTATTTTCTGCCATAAACTACCTCATTTATATAGTATAGTATATATATTATATTTTTAAAAGCATTTTTATTTATAATAATTTCATATTTATGACTAAAAGTCATTGACTTTAAGTCATAAATATTGTATATTTTTTTTTTAAAAGAAGCTGGCAAAGGAGAGATAAGTATGACAAAAAGGCAGGAAAAAGCACAGATTACAAAAGAAAATATTATAAAAGCAGCTGAGATACTTTTAAAAGAAAACTGTTTTGAAAATATCAGTGTAGAAGATATTACCAAATATGCAGATATAGCAAAGGGGACTTTTTATATATATTTTAAGAGAAAAGAAGATGTAATATATGAAATAGGCTATGCAGTATTTAGAGATTTAGCAGAAAAAGTTGAAAATATGAAAGATGAACCTGTTGAGAATAAAGTATATGCTTATTTTAAAGGCACTATTTTATTAATAGAAAAGTATGGTATCAATTTATGCAGGCAGTGGATAAAAGATGTTATTAATCCTAATGATATGGGAAATGCAGAATATACTAAGTGGCATTTTGATACAGATGTTTTTAAGAAAATATTAAAAGAAGCGGTAGTTAAAGGGGAGTTAAAACAGGATATGCCTGTTGATACGGCTGCATATTTAATCATTAGTCAGATTTATGGAATGATGACATGCTGGTGCATGTCTGATGGTGAATTTGAATTTTCTAAATGGATAGATAAGTTTTTTAATATAAATATACTGGGTATAATAAAGCAGTATAAAAATTGAAAAAGGAGCATTTTTATGGAAAATTTTATTTTAAGTAATGGTTTGAAAATGCCTGTATTAGGCTATGGTGTGTATCAGGTAGACCCACAGGAATGTGAAAGATGTGTAAGTGATGCTGTAGAAGCAGGTTACAGACTTATAGATACTGCACAGGCTTATGGTAATGAAAAAGGTGTTGGCAATGCAGTAAAAAAATCAGGAATAAAAAGAGAAGATTTTTTTATTGTTACAAAAGTATGGGTAAGTAATGCAGGGTATGAAAATGCAAAAAAATCAATAGAAACATCGCTTTCAAAACTGCAGACTGATTATATAGATTTACTTTTAATTCATCAGCCATTTAATGATTATTATGGCACATACAGAGCAATGGAAGAATTTTATGAAAAAGGTTTGCTGAAATCAATAGGTGTCAGCAACTTTTATCCTGACAGGTTTATGGATTTCTCCAACTTTGTAAAAGTGAAACCTATGGTTAATCAAATGGAAACCCATATTTTTAATCAGCAAAAAAAACTGCATGAAATATTAAAAGAAAATAAATGCCAGTTAATGTCATGGGGACCTTTTGCAGAGGGCAGGAATGATTTTTTTAATAATACAGTATTAAAAAGTATAGGCAGTAAATATGGAAAAACATCTGCCCAAACTGCATTAAGGTATTTAATACAGAAAAATATTGTAGTTATCCCAAAATCTACCCATAAAGAAAGGATGATAGAAAATATTAATGTATTTGATTTCAGCCTTTCAAATGATGATATGGCAGCACTGGAAAAATTAGATACTGAAAACTCTTTATTTTTCAGCCATTATGACCCAGATTTTGTTAAGTTTATATTAAACTATAAAATATAAATGAAATAAAAATAATATTAATATAAAAAAGGGGAAAGTTTTAACTTTCCCCTTAATTTTTTATAATCCTGCAAGTATTGGAGCAATGATTAATGCAACAATACTCATTAATTTAATTAAGATATTCATAGCAGGGCCAGATGTATCTTTAAAAGGGTCGCCTACAGTATCGCCAACAACAGCAGCTTTGTGAGCTTCGCCGCCTTTTGCTTCGCCTTCAACTTCGCCTTTTTCTATTGCTTTTTTAGCATTATCCCATGCACCGCCTGAGTTTGCCATAAGTAATGCAAGAAGAACGCCTGTTACTGTTGCACCACCAAGCATACCGCCAAGAGCTTCTTTACCAAGAGTAAAGCCAATGATAACAGGCATAGCAGCAGCTAAAACACCTGGAAGTATCATTTCTTTTAATGCTGCACTTGTAGAAATATCAACACATCTTTTTGGGTCTGGTTTAACGCCTGCTTTGCCTTCTAAAAGACCAGGGATTTCTCTAAACTGTCTTCTGATTTCTTCAACCATTTTTCCAGCAGCTTTACCAACTGATGTCATAGTTAATGCACCAACAATAAATGGTAAAAGACCGCCAATAAATGTTCCCACTATAACATAAGGGTCTGTTAAGTCAATATCATCAACTTTTGCTGCAGCTGCATAAGCAGAGAAAAGAGCAAGTGCAGTTAATGCAGCAGAACCGATTGCAAAACCTTTACCCATAGCAGCCGTAGTGTTGCCAAGAGAGTCAAGGTTGTCTGTGATTTTACGAACATCTGCACCTAAGCCGCTCATTTCAGAAATACCGCCGGCATTATCTGCAATAGGGCCGTAAGCATCTACTGTCATAGTTACACCAACAGTAGCAAGCATACCAACTGCTGCAATACTTATACCGTAAAGACCTGCAAGCTGGAAGCTGATGATGATTGCAGCACATATTATTAATATAGGCCAGATAGTAGATTCAAGACCTACTGCAAAACCTTGAATAATATTTGTAGCAGGACCAGTTTTTGATGCTCTTGCAATACGCATCATAGGTGAGCCTGATGTATAAAATTCTGTAATTAAGCCAATAAATGTACCAGCTAATGTACCACATAAAACTGCATAGAATATGTTAACTGAAACCTGTAATATTCCTGTTACACCAAAGAATGCAAATACAAGGAAAAGACCTGCACCAATAAATGTAGAGTAACGGAGTGCTTTTGCAGGGTCAGAATTTTTTAATACTTTCATAGAAACTACACCGATTAATGAAGCTATTAAACCAAGAGCAGCAAACATAAGCGGAGTAAGCATCAATGCAGAGCGGCCTGCTTCTTCTGATAATGCAGGAGCAAGAGTGCCAACTGTTGCAGCAGCAGCTGTTGCAGCTATTGCTATTGTTGCAATAATAGAACCAACATAAGATTCAAATATATCTGCACCCATACCAGCAATATCACCAACATTATCGCCAACATTATCAGCAATAACGCCAGGGTTTCTAGGGTCATCTTCTGGAATACCAGCTTCTACTTTACCAACTAAATCTGCACCAACATCGGCAGCTTTTGTATAAATACCACCGCCAACACGAGAGAAAAGAGCAATACTTGATGCACCCATTGCAAAGCCGTTTATATACTGAGCATTTTCAGGTGAGCCAAGCAGTATGAATAATACGCCAACACCAAAAAGACCAAGAGATGCAACAGCAAGCCCCATAACAGCTCCGCCGTTATATGATACTGATAATGCTTTTGCAAGACCTGAACTTCTAGCCGCTTCAGATGTGCGGACATTGGCTTTTGTTGCAGCACTCATGCCAAAAAAACCAGCAAGCACAGAACTTACTGCACCAAAAATAAATGCAGCTGCAGTTTTTATACCAAGTCCTGGAGCAAATATCATTAATACAGCAACTATGATAATGAATACTGCAAGCACTTTGTATTCTCTGAAAAGAAACGCCATAGCACCTTCATGAATAGACGCTGCAATATCCTGCATTTCTTTGCTGCCATCAGGCTGCTTCTTTACTGCCTGATAGATTATAAACGCAGCAAGAATACCAATTATACCTATTACAGGTATGAAAAGAGTATAGTTTGTAAAATCCATACTGTTCCCCCTATATTATAGCCTTTTACTAGGCTTTAAATTTAAAAAATATATCACTTATTATAAACAGTCATTGCTTTCTGCAGACCGTTATTTAATACATCTATTACTGCATCAGCACCTTTATTTAAAAAGTTATTATAAAGGGCAGCTTCTTCAGGCTTATATTTGCCTAAAACATAGCTTATTACATCTTTTGAATTATCTCTACCTATTCCCATTTTCAGCCTAGGAAATTCCTGAGAGCCTAAACATTCAATAATAGACTTAAGTCCATTATGACCGCCTGCAGAGCCGTTATGACGCAGTTTTAAAGTATTATACGGGATATTCATTTCATCATGGATGATAAGAATATCCTGTGGACTGATTTTATAAAAATTAGCAAGCCCTGCAACAGATTTACCTGATAAATTCATAAAAGTATAAGGTTTTAGCAGAAATAGTTTTTCATCATTATATTTTATCTCTGCAAAAGCACCATCATATTTATCACTCCATGAAATATTTAATCTTTCTGCTAATATATCTATCACATCAAAACCAATATTATGGCGTGTATTTTTATATTTATCCCCCGGGTTGCCAAGACCTGCCACTAATTTTATCATCTATTAATCACCAATAAAAAGTGAACTGATACTTTCTCTATTATGTATTCTTTCAATAGATGTTGCAAGTATGCCTGATACTGATAAGATTTCCAGCTTCGCAAAATCTTTTAGCCTTGTATTATCTATTGTATCTGTAATAATTACTTTTTCAATAACACTTGCCCCAATTCTATCTATTGCAGGGCCTGAAAGTATACCATGAGTAGCCATAGCTTTAACACTTACAGCACCATTTTCCACTAAGGCGGCAGCTGCTTCTGTCAGTGTGCCAGCAGTATCTATCATATCATCTATTAATATACATTTTTTACCTGAAACATCACCAATAACATGCATAACTTTTGCAACATTAGGACTTGAACGGCGTTTATCAATAATTGCAAGAGGCATTCCAAATTTTTTCGCGTAAGTTCTAGCACGAGCCACACCGCCGGCATCAGGCGATACTATAACTGTATCCTCATTACATAAGTTATTATCCTGCATATATTTATAAAATACAGGAAGAGCATACAGGTTATCAACAGGTATATCAAAAAAGCCTTGTATCTGTCCTGCATGTAAGTCCATTGTAACAACTCTATCTACACCTGATGTAGTAATTAAATTAGCAATAAGTTTTGCAGTAATAGGCACACGAGGTTCACTTGCTCTATCCTGCCTGCTGTAACCAAAATAAGGAATGATAGCTGTAATAGTATTTGCAGATGCTCTTTTTAATGCATCTGTCATAATCATAAGTTCCATAAGGTTAGTATCAGATGGTGCATTTGTAGGCTGAACAAGGAAAACATCTCTACCGCGAACGCTCTCATTGATTTTAACCATTATTTCCCCATCAGAAAATTTAGAAACAGTAGCTGCTCCCAGCCTCATACCAAGACGGGCAACAATACCTTCTGCCAGACTCTTATTAGAGTTGCCTGAAAAAATTAAAAAATCCATTTCAACCTCTTGCAGCAGTTGCTGCTTTTTTTATAAAATATGTTTTAAAATTGGTTTTTGCCTTATTAAATGCTTCTTCCTGTGCCTGCTTATCAGGATATACTGCAAAAACAGTAGAGCCTGAGCCGCTCATTAATGCAAAGCCTGCCGTTTCTGTGTTTAAAAAATGGACAATATCTTCTACCTGTTTATGTATGGAAAATACAGCCTGCTGCATATCATTTTTCATTATACTTTTTAATTCATTAAAAGTATATTCTTTTTTTATATTGATAGTATTAAGTTTAGTCAATTCTAAATTTTCGCTGTTATAAATTTCCTTTGTAGAAACATAAATATTTGGGTTTATTATAATAAAATAAAGTTCTGGAAGTATTGGGGCAGGAGATAGCTCTATACCTCTGCCAAGAGCTAATTGTGGAATATTCTTTAAAAAAAATACTGTATCACTGCCTACCAAAGCCATAATTTCAGCCATCTGCTCATAAGTTAAATAAAGCCTGCTTATTTCATTAACTGCCTTTAAATAATATGCTGCATTAGAGCTTCCGCCACCAAGCCCTGCTCCAAAAGGAATATTTTTTTCTAATTTAATATTAAAATTATCATGCAGGTTATATTTTTCTTTTAATATATTGTGTGTTTTAAGAATTATATTATTATCATCTTCTGGAATATTTTTATTACTGCATGTTAATATGGTTTTATCTGATTTTTGTATAGATAGTGTATCGTATATGGAAACAGGGTAAAAAAGAGTATAAATATCATGGTATCCATCAGGACGCCTGCCTAAAACATATAAAAACAGGTTTACTTTTGCAGGACATAAATATGTATATGTTTTATTCTCCATTAGTTTATGCTCCAGCCTGATTTATTTATAAACTTAACTGTAACTTTTCCTTCTGGTGCTGTAACTGTAATGGCTTTTAGTATATTTTCTTCCTTATCCCACATATATTCTGATGTTACATTTCCTGTTACATATTTATAAAGTCTGAATTTATCATCAGCATATAGTTGTGTTCCGTCTTTTTCTGTAAATATATATGATGATTTGCTAAAAGATATTGTATAATTGCTGGCATCAGGCACCCTTTGGGGAGTTTTTAAAAAGCTGATTATATGAAATATTGAGTTATCTGCAATTTTTTTAATATCTTCAGTATTCTGCTGGCTTTGTGTATGCACTTCTATTTTTTTGTTTTCATATCTAATAGAAGCAAGCGGGTTATTTAATGCACCTAATACATTAATTAGTGCGTCATCATTGCACTTTTTATTTAATAATACTGAAAATGATATATTCTGCTGGCCTTCAATACTTACTGCTGCCCTTCCTCTGTAGCTGCATAAGTTTGGTGTATTTTTTACTGTTAATGCTGCTGCATTTTCAAGAGTAAGGGTTGTATTAATATGGTATTTTGTTATAGAACAGCTACTGCTTATTGATAAAAGCAGAACGCAGAAAGTTATAATATAAAATCTTTTCATATATAAACCTTAAATAAAATTATTTTATTTTCCCATAGCTTTTTTTACAGCATCTAAATGGTCATGCAGTTCTTTTTCTTCTGGCATATATTTTAATGCTTCATTTATATATTTATATGCTTTTTTATAATCTTTCTTTTTATAATATACCCAGCCAAGACTATCAAGATATGCACCATTTTCAGGCTCTTTTTTTAATGCTTTTTCTATTAAAACAAGTGCTTCATCTAAATTTGTACCCATTTCTGCATACATAAACCCTAAAAAGTTTTGAAAAACTGGATTGTCTGGCTCTATTTCAAGTGCTTTTTTCACAAGCTCTAATGTCTTATCAATATTTCCCTCTTCTTCATATAGTGATGCAAGAAATACAAGCACCTGCGTATTAGTTGGATTTTCTTTTAGTGCATCTTCTAGTATAATCATTGCTGTTTTCTTATCTTTATCTATTGAGTAACACTCAGCTTTTAATAAGTAATAATCTACATCACGCTCAAGTTCATCTATCATATTAATATATTTCAGTGCATCTTTTGCCCTATTTTGCAGAAGATAAACTACTGCAAGCCGTTTTAATGTTTGAGCATAAGTTGGATTAATATTTAATGCACCTAGATACATTTTTTCGGCTTTTTCGTAATTTTTAGTATATTCATAAAATTTGCCTGCAATATAATAGTTAATAGTTTCATCTGGGGCAAGAGTTGTAAGCTCTTCAAAAACCTGCCCAGCCTCTTCGTATCTGCCTGATTTATTAAGTACATCGCCAAGCTGCATAAGAATAATCGCCTTTGGTTTGCCGTATAACTTACCTGCCAGCCTTTTATATACTTCTATAGCTTTATCAAAATTACCGCTTTCTGTATATATTTTGCCAATATTTTGCTCAATAAGTGCACTTATATTTTCATTATCACTACTTACTTCTTCTAAAAGTTTTACAGCTTTTTCTTCATTATTCTGCATAAGATAGATTTCTGCAAGCATAAGTTTTGCAGTGCTGTTATTATCTATATTTATAGATTTTTCTAAATCTTTTACAGCCTGCTTTTTTTTGTCCTGAGCAGAATAAATATCAGCTCTTACAATGTAATATTGAGAGTTTTTATCATCTTTTTTAATAAGTTCATTAGTTATTTCTAAAGCCCGTTTATATTTTTTTAACTCTGCTGCAAGAAGTGCAGTATTTAAGGCATAGTTTGGATTATCTGCAATACTGCCTGCGATTTTAAGGCAGTTTTCCATATATTCATAAGCTGCCTGAGTATTATTTTTATATGTTTTATATATTGATGCTGTTAAATGCAGATATTTTGCTTCTTTTGGAAAATCATGAACTGCCTGTTTTGCAGTGCCTAATGCTTCATCAATAAGCCCTGCATTAAGTTGATTTTCTATAAGAAAGTCATAAATATACATAGATTTTTCATTTTTTAATATATCTTTTAAAAGCTTAGATGCTTCCTTATATTCTCCATTCAGACTTAACTGCTTTGCTTTAATAAAAAGGCTTGTGTTAGACACTTGAGCATATGCAGGTAATATATATATAAATAAAGAAAAAATCATAAATAATGACAGACAAACTTTTTTCATTAACTACTCCATTTTTATTTTGTTGTTTTATTTTAAACTACTATCATAATAAAAACAATATTTATTTTTTCTCTGGTAGTACCCCATTTTTTTTACAACACCTTATGTCACTCAGACGAGCGGTTTATGCGAGGACACTTTTTCCCGACTGAATAAGGAGGAAATAGAAATGCGTAGCTGGAAAGAATTTGAAAATAAAAGTTTAAATAGATTCTTCGCCTACTATCGTAGGCTCTGAATGACAGTGGTATATTGGCAACTATTACCATTTTGTCACTCAGAGGGAGCTTGCGACCGAAGAGTCTATAATTTTTACAAGCTAGAACATTATAAGATTCTTCGCCTGAATGCTCAGGCTCTGAATGACAGTTATTACAATTATTTATATTTTTACATATATTATCAAGTAGTTATAGCATTTTTTAATAAAAAATGGGGGTGAAGCAGTTATTTTTTCATAACTATATTTTTTAACATTTTATTCTTTCTTGCAAAATATGTAAGTTTTCATATATATTAGTATATGAAAAATATTATCGGTGTATATTTGGTAATATTATATATCTACATAAATATATGGCAAATATAGGGAGATATTATGACTAATCTTAATGAAATGATTGATATACTTGCTATATCAGAAATAAAAGGGAAAGTAACTTTAAAAGATGTAATGAATAAGTTTTCATGTTCAAAAAGAACAGCCTATAGAAGAATAAGGGAGCTTATGCAGGTACTGCCTGTTGAAAAAGATAAGTATAAAAAGTCATATAAAATTATAAATAAAGATAGATTTATGGCAGGAAGTAATGATTTAACTTTAATATTTGTAGTATTTAGTCTTTTAATCAGTCAGGCACAAGGGGATACAAAAGATATGCTGCAAAAAGCATTAGATAATTTTAAAAATACACTTAATACTAAAAATTAATATCTTTTATTGAATTTTGCCAAGATTTATAATAACATACTATCTGAATTTTATATTAAGATGAGGATAGTATGGGATTATTTGATTTTTTCAAAAAAGATAAACAATCAGAAGATAATTTAAAAAAAGGAATGAAAAAAACTTCCGGCAGATTTCGTGAAGGTCTTTCATCAATATTTTTAGGCAGGAAAACTATTGATGATAACTTGTTAGAAGAGTTGGAAGAATTTTTAATCACAGCAGATATCGGTCCGCAGGCTGCTGATATGATTATAGAGAAAGTCCGCAGCGATTATACCCGCGGCACATTAAAAGATGCTGAACGACTGCTTGATGCTTTAAAGCAGACATTAGTAGAGCTTTTAGAAAGTGTAGATGAATTTCAAGAAGATATGTCTAATAAACCATATGTGGTGCTTGTTTCAGGTGTAAACGGGGCAGGCAAAACAACAAGTATAGCAAAACTTGCAAATATGTATAAAAAAGCAGGTAAATCAGTTATGCTTGCAGCAGGTGATACATTTAGGGCGGCAGCTGCAGACCAGCTTGCAGTGTGGGGGGAGCGTTTAGATATTCCTGTAATCAGACAGCCAGACGGCAGCGACCCAGCAGCAGTGATACATGATGGAATAATGAGTGCAAAATCAAAAAATATTGATGTATTAATTGCAGATACTGCCGGCAGACTTCATACAAAATATAATCTTATGCAGGAGCTTATAAAGATATACAAGGTAGCAGAAAAAGCACTAGGATTTTCTGTGCAGGAAAGTTTAATAGTGCTTGATGCTACAAGCGGACAGAATGCTTTACAGCAGGCAAAAATGTTTAAAGATGCAGTAAATATTAATGGTGTTGTGCTTACAAAACTAGATGGCACTGCAAAAGGTGGTGTAGCTGTAAGAGTAGTAAGTGAATTAAAACTTCCTGTGCGTTATATTGGGTTTGGTGAAGGGATAGATGACCTGCGTCCATTTAATGCAGAAAGTTTTGTTGAAGCGATGTTTGATAATGAAAAGTAAGCATGCAGGGTATTAAAATGAGAAAATTTTATATTGTATTTGCATTTTCAGTATTTTTTTATGCATGTGATAAAAAAACAGAGTTTAATGAAAATAATGTTTCTGCAGAAGAAAATATTGTTTTTGAAAATATAAGCAGTGGCTTGGATTATAAAAATGCAGGCAGAGCGTCTTATAATAAAAATATGGAGTATGGTGAGCTGCTTGATGTATCAAAAGAGCAGGACAGCGAAAAATATTTCATTAAATATGATACAGATACAGAGTATGATTTTACAGATATGCCATATGCTTTAAGAGCTTTAGAGTTTTTAAAAAACGGCTCAACGCTAAGTGATGCATATAAGCATATTGCAGTATATTATGCAAATAGAGATAATCTTGGAATATTTAATTTTAATGATTATGTGCTTCCATACAGTGTAAATATTAATAATGATAATATGTCTGATGTGCAGAACAGCTATATAAAAGGCACAGAAGCAGCAAGGCTTATAAATTTATCACTTTTAAAAGCTAGAAATATGATAATTTATACTCTTAATAACCAGATGAAAAAATTAAGTGATACAGTAAAAGCACAGGCTCATTTAATGATTGCTGTATCTTATCTAGCTCAGGACAGGCTTTATAATATTTTAGAAATTAAAAAACATGCTGCACTTTGGAAAGAGCTGGGCGGCTTAGAAGTTGATTTTTTAAGCGGTAAAGATAATAAGCAGCTTACAGCATTATTAACTTATGTTGCTTATAATGAAAATACTGGTGTAGTAGAGCTTATAAATGACGGTATAGAAAAAGGATTTTTACAGGCTGCTTTTTCAAAAGGCGGAATATATAATTATTTAAACGACGGTTTTTATATGCCTGTGGGAACAGCTTTCAGACAGTCAAAATATGCCATAAACCCATTTTATATGCAGTATGAAACTTATGTAGATACCACATCTATGATGAAAATAATCATAAGCGGAAAAGAAACTGATGAAAATGATAAAACAGCAGATTATCAAATACAGAATAATTTTGATGCAATATATGATAATGAAGTTTTTATTCTCCCATTAAATGGTGCTGTATATACTATTGAAGTAAAAGACGGCAGTGCTGTAAAAGTAGAGTTTAAAAACCCTTCTTATTTTGATACAGGCTATGCAAGCTATCTTTATGATGAAGCAGCAATGCAGAAAGGACTGCCTAAAATATTAAGTGAATATGAATATAATATTCTCCAGAAAGATTATATTATAAATGATAATGGCAAATTAAATATTGTATGGAATGGCACAATACGAAATCAGATGCCAGATGAAAGAAAATTATTTACTTTTAAAGGTGTTATAGACTGCCTTAACAGCAATGATAATATAGAGAAATTAGAAAAAATATGCAGCAGTAGAGAAAATATGATAAAAGCAAAATATATCCATAAAAACAGATGCGGCACTAAAACAGACTGCCTGATTACAAGCAGCGATATAGAATTATAGGTAATTTGGAGTATATTATGAAAAAAGTATTAATAATATTAATGCTGATTTTAATAAATAATGCAGCACTTGCACAGAATATAGAAAATGAAGAATATACAGCTGAGAATATCATAAATTTTATTTCCAGAATGGATATTGAAGATGTTGATGATGCAATGTATTTTTTAAGAGAGTACACTCATAATGCATATAATAATGATAATTATACTGCAGGAAAATATTTTGTAAAAGAGATAAAAAGTGATGAAGAACTTGCAGATATAGGCTTTAAATATGCAGATGATAATAAAAGCAGGCTTGCATGCTCTGATACATTTATTAATGGAGATATAAAAAGCAGATTATTTAATAAACCTATGGATAATATTTTAATATTAAACAGCCAGCTTGAAAAATCTATTAAAGTATTAGAAAACTATCTTGCAGAAAAGGAAGATGAAACTGGTGAAGTTTATTTAATAATAAGTTATGCTTATTTCTTAAAAGATATGTTTTATAATTATGATAAAATATCTTATTACTTTAATAAATTTATATCAATAAATGGTGATACTGCCATAGAAAATATAACAAGAGATATGCGTTTTATAGCAGAAGTACTTTCTGTTGTTACAAAGTTTCAAGGTGATAATGTTGTAGATTTTTATAACCATGCAGTAGAAAATGGATATATAGATAATATATTAATGACTTCTGGTTATGCAGATATTTATAATGATGGATTTTATCATAATTTTGCAGTGATAAAAAATAATTCTCATTCTATTTTAGTAATAGATGAAGCAAAATTAAGCTATGATAATGAAAACCTTTATGCAAACCTTTATTATAAAATTTTTGGTGATAATAATAGTGATAACCCGCTGAAATATGAGCCGGAACACTGTACAAATTATGTATATTCTGGTAACCTTTATGTACTGCCATTTAATCATGCATATTATTTAGTAAATACATCAGAAGTAGAAAATAATATAAAAACAATATCTATAAAAAACTCTGCATATTTTAATGTAAATTATGGCAAAAATTACAATAATAAAGGCATATTTAAAGATGATAAAACAGCAAAGGCACTGCATGGTGTTTCGCAAATGGGTAAATTTTCATATAGAGATAATGTTATTTATCAAGTAAAATATGATAAAGAGCCACAATCCCCTGCTGGTGATGTGGATACATTAGCTGATATGTATGATTATAAGCAGCCATTGACTTATGCACAGATAAAAGACTATGTAAAAGACAGAAACTATGAAAAAGCAGTAATGAACAGCAAATACAGCCAAAGAGATATTGAAAAATATATGGAATATTTAAGCAGTTATTCAAAATATCCAATAAAAGCTGACAATTATGATTTACTTTTTTATGATATAGGCAAAAAAGACCCAGTATATGCTGCCTGCATAATTGATAAAAAAACAAATAATATTGCACAGTATTTTATAATAGATAAAAAATTAAAAATATTAAATGAAGATTTAGCTGGTGCTGTATCTGATTTTACTGACAGCGATTTATGGAATTATAATGTTAAAATAATATATAAAGAAAATAATCCGCAGATGATATATTTAAGGCGAGACGGTCAAGTGCTTGTTGTAAATATATTAGACGGCAAAGCAGGATTTAATACTTTCCCTGCATATTATATAAAAAATAAGCAGGAAAATAATATGCTTGATAAGGTAAAAACTCCATTTAATTTATATAATGCAGCAAATATAGACTGTGATAATATTAGTGAAAACAATGGATTATTGTTTGTATGTTCATCAAGGGAGTTATTAAGTCAGAAAGCATATTTAGAAATATTATATAAGGAAAAACAGGAAAAAATGGATATAAATTATTATCCTGAAAATATTAAGCAGTATTATATTAGTTCTTATGATAATATGAATAATGAGTTTCAAGTGTGTATAGATATTGACTGTGTAAGAGATGTATTTTTTAAATATGAAGAGTTGTTTTTAAAATAAAAGGATATTATGGAAATCAAAGTAATAGAAAACATTAATAAAGATTTATTTAATATTTATGAAAATAATAGTCTTCCTGCATTTGCCTTGTCTATCAATAGTATATATTATCAGATAAGCGGCTTTAATAATGGGAGCAGTGAATATATTTATTATGGAGAATATTCAGCAGATGATGCCATAAATTTATATGTAAATTTTATACATAATATTTCATTTAAAATACTTATAAAAATATATGAAATATGCACTAAATTAAATGCAGATATTAATAAAATAAATATATTTCAGGCAAAAAATATAAAGGGAAGAAAAAGTTTTGAAACATTAGAAAAATCATTAAATCTGCCGAAAAATTTAATAGATTTTATTGATAAAAAAGATATTCCTTTAAAAACTACATCATTAATTACAAGCCAGCAGGAATATATAATAAATTTTATTGCCGAGCATATTAAATATAATGATTTATCTATGCAGGGTTTCCGTAAATATGTTGAAAAGGTATGTGATTTTAAAGAGATTATTCCAGAAAATTACAGCCCAGATTTTATATTTCCAGATACAAGAAGTAAAAGCCATATAGAAATAGATGAAAAATATGCAGAATTAATTAATAATTTTAAAAATATAAAAATAAATAATTTAGACAGCTTTGAATCACCAAAATTAAATATTTCTTTTGATATAAACAGTATGCAGGATTATGAAAATATATTAAGTATTTTAGAAAATAATAAAATAAATATAAAATTATTTTATGAATTATTAGAAAAATATGGGTTAAAATAATTTTTTAATAAAAGGATACAGCTTATTATATGATATATGTAGAAAAATCCGCCCAGCATACTTATTTAGCAGAGCTTATTACAAAAGAGCATAATATAGAAGTAATAGATGACGGCTTTAATGTTGAAGATAAAAAAAGCAATATAGTAATATCTAACTGTGCAGATAATTTTGTGCACCGCTGTCCTGCTACAAATATATACAGGTGCTGCAACTATCATGTGGTAGATATTATGCAGGGCTGCCCTTTTGACTGTGCTTACTGTATATTGCAGTTATACTTACCGCACAAGCATATTAGAGTGGCAGGAAATATTGATAATGTGCTTGCAGATATTCAGGCATCAGTAAAAGAACAGAAAAGGCGTATAGGAAGTGGCGAATTAAGTGATAGTCTTGCAATGGATAAAACTATACCCCTTTCAAAAATAATAGTGCCTTTTGTTAATAATCTTGATAATATTTTATTTGAATTTAAAACAAAATCTGATGTTATAGATAACCTTTTAAACTTAAATCCAAAAAATGTAATGGTATCTTGGAGCTTGAACCCTGCATCTATTATAGAGCAGGAAGAGCCATATACTGCCACTTTGGAAAGGCGGCTGCGTGCTGCAGAAACAGTATCACAATATGGCTATAAAACAGGCTTTCACTTTGACCCTTTAATTATGACAGAAGATTTTGAAAAATTATACGGGGAATTAATAGATAATTTAACTTCAAGAATAAAAGAAGAATCTGTAGAATATATAAGTATATCTACATTTAGATGTCCATCAGAGTTAATGAATATTATAAGGCAGCGTAAAAATCCATCTATTTTAACAAAAGGTGATTTTATAAAAGGAATAGATGGCAAAACAAGGTATTTTAAAGCTGAAAGAATAAAAATGATTAGCTTTGTTACAGAAAGATTAAAAAAACACTGGAAAAAGCCTTTTATATATTACTGTATGGAGCATGGCAGTATCTGGGAAAAAATATTAAATTACGACCCGGGAGAAAGGGAAGAGTTTGAAACATATTTTCCCTGTTATATGTTATAGATTAAAAAATAATCCTTGAAAAAAAATATAAAATCAAGCAAAATAAGATGTTATGAAATTTAATAAATTATACCTTCATGGTTTTAAATCATTTGTAGATAAGACAACTGTAGATTTTCCTGACGGCATTACAGCTATAGTTGGACCTAATGGCAGTGGAAAAAGTAATATAATGGATGCTGTCCGCTGGGTGTTTGGTGAGCAGAATGCAAAAGAGCTACGCGGTGCTGAAATGGAAGATATTGTATTTAACGGCTCACAAAAAAGAAAACCTGCTGGCTTTGCAGAAGTAGGACTTACTTTATCAGAGATAGATGAGGCGGTGGCTGCAAAATACGGCACATTCTCAGAAATAACTATTACCCGTAAATTTTATAAAACAGGGGAAAGAGAATATTATATTAATAATAGAAAATGCCGCTTAAAAGATATTAAAGATATATTTATGGATACAGGGCTTGGTGCTAGAAGTATATCTATTATTGAGCAGGGGAAAGTTGATAAAATAATTAATGCAAGCCCTGAAGAACTACGGTTTTTCTTAGAAGAAACTGCTGGTGTTACAAAGTTTAAAGATAAAAAGAAAGAAGCAGAAAGAAGACTGCAGCAGACAAGGGATAATCTTGACAGGGTAACAGATATTATTGAAGAAATTGTTACACAGATGCAGTCGTTATCATCTCAAGTAGAGCAGCTTAAAATATATGAAGAGCTGCAGAGTAATTTCAAAAGGCTTGAACAGTCATATTTATGCACTTCTTATTATATAAAAGCAGAAGATGGCAGCAAAATAAAATCCCTTTTAATTGAAAAAAAGCAGAATTTAGAAAATATGCTTGCAAAATATGCAGAGCTTGTTCGTATAGAAAATGTAGCAAATAATGACTATAATGCCCGTCAGGAAGAGTATGAGCAGCTGCAGGAAAAAAGAGTGCAGACCGCTATGAAAAAAGCAAATACAGAAGGTGATATTAAAGCTCTTGAAACTAAAATTGCATCAAGTGATGATATAAAAGCAAACTTACAGGCAAGCATAAGGCAGGAAACTGCAAGATACGAAGAGATGGCAGAAAGTATTGAAAACTTGACAGATGAGCTTGACACTGCAAGTGATGCATTAGAATATGTAGGTGATAAGCTGGAAGAACTTTCTGATACTATTGATGATTTAATAAGCCAGAAAGAAGATGTAGAAGATGAGTTTCATGAAACTGACGCTGAGTATATAGAATATACAGGCAGCATTACAGCTAAGAGAAATGAGCTTATAAGGATAGAATCAACTTATGAACATATAAAACAGGATATGGAAAGGCTTAAAAAAGAACAGCAGTCTATTTATGATGCTTTTAATGAAGCAGTTTCTAAAAAAGATGCTTTTCAGCAGGAAATGGATAATATGCAGTTTAAAATGATGCAGGACGAAGAAAACTTAAATACTGCAAAAGAGAAAACTGAAAATCTTGCAAGTCAGAAAGCAAAGGAAGAAACAAAAAACAGAGAATTAAAAGCAGAAATAAAAAGTTATGAAAATAATATATCTTTTTTTACTAAACAGCTTGAGGCTGCTTCATCTTTTAATGATGATACAGCAGTATTAAAGCCTTATATTGCAGGGCTTTTAATAGATTTCTTATCTGATATGGAATATGTAAAACTTATTGATATCGGCGATGTTATAGTATTTAATGATGAAAGTAGAGATGAGCTTTTTGAGAAAATATCTCATCTTAAATCCTCTGTAAAATTTGCCTTTAAAAGTGAAATAGAAAGCATTAGAAACTACCTTTTAAATATGCAGGTAAATGAAGTTTATCAAAATATTTATTTTTCTAATCATATTTATAAAAAGGCAGGGGAAGAAGATAAAGGTTTTCAAATAATATCATTAAAAGAAAGTATATTAGAAGCTGAAAAAGAAATAGATAAACTTAGCTCAGATATTTATGAAACAGAAAAAATTATCAGCTATATTGATAATAATTTAGAAGAAAGTATAAATGTTTTAAATGATATGCAGGCAGTATATAATAATTCAAGAGATTCTTTCCTTAAAAAAGAAGCAGAATATACTGGCATTATGCAGGAATATGAAAGACTTGAAAAAAGAAAAACGACTATTGCAAAAGAAATAGAGCTTGCAGAAAATACTTTATCAGAAAGCGTTAAAAAAATAGAAAGTTTAAAAGAAGATATTAATAATGCAGGCAGAAAACAGGCAGATTTAGAAGAAAAACGATTAGAATTAGAAGAAAAGCTGGAAGTTATAAAAGATAACTTAGATGATAAAAAGCAGGAACATACAGAAATAAAAATACAGTATGCTCAAAAAGAAGAACAGACAAATTCTATTAAAAGGGAGCTTTCCAGCAAAAGAAGTATAAGGGAAGAAGTAAAAAATAATATCACTAAACTTGAAGAACGGCTGCAGCAGCTTTTAAATGTTGATGAAATAAAATGGAATGAAGAGTTAGAGCTTTTAAAAGAGCAACTTGATAATTTATCAAAAGAAGTGCTTTCATTAGAAGATGAAGTGCGAAATGCTGCCATTATGCTTGATGAAATGCGGCAGAATATAGAAGATATTAGAAATAAGGCTGAAAATATTAATGCAGAAATTAAAACAGGCGATGATGAAGTCCGTAAATATGAACTTGATTTAGCAGGTATTAATTCTGTCTTAGAAGCAAGTGCCGCACAGTATATGGAAAAATATGGCATAGAAATATCCCATGATTATTTAACTTATGCAGATAAAGAAAGAGAGCCTAGAAAAATAAAAGAAGAGATGAATAGAATAGAAAGCCGTTTAGATGATTTAGGGCCTATTAACTTAAATGCTTTAAATGACTATAAAGATGCAGAAGAAAGATATAAATTTTTAACAGACCAAAGAAATGATTTAGAAGGCTCTATTGATGATATAAATTCATTTATCAGCGAAACAGATGAAGCTACTGTTAGAATGTTTGAAGAAACATTTAATTCTGTAAAAGATAAGTTTGTAGAGGTATTTCATATATTATTTGGCAACGGGGAGGCAGAACTTAAATTAACTGACCCAGATAATATGCTGATAAGCGGTGTTGAAATATATATTCAGCCGCCGGGCAAAAAACTTCAGCATATGGGGCTTTTATCTGGCGGGGAAAAAGCACTTACTGCTATGACACTTTTATTTGCATTATTTCTGCAGAAACCTACTCCATTCTGTTTTCTTGATGAGGTAGATGCTCCACTTGATGATGCAAATGTTGAAAGATATGTTGGTATGGTAAAAGCACTTTCTGATAAAACTCAGTTTATACTTATTACCCATAACCATAATACTATGAGCATCGCAGACTCTATATATGGTGTTGCTATGCAGGAATATGGTGTTTCTACAATATTATCTGTTACATTAGAGCAGGTGGCAAGAGCAGGAAGGTAGTTATTATGTCTAACACTTTATATATCATCAGTGTATTTATTTCTGGTATGGTGTTTGGTGCATTATTTGTATGGTTTATTACAAAGCTTGCTTCAAGACGCAGTGAAGAAAAATTTAATGCAGCACTTGATGAAGCAACAGCACTTTTAAAAAGCAACTTTGCAGAAATCTCTCTTGATACAATATCTAAAACTACAGATATGCTTTCTGGAAGATTAAAAAGTGAACGGGAGATATCAGCAAAAGAAATAAGCGGTCAGAAAGAGATTATTGAAAAACGCATAGAAACATTAAACAGCGAACTTTTAAAATTAACAGGGCTGATTAATACTATGGAAAATGCAAGAAATATGCAGATGGGCGAATTAAAAAGTATTATAGATGACAGCAGAGCTAAAACAAGCGAGCTTTTTCATGTTACAAATGGATTAAAGGAAACACTTTCATCAAAACAGGGCAGAGGCCAGTGGGCAGAGCGTATGGCAGATGATGTATTAAACTATGCAGGACTTAAAGAAGGTATAAACTATATCCGCCAGCAGAAAAGCGATGTGACAGGTAAAAGGCCTGATTTTACATTTTTACTTCCTAATGGCACAACTTTAAATATGGATGTAAAATTTCCTTATGAAAATTATAAAAGATATATGGAATCTCCAGAAAATGAAAAAGCATTTTATGCAAAAGAGTTTATAAAAGATGTCAAAAACCATATAAAAGCAATTTCCGGCAGAGAATATATAGATACAGAAAACGGCACTGTAAACTGTGCTATTATGTTTATTCCTAATGAAAAAATATATTCATTTATATTTGAAACAGCACCAGAACTTTTAGATATGGCATCAAAAGAGGGTGTTATGATATGTTCGCCTGTTACAACCATATCAGTTTTAGCAGTAATCAGGCAGGCAGCAGAAAATTTTGCTATGGAAAAGCGTGCAAAAGATTTAATGCAGGCAATGGGCTCTTTCCGTAAGGAATGGATAAAATATTCAGAGGGCTTTATAAAGCTGGGCGATTTAATAGGGAAAGTATCGTCAGAATATGATTCTTTAAGAACTACAAGAAATAATAAACTGGAGTCTTCAATGAATAAATTAGAGGCTATAAAAAATGATGAGATTGAGTAAGCCCTTTCATAAATATAATGATTTCACTGCATTATATGTGGTGAAATCTTATAAATAAAATCTTTGTGGTGTCTTATGGCAAAATATTCTTTCTCCCCTTATGAAATGCAGACTGTGGAAGACCACATTATAAAGCATTTTGGCAGCATCTCTAGAATAATTCCTGTTGAAGAAAGTGAAAATCTTGATTTACGCATTTTTGTTATTGAACCAACAAAAGAAAGAGATTTTTATACACTTATAACCTGCGGTATGGGAGCTTATAAAATGGAGCTGCCTGATGATTTTAAAGATACTGATTTAGATAGAATTGAACTTTTAATATATTTAAGCCCAGACTGGAATATGGATTTGGCTCTTTCAAAACCTACAGGTTTAATAACTGGCGAAACAGTTACTCCAATATTTGGCAGTATGTATGACGAATGGAATTATCCTGTAAAAGTATTAAAAAACCTTGCTCAAGCACCTGTTGATAATGACAGCTATTTTGTAATGGGCAATATAATGGATGATGAAGAGCCTTTATCTCCAAGCACCAATGATACAGGCGGTATATTAATATCTCCAGCATACATATCAGAAGAAGAGCGTATCTGCACACTTCCAGATGGGGAAAAAGTAGGATTTTTACAGATTATGCCAATACAGAGTTTTGAAATAGACCGTGCAGCAAATCTGGACCAGTCACTTATTTTCCATCGTATGATTTTTCATAACTTTATTGTTTATCCAGACAGATATTTATATGACTATGAAGATATTTTTGATGAGGGGCTTGCATATCTTATTCCACTTTATAAATATAATCTTGTTCAGCAGACAGGGGAGCTTGCAGCATTTAACCATATGGCTGTTCTTTTAAGGTGGCTGATAGAAAATGATTTATTAAATGATAGTTTTAAAGCAAAATACAGCGATGAAATTAATAAAGTTAAAACTGCACCAGAAAGTATAGATTTAAGACTTTTCATTGCAGATAAGCTTATTGGTGCATTAAGATGCAGCTTTATAAAAGAAGAAGCTGTAGATTTTATATACTCATACTGCTTTAATGATATTCAAGGCGGCGAAAAAGGTGATTATTATGATGCTGTAGAAAACTATGCAGTAGAATATTTTGAAGAAAATAATATAGATACAGACGAAATGTGTGATTTAGAGTTTCTTTTTATGGAATACACTGAAAAGTATTATCAGGATATATCAAAAATTCTTGATGAACTATATAAAGAATGGCAGGAAGAGCAGGAATAAAGTTAATTAATAGATAAGGGGGTTTTTAAGCCCCCTTTTTTATTTATTTTTGATGCTGAGCAAGCTCAGTTAATACTCCGTTATTACCTTTTGGATGAACAAACGCTACAAGCATATTATGCGCACCAGCTTTTGGCTCTTGGTCAATAAGTGGTATCTCTGCTTTTTTAAGTTCAGCAAGGCATGCTGCAATATCTTCCACTTCAAAGCAGATATGATGTAAGCCTTCTCTGTTTTTTTCAAGATATTTAGCAATAGGGCTTTCTGGAGAAGTAGCTTCTACAAGCTCAATAGTAGTTTCACCAACCTGAATGAAAGCAGTTTTTACTTTCTGGCTTGGTACTTCTTCAATATGGTTAACATCTGCACCCATAGCTTTGTAAAAAGGAAGAGCAGCTTCAATTGATTTTACTGCCACACCTATATGATTAATTTTGTTTAGTAACATAATATCCTCCATTTTATATATATTATATAGTTATGCTTTTTCTAAAAATTTAGCAATTATTTTTTTAACACCATTTTTTTTAAAATGAACAGTTACTTTTTCATTTTCTCCACTGCCTTCGCTGAAAAGCACTATTCCTTCACCAAATACAGAATGATATACTTTTGATGAGGCAGGAAAAGATGCTGCATTATCATCATTATACTCTTTTTTCTCAGAATTGGAAGAATTTTTAATGTAATCTGCATAATTTCCAGACTTGTTTGTAAAAGTATTGTTTGTGGAGCCTTTATTAAATTTAAATGCCCTGCCGTGTTGCAGCTCACCTAAAAATCTTGATTCCTGTGACTGTGTATGTCTGCCACCGCGAAGCCTGTTTTTTGCTCTTGTAATATAAAGAGTTTCCATAGCACGAGTGACTCCAACATAACAAAGTCTTCTTTCTTCTTCAATATTTGCTTCGCCCTCTTCATTACCCAGCGGGAAAAGACCTTCTTCAAGCCCTGTTAAAAAAACCAGCTTAAATTCAAGCCCTTTAGCTGCATGTATAGTCATTAATTTTACAGAGCCTTCCATATCATCTTCATCATTAGATGATATAAGAGCAGCACCTGCTAAAAAGTCAGAAAGAGATGAGCCGTTTTGCTCTTCAAAACGAACAGCATCTGATATAAGCTCATCTATATTTTCTATTTTTCTTTCTATTATATCTGGTTCTTCACCTGAATTTTGCAGATATTCTTTATATTTTATAGTGTTAAGTATAAGTTCTATTTTTTCTCTAATGCTCTCGCATTTAATAACATCATGTATTAATGTAATATATATATCAACAGCAGCTCTGCTTTTAGCAAGGAATTTTAAGTCAGTTTCTAGTGCTTCAAGTATAGTAATATTATTTTCTTCTGCATAAGATATTATTTTATCATTAGTGGAGTTACCCAGCCCTCTTTTTGGTATAGATATACTTCTAAGAAAAGCCTGTTCATCATTCTGGTTATCAGAAAATTTTAAATAAGCTAGAATATCTTTAATTTCTCTTCGCTGGTAAAATCCGATATTGCCTATGACTTTATGTGGAATATTTGCCATTTTTAATGCTCTTTCAAAATTTAATGACTGAGCATTAGTTCTGTAAAGTATGGCTATATCATCATAATTTATACCATTATCATGCTTATCAATTATAGTTTTTGCCACAAAACTGGCTTCTTCTACATCATTATACCAGTCAAACTTTCTAACTTCTGACTCTTTATCTGCACTGGCTTCTAATGTTTTACCTCTGCGGTATGTGTTATTTTCTATCAGCCTGTTAGCAATAGATAATATACTTTTGCCGCTTCTGTAATTCCCTTCAAGCTTAATCTCTTTTACATTTTCAAAAACTTTATCAAACTCTAATATATTGCGGACTTCTGCTCCACGCCAGCCGTATATGGACTGGTCATCATCTCCAACAACACATAAGTTTCCATTTGCACCTGCAAGCATATACAAAAGCCTGAACTGCACAGCATTAGTATCCTGATATTCATCAACAAGTATATATTTATAGATATCTTGATATTTATTTAATATTTCAGGAAAATTTACAAACATCCGCACACATAATGATATCATATCATCAAAATCTACAAGCCGTTGCAGCTCTAGCTCCTGCCTGTATGCTTCATAAACTATTTTAAGCATATGGAAAGTTTCTTCTATAGGCTCATTTCTAACATAGTTTTCTGTATTTTTATATGAGCTTATAGCATGCAGATATGATTTTGGGCTGAACTGCTTAGGGTCAATATTAAGAGCTTTTATAATCTGCCTGAGTATTGCAAGCCTGTCTTCCTGGTCTACAATAGAAAAAGATTTTGGCAGCCCTGCATATTCTGTTTCAGCACGGAGTATCCCTAAACATATAGAGTGAAATGTTCCCATCCATACCCCATTAGCAAGAGCACCAATTAATTCCTGCAGTCTGCTTTTCATCTCACCTGCTGCTTTATTAGTGAAAGTAACAGCTAAAATATTTCCTGCAGATACTTCCTTATTTACAATTAAATGTGCTATGCGGTAAGTAATAACTCTTGTTTTTCCAGTGCCGGCTCCTGCAAGCACTAAAACAGGACCTTCTGTAGTTTTTACAGCTTCCACCTGTCTTTCATTTAATGCCTCATCAATGTTAAGAATATTATGCCTCCCTTATTTATCAGGCTCAAAATCTACAACTTTTTTGTTATAAGCAATAATAATATCGCTTCTTCTTAAAAGCCCTACAAGTTTCATACCTTTTTCTTCTATTTCTACAACAGGTAAATCACCAACTTCTTTAATACCAAAATCTCTCATAGCCTGTTCTAAAGTTTCTTCAGGTGTTACTGTTATTATATTACGCCTTGCGCCAAAATCTTTCGCTAAAGTAGTTTCTAAGTTTTTTCCACTAAAAATTTCTTCCTTTAAATCGTTTAATGATATAACGCCTGTTAAATATCCTTCATTATTAACAACAGGGAAATAAGCATGTGGCTTTTTCTCAATAGATTTTTTTATATCATTAATAGAAGTATTATCATTAAATGCTATAATATCTGTAAGCATAATATCTTTTACTTTTATGGATTCTAATATACTTTTTTCTACACCGTGATTAATATTAAACCCTGCACGGGTTAATGTCCATGTAAACATACTGTCTTTTTCTATGCGGGAAGCAATCATATTAGCAATAATACATGTAATCATTACAGGCAGCACAATATGGTAACTTTGTGTTATTTCAAAAAGTATTAATATAGATGTGATAGGTGCCCGAATAACAGCTGCAAGCATAGCTCCCATTCCAACAAGTGCATAAGTTTCTGGGTTTCCTGCAATATTGGGGAAAATATACTGCATAAGCCCGCCAAAAAAACCGCCTGCTGCAGCCCCTATAAAAAGGCTTGGAACAAGCTGGCCGCCAGAGCCCCCAGAGCCTAATGTAAGAGATGTTGCTACAATTTTTAAAAATACAAATACTATTAATATATACCATGGTATTTTATTTTGCAGTATTTCAATAATAGTGCCGTATCCTACACCCATAATATTTACGCAGAATACTCCAAGTATTCCCATTAAAAGACCGCCTATAGCAGGTTTTATCCATTTTGGAAGCGGCAGAAATGCAAAAGCATCACTTACTTTATAAAAAAATCTTATAAAAAATACACTAATTAGTGCAATAAATATACCCATTACAGCATAAAGCGGCAGTTCTGCTGCACTTTTTAAAACATAATCTGGGGCATGAATAGTAATTTCATCACCAAAATAAGCACGGCTTACAACTGTTGCAGTTACTGCAGAAATAATCAGCGGGCTGAATGTTTTAATGCCGTATTTACCAAGCAGAACTTCTGCTGCAAACATAGCACCGCCCATAGGTGCATTAAATGTGGCAGCAATACCGCCAGCAGCACCACATGCAGTTGCACTGCTTATTCTTGTGTGAGAAAATTTGAAAAACTGGCCTACAGCTGAGCCAAGAGATGCACCAATCATAATAATAGGGCCTTCCCTGCCTGCAGAACCGCCAGTGCCTAAAGTTATAGCAGAAGTTATTGTTTTTAAAATGGCAGTAACAGGGGATAATGTTCTGTGCAGTGATATTGCTTTAATAACATCAGCAACAGAATGAACATTTGATTTAAATAAGGTAGTAATAATTCCAACAGCTAATCCACCTAATGCAGGTATTAATATCAGCTTCCATTTAGCAGTATCCTGCAGGTTGTAAAGCATAACTTCACTTTCAACACCATATAGATTTTTCTGCAGAAAATGAATAAGTGTTCTAAATATGATATTACCAATACCTGCTGCCATACCTATTGCAACAGCAACAGCGATTATTACTACATCTTCATATTTAGTAATAAGGCTGCTGAGTTTTGAACTTAAATAACTTCTTATTTTCAAGGGTTATTTACCTTTACCCTCTTTTTTTGCTTTATTTATTTCCATTATCTCTTTACCTTTATTTTCAATATTTTTCTGCGGTGTTCTAGCTATTGCTAAATCATTTGTATTAATATCTTTAGTAATAGTGCTGCCTGCTGCTACCAATACATTATCTCCAACAGTAACAGGTGCTACAAACTGAGTATCACTGCCAACAAATACATTATTACCTATAATAGTTTTATATTTATTAAACCCGTCATAATTGCATGTAATTGTGCCGCAGCCGATATTAACATTTTCACCAAGAATAGCATCACCTAAATAAGTTAAATGGCTTGCTTTTGAGCCTTTTCCCATAGTGGTTTTTTTAAGCTCTACAAAGTTTCCTACTTTATTTTCACCAGCTAAATAAGAACCGGGGCGAAGATGAGCCATAGGGCCAATAGAAGAGCCTGCACCAACAAAAGAATCTTCTATTAATGTGTTATCCTTAATTTCAACATTTTCTTCAATTACAGAATTATTTATTCTGCACCCTGAACGAATAATTACATTTTTGCCAATTTTTGTATTATTTTCTATAAATACATTTGGATATATAACAGTATCTTTACCTATAACCACATCTATATCAATATATACTGATGATGGGTCTATAATAGAAACGCCATCTTTCATATAAGATTCTGCTCTTTCCTGCATAAGTATTTTTGAAGCAGTGCTTAGCTGCACTCTATCATTAACACCTAAAAATTCCATTTCGTTATCTGCTAAAAATGCTTCAGCACCGCTGCAAACTATATCTGTTAAATAATACTCATTTTGAGCATTATTATTATCTATATTTTTAAGGCGGTTTTTCAATTCTACAGATGAACATAAATAGACGCCTGTATTAACTTCATCTATTCTTTTTTCATGTTCGTTGGCATCTTTTTCTTCTACAATTTTTAATACATAGCCATTTGCGGAACGGATAATTCTGCCATAACCTTTTGGATTTTTCATTTTAACACTGATAAAGGATATATCCTGTTTAACAGTATTTATGAAGTTATTTAATGTTTCATATTTCATTAAAGGCATATCGCCGCATAGTATTAAAGTTTTACCAGTATCTGGAATAAAATCAAGTGCTGCCATAACCGCATCAGCTGTGCCGTTTTGCTCTTTCTGCATAGCAAATTCAACTGAAGAATTTTGTAAATGTTCTTTTACTTTTTCAGCACCTGCACCAGTTACTACAATAATTTTATCTGGATTTAACTGTCTGCTTAAATCTATAGCATAATCTATCATAGGCTTGCCGGCAGCACTAAATAATACTTTAGGATTTTCAGATTTCATTCTAGTGCCTTTTCCTGCTGCCAAAATAATAACAGTAAGCATATATCACCTCATAGCGTATCTACTGCCATATACTATATACTATATATAAAAAATATTCTAGGGGAAAAAGTATGGTCTTCTGTGTTATTTAATCATATTTTTTAGTTGGTTTCTATCTATCTTACCATTACTATTAAGGGGCATATTATCTAAGATAATATATTTATTTGGTACCATATAATCAGGAAGAGTTTGTGATAAGATAGATTTTATTTGATATGTATCTATATTATCATCTTTGACAATAATGAATGCGGTTAAATTTTCATAAGTTATACTGTTTACAGGTGTAGGTATGACTGCATTTGATACAATATTTTCTATTTTAGAAATAGCATTTTCTATTTCATAAAGCTCTACTCTGTATCCTTTAATCTGTACTTGTGCATCGTTTCTGCCAAGAAATACAAGTTCACCATTAACCCATCTTCCTAAATCACCTGTAAGGTAGCAGTCTTTATTATTTATTTTTATAAATTTTTCCTTTGTTTGTGTTTCATTATTTACATAGCCTTTAGCTAACTGTCTGCCTGAAAGAACAATCTGCCCAATACCAGTATTTATTATATTTAAATTTTCATCTATTAAAAATACTTCCATATCATCGTATGCTTTTCCTATTGGCATAGAACCAGCATATTCTGGCAATTCTTTTGTATTTTTAGTAAACTCAAAATAAGTGCAGGCGATAGTTGCTTCTGTGGGACCATAAATATTTTCTAATTTTGCATTAGGTGCAGCTTCTGCAATTAATATGGCATTATCAAAAGGCAAAGTTTCTCCGCAAAAGCCAATATATTTTACAGATTGAAAAACACTGCTTTTTAAAAGCCGCAATTTTTTCATAATTGCAAGTGATGATGGCACCATAATTATATGTGTTATTTCATGTGAAATTATAAATTTATTTGGATTAATTTTATTATTACTATCAGGGATATAAAGACATGCACCACAAATAAAACTTAAAAATATTGAATGAATAGATAAATCAAAAGTTAAATCATTCATCTGCATAAGTTTATCTTGATTTGTAATAGAATGTCTTTTTATAAATGCCTGTATATAACTGCTTATATTAAGATTAGATATTTTAATACCTTTTGGAACACCTGTACTTCCTGATGTAAAAAGCATATATACTGCATCATCTTTTTCTGCATCTAATAATTTATTATTATAATCTTTTGGTGTATAAAAATTGTGGTTAGTAAATTTTGATGATAAATATTCATAATGTTCTTCTGGACATATTATATTATAATTATGAATATTATTAAGTATATCATCATAGTGTGCAAAATCGGTGTAATCTAATAATAATATTTTCGCATTAGATAATTTTATAATATTCATATTTCTTTCTAATGGGAATGTTTCATTTAATGGGATATAATAAGAGCCTGCAATTATTGTTCCACATATTGCTGCATGAGTGTAAAAGCTTTTAGAACCCATTATGATTACTGGCTGTTTAATATATTTTATATACAGGATTGTATCTGCAATTTTACATGATAATTCTGCAAGCTGATTATATGTGTAATATTTATTATATGTAAATAATGCATTATTATCATTATATTTTTTAAATGACTTTAATAAATATTGTTGAATATTCATATATTAACTCAATTAATTAGTTATTTTAGATACTGTATCACATAAGCTGTTTATTGTAACAATAGAATTAATATCTATATTTTCAAAATCTATTTCTATATTTAATTCTTCTTCAATAGCTAAAAGGATATTAACAAAAGTCATAGAATCAACAATTCCATTTGATATTAAAGATGTATCTTCATTAATATTTTGAAGACTAATATCATTTTGTTCAAATATTTTATATATTATTTTTCTAATATCATTTTCACTCATTTTTATCACCATACATCTATATATCGTGGTATAATATAATATTTACACATATTTTTCAAGCTGATTTTATTACTAGGGGTAACCCATTTTTTTTACAACACCTTATGTCACTCAGAGCGAAGCGAAGAGTCTATAATTTTTACTAACTAGAACATTATAAGATTCTTCGCCTACTATCGCAGGCTCTGAATGACAGTTAACTGAGATTATTTCTATTTTTACATATATTATCAAGTAGTTATAGCATTTTTTAATAAAAAAAGGGGTACCACCAGAGGATTTTATTAACATTGACAAATAAAGGAAATATTCATAATATATAATAAATCTATAAAGGGGTACTTTTTATGAATAATGCTTGGGAAGATTTATATAGTGAAAAGCAGGAAAAAGCAATAATGAAGTTTCCATTTCCAATTGTTATTGAGTTAGTAAATTTTTATTCAAAAAAATATCCAAATATACAGCCTAAAAATATTAATGTTTTAGAAGTAGGGTGTGGTTCTGGCTCTAATATTAAGTATTTAGCAGAATTAGGGTACAATGTGTATGGAATTGATATTTCAGAAACAGCTGTTAATTATGCTAAAACTTCTTTTTTACAGCATAACCTTAAAGGCAATATCCAAACCGCATCTGTTGACAGCCTTCCATTTGAGAATGATTTTTTTCATATTGTTATAGACCAGGGTGTATTAATGTGTGTTAATGAAGAAGTTTATATGAAAGCAATAGACGAAATACATAGAGTTATGCATAGGGGGGGGGTAGCACTCTTAACACCAAAATCAGAAATTAGTTCAACAAGCATTAGGTTAAAGCAAGATGATAATGAGAATAATTATTTATTTAAGGATAGTGCTATATATATTAATAGTATTACTCTAAATGCAGTAGTTAAAATATTAAATAATAGGTTTAATATTGTTTATTTACGAAGAAATGATAGAACTAACTATACTATTTCAGAAGATTATAAATTTATAACAGCAGAATCTGTTGATAGTATATATCATATTTTTATTGAGAAAATATAATATATATCATTATAATGTATATATAAAATTATATTTACTATTCATTTCCTGATATAAGTTCTCAATATCCTTTTGAAACTGTAATTTATCTACAAGTCTGCCAGCAAGATATAATTTTTCCCATTTTTTCCAAAATATGCTGCCTGTTAATGACATTAATTCCTTATTATCAGTAAGAGTATTAACATAATTGTCGTGTAAAATATTACCAACCATTAAGTAAAACAGGGTGTATGGCTCTTTTAAAAGTTGTATTTTTTCTGTATTTTCCTGCCAGTATTTTAAATATTTTGTTTTTAAATCTATAACATAACACGGCGTTTTTTGACCGATAATATTAGCCGTTACATCATATACGGAAATATATTTAATATCATTAAGATTACCATTTATATCAAAGACTGGTAAAAATGGGTATAATTTACAGTATAATGAGCGGGAAAATTTAATATTACAGTTATTATCATCATTACAATGTTTATAATAAAGATAAATTTCTTTATCAAATAATTTCGCTTTCATTATAAATGGGTTATTTTCTGTTACTTTGCCATATTGAGAAATATATGCATATTCTTTTGGCAGATAAAATAATGTTCCCCCTTTTGGTATTATTTTAAGAGGTATGTCTTCACTGTCCCATCTGCAGCAAAAACTATTGCATGTTTTATAACATTCTGTTTCAAAGATAAATTCTGAATTAAATATTTTTTCCCAGTATATTTTTTCGTCATTTGTAAGTGTAATATTATTCATATCATTTCTCACATTTATCTATTAAATTATTTTCTTTTAATTTATTTATAATATTTAATACACTATTAAAATGCATATTTAATAATTCTGCAATATCTAATATAGAATTACTGCCGTTTAAATATGCAATAATATTTGTTAAATTTCTTGTGTAGTCTGCACTTCCTTTTTGGCTGATAGTAGGGTATAAGCCGTATTTGCCAAGCTGAGGCTCGCCTACTGTTTTGATTTTATAATATTCATTATTTTCAAGTATATTAATGCATTGTTGTATATAATTAAGCCCCCCCCCCAAGACCAATTTCAGTAACAAAGTCAAGGTTATCATTAGAAGTATGGTATTCTTTAAATTTACCAAATTTAGTGCGTGATAAAGTGCATACTGGCAGATTTACAAGGGGTGCGCAAAACTGCCTTTCATCACTGCCCCGTTCTAAAAAAGAATATTCTTTTGGTTTATCTGTAATGTATTTTAATACATGAGTTACTATTTTATCAGTATAAGTATTATTATATGGAGTATGGACACATGAATAATCCCCGTCATCGCCAATACATGAAAGCACAAACCCTGCTTTTACTGATTTTTTTAAATGTTCTATATTTTCTTTTAAATATATTAATGCTCCAATTGTTTCTGGAATAAAAATAATGCGGTATGTATATTTTCTTTCAGGCAGTGCATATATATATTTTGCTGCTGCTACTGCTGCTGCAATTCCTGATAAATTATCATTTGCCATTGACGGATGGCAGATATATGTAGATATTAAAATTTCATCATCTTTATATCCATTAATAATAAGTTCACCGTAAGTAATTGAGCCGTTTTCGTTGTAAGAGCTGTCTATAACTACATGGTATAATTTATCAGGATTTTTACGCAACTCTTCTCTCTGTCTGTGGGTAATACAGAACCCCCAGCGTTTTTTATAATATGATGTGGTGTAGGGTATCGCATCTATATCATTTTCAAGAGAATATAAATATTTATCAAGTTCAGAAAATGGAATAGTTATATCCACAGGCTCAGAATATCCTAATATATGCAGGTTATTATCTTTAAAATCTACTATTTTATTTCCATTTTCATCTTCAATATAAGCATTATTAATATTCCATTCATAAGGAGTTTTCCAGTCAAAAGTTTCAGGGTTCTCTTTAACAGAATACTCTTTCATCTGCAGCTCACCTAAGCAGTTTTCTTTTAAATAATTAAGTGTTTCTCTGTTACCATTACCCGAAAGACTGCGGTTGATAGAAAAAAGATTTTTTATAATGGAATAACCTTTATCTTTATTAAAAGAATTAAGTTTATCCATATCATATATCATAAATTTTTTTGAGTTATTATTTAATATATCATCTTTTATATACATTTCTGTTTTTTTAATATTAAATATGCTGACAAAAGATTTATTTATATGGTATTCTTCAACAGCTTTATTATTTTTTAGATATTCATACATTTCTTTGCCGGAAAATTTAGAATTAATTTCAGCATATCTAACATTCATACTGTATGTTTTTACAGAAGAAATACAATTTTCATCAATATAGCTGCTTTTAAAATATTTAATATATCTATATGGAACTCCATATTTTTGCTCAAAATAGTATATAGTAGAAAAACATCCGTCTAAATCAACATCAATACCTACATTTTTTGCATTATTATTAGTAAGATAAGCAAAAATACTATCAGCACCAAATGCATCTATATAATCTAAACTGCAAAGCATATCTTTATCTTTACCCCATACAATATGAGAATATAATGGATGTTTTGTTCTTTTAAAATCACTTCTTTTAACTGCTTCATCGGCTAAAATTCCTGTTTTACTAATTGTATTTTTATAATCAAAAGCAATACCTTTACAAAAATCCCAGTTATATGATGGTATAAGCAAAGTGCCGTTTGTGCCGATTACTTCTAAAAATGAATCTATAAATTTGTTATAATTAAATTCTTTTTCATATTTTTTTGCATAAAAAATAGTCTTCATAAGATTAGAAGACAGTAAGATAATATCATCAGAGCAGATATTAATATGCTTAACTATATCAGTATATTTAATGTAGTTGTTATTCATAACTTTATCCATATAAATAAGATATAATTTATTTATCATATAGTTTTTACTTTATCAATAAATAATTATACTGGGGATATCCTGTTTTTTTATTAAAAAATGCTATAACTACTTGATAATATATGTAAAAATATGAATAATTGCCATAGACTGTCATTCAGAGCCTGCGATAGTAGGCGAAGTAGACTTACCCAAAAATAACCATAAAGTAATTTTAAAATTATACGATATTATAAATAAGAATACTGATAGATTAGAAGATTAAAAAAAAATAAATTTTTTTCTAAAGTATTTTAAACTATTTGACGATATAGCTTATGTAGGGAGCTTACTCTAATAAATAAGCCGCTTTTGACCCCCAAAGGCACTAGCAGGTTTAAGGGAAGCAGCCTTACAAAAAAAGAAGATACTGAAACAATCAGGTCGGCATGACGAACATATCATTAATCTTTTAAATCGTATGTCGACAAACTAACCTGAAAAGGTTAAGGAGAAGGCATTATGAGAAAAGCGATTTATAAGATTTCTTAAATTTTCAAGAAATCATAACCGACCAAAAATGCAAGGACAAACTTTAAATTAAAAAAGTATTAAAAAAAAGGAATTTCGGGCAAGGAAGCCCCGCAGTAAAGCACTTACACGGAGGTATGTCATGGCTTTATCAATTTATAATAATGTGACCAGCTTAGGTGCACAGAGATATTTAAACATTGCAAATAATGCTCAAACAAAATCGTTACAAAGATTATCTTCAGGATTAAGAATAAACACTGCAGCAGATGATGCTTCAGGACTTGCAATATCAGAAAAATTACGCGGTCAAATCAGCGGTATGAAAAGAGCAAGTATGAATGCTCAAGATGGTATTTCATATTTACAAACTGCTGAGGGTGCTATGGCGTCAGTTACATCTATGCTTCAGCGTATGCGTGAGCTTGCAGTGCAGGCAGGTAACGGTATATATACAACTAACGACAGGGAAATGTTACAGTTAGAAGTTGACCAGTTAAAAGACGAAATTAACCGTATTTCCCAAACATCAGAATTTAATACTAAAAAACTGCTTGACGGAAGCGGCACCGCTTTATGGAGTTCCACAGAAAACTATTTAGGTGCAGTAGTAAAAGGTCCAGAAGTTGCAGAAGGTAACTATAAAGTAGATACTTCAGTTCAGCCGGGACAAAATAATGTATATAAATCACAAATTATGCAGGTAAAAGATGGTGTGTTAGTTTCAGAAGTGACAAATACTAACCCAGCAAGTGCATCTGTTACAAGTGTAAGAGACCCAGAAAATATACCTGTTACAAATACTGCTGGTATGTCAGTAGTAGTTAAAGGAAGTGTTTCAGCAACAACTACTGCAACAATTGCAACGCATACATTAAGTGCTATGCAGACTTATCATGGTGCAGAAGGCAGCCAGTCTAACTGGAGAGTATCATCAGCAACTTTTACAAGCAATAATAACACTATGTCTGGTTATTATGAAGTAGAAATAGTAGATACAGCAGATGGTTCAGTAACAGGTGGTTTTACATATCGCTATCGTTATATGGACAGTAAAACTGGTGAAATGAGTTCATGGGTAGAAGCAACAGCTGCAGCTAATGCAACAGCAACAATTACTTTAAGTTTAGGTGGTGATAATCCTACACCTGCAGAAATGACTTTAAGACTTCCAGGTGCTGGCTCAACAATCCAGCCGGGAGATAAAATAGTATCAGTATTTGATACAGAGCATACAGCATTTAATGGTGCAGCAAGTGGCTCTGGTTCATTACAAATTGATAATGGTCCGATATTAACATATTCTGCAGCAGGCAGTTTAGTTAAAGCAGATAATGGTGATGAAAAAATTGATTATAATGAAATTAAATACCATATGGCAACAATGGACCCAAAAACTGGAGTTGTAGATTATGGCAGCTTAACAGTAGAGTTTAGAGAAGGGCAGGCTGGTGCTACAACCCCAACAGCAGGTATACTTACTTCAGGTGTAACCACAGTCAATGTAAGGGATAGTGGACCAGCAACAAAAGATACTAAATTATCAGATTTAACACAGTTTACAAATGCTGATGGAGTAAATATACTTGCAAATACACAAGAGCTTACAATTTACAACCAAGGTAAATCTACAACAATTTACTTAGAGCAGGACGATACTATTGAAGATTTTGATAAAAAATTAACAGCTGCTTTAATGGAGCTTGGTTTAGGTGCAGATGAAAGCACATCAAGCGGCAGAACAGTAAATGAAAGCCTTGTAAGGTATGTAAGTAAAGAAGGGGTAGCTAACAGTGATTCTTATAAAGCAACAGCAGGCACAAATGAATCAGTTCCGGGAACATTTGTAATACAAACAGCAGCACTTGGAACAGACAGCGAGCTTGTATTTACAGGCGACCAAAACTTAATGAATGCTTTAGGTTTAGCAACTATTCAGGAAGGAGTAAATTCAAGTATTGATGTAACAGTTACAGATGCCCATACTGGTAAGTTTATAGGCAGTGATAATGTTAATGACGGTAAAGCAAGAAACATTATTGATGGTATGGATATAACAATAGAACAAGATGCAGGTGTTGAGCCTGTATGGAATGACAGCACAAAAAGCTTTGAATTTAATGCAACAAATGAAGTTTCAACAGCATATTTACACGTAGTAGACAACCGCACTGAACTCCAAATAGGTGCGAATGAAGGTCAGACTTTAAATATATCTGTTGGCCAGCTTGACACGACTGGGCTCGAAATTGATGATGTATATGTTATGGATATGGAACTCTCCCAAAGGTCTATAACAAAAATTGACAAAGCTCTTGAAATATTAAGTTCTACAAGGGCAACTGTAGGTGCTCAAATGAACAGGTTAGAATATACTATTTCTAATTTAGACACTGCAAGAGAAAATTTAACAGCCGCAGAATCTAGAATAAGGGACTTAGATATAGCTGAAGAAACAACTAATTTAACTAAAAACCAAATCTTAGTTCAATCAGCTACATCAATGGTAGCACAGGCAAACAGAATACCACAACAGGCTCTTACACTGCTGCAGACAATCAATTAAAAACTTATAAGCTCCCAAACGGGAGCTTTAAGTTTATTAAATAAGCTAATAATACTATTGTTATTCTGAGCCTGAGATAGTCAGGCTCAAATTTTATAATATCCTAGCTAGTAAAAATTACAGACTTTTCGGTCGCAAGCTCCCTCTGAATGACAGTTGCCTGAGATTATTTCTATTTTTACATATATTATCAAGTGGTTATAGCATTTTTTAATAAAAATGGGGTATCTCCAGATTTTTTCTACACTATATAAAATTTTTAGGTAACTCTAATAATCAACTATAACCACTAAAAAACCCCAGTATATAATATACTGGGGCATAATTTACCTTAATTTACAGGCTTTGTGGCATATGAAACTTAATTGGTATTTTTCCACATCATTTTAGCAAGCTCAATAATATCTTCTGATGGGAAAGCATCTAGCAAATTATCAGCTTTTTCACCATCTAAGTTTTTTATAACATTTTTTAATTCTTTATTTACTTCTTCTACACTTTCAAGTTTAAATTCACTTGAGCTTTTATTCATCTGTGCAGAAAGAAGTCTTATATCATAAATATCACTGAAACTTACTTTTTCAATTTTGTTTCGCTCCACTTTTTTATCGTTTTGAGACCCGCGGTATGCGGAATCATTTAAGCTGGTATCTATTTTAGATACTTTGTTAATATTATCCATAAGCATACCCGTCCTTATATATTACTTATTATTTAGCTTATTATGAAAGCAGTGTCATAGCGTAACTTGGTATTTGGTTAGCCTGAGCGAGCATTGCAGTAGCTGACTGCATTAATACCTGCTGTGCTGCTAAATCACTAGATGCTTGAGCAATATCTAAATCACGGATACGGCTTTCAGCTGCCACCATATTTTCTCTTGTAGTATTCAGGTTGCTTATAGTATATTCTAACCTGTTCATTTGGGCACCAGCTGTTGCTCTTGCTTTTGAAATTTGTTCTAGTGCATAATCAAGTTTTGAAATAGAATTTTGTGCTGCATCAAAAGTTGCCACATTTACACCATCTATATCTAATGATTTAGTATCAAGTCTGCCTATAGATATATCTAAAACCTGACCTTCATTTGCACCGACTGCTGCTTTTGTTGCATTATCTTTAACATGAAGTCGGAAGGTGTATGTTCCAGATGCATATGACTGTATATCAATATCTACTCCATCTATTAAATTTCTTACTCTTCCGTCATTAGTAGAACCGCTTGCTAGAGCAGCGCCATCAGTATCTGTAATATTTACACTAATAGAGCCATCTGTTGCTTCTGATGTTTGGTGAATACCTAATGCATTTATTAAATCTTCATCACCAGCAAATGATAATTCTGAAAAACTGCCAGTTGCACTTGCTTGAAATGTAAATGCACCTGATGATGTAGTACTAACTAATGTATTATTACCTGAAGCACCTAAGCCCAACTCCTGCATTGCTGTATTTAAAGCAGACTGTAAGCCATCAAGTGTCATATCCCCTTGTATCACAACTTCTGCAGATTCTCCATTTCCAGCATATATTGTAAGTATTTGCGTATTTGCTAATATATTATTTCCATTTGCATCTTTAAAAGCAACTATATCATTTAATGTTGTTCCAGCACTAGCAACAACATTAACTGTTGAATTAGCAGATGAAACTCTTGTAAAAATATTTGATGAATAAGTAGCTGCAGTACCTGATGTTATAGTAGCTGAAATATTGTAATCTCCTGCAGCAGGTGCCCCTTTAATAATTGCTTCTATTGAAGCAGAAGAGGCGGCAGTTGACGCATAAGACCATATACCTGCTGCATCACCATTAAGAAGTTTTTTAGTATTAAATTCTGTTGTATTAGAAACTCTGTCTATTTCTTCTTTTAGCTGGTCTACTTCAAGCTGTAACATTGCACGGTCATTTGATGTATAAGCTGGGTCGCCTGCTTGAACTGCAAGCTCTCTTATCCTTTGTATCATTGATGTCATAGAGCCCATAGCACCTTCTGCTGTTTGCAGTAAACTGATAGCGTCTTGAGCATTAGAAGCAGCTTTTTCAAGACCAGAAATCTGTCCTCTTAATTTTTCAGAAACTGCTAAACCTGACGCATCATCTGCTGCACTATTTATTCTTAACCCAGTAGATAAAGCTTTTAATGTTTTTGTTAAGCTGTTGTTAGCATTATTTACACTGCCTTGAGCACCTATTGCTGTTGAATTATTAATAATTGAAATAGCCATAATAATATCCTCCATGAATGTTATCAAAATTATATTATAATATCCTTATTATAATATTAATTTACATATAATTGTTATACCGCCAAATATAACTTAAATATCATAATCTTCCTTGCACAGATATTGTATAGTAATATCAAACTTAACTAATAAAATAACCCTATAATTCCCAAATACCTCCAAAAAATATTAATAAAATTTTAATTTACAAATATAGTTTATTTATCGCAAAAATCCATTAGGCAAAATATAATAAACTATATTTATTATTAGTAAATTATATAATTATGTAATAATGGTATGCAAAAATAGTAGATACTGCTTAAAAACAGTTTGCAAATTTCAAAGATTTTATCTTTACTGTTTTGTAATATTCACAACATCATCAGTTTTAAAAACAGCTGAGTTTACAGTTAATATTCTGATATTTATAAACTGTAATTATAATTGCAAACTTATCAGTATTCTTCTAAATCATGCATTTTTAAATAATATTTTTAGTTATTAATTATGAATTTGGCTTTGATATCCGCATATTTTTTCGCTCCTTATGTTATAAACAAAAAAAGCCACATCAGTATTAACTAATGCGGCTCAATTGTGTTGATACATACATTTATACTTATAAATATTTAAAAATAAATGTTTCAACAGCTTAAATCTTTAATATATACAATTTTAGACTATATATTTAAAAATATAAATATATTTAAAGCCTAAAACAAAAAATCCAAGTAACAGGGTATAATCCTGACTTGGCTCATATATTTTGATACCATATTAAAATGTAATAATAAGTTATCCATTCACTAATAACCTACATTGCTAAGCTGTTAAAACAAACTTAGCGAAAGAAACCCCCTGATTTCACTGGCAGGCTCTTGTTCGCTCCTTTTAAACATACAGTTTACGCACATGCTGCATGTTCTTAAAACATATTATACATACGCACATAGTATAATATAAATATAATATTATACATTATTTTATAAATTGCAATACTTTTTTTCTGTGTGTACCCCATTTTTTTATTAAAAATGCTATAACTACTTGATAATATATGTAAAAATATAAATAATTGTAATAACTGTCATTCAGAGCCTGAGCATTCAGGCGAAGAATCTTATAATGTTCTAGCTTGTAAAAATTATAGACTCTTCGGTCGCAAGCTCCCTCTGAGTGACAAAATGGTAATAGTTGCCAATATACCACTGTCATTCAGAGCCTACGATAGTAGGCGAAGAATCTATTTAAACTTTTATTTTTAAATACATCCATTTTTAAGTAAGTTCAAAAATAATATTTAAAATTATAAAAAATTTATTAAAGTAATTTTTCTATATTCCGATAATAGTTTCATAAGGGAGACAGATTATTTATAAAGCCTTTAAAAAATTAAAAAAAAAGATTAAAGTAAATAAAAATATTTCCGATAAAGGAAATATAGAAAGTAAAAAAAGAAATACTAAATTATTTCTAGTTAAAGATGAATAGTTAAGGTATCAAAATAATTGAGCTGGTAAAGATAATATCTTTGTCAGCTCTTTTTTTTGGGTTGCTTTATAAATTTAAAAAAAAATAATTTACATATTATATAATTATATTTATATTAAAAATTAAATTTTAATGTTTATAACGGTATTAAACCAATTAAGCCGACTTTATGTTTTAGCATACTGTCGGCTTTTTTGTTTATATATGCTTTTTAATAAGGTTTTATTAATGAAGTCTTATAAGACTTTATTAATAAGGCTTGGTTTGCAGGCTTTTTCCTTTTGAGCATGCTTTTGGCGGTGTGAGCAGCTGCCAAAAGATAAGTATAATTTATGTATGAGCAG